>NZ_JALJRY010000027.1 GCF_024519455.1 Streptomyces sp. STR69 | reverse complement strand
CACGGCCGCCGTGACCAGAGCCGCCCCGCCAAGGGGGAGCAGCGGGACCGGGACCGTGCCCGACTGCGAGCCGGTGACCAGGCCGCTCCCCGCCCCTGCGCCGGGAAACCGGTCCCTATGCGGTCGAGCCACTCAGTGGTGCTTACAAGGGCCGATCTTCCGCCTGGCAGACTGGAGGACGTGACCAGTGAATCCCCCGTTCCCGGCGACGACCCCGACCCCTTCCGTAATGAGCGCACCGTGCGCGACGAGGCTCCGCAGTTCGTGTTGCCCCTGGTCGTACGGATCGAGCGGGATGCTCCCCCGGCTCGGACGGACGCGTTGGAGACCGCGGCCCGGGCCGTGCTGACGATCCTGAGCGACGAGCGGGCTCTCGGTGACGGGGAGTGGGCGCAGGTCATGCGGGACTGGCAGGACGCGCGGATCCGGAAGGTGGTGCGGCGGGCGCGCGGGGCCGAGTGGCGGCGGGCCGAGGCTCTGCCGGGCATCACGGTGACCGGGAAGTCGGCGGAGGTACGGGTCTTCCCGCCCGTCCCGCTCGACGGCTGGCCCAAGGACCTGGCCCGGCTCCAGGTGTCGGGCACCGACCTCGACGACCCCGAACCGCCGGCCGACGCGGACCCGACGGCACCGGTGCTCTGGCTGAACCCGGACCTCGACATGTCCGCCGGCAAGACGATGGCCCAGACCGGCCACGGCGCCCAACTCGCCTGGTGGGAGCAGTCGGAGGAGGAGCGGACCGCCTGGCGTCAGGCGGGCTTCCCGCTCTCGGTCCGCACCGCCGCCCCCGCCCAGTGGGCCGAACTCATCAGCAGCGAACGGCCGTTGGTCCGGGACGCGGGCTTCACGGAGATCGCGCCCGGGCTGACTGTTGCAGTCGAGGGACACCACCGTGTCCGGTCTCTTTGGCGTCTGACCTGATGCGGTTGCTTCAGTCACTGCGTCCGGCGTGCGCTCCAGTCCATGTGCGACCTGGGGGCACACCCGGTGAGTCGGGGCGCGAAGTCGGCCTCAGGAAACGAGCAGGTCTCACACGCGGTCTCAGACCCAGGTGTCGAGCCACATCCTGGCGTGCCAGTCGGCGTACGGGATCGTCTGTCCTGTGTAGATCGGGAAGAAGTAGACGAAGTTCCAGGCGATGAGCAGGACCAGGGCACCTGCAGCCAACGCACCCCGGGTGCGGCGCCGCTGGGTCGCGCCCGGCGGACCCAGCAGGGCTCCCAGCATCATCGCCACCGCCAGGCACAGGTACGGCACGAAGACGACCGCGTAGAAGGAGAAGATCGTGCGGTCCTGGTACAGGAACCAGGGCAGATAACCGGCAGCCACCGCACACAGGACGGCGCCGGCGCGCCAGTCGCGGCGCAGCGCCCATCGGTAGAGCAGATACACGAGGGCGCAACAGGCCGACCACCACAGGAGCGGTGTGCCCAGGGCCAGGATCCCCTCCGAGCAGTCGGCCGTCGTGTGGCAGCCGTGCGTCCCGGGTTTCGGTGACTCGTAGTGGAACAGCACGGGACGGCCCAGGACCAGCCAACTCCATGGATTCGACTCGTACTTGTGAGGAGTGTTCAGCCCCACGTTGAACCGGTAGACGCCGTACTCGTAGTGCCACAGGCTGCGCAGCGGGGCCGGGATCCACGACCAGGTGCCGCCGCGGCCGTCCGCCCAGTGCCGTCCGTAGCCGTTGTCGGACACGAACCAGCCGGTCCAGGTCGCCACATACGTCACGACGGCGACCGGCACGAGGGACACCACCGACCAGCCGAGGTCCTTGCGCAGCACCGCCCGATAGGGGCGACGCGCCCCGGCGACGCGGCGGGAGCCCACGTCCCACAGCAGGGTCAGGATCACGAAGAAGGCGAGGAAGTACAGGCCGTTCCATTTGGTGGAGGCCGCCAGGCCCAGGAAGAAGCCGGCGGCGAGCCGCCAGGGCCGCACTCCCGTCCCTGCTCGGTCGCCGGTGTGTCCGTCCGGGCGTATGCGGCCGTCCTCCTGGACCGGCAGGGCCTCGGCGAGCCGGGCCCGCGCATGGTCCCGGTCGACGAGCAGGCAGCCGAACGCCGCCAGTACGAAGAACATGACGACGAGGTCGAGCAGAGCGGTGCGGCTCATCACATAGTGCAGACCGTCCACCGTCATCAGCGCGCCGGCCAGGCAGCCCAGCACGGTGGAACGGAACAGGCGGCGTCCTATTCGGCACAGCATCAGCACCGACAGTGTGCCGAGACACGCCGTCATGAAGCGCCAGGCGAAGGGGTCGAGGCCGAACATCCACTCGCCGAGGGCGATCACCCACTTGCCCGTAGGCGGGTGTGCGACGAAGGCTCCGGTGTCGGAGAGCGGGATCACCTGAGGGTCGGCCAGGATCTGCGGGTCGGCGATCTTGCTGTCCGGCCACGTGCTCTCGTAGCCGAGCCGCAGCAAGGCCCAGGCGTCCTTGGCGTAGTACGTCTCGTCGAACACGACGGCCCGCGGGCTGCCCAGACGCCAGAAGCGCGACAGCCCGGCAACGAGCGTCACCAGCAGCGGCCCGCCCCATTCCGACCAGCGCGCCAGTCGGCCCGCTGTCACCGGGGACAGCCCGAGCATGCGCCACAGCCGCGCGTCGGGCTCGGGAAATGGCACGACCAGGCGGTCCCGTACGGACGTGCGCGGTCGCTCGACGTAGCCGAAGCGACGCAGACGCCGCTCCCAGGAGATCGCCTGGGACTTCGCCGCCTGGCGCGGGGCGTCGGCCAACGCGGGCTCGTTCTCATGCATCACGTGGTGAGCTTTCAGTTCGTGGAGAGCAGGACAAGCGGGGATCCGCCGACCGGCGGGCGGTGGTGGTCACGCCGGCTCGGTCGGCCCTCACTGACCGGAACTCCTTGAACCCGGCCAAGTGGCGGCTACCCGGGTGGTGGTTGAGGTCCGTGTCGGCAGCGACGCCCCCTCGGCAGTGGAGGCGGGGCGGGCCGTCGACGGCCCCGTGACCGACTCCGCAGAGGTGACGGGGCGGGGCTGAGGATCGTTGGACCCGCTCTGAGCGGACAAGCTCGCCAGGAGCGTCAGTCCGACTCCGAGTCCGGCGACGGTCAGCAGGGATCCGGTGGCCATCCAGACCGTCCGGGCCCGCTGCCGGGCACGGACGCCGGCTCGCAGGCGGACTTGGTGCCGCTCCTCGTAGGGTGTGTCTTCGTCGCCGTCACGCATCATGCGGGCCAGCCCCTGCTCGAAGTGGTCCATGGCTCCTTCTTCACTCCACCGACTCGACTGCCTCGGCCAGAAGCCGCCGCAACCGTGCGACGCCGCGTGCCGTGAGTGAACGGGCGGTACCCACCGGACACCCCAGCACCTTCGCGACATGCTGCTCGGGCAGGTCCTGGTAGTAGCGCAGCACCACCGCGGCCCGCTGCCGCGCCGGCAACAACGCCAACATGGCCTCCAACCGGGTCCGTTCATCGACGGCGTCGGTCTCGTCTCCCACCTCGGGCGGGTCGGGCAACTGGTCGACGGGGTGCTCGCCCCACCAGCGACGCCGTGCCGAGCGAGCCGCGGCGCGGACCAGAACCTTGCGCACATAGGCCTCGGGCGCCTGCTCGGCCACCTTCGGCCACGCAAACCACAGCTTGACCAGCGCTTCCTGCAGCAGGTCCTCCGCCCGGTGCCGGTCTCCGCCGGTGAGCAGCTTCGCCAGATGAAACAACGCCGACCACCGAGCCGCCACGAACCGGTCGAACTCGTCGGCCCGCGACTGCTCCATCAGCGTCGACCCCTTACCTCCCAGTCGGCGACGCCGGCCTCGGACTGCAGCGTCGCGGGGCAGCGCAGCGTCATCGACCCCGGTACGCCCCGCACGACCGCGGACACGCCCCCACACCTATAACAAAGGCAATGACCCCTACCCCGCTATGCGCTCCCATCATGTGGCGTGCATCACATTCACCTTTCCGCCGGCCTGGTCCCTCACGACTGACTGTCGACGGCCCGGGGCGCGACCGGAACAGGTCGGGTCCACGGGATCAGGGCCGGAACCCGGGCCCGGTAGGCCTCGTAAGACGCACCGAACCGGTCGGCCATCAGCCCGTCCTCGATCCGGACGCGGCGCAGCAGCCAGGGGACGGCGACCGCCAGGAGCACGATCCAGACGCCGAAGCCGCAGGCGAGCATCCCGCCGAGGACGAGGCCGAGGAGGCCGGTGTAGATGGGGTGCCGCACTATTCGGTAGGGGCCCTCGGTGCGCAGTTCGTGGTGTTCGTGGACCAGCGGGATGCTGGCCCACATGACACCGAGGACCCAACGGGCCCACAGCAGCAGAGCCGTGGAGGCGATGGCCAACAGGGTGCCCAGAAGGGCGAGTTCGGGCTGCCAGTACTGGAGGTGGTGCCAGAAGGAGTCCGGAGCCTGTCTGATCAGGACAGAGAACGCGTAGGCACCCACGACCAGCGGAACCCGCCGGAGCAGGGTGCGGCGCAGACCGCGCGCCCAACCGCGCAGCCCGGCTTCGCTCTTCACACCGAAGTAGACCGCGCCGATAACCCACGCCACGACGAAGATCGCGACGCAGACGCCGATGAGAGTGACGAGTGCGGAATGCAGTGAACCCATGGCACAAGGCTGCGCTCCGACCTGCGTCGATCACCACCACCCACGGGCTGATTCAGTGGCTCCACCCTCGGGTGGAGACCTGTCGTTCTCGGCCGAAGTGACGCAGCTCACGACGGATCGCGGCATCGACCGGCCCGTGTCGGAGCGTCCCCTCTCTGAAGGTCCGAGTAGGGGGAAGCAACAGTGCGCCGTGGCTACAAGTGGGTCGACCGCGAGCTGGCCCGGATGGACCCGGAGACCGACTGGGAGCGGATGATCTCGCTCTACGTCGGCCACCGCGTCCCCGAGTTCGCGCTGGCGATGATGGTCTATCCGGGCACCATGCGCATGATGCAGCCGGGCTTCGGATCCGCCACCCTGGCCCACACCGCGAAACTGGAGAAGAGACCCCAGCGGCGTTTCGAGGACGGCAACAAGTTCCTGATGGCCTGGATGGTCGACGGGTTGTCCAGCTCGGCGGGCCGCGGCGCCGCCGAACGGCTCAACCGCATCCACCTGGGTATCGCCCGCGCGACCCCGCACCTGCCCGGCAACTTCGACGACACCGACGACTTCGTCTATCCCCTGGTCCTGCTGGCGACGTTCGCGGACCGGCTGCAGACCTCGCTGGGGCTGCCCGGTACGAGCGAGAGCATGAAGGTCGCCTGGCATCGCTGGGCGCAAGCTCTCTTCCGCCTTCTGGAACGCGAGTCCGGGCCGCTGGCCGACGAGGCGTTCCCCGAGGACTGGGACGCGATGACCGAGTTCGCCCTGAAGTTCGACGCCCGGCCGTACGAGGAGACGGAGTCGGGTCACCGTGTGGCGACCGCGATGATGGAGTTCTTCGCCGAGCGCTGGTTCCCGTCCCCCTTACGGGCGTTCGGCAGAGACCTGACCCGCTGTCTGGCCGGCGAGCGCGTGTGCCGGCTCCATCGGATCGGCTGGATGAGTCCCCGCCGCGAGTGTGCCGTCCGCGCCTTCCTGAAGTCCGCGTTCCTCGCCCAGCGCCTGCTTCCCGACTTCCGCAGGCCGCTTCCCGAGCGGCTGCGGCAGAACCGGCGCCGCACCGGCCCAGGACTCAACTCCCCAGCATCTTGAGCGTCCTTCGATGCCACACCAGTGGACTCCGCGCGTCGTCCGACCGCATGGCCAGCACACGCAGCACGATGATGTCGTGGTCGCCTGCCGGGTAGCTGTGCTCGACCGTGCACTCCAGCCACACTGGTGCGCCGTCGAGGAAGATCGCACCGGATGCCGCTTCCACCGTACGGAGGTCGGCGAACCGGCCCGCCTTGCTGCGGGAGGCGAGTTGGCGGGCCTTGTCGCTGTGCCCCTCCCCCAGGACGGAGATCCCGATCGCCTGCGCACGGGACAGTACGGGCCAAGTGGTGGAGGTGTGTTGGGCGGCGAAGGAGACCATGGGCGGGTTGTGGGAGACCCCGACCGCGAACGACGAGACGATCATGACGATCGGGTCGTCCTGGACACGGGCGGAGATGGCGGCGACGCCTGACGGGAACCCGGAGAACGCCCTCGTCATCTCCCCGGGATCCGAGATGATGCCGTCCAGATTCTCCAGGCCTTCCATTGCCGTCATCGTGCAACCCCCGTCTGCGTCAGGCTTCATCGGGCGACTCCTGTGGGTAGTTGTGACGCGGCGGGCAGCGCGGAGCGACCGCCCCCGGGAGACTCGGTTCGCAGGAGTACGGATGCCAGGAGACAGACCAGTCCGACCGCCGCGAGCCCGCCGAGCGTGACCGCGTAGCCGTGGCCGGCCAGCAGAACGGCGCAGACCGCGCTGCCCAGTACCGCGCCGAGTTGCTTCATCGCGTTGAAGGTTCCGGAGGCCGCACCGACCTCGTCCGGGCCGACCGATGTGACCGCCGCGATCGAAAGGGGCGACCAGACAAAGGAGTTGGCCACCCCGTACACCGCGAACGTGGCGGTCAGCGCGGCGATCGGGGCGTCGGTCGCGACGAGCACCGCCGACGCCCCGATGGACAGGACGAGCGCGCCGGAGCCGATGACGGCGACCGCGCGGGACCCGATTCCGTTGTTGAGCCGGGCCGACACCGGCGCCCCCAACAGGCAGACCACGCCCATCGGTACGAGGGTGAGGGCAGCCGCGCCCGCGTCGAGACCGCGCTCCCGCTGGAGGTACAGCATCAGCGGAATCATGGCCGACCCGGAGCAGAAGGCCGCGGCGGCTCCGGCCCAGGCCGCGACGACGAACCCCCGGCTGCGCAGCAACTCGACCGGCACCAGGGCGCGTTGCCCGTCCCGGCGCTGGAACCACACCACCCCCGCGACCACCACCACGCCGACGACGACGAGCAACCACCGTGGCACGCCCAGCACTTGGGCCCGCGCCGCGTCCGTGCCCTGGATGCCGATCACCAGCGCACCGACACCGCTCGCGTTCGCACAGATCGCCCAGACCGGGATGCGTGCCTCCTGGCGCGGCAGGACCGGTACGAACGCGGCCACGGCGACCATCGCGGCGACACCGACCGGGACGTTGACCCAGAACACCGCGGGCCAACCCCCGGCCGCCACAAGGAATCCGCCCAGCAGCGGCCCGACAGCCACCGCCGCTCCGCCGACCGCGCCCCAGACTCCGAGCGCGACGGCGAGACGCGGCGGCCGGAACAGCGCCTTGATGAGGGTCAGGCACTGCGGGGTCATCAGCGCGGCACCGATGCCCTGTGCAATCCGCCAGGCGACAAGTGCCGTGATGGTGGGGGCAGTTGCGCACAGCAGCGAGCCGAGCGTGAACGCGGCCAGTCCGACCAGGTGGACGCGTCGATGGCCGTAGCGATCGCCCAGCCGTCCCGCGACGACCAACGGCACCGCGTACGCGATGAGATAGCCGCTGTTGACCCACATCGCGGCGGTCTCACTGGCGTGCAGCCCACTGATCAGTGACGGCAGCGCGACCGAGGTGATCGTGCTGTCCAGCAGCAGCATGAAGAACCCGGTGCACAGACTGCCGAGGGCGAACCAGTCACGCCGTACGCCCTCGCCCTCATTCACTGCGGGCATCTCAAACTGCCAGGTTCTCGCGGAGAGTCGATCCGGGGTAGGCCGCTGCGAGCGCACCGCGGCGGCGCAGTTCGGGGAGCAGCAGTTCGCTGATCGCGGCGAAGCCGGCGGGCATGGCCAGTGGGCTGGAGAACATGAAGCCACCGCGTGCTCCGGTGGCGGCGAAGTTCTCCTCCAACGCGTCGGCCACGGCGGCCGGATCACCGACGAGGCTGTGGTCCAGGCCCGTCGCCCGCCCCCGGCCGTGCGCGAAGAACTCGCTGCGGCTCATGGTGTGATCGGCGCCGAACTCCGCGACGAGCGAGCCGACCAGCCCCGCCGGACTCGCGTTGGCAGCCGCCAACTCGTCGCGCAGTTCGCCGAGTTGGAAGGAGGCGGGCAGCGTCGAGAAGTCGTAGCCGGCGTTGTGCGAGAGGTAGGTGGCGACCGCCTCCTCGTTCCAGAACTCGTGCACCGCCTCGCAGCGCGCCAGCGCCTCGGCCTTCGTGCGGCCGACGATCACCTGGGTGGCCCAGAGGATGCCCACGTGGTCCGGGTCCCGCCCCTCGGCGAGCAATGCCTCGTCGAGCAGCTTGCGATGGCGCTGCTGGCCGGCCAGATGTCCGCCGAAGCCGAAGACGAGGTCGGCGAAGCGGGCCGAAGCGGCAATGCCCCGGGGGGAGTTGCCCGCCTGAACGATGAGCGGGTGGTACTGCGGACCGGGTACGGACGCGAGCGGTCCCTTGACGGTGAAGAAGCGCCCTTCGTGGTCGATGGGGTGCACCTTCTCGGGGTCGGCGAACCGGCCCGTGCTGCGGTCGCGGACGATGGCGTCCGGCGCGACGGAGTCCCACAACGCCCGGCAGACGTCGATGAATTCCTCCATCCGCTCGTAGCGCAGATCGTGGTCCATCAGTTCGGCGAAGCCGTAGTTGGCCGCGTCGGCGCCGCGGGTGGAGGCGACCACGTTGAAGGCGATACGGCCGCCGGTCACATGGTCGAGCGAGTTCAACAGCCGGGCGACGTAGAAGGGATGCATGAAGGTGGAGGAGTACGTCAGGCCGAAGCCGACCTTCTCCGTCACGGTGGACATCGCGGCGATGACCGGTGCCATGTCGTGGCGCGGCCACTGGATGCCCCACTCGACGGCCGGTGCGATGCTGCCGCGCCAGGTGCTGGGGATGCCGCTGCCGTCGCCGAAGAACAGCAGGCCGACGCCCGCGCGTTCGGCGGTCTGCGCGAGTTCCATGAACATGCGGACGTCGGGGAAGTCCCGCCCGATCCAGGAGCCCTGGCGCGCCCAGGCGCCTTCGGTGTGGGTGAAGGAGAGGTCGTAGCCGATGTGCATTCCGGTCATCGCGCGGCCTTCTTCCACAGCTCGACGACCTCGTCGGCGTCGCTCAACACGGCCACGTTCAGGCCGAGTTGGAACAGGGCGGCGGCGTTGACGTGGTGGTCGTAGGCGGCCGTCGTGTCCTGGGGCACGACGACGGGCCAGTCGAGTTGGACGGCGTCCTGGGCGGTCGCGTACACACAGCACTCGCTCGTCAGGCCGACGACGGTGAGCCAGTCGTAGCCGGCCGAGCGCAGCCGCGCGTCGAGATCGGTGCCGAGGAAGCCGCTGTAGCCGCGCTTGGCCACCCGCAACTCACCCTCGGCGGGCTGCATTTGATACCACTCGGCGCCGGGCGTCCCGATCCGGCACGGCTCGTCCGGGCTCATGGGTGCGTCGTAGTCGCCCTCGCGCAGCCAGTTGCTCGACCGCCACGGCCGTGCCGGGTCGCTGCCCAACTCGACCCAGACGACCGGTACTTCGGCGGCGCGCGCGGCGTCGACGAGTTCGGCGATACGGGTGACCGTCCGGTCCAGCGCCGCCAGCGCCTCGTCCGTCAGGCCGTACGCCCCGAGCCGGTCGGGGTCGGCGAAGTCCCGCTGTACGTCGACCACGACGAGTGCGGGCCTGCTCTCCGACCGTGCGAGGCGGGCGAGTTGTCTGTCGCGCAGGTCGGACATCAGGCCGTCACCTCGTCGCGGGCGCGCAGCGCGGGGAGCACGGTGTCGCCGAAGAGCAGCATGTCCTCGTCGTACTCCGGGAAGATCAGCATGAGTCCGTCGAGGTCGGCCTCGCGCACGATGTACTCGATGTGCTCGGTGACCGTACGGGTGCTGCCGGCGACGTACGGCGTCTGGAAGGCGGCCTCCCCGTTGGCACCGGCGGCCCAGGCGCGCGCCTGGTCCTCCGGGACACCCCAGGTGTGGCGCATATGGGCGAGGGCCTCGCGGTCGACGCCTACGCCCCACTCCTTGACCTTCTTGACGGCCAGTTCGTCGGTGTCGTCCTGGACGACGGTGAGCATCGAATACGTCTTGCAGACACGGCCGTTGGCCTTCGCGCGGGCGTGCACGTCGGCGGAGAGCGACCGCATGTCGTCGAGGCTGTCGGCGGCGAGGAAGGCGCCGTCGGCGTACCGGGCCTGGAAGCGGCGGGCATCCTCGGAGCGGCCCGCGCTGATGACGGTCGGCCGGGTCGCCGGGTGCGGGCGGGACTCGCAGTCGACGAGGTCGAAGTACGGGGTGCGCATCGTGACCGAGTCCTCGGTCCACAGCCGGGTGACGGCCTCCGTCCAGAGTTCCGTCATCCGGTAGCGGTCCGCGTGGCTCAGCTCCGGGTCCCAGTCGCCGAACTGCTCGAACTCCCCGGCGTACGAGCCGTTCACGATGTTCATCCCGGCCCGGCCGCCGGAGATGTCCTGGAGGGTGGTGAGCATCTTCGCCGCGACGGCGGGGTTGTGGATGTTGGCGTGCAGGGTCGCCCAGATCTTGACCCGGCTGGTCGCCTCGGCGAGCGCCGCCATCATCGTCATCGACTCCAGCGAGCGGCCCCAGTGGTCCGTACTCCCGCCGAAACCACGCCACTTGGCCATCGACATCACGAAGTCGAGACCGATGTTCTCCGCGTGCAGGGCGGCACGCCTGTTGTACGCGTAGGTCGCCTCGGGATGCGGCGCGGTGGTGGACAGCATCCAGCCGCCGTTCCCGATGGGAAGGAAGATTCCGTACTCTTTCGCGGGCACGTTGCGGGCCTTTCTACGGCTCTGCGGGTTACTTGCGTTCTTACGGCGCGGGCCAGACGAGCTTGTCGCCGCTGTAGATGTCCTTGACGAACGAGGTGTCGAACCACGCCTCGGCCTTGGCGGCGGTCACACTGCTCGGCACGATCTTGAACTGGTGCAGCATGGCGACGAGTTGGGTGACGTTGTCGGTGTCGATGCCGCCCAGCGGCTGTCCGGGCGTCGGGTTCTCCTTGACGACCTGTGTCTCGGTCTTCCAGATCGTCGCGTTGAGCTTCTTGTCGTAGGTCGGGCCGGACAGCTTGGCCGCGTAGCCGACGCATTCGGTGATGTGCGCCTCGCCGGCGGAGCAGTACGCGTACGCGTGCAGGGCGGCGCGCAGGATGTCCTCGACGGCGTGCGGATGGGCCTTGGCGAACGCCGGGTTGACCGCCATCGCGCCGATGGAGCTGGGGATCTTGTAGTCGACCGGCTTCCACACGGTGACGTCCTTGCCGGCCGCCTTGAGCTGGTTGGGCTCGTTGGAGATGAACCCGGTGAGCGCTTCGAGGCCGCCCTGCTTGCGGGGCAGCACGGAGGGGTCGTAGCCCTCCTTGACCAGCTTGAGCGAGTCCCACTTCACGCCGGCCTTGACCAGCATCGCCTCGACGGCGGCGGGGACGTAGCCCTTGTGTCCGACGACCTTGCCGTCGAGCTGGGTGAGGTCGGTGATGTCCTTGTTGGTCATCAGGATGTCGAGCCCGGCGTTCGAGTACGAGGAAATGCCCTTGATGTCGATGCCGTTGGCCTGGGCCTGGATCAGGTCCTGCTCGGAGATCGCGGACACGGTGGCCTGTCCGCCGGCGAGCAGCTTGGTGTTCTGCGCGGTGTCACCGCTGCCGGGCTTGAGGTCGACGGTGAGGCAGAGGTCCTTGAAATAGCCCAACTTGGCGGCGGCGATGTATTCGAGGATCGAGACGGAGGACTGGAACTGGTACCCGGAGAGATACGTGATCTTCCCGGCGGCCTTGTTCTCGGCACAGCGCTTCGCGGAAATCGCGGAACCGGCGGAACCGGCGGAGGTGCTGTCGTCCGAGCCGGAGCCGCATCCGGCGACTCCGAGCGTCAGCACGGTGGCGATGAGAGCGGATCTGGTGAGGCGATGACGGGACATGGTTGACTCCAAACTGGCGTAAATGCCGGGAAACCAATAAATACAGGCCCAGATGGGTGCGCCCCATAGGGGCGCGGGGCTGTATCGATATGCGGCTCCGCCGCGTGGGCGCGACCAGCCCCCGCCGGGCCCGCGGACAACAACCGTGCTGCCAGCCTCAGTTCGTGCTGTCGTGCCAATGCAGCACGCGGCGCTCGACGACGGTCACGGCGAGCAGCAACAGCACGCCCATCACCGCAAGGACGAGGATCGAGGCGTATACAACGGGGAGTTGGTTCATGGAGGAGGCCACACTGATCGCGGTCCCCAGTCCCCCCGTGGATCCGGACGCCGACATCTCGGCGACGACCGCCCCGATGATCGACAGCGGAAACACGATCCGCAGTGCGGCGAAGAGATACGGCAGCGCGTTGGGTACCCGAACGTGCCACAGCAGTTCGACCCGGCTCGCGTCCATCGTGCGGTAGACCTGCAACACCTGCTGCGGCACGGACCGCAGCCCCGTCGCCGTGTTGATGAGGATCGGGAAGAAACAGATCAGCCCGGTGATGATCAGCTTGGGCATGGGCCCGAAGCCGAAGGCCACGACCAGGGCCGGAGCGACCGCCACCAGCGGGGTGACGTTGAGGACGACCGCGATCGGCATCACCGCCCGCCGCACCAGCGGGAGTTCACTGGTCAGCACCGCGAGGACGAACGCTCCGACGAACCCCATCCCCAGCCCGGCCGTCGCCTCCCCGAGGGTGACGAGGGCGTTGTGGACGTAGTAGCCGAAATTGCCGGAGAGCGAACTGCCGACGTCGGACAACGGCGGTAGCAGATAGGGAAGTTGTTCGGCCCCCCAGTGCCAGAGCCCGGCGAGGATCGCCAGCATGACGACGAGGGGCAGCCAGACGGCCGGACGGATCCAGGCGATCCGGGACCTCGGGTGCTTGAGGCTGAAGCGGGACGGTTCGGCGGGCGGTTGCTTCCCGGTGGTACCGGCCGCCAGGGAGTCGGTGGTGCGTTCGTCGGCTACGGTCATGTCCTCACGCCCCCACTCACGCGGCTTCGCTGTGCCAGGCGCGGCGCAGCCGCTCTCTCACCAGGTCCTCGTACTCGTGGAACCGCCGTTCCCCGAAGAGCCGTTCACCGCGCGGCCGGGGCAGGTCGATGTCGATGCTCTCGACGATGCGGCCGGGGTTCGGCGCCATGACGACGACGGTGTCGGAGAGCCGTACGGCCTCGGACACGGAGTGGGTGACGAACAGGACCGTCGTCCGCAACTCCTCCCACAGGTCGAGGAGTTGGTCCTGGAGGCTTTCGCGGGTGAACTCGTCGAGCGCCGAGAAGGGTTCGTCCATGACGAGCACGTCGGGTTGCAGGCCGAACGCCCGGACGATCGCGGCGCGTTGGCGCATCCCGCCGGAGAGCTGGGCCGGAAGCTTGTGCAGGGCGTCGCCGAGGCCGGCCTTGACGAGAAGTTCCTTCATGTCGGGGGCCGTTCGGCGTTCGGCGAAGTCGGCGATGCGTTCCCGGCGCCCGGCCGCGCCCCGGTTGATCTTCTGGGGCAGCGTGACGTTGCGCAGGACGGACAGCCAGGGCAGCAGCGCGGGGCTCTGCGGTACGAGTCCGATCAGCTTGGCCGCGCAGGCCTGTGCCGGTGTCACTCCGTGGACCGACACCTCGCCGCCGTCCGGCTGTTCGAGCCCGGCGACGAGCCGCAGCAGCGTCGACTTTCCGCAGCCGCTGGGGCCGATGAGGCTGACGAAACGGCCCGACGGCACCGTCAGGTGGACGTCGTCGAGGGCCGTGGTCGCGGCCGACCCGAACCCGTAGACCCGTCGCACCGACCGCAGTTGGAGTGCTGGCGTACCAGTCACCTTCACGCTCCCATCCATGTCGCGGGCACAAGTGCCCGATCCTGGAAGTCGGAGAGCGTGCGTAGCGAGTGCGACTGACTGCCACGCGGAAATCCGCTTAGGTGTCCCCGACCGTAGGAAGATTGTGTTTCGGGACACCGCATTCGTCTGTTACGGGCGTTTTACGTCTGGCCGCGGCGGGAGTTGGAGCGGGACGGCCGCGCTGCCGTCGTAGACGTGGATCTCGATTCCGAGGTCCGCCGCGGCGCGCGCCACCCAGCCGCCGAGGGCCTGCACGATCAGCTCGCTGACCAGGAGGACCGCGCGTTCGGCGGTGGGTACGGACTCGCGCAGCCAGAGCAGTTTGAACATGTCCGCCATGACCTTGTTGCGGTAGGCGGGCTTGTATGCGCCCTGGTTGCCGACGAGTTGGACGAGCACGCGGCAGGCGGGGTCGATCCCCTCGACCTCGACGCGGCTGCCGTCGGGCAGCATCAGCGGCTTCGGGCGCAGCGGGGTGCCGAGCAGGTCGCCGAGCGCGAGCAGCATGCGGCGTTCGACGGAACCCTCGGTGAAGCGGCTCCACTCGGTGGGGGCGTCAAGGACGGTCAGGTGCACCCGCCGCATCCTAGGAAAGCCCCGTTTCCCCCGTGTTGCCTGCGCCGGACCACCCGGCCCGCCCCACCGAACCCGCCCTCTTTGCCTGCCCTTTGGGCAACACTGCCCTTCCTTTGAACAAGCTGTCCGTCCCGCGCGTACCTCCAGGCACTGGCCACGTGTCAACTTCTCCAACGACCAGTTGGTGTCCCCGGGAGGCTCCCTTGCGTCGTATCAACGGTACGGCTGTGCTCATCGCGGCCGTCGTCGCCACCACTGGCGCCCTCGTCTTCCCCGTGTGGTCGTATGCCGACCGTTCGGGTACCGGTCAGGCGAACGTGGCGGCGGGCACGGTGAACACCCAGTGGGGGCCGCTGACGGCCGCCGACCGGGATCTGATCGTGCGGGTGCGGCTGGCCGGGCTGTGGGAGCTGCCGGCCGGGCAGCAGGCGATCGAGCGGGCGCCCAGCCAGGCGATCAAGGAGGCCGGGGACCATCTCATCGTCGGCCACACCGACCTCGACAAGCGGGTGCGGATCGTCGCCGCCCAGCTCAATGTGGCGCTGCCCAACGTGCCGAACGAGCAACAGCAGGGCTGGCTGCGGGAGATGAGCGCGGCGACCGGCGCCGAGTACGAGTACAAGTTCGTCAATCTGCTGCGGGCCGCGCACGGCAAGATCTTCCCGGCGGTCGGCGCCATACGGAACAGCACGCGCAACAGCCTGGTGCGGCAGTTGGCCTCGGACACCAACCAGACCGTGCTCGACCACATCACCGTGCTGGAGAAGACCGGGCGGGTCGACTTCGACGCCATCGCCAACGGGGTCGCGAACGCCTCCACCGCCAGCCCGACCGGTCCCGCCGCGCCCGTGCCCGGTCAGGTGGTGCCCTCGGCACCGGCCGCCGCAGCGAGCCCGAACAACGGGGCCACCTCACGGCCGTCCCCGGGCGCGCCCGGAACGGTCAACACCGGGCGACCGGATCCGGTCGACTCGAATGGGGTGCTGGGGTAACCGGCCCCGAACCCCGGCCGCGGCCCCGCCCCGAACCTCAAATGTTGCTCTGAAGGTGACACGGCCGGGGTTCGGGGCCCGGCCCGGGGGCGATACCTCCGTCACACCGAACAGCGGTCTTGTGGAGTGAGTGGATTTCGGCGAAGACACCGAGGACGAGAACGGGACGGGGACGGGCCATGGAACGACTGGGGACGGGCATCGGATGGCGGCCGGAGATCGCGGGCGCCGTGGAACACCTGCCGGGCATCGACTGGGTCGAGGCCGTGGCCGAGAACCTCTGCCCCGGCCACCTCCCCGAATCGCTGCTACGGCTGCGCGAGCGCGGCGTGACCGTGATCCCGCACGGCGTCTCCCTCGGCCTCGGCGGCGCCGACCGGCCCGACGAGGACAGGCTGACGGCGCTCGCCGAGCGGGCCGAGGCCCTCGGCTCACCGCTGGTCACCGAGCACATCGCGTTCGTCCGCGCGGGCGGCCCCCTGACCGCCTCCCCACTCCTCGAAGCCGGCCATCTGCTGCCCGTACCGCGCACCCGGGACGCCCTCGACGTGCTCTGCGAGAACATCCGCATCGCCCAGGACGCACTGCCCGTACCCCTCGCGGTGGAGAACATCGCCGCGCTGCTCGCCTGGCCGGGCGAGGAGATGACCGAGGGCCAGTTCCTGTACGAACTGGCCGACCGCACCGGCGTACGCCTCCTCATCGACGTCGCCAACCTGCACACCAACCACGTCAACCGCGGCGAGGACCCGGCCAAGGCCCTCGCCGAACTCCCCGTCGAGGCCATCGCCTACGTCCATGTCGCGGGCGGCGTCGAACGCGACGGCGTCTGGCACGACAGCCACGCCCACCCCGTCCCCGCTCCGGTCCTCGACATCCTCACCGACCTGGCGTCCCGCGTCTCCCCGCCGGGGGTGCTGCTGGAGCGCGACGACAACTTCCCCGAAGCGGCAGAACTGGAGCGGGAGTTGACGTCGATTCGCGGGGCGCTGGACTTGGGGCGGGGGCGGGCGCGAGTCACGGCTCCGACAACCGCACCGCAGGCCTCGGCACCGCAGGCCTCCGCAGCGCAGGCCTCCGCCCCCGCCCGCCAGCGTCTCGCCCTCGCCCAGGCCGCCCTGCTCTCCGCGCTGGTCGCCGGTACTCCGGTGCCCGAAGGGTTCGACCGGGTGCGGCTCGGTGTGCAGGCGCGGGCGCTCGGAGCGAAGCGGGCCGATGTCGTGGCGAAGGTGGCTCCAGAACTGCCGGAGATCCTCGGGGAGGCGTACCGGCCGGCCTTCCTCGCGTACGCGCACACGCACCCGATGACCGGCGGCTACCGGCGGGACGCGCTGGACTTCGCCGGACAGCTGCTGCTCTCGGGCGGACCCGAGAACGCCGAGGTCAGGCGGGATTTGCGGGCCTGGTGGCTGGAGCGCTCGGGGCCGGCCCCGCGTTCGGCGCGGCCCACGGTCCGGCTCGCCCGGGCCACCCGGCGGGTACTGCTGCGCCGCTGACGGGTCGCGGAAGGGCCGGGAGGGGCCTTGGAAGGTGACAGTGACTCCACAGTAATATTGCGGTTCCGCACGAGAAGCGCACTCACGTGCGGTGCCGTCACAGGAGGCACCCCATGCGACCGCGACCCCCCGTAAAGGGCCGAGGCATATTCAGTGGCACCGGCGTCATCGTCGTGGGCCTGACCGCGACCCTGGCGGCGCTGGTCTTCCCGGTCTGGTCCTACGCCGACCGGGCCGGGACTACCGCTGCCAATGTGCTCAGCGACCAGACCGTGGCGACGCAGTACGGGCCGTTGTCCGCGCTGGACCGGGACTTCGTCACGCGGGTGCGGCTGGCCGGGCTGTGGGAGCTGCCGGCCGGGCAGCAGGCCGAGGAGAAGGGCACCACCGCGGCCGTACGGACGGCGGGGCAGCATCTGATCGACGGCCACACGTTCCTGGACGAGCGGGTGCGGGACGTCGCCGCGCGGCTCGGGCTGCCGCTGCCGAACCAGCCCAACGCGCAGCAACAGCAGTGGCTCGCCACCCTCAACGCGGCATCGGGCGTGGACTTCGACCGCAAGTTCGCCAACATCCTGCGCCTCGCGCACGGCAAGGTGTTCACGGTGGTCGCCCAGGTCCGCGCCACCACGCAGAACTCCCTGGTCCGCGCCCTCGCCGACGACGCCAACACGACCGTCCTGGACCACATCAAGGTCCTGGAGGCCACCGGATACGTCGACTTCGCCGCGCTGGCCCGGGACATGGCCGCGAGCAGCACACCCGCGCCCAGCAGTTCCGCCGTGGCCGACCCGGGTCAGGTCGTCCCGCTGGCCCCGTCGGTCTCCCCGACGTACTCGCTGCCGCCGCCCGCCTCCAGCCCGCCGCCGTCGGCACAGCCGTAGCCGTAGCACTGTTTCGGCCGTGGTCTGTTTCCGGACAAGTGGAACGTCACATGCAGACAACGCTCCGTCCGGATTGTGAACAAGGCATGGCGTCGCACTGGGCCTT
The DNA here is from genome assembly GCF_024519455.1 of Streptomyces sp. STR69. GTDB lineage: Bacteria > Actinomycetota > Actinomycetes > Streptomycetales > Streptomycetaceae > Streptomyces. Next base: position 72,356 of record NZ_JALJRY010000027.1, on the reverse strand, counting down.
TGGCATAGAAATTTGGCATGTTCTGGGTCCTTCTCCTGCTCCTGGCCTGGGCCGTCGCCGGCACGGCGTGCACCCGGCTGTGCCTGGCCGCCGTCAGAGCGGCGGCCGTGGACGCCGACGACGCGGGCAAGGGACACGATCTGACGCTCTACGAGGCGGCGTTCCTGTCCGGCGGTCCGGCGCGGGTCGCCGATCTGACGCTGGTCTCCATGGCGCGCCAGCACCGGCTGCTGCTCGCCCACACCGGCTGGGCGACCGTCGTCGACCCACGCGGCCGGGACCCCATCGAGCGGTCGGTGATAGGCGCCATCGGGCCCGAGGGGCAGTCCCGGATCGCCCCGGTGCGGGCCACCGCGGCGGCCACGGACGCGGTGCGCGACGTGGCGGACCGGCTCGTCGACGCGGGTCTCGCCGTACCGGACGGCACCCGTACGACGGTCGCCTCCGGAGTCCGGCAGGTGCGGGCCGCCGCGCTCGTCGTGCTGGTGCTGGGCGCGACCGCGCTGCTGACGCCGGGGGCCGAGATGCCGCGCGGGCTGGTCGCGCTCTGGTTCGCGCTGCCGCTCGCCCTGACGCTGAGCTGTCTGGCCATCGCCCGGGTCGAGGTGCACCCGTACTCGCACTGGGCCTCCCCGGCCGGTCAGCAGCTGCTCGGCACCCTGACCCGGTACGCGGGCGGTGGCGCCGACGACCGCACCTATCTGACGTCGGTGGCCGTGCGGGGCATCCGCGCGGTCGGCGAACCGGATCTGCGGGCTGCCTTCGCGCACCGCGAGCAGTACCGCGAGCAGTTCAACGAGTGGCGGCGCTGACCTACGAGCGGCGGCGCTGACCTCGGCGTGAGAGCGCGCCAGGGGGCGCACAGGGGTCATTGGGGCCGACACCGGCCCGACGGTGCTTGCCTTCGCCAACAACCGAACGAAACATCCCTTTTGTTGCTGCCGTGCTCCGAAGGGATACGCCACCATGCGAGCCGCCGCCCTGTACTCGGCCGCCGGGTCCTTGCTCCTGACCACCCTCGCCGCCGCCCCGGCCACCGGTGCCCCGGACGCCGTCGAGTCGGCCGGCACCGCGCTCGCCGCCGCGCACGCCCGCGCGCGTGGCATCGACTTCGGGACGTGCCCGGACGCGGAGGACATGCCCGGCACCATGGAATGCGGCACGGTCTCCGTCCCGCTCGACTACGCACACCCCGACGGCAAGCAGATCAAACTGACCGTCGGCCGCGCCCGGGCCACCCACAAGGACCCGCACAACAGCAAGCGCAGAGTCCCCGGCCAGGGCTCCCTGGTCTACAACCCGGGCGGCCCCGGCGCCTCCGGCCTCTACTTCCCGCTGATCGGCATGCTCCCCGAGTGGAAGCGCATCGCGTCGGCCTACGACCTCGTGGGCTACGCCCCGCGCGGGGTCGACAAGTCGGCACCGCTGTCCTGCGAGGACCCCAAGCACTTCTTCAAGGCGCCCTCGCAGTCGCCGACGTACCCCTCGGAGTCGTACAAGAAGGAGCGCGTCGCGGAGGCCAAGGCCTACGCGCGCGGCTGCGCCAAACGCTCCGGCAGCAAGCTGCGGTTCTACAACTCGCTCAACAACGCCCGCGACCTGGACGTCCTGCGCGCCGCCCTCGGCGAGGACAAGCTGACGTTCATGGGCGCGTCCTACGGGACCTACTTCGGGGCGCTGTACGCGACGCTGTTCCCCTCGCACGTACGGCGGATGGTCTTCGACTCGGCGGTGAACCCGGACCCCGAGCAGGTCTGGTACCGCAACAACCTCGACCAGTCGGCCGCGTTCGAGGGCCGCTGGGCGGACTACCGGGAGTGGATCGCCAGGCACGACGACGTGTACGGGCTCGGCGACACGGCGGGGAAGGTGCTGCGCAGCTACGAGAAGGCCTCTGCACGGCTCGCTGAGAAGCCCGCGGGCGGCAAGGTGGGGCCCGCGCAGTTGCAGGGCGCGTTCCTGTCGGCGGGGTACTACGACGACTACTGGCCGCACACCGCGGCAGCGCTGTCGGCCTACCTGAAGGGCAACCCCAAGCTCCTGGTGCAGCAGGCGGGGCCCACGCCGGGAGCGGCCGTCGAGGCGGAGAACGGCAACGCGGTGTACACGGCCGTCGAGTGCAACGACGCGCCCTGGCCTACCGAGTGGAGCGTCTGGGACCGGGACAACACGCGGCTCGCGCGCGTGGCGCCGTTCGAGACGTGGGACAACGTGTGGATGAATCTGCCGTGCGCGTACTGGCCCGCGCCGCGTCAGCAGCCCCTTGATGTGCGGACCGGGCCTGGTGAGTTGCCGCCGGTGCTGATCATGGCCGCCGAGCGGGATGCGGCTACGCCGTACGACGGGGCGCTGGAGTTGCAACGGCGGTTGGCCGACTCGGTGTTGGTGACCGAGCGGGATGCGGGGACGCATGGGATCGCGGGTGGGGCCAACAAGTGCGTGAACGGGTATCTGGACGCGTATTTGTTGGAAGGGCGGCTGCCTGAGCGGCATGCTGCGTGCGCTCCGCATGCTGAGCCGAAGGCTGCGCGACCGGGCCGTCGGTAGTCTGCCGGCCGGTGGGGGGCTGGTCGCGCCCGCGCGGCGGAGCCGCATGTCGACACAGCCCCGCGCCCCTGAAGGCCGCTTACGCCAGGCCGGCTACCAAGTCGCCGATGTCCTTGCGGCGGCCTGTGTAGAACGGGACCTCCTCGCGGACGTGCATGCGGGCCTCGGAGGCTCGGAGGTGGCGCATGAGGTCGACGATTCGGTAGAGCTCGTCGGCCTCGAAGGCCAGGAGCCATTCGTAGTCGCCGAGGGAGAAGGAAGCGACCGTGTTGGCGCGGACGTCCGGGTAGCCGCGGGCCATCTTGCCGTGGTCGGCGAGCATGCGGCGGCGGTCCTCGTCGGGGAGCAGGTACCAGTCGTAGGAGCGCACGAACGGGTACACGCTGACGTAGTTGCGCGGGGTCTCGTCGGCCAGGAAGGCCGGGACGTGCGAGCGGTTGAACTCGGCGGGGCGGTGCAGCGCCATGTTCGACCAGACCGGGTCCAGGGCGCGGCCGAGCTTCGTGCGGCGGAAGAGGTTGTACGCCTCCTGGAGCTGGTCGGCGGTCTCGGCGTGCCACCAGATCATGAGGTCGGCGTCGGCACGCAGGCCCGACACGTCGTATGTGCCGCGGACCGTGACGTCCTTCGCGGCGAGCTGGTCGAACAGCTCCTGGACCTCGTCGGCGTATCCGGCGCGGTCCTCGGGCAGTACGTCCTTCAGCTTGAAGACGGACCACAGGGTGTAGCGGATGACCTCGTTGAGGTCCTTGGCCAGCTTGCCCTTGTTCGGGATACGGCCGGACTCGGTGGTGGGGGCGTCGTCGCTCATGGGGCTATTCTCCCGCTCCGCCGGACGCGCTCGGCACCGGGTCGCCGGTCAGCCGCTCGACGGCCGCGTACGCGCTCGCGATGGTCGCCGGGATGCCGACCCCGTCGTAGGCCGCGCCGCACACGGCGAGGCCGGGCAGCTTGGCGACGTGTTCGCGGACGCGGGCCACGCGCGCGTGGTGGCCGACCGGGTACTGGGGCAGGCCGTCGGTCCAGCGGGTGACGCGGGTGTCGAGGGGTGCGGCGTCGAGACCGGTGGCCTCGCGGAGGTCGTGGCGTGAGACGTCGACCAGGCCGGTGTCCTCGCGGTCCAGGACCGCCGTCTCGCCGTAGCGGCCCACCGAGGTGCGCAGGACCAGTACGTCCGGGTTCTCGTCGGCGATCCAGGCCCACTTCTGGGAGGCGAAGGTGGAGGCCTTGATGGTGCGGCCGTCGACGGGGGGCACCAAGAAGCCGCTGCCTTCGGGGAGTTCGACGTCCGCGCGGCGGTAGGCGAGGGTGACGAGGGCCATCGAGGCGTACTCGACGGCGCCCAACTCGGCGGCGGCGCCGGGTACTTCGGCCCGCAGCAGTTGGGCGGCCACCGGTGCGGGTACGGCGACGATCACTCCGTCGGCGTCCAGCACCCGGTCTCCGGCGACGACCCGCCAGCCGGCCGCTCCGCTCCGGCGCAGCTCCGTCACCGGTGTCCCGGTGAGGATCTCGGCGCCCCGCGCGCGGACCGACTCCGCGACGGCGAGCGGGAGTTGGCCCACTCCGCCCTCGATGCCCATGAAGACGGGGCCGGTCTGCTGTGCGGCGGCGGCACGCTCCTGGATGCCCCGGACGGCCTCGGTGAGGGAGTCGTGCTTCTTCGCGGCCTCGAAGAGCTGGGGGACGGCGGAGCGCATCGAGATGCGGTACGCGTCGCCCGCGTAGACCCCGCCCAGGAGGGGTTCGACAAGGCGGTCGACGACCTCACGGCCGAGGCGTGCCGCCACGTACTCCCCGACCGCCACGTCCTCGCCGACCTCCGTGCGGGGCAGGTCGGCGTCGCGCTCGATGCGGTGCAGGCCCTCGTCGGAGATGACCCCGGAGAGGGCGGAGGCGGTGCCGGGGACGCCCATGACGTGACCCTTGGGCATCGGGCGCAGGGCACCCCGGGTCCAGAGCGAAGCGGTGGCCGTGGCGGGCGGCTGGAGGCGGTCGGTGAGCCCGACCTCGCGGGCCAGCGCGACGGCCTCGGGGCGGCGGGCGAGCATCGACTCGGCGCCGAGGTCCACGCGGGCGCCCGCGATCTCGCCGGGCAGCAGCTTGCCGCCGACCCGGTCCGACGCCTCGACGACCGTCACACGCATGCCTCTGTCCAGCAGCCGGTGTGCGGCGGCCAGCCCACCGATCCCGGCGCCGATGACGACGACATGCCCTGTACCCGTACGAGTCTCCACTTCGCGCATGCCCCCAGCCTCTCAGACCGCACTGACAGTCCGATCCCGGCCCGGTGCCCGGCACGAGTCCCGACCGTGACCTCATCGGAACCGTTTCCCGCCAACGTCCCGCCCGGTCCCGGCGTCGAAGGTGCGTCAGTCGTCACGACGAACCTCGGGGGTACCGACCCATGCGCACACGACACTCCGTCCGGCCCGTCCAGGCTCTGGCCGGGCTCCTGCTGGCCTCGGCCCTCGCGCTGACCGGGTGCAGCGGCGGCGCGGACAAAGCGACCTCCGCCAGCGATGCCGGCGCGGGCGCCAAGGCAGCGGTTCCCGGCACCGCTCAGCAGGAGGGCGCGTCGGGCAGCGGCAACGCCCGGAACACCAAGTCCCTGCCCAAGCTCACCGCGAGCAGCATCATCCGTACGGCCTCGCTGTCCGTGCGGGTCAAGGACGTGCCGAAGGCCCTCGACGAGGCCCGCACCACGACCGAGAACGCGGGCGGGTTCGTCGGCAACGAGACGACCACCCGCGACGGACAGGGCCACGAACGCACCCGGGTCGTCCTTCGGGTGCCCACCGACAAGTACGACGAGGTCCTCGCCGACCTGGAGGGCGCGGGCAAGCTGCTGGACCGCACCGCGAAGGCGCAGGACGTCACGGACCAGGTCGTGGACGTGGAGAGTCGCATCACCTCACAGCGGGCCAGCGTGGCACGTGTGCGTGAACTGATGGACCGGGCCACCAAGTTGAGCGATGTGGTGGAACTGGAGGGCGAGTTGAGCACCCGCGAGTCCGATCTGGAGGCGCTGCTCGCCCAACAGTCCTCCCTGAAGGACCGCACCAGCCTGGCCACCATCACGCTGTCCCTGTCGCAGACCCCGGTGGCGAAGGCCGCCGCCAAGGACGACTCCCCCGGCTTCGTGGACGCGGTGGCGGGCGGCTGGCACGTCTTCGTCACGATGCTGCGCTGGATCGCCCTGGCGCTGGGCGCGGTGCTCCCGTTCGCGGCGGTCGCGGCGCTGCTGGTCGTCCTGTGGCTGCGTCTCGTACGGCCGCGCCGGGCGGCGACCGTGCCCGCGGCCACCGCGGTGGGCCCGCTGCCGGCCGCCCCGCCGGTGCGCGAGGAGGAGCAGGGCGCACAGGACTGAAATCATCGGTCCCCGTAGCGTGTTCGCATGGACATGAGCCGTGCGAGGGGTACCCGGGAACGACTGGTCGTCATCGGAGGCGACGCCGCGGGCATGTCCGCGGCGTCGCAGGCCCGCCGCCTCAAGGGGCCGGACGAGCTGGAGATCGTGGCCTTCGAGCGGGGCCACTTCACCTCGTACTCGGCGTGCGGCATCCCGTACTGGGTGGGCGGTGACGTGTCCACTCCGCAGGAGCTGATCGCCCGCACCCCGGAGGAGCACCGGGCGCGGGACATCGACCTGCGGATGCGTACCGAGGTCGTGGAGCTGGACGTCGCGGGCGGTCGGGTACGCGCGCGTGACGTCGATTCCGGGGCCGAGTCCTGGACGTCGTACGACAAGCTCGTGATCGGGACCGGGGCGCGGCCGGTCCGTCCGGACATGCCCGGTGTCGACGCCCCCGGAGTGCACGGGGTGCAGACGCTCGACGACGGGCAGGCGCTGCTCGATTCGCTGGCACGCACGCGTGGGCGTCGCGCCGTGGTGATCGGGGCCGGGTACATCGGGGTCGAGATGGCGGAGGCGTTCGTCAACCGTGGGTATGACGTGACCGTCGTCAACAGGGGCAAGGAGCCGATGTCGACGCTCGACCCGGACATGGGGCGTCTGGTTCACAAGGCGATGGAGGACCTGGGCATCACCATGGTCGACGACGCCCATGTCACCGAGCTGCGCACCGGGGACGACGGGCGGGTGCGGGCGGTGGTCACGGAGGACGCGGAGTATCCGGCGGACGTGGTGGTGCTGGGGATCGGTGTGCGGCCCGAGACGACCCTCGCCGAGGCGGCCGGGCTGCCTCTGGGACAGCACCACGGGCTGCTCACCGACATGGCGATGCGGGTGCGCGGGCACGAGAACGTCTGGGCCGGGGGCGACTGTGTGGAGGTGCTGGACCTGGTCTCCGGGCAGGAGCGGCACATCGCCCTGGGGACGCACGCCAACAAGCACGGGCAGGTCATCGGCACCAATGTGGGCGGCGGATACGCCACCTTCCCGGGGGTGGTGGGTACGGCCGTGAGCAAGGTGTGCGATCTGGAGATCGCGCGTACCGGGCTGCGGGAGAAGGACGCTCACCGCGCGGGCCTGCAATTCGTGGCGGTCACCATCGAGTCGACCAGCCGCGCGGGCTATTACCCCGAGGCCTCCCTCATGACGGTGAAGATGCTCGCCGAACGCCGTACCGGCCGTCTCCTCGGCGTGCAGATCGTCGGCCGGGAGGGCGCCGCGAAGCGTGTCGACATCGCGGCGGTCGCCCTCACAGCCCGTATGACGGTGGAACAGATGACGGCCCTGGACCTGGGGTACGCGCCGCCGTTCTCCCCCGTGTGGGACCCGGTCCTGGTGGCGGCCCGAAAGGCGACCGCCAAGGTCCAGGCCGGTCCTCGTTGAACGTTCCCACGACGTTCCGTGTCGAACGTTCCTATGCCGTGCCGTTGATGCGGTCTATGGCCTGCCGTGCCTGCTCGGCAGGCGGCCTGGCGGGCAGCGAGGACACCGACGCGCTCGGCGGCATCATGGCGGCGGGCTGCGCCGCCGCCGGCTTCGCGTGGGCACCCAGGGCCGTGGAGCGCAGCCGGTTGCTCACCGCCTCGTCCAGGGTCACCGGCCGCTGCATCTGCGCAGCGAGGCGTCCCGCTTCCTGACCGAGCTTGGCGACGTCCTCCCAGGGGAGGCGCACCACCAGGGAGATCTCGGCCTCGCCGTCGGGCGTGGCGGTCATCTGAGGGGAAATCCGGTCGTTCATCGCCTGTTCCTCACGTCGTCCCCGCGACACGCCTTCCCCGCACCGCGGGCGGTTGAGGAGTCATACGCACAGGCGGTCGGCGGTGTTCACCGGTTCACCGCGCGGATCGGGGGGCACTAATCCCTTGTGGTCATCCCCGTCCATGACGTGAACCCGGTGCGCCGCACCCCTTGGGTGACGTATGCGCTCATCGCCGCGAACGTGCTCGTCTTCCTGGCCACTCCCGGAATAGCGGGTTCCGTGGCGGGCGGCAGCGACCTCTCGCAGCTGTGCCATCTCCAGGCGTTCCTGGACCACTACGCGGCTGTACCAAGGGAGTTGATCCACCATCAGATGCCGCAGCTGGTCCCGACCGGTGCCGTGCAGAACGGCCCGGGCGGCGCCGGTTGCGCGGTCGCGCCGCCGGGCTACGACAAGTCGGCGCCCCTGAGCGTCCTCACCGCGATGTTCCTGCACGGCAGCTGGATCCACCTGCTGGGCAACATGCTGTTCCTGATGATCTTCGGGAACAACGTCGAGGACCGCATGGGCCACATCCGCTTCACGCTCTTCTACGTGGTGTGCGGTTACGCGGCGGGCTACGGCTTCGCGCTCCTCAACGCCGACTCGGGCGACCCGCTGATCGGCGCCTCCGGGGCGATCGCCGGTGTCCTGGGCGCCTATCTGGTGCTGTACGCGAAGGCCAGGGTGTGGGTCCTGGTGCCGTTCCTGTTCTTCCTGCCGCTGCGCCTGCCGGCCTGGCTGGTGCTGGGCTTCTGGTTCGTGCTCCAGGCGTTCTACTCGTCCGGCGAGGGCGTCTCCGAGGCGGGCACCGTCGCGTACTCGGCGCATGTCGTCGGGTTCCTCGTGGGCATGCTGCTGGCCTGGCCGCTCAAGGCGGGCACTCCCCCGCCGCCGGAACCGCGTGGCCTGCTGTTCGGCAGGCGGGCGCGGCCCCGGCACACGTGGTGAGCGCGGCTATCGGGCCGTCCTGGTGTGGACGTACTCGGTGAGCCGGGTGAGCGAGTCCGGGTCGGTGGACGGCATCACGCCGTGCCCGAGGTTGAAGATGTGGCCCTCAAGGCCCTTCGCCGCTTCGAGGACCTCGTCGGTCTTCGCCTCGACGACCTCCGTGGGGGCGAACAGGACGGTCGGGTCGAGGTTGCCCTGGAGCGCCTTGCCGGGGCCGACCCGGCGGGCGGCCTCGTCCAGCGCGACGCGGTAGTCGACGCCGACGACGTCCGCGCCGGCCTCGCCCATGAGCTGCAGCAGTTCGCCGGTGCCGACACCGAAGTGGATGCGGGGGACGCCGTAGCCCTCGACCGCCTTGAGGATCTTCGCGGAGGCGGGGAGCACCGAGCGGCGGTACTCGGCGGGGGCGAGGGCACCGGCCCAGGAGTCGAAGAGCTGGACGGCGCTGGCGCCCGCCTCGATCTGGACCTTGAGGAAGGTGACTGTGATGTCGGCGAGGCGGTCGAGAATGTCGGCCCACAGCTCGGGGTCGCCGTACATGATCGCCTTGGCGTTCTCGTACGTGCGGGACGGGCCGCCCTCGATGAGGTAGCTCGCGAGGGTGAACGGGGCGCCGGCGAAGCCGATGAGGGGGGTGGAGCCGAGCTCGGCGGTCAGCAGGCCGACGGCCTCGGTGACGTAGGAGACGTCCTCGGGGGTGAGGTCGCGGAGCCGGGCCAGGTCGGCGCGGGTGCGGATCGGCTTCTCGACGACCGGGCCGACGCCGGGCTTGATGTCGAGGTCGATGCCGATGGCCTTGAGCGGGACGACGATGTCGCTGAAGTAGACCGCCGCGTCCACGCCGTGTCTGCGCACCGGCTGGAGGGTGATCTCGGCGACCAGCTCGGGACGCGTGCAGGACTCCAGCATGGAGACGCCCTCGCGCACCTTGTGGTACTCCGGCAGCGAGCGCCCGGCCTGCCGCATGAACCACACGGGTGTGTGCGGCACGGGCTCACGCCTGGCCGCCTTCATGAAGGCGGAGTCGTAAGTGGCGGTCGGCTGCTGGCCCGTGGGGCTCTGGTTGACACTCACGGGGCAAGTCTCGCACGGCGCCGGAAGGCGATTGCACGGTGTGCTGAACGCAAGAGCGGGTGTCTAGTCCCGCACGATGCCTCCGTTCCCCTTAATCTTCCCGCATGGCTGCGGCTCAGGGACGACTGTCGGACGGCGCTGACGGAATGGACGACTCCAAGGAGGGGGACCGGGATGGGGGCGGTACGGCACCGCCGGCTTTCCAGGCCGCGGTCCAGGCCCTGCGGAACAGTCGGCTGCGACCGCAGATCGAGATCGACCCGACGCCGGCGCCACAGCGCCTGGCCCCCTACGCGTACGCGTTGGAGGCCGCGGTCGTCGACGGCGACCAGGATCTGGCGGACGGCCGGCTGGTGCTGCTGCACGACCCGGCCGGGCACGACGCCTGGCACGGCACGTTCCGGCTGGTGACGCTGGTGCGCGCGGAGCTGGAGCCGGAGATGGCGGCGGATCCGCTGCTGCCCGACGTGTGCTGGTCATGGCTGACCGGCGCGCTCCAGACCCGCGGACTGACCTATGGCGAGCCGAGCGGCACGGTCACCCGGGCCAGTTCCCACTACTTCGGCGGGCTGTCCGAGCGCCCGTCGGCCTCCCAGATCGAGATCCGCGCCTCGTGGACGCCCCGCGAGGGGCTCGGCGGCGTCCCGGACACGGCTGCGCATCTGGCCTCCTGGTGCGATCTGCTGGCCCAGGTCGCGGGCCTGCCGCCGGCGGGTCCGGGCGACGCGTCCATCGTCACGCTGCCGCAGCGCCGGGGTCCGCAGTCACGCTGAGCCTTACCCGAGGCACACCGAGGTCTTACCCGTCGCTTGCGGTGTCTTTGTCGATACGGCCACTTTCAATCAGGAGTGGCCTCTCGAACGAACCGTTTCGTTCACCGAACGATCGACAGCGTGTCCGAATTGCACTGATTGATACTCACTAAATCGTGATCTTTCTCTAAAGGACCGCGGGTTTGCTGCCGAAGACGACTGTGACCTTGAAAGTCGTCCCACACCCAGGAGGCCTGGTGTCCGTTCTCCTTGAGCAGCCCGCAAGCCTGGTCGCCTACCGCCCGAACAAGCCGACCGCCATGGTGGTCGTGGCCGACCCGCGCGTCCGTTCCACCGTCACCCGCCACCTGTGGGCGCTCGGTGTGCGCGACGTCATCGAGGCCTCGTCCGTCGCGGAGGCTCGTCCCCGCATCGGCAACCCCCGCGACATCTGCGTGGCAGACGTCCACCTTCCGGACGGCTCCGGACTCACCCTGCTCTCCGAGACCAGAGCCGCAGGCTGGCCCAACGGCCTGGCCCTGTCCGCCGCCGACGACATCGGCGCCGTGCGCAACGCCCTCGCGGGCGGAGTCAAGGGCTACGTCGTCACCGGCACCCGCACGAACGTCGGGCTCCCCACCCGGCCCGGCGCCGCCCCCATCGGCTCCGCCGCCGCCCGTATGCACCGCCGCCCCCCGGGCGCCCCGAGCCACCCGGGCGGCTACCGCGAACTGTCCGGCCGTGAGGTCGAGGTGCTTCGCCTGGTCGCGGAGGGCCAGTCGAACAAGGCGATCGGCGTCTCCATGGGCCTGTCCGCACTGACCGTCAAGAGCCACCTCGCGCGCATCGCCCGCAAGCTCGGCACGGGTGACCGCGCCGGGATGGTCGCGGTGGCCCTGCGCACCGGAATCATCCACTGACCCTGTCCCGGAACCACGTCCTCCACTCCCCCGCCGAGCCGTGAACCGGATCTTTCACTTACCTGACTGGTTTACGACCCCCAGACGCCCGTCGACGGAACGTTCCGTCGGCGGGCGTTGTCCATACACGGATACCCTTGACACGTGACCGACGCCCAAGAAACCGCAGCAGACAGTTCACTGCGAACCACCGGAGGCGCCCCTCCGGACGACGTCGAAACGGCGCCGATCCCCTTGCTTGAGCCCCGGGAGGGCATTCCGCCCGTGATCGCCGACGAGGACGCCCTCGCCGAGGCGATCGCGGCCTTCGCCGCCGGCACGGGCCCGCTCGCCGTCGACGCCGAGCGCGCGTCCGGCTACCGCTACGGACAGCGCGCCTATCTGGTGCAGTTGCGCCGCGAGGGCGCGGGCACCGCACTGATCGACCCGGTCGCCTGCCCCGACCTGTCGGGCCTCGGCGAGGCCGTCTCCGGCGTCGAGTGGGTGCTGCACGCCGCCACCCAGGACCTGCCGTGTCTGCGGGAGATAGGCATGGTGCCGACGCGGCTCTTCGACACCGAGCTGGCGGGTCGGCTCGCCGGATTCCCGCGGGTCGGCCTGGGTGCGATGGTCGAGAACGTCCTCGGTTTCGTCCTGGAGAAGGGGCACTCCGCCGTCGACTGGTCCACCCGCCCGCTGCCCGAGCCGTGGCTGCGGTACGCGGCCCTGGACGTGGAACTCCTCGTCGACCTGCGGGACGCCCTGGAGAAGGAGCTCGACCGGCAGGGCAAGCTGGAGTGGGCCCGCCAGGAGTTCGACGCGATCGCGGCGGCCCCGCCCGCCGAACCCCGCAAGGACCCGTGGCGCCGCACGTCCGGGATGCACAAGGTACGGCGGCGCCGGCAGCTCGGTGTCGTACGGGAGCTGTGGCAGACCCGGGACCGGATCGCGCAGCGGCGGGACGTGTCGCCCGGGAAGGTGCTGTCCGACGCGGCGATCGTGGAGGCCTCGCTCGCGCTGCCGCTGGACGTGCAGGCGCTGGCCGCGCTGAACGGGTTCGGGCATCGGATGGGGCGACGGCAGCTGGAGCAGTGGCAGGCGGCCGTCGACCGGGCCAAGGCCCTGCCCGACTCGGCGTTGCCGCAGCCCGGGCAGCCGGTCACCGGGCCGCCGCCGCCGCGTGCCTGGGCCGACAAGGATCCCGAGGCCGCGGCACGGTTGTCCGCGGCGCGCGCCGCGGTGTCCGCGGTTGCCGAGGGGCTCAACATGCCTCAGGAGAATCTGATTACTCCGGACACGGTTCGGCGGGTTTGCTGGGAGCCGCCGAAGAGTGTGGATGTGGAGTCTGTCGGGGCCGCGCTGGCGGGGTACGGGGCTCGGCCGTGGCAGGTGGAGCAGGTGGCGCCTGTTTTGGTGGAGGCGCTGTCCGCCAAGGCGCCGTAGCGATTGGCGTTGTGTGGCGAGTGCGGGTGATCTGTGGCTGGTCGCGCCCACGCGGCGGAGCCGCAAGTCGATGCAGCCCCGCGCCCCTGAAAGGCAGCGCTTCTCAAAAGCTGGAGCGTCTAGATCGCGCCAAGATCTTTGAACTCGGCGAACGGGTCACAGGCGGGGAAAGCTGGTGCGAGACTCCCCCCGATGAGCACAACTCGCGTCACCATCAAGGACGTTGCCGCTCGCGCCGGTGTGTCCAAGGGGGCGGTGTCGCTTGCCTTCAATCACAAGCCGGGGCTGTCGGACGCGACGCGGGAGCGGATCTTCGAGGCCGCGCGGGAGTTGGGGTGGGCGCCCAACCTCACCGCGCGGTCGCTGGCCGGGGCGCGGGTGGACGTCGTAGGGCTGGCTGTCTGTCGGCCGGCGCGGTTGCTCGGGCTCGAACCGTTCTACATGGAGTTCATATCCGGAGTGGAGAGCGTGCTGATCGAGCATTCGTGCGCGCTGCTGCTGCGGCTCGTGCGGAGTGCGGAGGAAGAGGTCGGGCTGCAGGAGTCGTGGTGGAAGGCTCGGCAGGTCGGCGGGTCGATTCTCGTGGATTTCCGGGCGGACGATCCTCGGATCGCGGTGGTGCGGCGGCTGGGGCTGCCGGTGGTGGCCGTGGGGCACCCGTCGTTGACCGGGGGGCTGACCTCGGTGTGGACCGATGATGCCGGCGCCATTGCGGATGCGGTGCGGTATCTGGCCGCGCTCGGGCACCGGCGGATCGCGCGGGTCGGCGGGTCGGGGATGCTCGGGCACACCGCGATGCGGGCCGTCGCCTTCGACGCGGCGGCGCGCGAGTCGGGGCTGACCGGGGTCTGGCAGCTGGCCACCGACCATTCGGGAGAGGCGGGGGCGCGAGCCACGCGGTCTCTGCTGACGGGTGCGCCGGCGGAGCGTCCGACGGCCATCGTGTACGACAACGACATCATGGCGGTGGCCGGGCTCTCGGTCGCCGCCGAGCTGGGGCTCGCCGTACCGGCCGATGTCTCGCTGCTGGCCTGGGACGACTCCCAGTTGTGCCGGATCACGCATCCGACGCTCTCCGCGATGAGCCATGATGTGCACGGATTCGGCGCGGACGCGGCACGGACGCTGTTCGGGGTGATCACCGGGGACGGTTCCGGTTCGCATCCCGTGCCCACTCCGGTGCTGACCCCACGGGGGTCGACGGCGCCGCCGGGACCTGATCGCGAGGGTTCCGGGGTGTGACGTTCGCCGCTTGGAGCTCCGGGACTGGGCAGCCTGGTTACTCACAAGTAGCATGGTTCCTGAGCGCGCGCTCAGCGCATCGCAGCAGTGCAGATCCCGCACCCTGGAGGAGAGCCAATCGTGCCTCGTACCGTCAGGGACGTCGTCTTCGTAGACGGCGTCCGTACCCCGTTCGGCAAGGCGGGCCCGAAGGGCATCTACCACGAGACCCGGGCCGACGACCTCGTCGTGAAGGCGATCCGGGAGCTGCTGCGCCGCAACCCCGGGCTGGACCCGGCGAAGATCGACGAGGTCGCCATCGCGGCGACCACGCAGATCGGTGACCAGGGGCTGACCCTGGGGCGGACCGCGGGCATTCTCGCCGGGCTGCCGCAGTCGGTGCCCGGTTACTCGATCGACCGCATGTGCGCGGGCGCGCTGACCGCCGTCACGACCACCGCGGGCTCCATCGCCTTCGGTGCCTACGACGCCGTCATCGCCGGTGGTGTCGAGCACATGGGCCGCCACCCGATGGGCGAGGGCGTGGACCCGAACCCCCGGTTCGTGAGCGAGAAGCTGGTCGACGACTCCGCGCTGTTCATGGGCATGACGGCGGAGAACCTGCACGACCGCTACCCGCACATCACCAAGCTGCGCGCCGACGAGTACGCGGTGCGCTCGCAGGAGAAGGCCGCCAAGGCGTACGCCAACGGCAAGATCCAGCAGGACCTGGTGCCGATCTCGGTGCGCAACACCAACGAGCAGGTGGGCGAGACCGGTTGGGGTCTGGTCACCGCCGACGAGCCGATGCGTCCGGGGACGACCCTGGAGAACCTGGCTGGTCTGAAGACGCCGTTCCGCGTCCACGGGCGGGTCACCGCCGGCAACGCGGCCGGTCTGAACGACGGTGCCACCGCGTCGATCATCGCGAGCGAGGACTTCGCGCGCGAGCACAACCTGCCGGTGAAGATGCGCCTCGTGTCGTACGCCTTCGCGGGCGTCGAGCCGGAGGTCATGGGCTACGGCCCGATCCCGGCGACCGAGAAGGCGCTCGCCAAGGCGGGCCTCGGTATCGGTGACATCGGCCTCTTCGAGGTCAACGAGGCTTTCGCCGTACAGGTGTTGGCCTTCCTGGACCACTACGGCATCGCGGACGACGACGAGCGCGTCAACCAGTACGGCGGCGCGATCGCCTTCGGCCACCCGCTGGCCTCGTCGGGCGTGCGCCTGATGACGCAGCTGGCCCGCCAGTTCGAGGAGCAGCGACACGTCCGCTACGGCCTGACGACGATGTGCGTCGGCTTCGGCATGGGCGCCACGGTCATCTGGGAGAACCCGCACTTCGAGGGGGACAAGTGAGCACCACCACCGAGCTTCTGAAGGGTGCGGCCGAGCTGTTCCCGGACGAGGTCGTGACGTCCGCGCACGTCCGCCACCTCGAACTGCCGTACAGCGCCGGGCGGTTCGCGCTCATCACGCTGGACAACGGCTTCGACCACACCAAGCCGACCACCTTCGGCCCGGCCTCGCTGGCGAATCTGAACACCGCCATCGACCAGGTCGAGAAGGAGGCCGCGGCCGGCGAGATCGTCGGTGTCGGCATCACCGGCAAGCCGTTCGTCTTCGCGGTCGGCGCGGACCTGAAGGGCGTCGAGCTCCTCAAGAACCACGACGACGCGCTCGCCATCGGCAAGGGCGGCCACGAGGTCTTCAAGCGCCTCGCGGACATCGCGGTACCGACCTTCACGTACTACAACGGCGCGGCCATGGGCGGTGGCGTCGAGGTCGGTCTGCACTGCGAGTACCGCACGGTCTCGAAGCACATCGCGGCCTTCTCCCTCCCCGAGGTCTTCCTCGGCCTCGTTCCCGGCTGGGGCGGCTGCACGCTGCTGCCGAACCTGATCGGCGCCGAGAAGGCCGTCTCGGTGATCATCGAGAACAGCCTCAACCAGAACAAGCAGCTCAAGGGCCAGCAGGTCTTCGACCTCGGGATCGCGGACGCGCTCTTCGAGGGCGCGGACTTCCTGGAGCAGTCGCTGATCTGGACGGCGAACGTCCTCAAGGGCGAGATCAAGGTCGAGCGTCCGGCGATCGACCGCGGCGAGGCCTGGGACCAGGCCGTCGCCAAGGGCCGTTTCGTCGCGGACTCCAAGGTGCACGGCGCGGCCCCGGCCGCCTACCGCGCGCTCGACATCATCGAGGCCTCGAAGAACGGCGACCTCCAACAGGGTTACGACGCCGAGGACTTGGCCCTCGCCGACCTGATCATGGGTGGCGAACTGCGCGCCGGTATCTACGCGTTCAACCTCGTGCAGAAGCGCGGCAAGCGTCCGGCGGGTGCGCCGGACAAGTCCCTCGCGCGTCCGGTCACCAAGGTGGGTGTGGTCGGCGCCGGTCTGATGGCCTCGCAGCTCGCCCTGCTCTTCCTGCGCCGCCTCGAAGTGCCGGTCGTCCTCACGGACATCGACCAGGAGCGCGTCGACAAGGGTGTGGGCTACGTCCACGCCGAGATCGAGAAGCTGCTCGGCAAGGGCCGTATCAACCAGGACAAGGCCAACCGCCTCACGGCCCTGGTCACCGGTGTGCTGGACAAGGCCGAGGGCTTCTCCGACGCCGACTTCATCATCGAGGCCGTCTTCGAGGAGATCGGCGTCAAGCAGCAGGTGTTCGCGGAGGTCGAGGCGGTCGCCCCGGCGCACGCGATCCTCGCGACCAACACCTCGTCCCTCTCGGTGTCGGAGATGGCGTCGAAGCTCAAGAACCCCGAGCGGGTCGTGGGCTTCCACTTCTTCAACCCCGTAGCGATTCTTCCCCTGTTGGAGATCGTGCGCGGCGAGCAGACGGACGACGCCTCGCTCGCGACCGCGTTCGCGGTGGCCAAGAAGCTGAAGAAGACAGCGGTGTTGGTGAAGGACGCCCCGGCGTTCGTCGTCAACCGCATCCTCACCCGCTTCATGGGCGAGATCCAGAACGTCATCGACGAGGGCACCCCGGTGGCGGTGGCGGAGAAGGCGGTCGAGCCACTCGGTCTGCCCATGTCCCCGCTGGTTCTGCTGGAGTTGGTCGGTCCGGCCATCGGACTGCATGTCTCGGAGACCCTCAACCGGGCCTTCCCGGACCGCTTCACGGTCTCCCCGAACCTCGCGGCCGTCGTCAAGGCGGGCAAGCGCGGCTTCTACGTCTACGACAGCGGTAAGCCCGAACTCGACCCCGAGGTCGCCGCGTTGCTCCAGCAGGGCGACTCCGTGCTGACCGAGGAGCAGGTGCGGGACCGGGTCCTGGACGCGGTGGCGCAGGAGATCGGTCTCATGCTGGACGAGGGTGTCGTCGCCGAGGCGCAGGACATCGACCTGTGCCTGATCACGGGCGCCGGCTGGCCCTTCCACCTGGGCGGCATCACGCCGTACCTGGACCGCGAGGGTGTCTCGGTGCGGGTGAACGGCAAGCCGTTCCTGGCGCCGGGTCTGGCGAGCGTTCCGGCCTAGTCCCTTCGTACGGTGCCCGGTACATCGGCCGATGTACCGGGCACCGGCATGTCAGGGGACGTCCTCTACGTGGACGACGTGCAGTTCGGTGCCGTCCTGGTCACGCTTCGACCGGCCGTGGATGCCGACGGCCAGATGCGAGGGGTCGTCGGGCTCGTCCGTCGCGACGAAGGTGACGACGTCCCGGTGATGGCTAGTCACCAACCAGCCCTCGCTGTTCTTGAGTTCAAGTACCCGGAAGTCGCCCGCCGACGTCGCCACCTGTACGGGGCCGAACTCGCGCAGGATCCCGGTGGCCTGTTCGGCGGGATCGCCGTCGGGCTCCTCCAGCAGCACGCACGTGCCGTGCTCGAACAGGACCCACGGCTTTTCGGAGCCGTCGAGGATGAGCCGCCACGCGGCGATGAGTGATTCGGTGTCCACGATGGTCATCATGGCGCACTCACACCTCGCGCCAGGCCTCCAGGGCCAGGCCCGGCTCGTCCTTCCGCCGGGTGACCAGGAGTTGGCCGGTGGACGGGGACACCGTCGCGGCGACTACCCGGTCGTTCTCGTCCAGGGCGAGGGAGACCCCGGCGTCCGCCGGGAGTTGGGGGCCCGACTCGGTCCACCAGGCGCCCGCCGCCTCCTGCTCCGTGGGGTACGCGGCGAACGCGACCCGGCCGCTGGCCGAGCGCTGGGCGAGCAACGTGCAGTCATGACCGTCGAGTTCACAGCGGACGACGGAGACCGGACCCGGGCCCGCGGAGGCCAGCAGGGCGAGCGGTTTGCCGCCGGGACGCCAGGCGCAGAGGTCGCCGGAGTCATCCGTGTAGTAGAGGGTGGTCGTCTCCGGGGAGGTGGCCAGCGCGCGGAGCGTGCCCGGTCTGATCGCGGCCTCCATCGCCTCCTCCAGGACCGGCTGCCCGCCCGGCTCGAGTTGGCGCCAGTGCAGGATCGCGCCGGGCACCGCCGCGTACAGCTCGACCGTGCCGGACTCCCCCGTCACCGCGGCCAGGTCCTCGTGGACGTCGTTCCCCTTGAGGTCGCGCCACGGATCCCAGCCGCCCTTCTCCCGCTGGGCCAGCATGCTCACCCCGCCCGCCGCGTTGCGCACGAAGAGATGGGCCCGCCCCTCCGCGTCGACCGCGACGGCCGGGACACCGGTGCGGTCGCCCTTCTTGTCCGGGTGACCGACCGGGTTCCAGTCGAGGGCGGTGAGCCGGGGCCGGAAGTGCGTGGAGTGGACCAGGCCGGATTCGCCGGGCAGCGTGGGCCGCCAGGACACGAGGTGGGCGTAGCCGTCCGCGCCCTGCCCGATGCCGAGCAGCCCGGGGTGCAGCTTCTGGTCGCCGCCCACCGTGCGCGGGGCACCCCAGAGGCCGTCGGGGCCGCGTTCCGCCCGGCACAGGACGGCGTCGCCCGAGGGCAGATAGACACTGAGCCGGCCGTCACGGCCGCGTAGGAGCCAGTCGCCGTTCACCGGTTCACTGTAATTGGGGCGGGTTCTTTCGCGCGGGGCGGGTCCTTTCACGGCCGAAGGCCCCGCACCCCCATGGGACCCTGTCCCCATGGACGAGGACACTCCCCTGCTCGTGATCGTCGACGGCGCGAACGTCGTCGGGTCGGTGCCCGACGGCTGGTGGCGGGACCGCAAGGGTGCCGCCGAGCGCCTCCGCGACCGGCTCGCGAGCGACGGTCTGCCGGGCCGCACGGACCCCGTGGAACTCGTCCTCGTCGTGGAGGGCGCGGCTCATGGTGTGGCGTCCGTCTCGGGCGTACGGGTGGACTCGGCCCCCGGCAGCGGCGACGACCGGATGGTCGAACTGGTCGCCGAGGCCGTCGGCCGACCGTGCCTGGTGGTGACCGCTGATCGGGAACTGCGGCGCAGGGTCACGGAGTTGGGCGCGGAGGTCACCGGGCCGCGCAGCGTACGGGGCTGACCTACGCGATCCGGCCCCGTAAGTCCCCTGGGCCGAGCGGGACTTACGGGGCCGGACGACCAACTGGTGTGCCTACAGGCTCTTTCCGCTCGGCGGGGCCGCGGACTCGCCCGCCTCCGCCGCCTGCTGCTGTCCGAGTCGGCTGTGGGTGCGGCCGTAGAAGAAGTACACGGCGAAGCCGATCGCCATCCAGATGGCGAAGCGGAGCCAGGTCTCGGTGGGGAGGTTGAGCATCAGCCAGAGGGAGGCCAGGACCGAGACGATGGGGAGGGCCGGGACCAGGGGGGTGCGGAAGGAGCGGGGCAGGTCGGGGCGCTTGTTCCTGAGGATGACCACGCCGATCGCGACCACGATGAAGGCGAACAGGGTGCCGATGTTGACCAGTTCGGCGAGTTCGCTGAGGCTCGTGAAACCCGAGACGATCGCGATGACCACACCGAGGAGGATGGTCGGGCGGTACGGGGTGCGGAAGCGCGGGTGGACGTGCGAGAAGAAGCGGGGCAGGAGTCCGTCGCGGCTCATCGCGAAGAAAACGCGGGCCTGGCCCAGGAGCAGGATCATGCACACCGTGGTCAGGCCGATCGCGGCGCCGAAGCTGATCAGGCCCGCGAACCACGGGTGTCCGGTGGCCTTGAACGCGTCCGCGAGGGGTGCGTCGATCGACAGCGAGCTGTACTTCTGCATACCCGTGACGACGACCGACACCGCGACGTACAGCGTGGTGCAGATGATCAGTGAGCCGAGGATGCCGCGCGGGACATCGCGCTGCGGGTTGCGGGTCTCCTCGGCTGCGGTGGCGACGACGTCGAAGCCGATGAAGGCGAAGAAGACCACGGAGGCGGCCGTGAAGATGCCCATGACGCCGAAGTTGGAGGGCGCCCAGCCGAACATCAGCTGGATGAGCGGGGCCTTGAGGTTGCCGCCCGCCTCCACCGACTGTGCCTTGGGGATGAACGGCTTGTAGTTGTCGCCCTTGATGAAGAAGGCGCCCGCGACGATCACCACGAGGACGACGGCGACCTTGATGGCGACGACGACGGAGGTCACCCGCGCGGAGAGCTTCATACCGAGGACGAGGATCGCGGTGAGGACGAGGACGAGCGCGGCGGCGAGGATGTCGAAGCCGAAGCCGTGGGCGCCGTCCCGGCCGCTGAGCGCCTCGGGCAGGTGCCAGCCCGCGTTGTCCAGCAGCGAGTGGATGTAGCCGGACCAGCCGACCGCCACCACCGCCGTACCGAGGGCGAGTTCGAGGACCAGGTCCCAGCCGATGGTCCAGGCGGGGAGTTCGCCCAGCGAGGCGTACGAGAAGGTGTACGCGGAGCCCGCCACCGGAACCGTGGACGCGAACTCGGCGTAGCAGAGCGCCGCGAGGGCACAGACGACGCCGGCCACGACGAAGGAGAGGGAGACCGCCGGGCCGGCGTTGTTCTTGGCGGCGGTACCGGTGAGGACGAAGATGCCGGTGCCGATGACGACACCGACGCCGAAGACGGTCAGGTCCAGGGCGGAGAGGGATTTCCTGAGCGCGTGCTCCGGTTCCTCGGTGTCCTGGATGGACTGTTCGACTCTCTTCGTCCGGAAGAGGGTGCTGCTCACGGGTGTACCTCCCACGCTTGGCGTCCTCGACATGATCGAGAGGGGGCGTACTCCGTATGCCCCGGCGCGGGCGGATTCACGCGAACGGGCCGCTTCCACCACTGCAACGAGTGGTGGAAGCGGCCCGTTCGGCGGCGCGGCCGTGCCTCAGTCGCGTGCGGACTCCACCGAGTCGGCCTCCGCGGTGGGGCGGTCGAAGCGCCCGTCGAGCTTGGAGACCAGACCGGTGACCTGGCGGGCGATGTCCGGCGCGGTGAGGCCGATCTCCGTCATCACCTCGGCGCGGGAGGCGTGGTCGAGGAAGCGCGGCGGGATGCCGAAGTCGCGGAGCGGAACGTCCACACCGGCGTCGCGCAGGGCCTGTGCGATCGACGAACCGACGCCGCCGACACGGGAGTTGTCCTCGACGGTGACGACCACCCGGTGCTGCTCCGCGAGCGGGGCCATGGCCTCGTCGACAGGCTTGACCCAGCGCGGGTCGACGACCGTGGTGGAGATGCCCTGCTTGTCGAGCAGCGCGGCGATCTCCAGGCACATGGGCGCCAGCGCGCCGACCGAGACCAGCAGGACGTCCGGGGCGTCGGTGCCGGGCGCGCGCAGCACGTCCATGCCGCCGATCCGGCCCACGGCGGGTACGGCCGGGCCGACCGCGCCCTTCGAGAAGCGGACCACGGTCGGCGCGTCCTTGACCTGGACGGCCTCGCGGAGCTGGGCGCGGACCTGGTCGGCGTCGCGGGGGGCGGCAAGGCGGAGACCCGGGACGACCTGGAGGATCGACATGTCCCACATGCCGTTGTGGGAGGCGCCGTCGGTGCCGGTGACGCCGGCCCGGTCCAGGACGAAGGTCACCCCGCACTTGTGCAGCGCCACGTCCATCAGCACCTGGTCGAAGGCGCGGTTGAGGAAGGTGGCGTAGACGGCGAAGACGGGGTGCAGTCCCCCGGTGGCGAGGCCGGCCGCGGAGACGGCGCCGTGCTGCTCGGCGATGCCGACGTCGTAGATCCGGTTCGGGAAGGCGTCGGCGAACTTCTTCAGGCCGACCGGCTGGAGCATCGCGGCGGTGATCGCGACGATGTCCTGGCGTTCCTGCCCGAGCGCGACCATCTCGTCACCGAAGACGGAGGTCCAGTCGGCGCCGGAGGCCTTGATCGGCAGGCCCGTGTCGGGGTGGATGGGGCCGATGCCGTGGAAGCGGTCGGCCTCGTCCTGGAGGGCGGGCTGGTAGCCGCGGCCCTTCTCGGTGAGGACGTGGACGATCACCGGGCCGCCGAACCGCTTGGCGCGGGCGAGCGCGGACTCCATCGCCTCGATGTCGTGGCCGTCGATCGGGCCGACGTACTTGAGGCCGAGGTCCTCGAACATGCCCTGCGGGGCGATGAAGTCCTTCAGGCCCTTCTTCGCGCCGTGCAGCGTCTCGTAGAGGGGCTTGCCGACGACCGGAGTGCGCTCCAGGAGGTCCTTGCCGCGGGCCAGGAAGCGCTCGTAGCCGTCGGTGGTCCGCAGGGTCGCCAGGTGGTTCGCGAGGCCGCCGATGGTCGGTGCGTACGATCGCTCGTTGTCGTTGACGACGATCACCAGGGGGCGGTCCTTGGCGTCGGCGATGTTGTTCAGCGCCTCCCAGGCCATACCGCCGGTCAGGGCGCCGTCACCGATGACCGCGACCACGTGGTCGTCGCGTTTGAGGACCTGGTTGGCCTTGGCGAGGCCGTCGGCCCAGCCGAGGACCGTCGAGGCGTGCGAGTTCTCGATGACGTCGTGCTCGGACTCGGCCTGGGAGGGGTAGCCGGAGAGGCCGCCCTTCATCTTCAGCCTGGAGAAGTCCTGGCGGCCGGTGAGCAGCTTGTGGACGTAGGACTGGTGGCCGGTGTCGAACAGCACCCGGTCCTTCGGCGACTCGAAGACGCGGTGCAGGGCGATGGTCAGCTCGACCACACCGAGGTTCGGGCCGAGGTGGCCGCCGGTCTTGGAGACGGCGTCGACGAGGAAGGTCCGGATCTCCTCGGCCAGCTGGTCCAGCTGCTCCAGGCTGAGCCGGTCCAGATCGCGCGGTCCCCTGATGCGGGTCAGCAGCGGCACCCGTGCCTCCTTGCGAGTAGAGCTGATCGAGCTGTTGCCGGGCTTGTCGAGTCTAATGTTCCGCCTTTGCGGACCGCGCCCGGGCTGTGCGTCATACGTCACGCGATCGGCTGTACCCAAGAACAGGCTTTCCTACGACCTTTCCCACCGCATGACGGTGCCCGGTACCGCGATCGGTACCGGGCACTGGTCGGGAAGGGCGCAGGTCAGCCGCGACCTGCCGCCTTCTGGCTCTTGCGGGACACCGAGTCGATGACGACCGCGCCGAGCAGAACGCCGCCCGTGATCATGTACTGGATCGACGTGTTCATGTTGAGCAGGTCGAGACCGGTCTGGATCGACTGGATGACGAGCATGCCCAGCAGGGCGGACCAGACGGTGCCGCGGCCACCGAAGAGGCTCGTCCCGCCGATGACCGCCGCCGCGATGGCCAGCATCAGGGTGTTGCCGCCGCCGGCGTTGAGCGTGGCGCTCTGGGTCTGGCCGGCGAAGAACATACCGCCGACCGCCGCGAAGCCGCCGGAGATGGCGAACACGGTGATACGGATCATGGACACGTTGATACCGGCACGGCGCGCGGCCTCGATGCCGCCGCCGACCGCGAAGACCTTGCGGCCGTACGGGGTACGGCGGAGCACGAAGTCCACGATCACCAGGGAGGCGAGGAAGATCACCAGCGAGTTGGAGACACCGGCCGACGAGTTCAGCACCGCCGCGGTGACGAACGCGGCCACGGCGAGCAGACCGACCCGCAGCGCGATCTCGCTGGTGGGCCGGAAGGGCACCCCGGCGGCCTTGCGGCGGCGCTGCTCGACGAGCGAACCGTAGGCCAGGGAGCCGACGCCGAGCGCGGCCAGGATGTAGGCGCCGGCGATCGACTGGTCCATGAAGAAGGAACCCTGGCCGAGCAGGTGCACCGGGCCCTCGTCCGGGATGTTGATGGTGCCGCTCGAACCGAGCAGCCACAGCATCAGACCGTTCCAGCCGAGGAAGCCGGCCAGGGTGACGACGAACGCCGGTACGCCGATCCTCGCGAAGAAGAAGCCGTGCAGCGCGCCGATGCCTACGCCGGTGACGATGGTCAGGACCAGCGCCAGCCAGCCGTTCATCCCGTGGTTGACCACGAAGACGGCGAACAGGGTGGACGCCAGACCGCTGACCGAGCCGACGGACAGGTCGATCTCGCCGAGCAGCAGCACGAAGACCAGGCCGATGGCGAGCATGCCGGTGGCCGACAGGTAGTAGCTGATGTTGGACAGGTTGTCCGCGCTCAGGAACCGGCTGTTCTGCGACTGGAAGATGATGCCGATGACGATCAGGCCGGCGATGACCGGCAGGGAGCCGAGTTCACCGCCCTTGACCTTGCGCTTGAACTCGGTGACGTAGCCCTTGTAGCCCTCTTCGCGGACCAGCAGACGCGGGTCGAGGGCGGTGGCGGCACCGGCCGCTGCCGTGGGGTCGTCGGCCGGGGCCGCGGCGGTCGGTTCGACCGCGTCCTTCTTCACGGTGCCTGACGTGTCGCTCACTTTGCCGCCTCCGTGCTGCGCACCGCACGACGGGTCACGGCGTTGTCCGTGGCACCGGTGATCGCGGCGATGATCGTTTCCTGACTGGTGTCCTTCACCGGGAAGGAGCCGTTGTTCTTGCCCAGCCGCAGCACGTTGACGGTGTCGGCGACCGCCTTGACGTCGGCCATGTTGTGGCTGATGAGGATGACGCCGAGGTTGCGCTCGCGCAGCCGCTCGACCAGGTCGAGGACCTGCGCGGTCTGCTCGACGCCGAGGGCGGCGGTGGGCTCGTCGAGGATGACGACCTTGGGGTCACCGATCAGCGCGCGGGCGATGGCGACGACCTGTCGCTGGCCACCGGAGAGGCTGGCGATCGGGATGCGCACGCTCGGGATGCGGATGGAGAGCGTGCTCAGCAGCTCGCGGGAGTTCTTCTCCATCGTGACCTCGTCGATGACGCCACGGCGAAGCAGCTCACGACCGAGGTAGAGGTTGCCGACGACATCGAGGTTGTCGCACAGCGCGAGGTCCTGGTAGACCGTCGCGACGCCGAGTCCCTGGGCGTCGTGCGGCTTGTTGATGCTGACCGGGTTGCCCTCCCATTCGATGACTCCCTCATCGATGGGGTGTACCCCGGCGATGGTCTTCACCAGGGTGGACTTTCCCGCGCCGTTGTCGCCGACCAGTGCGACGACTTCTCCGGGGTGGACCTCCAGCTCTACGTCGGTGAGGGCCTGCACCGCACCGAATCGCTTGGAGACTCCGCGCAACGCCAGCACGGGCGTAGCGGACACGTGAACCATCTCCTTCGCCGCCTGACCGGCGGGGATGCCGCGCTTGTCAAAAGCCGCGGAGGGTTGTGCCTAGGCACAGATTTACAAGATGAACATGCGCGCGGCCGATGCCAGTTGGCAACGGCTGCGTTCGCACGGGTTCCGATCGGCGCCCGCCCCACAGCGGGGTTTGAAGGTGGGGCGGACGCCGAAGGGGCTTTGTCACCGCTGGGCGGTGGTTACTGCAGACCGGCCGTCTTGCACGCCGCGGCGTACTCCGAGGTGCAGATCTGCGCGACGGTGTAGAGACCGTCCTTGATGACCGTGTCCTTGATGTTGGCCTTGGTGACCGACACCGGGACGAGCAGCTGCGAGGGCACCTTGTCGCCGGAGCCACTGGTCTGGGTGGTCGTGGCGAGCGAGGTGATGCTCTTGCCCTGCGCCAGGTCCACGGCGAGCGTGGCGGCGGCCTCGGCCTCCGGCTTGAAGGCCTTGTAGACGGTGCTGGACTGGGTACCGGCGACGATGCGCTGGATACCGGCGAGCTCCGCGTCCTGGCCCGTCAGCGGGATGCCGCTGATCTTGGCGCCCTTGAGGACCGTGGCGATGCCACCGGCCATGCCGTCGTTGGCGGAGTAGACGCCCGCGATGTTCTTGGCACCGAGCTGCGTGATGGCCGCGGACATCTTCTGCCCGGCGATGGTGTCCTTCCACAGACCGGACTGCTCGTAGGCGATGTCGACCTTGCCGTCGAGGGCCTCGTGGGCGCCCTTCTTGAACATCGCGGCGTTCGGGTCGGCGTCGTCACCGTTGATCATGACGATCTTCGACTTCGTGGTGGCCTTCGAGCCCAGCGAGGCGAGGAGGGCCTCACCCTGGAGCTTGCCGACCTGCACGTTGTCGAAGGAGACGTACGCGGAGACCGGGCCCTGGGCCAGACGGTCGTACGCGACGACCTTGATGCCCTTGTTGACCGCCTGCTGGATCGAGGACTTGATCGCGGCGGAGTCCTGGGCGCTGATCACGATGACCTTGACGCCCTTGGTGATCATGCTGCTGACCTGCTGGGCCTGGGTGGCCGCGCTGGCGTTGGCGTTGTTGTACTCGACGGTGCAGCCGGCGCAGAGCGCCTTGACCTTGGCCTCGAAGTACGGCTTGTCGAACTTCTCGTACCGCGTGGTGACACTGTCGGGCAGGAGCAGACCGATCTTGGCGTTGGTGCCGCCCGAGGAGCTGGAGGAGCTGCTGTCGGACTTCTTGTCGTCGCCGGCCTTGCCACAGGCGGCCATCGAGACCGCCATCGTGGTGGCGATGACTGCAACGGCGGCACGACGCATACGCGTGTTCACTTTGTAACCTCCCTGACGAGGCCGCGTCGTTGCGGCCGAGGTGGCTGGAAGTCAACTCGGCCACGCGTGCGACGTCAAGAAGTAAATACTTAACGAGATGGCAACGGCGTCGTGCGTTCTCTAAGTGAAGGCAGGTGTGGCCGCAGTCAGCGACCCGTCCAAAAGGGTCGAATCGCCCATCTCGCTTAGTGCGAGAGCGAGCGCTCCGAGCACCTCCGCACGGCCTCCAAGTGCACCCGGGAGAACGGACAGTTGACGCGCCGCACTGGGGATCGCATAGCGGCCGACAGACTCCCTGATCGGCCCGAGCACCAGCTCACCGGCCTCGGCGAGATCGCCACCGAGGACCACTCGGCTCGGGTTCAGCAAATTGCAGAGATTGGCGACTCCACTGCCGATGTGTCGGCCGACGTCGGCGATCACCCGACGACAGCCCGGGTCTCCGTCCCGCGCCAGCCGTACGACTCCTTCCATGGTCAGGTCGGTGCCGTGACTGCCCTGGAGGAGCGGCAGCACATAGCGCGCGGCCGTGAAGGTCTCCAGACAGCCCCGGTTTCCGCAACGGCAGACAGGGCCGGACTCATCAAGAGTAATATGCCCGATTTCTCCCGCTGTGCCACCCGGGCCCCGGTAGATCTTGCCGTTGATGACCAGCCCCGCGCCGACCCCGCTCGCGACTTTGATGTACGCCAGGTCCCTGACCCCCCGGCCACTGCCCCAGACCAGCTCACCGAGGGCGCCGAGGTTGGCGTCGTTGTCCACGTGCACCGGTACGCCCAAACGGCTGCCGAGCTCCTCGGCGGGTCTGGTGCCGGTCCAGCCCGGGAGGATGGCGGTGGAGCCCAGGGTGCCCGATTCCACGTCGATCGGCCCGGGTACGCCGAGGCCCACCCCGGCGATCTTGGAACGGTCCACTCCGGTCGCCGCGATCAGCCGGTTGACCAGCTCTTCCGCCCGGTCGAAGCCCTGCGTGGAGGAGGCGTCCACGTCGACGGGCTCGGACTCCTCGGCCAGCACCTGATGGGCGAGATTCCCGACCGCGACGCGCAAATGCGTGTGCCCGAAGTCGACACCGATGACGATGCCGGCATCCCCGCTCAGCGACACGCTGCGGGCCCGGCGACCGCCCGCCGAGGTGGGGGTGACCTCGACCGTTCCGCCGTCCTTGAGCTCGCGCACGATGTTGGAGACCGTCGCAGCGGACAGACCCGTCGTCCTCGCGATCTCCGCCTGCGTGAGCGACCCGGCCAGCCGCACCGCTCGCACGACCCGCTCTAGATTCGCTCGGTGCAGCGACGACTGCGACCCCGGAGTCTCCACGACGACCTCCTGCGCGCGGGACCGCATCGATGAGGCCCCGTCTATGTCCAACTAGTGAACTCTAAGCTGAGCCGTTAGGGCCGCCTCCCGTCAAGAGGTTGAACCGCATCCGGGTAGTTGCACACATGCGTGCAGGCCGCCCCAGAGGCCTGGAGCGGCACGCACGAGCCCCTAGCGGGGCGCTACTTGAGAGCTCCCGCCGTCAGCCCCTGCACCACCTGACGCTGGAAGACGATGTATGCAGCAAGTACCGGAAGCATCGCCATCACCAGACCGGCGAAGAGACCGGACCAGTCGCCCTTGTAGCCCTGGCTGGCGGCGAGCTGCACCAGGCCCTGGGTGAGGACCCGCTTGTCCGGGTCGGTGTTCAGGACCGTCGGCAGCATGTACTGGTTCCACTGCCCCAGGAAGTTGAAGATCCCCACGCTGATCAGGCCCGGCTTGGCCATCGGCAGCATGATCTGGAAGAACGTCCGGGTGTGCGAGGCCCCGTCCACGAACGCCGCCTCCGCCACCGAGGTGGGCAGCGTGCGGAAGAACGCGGTCAGGAAGAAGACCGTGAACGGCAGCGAGTACGCGATGTAGACCAGGATCAGCCCGTGGATCGTGTTGAGCAACCCCATGTTGTTGACGACGTAGAACAGCGGGACCAGGGCCAGCATGATCGGGAAGCTCATGCCGCCGATGAAGAGGAAGTAGATGAAGCGGTTGCCCGGGAAGTCGAACCGGGCGAGCACGTACGCGGCCATCGAACCGAGCACCAGCGTGCCGATGAGTGAACCACCCACCACCAGAATGGTGTTGAAGAAGTAGTCGCTCATGTTGGCGTCGGTCCAGGCGCGCGCCCAGTTGTCGAAGTGCAGTTTGTCCGGCAGTGCCCAGGGCGAGCTGAAGATGGCGCTGTCGCTCTTGAAGGACGTCATCACCGCCCAGAGGAGCGGCAGGACGACCATGAAGGCCCACAGGATGAGCATGCCGTGCGAGAAGACATTGAGGACTCTGCCCTCTTTCTTCTTCTTCCGCTTCGGCGGGTCCCCGGCGGATGTGCCGACCTTGGCGACGGGGACACCGGGCTCGGCCGGCACGGGGGCGGGGGTCTCGGTCGTCTTCATGTGATCAAAACTCCAGCCGCTCACGGCGGCCCAGTCGCATCACGATCGCCGCGAAGGCCAGCGTGACGACGAGCAGGGCGACGCCGATGGTGGTCGCGTAGGCGGCCTGTCCGTCTCGGAACGCCTTCTGGTACACGTACAGGACCATGACGGTGGTCGAGTAGTCGGGACCGCCCGGTCCGGTCGTCATGATCTGTACGACCGCGAACGACTCGGCACCCAGCGCCAGGATGCCCATGTAGACCCAGCCGGACATCACGGTGTCCCACAAAAGCGGCAGGGTGAGGCGGAAGAACGTGGTCATCCGGTTGGCGCCGTCGAGCAGCGCCGCCTCGTACAACTCCGCAGGAATGGACGCCATACCGGCGGAGAAGAGGACCACGAAGAAGCCGACCGTGGACCAGACGAGGACCGCCATCACACACCACAGCGCGAGGCTCGGATCGCCGAGCCACAGCGGCTGGATGCTGCCGAGTCCGATCCCGCGGAGAAAGGAGTTGATCGCGCCGCTGTCCGGGTTGTACGCGAAGGCGAACAACAGGGCGACGATCGCGATCGAGAGGACCTGCGGGAAGAAATAGACGATCTTGTAGAAGGAGGAGCCGCGGACGCCCGAGACCACCGGGCCGCCCGTCCGGCGCCGTCCGCCCACATTGATCATGAAAGCGAAGAACAGCGCCAGACTGATCGTCACCAGCGGCAGCACCAACGCGAACAGGAGACTGTGCTGCAACGATTTCCAGAAGATCTCGTCGTGGAACATTCTCTTGTAGTTGTCGAAGCCGACCATTTTGAATTCCGGGCTCAGCCCCGTCCAGTCCGTGAACGAATAGTAGATGGACTGGATGAAGGGCCATACGACGAAAAGCACGTACAGCCCGAGGGGAACGGTCAGGAACCCCACGATGAACCGGTACTTGCCGTGCTGCATTGCTACCGACCCCGTTCTCTGGGCGGGCGCCGCCGCTGGTGACGGATCCTCACTGGTGCTTGTAGTGCTTGATCGACGTGTCCTTGGCCGCCGCGTCGGCGAAGCCCTGGATCTTCTTGATGGTCTCGGCCGGGGTGGCCCGTCCGGCCATCATCTCGCCGAGACCCGCCACACCGATCTGCTCCTTCTGCAACTGCACGTACCAGTCCTGAAGGCGCGGGTTGAGCACGTTGTCGCCGGCCAGCTTCAGCGCCGCCACACCGGAGGTGAGGCCCGGCGTGAGGGTGATCCCGTCGGTGCCGCCGTTGTACGCGGTCAGTGACTTCACCTTGCTGGTGAAGTTCTTCGACGAGGCCTCGCTGAGCATGATGCGCAACTGCTCCATGCCGCCCGCCGCGTTGGCCGCCTTGGCCGGGACGATGAAGGGTTCACCGCCGGACGCCCAGATGGTGCCGAAGGGCATCTTGTCGGAGCTGTCGATGCCGGTCGGCGCGGAGACGGCGAGGTTGAAGTCCTTGGGGATGACGTTGGCGGACTCGTTCTCCACCCAGGAGCCGTTCGGGATGAACAGCGCCTTGCCCTCCGCCCACGCGGTCTGCGACTGGATGTGGTCGATACCGGGCGTGCCCTTGAGGATGTAGCCCTTCTTGAACAGCTCGTAGTAGGCGTCGAAACAGGCCTTCACAGCCGGGTGCTTCCAGGCGTTCGGCTCCAGGTTGTCGATCGCGTCGAGGACCTCACGGCCGCCGACCTTGCCGATCATCGGGTAGAGCGAGAACGGGAGGTAGTACGGGTACTTGCCCGCGTAGGTCCAGCCCGCCATGCCCTTCTTCTTGGCCTTCTCGCAGACCGCGAGCATCTGGTCCCAGGTCTCGGGGTACTTCTCGTCGAGCGCGTCCAGGGCCTTCTGCGAGTACCAGACGCCGTACACGGTGTAGGCGTAGTACATGATCCAGACCGGGTCGCCGTCGAACTGGCCCATCTCGACGATGCCGGGCCGCAAGGTGTCGCGGACCTTCTTCGACGGGTCGTCGTAGGAGGGCGCGTCCAGCAGCGGGGTGAGGTCGCTGAGCTGCTTCTTGCCGACGAGGACACCCATGTCCATCTGCTCGGCACCGGAGTTGTCGATCAGGTCCGGCGGGGTGCCCTGGTTGAAGCGGGGCTGCAGCGTCGACTGGATCTTCTGGGTGGCGGAGAACTTGACCTTCGCCTTGGGGAAGTTCTGCTCGTAGATCTTGACGGCGTCCTCGGCGTACTCCTTTCCGAAGCCGCCGTCGAAGAGCACGAACTCCATCTGTGCGGTGTCGTTCACCGCCAGCGGGTTCTTCGCGGTCTTCGTGCCCGCCTTGGCCTTCTTGTCCGAGCCGCTGTCGCTGCTCGCACAGGCCGACAGGAAGCTCATGGCCGGAACGGAGATCAGGCCGAGTGCGGCCGACCTCTTGATCAGATCTCGGCGGCCGACGCCCTGTGCGCCGGTGCTGTCGGAAAAACGGTTCTCGGCGGAAGTGGATCCCATGCTCAAGTCCTCGCCTTCTCCAGGACTCAGGCGGTGAACCGGATCCTCCCCGGCACCGCGGTCAGGTCGAGCTGGTTCGTGCAGGGGTGGAACGCCGACAGGTATAGTCCACTTCCGGTCGACAGAGCAAGATCGAATGCAGGGTAGGTTGTCGGTCTTTTCCGAAGTGAGACCTCGCGGAAATATGAAGGCCCTGTGCGTTCGATGCCGGAGAAATCCCCGCTATTGCGCTCGAATGCCGCACTCAACACCCTTGACATCCCTGGCCACTTGACTCCCTACTGTTGCTTGCGCGGCAGAATTGACAACGTTGTCTCACGTGGCGGGAGGATGCCCTCGTATGCATCACAGATGGTGGGGTTCGGCGGCCGTTTCGGTGGCCGCCGTCGCTCTGGTGGCGGGCTCGCAGGGGGCGGCCGTGGCGCTGCCCGTCAAGGCCCCCGCTCCGGCCGGGGAGTTCGCCTCCTCCTTCGAGACGGGCGATCCGGCGCCGGACTGGCTGAACACCGTGGACACCGCGCCGGACGGCTCCAAGCGGGCCTCCGGTGTCGACGGGGGATACACCAGCGGCATCCCCGGCAATGTGGACGACCACGTCACGGACCTGCGGGCCAGCGGCGAGAACACCGGTGCGGGCGAGGTGAAGGAGAACCTCGTCGACGCCGAGTCCGGCACCAAGTGGCTCACCTTCGCGCCCACGGGCTGGGTCGAGTTCGACCTGGACAAACCACTCAAAATAGTGACGTATGCGCTGACTTCGGCCAATGACCACGACGAGCGCGACCCGCAGGACTGGACGCTCCAGGGGTCGACCGACGGCAAGGACTGGAAGACCGTCGACACCCGCTCCGGCGAGTCGTTCTCCGCACGGTTCCAGACCAAGTCGTACGACCTCGCCGAGCCGGCCGAGTACCAGCACTTCCGGCTGGACGTGAGCAGGAACAACGGCGGCGACATCCTGCAGCTCGCCGACGTCCAGTTCTCGACGGGCGGCTCCACCGCCCCGATCCCCGAGGACATGCTCTCGCTGGTCGACCACGGCCCCAGCGGCTCCCCCACGGCCAAGGCGGGCGCCGGCTTCACCGGGACGCGCGCACTGCGCTACGCGGGCCGTCATACGGCGACGGGGCGGGCCTACTCGTACAACAAGGTCTTCGACGTGAACGTGGCCGTCGACCGGGACACCGCGCTGTCGTACAAGATCTTCCCGCAGATGGCCGACGGCGATCTGGACTACGACGCCACGAACGTCTCCGTCGACCTCGCCTTCACCGACGGCACCTACCTCAGCGGCCTCGGCGCGACGGACTCGCACGGCTTCGCGCTCACCCCGCAGGGACAGGGCGCCGCCAAGATCCTCTACGTCAACCAGTGGAACAACGTGCTCTCGCGGATCGGTTCGGTCGCGGCCGGCAAGACCGTCGACCGGATCCTGCTGGCCTACGACTCCCCCAGCGGGCCGGCGAAGTTCCGCGGCTGGCTGGACGACGTGAGCATCAAGAGCGTCGCACCCGACAAGCCGAAGGCGCATCTGTCCGACTACGCGCTCACCACCCGGGGCACCAACTCCAGCGGCAGCTTCTCGCGCGGCAACAACTTCCCCGCGACGGCTCTCCCGCACGGCTTCAACTTCTGGACCCCGGTGACGAATTCGTCGTCGCTCAGCTGGCTGTACGACTACGCACGAGCGAACAACGACGCCAACCTGCCGACGCTCCAGGCGCTCAGCCTGAGCCATGAGCCCAGCCCCTGGATGGGCGACCGGCAGACCTTCCAGGTGATGCCGTCGGCGGCCTCGGGCACCCCCAACACCGACCCGAACGCCCGGGAGTTGGCCTTCAAGCACGAGAACGAGACCGCGCGCCCGTACTACTACGGCGTCACGTTCGAGAACGGTCTCAAGGCCGAGATGGCTCCGACCGACCACGCGGCCTCGCTGCGCTTCACCTACCCCGGCGACGACGCGAGCGTCATCTTCGACAACGTCACCGAGCAGGCGGGCCTGACCCTCGACAAGACCAACGGGACCGTCACCGGCTACTCCGACGTCAAGTCCGGGCTGTCCACGGGCGCCACCCGGCTCTTCGTCTACGGCGTGTTCGACGCGCCGGTGACGGACGGCTCGTCCACCGGGGTCAAGGGCTATCTGCGGTTCAAGGCGGGCGCCGACCACACGGTCACCCTGCGCCTGGCCACCTCGCTGATCAGCGTCGACCAGGCGAAGGACAACCTGCGCCAGGAGATCCCGGACGGCACCTCCTTCGACACGGTCAAGGACCAGGCCCAGAAGGTGTGGGACAAGCTGCTCGGCAAGGTCGAGGTGGAGGGCGCGACCCCCGACCAGCTGACCACGCTCTACTCCAGCATGTACCGGCTGTACCTGTACCCCAACTCCGGCTTCGAGAAGGTCGGTTCGACCTACCAGTACGCCTCGCCATTCTCCCCGATGCCGAGCCAGGACACCCCGACGCACACCGGTGCGAAGATCGTGGACGGCAAGGTGTACGTCAACAACGGCTTCTGGGACACCTATCGGACCACCTGGCCGGCGTACTCGCTCCTGACGCCCGGTCAGGCGGGTGAGATGGTCGACGGGTTCGTGCAGCAGTACAAGGACGGCGGCTGGACCTCGCGCTGGTCCTCCCCCGGCTACGCGGACCTGATGACCGGCACCTCCTCCGACGTCGCGTTCGCGGACGCGTACGTCAAGGGCGTGCAGTTCGACGCCAAGTCGGCCTACGACGCGGCCGTGAAGAACGCCACCGTCGTCCCGCCCTCCTCGGGCGTCGGCCGCAAGGGCATGACCACCTCGCCCTTCCTCGGCTACACGAGCACGGACACCGGCGAGGGCTTCTCCTGGGCCATGGAGGGCTACAACAACGACTACGGCATCGCCCAGATGGGCCTGGCCCTCTACAGGAAGACCGGGGAGAAGCGCTACAAGGAGGAGTCCGAGTACTTCCTCAACCGGGCCCAGGACTACGTGAACCTCTTCGACAAGCAGGCCGGGTTCTTCCAGGGCAAGGACGCCAAGGGCAACTGGCGGGTGGACTCGGCGAGTTACGACCCGAAGATCTGGGGTTACGACTACACGGAGACCGACGGCTGGGGCTACGCCTTCACCGCCCCGCAGGACAGCCGCGGCCTCGCCAACCTCTACGGCGGCCAGAAGGCCCTGGGCGACAAGCTCGACGAGTACTTCGCCACCCCGGAGAAGGCCTCGTCCGCGACCGTCGGCTCCTACGGCGGTGTCATCCACGAGATGACGGAGGCGCGGGACGTCCGGATGGGCCAGTACGGGCATTCCAACCAGGTCGCCCACCACGTCACTTACATGTACGACGCGGCCGGCGAGCCCTGGAAGGCGCAGAAGGACGTGCGCGAGGTGCTGTCGCGGCTCTACACCGGCAGCGAGATCGGGCAGGGCTACCACGGCGACGAGGACAACGGCGAGCAGTCGGCCTGGTACCTCTTCTCCGCGCTCGGCTTCTACCCGTTGGTGATGGGCAGCGGCGAATACACCATCGGCTCCCCGCTGTTCACCAAGGCGACCGTCCACCTGGAGAACGGCAAGGACCTGGTCGTCAAGGCGCCGAAGAACAGCACGAAGAACGTCTACGTCCAGAGTCTGACGGTCAACGGCAAGGCCTGGACGTCGACTTCGCTCCCGCACTCGCTGCTGGAGAAGGGCGGAGTGCTGGACTTCTCCATGGGCTCCAAGCCCTCGACGTGGGGCAGCGGCAAGAACGCGGCGCCGGTGTCGATCACCAAGAACGACAAGGTGCCGACGCCCCGCAGCGACCAACTCGCCGCTACCGGCGCCCTGTTCGACAACACGTCGGCCACGGCCGCGACGGTGACCTCGGTGGACCTGCCGGTCGCCAAGGCCACCAAGGGCATCCAGTACACGCTGACCTCGTCGACGGACCGCACGTCGGCACCGACCGGCTGGACCCTCCAGGGCTCGGCCGACGGCAGCAAGTGGAAGACGCTCGACAGACGCTCCGGCGAGTCCTTCACCTGGGCCAAGCAGACGCGCGCCTTCTCGGTCAAGTCACCGGGCTCGTACGCGCACTACCGCCTCGTCCTGGACAGTTCCTCGACGCTCGCGGAGGTGGAGCTGCTGGCCTGAGGCACGGTCACGGCACGGGGAGGCGGGGCAGCAGCCTGCGCAACGCCTCCGCGTGCTGGTGAACCCGTCTGAGCACGCCTCTTCTGGTCGACGCGAAGACGGGGACGTCCTGGGCCGGGCCGCACGCGGCGGCCTTGTACAGATCGTCCAGCCAAGCCCCTTTCCCCCTGGTGCCGTCCGGCGCCAGGGGGATCAGCCGTGTCAGGACCTCCGATTCGGCGCCGCCCAGGAACCAGACGCGCACCATCAGATCGGCGCGCAGATAGCGCAGCCCGCCGTCTATGTCCTCCGGCGGCGCGAAGCCCTCGCCCTCGACCAGGAAAGCGAAGGCCGAACGCGCCTCGGCCCGGAACTCCTCGGGCAGCTGCGGCCGTTTAACCATCTGCGGATGCTCGCACGCGCCGGTGTGCCCCCGCCACCGGAACGGGCGAGGGCACACATAGTGGACGTCAGTTCACCGCAAGGGTGAACACATGGAGATCCGGGTCGTCCGGAAGTGTCACGCTCTTGATGGTCTTGCCCGTGGGTGCCGCGAACGGCTTGGTGGCGAACACATAAGTGACGACCGGGTCCTTGTCCGCACCCGCGACATTGCGGTACGCGGACCTGGCGACGATCTCGTTGCCGTACTGCACGGTTCCGCCGCCACCGCCGACCGTCCAGTCCGTGAAGGACAGATCGATCACATCCGTGCTGCCGTCGGTGTAGGTGACGGTCGCCTTCGTCTGCTGGTTGCCGTTGACCGCGCTGCCGACGAAGGACAAGTTGGCCGCGGGCTGCGCGAGTTGGAGGGTCTGACCGGCAGCCGAGACATTGTCCGGGCGCCCGTTCGGCGAGTTGGGCCAGGTGAAGCCGAGCCCGTCCACCGTGCCCGCGCCGCCCGGGGTCAGCCCGGCCGCCGCGAGCGCCTGGAGGGAGTAGCTCCAGCCGCCCCCGTCGAAGTCCGCCTCGTCGTGCTCACCGGTGTCGTCGGAGACACCGGTGTTGTTGTAGGCGGCGAGCAGGGTGCCGGGCGCGGCGACCGTCAGGGACACCGGCTGCTCGTACGACGTGTCGCCCGAGGTGACGGTGACCTTCACGTCGTAGAAGCCCTGCTTGACGTCGTCGGCGGCGGTGAGGGTGATGTCCTGCGAGCCGTCGACCACCGTTCCCTGCGCGGGAGTTGCCGTGACTCCGGCGGGCGTCTCGACGCTGTAGCGGACCTCCGGTCCGGTGCCGCCGCTGAGGGCCAGGGCCTTGATGTTGACCTTGGTGCTGTCTCCGGGCGCGAGGGTCGCGGCGGTGGGGCCGACGCCGATCTGGTAGGGCTGTTCGCCGGTGCGGAAGGACGGCGGGGCGTCGGCCGGGTCGCTGCCCCAGGTGCGGTTCGGGGTGGTGGAGAGGGTGTAGTCGAGGGTGCCGCCGTTCCTGACGATCGAGGAGGAGAGCCAAGGTTGTTGCGTGCTACGGCCGTTGACCTTCAGGGACTGGATGTACGGGGCGTCGGTCGCGGCGCCCTGCGCGCGGATGGAGATGTCGTTGCCGTGCGGGCGCTTGATCTCGATGCGCTCGAACAGCGGGGAGGCGAGGGTGAGTTCGGCGCGGGAGGGGACCTGGGGGTACATGCCGAGTGCGGAGAAGACGTACCAGGACGACATCTCGCCGAGGTCGTCGTTGCCGGGGATGCCGGCCGGGTCGGTGGTCCAGAGCTGCTTCATGGCCGCCCTGACCGTCTCCTGGGTCTTGTAGGGCGCACCCGCGTAGTCGTAGAGGTAGGGGACGTTGACGGACGGCTCGTTGTCCAGCTCGGACTTGTCGCCGCCGCTGCCCGTGAAGGCCCAACTCCCGTCCGCCTCATGGAAGAAGGAGTCGAGGCGGGCGAGCGCCTTGTCCGTGCCGCCCATCGCCGCGAAGAGGCCCGCCGGGTTGTGCTGGACCATCCAGGTGTACTGGGCGGCCGTGCCCTCCACGAAGCCGTTGCCGGTGCCCGGGGTGAAGCCGGTGACCCAACTGCCGTCCGCCTTGCGGTTGGCGATGTAGCCGCCGGTGGGGTCGGCGGCGATGTTGAAGTTGTTCTGCCACCACTGGGCGCGCTTGGCGAAGTCGGCCGCCGTGCTCTTCTTCCCTGCCGCCGTGGCGAGTTGGGAGAGCGCGAAGTCCGCCGTGGACATCTCCAGGGTCTCGGCGGCGCCGCCCCAGGCGTTGGAGACCGACGGCATGTAGTGCAGGTTCAAGTACTTGTCGAGGGACGGGCGTTGGCCCACAGACAGCACCGGCTTGCCCGAGGAGGAGAGGTCCTGCGCGGTGGGCACGGTCGCCGCCTGGACGAGGGACGCGAGTGCCCCCTTCAGGTCGAAGTCGGTGCCGCCGAAGGCACGGATGCCGGCCAGGGCGGTCGGTGAGGGGTCGCCGTTCATGACGTGGGTGCCGCTCGCGCCGTGCAGCCAGCGGTCCCAGATGCCGCCGTTCTGCTGGGCGAGTTCGTAGAGGGACTGCGCGATGTCCGAGCCGGTGCGCGGGCTGAGGAGGGTGAGCAGTTGGACCTGCGACCGGTAGATGTCCCAGCCGGAGAAGGTGCCGTACTGCGCTTGATGCCCCCGGCTGATCTTGTGCACCTTGCCGTCGCTGCCCGTGTATCTGCGGTCGGCGTCGCTGATGACGTTCGGGTGCAGGAGGGCGTGGTAGAGCGCGGTGTAGAAGGTGGTGCGCTCGGTGTCGGTGCCGCCGCCGACCTTGATCGCGCCGAGCTGGTCGCGCCAGGCACGGTGGGCCGCGTCCTCGACCGCGTCGAAGGAGCGCTTCGGCGGGTTCTCCGCCGCGAGGTTGGCCTCGGCGCCGGCCTGACTGACGTAGGAGATACCGACCTTGACGCCGACCGGGCCGGTGCCGGGCTCGAACTCGACGTAGCCGCCCGCGCCCTTGCCCGCGACTGGACGGCCGCCGTTCGTGAACCCGCCCGTGCCACCGGTCGCGGAGGTCGACCCCGGGGTCAGCTTGTCGTCCTGCCAGGTGCCGGTGGTCTTGAAGTCCCGGTCGAAGGTGGCGGTGAAGTAGAGGGTGTAGTAGGCGCGTTGACCCTCGGGGTCGAGGTAGCCGCAGAAGTTGCCGGAGGTGACCGAGCCGGAGACCTTGCGGGTCGCCGGGTCGATGGTGACCGACGAATCGGTCGAGCCCACCTCGGAGTTGGCGGTGCGGATCAGCAGCGAGGCGGGCTTGTCGGCCGGGTAGGTGAAGCGGCCGGAGCCGGTGCGGGCCGTCGCGGTGAGGTCGGCGGTGACGCCGGACGCGAGGCCGACCTTGTAGTGG
Source organism: Streptomyces sp. STR69 (assembly GCF_024519455.1). Classification (GTDB taxonomy): domain Bacteria; phylum Actinomycetota; class Actinomycetes; order Streptomycetales; family Streptomycetaceae; genus Streptomyces. Next base: position 33,311 of record NZ_JALJRY010000027.1, on the reverse strand, counting down.
CCGGGTTCGGCGGTCTCGGCGGTGTGGCTGAAGTCGGAGGCGTAGACGGCGTCCTTGGTGTCGCTCGCCGGGGAGGAGGTGACCTCACCGGCGTACGGGAAGAACGGGATGTCCCCGCTGCCGCCCGCACAGCCCGTGCCGGACATGTGGGTGAGGCTGAAGCCGCGGATGCGGGTGGCGTCGTACTGGTAGCCGCCTGGTGCGGCGGTGCTCGTCGCGCCGCCTCTGGTGTTCTCCGGGCTCCAGGAGAGCATGCCGAAGGGCACGACGGCGCCCGGGAAGACATTGCCGCCGTTCTTGGTGCCGATCAGCGGGTCGACGTAGGCGCTGGGGTCCTTGACGAGTTGCGGTGGGGCGGCAGTGGCCGCCAGGGCGGGGGTGGCGCCGCCGACCGCGAGTGCGGCGGCGAGCAACAGGGACATGGGACGGAAACGCATGACGCGGCCCCTCCTCCTTCGGACGGGTCGCGCACCACAGGTCGCACAAGCCGCAGGGACAGTAGCGTGCGCCACCCGTACCACGGAAGAGCGCATGGGTCGGCGGGGGCGCGCAGGGCAGCCACTCGGACGGCGTCCGCAGGCCAACTAGCTTGACATCGTTGTCCGTTGAGGCGGTAGAGTCGTATGCAGACCATTTGACAACGTTGTCGCACCGCAGTGCCGTCCCAAGCCACGCACCACCCGGGCAGGTTGAACCCCCATTCCCTGCCCGGCTCGCGGACCCGGTGGCCCCCGACCACCGGGTCCGCCCCGAGCACCGGCTCAACCGACCTGGCAGGGAAGGGCAGTTGCCGGGTCACCGCCGTCGCCGTTCACGACGTAGCCGAAGGTGGTGCTCTGCCCCGGACTCAGTGAGCCGTTCCAGTCGGCGTTGTGGACCATCACGTCCTGGCCGGTGTAGGTCGCGTTGCCGTTCCAGAGACTGGCGACCGACTGCCCGCTCGGGAGAGTCCAGTTGACCATCCAGCCGAGCATCGGGACGTCGCCGGAGTTGGTGACGGTCACCTCGGACTGGTAGCCGCCGGGCCAACTGCCCGTCGTACGGCGGGTGGCCGAACAGACTCCGGGTACCGGGTCGGTGGGGTTGCCCGGGTCGTGAATACCCGTCACTTCTCCGTTGCCGCCGTCGAATACGACATCGGAGCAGGAGTAGAAGGTCTCCGTGCTGTCCGAGCGCTGCCAGACCATGTAGATGATGTGCCGCCCCGACTTGTTCGCCGGAAGCTGCCCGGTCCAGGAGTAGTTGGCCTCGACCGTGCCCGGAGTGCCGTTGAGCGGCGGGTGGTCGACGGTGAGGAACGGGGTGGCCTCCATGTCGTCCCAGGTGAGTGCCTTCGTCGGGTCGAAGCCATCCTTGGTGAGGTAGACGTAGAACCAACCCGGGTGCGCCGCCCAGGCGTTGTACGAGAAGTCGACCGTCGCGCCCGAGGTGAGGTGGGTGAGCGGCCAGTCGTCGCGCGGGAGGTTGAAGCCGGTGAAGTTGGGGTTGCCGCCGCTGCACAACTGACCGTCCGGCACGAAGCCGCGGGTGCGGCCGGCGCCGTCGGAACGCAGCACCGAGAACCAGTTGTAGAACGGCGTTGTGCCGCTGACCTGTTGAGCCGCTTTGCAGGCCTGGTTGATGGGCTTGATCTCGCCGGTGGCGGTCAGCGCGTCCTGCCAGCAGAGGAAGGTGCGACTGGCGGGGTTCATGGGTGTGCCGTGGGCCTCGGCCCGGCCACCGGTGGCGAGGATCAGGGCCAGGGCGGGGAGGGTGGTGAGCAGGGCGAGGAGGGTGAGGAAGAGGGCTCGGTGGGGGGTGGGGCGTGGTAATCGCGCGTTGGTTACCGGGACTTGGGTTGATGTTGTCATAGGCATGACAGTTCTACGTCCCTTCGCTCGGCGGTCGTGAGGAACATGCGGAGGTGGAGGCGTGGGGTGGGGCGATCCGGCGCCATCCGGCGGGTTCCGGACCGTCGGGCGGGTGGGAGCGCTCCCACCCCACTGTCCGTGAAGTTAGCGCGGACTGGGGAGGCTGTAAACGGCGGGCGGCCCCGGAGTCGCGCTTGGGGCCGGCTCGTTCGGGAGCCGAGTCTCATACGATCCCGCCATGATCGCAGTCGTCACGGTCGCGCCGGCCTTCGCCGGGTATGCCGCCACATACCTCAACGGTCTGCGGCTGACGCAGCGGCAGGAGCGGCTCGCCCGGGTCAATCGCCAACTCAGCGACTTCTGCGGGCCGTTGTTCGCACTGCCGGAGGCCGACGCACAGGACTCCACCGGCACCGCCGTCTACCCGTCGTGGCTGAAGCTGGTCCGCAACGGCACCACGTACAGCGGCTATTACTCCACCGACGACGTCACCTGGAACCTGGTCGGCACGATCGACGTCCCGACCGCCGCGGCCACCCAGGACGTCGGCCTGACCCGGACCTCGCACGCCTCGGGGACCACGGGCGGGGCCGACTTCGACTCGTTCACGACCACTCCCTAGCGGTCGGTCGCGGAGACGCGCCCGTACAGCGGTTGGACCGGCGCCGTGCGGGCGCGTATCTGTGTTTCGGCGGGCGGGAGTTCGGCTGCCGGGAGTTCGATGGTGAACTCCGTGCGGCCGGGGACGCTGGTCACGTCGATACGGCCGCCGTGGGCTCCGGTGATCGCCGTCGCGATGGCCAGGCCGAGGCCGGAGCCGCCCTCCTTGCCGCCGGACCGGGCGCGGGAGGCGTCGGCGCGGGTGAAGCGTTCGAAGACCGTGGGCAGCAGGGTCGGGGGGATGCCGGGGCCGTCGTCGCGCACCCGGATGACGACGGTGTGGGCGGCCGTGGCCTCGACGCTCGCCGTGACCGTCGTGCCAACAGGTGTGTGCATACGCGCGTTGGCCAACAGGTTGGCCAACACCTGGTGCAGTCGGGCCTCGTCGCCGATCACCAGGGCGGGGGCGTCCAGGGACAGGTGGAGCTGCCACTCGTGGCCGGTGCCGGCGGCGCGCGCGTCCCAGACCGCCTCGGCGAGCACGGCCGCGAGGTCCACCTCGGCGGACTGCAGCGGCCGGCCCTCGTCGAGCCGGGCGAGCAGCAGCAGGTCCTCCACCAGGCCCGTCATCCGCGCCGACTCGGCGGTGACCCGGCGCCAGGCGAGCCCGGGTTCGATGCGGTCGGTGCCGCGGTTCATCAGCTCGGCGTAGCCCGCGATGGAGGCCAGCGGGGTGCGGAGTTCGTGGCTGGCGTCGGCGAGGAAGCGGCGCATGCGTTCCTCGCTGCGGCGCATCTGCTCCTCGCTGCGCTGGCGTTCGGCGAGCGAGGACTCGACGTGGTCGATCATGCGGTTGAGCGCGGCGCCGACCTGTCCTGCCTCGCTGCCCGGGTCGGTGTCCCGCTCGGGCACCCGGGTCAGCGCGGTGACCTCGCCGTGGCCGAGCGGTGAGCGGGAGACCTGGACTGCGGTGGCGGCGACCCGGCCGAGCGGCCGTAGCTGCCGTCGTATGACCACCGCGCACAGACAGCCCGCCGCGGTCAGTCCGACGAGGGCGACGCCCGCCTCGACCGCCACCAGACCGCTGATCATGTCCTGTACGTCGTCCATCGGGAGCCCGGTGAGGACCCGGACGCCACCGGTGTCGAGGGCCCTGAGCCGGTAGGTGCCGAGGCCGGGGACGGACCGGGTGTGCATCGCGCTGTCGGCCGTGATGCCCGCGAGGGCTGCGCGCTGGGCGGCGGTGAGGTTCTGGGGCGGGGCGTCCTGCCTGACGACGGCCGCGGCGATGATCGAGCCGCTGTCGTCGAACCGTGCGGCGAGCGTCCCGACGGCGTGGCCGTTCTCCATGAGGAACCCGAGGTCCCCGTCGAAGCCCGGGTGGTGTTCGGCCCCGCCCAGGCTTCGCTGGGCCGCGTCGACGACCCGGTCGTCCAAGTCGCCCAGCAGATAGGCGCGTTGGACGAAGACCGTGGTGAGGGACATCGCGGCGCAGACCACCACCAGGGTGGCGCTGATGAAGAGCAGCAGGCGGGTGCGGAGTGAACGGCCTTGCAGGCGGCCTCGGTTGCGGGTCAGGAGGTTCATCTGCCGTCCTCCACGGGCCGTATGGCGTATCCCATCCCCCGGACGGTGTGGATCATCGGAGCGCGGCCCCGGTCTATCTTCCGGCGGAGGCTGGAGATGTAGACCTCGACGAGGTTGCCGCCGCCGTCGAAGGAGGTGCTCCACACGTGGTCGAGGATCTGCGCCTTGCTCAGCACCTGGCGGGGATGGTCGAGAAGCAGGGTGAGCAGGTCGAACTCCTTGGCGGTGAGCTGGATCGGCTCACCGGCGCGGCGCAGTTCGCGGGTCTCGCCGGACAGCACGAGATCGCCGAGGACCCGTACGGAGTCGTCGGCCGGGAGCCGTTCGCTGCCCGCCCGGCGCAGCAGTCCGCGCAGTCGCAGCACGACCTCCTCCAGGGAGAAGGGCTTGGTGACGTAGTCGTCGGCGCCCGCCTCCAGACCGTCGAGGCGGTGCTCGATGGCGTCGCGCGCGGTGAGCATGAGGACGGGCAGCCTCGGGTTCTCGTAGCGCAGCCGGCGCAGTACCTGGACGCCGTCGAGGTCGGGCAGCATGCCGTCGAGGACGACGGCGTGCGGGGAGCAGCCGCGGGCGATCCGCAGCGCGCTGTGCCCGTCCGGCGCGGGGTAGGGCCGCCAGCCGGCCTCGGTGACCGCGACGGAGAGCAGCTCGGTGAGCGCGGGCTCGTCGTCGACGATGAGCACGCGTACGCGGCTGCTGCGGGTCCCGGTGGTGCCAGTCATGTCCGGATTCTGTCCCGGTCCGCTGAGGGAATCCTGTGTTCCACCTGAGGCGCAGCCGTGCGAGCGGACGGGAATCCGGGGCGAGGGCACGGGCGGGCGAGGGGCCGGGGCCACCCGCCCCGACCGGCGGATTCGCCAACTTCCTTGACCGAAGGGGGCGTTGGCACTCTCCGGCCACGTGATTCCCTTGAGCCGCCCTCGCCCCGGCACTCACTCTGATGGCTGGCTTCCGCTCACCGGGCGGAAGCGTTTCCGCGTTCAGGGGAGGACGTCCACCCATGCGAAGACTCCACGCCCTGTGGGCCGTGGCCGGAACGGCCGGACTGCTCGCGGGGGCTCTCACGCCCGCGACAGCCGCCACCGGTTCCACGGTCTCCACCCACCTCACGGGCCCGAGCACCGCCCCACCGCAGACCGTCACCCTCATCACCGGCGACACCGTGACACTCAGCGCCGGACCGGACGGCAGGAACGCCGTCGACGTCCGGCGCGGCAAGGGCCGCGAGGCCGCCACCTTCCTGTCCAGCGAGAAGAACGGCGAGATCAGCGTCCTGCCGGCGGACGCAGTCCCGCTCATCAAGGCGGGCCGCCTCGACCCGGCCCTGTTCAACGTCACCCAGCTGGTCAAGCAGGGGTACACGGACGCGAAGACCGGCTCCACCCCGGTCATCGCGACGTACAGCAAGGGCACCGAGACCCCCGAGGGCGCGCGCCGGACGCTGGCGCTGCCGGGGATCGACGGCGCCGCGCTCAGCGCGAAGAAGTCCACGGCCTTCTGGTCGGACATCGCCCCGGCACTCGGTACCGCGCCCACCGCGAAGGCCTCGAAGCAACTCGGCGACGGCATCGACAAGGTCTGGCTGGACGCCAGGGTGCAGGCGTCCCTCGACGTGAGCGTGCCGCAGATCGGCGCGCCCGAGGTGTGGAAAGCGGGCTACGACGGCACGGGCGTCGAGGTCGCGGTCCTGGACACGGGCGTGGACACCGGGCACCCGGACCTGGCCGGGAAGATCGCCGGGTCGGAGAGCTTCGTACCGGACGAGACGATCCAGGACGGCTTCGGTCACGGCACCCATGTGGCGTCCACGATCGTCGGCTCGGGCGCGGCCTCGGGCGGCCGGTACAAGGGGGTGGCGCCTGGCGCGCGGCTGCTGGTCGGCAAGGTGCTGGACGACACGGGCCACGGCCAGTCGTCCTGGATCATCGCGGGCATGGAGTGGGCGGCGCAATCCGGCGCGAAGATCGTCTCGATGTCCTTGGGCGGGACGGCGTACGGTCCCTCCGACGTGCTCAGTGAGACCGTCGACCAACTGTCGGCGTCCACCGGCGCGTTGTTCGTGATCGCGGCCGGCAACGCGGGCCCGGGCGAGCAGACCGTGGGCACCCCGGGCATCGCCGACTCGGCGCTGACCGTGGGCGCGGTCGACAAGTCGGACCAGCTGGCCTCGTTCTCCAGCCGTGGTCCGCGCCCCGGCGACTTCGCGGTCAAGCCGGAGATCACCGCGCCGGGCGTGAACATCACCGCGGCCCGCGCCGCCGGCACCACCATGGGCACGCCGGTGGACGCCGACTACACGACGGCGAGCGGCACTTCGATGGCCACCCCGCATGTCGCGGGCACGGCGGCGCTGGTCGTGCAGGCCCATCCGGACTGGACCGGCGAGCAGATCAAGGAGGCACTGGCCAGCACCGCGAAGACGAACGCCGACGACTCCGTGTTCGAGCAGGGCGACGGCCGGGTCGACGCCGTACGGGCGGTCGAGCAGGACGTCTTCGCGACCTCGACGCTGAGCTTCGGCAGGTTCGAGGACGGTGACAACGGTGTCGTCAGCAAGGACATCACGTACACCAACACCACTGACAGTCCGGTGGAGTTGAAGCTCTCGTCCTCGCTCGCCGACCTCACTCTGGGCGCGGACACCCTGACCGTGCCCGCACGGGGCACCGCCACCGTCTCCGTCGGCGTCGACCCGGAGAAGGAGGCCGAGGGCCGGTACACGGGCCATGTCACGGCGACCGCCGACGGCGGCGTCCAGGTCACCACGGGCGTCGGCTTCGAGAAAGCACCGAAGACGTACAACCTCAAGGTCTCGATCGTGGACCGGGAAGGCAATCCGTCCACCGGGGCGTCGCTCTACACCCTCCAGGAGCTGAACGGCGCCTACCCCGACGAGTACGGCTTCCTCGGCACCGGCTGGACCTGGCAGGTGCCGGCCGGCACCTACTCCATCGCGACCTGGATCCCGGACCGGGACGGGAGCGGCCTGGCCGTGGGCACGTCGGTCGTCGGCAACCCCGAGATCAAGGTCGACGGGGACACCGCGGTCGTCCTCGACGCCCGCAAGGCGGTGGAGATCAAACCGAAGACGAAGGAGGACTCCGAGTTCCGGGGCTTCAGCACCAGTTGGCACCGTGAGGGGCCGGGCAGCGCCTGGGGGCTCACCTACAGCCAGGGCTTCTGGACCGACCACGTCTATGTGGCGCCGACCCCGCAGGTGACCGTGGGCACCCTGGAGTTCAGCGCCAAGTTCCGTTTGTACGCCAAGGAGTTGACGGCGAGCGTCACCAGCCCGGAGAAGACCGCGCTGTCCTCGCTCTACTACTCCCAGACGTACAACGACTTCCCGTTGAAGATCAGCGGTGACCACACGGTGCGGGCGGTGGACGCGGGCGGCGGTACCGCTGCCGACTTCGCGGGGCTCGACGTCAAGGGCAAGGTGGCCGTCGTCGGGATCGGTGCCACCGAGCGGGCACAGAGCGCGCTGGACAACGCGACCAAGGCCGGGGCGGGTTACCTCATCGTCTACCGCAAGACGCCGGGCTTCTGGATCGAGGCCGTGGACCGGGCGACCACCGTCCCGCTGATGATCGCCACCGGCGAGGAGGGCGCCCAGCTGGCCGGCCTGCTCAAGACCGGCAAGAAGGTCACGCTGAAGCTGAGCGGCACGCCGGTCAGTCCGTACGTCTACAACCTGCTCGCCGCGCAGAGCGGCGCCATCACCGCGAACCAGACCTACCGCCTCGACAAGTCCAACACAGTGAAGCGGAAAGCCCGTTACTACGGTGCCACGGCCGGCGAGATGGGCGCGGACACCCTGTACACCTTCCGTCCCTGGCAGCTCTTCAGCATCGAGAACAGCGTGTACACGCAGCTGGGCACGGAACGCGACGAGTACTATTACGTCGACCCGGACACCCGTACCAGGCACGTCGTCTACCCGAACTGGCAGACGTACCGGGGCGAGTGGAGCCCGTTGCACACCTTCACCAAGGCGGCCACCGAGCCCACGGAGAACTGGCTGCGCCAGGCCCTCCGGCCGGGCAGCAGCGAGGAGTACGGCCTCTCGACCCGCACCGGCGACAAACTCACCCTCTCCGTACCGGAGTTGACCGACTCCACACCGGGCCACTACGGATATGTGGACGGCGTCGACACCACCGCGCAGGGCAGGCTCTACGCGGACGGACAGTTCGTCGGCGACTCGACGCTCGGCGGGTACGGCGTCTTCGACGTCCCGGCGACGAAGGCCTCGTACCGCTTCGATCTGGACGTGCAGCGCAAGGCGGCCTGGGCGAAGTACTCCACGAGCACGCACACCGAGTGGACCTTCGCCTCGGCGCACACCGACACCGCGACGGCACTGCCACTGCTCACCGTCGGCATCGCTCCGAAGGGCCTCGACCTCCTCAACCGGGCCGACGGCAAGCGGGAGTTGACGGTCGGGCTGGCGGTCGCGAACCAGTCGGGAAGCGTCCGGGCGAGCAGTCTGAAGGCCTGGGTCTCCTACGACGACGGCGCGTCCTGGAAAGAGGTGAGCGTCAAGAAGGGCGAGGCGCGGTTCCGGCCCGCGAAGGGTGCCACGTCGGTGTCGCTGCGCGTGCGGGCCGCCGACCGCGACGGCAACGGGATCGACCAGACCGTACTGCGGGCGTTCGGCCTGAAGTGAGCCTGAAGTGATCGGACGGGCCGAGCCACGGTAAGGATTCTTAACAATCAAGCTCTACCGTGGCGAGCCATGGTGAACACGGCGCAGGATCCCGCACGACAGACCCCTGCCGCGAGCCCTTGGGCCGCGGTGGGGGTCTCGGCCTCCGACGAGCTGGTGTACCGGTCGATTCTCCATCAGCCCGACGCCGGCACGGTCGGCTGGGCGCTGCTGAGCGGGGCGACCCCGGCCGAGCTGCGCGAGGCCTGCAACCGGCTGCTCACGCTGGGACTGCTCCAACCGCCGGACTCCATGGGCGGGTTACGGGCTGTCGACCCGCGGGTGGCGATCCGTGCGCTGATCCGGCGGCGCGAGACGGAGTCCGAACTGGTCGCCGCCACCGCCGAGGAGATGGCCACCGCGTACGAGGCGGGCCTGCTGCGCGAGGAGCCGTCCCGGCTGATCGAGGTCGCCTCCGGCGAAGGCGCCATCGCGGCCCGCCTGGAGGAGATGTACGCCCGCGCCGAACACGAGGTGTGTCTTTTCGACACCCCGCCCTATCTCGCCCCGCCCGCACCGCAGGTGGACCTCCAGGCCGACCTGCTCAAGCGCGGGATCGTCTCGCGCGGCATCTACGCGGCGACCGCCCTGGAGGATCCGAACGCCCTGTCCCGCGCCTGGAACATGGTCGAACTCGGCGAGCAGGCCCGGGTGTTGCCGTCCGTGCCGCTCAAACTGCTGGTGGTCGACGGACGCCGGGCCCTGCTCCCGCTGACCTCGTCGGAGGCGGGCGGCTACTGCGCCGTCGTCGTATGGCACTCGGCGGTGACCGAGGCCCTTCAGAAGCTCTTCGAGCTGGCCTGGCAGCAGGCGACTCCGCTCGGCCGGCCCGCAGGGAACGGCGAACTCTCCGAGGACGAGCAGGCGTTGACGCGGCTGCTGGCGGCCGGACTGAAGGACGAGGCGGTCGCCCGTCACCTGGGGGTGAGTCTGCGCACGCTGCGGCGGCGGGTGAGCGACCTCCAGGAACGGCTCGGGGCGGCGAGCCGGTTCCAGCTCGGGCTGCGGGCCGCGCAGCGCGGCTGGCTGTAGCACAACGGCGGAGGGCCGCACCCCCGTCGCCGGGGATGCGGCCCTCAACCGCCGTACCGGAGCCGCTAGTTGCGGATCAGGTTGCGCAGCACGTACTGCAGGATGCCGCCGTTGCGGTAGTAGTCGGCCTCGCCGGGGGTGTCGATGCGGACGACCGCGTCGAACTCCACGCCGGTGTCGGTGGTGACCTTGACCGTGGCGGGGGTGGTGCCGTCGTTCAGCTCGGTGATGCCGGAGACGGAGAAGGACTCCTCGCCGGTGAGACCGAGGGACTCGGCGTTCTGGCCCGCCGGGTACTGCAGCGGGACGACACCCATGCCGATGAGGTTCGAGCGGTGGATGCGCTCGTAGGACTCGGCGATGACGGCCTTGACGCCGAGGAGCGCGGTGCCCTTGGCGGCCCAGTCGCGGGACGAGCCGGAGCCGTACTCCTTGCCGGCCAGGATGACCAGCGGGATGCCCTGCTCGATGTAGTTGCGCGAGGCGTCGTAGATGAACGACACGGGGGCGTCGGCCTGCGTGAAGTCGCGCGTGAAGCCGCCCTCGGTGCCCGGCGCGACCTGGTTGCGCAGGCGGATGTTGGCGAAGGTGCCGCGGATCATGACCTCGTGGTTGCCTCGGCGGGAGCCGTAGGAGTTGAAGTCACGCCGCTCGATGCCGTGCTCGGTGAGGTACTTGCCGGCCGGGGTGTCGGCCTTGATGGCGCCGGCGGGCGAGATGTGGTCCGTCGTCACCGAGTCGCCGAGCTTGGCCAGCACGCGGGCACCGGCGATGTCGGAGACCGGGGTGGTCTCCATCGTCATGCCCTCGAAGTACGGGGGCTTGCGCACGTAGGTCGACTGCGCGTCCCACTCGAAGGTGTTGCCCTCCGGGATGGGCAGCGCCTGCCACTGGGCGTCGCCGGCGAAGACGTCGGCGTAGGACTTGTTGAACATGTCCTCGCCGATGGAGTTCGCGACGACGTCGTTGACCTCGGCCTCGGTGGGCCAGATGTCTTCGAGGTAGACCGGCTTGCCGTCCTGGTCGACGCCGAGCGCGTCCTTGGTGATGTCCACCTTCATGGAGCCCGCGAGGGCGTACGCGACGACCAGCGGCGGGGACGCCAGGTAGTTCATCTTGACGTCCGGGTTGATCCGGCCCTCGAAGTTGCGGTTGCCGGAGAGCACCGAAGTGACGGCCAGGTCATGGTCGTTGACGGCCTTGGAGACCTCTTCCGGCAGCGGGCCGGAGTTGCCGATGCAGGTGGTGCAGCCGTAGCCGACGAGGTTGAAGCCGACCTTGTCGAGGTAGGGGGTGAGCCCCGCCTTGTCGAAGTAGTCGGTGACGACCTTGGAGCCCGGGGCGAGGGTGGTCTTGACCCACGGCTTGCGGGTCAGGCCCTTCTCCACGGCCTTCTTCGCGACGAGCGCGGCGGCGACCATGACGTACGGGTTCGAGGTGTTGGTGCAGGAGGTGATGGCCGCGACCGTCACCGCGCCGTGGTCGAGCTCGTAGGTCGAGCCGTCGGGGGCGGTCACTGTGACCGGGTTCGACGGGACGCCGTTGGTGGCGGCCGGGGAGTCGGAGGCCGGGAAGGACTCCTTGCCCGCCTCGTCGTCGTCCGCGACGTAGTTGCGTACGTCGCTCTTGAACTGCTCGGAGGCGTTGGCGAGGACGATGCGGTCCTGCGGGCGCTTCGGGCCGGCGATCGACGGGACGACCGTCGAGAGGTCCAGCTCCAGCTTCTCGGAGAAGTCGGGCTCGGCGGCCGGGTCGAGCCAGAGGCCCTGCTCCTTGGCGTACGCCTCGACGAGCGCGACCTGCTGGTCGCTGCGGCCGGTCAGGCGCAGGTACTTCAGGGTCTCGTCGTCGATCGGGAAGATCGCGGCGGTGGAACCGAACTCCGGCGACATGTTGCCGATGGTGGCGCGGTTCGCGAGGGAGGTCGCGGCGACGCCCTCGCCGTAGAACTCGACGAACTTGCCGACCACGCCGTGCTTACGGAGCATCTCGGTGATGGTCAGCACGAGGTCCGTGGCGGTGGTGCCCGGGGTCAGCTCGCCCGTGAGCTTGAAGCCGACGACGCGCGGGATGAGCATCGAGACCGGCTGGCCGAGCATCGCGGCCTCGGCCTCGATGCCGCCGACGCCCCAGCCCAGCACACCGAGGCCGTTGACCATGGTGGTGTGCGAGTCGGTGCCGACGAGGGTGTCGGGGTAGGCCTGGCCGTTGCGCACCATGACCGTACGAGCGAGGTGCTCGATGTTGACCTGGTGGACGATGCCGGTGCCCGGCGGGACGACCTTGAACTCGTCGAACGCGGTCTGGCCCCAGCGCAGGAACTGGTAGCGCTCGCGGTTGCGGCCGTACTCCAGCTCCACGTTCTGCGCGAAGGCCTCGTGGGTGCCGAACTTGTCGGCGATGACGGAGTGGTCGATGACCAGCTCGGCCGGCGCCAGGGGGTTGATCTTCGCCGGGTCGCCGCCCAGCTCCTTGACGGCCTCACGCATGGTCGCGAGGTCCACCACGCAGGGCACGCCGGTGAAGTCCTGCATGATCACACGGGCCGGCGTGAACTGGATCTCCTGCGACGGCTGGGCCTGCGAGTCCCAGGTGCCGAGGGCGCGGATGTGGTCGGCGGTGATGTTCGCGCCGTCCTCGGTGCGGAGCAGATTCTCCAGCAGGACCTTAAGGCTGTAGGGGAGCCGGGCCGAGCCCTCCACCTTGTCCAGGCGGAAGATCTCGTACGACTCGTCGCCCACCTGCAGCGTGCTGCGGGCGTCGAAGCTGTTCGCCGACACGACAGTCTCCTTCATTGATGTGCGCGTTCCCACCGCATCCTGCCGCCACAACGTCTTGGCCGATCCGCTAAGGTAAGGCTAAGTTAGGCAAGCCTTACTGCCGGGATCGGCGGAGTGTGCGGCTGCGGTGCACCTCGGCAGATATCTCGATGTCGAGATAACTCTAGTACACGGGGGCAGATTGGTCATGCCCGGCCGCCCGCACCCCCTCACAACCGGACGATCCCGTTCGCCTCCCCGTACTTATCGAACGTGCGTACGATTCAACAAGAGCCTCGGGAGATACCCGTACGGCTCCGCACGAGGGGGTACTTTGTCCAGGATTTCGAGACGGTCTCTGCTCGCACACTCCGGAACGACGGCCGTCGGCGCGATGGTCGGGGGCACGGCGGCAGCGCAGCCCGCCCAGGCCACGGAGGCCGCCGCGGACACCACGCCGGCCGACTTCCCCAAGGGAACGCTCTTCGCGGGGACGGCCCTCCTGGGCGTCAACCCGGAGAATCCGCGGCTCACAATCAAATTCAGCGTCGCCGCGAGCGAGGCACCGCCGACGGCCAACGACATCACACCCACGGACATCGCCGACCTGCTCAACGACTTCGCCGCCTCCCGCGGCTGGCAGCCGTTCACCTTCTACGGCACCCCGGCGCCCGCTCCGCTGAACTGACGCCATAGTCACGGGAGTTCGGGGTACCCGGTGCGGGACGAAAGGGGGCGGGCATGCCGCTCACGTTCCGCAAGAGTTTCCGGATCCTTCCCTGGCTCCGACTGAACATCAACAAGGGGTCCATGTCGTTCACGACAGGGGGCAAGCGCGGCCCGCGGTACACGCGCAGCACTTCAGGACGTCGTACGACATCGATGGATTTGCCCGGGCCTTTCGGGTGGCGCAAGACTCGCACCAAGAAGGACGACTGACCGGCCGTCACCCGAACGGCCCCCTCAAGAGGCGCCATCTCATATCTGAGATAACCTCGGCCCCATGGCAGACGACTACCTCGTACGTATCGGCAAGCTCATCCGCGACGCCCGCCAGCACCGGGGCTGGACACAGACGCAGCTTGCCGAGGCACTCGGCACCAGTCAGAGCGCCGTCAACCGCATCGAGCGCGGCAACCAGAACATCAGCCTTGAGATGATCGCTCGAATCGGTGAAGCGCTGGACAGCGAAATCGTCTCACTGGGCTATGCCGGTCCGATGCATCTGCGGGTCGTCGGCGGTCGTCGGCTGTCCGGCGCGATCGATGTGAAGACCAGCAAGAACGCGTGCGTGGCACTGCTGTGCGCCTCGCTCCTCAACAAGGGGCGCACAGTGCTGCGCCGGGTCGCGCGGATCGAGGAGGTGTACCGCCTTCTGGAGGTACTCGGCTCGATCGGCGTCCGCACCCGCTGGATCAACGACGGCGTCGACCTGGAGATCGTGCCGCCGGCCGAGCTGGACATGGCGTCGATCGACGCCGAGGCGGCCCGCCGCACCCGCTCGATCATCATGTTCCTCGGCCCGCTGCTGCACCGCATGGACAGTTTCAAGCTGCCGTACGCGGGCGGCTGCGACCTCGGCACGCGCACCATCGAGCCGCACATGATCGCGCTGCGCCGGTTCGGCCTCGACATCGCGGCGACCGAGGGCCTCTACCACGCCCAGGTCGACCGGTCCGTCACCCTCGACCGGCCGATCGTGCTGACCGAGCGCGGCGACACCGTCACCGAGAACGCGCTGCTCGCCGCCGCCCGCCACGACGGCGTCACGGTCATCCGCAACGCGTCCTCCAACTACATGGTCCAGGACCTCTGCTTCTTCCTGGAGGCGCTCGGCGTACGGGTCGAGGGCATCGGCACCACCACGCTCACCGTGCACGGCGTGCCGACCATCGACATCGACGTGGACTACTCCCCCTCCGAGGACCCGGTCGAGGCGATGAGCCTGCTGGCCGCCGCCGTCGTCACCGAGTCGGAGCTGACGGTCCGCCGGGTGCCCATCGAGTTCCTGGAGATCGAGCTCGCGGTCCTGGAGGAGATGGGCCTCGACCACGACCGCACCCCCGAGTACGTAGCGGACAACGGCCGTACGCGCCTGGTGGACCTCACGGTCCGGCCCTCCAAGCTGGAGGCGCCGATCGACAAGATCCACCCGATGCCGTTCCCCGGCCTGAACATCGACAACGTCCCGTTCTTCGCGGCGATCGCGGCGGTCGCACAGGGCCAGACCCTCATCCACGACTGGGTCTACGACAACCGCGCGATCTACCTCACCGACCTCAACCGCCTCGGCGGACGCCTCCAACTCCTCGACCCGCACCGCGTGTTGGTCGAGGGCCCCACCCGCTGGCGCGCCGCCGAGATGATGTGCCCGCCGGCGCTGCGGCCGGCCGTGGTCGTCCTGCTGGCGATGATGGCGGCGGAGGGCACGTCCGTGCTGCGGAACGTGTATGTCATCAACCGGGGTTACGAGGACCTGGCGGAGCGGCTCAACTCCATCGGGGCGCAGATCGAGATCTTCCGGGACATCTGATCGGCGGGGGTGTCGTGCCCCTGGGAGATGAGGGGCACGACACTCCTAAATGCCTGCCGACCTGCCGTTACACCCTTGCAGGACCCTCCATTGATCACCGCTGTTTTTCATCACCTTGTGCAACGCGAGTGCAAGATGATCTTAAATTGGTGACGATGCATCAGAGATATCCGAGTGAGCGTCAGCCTTCACGGAGTGTGCTCGCCCAAGGGGCCCCGCAATGTCCGCACCGACGGTGCCACTGGCGTTCCTGAGATTCGGAGTTCAGTCCTCGCCGCGCACGCGCACCTAGCGCACTACACCGCTACGGCCAGTTCCAGCCCGGACCTCCACGCGCATCGGCGCTCCTTCGATCATCCGGCTGACCCCCACGTCCGGGTCGGCGGCCTGCTGACCGAGGCGCCCTCTGAGAGCATCCGCGACAGCCCTGCGCGGGAGCGCGTCGAGACGAGCAGTGAAATGCGTGCTGCCGTCGTCGGGCCTGCCAACGGGATGGGAGGGCGGACGCGTACGTCGAGGCCAGCAAGGTCATCAAGACCATGAAGGACACCTGCGCGGACATGTCCGTAAAGTACAAGGAGACTGCACGCGGGGGCCTCGCGGTGAACATCATCGAATGCTGACGATGCAGGCTATGACCAGCGCGTTCTTATCTTTCAGCACTGTCCGGGGCTACCCTGCTTACGCGGCGGAAAGTCCCTGGGACAGGCGTGAAAGTCCCTGAAAAGTCCCTGGGATGTCCATGCGTCGAGGTCGCCCGCGCCTACGCCGCAGTCCGCACCGCCCTCGCCGCCTGAGCGACCGACGCCGGGTCGGATGCGCGGCCCGGACGACGAGGTGGTGCTCGACGAAGCGCACGGCAACTGCTCCGGACCGGGCAACAGCACCGCAGACTCGCGATCGGCGACGCGCAGCGACGCCATCATGAGGCGGTCGCCGGCCTTGACCAACGGAACCGTGGTTGGCGCTGAAATTGATCTTGCGCGATGGCGCCCTTCGGCACCCCCCGGCTCCGACCGCGGGCTCGCAGGAGCGGGCGCAGTGTCGCCGGTCGGGCGCCTGTCCATGTGCGAGTGGGGCTGCCGCATGGACAGACGTGACCGTGGGCCTCAAGCCGCTTCGAGGAAGGGGTAGTCGGTGTAGCCCTCGACGCCCGGCCCGTAGAACAGTTCCGGCCGCGGTTCGTTCTCCGAGCCAGCCAGCGCGTAGGGACCTCCCGATAATCAGCGCGTGGCGACGCCAGCGCGCGAAACCGGTGTTCTGCGGCATCCACGCCTCCAAGCGCCCGATCGAAGTGCTCGCCGGTAATTGCCCTGGTGCGCCGTTTGCGCGCGGCGGCCACCCCGTCCTCGACGGAGACTGCGGCACGACGAGTGACGATCATGGAGTCGTGACTGCCCGCGACAACCGGCCGCTTCGCACGATGCGTAGGTTCAGGCGAGGCGGAACAGCCAGGTTGGCCGGGTCGAGGACGGGAGGCCTCGGGTTGGACGCCGGAGGATCACGGTGACCGTGCACGAACCGCTTCGTGCCATACGGCTCCCCTCGGACGACTTAGGCAACGATCTGCAGGAACCGGGCCGATCCGGGAGCGGTCCACAGAGTCACGCGATCAGTCAGGCGCCTCCTCGCCTGTGAGCGTCGCCCGCGTGGAGTTCTTCTGTTCCACCGGCACCTCGAAATGCCTCAGACATTCGTCGATGAGTGAGCGCACCTCGTCGTGACCTGCCGTGAGACCGAGCATGCGGTCGACCGCCAGGCTGCGGGACAGTCCACCGATCAGGACGACCAGCGCGGACGGGGTGAACCTGTCGTCGTCGATGCCATGGGTGTCGAGGGCCCGCACCAGGACCTCTTCCTGCATCTGCCTAAAGCGAGTGGAGTAGGTGGCGAGTTCCGCACGAATGGTCTCGCGGTGGTTGGCGAGGGCGATGAACTCCATGGTCAGCGCAGCGTGGGTGGGCTCACTGCTGACTTCCCAGACGGCACGCAGCGGGTGCTCCGCCACGAGGGCCCCCCGCATGCGCTTCAGGTTCGCCTCGGCCCCACGACGGAACACCGCCAGGAACAGCTCGTCCATCGTGCGGAAGTAGTAGTAGACGAGGGCAGGGTTGGCGCCGGCCTTCGCCGCGACCTTGCGCGTGCTGACCGCAGCGTATCCCTCCTCCACCATCAGCTGCAGCGTCGCGTCGAGCAGAGCGTTGCGGGTCTTCGAGTCCTCGGACCGGGGCGCCCGCGGGGCGGTCACAGCGCCTCCCCGGCCGGAGGCTCGCCACGGAACTGGTGAGTCAGGGGCACCCAGCCACTGTACCGGTCTTGACCCATCTCACTCTTCAATGTTAGGCATACGCCTAAACAATAAATTAGGCGATCGCCTAACGCCGGGGCGGAGCGCCTGTCCGCGCTTTAGTGCGCCGTGCACCTCGTACGCGAAGGGACCAACCCATGAGAGGCATTGAGACAGCGGTCCGCCCTACGGGCCCGCACCCTCCCTCCGATCGCCGACGACCAGCTGCCTGGTGTCACCCCGGCCCCCGAGGGCGAGGCGTTGTAGCCCAACGGACCGCAGGCACTCTGACCACCAGCACCTCCATCTCCACCTCCACCTCCATGGCGCGGCCGTGAACAGTACAACGCGCGAGAATTTGTGGGAGATCGTCGCGGGCCACCGCGAAGGGGTCCTCGCGACGATCGGTGACGACGGACTGCCTCATCTGTCGAACGTGTACTACATCCCGGACGGACAACGCGCCCCGGTCATCCGCATATCGACGACGGCCACTCGCGCCAAGGGCCGGAACCTGATGCGCGAGGCGCGTGCAGTCCTCCATGTGCCCGGGCCGAACTTCTTCAACTTCGCTGTCGTCGAAGGCAAGGTCGGCTTCGCCCTCGCCGCCTCGCCAGGAGACCCGGCGGTCGACGAACTGTACGCGGTGTACAGGGCCTTCAACGGCGAGGCCGAACGGCCCATGTTCGACCAGAAGATGATCAGAGACCGTCGGATGATCGTGCGCATCGAGGTCACGAGGCTCTACGGTCTCGTGCACCGCGACGAGCGACGGCCCAGGCGTCCCGAGGGCGCCGCGAAGGAGGACGGCCTCGGTGACCGGCGTTGACGGATCACCGGGCCCAATGGCCCGGTCCGGTGGCCAGGTGGCGAGCGCCTCAAGCGCGGCACGAGAACGGACAGATCATCGGAGCCCCGGAGGGACCAACTACATGGCGCACGTCGAACCGCTTCCAACCAAGCAGTGGCCGCCAGAGATGCGTGACGCCATGGCCGCCCTCGCGCCGTCTTCTCCACGCCATCCGCGGCTCGTCCACGAGGGCCGGCCCAAGGCTCTGAACCTTCTTGGCACCTTCGCGCACCACCCGGCGCTGGCCCGGGCGTTCTTCACCCTCAACGGTCACGCGCTGCTCGGCACGACCCTGTCTTCGCGGCAGCGCGAGATCCTCATCCTTCGCGTCGCGCACGTCCGCAACGCGCCGTACGAGTGGGCTCAGCACCTGCTCGCCGCCCATGACGCCGGCTTGGACGACGAGGAGATCGAGCGGATCCGCTCGGTCCCTGAAGCGCCCCCCTGGAATCCGCTGGAAGCCGCTCTGCTGCGGGCTGCCGACGAACTGGTCGGTGAGGGCGCCATCGCCGAGGAGACCTGGACGGTGCTGACGTCCGAGCTGGACACCCAGCAACTGCTCGATGTCATCGTCACCGTCGGCGCCTACGAAACCGTCGCCTGGCTGCTCCGTTCCTTCGCCGTCGACTTCGACGACGACCTCACGTACGGCTGACACCCGACAGCGCGTCTCCCCGCCACTCCCCCACCGCAAGGAGACATCATGGCCCTCTCCGTAACTCCCATCGCACCCGAGATCGGCGTGGAGTTCGCCGGTCTGTCGGGCCACCAGCTGGTCGACCGCAAGGTAGCCGACGACCTCCGGAAAGCGCTCCAGGCCCACGGGGTGGTGGTCTGCCGCGAGGCGCACATCGGGGACGCGGATCTCGTCGCCCTGAGCCGCATGCTCGGCGATGTCGTCGTCCCTCCTCTTGGCAGCGCAGCCGGCCACCCGGAGGTTCAGAAAATCAGCCTCGACCCCGCCAAGAGCGAACTGGCCGCCTACCAGCAGGGGACGTTCCACTGGCACCTCGACGGCGCAACCGACGCCGTACCACAGAAGGCCACACTGCTGACGGCCCGCGAGGTCTCCGACGAGGGCGGAGACACCGAGTTCACCAACACCTTCTCCGCCTATGCCGCATTGCCGGAGGAGGAGAAGCAGCAGTTGGCGGGGCTGCGGGTCGTGCACAGCTTCGCCGCGGCCCAGCTGCTGGTCACCCCCGAGCCATCGCAGAAGGAGCTCACGGCCTGGCAGCGAGTCCCCTCCCGCGAGCACCCGCTGGTGTGGACCCACAGCGACGACCGCAAGTCCCTGCTCATCGGGGCCACCGCCGACTGCGTGGTCGGCCTGACCGCCGCCGAAAGCCGTGCGCTGCTCGACCGCTTGCAGGAGTGGTCGACACGGCCCCGATTCGTACTGCGCCACCACTGGCGCCGCGGTGACCTGGTCATCTGGGACAACACCGGAATGCTGCACCGCGCCCTGCCGTACCGGCAGACATCGCCCCGACTCATGCACCGCACCACCTTGGTCGGCGAGGAAGCCGTCGCGTAACCAGGCAAAGGGAGACGCCCGAGATGAACCATGTGAACAACACGCACGATGTGAGCAATGAGGGACAACTCGGGGCCCTGCAACGGGACGTCCAGTTCCTGATGGACCGCACTGCCATCCTCGACTGCGTCGCGACCCACGCGCGTGGACACGACCGCCACGACGCCGAGCTTCTGACGGCCGCCTACCACGAAGACGGTCTCGACGAGCACGGGCATACCATCAACTCCGGCCCTCAATACGCGGCTTGGGCCAACCAAATGCATGCGGCCGCCGCCCAGCTGCACACCCACAACATCACCACCCACATCTGCGAGATCGACGGCGACATCGCCCATTGCGAAAGCTACGTGCTGGTCGGGCTGCTCAATCCCGACGGCCGCACGGCACAACTGATGAGCGGCCGCTACCTCGACCGGCTCGAACGCCGCGACGGAACCTGGCGGATAGCGCTACGCCGCTCCACCGTCGAACTGGCCCTCAGCGCAGACGCCTCACTACTACAGACCCCCTTCTTCACCAGGCAGGGCTTCGTGAAGGGAACCCGGGATACGACCGATCTGTCGTATCGGCGACCGCTCCGGCACGACACGGAGCCGCCGGAGCGCTGGTGACCGGCGATGGACAAACACAGCCGGTACACCGACCGTCCGGGCCACCTACGTTGCTCACCGCGTAGCATCCCGTCCACTACGTCGACATGGTCGCCCGCGCCCGTCATCCGCCGCACGCCGCCGACAAGGGGGCTGACGAACAGCGAGCCGCGCCGTGGTCGCCTCACGGTCCGGACCACGCACCGCTGCGGGGCATAGCGCGCCCGACCGGAAGGGCAGCACAACACGAGCCCACCCGTGACCGCGCCGTTGGGGTGGTCCTGCCGGAGCTCTCTGTCGGGCAGGTTCTCGGACCATGGCGCCGCGCAACGACATCGAGTACCTCGTCGGCGTTGCTGGGAACCGAATCGGAGCGCCAGGCCAGATGGCCGTCAGGCCGGACCGGTACGAACAGACGCTCGCACCGGTGCGGACGGTCGGGCCCCCATCGCGTACGAGGACCACGCCGTCGTCCCTGCCTAAGAAGCCGAGAAGGCCCAACACCTTGACGAACGCCTCAGAATCGGCCGCAGAACCGACGCCTGGCCGACTCACCCGTTGCTCGCCGTGCGGGACACGAACCTAGGGTCGTACTGAAACACACATCGCCCGACTCAAGTGGTGAGCTCTCGCAGCAGGTCCCTGGTCCGGCGGAGGGACGCCACCCTGGCCTCCTTGGTGTCCCCAACAGGGAAAGACGCGGCCCAGATCTCGGTGGCTCCGGAGTCGAGGAGTCCCTGAAGCTGGACCCGGACCGATCTCTCCGTACCGACGATAGCCGCATCCGCGGGGCTCGCGGCGCCGCCGATGTCGAGGATTCGCTGGTAGTTGGGCATGCCGCCGTACTCGGTGGTGGTGGCCGCCGCAGCGGCGCGGGCCTCCGCCTCGTCGTCGTGGACAGCGATCGGCAGCCCGGCGACGATGCGCGGCGCGGGCCGTCCGGCGGCGGAGGCAGCAGCGTAGAGTCGCGGGGCGACATGGGACTCGATCGCCTTCGCTGACGCCATCCACAACACCGTCCCGTCGGCGTACTGCCCGCCACACGCAGCAGCCGTGGTGAAAGGGCGGAGACCAGGACCGGCACGGGATGTGCGGGGGCGGTCAGGTGGCCGATGCTGTGGACGGTCCAGTCCTCCCCGTCGATGTCCACGGTCTCGCCGCGCAGCAGGCCGGTAAGGATCCGGATGTACTCCTCGGTGCTGCGCCCGGGATGGTCGTACGACAGTCCGTACACCCCACGGACCAATGGTTTGTGGGAGGGGCCTATACCCAGAGTGAAGCCGGGTCGGTTCATGGCGGCGACGACTGAGGAAGCCCGGTTCGCCTGGAGCAGGGGGTGGCACGGATACGTCTGCAGGACGGCCGTGCCCAGTTCGATGGACCGTGTGGCCCGGCCCGCCAGTGCCATGGCCACCAGCGGATCACCACTGACGACGCTGGCGTACCAGAGCGCGCTGAAGCCGTCCGCCTCGGCCCGCTCGGCCTGTCGGACGATCCCGTCGGGAGTCGCTGCCCCACCTGTCAGCCCGATACGCATGAGTCCTCGTTCCGTTGTGGGTTGGTCGCGCTACCAGCAAGCGGCAGGCCCTGACAGGACAGGTCGCTCCCCTGCGCGTGCCTTCAAGGAAGCCCTGCCGGGCAAAGCAGGAACTTCTCAGGAGGAAGGCGTCACCCGCGAGCGTCGATTCCACGGTCGAGCAACGCACCACGGCCTTCCAGGCATCGCCGCAGCCCCCGATGGGTCCCGGTGGCGACCGCTGGTCAACTAAGCACCAGAGGCCCGTGTCCGAGCAGGGCCACCAGGACGTAGCTCTCGCAGTGCGCGGTCGCGCTGTCGATCCCGCATGTGTCGTTCGTGATGTTGTAAGTGTGCTGTTCGGGACTGGCGACGTGGACCTTGTTCGCCCAGTTCGCACAGGCTGAACCGAGCTCGACCGCGTGTCCACGGTCGCCGAAACCGTCGACGTGGTAGGCGGCGGTCAGGGCACCTGTGTCGAGGCTGCTGTGCCCACGCGCACGTTTGAAGACACAGCCCAGAATCACGGCGAGGCACCGCAGGTAGCGCACATGCCGCGGCTGTTGTTCGAGTGGCTCTTCGATGAGCATGCGGAAGCCCTCCGCTCGTCGAGTCACCGCAACTCCGATGGCGGGGCGAGAGAGATGAGTGCCAAGGCCACGGTCGCTCCTTCAGAGTGTGGGCCGGCGGGCACGGCGAGCGCATCAGCGTCCGGCTCGCGTTCGACATGGATTTAGACGACTGCCTAATAATGCTTAGGCACATGACTAACAGCCCGCAGCCAGGCCGGTCAAGACTGCCGCAGGGGCCACGCAACCGCGCCTCAGAATTCAGTCGAGACATGGGATGCGCAACGCGATCGAACCGTTGCGCGCTGGACGCCATTGCCGCCCCCTGCGCAATGACCCCCATGGAAGTCACGCGACACCGCCCAGTGTCGGCGGCGGCTGAATCCTTGCCCTTCCAAGATTTCCGTGAAGCCGGTCACGATCCCGCTACCTTGGTGACTCTGGGTGTTCGGCGGCTGGCGGCTACGAGGTCATTGCGAAGGTTGCGGGCGAAGCTACGGATCATGGGGAGCTCGGCATCCTCGACTCGGTCGATCGAGCTGGGCAACCGCAGGGTGCCGTCCAGCTTGTCCGTGATCTTGGCGAACTCGCGGCCGTGAGCGGCAGTGTCAGTCAACTCGGGTCAGCGGTCGAGGAGTTGTTTGAGGCGGGGGGATTCCTCGCTGGTCAGCCCGTTGGGGTGACGAGTAAACCAGGTAGTGGCCTGGCGCATGGTCGGAGCCTCGGGCAGACCATTCAACTAGGGGTCGGTTCCACCTAGGGGTTCCAGCCAGTGGCGCACACTGTGGGCGCTACCGGGATAGCCGAGCTCGCGTGGTTCGCGGTGGAGCCGTCCCCTATCGGTGCAGCCCTCGTTCCACCGCTGGTTGAGGTAGGTAGCGGGCGCCTCCAGCGTCGTTCGCAGGAGGTCAGGTTGGAGCTCGACGGGGTGGTGCCGTTGGGGAGAGGCGGGCCGCGTCCAGCATTGCGGCATGGACGCTTCTACTGGCCACTGCCCCCAGGCGGTTCAGTCGGAACGAACCGTCTCCGTTGCGCACCTTCAACTGTGGCTTGTGCTCCAGCAATTGAGTCAGGGCGCTAGCTCCCAGGTTGTCAAGGCGACAAGTCCGTGTGCGGTTTGACGAGGCCGCTCTGGTAGGCGATGACGATGAGTTGGGCGCGGTCGCGGGCGGCCAGTTTGGTCATGGCGCGTTGGATGTGGCTGCGTACGGTCAGCGGGCTCAGGACCAGTCGTTCAGCGATTTTGGCGTTGGACTGTCCGTAGGCGGCCAAGGCCGTGACCTCGCGTTCGCGGTCGGTGAGCGCCTTGACGGCGTCGGGCAGGGCGAGGAAGCCGTCGGTGTCGGGGGTGGCGAGGAACCGGGTGATGAGGGCCCGGGTGGCGGACGGCGACAGGAGGGCCTCACCGGCCGCGACCGTGTGGATGCTCGACAGGAGGACCTCGGGGCTTACGCCCTTGCCGAGGAAGCCGCTCGCGCCCGCGCGCAGAGCCTTGGCGACGTTCCGTGATGTGTTCGATGGCCTGCCGGCGCTGCTGGTCGGCGTACGCGCTCACTCCCACCGCGACGGCCATGAGCACGAGCGGGGCGGCCACGGTGAGCGCCGTACCGCCGGCGGCAGCGGCACCGGCGGTGGCACCGGCCCCACCCACCGTGCCTACAGCGGCCGCTCCACCGACCGGCACGAACCTCGCGTTGGCGGCAATCCTGCCCGACGGCCCCACGAGCGGACCCAGTACGCCACCGGCTCCCCCCTTCGACACCATCGGGCGAACGACACCCTGCCCGAACCGGGCGGCGACCTTCGCCGGGACCACCATGCGGTACAGGCCCTCGCCGGAGGCGGTCGCTCTGGCCGCCGTGAGGGACGTGCGCGTCGACTGCGTGATGAACTGCGACAGGTGCTGCGCCAAGGGACTGGCGGCGTCGAGCGGGAGGCCTCGGCCGCGGTCGATCCTGTCGGGAAGCGGATGTGCCTCCAGCGTGACGATCGGCTCGTCGGCCATGACGGCCAGCACTCCCCGCAGTTCGGCCAGGCGCTCAGCCGTCATCGGCTCGCCCGCGGGCAACCCCGGGGCCTTCACGTCGGCGGTCGCCAGCGTCCACACGGGCACGGTCGTCCTGCGGTCGTCGGTCATCGTCCCCCCTGTTGCTCCTGCAGCAGGGTACGGGTCCGCAGCGGACGAGAACGGCGCGTGGTCGTCAACGGATCACAACGTCCCGGCGTCCGAACCGCCGTGAACGGTGCGGTGGCGCCGGTGTGGTCAGCGGGTGCTCCACTTCTGGTTGTCCTGGCCGTTGCAGTCCCAGAGTTGGAGCCGGGTGCCGTTGGCGGTCTTCTGGTCCTTGACGTCCACGCACTTGTTGGCCTGCGGATTGACCAGGTCGTTGCTGGAGTTGAGGCGGAACTGCTGGGCCGGGTTGCCGCTGCACACCGCGAGCTGGATCACCGCGCCGTTCGCCGACGAACCCCAGGCGACGTCCATGCACAGGCCCATCGAGCGGACCGTGCCGTCCGAACGGAAGTCCCACTTCTGCCAGTTCTTGCCGGTGCAGCTGTTGATCTGCAGCGGCGAACCGTCTGTTCCCTTGTGACTCACCATCTCGATGCACTTGTTGGAGGCGTGGCTGTAGATGGTGGTGCCGGGGGCGGTGGTCACCGTCTTGGTCGCGGTGACCTTGGTGGTGGACTTCTTCTTCGAACTCCCGCCGGAGGAAGCCTTCTTGGGGGCCTGGGCGGAACTGCCCGCGATCACTCCGGCACCCGAACCGGCACCGGCGGCTGCGGCTCCCCCACCGTTCTTCACCGTGTTCTTCTTGCTGCCGCCCACCGTGTTCGAGGGGGTCGGTTTCGGCGAGGCCGGGTCCGGGCTGGCCGAACCATAGGCGCCGGCACCGATGTTCGCCGTCGCGCTGTTCAACACGGTTCCGGCGTCGGCCACTTGCTCCGACGGCTTCCCGTCCGAACCCGACCTGCCGAGCAGGCCGGACACCAGGAACGGCACGCCGATCAGCAGCGCGCCGGCTATCGCGGCACCGGCGAGGAGGCCTCGGGAGGGGCGGCCGAAGGCGGGGGCCGCGGCGGCGGTGTCCTCGCCGGTGCCGGAACCGGCCCCGGATTCGGACGAGGCTCCGGTCGCGGTGGCCGTGGCGGCCTCGGGATCGGGTTCCGGGTCGGAGGCGGAAGCGGAGGCAGCGGCCGAGGTGGGGGCGGCGTGGGTGTCGGGTTCCGGTTCCGCTTCCGTTGCCGAGCGGGTGCCTGCACCGACGCCGACACCTGCTTCCTTGGTCACTCCCCCACCTGTGGCCGGGAGTTGGGCCGGGGCTGTGAGTGCCGCCTCCGCCTGCGCCGCGGTCTCCGAGGCGCCGGCCGTCGTCTCACCGCTCGTCGGCGGGAGTGCCGTCGCGGTCTCGGGGGCGCCGCCCGTGGTGGTGTCCGGGGCCGGGGCGGGCTCCGTCCCGCCCGTCGCTGCCTGGTGCTGCGGGCTGTTCTTGCCGGACATGCTGTTTCCTTCCAGAAGGGTGATCGGGTGACGACCGGTCAGTTGTCGTCCGGGGCGGGCGGGTTGACCGAGAACCGGTTGCCGTCGAAGTAGAGGGTCAGCGGGGTGCCGTCGGCCGGGCCGAACCGGTCGGTGCGGCCGTCCGGGCCGAGCAGTTGGACCGGTCGGCCGCTGTCCCGTGCGACCAGGGCCGCCAGGGTGGACACGTAGCCGAGGATGTCGTCGGGGCGGGCCAGCACCAGGGCGAGGCGCGCGGGGTCGTCCAGTCCGGCCTCGGCCACCGTCACCGTGCCGTTCTGGAGGATCGACTGGGCGCGCAACTCCTCGGTGAGGGCGCCGATTTCCGCCAGCGCGCCGGTCGGCACCGAGGTGTCCGGGGCCGGGAGCCCTGCGTCGTCGGGGGCGCCATGAGCCGCTACGTCGGCCCGGGCCCAGGTGAGGAGGGCGGTGTGGGGGTCGCCGGTGCGGGGCCAGGTGGGGGCGGTACCGGAAGCGGTGGTGCCGGGGGCGGTGAGCAACTGGGCCAGTGAACGGGCGAACGTCTCCGGGCCCTGCGCCCGCGACACGGCGAGGTGGTGACGGACCCCTCCGGGTTCCTCGCCGGTCTCGTTCCCGGCTCCGCCCGGCCGCAACTCCGGTTCCTGGGGCGCTGCTTCGGGCTCGACCTCCGGTCCGCCCGCCGGCTCCTCCGTCAGTTCGGCCGGCGGGCGGGCGCCGCTGCGGGCCGGTGTCGGGCGGGGCGTACGGCGGGGCCAGGCGGCCGGGGTGGCGGCCAGGGAGCCGGTTGTCAGGAGTGCCGTGCCGTCGCCCGCCGCCGCTCGCTGTGCTTCGAGGAGGGCCACGACATCGCCGAGATCCCGCTGCGCGTGGCGCTGCCGGGCCGCCTGCCGGGCCTGCTCGGCGAGCGCGTCGGTGATCTCCAGGCCGAGGGCGGCCAACGCCTCCTGGGCCGCGTCCCGCGCGTCGACCGTCCGGCCGTGGAGTGCGGTGGCCTCGGTGAGCGCCGCCCGGGCCGTGCGGTCTGTCGCGGTCGCCGTCGCGGCGAGGTTCCGGGCCCGGGTCAGGACGTCGGCGGCGGTACGGGCCGCGCCCTGGGCCAGGCCCAGCCGACGCCTGGTGTCGTCGGCCGCGTGCCGGGCGGTCTCGACGGCGCGGTCGGCTGCCTCGGCCACCGTCCGCGCCTGGTCCAGCGCGCGCTGCGCCCGGTCGCGGCGCGACTCACTCCGGGCGAGCGAACCGGGGCCGCCCGACGCCGAGTTGCCCTCGCCGCGAGCCGAACTCCCGCCCTGCGCCGCCGAGTCGGCAGTCTGCCGTGCGGCCCGTTCCGCCGCTTCGCGCGCGGCCTCCGCCGCCTCCCGTACGGCCTCCTGTGCCGCCCCCAGCTCTCCCTCCGCCGTGCGGACGGCCTCGTGGGACTCCCCCGCCACCCGGGTTGCGGCCGTCACCCGCTCGGTGTGGCCCTCAAGGTCCGTGGTCAACTCCGTTACGCGGGCGCGCCGTTCACGATCGGCCTCGGCGGCGTCCGTGACGGCCCGCTCGGCGGCAACGAGTTGATCGGCCGCGGTGTCCGCCGCGGCGCGGGCGTCGGTCACGTCCTGTTCCGCCTGTTCCACCGGCTCTCGCGCCTCGTCCCACACGCGGCGGGCCTCCGGCATCCCCTCCTGGAGCCGGGCCTCCCGCACCCGAGCGTCGTCCTCCGCCTGCCCGGCCTCCTCCAGCATCCGCATCTGATCACGTACGGCCGTCCAGCCGGCTTCGTGCGCCGCGTCGCCCTGACTCGCGCCGTCCCCGCCCCGGACACCCCGACCCGAGCCGTCCAGGCCGCCGCGCCGCACGCCGCCCCGACGCCCGCTGCTCGGGCCCGCGCTGCTCGGACCCCGGTCTTCCGGCTCCTCGTCGCGCAGCCCCGCGTCGCGCTCCTCCACCCCCGGTGTCGTCTCCGGGTCCCCGTTCACGTCGAACCGGCGGAAGCGCACGCCCTCGCCGTCGCGCAGGGCGAGTTCGACGGGGCGCCGTAGCCGCACGGCCGTACCCGAGGCGGCGTAGAGAGCGCGGGCCGTCTGTTCCGCGCTGCCGTCCGTGGCCAGCCAGAGTTGGAGCATGGCGGCGGTGTCGGGCGCCGGGTGCTGGGCCGCCTCGATGCCCTGGGCCAGCAGGGTCGGGAGGTCGCGGAGCGCTACCGTGCGCCAGTCGCGCAGGACGTCGGGTGCGCGTCCGTCCTGGGCCTGGGTATCGGCCGCCGCGCGGGTCAGGGACGCGCCGTCGTACACGCCCGGGTCGGTGCGCGGAGCGGTGACGCCGTGGCCGAGGAGGTCGCGCTCCAGGGGGCGCAGCCGGACCGTGCCGGACACGTACCGGGTGCCGTTCGGGCCGTGGACGGTGAGCAGGGCGTCGGCGAGGATCTCGTGGCTGCGGGTGCCGCGCGAGTCCGCCGGGGTGGTGGTGTTGCCGTGCTTGAACCACTCGCGGCGGATGCCGCCGACGCCCGCGCCCGAGCCCGGGTCCTGCGCCTGGCGGGCCAGCACCGGCATGGTGAAGCCGAGGATCTGGCGGTTGGAGTCGTCGGCGCTGAAGCCGCCCTGCGCCGAGAGACCGCCGGTGATGCCCGCGTGCGAGGAGGAGCCCGCGCTGAATGTGCTGAGCCGCACCCGGTCCACGGTCACATCGCCGGTGTCGGTCACCGGGCGCGGCCGGAACAGCTCCACGGTGAGCCGGGGCGGGGTGCCGGGGGCGCCCTGGAACGGGCGGGCGCCCGGCATCGTGGTCGTGAGGCCGCCGGGGCCGCGCGGGTGGTCCAGCGAGACGGTGCCCGCCTGGAGGAGTTCGCCGATCCGTACGGCGGTGGTGTCCGCGGAGTCGGAAGCGGCCAGCGACTGCCAGGAGTTGGTCAGCGCCGGGGCCACTTCGCCGAGCGCGGCGGCGAGTTGGGTGCCCGCGTCGAAGCCGAAGACCGGCGCGGGGCCGCCCGGGGTGAAGCGGCGCCCGGTCAGCGTCGGCCGGCGTTCCGAGCGGCCTGCCGTCAACTGCCGCTCGGCCGGGGCGGGTTCGGCAGTCTCGCTGCCGGTGAAGCGCAGCGCGGCGGCGGCGTGCACCGTGGTGGTGCGCGTCGGGCGGCCGAAGAAGAGATGGGCGATGCGGTCGGCGAGCGGGGTGTTCGCGTCGGTCAGGCTGAGCACACCGTGCTGGAACACGCTGCCCGGCAGGTCCACCAGCCAGTCGGCAGTCACCGTGGACCGCACGGTGGCAACGAGCCGGTACGGGACGCCGTCGAAGTCGGCGACGTTGTCGGTGCGCAGCCAGTGCCGGTCCTCGGCGGCCCGGGTCACCCGTGCCGAGTTGCCGCGCACCGTGTCGGCGCTCAGCAGGGCGCCCGCGCGGTCGGTGCGGGGGCCGCCGGTAGGCCTGGGGAGCCGGGTCTGGAGCTGGACGAACCCGGAGTGCCGGGTGCTGTCGGCGGTCCGGTCGGTCACCGAGGACGGGGTGTGGCCGTGGTACTGCTCGATGCCGGAGCCCGCTGCCGCCGGGTGGCCACGCAGCTGTCGCAGCGCGTGGTCGTCGGCGTCCGGCCGGGCCGTGAGGGTGACCTCGACGAGGCGGGCGCCGCCGTAGCCGACATGGCGGAAGCGGAAGCGCTGGACGCGGCCGGGGCCGCGGCCCGCCAGGGTGCGCAAGCCCGCCGTGGAGGTGAGGTCCGCGATGCGGGTGGCAACGCCCGAGAGGTACGACGCGTGGCCCGGCCGGGTGGTGCCGGGTGCCTCGTCCTCGATGAGGGTGAGGAGTTGGCTGCGCAGTCGGTCGGGGCGTTGCACCGTGCGGGTGGCGTCGGTGTACTCGTCCATCGCCTGGACGCTGCCGAGACCCACCTCGCGGGAGGCGACGAAGCGGCGCGGCAGTTGCACGGAGCCCGGTACCGGGGTGGGCACGGTAAGACCGGGCACGGTCATGAACCATGCCGCGTGGCGGCGGATCTGTGCCGGGGTGGCCAGGAACCGTACGGCGTCCGGGAGTTCGACCGCCACCGTCACGGCGCGGCTCTCGCCCTGCCCGAGCGCGTTGCCCACGGCGTTGCGGCGGCCACGCCGGAACGTGACCAGCAGGAGTGCATCGGCCGTGATGCGGTGCTGGGCGCCGCTCTCGGTGGCCGTGCGGTTCACGACCGTCGAGGAGGCCAGCGCCCGTGACAGGTCGGTGCGGGTGGTACGGGTGTAGCGGGCCGAGGGGTTGAGGCTCGCCTGGCGGGGCGCTGATTCGGTCGTGGCGGCACCTTCCTGCTGCTCCGGGTCGTCGACGCGACGCAGCAACGTGCCGCCGTCGCCGAAGCCTCCGATGTCGCCGTCGTTGCCCGCGGCCTGGTCGGAGCCCGGGGTCTGTACCGAGGAGCTGTTGCGGACCGCGGTGAGGCCGCCCGCCCACTGCGCGGCGCTTGACACCCCGCGCTGCTGCCCGGCACCGTCGGCGGCGGCGAGCCCGGTCTCGAAGTACTGGGTGATCTCGCCCGACGCGTGCGGGCGGCGCAGGGCGCCCCGGATCTCCACCGACAGCACCTCGTCCGCGGCGAGCCCGGGCAGGGTGAGCCCCTCGACCACGTAGGCGCCCTTGAACACCTGGTGGCCGCGGGCCAGCAGGGCGGCGGGGCTGCGGGCGGCGGTCAGCATCTCGGCCGTCACGGTGGTCGGGTCGGTGGCCGCGGCGCCGGCCAGCGACTCGCCGACGGCGCGTCCAACACGCGCCACCGGCGCCGGAGTTCGCTCAGCGACCGCGTCCCGTACGCCGTCCAGCAGACCGCGCGCCGGATGCCCCTGGTAGGTGTTGCCGAGCACCGCCCGGAATGCCTCGTCCAGTGCGGCCGACGCCTGGAACACCTCCACCATCGCGTCGTCCGGCAACGGCACCGAGTCGGGCAGCGGGCCGCCGTCCGCGTCGGTCAGGTCGAGCAGCGTACGGTCGGCGTCGGTGGCGGCCCGCACGGTGTGCGCGGCGGGCGCCACCGGGACGGGCTCGTCGGCGGGCAGCGTACGGTGCGTCGGCACCGACAGCCGCAGCACGCCGGGCACCCGGTCCGGCGGTGGGGGCGGGGGCGGGTCGTTCGGGCCGGGCGGCGGGGCGCCGTGCGGGACGTACGGCTCCTGGACCGTCTCGTGCGCGAACCGCACCAAGGGCTGGTCCCCCGGCCCCTCGTACAGATCGAGTGCCAGATCGGCCGGCACCTCGAACACCTCGCTGCGCTGCCCCGCACCGCTGCCGATGAACTGCTGGTCGTGCCCGAGGGACACCTGCACGCTGTTGTCGTGCTGCACCTGGTGGGAGCGCACATGGTCGCCAGTGCCGCCGAGGGTCCACGCGCCGCCGCGCACCGGCACTCCGAACGAACCGCCGCCGCCGTACGACGCCCCGTACTGCGACCCGTTCTGGTCGGTGGCCACCGTCGACAGCGAGGATAGACCGATGCCCTGGACGTCCGGGAGCACCGTGGTGTGCGTGCTCTCGCCCGCGCCGCGCACCGCGCTGAGCACCAGCCGCACCCTGCGGGTACCGCTCACGGTCGGGATCTCCAGGAAGAGTGAGTGGCCGCCGTCCACCATGGCGTCCGCCGCGGCCCGCTGCCCGACCTGCGAGCGGGTCTGCTCGAACCGGCGCAGGTTGTTCAACTGGGCCTGCACCAGCGCCTCGTCGGGCAGCACGCGGTTGCGCGCGTTGGTGTCGGCGGGCAGGAAGCCCTCGCGGCGCAGCCAGTTCTCGGCGTGCACGAAGAGGGGTTCGGTGCCCGCCACGCCGAGCGGTGTCGCCGTGCTGCCGATCGCCCGCAGATGCTCCAACTCCGCCGGGAGCTGTCGCAGTTCCTCCGCCGACGGGGCATGACCCTGGGCGTCCTCGGCCGTCAGCAGCCGCAGATGCATACCGCGCGGCCAGTCGCCCGGCTCGAAGGTCTGCTGCCCGCCGCCCGGCAGATGCAGCACCAGTGTGTGCCGCACGGCGGCGGGCGCCAGCAGATGGCTGCGGTTGGTGCGCACCGCGTGCATCAGTGCCGCGCTGCCGCTCTGGGTCAGCGCGTCGTTCGTCGCCGCCTGGACCGAGGCCCGCCCCAGCACACCACCGCCGGGACGCCGGGACGCGTCCGGATGCCCCTCGGTGTGGTCGCCGGTGAGCGCCGGACCGATGCTCCCGGACAGCGACACACCGCTGCTGTACTTCGACTGGGCGTCGATCTTCACCACCTGCGTCAGGTGGCTCTCCAGGTTGATCTTCCCGGGGACACTCCGCCGCAGCGGCTCCCCCACCTCCACGTCCGTCAGCAACTGGAACATGCCGACCGCGCGCCCCGAACTGTCGAGCAACACCGGCGAGAAGACACCCCGGTCCCGCTGCATCGGCAGGGTGCCCCGCAGCAACGGCTCCGACAGGAAGGTCTCCAACTCCCCCAGGGAGTCCTTGTCCAGCGTCCGCAGCCGCGCGTCGAAGCGCTGCAACGCCTCCGCGAGCAGCCGCCCCGGCTCCGCCACCGTGTCCACGCCCCAGATCGGAAGGACGTCCAGACCCGCCGCCGCGGGCAACTCCCCGTCCTCGTCCCACGCCAGATGCTGAGGGAACCAGAAGGTCACCGGCCCGTGCGACTGCGGCGCCCCCCAGGTGACGGGTGCGGCCAGCGTCGGAGTGTCCAGCCGTACGTCCCACAGGGCGGTGAAGTCGTACGGCTCCGAAGGCTCGTTGCTGCGCTGTGCCGTCGTCGACTGCACCACCGAGGTCACCGACGCGCTCGACGAGAGCTGGTTCAGGGTCAGCGCGAGGGTCAGCGCCGCGTCGACACCGCGCACCGGGATCGCCCTGCTCACCGGGAACAGCGCGGTCCAAGGC
This sequence comes from Streptomyces sp. STR69, assembly GCF_024519455.1. Classification (GTDB taxonomy): domain Bacteria; phylum Actinomycetota; class Actinomycetes; order Streptomycetales; family Streptomycetaceae; genus Streptomyces. The sequence goes on along the minus strand of NZ_JALJRY010000027.1, from coordinate 536 downwards.
AGCAGCAGGGTACGGATGTTGCCGGACGCCTCCGACGACACCGACTCCTGGGAACCGATGCCACGCCGCTCCACCCGTACGTCCCGCACGGCACCCTCGGCCTGCCCGTACCGGGCCGACGCCACCGGGTCCGCGAGCCGCAACCGCAGGTCCACGTCCCGGACCCGGCCGTCCACGGTCAGCGCGATCCGGAAGCCCAGACTGCCGCGCAGATACGGCAGGTTGATCACCAGCACCTCGGCGCCGGCCACCGTCCGCAACTGCTCCCGCACCGGATGCGTGTCCGCCGCGCGCCCCAGCCCGAGCGCCGTCATCACCTGCTGGTGCAGCCCGTCCACGACCTCCGCCGACAGCGGTTCGAGGTGCACCAGGCCTACGTTGCCGTCCAGTTGGGACCCGTAGGCGAGGACGAACGTCGAAGAGGGCGGCGCGACGGGGGCGTTGGAGGTGGGCCAGGTGAGGGTGCCGTCCGCGGGGATGAGGGTGGTGTCGGGGTCCTGGACAGGACCGCCCTCGAACTGGCCTGTGTGGTCGTG
>NZ_JALJRY010000026.1 GCF_024519455.1 Streptomyces sp. STR69 | reverse complement strand
GCCCCGAAGGCGACCGAACCAAAAGAGGTGCGCGAACGGCGCCTACCCAACACCGGCCCAGCTGCCCAGCGCCTTCTCACCACCGTCCCAGCTGCCCGGCATCGACCCAACACCACCCAAGCTGCCCGGCGCCTGCCCATCACCGCCCCAACTACGCGGCACCTTCTGGCCCCTGGCCCACCCCAACCTCAGTCGTGCCAAGCCCCAAAGTCCTCCAGCAGCCCCTGAAGCGGCTCGAACACCCCCGGGCTCCCTGCCACCGCCAGATCCCGCCCGGGCCGCTCTCCGGGCCGTCCACCGGTCAGGGCGCCCGCCTCACGGGCGATCAGGTCCCCCGCGCCAAGGTCCCACGGGTTCAACCCCCGCTCGTAGAAGCCGTCCAGCCGCCCCGCGGCCACATCGCACAGGTCGACCGCCGCCGAGCCGCCCCGCCGGATGTCCCGCAGCAGGGGGATCAACTTCTGTGCCACATCGGCCTGATGGACCCGGACCTCGGTGACGTAGTTGAAGCCGGTCGACACCAGCGCCTGCTCCAGGGGCGGCGCGGGCCGGCAGGCGAGCCTGCGTTCGCCCTCCCACGCGCCCGTGGCCCACGCCCCGCCGCCGAGCACCGCGTGGAACGTCTCGCCGCGCATCGGGACCGCGACGACCCCGGCGACGGTCTCGCCGTGCAGTTCGGCGGCGATGGAGACGGACCAAGTGGGCAGTCCGTAGAGGTAGTTGACCGTGCCGTCTAGCGGATCGATGACCCAGCGGACGCCGCTGGTGCCGGTGACGGAGGCGCCCTCCTCGCCCAGAAAACCGTCGTCGGGGCGCTGTTCGGAAATCAGATCGGTGATCAGCTTCTCGGCCGCGATGTCCATCTCGGTGACGACGTCGATCGGGCTTGATTTGGTGGCGGCGACCGCGAGGTCGGCCGGGCGGCCGTCCCGCAGCAGCGCGCCGGCCTTGCGGGCGGCTTCCTGGGCGAGTGCCAGCAGTTCCTGATGCAGGGGGTCGGTCACGGCGCTCCTCATGCGTTGGGCCTGTCGGCAGCGGGGCGAGGGGCACGGGCCGAACGGCCGTGCCCGAACAGTTCGCCGCTCCGGCCGACGGCTTCCCGGCCCGGCCCGAGCAGTTCCTGGTGCAGCGGGTCGGTCACGGCGCTCCTCATGCGTAGGGGCTGTCGGCGCCCGCGGCGGCGGGACGCGGGGCGCGGGCCGGGCAGCAGCCCACCGGGCAGAGGTTGTGGCCGGCGCCGAGGGCGCCCAGGGCGCAGGGTGTGACCTGCCGCCCGCTCTCGGTGGCGGCGCGTTCCAGGACGAGTTCGCGGATCGCGGCGGCGAAGCGCGGGTCGGCGCCCACGGTGGCGGACCGGCGTACGGGCAGGCCCAGTTCCTCCGCCTTGGCCGTGGCCTCCGTGTCGAGGTCGTAGAGGACCTCCATGTGGTCGGAGACGAAGCCGATGGGTGCCATGACGACGGCGGGGACGCCGGCCGTGTGGCGCTCCTCCAGGTGGTCGCAGATGTCGGGCTCCAGCCAGGGGATGTGCGGGGCTCCGGAGCGGGACTGGTAGACGAGCTGCCAGGGGTGGTCGATTCCGGTGCGTTCGCGGACGGCGGCGGCGATCAGCCGGGCCACGTCCAGGTGCTCCTCGACGTACGCCCCGCCGTCTCCGTGGGCCTCGGCCGGGCCGGAGGTGTCGGCGGCGGCGGTCGGGATGGAGTGGGTCGAGAAGGCGAGGTGCGCGCCGTCCCGGACGTCCTCGGGGAGGTCGGCGAGGGAATCGAGGACCCCGTCGATCATCGGCTCCAGGAAGCCGGGGTGGTTGAAGTAGTGGCGCAGCTTGTCGACCCTCGGCACCGCAAGCCCCTCGGCCTCCAGGGTTGCCAGGGAGTCGGCGAGGTTCTCCCGGTACTGGCGGCAGCCCGAGTACGAGGCATAGGCGCTGGTGGCCAGGACAAGGATGCGGCGGCGGCCGTCGGCGACCATCTCGCGCAGGGTGTCCGTGAGGTACGGGGCCCAGTTGCGGTTGCCCCAGTAGACCGGCAGGTCCAGGCCGTGGTCCGCGAAGTCCTTGCGGAGGGCGTCCAGGAGGGCGCGGTTCTGGTCGTTGATGGGGCTGATCCCGCCGAACAGGAAGTAGTGCTGCCCCACTTCCTTGAGGCGTTCCTTGGGGATGCCTCGCCCGCGCGTCACGTTCTCCAGGAACGGAACCACCTCGTCCGGGCCTTCGGGGCCGCCGAACGAGAGCAGGAGCAGGGCGTCGTAGGGAGTCGCATCGAGCACATCTGGCATGTCTCCGATCCTGCCCCCCGCCACTGACACCCGGGAAACGGAGGGGTGCCGGGCCGCGAACGCGGGGCTTCCGGGGAGGTGCGCCGGGGGCGGCACGGGCAGGTGCATCGGGCCAGACCTGCTCGTAAGCTGTATCAGCCGCATTCGCACCTTACTGAGCCGTCATCACATCAGCGCACCACCACCGAGCCGCCACCGCACCCTTCGACCGGAGTCACCGTGCCCAGCCCCTATCGCGCCCTGTTCGCCGCCCCCGGCTCCAAGGGCTTCTCCGCCGCGGGGTTCCTCGGCCGGATGCCCCTGTCGATGATGGGCATCGGCGTGGTCACGATGATCTCCCAGATCAACGGGCGCTACGGGCTCGCGGGCGCGCTGTCGGCCACCATCGCGCTGGCCGCCGCCGCGATCGGGCCGCGGATCTCGCGCTGGGTCGACCAGTACGGGCAGCGGCGGGTGCTGCGTCCGGCGACGCTCGTCGCGCTGGCCGCGGCGGCCGGGCTGCTGCTGGCCGCCCGCTTCGCGTGGCCGGACTGGGTACTGTTCGTGTGCGCCGCCGGTATCGGCTCGGTGCCGAGTCTGGGCGCGATGGTCCGCGCGCGCTGGGCGGCCGTCTACCGGGGCACCCCGCAGCTGCACACCGCGTACTCCTTCGAGTCCGTGGTGGACGAGATGTGCTTCATCTTCGGGCCGATCATCTCGATCGGGCTGTCCACGGTGTGGTTCCCGGAGGCGGGTCCCCTGCTGGCCGCCTGCTTCCTGGCGGTCGGTGTCTTCTGGCTGACCGCGCAGCGCGCCACCGAGCCCGCCCCGCACCCGCGCGTGCGGGGCGCCGAGGGCGGCGGCTCGGCGCTGCGGGCGGCCGGTCTCCAGGTGCTGGTGGCCACCTTCGTGGCGACCGGGGCGATCTTCGGGGCGGTCGACGTGGTCACCGTCGCGTTCGCCGACGAGCGGGGTCACAAGGGCGGCGCCAGCGTGGTGCTCGCCCTGTACGCGGCGGGGTCCTGCGTGGCCGGAGTCGTGTTCGGGCTGCTGCGCTTCCGGGGAGCGCCCGAACGTCGGTGGCTGCTGGGCATATGCACGATGGCCGTGAGTATGATCCCCCTCCTACTGGTCGGAAACTTGCCGCTTCTGGCCGTGGCGCTGTTCCTTGCGGGACTGTCCATCGCACCCACGATGATCACGACGATGTCCCTCACAGAAGAGCACGTACCTCGCGCGAAGCTCACCGAAGGCATGACCTGGGTGAGCACCGGCCTGGCGGTCGGGGTCGCGCTCGGCTCCTCCGTCGCCGGCTGGGTGATCGACGCAGCCGGCGCGCGGGCCGGGTACGGGGTTCCGGTGGTCGCCGGAGCCGTCGCGGTCGCGGTGGGTTTCCTCGGGTACCGCCGGCTCAACAGACCGGCACCGGGTCGGGGAGGCACCGTTGTTGGGCACCACAGCGAGCGCGAAGAACGGCACGTGGCGTAACTGGGGCGGGACGGTCGCGTCCCGGCCCGCGCGGGAGGTCACGCCCGCCTCCGTCGAGGAGCTGGCCGCGGCCATCCGCAGGGCCGGTGAGGACGGTCTGACGGTGAAGGCCGTCGGCAGCGGGCACTCCTTCACGTCGATCGCCGCCACGGACGGTGTGTTGATCCGTCCTCAACTGTTGACCGGCATCCGCAATATTGATCGCGATGCATTGACGGTCACGGTCGAGGCGGGCACCCCGCTCAAGAGACTCAACATGGCTCTCGCGCGCGAGGGCCTGTCGCTCACGAACATGGGCGACATCATGGAGCAGACGGTCTCCGGGGCGACCAGCACCGGCACCCACGGCACCGGACGCGAGTCGGCCTCGATAGCCGCCCAGATCAGGGGACTTGAGCTGGTGACGGCGGACGGCTCGGTGCTCACCTGCTCCGAGAAGGAGAACCCGGACGTCTTCGCGGCGGCCCGGATCGGCCTCGGCGCCCTGGGCGTCGTCACGGCGATCACCTTCGCCGTGGAGCCCGTCTTCCTGCTCACGGCCCGCGAGGAGCCGATGACCTTCGACGAGGTCACCGGACGCTTCGACGAACTCTGGGCCGAGAACGAGCACTTCGAGTTCTACTGGTTCCCGCACACCGGCAGCACCAACACCAAGCGCAACAACCGCAGCGCGGGCCCGGAGCAGCCGGTGGGCAAGGTGGCCGGCTGGATCGAGGACGAGTTCGTCTCCAACGGCCTCTGGCAGGTGGCCAACTGGGTCGGCCGCGCGGCGCCCGCGACCATTCCGACCATCGCCCAGATCTCCACCCGGGCCTGGTCCACGCGGACGTACACGGACATCCCCTACAAGGTCTACACCTCGCCCCGCCGGGTGCGGTTCGTCGAGATGGAGTACGCCGTCCCGCGCGCGGCCCTGGTGGACACGTTGCGGGAACTCAAGACGATGGTCGACCGTTCCGACTTCAGGATCAGCTACCCGGTCGAGGTCCGCACCGCCCCGGCGGACGACATCGCCCTGTCCACCGCCTCCGGCCGGGACAGCGCCTACATCGCCGTTCACATGTACAAGGGCACTCCGTACCAGGCGTACTTCACGGCCGCCGAGCGCATCCTCACCGCGCACGAGGGCCGGCCGCACTGGGGCAAGGTGCACACCCGGGACGCCGAGTACTTCGCCGGGGTCTATCCGCGCTTCGGCGAGTTCACGGCGCTGCGGGATCGGCTGGATCCTGATCGGCGGTTCCAGAACGACTACTTGCGGAGGGTGCTGGGTCAGTAGCCGACGCGCTCGGCGCGGGGGTCGGCGTAGCAGCTTCCTCCGAAGCGCTCGGCGTCGGCGTCGGACTGGACGACGTACCACCGCCGTTGCCGGTGGACGGTGTCTCCGGGGCGGCCGACGAGCCGGACGGGGAATCGGCCGGACCCGGTTCCCCGCCGCTGTCACCGGACTTCGGGGACGGCGACGTCTCGTGTCCGGTGACGGCCGCACTGACCGTGGTCCCCTTGCCGCCGCTGAAGCTGTCGCCGGACACCAGCTCGTAGCCGGTGATGCCGGTCATGGTGACCCCGAAGACGAGGGCCGCGGCCAGCACCGGGCGCTTCCAACTGCCCACCCGCGCGCGGTAGACGGTGCCCTCCGTGAACTCGCCGGGGCGCGCGGGCGGTTGCTCGGGCTCCTTGGAGGTGACGGTGGCCTCCCGGAGCGTGGCACCGGTCCGGCTGAGGAGGTGCTGGAGGACGGAGCCTCCGGAGGTGGCTATCGCGCTCACGACGCCGGCGCCGAGGATCGTGCCGTACACCCCGAAGTAGGAAGCGAGTTTGGCGGCGACCACCGCCGCCAGCGCACTGCCCGCGACGTGAGGGACGCTCAGATCGATCCGTTTCCTGCCGACATCGGGCCTTGCGCGCATTCCGGGGCCTGGCCTCACTTTCCCGTACCTGATCAACTATCTGTACGACAAAGGGACGTATGGCCGAAACCGATAGTTCCGATTCCGGCTATTGCGCGAAGTACGCCACTTTCAAGATCGCGCGAACCCCGCCCCGGACCGCCAAGTCCCGCCCCCCGCAAGAAGTTGGGCAGCGTGCCAATCCACGCACGTGGTCCAAATGGAGTACTGTTGCGAGCCCTGGGTGCGGTCTCCTGCCAGGGCGTCCGCGGCCTTTTGGACCGCCTCGAGGGGGCCAGTTGCACAGGGTGACGTAGTTGGTCACTTAGCGTTGCGAATAGGTAACCGTGCCATAACGGCAAGCTCGGGCCCGTGCCCGACACGCCGGGCAACTCGGCAAGGTTGTGGCAGGCTGCACCCGGGCAGGCCACACTCGACTAGCGGAAGCAGCGACGCACGTGACGTCGGCAGGCACCACCCGGGAGGTCCCCATGCCCGAACTGCGTGTCGTGGCCGTCTCTAACGACGGCACACGGCTGGTGCTGAAGGCTGCGGACAGCACGGAGTACACGCTTCCGATTGATGAGCGTCTGCGCGCCGCCGTACGCGGCGACCGTCCCCGCCTCGGCCAGATCGAGATCGAGGTGGAGAGCCATCTCCGCCCCCGAGACATCCAGGCACGTATACGTGCCGGCGCCTCCGCGGAGGAGGTCGCGCAACTCGCCGGCATCCCCGTCGACCGGGTGCGCCGCTTCGAGGGTCCCGTGCTCGCCGAGCGTGCCTTCATGGCCGAGCGCGCCCGGAAGACCCCTGTCCGTCGCCCCGGTGAGAACGCCGGACCCCAGCTCGGCGAGGCCGTCCAGGAGCGCCTGACGCTGCGCGGTGCCGAGAAGGACACCGTTCAGTGGGACTCCTGGCGCCGCGACGACGGCACCTGGGAGGTCCTGCTGGTCTACCGGGTCGCGGGCGAACCGCACTCGGCGAGCTGGACGTACGACCCGCCCCGGCGGCTCGTCCAGGCCGTCGACGACGAGGCGCGCTCGCTGATCGGCGAGTCCGACGACCTCTCCGCCACCCCCGAGCCCAGCTTCCCGTTCGTCCCACGGATCGCCCGGCTGCCGCGCGACCGCCCGCTGGACCGTGCCCTGGAGCGCCCGGAGCGTCCCGCGCTGCCGTCGCCCGAGCCGGTCGAGGAGAGCGAGCGCGACTCGCTGACCAGCCTCCTGGAGGCGGTACCGAGCTTCCGTGGCGACATGGTCGTCCCCGAGCGCCCCTCGGAGACCCCGGAGGAGCCCGTCGAGGAACCGGAGGCGGAGGAGCCCCCGGCCCCCGCGGCCTCGGCCGGTTCGGCCTACGCGGACGTGCTCATGCCCCGTTCCGTCGGCGCCCACCGCGACCGGCTCATCGGCTCCACCGACCGCCAGGCCGAGGCGGACGGCGTCCGTCCGGGCCGCAGAGCGGCGGTCCCGAGCTGGGACGAGATCGTCTTCGGCACCCGAAGGAAGAAGCAGGAGTAGTCCGCCGTACGGGAGCCAGTCGTACGAGAGCCAGTCGTACGGGAGTTCACCGCACGAGAGTCCGTCTACGACGGGGAGGGCCCGCGCCGTTTCGGTCGCGGGCCCTCCCCCTTGTCGACCCCTTGTCGTACGGCCGCTACTGCGGGTCGGGGCCGACGGCGACCGGTCGCTCCGGGTCCGCGGACCACTCCGACCAGGAGCCGACGTACAGGCCGGCCGGAATGCCCGCCACCGCCAGGGCCAGCACCTCGTGGGCGCCCGATACGCCGGAGCCGCAGTAGACGCCCACACCCGTCCCCTCCGTGGCACCCAGGGCCTTGAAGCGGGCGGCCAGTTCCTCCGCCGGGAGGAAGCGGCCGTCGGTGCCGACGTTCTCGTTGGTCGGCGCGGACACGGCGCCCGGGATGTGGCCGCCGACCCGGTCGATCGGCTCGATCTCGCCCCGGTAACGCTCGCCCGCGCGGGCGTCGAACAGGACCCCGCTGCGGGCCAGCGCGGCCGCACCGTCCGCGTCCAGGAGCTGCGCGGCCCCCGGCTCCGGCACGAAGTCGCCCTCGGCCGACGTCGGCACATCCGTCTCCAAAGGACCCTCCCAAGAGGGAAGGCCGCCGTCGAGGACCCGCACGTCCGGGTGACCCGACCAGCGCAGCAGCCACCATGCGCGGGCCGCCGCCCAGCCCTGGCCGCCGTCGTACACGACGACCGCGCGGTCGGCCGATACACCCGCGCGGCGCATCGTGGCACCGAAGCGCGCGGTGTCGGGCAGGGGGTGCCGGCCGCGGGCGCCGGGGGACGAGGCCAGTTCCTGGTCGAGGTCTACGTAGACGGCGCCCGGGATATGCCCGGCCGCGTGCTCGGCGCGTCCGTCGAAGGGCGGTTCACCTGCGGCCTTCGCGACGCTGAGCTGCCAGCGGATGTCGAGGAGGACCGGCGGGTTCGTCCCGGCCAGATCGCTCGCCAGTTCGGATGCGGAGATGATGGCGTTCATGGCCACCATCCTCGCGCAAGGGGTGGTCGACACGTCCAGGTCCGACTACTGTGCCCGCCGGGCAGTCTCGATCACGAGGCGTACGGGATCGAGCACATGGTGTACAACCGATGGACACCCCACGGCAATCAACCGGAACGGACGAGGGGCCACAGACCGGGCATCCTCCGTACGTGAGCCGCCCGTCGGCGGCGCGGCCGGGGCGCGCCGCGCCACCGGGGGTGCGAGCATCGGCTCGGGGCGTGACGCGGCTGCGGCACGCGGATCCGCACTGCGGAAGACACGGCCACCGCGAGGGGCCGAGGAGAAGGTGACGATGACCGAGGCACGGGGGTCGGCCGGCCTGAACGGCGACACGCACACTCGGCGTACGCAGGGCACACCCTGCTGGGTGAGTCTGATGGTGCACGGCATGACCACGACTCAGGAGTTCTACGGAGAGCTGTTCGGTTGGGAATTCCAACCCGGTCCCCATCAGCTCGGCCCCTACGCGCGGGCCCTGCTCGACGGGCAGGAGGTGGCCGGCATCGGCCAGCTGCCGCCGGACCGGCATCTGCCCATCGCGTGGACGCCGTATCTCGCCTCGGACGACGTGGACCAGACCGCCGAGACGGTACGGATGTGCGGCGGCACGGTAGGGGTGGGCCCCCTGGACGCGGCCGAGGCCGGCCGCCTGGCCATCGGCTCCGACCCGTCGGGGGCGGTGTTCGGCATCTGGCAGGTCGCGGAACACCTCGGTACGTCCCTCACGGGCGTCCCCGGCACACCTGCCTGGAACGAGCTGCTGACCTTCGAGACCGCGAGCGTCGCCAAGTTCTACGAGGCCGTGTTCGGCTACGAGGAGGTGCCAGTCGACTCCGCCGACCTCGACTACGTCACCCTGCACCTGGACGGCACCCCGGTCGCCGGCATCCACGGCGTCGGCACGGCCCTGCCCCGTGACCGGGGCCCGCACTGGATGACGTACTTCGAGGTCGCCGACACGGACGAGGCCCTGCGCCGCGTCACGGACCTCGGCGGCCACACCCTGGAACCAGCTCACGACAGCCCCCACGGCCGCGTGGCCACGGTCGCCGACCCCGAGGGCGCGATGTTCTCGGTGATCCAGGGGCCGCGGTAGCCCTTCGGGTCGCTTCCGGGGCGGTGCGGGCGGGTCGCGGGGGCGTGGAGGCACCAGCCGCTTCCGCACACCCGGAGAGGGCAGCCCGGAGTCGTGCGCCCTAGGCCGACGTCATCGGCAGTACGTCCGGTGACAGCGCCGCCGCCCGTGCCGTGGCCGACGTCATTCGGCGGCGGTGGTGGCGGCGGCACAGGACCTCGTAGCCGATCGCCTCCGCCTGGTTGACGTCGCCGACGACGACCTGGGCGCCCTCGACGACCATCTCGCCGCCTATCGTGCGAGCGTTGTGGGTGGCGCGGGCGCCGCACCAGCAGAGGGCCTCTACCTGGAGGACCTCGACGCGGTCGGCGAGTTCGACCAGGCGCTGGGAGCCTGGGAAGAGCTTGGAGCGGAAGTCGGTCGTAATACCGAAGGCGTAGACGTCGAGGCCCAGGTCGTCGACCACGCGCGCGAGTTGGTCGATCTGCACGGGCGCCAGGAACTGTGCCTCGTCGGCGATGACGTAGTCCGCGCGACCGCCCTGGGAGAGGTGGTCGACGAGATACGCGTACAGGTCCTGCTCGTCCTCGACCTCCACCGCGTCGGTGACCAGGCCGAGGCGGGAGGAGAGCTTCCCCTCGCCCGCGCGGTCGTCCCGCGTGAAGATCACCCCTGCCAGGCCGCGCGCCGAGCGGTTGTGCTCGATCTGGAGCGCCAGGGTCGACTTCCCGCAGTCCATCGTTCCGGAGAAGAACACCAGCTCGGGCATGGGAAGTTGAGCACCTTTCGGCGGAGAGGGCAGAGGGTGGGCTTCAGGAGCGTACTTCGAGCAGGGGGACCAGCTGTTCGGCAGGGGTCATGGAACCGTGGTTGCCGACCATCGCCGACTCCTTCGGCTCCCGCTCGGACGCGATGACCAGGACGTCGTCCCGGGCCGCCACGATCACGTCGCCGAGACGGTCGTAGACGCGCCGGTCGATCGTCGGGCCGAACCAGCCCGCCGTGATCGCCTCGTCCCGCGACGCCACCCAGAACTGTTCGCCGAGCACCTCGCGCCAGCAGGTCAGTACGTCGTTCTCGGCGCCGCGTACCGCGTAGACATGGCGTGCGCGGCCCTCGCCGCCGAGCAGGGCGACCCCGGCGCGCAACTCCCAGTCCGCGTCGAAGTCGATGCGGTGCTCCTCGTCGAAGGGCACGTCGATCATGCCGTGGTCGGCGGTGACGTACAGCGCGCTGCGCGGCGGCAGTTGCTCGGCCAGGCGCTGGACGAGCCGGTCGACGTACATGAGTTGACCGCGCCAGGTGTCGGAGGCGACGCCGTAGCGGTGGCCCGCGCCGTCGAGTTCGGCGTAGTACGTGTACACCAGGGAGCGGTCCCCGGCGGCCAGTTGCTCGGCCGCGAGGTCCATGCGCTCCTCGCCGGTCAGCCGCCCGAGGAACGTTCCGCCACTGAGCGCGACCTTCGTCAGCGGGGTGTTCTGGAAGGTCGGGGACGACACCTGGGCGGCGTGCACGCCCGCGTCCTGGGCGAGTTGGAAGATCGTGGGGTACGGCTGCCAGGACTTCGGCTCGGTCCACGGCTGCCAGCGCAGCTGGTTCATCAGCGCGCCGGTGTCCGGGTTGCGCACGGTGTAGCCGGGCAGGCCGTGCGCGCCGGGCGGCAGGCCGGTGCCCACGGAGGCCAGCGAGGTCGCGGTGGTCGCCGGGTAGCCGGCAGTGAGCGGGCGTCCCGTGCCGCCGCGCGAGCTGCCGAGGAGCGCGTGCAGGTACGGCGCCTCGTCGGCGTGGTCCTTGATCTGCTCCCAGCCGAGGCCGTCGACCAGGAAGACGCAGTTGCGGTCGGCCGCGGTCAGCTCCGGGATCGCGGCGGTCGTACCGGGTACTCCCATGCCGGCGGCCAGCGTGGGCAGCAGGTCGGCGAGGGAGCCGGTGCCGTACTCGGGGACGGGTGCGGAGGCTACGGCGAGGGGTTCGGGGTGGTCCCAGGTTGCGGGCTGCGCCATCAGCGGGGTACGTCCGCGGTCGCCTCGGAGAGCGCCTGCGCGAAGGCGAGGGTCTGCTGCACCGTCTCCGGGCCGTCGCCGGCCTCGCTGACGCGCAGGCTCAGGTCGTCCGCCGTCGAGTTGCCCGTGTAGCCGTGGTCGGCCTCGCAGTTGGGGTCGCCGCAGGCGGCCGGCTCCAGGTCGATCCGGGAGACGGCACCCCAGCCGATGGTCAGCACGACCTCGCGGGGCGGTGTGCCCGGCTTGTACGACTCCGGGTTGGCGACCACGCGGCTGAGCACCACCGACGAGATCCGGCCGATCTTCACGGACTCCGTGGATGTCGTGGCGTACGGCGTCGGGGAGGTGCCGTCGGCGGCCTGCTCGTCGGTGTGGCTGACGATGAAGCGGTTGCCGGTGAGGACGAGCACGGTCACATGCCGGCGCACCTCGTTCTGGTCGAACGTGGTCTCCTGGTGGACCAGGAACGACCGGATCGGCTCGCCGCCCACGGCGGCCTCCACCGCCTCGGCCACGAGGGCCGGGTAGTAGCCGCTGCGCTCGATCGCCGCACGCAGCCCCTGGGTCGTCGTACTGGTCTTGGCCATGACGTCCATCCTACGGTGGCCCACTGACTGCGAGGCACCGCCGAGCACGGTCTTGTCACAGCCGTCTCAGTACCCGGGATCAGCACGGGAAGCGCGCAACAGTCCACGGGAAGCGTCCTCAGTAGACGGGAAGCGTCCTCGGGCCGAGGTCGTCGCGGACCGGCGGTGGGGCCAGGCGGACGGAGGCGCCGAGCACGCTCAGTCCGTGCGCGGCGACGACGACCGGCTCCAGGGTCACCGCGACCACCTCGGGATGGTCGTCCACCAGCCGCGACACCCGCAGCAGCAGCTCCTCCAGGGCAGGCGTGTCCACCGGTGTCGATCCGCGCCAGCCGAAAAGGAGGGGTGCCGTCCGGATCGACCGGATCAGCGAACCGGCCTCCCGGTCCGTGACCGGTATCAGCCGGTGCGCGGTGTCCCCGAGCAGCTGCGAGGCGGCTCCGGCGAGCCCGAACGACAGTACGGCCCCCGCCGCCGGATCGATGACGGCCCGTACGACGGTGTCGACCCCGCGCGGCGCCATCCGCTGCACCACCGGCCGCAGCTCCTCCGGCCTGCCGAACAGCTCGCCCAACTCGGCGTAGGCCCGCCGCAGTTGGTCCTCGTCGGCGAGATCCAGTCGTACGCCGCCCAGGTCGGCGCGGTGTCGCAGGTGCGGGGCGGTGGCCTTGAGGGCGACCGGGTAGCCGAGGGTGCGGGCGGCATCGGCGGCGGCATCGGGGGTGGGCGCGGGCAGCGCGCGGTGGACGTCCACTCCGTACATGCCGAGCAGTTCGCAGGTCTCGTCGCTGCCGAGCGTGAGGCCCTGCCCGCGCGCGAGGAGCCCGCCGATCAGTCCGGCGGCCCCCTTCTCATCGATGTCCTCGTACTCGGGCACCCGGCCGGGGTCGACGGACTCGCGCCGCCACTGGGCGTACTTCACGGCTTCGGCGAGGGCGCGGACCGCGCGTTCGGCGGCGGGGTAGGCGGGGATGAGGCCGACGCCTTCGGGGGCCTGCGCCGCGCTGGGCGGTCGCTCCTCGGAGCGCTGGGAGTCCTCCCGCCTCGAAACGGCCCGCGGTGCCGTACTGGTCGCCGCCGACAGCGCCGCCGCAAGCCCCCCGAGCTCCACGTGCACCACCAGCACAGGCTTCCCGGGGACGGTCTCCGCCGCCGACCGCAGGGCCTCGGCCAGCGCCGCGTCCTCCGCCGGTCCCTCCCCCACCGCCGGTATCGCGGTCACCACGACCGCGTCGCACGCCTTGTCGGCCAACGCCTCCGACAGCGCCCGATGGAAGTCCGTCGCCGTTGCCGCCGTGGTCAGATCCAGCGGGGCGAGCGGGCGCAGCCCCTCGGAGAGGCACGCGTCGTACGTCAGCAGTCCCAGTGACTCGGAGTTCCCGAGGATCGCCACCCGTGCTCCGCCGGGCAGCGGCTGGCGCGCGAGCAGCAGCCCCGTGTCGACCAGTTCGGTGATCGTCTCGACGCGGATCACGCCGGCCTGCCGCAGCAGCGCGGACACCGTCGCGTGCGGCAGGCGCGTCGCGCGTACGGCGTGACCCTGGGGGGCGGATCCGGCGCCCTGGACCACGACCAGCGGCTTCGCCGCCGCGGTGCGCCGGGCGAGGCGGGTGAACTTGCGGGGGTTGCCGATGGACTCCAGGTACATGAGGGCGACATCGGTGTCCGGATCGTCGTACCAGTACTGGAGGACGTCGTTGCCGGACACGTCCGCGCGGTTGCCGGACGACACGAACGTGGAGACCCCGGTGACTCCGGTGACGCCGCCACCACGTCGGTGCAGCCGGGAGAGCAGGGCGATGCCGATGGCGCCGGACTGCGCGAACAGTCCGATGCGTCCGGGGCGGGGCATCTCGGGGGCGAGGGACGCGTTCAGCCGTACGTCGGCTGCGGTGTTGATGACCCCGAAGGCGTTGGGCCCGATGATCCGCATCCCGTACGTGCGCGCGTGCCGGACGAGTTCGCGCTGGCGCTCGCGTCCCTCGGAGCCGCTCTCGGCGTAACCGGCGGTGACCACGACGAGCCCCTGCACCCCGTGCTCACCGCACTCGGTGACGACCTGGGAAACGTGCTCGACCGGGACGGCGACGACCGCGAGGTCGACGGGGCCCTCGATGTCGCGCACCGACCGGTGGGCCGGCACCCCGTCGAGTTCCTTCTGCCCTTCGGGGAAAGCCTTGTTGACGGCGTACAGGCCGCCGGTGAAACCGGCGTCCCTGATGTTGTCGAGAACGCTGCGGCCCACCCCTCCGGGGGTACGTCCGACGCCGACGACGGCGACCGAGCCGGGCACCAGCAGCCGTCGTACGGACCGTGCTTCGGCGCGCTGTTCTCGCGCGCGCTGCACGGCGAGGGACCTGTCGGTGGGTTCGAGGTCAAACTCCAGGCGTACGACGCCGTCCTCGAAGCTGCGCTTCTGGGTGTAGCCGGCGTCCGTGAACACCTTGATCATCTTGTTGTTGGCGGGCAGCACCTCGGCGGCGAACCGGCGGATGCCGCGCTCGCGGGCGACGGCCGCGATGTGTTCCAGGAGGGCGGAGGCGACGCCTCTGCCCTGGTGCGCGTCCTGCACCAGGAAGGCGACCTCGGCCTCGTCCGCGGGGGCGGAGGCGGAACGCCCGTCGGCACTAATGCGGTCATAGCGTACGGTGGCGATGAACTCGCCGCCGACCGTGGCCGCGAGTCCCACCCGGTCCACAAAGTCGTGGTGCGTGAAGCGGTGGACATCCTTGGCGGACAGGCGAGGATACGGCGCGAAGAAGCGGTAGTACTTCGACTCGTCGGAGACCTGCTCGTAGAAGCTGACCAGGCGATCGGCGTCGTCGACGGTGATGGGCCTGACGCGCGCCGTACCGCCGTCGCGCAGCACGACGTCGGCTTCCCAGTGGGCGGGGTACTCGTGCCGGTCCGACGAGGTCTGCTGCATGGGGCCCAGCGTACGGCTCGCGTCTGACAACGGCGCGAGGCAGTCTGTGGGTGAATGCAGCGAGGAGACGAGGGGAAGTGGGGCCGAGGCCGCGGTCCCACACCCCTCCCCGGACGGTCCGCGAGGCCGGCCCGGGCGCGCTTCACGTGTGGGAAACTGGTCTAGACAACCCTGAGACTCTGAAGGGCAGCATCACATGGCTGAGCGCCGCGTCAACGTCGGCTGGGCGGAGGGCCTTCACGCCCGTCCCGCCTCCATCTTCGTCCGGGCCACCACGGCCGCAGGTATCCCCGTGACGATCGCCAAGGCCGACGGCAACCCCGTCAACGCGGCCTCCATGCTCGCGGTTCTGGGCCTGGGCGCCCAGGGCGGCGAGGAGATCGTCCTCGCGTCGGACGCCGAGGGCGCGGACGCGGCCCTCGACCGGCTGGCGAAGCTGGTCGCGGAGGGCCTTGAGGAACTCCCCGAGACCGTCTGAGCAACCCGCAATTGATGGTTGCGGTGCTTTCGCCGTAAAAACGATGTACCGCACCCACGAAGGGCTCGCCCGAATTACCGGGCGAGCCCTTCGCAATTCCACTTGCGGGCAGCAGAAATAATCCCCCGCGAATTATCTCCTCTTTGTATACGGCGCCCGTGTTAATGCCGGAGACCCGACATGTTTACGGGAGGTTGCGAAGTCCTCACACGGTCCGTGCCGTTCGCGCCGCCGGGAAAGCGCAGCCGGTGCGCGGTGCCCGCGCGCTCGGTGTGCAGGGCCGTGATCGCCCGCGCGCGCTCGGCGTCGCCGCGCGCCACGGCGTCCACGATGGCCCCGTGCTCCGCCCAGGACTCCACGGGGTTGGCCGGCGCCTCGACCGCGTACATCCAGGCGATCTTGTGCCGCAGCTGGGTCAGCATCGAGGTCAGAGCGGGGCTTCCGGAGGCCTGGGCCAGCGTCTCGTGGAACCAGCTGCCCAGGGAGCGCAGATCCTCGCTGTTGCCCCTCCTGGCCCGCTCCTGGCCCAGCCTGACGAGTCCGCGCAACACCTTGAGGTGGGCCTCGGTGCGCCGCTGGGCGGCCCGCGAGGCACCGAGCGGCTCCAGCAGCATCCGCATCTCCAGCAGGTCGGCGGCCTCCTGCTCGGTCGGTTCCGCGACGCACGCGCCCGCGTGCCGCCGGGTCACCACGAACCCCTCCGCCTCCAGCGTGCGCAGGGCCTCCCGCACGGGCACGCGCGAGACGCCGTACCGGCGCGCGAGGAGTTCCTCCGTGAGCCGGCCGCCGCGCTCGTAGACACCGGCGACGATGTCGTCCCGGATCGCCGTGCATACCGAGTGCGCCGGAATACGCATGTCCGACCTCCGCCTTAATCCCCGTGAAACGTCGACGATTGACGTGTGTTCCGTGACTCTATTGCAATCAGCGGGAATTTCCGATGGCGGGCCGGAATCCATGGATATTTTTTGGACAGGAGGGCTCCGGAAACGCCGAAAGCCCCGGCCGGCGGGCCAGGGCTTCGGGAAGTGCGGCGCTGCGTCGTCAGACGTTCACGCCGTGCTTGCGGAGGTAGGCGACGGGGTCGACGTCGGAGCCGTACTCGGCGGTCGTGCGGGCCTCGAAGTGGAGGTGCGGTCCGGTGACGTTGCCGGTCGCCCCGGAGAGGCCGATCTGCTGACCCGGGGTGACCTTCTGGCCGACCGAGACACCGATGGACGACAGGTGGCCGTACATGGTGTACATGCCGTCGGCCATCTTGATCACGACCTCGTTGCCGTACGAGCCGCCCCAGCCGGCCTCGACGACGGTGCCGGAGCCCACCGCGTGGACGCTGGTGCCGGTCGAGGCGTGGAAGTCGATGCCCGTGTGGGTGCCGGAGGACCACAGCGAGCCACCGGTCTTGTAGCCGGTGGACACATAGGAGTTGGCGACCGGCGCGACGAAGGTGTTGAGCCTCTTGCGCTCGGCCTCGCGGGCGGCGCGCGCCTGGGCCTCACGGGCCGCCTCGGCCTGGGCGGCGGCCTTGGCGCGGGCGGTCTCCTCGGCCAGCGTCTCGGCGGCGGCCTGCTGCTGGGCGACGGCCTGGGCGTCGATCTTCTCGGCCACGGCATCGCCCATGGCGACGACAGGGGTGAGGCCGGTCTGTTCGGGGGTGGGCTCCGCGGCGAACGCCGGGGCGGCGGCCAGGGTGCCTACGACGCCGGAGGTGGCGAGAGCCGCGACACTCGCGGCGCGAACGGTGGTGCGGTGGGTCCGGCTCGGGCGACGGTGCTTCCCGGTGGCGCGGGTGAACGCCATGAAGTGGCTGGTCCTTTCCTTCCTTCTCGCCTACCGGGTTAGCTGACGGGTTCGGAGCAGGAAGGTCTCCTACGGACTCCCTCGCTCTGCGCGCGGGTGTCCGATTCACCCCAGGGACTCATGTGGGTCCCCGGCTCCCCTGGCTCGCGCCGTACGGGGACTCGGCGATGACTGTCCGGTGCCGCGAGTGCGGCGCGGTGCCTGACGGACAGCCGGACCGACGCTAAGGGGGGCCACTTTCAATCCCCAAACGGATCACGGTTTTTGTAGCGCACGCCACAGGGCAGACAGGCAACCTCTCCCCCAATTCGGACAATAGGGAGCCCTGGTGGCGCTTCCGTCACCAGGGCTCCCCCACGCGCGCGTGGCGCTGCTGCGTCTACTCCGCCGGAACGACGGTCACTTCGCCGATGCCGAGGGCCTCGACGGGCTCCTTGATCTGCTCCGCGTCGCCGACCAGGATCGTCACCAGACGGTCCACCGGGAAGGCGTTCACGACCGCCGCGGTGGCCTCCACGGTGCCGGTCGCGGCGAGCTGCCGGTACAGCGTCGCCTGGTAGTCGTCGGGCAGGTGCTGCTCGACCTGGTCGGCCAGCGTGCTCGCCACGGCCGCCGCGGTCTCGTACTTGAGCGGCGCCACCCCGACGAGGTTCTGTACGGCGATGTCGCGCTCGGCGTCGGTGAGTCCGCCCTCGGCGAGCTTGCGGAGCACCGTCCACAGGTCGTCAAGTGCGGGGCCCGTGTTCGGGGTGTCCACGGAGCCGCTGATGGCGAGCATCGAGACGCCCGTGCCGTCGGGTGCCGAACGCAGCACCTGGCCGAAGGCCCGCACACCGTAGGTGTAGCCCTTCTCCTCGCGCAGGACGCGGTCCAGGCGGGAGGTGAGGGTGCCGCCGAGGCAGTACGTGCCGAGCACCTGCGCAGGCCACACGCGGTCGTGCCGGTCGGCTCCGACACGGCCGATGAGCAGCTGCGTCTGGACGGCGCCGGGCCGGTGCACGATCACGACCCGCCCGGTGTCGTCGGCGGTGACCGACGGCACGGGACGCGGCTGGGCGCTGGAACCCGTCCACGAGCCCAGGGTGTCGGCGAGCAGCGCGTCCAGGTCGATGCCGGTGAGGTCGCCGACGACCACGACGGTGGCCGTCGCGGGGCGGACGTGCCGGTCGTAGAAGGCGCGTACGGCCCCGGAGTCGATCTTCTGGACGGTCTCCTCGGTGCCCTGGCGCGGGCGCGACATGCGCGAGTTCGCCGGGAACAGCTCCTTGGAGAGCTCCTTGGCCGCGCGGCGGGACGGGTTGGCCGTCTCGTGCGGGATCTCGTCGAGGCGGTTGCGGACCAGCCGCTCGACCTCGCTGTCGGCGAAGGCGGGCGCCCTGAGGGCGTCCGACAGCAGGCCGAGGCCCTTGGCCAGGCGCGAGGCCGGGACCTCCAGGCTCAGGCGCAGCCCGGGGTGGTCGGCGTGGGCGTCGAGGGTGGCACCGGAGCGCTCCAGCTCGGCGGCGAACTCCTCGGCGGAGTGCTTGTCGGTGCCCTCGGAGAAGGCACGCGCGGTGATCGTGGCGACGCCGTCCAGGCCAGCCGGTTCGGCCTCCAGGGGCGCGTCGAGGAGCACCTCGACAGCGACGACCTGCTGGCCGGGCCGGTGGCAGCGCAGGACGGTCAGGCCGTTGCCGAGCGTCCCGCGCTCGGGCGCCGGGAAGGCCCACGGCCGGGCCTCGCCGGCCTGGGGCTGCGGGTGGAATTCCATCGTGGCGAGCTCGGTCACTTGGCCGCCTCCTCGTTCTCGTCGCCGGCCTCGGCCGCTGCTTCTTCGTCGGTGTCGTCGCCGGCATCCTCGTCCGCGATCGGCTCGTAGACGAGCACCGCGCGGTTGTCGGGGCGCAGGCGCGCCTTGGCGACCTCCTGGACCTCCTCCGCCGTCACGTCCAGGACGCGCTGCACGGCGGTCAGGGCGAGCTGCGGGTCGCCGAACAGGACGGTGTAGCGGCACAGTTCGTCGGCGCGGCCCGCGACCGTGCCGAGCCGGTCCAGCCACTCGCGCTCCAACTGGGCCTGGGCGCGCTCCATTTCCTCGGCCGTGGGGCCCTCAGCGGCGAACCGGGCGAGCTCCTCGTCGATGGCGGCCTCGATGACGGGCACCTCGACGTCACCGGACGTCTTGACGTCCAGCCATCCCAGGGAGGGCGCTCCGGCCAGCCGCAGCAGCCCGAAGCCGGCCGCGACGGCCGTACGGTCGCGTCGTACGAGGCGGTTGTAGAGGAGCGAGGACTCGCCGCCGCCGAGGATGGTGAGGGCGAGGTCGGCCGCGTCGGACGCGCGCGTGCCGTCCTCCGGGAGCCGGTAGGCGCACATCAGGGCGCGGGCCGGGACCTCCTCGACGACGACCTCGCGCAGCTCCCCGCCCATCGTGTCGGGCAGTGTGCCGTCGCGGGGCGTCGGCTTGCCGTCGTGCGCGGCGATGGACCCGAAGTACTTCTCGACCCAGGCGAGCGTCTGCTCGGGGTCGATGTCGCCGACCACGGACAGGACGGCGTTGTTGGGCGCGTAGTAGGTGCGGAAGAACGCGCGCGCGTCCTCCAGGGTGGCCGCGTCCAGGTCCGCCATCGAGCCGATGGGCGTGTGGTGGTAGGGGTGGCCCTCCGGGTAGGCGAGGGCGGTCAGCTTCTCGAACGCCGTCCCGTAGGGCACGTTGTCGTAGCGCTGGCGGCGTTCGTTCTTGACGACGTCCCGCTGGTTCTCCATGGACTCTTCGTCCAGGGCGGCCAACAGGGAGCCCATGCGGTCGGCTTCGAGCCAGAGGGCGAGCTCCAACTGGTGGGTGGGCATGGTCTCGAAGTAGTTGGTGCGCTCGAAACTGGTGGTGCCGTTGAGCGAACCGCCCGCGCCCTGCACCAGTTCGAAGTGGCCGTTGCCCTTCACCTGTCCGGAGCCCTGGAACATCAGGTGCTCGAAGAGGTGAGCCAGGCCGGTACGCCCCTTGACCTCGTGGCGGGAACCGACGTCGTACCAGAGGCACACCGCCGCGACCGGGGTCAGGTGGTCCTCGGAGAGCACCACACGCAGACCGTTGGCCAAACGGTGTTCGGTCGCTGTCAGACCGCCGGATCCTGCCTCGGCGGTGGCCGTGTGACCCATGGGCATGTACGTCCCTTCGATCGCGGATTATCTGGCTGGAACCGCAGAAATCCTGCTCGTCCCGCCACTGTATGCAAGCGTGCGGACGGTCGGTGAAGTTCCCGGCGGACGTACGCCGAGAGCGAGATCGCGTAGCCTGCGGGCAGTCGCACACGTGGACCCACGCGGCAGCCGTCGGTGACGGAGCCGAGCGGCCAACGCCGGGTCCTGGTCCGCGTTGTCAGTGCCGCGGTCCACAATGGTTCACGTCAAGACCCCGTTCACGCTTCAGCAAGAGTGAGCCGAAGGGGAGCGACCCCCAGGCGAGCGACCAGAAAAGAGGAGCCGGCAGCGATGGCCCGCCGCAGCACGAAGACCCCGCCGCCCGACGACTCGTTCGAGGAGCGGATCCTCGACATCGACGTCGTCGACGAGATGCAGGGCTCCTACCTTGAGTACGCGTACTCGGTCATCTACTCCCGCGCCCTGCCGGACGCCCGGGACGGCCTGAAGCCGGTCCACCGACGGATCGTCTACCAGATGGACGAGATGGGCCTGCGCCCCGACCGCGGCTATGTGAAGTGCGCGCGTGTCGTCGGCGACGTCATGGGCAAGCTGCACCCGCACGGCGACGCGTCGATCTACGACGCCCTGGTGCGCATGGCCCAGCCCTTCTCCATGCGCGTCCCCCTGGCCGACGGCCACGGCAACTTCGGCTCGCTGGGCAACGACGACCCGCCCGCCGCCATGCGGTACACCGAGTGCCGGCCGTCCGAGGCCGCGAACCTGATGACCGAGTCGATCGACGAGGACACGGTCGACTTCGCCCCGAACTACGACGGCCAGGAGCGGGAGCCGGTGGCCCTGCCCGCCGCCTTCCCGAACCTCCTGGTGAACGGCTCGTCGGGCATCGCCGTCGGCATGGCCACCAACATGCCGCCGCACAACCTGGGCGAAGTCATCGCGGCAGCCCGCCACTTGATCCGCTACCCGAACGCGGACCTGGACACCCTGATGCGTCACGTCCCCGGCCCCGACCTGCCCACGGGCGGCCGGATCGTCGGCCTGACCGGCATCCGGGACGCGTACGAGACGGGCCGCGGCACCTTCAAGATCCGCGCCACGGTGACGGTGGACGACGTCACGCCGCGCCGTAAGGGCCTGGTCGTCACCGAACTGCCCTTCACCGTGGGCCCGGAGAAGGTGATCGCCAAGATCAAGGACCTGGTCGGCGCGAAGAAACTGCAGGGCATCGCCGACGTCAAGGACCTCACCGACCGCGCGCACGGCCTGCGCCTGGTCATCGAGATCAAGAACGGCTTCGTCCCGGAAGCGGTCCTGGAGCAGCTCTTCAAGCTGACGCCGATGGAGGAGTCCTTCGGCATCAACAACGTGGCGCTGGTCGACGGCCAGCCCCTCACGCTGGGCCTCAAGGAGCTCCTGGAGGTCTATCTCGACCACCGCTTCAACGTCGTAAGGCGGCGCAGCGAGTTCCGCCGCACCAAGCGGCGCGACCGCCTCCACCTGGTCGAGGGCCTGCTCACCGCGCTCGTCGACATCGACGAGGTCATCCGGATCATCCGCTCCAGCGACAACTCCGCGCAGGCGAAGCAGAGCCTGATGGAGCGCTTCTCGCTGTCGGACATCCAGACGCAGTACATCCTGGACACGCCGCTGCGTCGGCTCACCCGGTTCGACCGGATCGAGCTGGAGTCGGAGATGGAGCGCCTCAGCGCGGAGATCGCCGAGCTGACCCGCATCCTGGAGTCGGACACCGAGCTGCGGAAGCTGGTCTCGACCGAACTGGCCGCGGTGGCGAAGAAGTTCAGCACCGACCGGCGTACGGTCCTGCTGGAGTCGGCGGGCGCACCTGCCGCCACCGTGCCGCTCCAGGTAGCCGACGACCCGTGCCGGGTGCTGCTCTCCTCGACGGGCCTGCTGGCCCGTACGGCGAACGGCGAGCCCTTCCCGGAGGACGCCGAGGCCCGGCGCGTCAAGCACGACGTGATCGTCTCGGCGGTGCCGGCCACCGCCCGCGGCGAGCTGGGCGCGGTCACCTCGGCCGGCCGGCTGCTGCGCATCAACGTCGTCGACCTCCCGCAGCTCCCGGAGACGGCGTCCGCGCCGAACCTCTCCGGTGGTGCGGCGGTCACGGAGTTCGTCTCCCTGGAGGAGGGCGAGTCGGTCATCTGTCTGACGACCCTCGACGAGTCCTCCCCGGGTCTGGCCATCGGCACGGAGCAGGGCGTCGTCAAGCGTGTGGTCCCCGACTACCCGACGAACAAGGAGGAGTTGGAGGTCATCACGCTCAAGGACGGCGACCGGATCGTCGGCGCGATCGAGCTGCGCACCGGCGAGGAGGACCTCGTCTTCATCACGGACGACGCCCAACTCCTGCGCTACCAGGCCTCCCAGGTCCGCCCCCAGGGTCGCCCGGCCGGCGGCATGGCGGGCATCAAACTCGCTGAGGGCGCGAAGGTCATCTCCTTCACCGCCGTCGACCCCGCCGTGGACGCCGCGGTGTTCACGATCGCGGGCTCGCGCGGCACCCTGGACGACTCGGTCCAGACGACGGCGAAGCTGACCCCGTTCGACCAGTACCCCCGCAAGGGCCGCGCCACCGGCGGCGTCCGCTGCCAGCGCTTCCTGAGGGGCGAGGACTGTCTGTCCCTGGCCTGGGCGGGCGCCGTACCGGCGAAGGCCGCGCAACGGGACGGCACCCCGGCCGAGCTCCCGGAGATGGACCCGCGCCGCGACGGCTCGGGCGTGTCCCTGCCGAAGACGGTGTCGGTGGTGGCGGGCCCGGTGTAGCCCGTCGGGCCTACAGCTCCAACTCCGGCTCGAATTCCGGTTCCTGGTCCGGTTCCTGGTCCGGTTCCTGTACGTAGCGCAGGACGCCCCACATGCCGTGCTCGTCGGCGTGTGGGGCGTCGCCGTCCTCGCACGCCTCCAACTCCTTGCCGAGTGCGGCCGGATCGAGACCGCTGCCGATCAGCACGAGCTGCGTCAGCCGGGCGTCCCCGTTCGCCCAGGGCTCGGGATAGAACCGCAGGAAGCGTCCTACGGCGTGTACGGCGTACCGGTTGCGGGGATCGTGGGCGCCGAAGTCGACGTACCCCTTGATCCGGTAGAGCCCCTCGGGCCTGCGGTCCAGGAACGCCATCAGCCCGCGCGGGTCCATGGGCACGTCGGAGGCGAAGGAGAGGCTGTCGTAGGCGGTGTGCAGATGGTCTGCATGCTCGTGCTCGTCGCCGGTGTGCTCGTGCAGGTCGTCGAAGGTCAGCTGCCCGACGCGCTCCTCACTGGGCCGGCAGTCGAAGAGGAACTCCGGGTCGACACGGCCGTAGGTGGCGGGCACCACGGCGGCCCGGTCGGTGAGGGAGCGGACGAGTCCGAGGACGCGCGGGGCGTCGACCGCCCGGTCGAGCTTGTTGACGACGACCAGGTCGGCGAGGGAGAGATGCCGGTCGATCTCGGGGTGCTTCGCGCGCGTGTCGTCGAACTCGGCGGCGTCGACGACCTCGACGAGTCCGCCGTAGACGATCCCCGGATGCTCACTGGCGAGCAGCATGCGCACCAGTTCCTCCGGTTCGGCGAGTCCGCTGGCCTCGATGACGATGACGTCGATACCGGTGGACGGCCGGGCGAGCCGCTCCAGGTATACGTCGAGTTCACTGGCGTCGACGGCACAGCACAGGCACCCGTTGCCGAGCGAGACGGTCGAGTCGCCGAGGGCACCGGCCACGGCAAGGGCGTCGATCTCGATCGCCCCGAAGTCGTTGACGATGGCGCCGATACGGCTGCCTCCGCTGCGGTGCAGGAGGTGGTTGAGCAGGGTCGTCTTGCCGGAGCCGAGGAATCCGGCGAGTACGACGACGGGGATCTGCCGGGGACTCGGAACCTGCGCCGCGTTCCCGCTCGGGCTCGGGCGTGCGCTCGGGTTCTGCTGGCTCAACGTGCGACCTCTTTCACGCCGACGCGTGCACCGGATCGCGATCGGGTGCACGTACGGAGGTTGAATGCCGCCCCAGGATACGAGCCGGAAGAATCGCCGCGAAGTGAACGATTGTTAGCACTCCGCGCGGGGCACACGTTGGGGAAGGCGCCGGTTCGTGCGACCCTCGCTTCCCTCCGTGCGCCTCCTCTCCGCCTCCCTGCCGATCAGAGCCGCTCGGCACTCTGGGAGACGGCAAGCGCCGCCCATCGCTCGCCGGTCCCCGTCTTCATCAACCCGCACCCGACGAACCGGCGGACGGCCGCCTGATTCGGGGGTTGACATGGCCACACAGAACCGCGGGACGCGAGGGCCCAGCGCCACCGCCACCGTAGGACTCGCCTTCGCTGCGGGGGTGCTCGTGGCGCTCGCAGCGCAGCGGCACAAGTTCGAGGAACTGCGACTGCGCGTCGCCGAAGTGGAGCAGAGTGACAGGCAGGCGATGCTCACGGAGCAGCAGCGGCTGCAGTTCTACCTCCTGACCAAAGCCATGGAGGATCCGGACCTGGCCGCCGTGTACAGCAACGTCCAGGCGGACTCGCCGGTCAAGCAGCGGCAGTACCTGTTCGCGAACGCCCTGTACAACAACGCCTTACTCGCCTACCGCGTGGGCATCGTCAACTGGGAGGAACTGCACGGTCACCTTCGGACCATCTGCCAGAACACCAACTTTCGCGACTACTGGCATGCCCATCAGCCCCATCGGGCCAGCCTCAAGGCAGAGTCGACCGAGGCCAAGGTGGGCCGAATGGTGGACCGCCTGATCCGCGATTTGGACGAAGCAGACACAGAAGAGTGGTGGGTTGTCGGTGAACCACCAGAAGAATAAACGGAGTTGACACACCGTCAACAAGACATGCCATTCCGGAACCCCCTGTCAGGACCTGCCAACATGGACGGCTACCCTGTCCCCGCCCAGGTGGGCTACCACCCGCCCCCTCTGAAGGACAGGGATCTCTTTGAACATCGTGCGCCGAATTGGTGCGTCCCCACGCGAACGAGGCAGCTTGTCCGGCGATACGTGCCCGGACATCTTCGAATTGAGTGACGGGAGCTTCGCCGTCATCGGGACAGAGGCCACGGCGGCGCTCGACGAGGAACTCCCCCCTGACGCCGCGCGCGCCGACTACGAGCGCATTGTCGTCATCAGCCGCGAGACGCTCGTACGCGCCAAGGCCGACATTCCTGATGCATAGGTGACGCCATGGATCAACTCGAAGCCATAGCAAGGCTTATCGGCTCGGCGAGCGGCTTGCTCGCCGCTGTCGCAGCAATCATGACCGCAGTCGGGCAGCGCGGGAACCGCCAGCCCCCGGACCACTCCCAGACGCCACCGCAGCTCGGTTCGAATCCCGAAAGCGGCCCGGTACGTCAGCACCCTGGCCCCACACCCAGGATCCTGCGTCGCCTTGGCGGGCCAGCCCGTCCACAGTGACGACGAGCGCGCCCCTGCGGGTCCGGCACCAGACCGGTGCCGGACCTCACGCACCTCTCACACCACCTCCGGCACCGCCACCGGCGCCCCCACCCCCACATACCGTGCGACCGGCCTGATGATCTTCGAGTCCTCCGCCTGCTCCACCACATTCGCACCCCACCCCACCACCCGCGCGGCAGCGAACGTGGGCGTGAACATCTCCCGCGGCAGCCCGCAGAGTTCCATCACCAGCCCCGCGTAGAACTCGACGTTCGTGTGGAGTTCGCGGCCCGGCTTGAGTTCGGCGAGGATCGCCTCCACCTGGCGTTCGACCTCGACCGCGAACTCGACCCGGGGCCCGCCGAACTGCTGGGCGACCGCACGCAGCATCCGTGAACGCGGGTCCTCCGTGCGGTAGATCGCGTGACCGAAGCCCATGATGCGGTCGCCGGCGAGGACGCGTTCACGGATCCAGGGGTCGATGCGGTCCGGGGTGCCGATCGCGTCCAGGGTGTCCAGGGCGCGACTGGGCGCACCGCCGTGCAACGGGCCCGAGAGCGCCCCCACGGCCCCGACCAGGCAGGCCGCCACATCCGCCCCCGTCGACGCGATGACCCGCGCGGTGAAGGTTGATGCATTGAATCCGTGGTCAATGGTTGAGATCAAGTATTGCTCGATCGCCCTGGCCTGCTGCTTGTCCGGCTCCGAACCCGTCAACATGTAGAGGTAGTTGGCCGCGTAGGAGAGGTCCTCGCGCGGCTCCACGGGGTCGAGGCCCCGGCCCAGCCGGTACAGCGCGGTCAGCAGCGTCGGTACGGCGGCGGAGGCCACGAGGGTGTCCGCGCGCCGCGCGTCGGCGCCGATGTCGTACACCGGCCGGAAACCCTTCGCGGCGCCGAGCAGCGACAGCGCCGTACGCATGCCGGACAGCGGTCCGGACGTCCCGCTCGCCGCCGCGACGGCGGGCAGCGCGGCCCGCACCTCGTCGGGCAGCCGGCGCAGCGCCGCGGTCTCGGCGGCGAAGGCGGCGCTCTGTTCGGCGTCCGGCAGTTCGCCGCTGGCCAGGAGATGCCAGACGTCCTCGAAGCCGCGGGTCTGCGCGAGTTCGACGGCGGAGTACTGGCGGTAGTGGTAGAAGCCCTCGGTCCCCCGGACGTCACCGATTCGGGTGTCGGTGACGACGACGCCCGCGAGTCCCCGCGGAACCTCGATACGAGTGGCAGCGGCCCTGTTGATGGACATGTTTCCTCCCTGGACTTGATTTCAATGTCCATGATTGACTCAATCTCTGTCAATATTGATTGAATCAATACAATGAGGAGTGGATACGGTGACTCCCATGCGCGATCAAGAAACCGCTCCCGGTCACCCCGAACGACGGCTGAGCACCAAGGAGACCGCCGAGCTGCTCGGCGTGAAGCCCGAGACCGTGTACGCGTACGTGAGTCGCGGACAGCTGGGCAGCAGGCGCGAGCCCGGTGGCCGGGGCAGCACCTTCGACGCCAAGGAGGTGGAAGCGCTCGCCCGGCGCAACAGACGGGAGAGCAACGGGAGTTCGGGTTCCGGGGGTGAGTTGTCCGTACGCACCCGGATCACGCTCATCGAGAAGGACCGGTACTTCTTCAGAGGCGTCGACGCGACCGAGCTGGCCGCGCGCCACTCCTACGAAGAGATCGCCGAGTGGCTGTGGACCGGCGAGTTGCGTCCCGGGATCACGTTCACCGCACCCAAGGCGGCCGTCGCCGTCGCCCGCCGCGCCGTCGACGCACTGCCCGAACACGCGGGCCCCACCGACCGGTTGCGGGTCGCGGCCATCTCGGCGGCGACCGCGGACCCGCTGCGCTTCGACCTGTCCGAGGACGCCGTGCTCGGCACTGCACGCACCCTCATCCCCACCCTCGTCGCCGCCCTGCCACCGGTGCGGCGCACCCACCGCGACGAGGGTCCGCTCGCCCACCGCCTCTGGGCACGGCTGAGCGGACATCCCGCTGACGAGGCGTCACTGCGCGCCCTGGACACGGCACTTGGCCTGCTCGTCGACCACGACCTGGCCGCGTCCACCCTCGCGGTGCGGGTCGCCGCCTCGGCCCGCGCGCACGCCTACGCGGCCGTCTCCTCCGGCCTGGGCGTCCTCGAAGGCCCGCTGCACGGAGCGGCCAGCGGCCTGGCGCACCGGATGCTGCTCGACGTCCTCGACCGGGGCAGCGCCGCCCCGGTGGTCGCCGACGAACTGCGGGCCGGCCGTCGTGTCCCCGGACTCGGCCACCGGCTCTACCCGGGCGAAGACCCACGCGCGCGTACCCTCTTCGCACTCCTGAAGGACGTGCCCGGCGCCGGGCCCGCCCTCGCCGCGGCCCGTGACATCGTCGCCACCACGGCCCGCCACACCCCGCTGCACGCCAACGTCGACCTGGCGCTCGCCGTCCTCACCGCCTCCTCGGGCATGCCCTCCACCGCGGGCGAGACGATCTTCGCGGTCGCCCGGACCGCGGGCTGGATCGCACACGCCCTGGAGGAGTACGGCGAGCGCCCGCTGCGAATGCGGCCCAGCGGCCACTACGTCGGCCCGAAACCGCCTCAACCACTACCGGAGTAGGACACTGGCCCGGCTGGAAGTCGCCCCGAGTCAAGTCAGGTTAGGCTCACCTCTGTGAGTACGTGCGCGACCGTCTCTCGGGACCTCGACGAGCCCATTTCCGGAACCGCGGCCACGGCGACGACGTGGCTGCTGCTGGAACAGCCCGGTCCTTGGGGTGCCAAAGCGCTCACTTCGAGCCACCTGGACCCCGCGCTGGGGGGCGCCCTGGAAACGGCGGCCACGAACACGGGCGTACGGATCGCGCTCATCCGGCGTCCCGGGCGGCACGCCGACCCGGCGCCGTCACGGGTACGCCAGGTGTACGCGGCCCACACCGTTCCCGGAAACGCGTGGCTGCACAGCGCCACGACGACCGACCCGCGGCAGCTGCTCGACCTCGACTTCGCGGCCCTCGGCGCGGGTGACCCGCACTCGTTCGGCTCGGCGCTCGGCGGGCGGGCCCACACCGGTGATCCGCTCGCGCTCGTCTGCACCAACGGCAAGCGCGACCGCTGCTGCGCGCTCCTGGGCCGTCCGCTCGCCGCCGAACTGGCGGCCTCCGGGGTCGAGGGCGCCTGGGAGGTCACCCATCTGGGTGGTCACCGTTTCTCACCGACGGTGCTCGTCCTGCCGTACGGCTACGCGTACGGGCGCGCCGAGGCCCATGCCGTCAAGGAGATCCTGCAGGGCGTCCAGGAGGGCCGTGTGGTCGTCGAGGGCTGCCGGGGTGCCTCGGCCTGGGAGCGGCCCGGACAGGCGGCGGAGCTGGCCGTGCGGAGGGCAACGGGCGAGTACGCGACGGACGCGCTGAGTGTCGTACGGACGGAGGGCGGCGCACCCCGCTGGGAGGTGACGGTCGCGCACACCGACGGACGCCACTGGCGCGTGATCGTCGCCCAGGGCGCCTCGCTGCCACCGCGGCCGGAGAGCTGTGGGGCGTCGGTTCTCGGTGCGCCGGCACGGATGGACGTGGTGGCGGTGCGCGAGCTGACGACGGCGCCGGCGCGCTGACTCGCCCGGCACCGGGCCACCTGACCGGCTTCCTCGGGAAACGGCCCTCTCCTGGAGGCTCCTTTCCCCAAGAATTGGTCAAGAGATCCGCACCACACCCCTAGGGCAGGCACTGTCCCGACACGTACCTTCGTGGGTATGAGCCCCACCCCTCTCGCACGCCGCCGTCGCCTCGGGCTGCCGCGGCGGGTGTTCTCGCAGGTGCTGCTGATGCAGCTGGCGATCGCCGCGGGAGTCGCGGTCCTGGCGACCGGGCTGTTCCTCGCGCCGCTGAGCAAGCAGCTGGACCAGGAGGCGATGAACCGCGCCCTGGCCATCGCCCAGACCACCGCGCAGCAGCCGCAGATCATCAAGGACCTCCAGAGCACCCCTCCGACCGCGGACGGGCCCGTGCAGAAGGAGGCGGAGCGGATTCGGAAGGCCACCAAGGCCGAGTACGTGGTGGTGATGGACTGGCGGGGCGTGCGCTGGTCGCACACGACTCCGAGCGAGATCGGCCGGTTCGTCTCGACCTCTCCCGGTCAGCCGCTGGCCGGTCAGGAGGTCAAGGAGATCGACAAGGGCACCCTGGGCCGTTCGGCCCGCGGCAAGGTGCCCATGCGCGACGCCGACGGCACGATCATCGGGGCCGTCTCCGTGGGCATCAAGTACGACGGTGTGCGCGCACAGTTGATCGGCGCGATCCCGGGGCTGCTGGCGTACGCCGGGGGCGCTCTCGCTGTCGGCGCGCTGGCGGCCTGGCTGGTCTCCCGGAGGGTCCAGCGGCAGACCCGGGACCTTGCCTTCTCGGACATCTCGGCGCTGCTCTCGGAGCGCGAGGCGATGCTGCACGGCATCCGGGAGGGCGTCGTCGCCCTGGACCGCGCGGGCCACATACGGCTCCTGAACGACGAGGCACGGCGGCTGCTGGGCATAGGTGACGAGGCGGTCGGCCGGTCCCTGGACGAGGCGCTCGGCGAGGGGCGTACGACCGACGTCCTGGCCGGCCGGGTGACCGGCACCGATCTGCTCGCCGTCCGGGGCCAGCGGGTCCTGGTCACGAACCGGATGCCCACCGACGACGGGGGCGCCGTCGCCACCCTGCGCGACCGCACCGAACTGGAGCAGCTCGGCCGGGAGTTGGACTCGACACACGGCCTGATCGACGCCCTGCGCGCCCAGGACCACGAACACGCCAACCGTATGCACACTCTCCTGGGGCTGCTCGAACTGGAGATGTACGACGACGCCGTGGACTTCGTCGGGGAGGTGGTCGGCGATCACCGGGCCACCGCCGAACAGGTCACCGAGAAGATCCAGGACCCCCTGCTCGCCGCCCTGTTGGTGGGCAAGGCGACCGTCGCGGCCGAGCGGGCCGTCGCCCTGTGGATCTCCGACCGCACCTGGCTGCCCGACCGGCTGATCGACCCACGGGGGTTGGTCACGGTGGTCGGCAACCTGGTGGACAACGCGCTCGACGCCGTCGGAGGCACACCGCACGCACGCGTGGAGGTCGAATTGCGGACGGAAGGGCGGACGGCAGTGCTCCGAGTGCGGGACACGGGACCCGGAATCCCGGAGGAACAACGGGAGTTGATCTTCACGGAGGGATGGTCCACGAAGAAGCCACCGGCCCACGGCAAGCGTGGAATCGGGCTCTCCCTGGTGCGTCGGCTCGCCGAACGGCAGGGCGGCAGCGCGGTGGTGACGGAGGCATTCGGCGGGGGCGCGGAGTTCGTGGTCGTGCTGCCCGAGGCGCTGACCGAACCGGACCTGGAACCCGCTCTCACCGCCCCAGCGGAGCCTGTCACCGAGGAGGACTCCCGATGATCGAGGTCCTGGTCGTCGACGACGACACCCGGGTCGCACGGGTCAACGCCGCCTACGTCGAGAAGGTGCCGGGCTTCCATGTCGCGGCCGAGGCGCACAGCGCCGCCGAAGCGCTGAACAGACTGGAGACGCTGCCCCGGCTGGACCTGGTGCTGCTGGACCACTATCTGCCCGACGACACCGGGCTCGCGGTGGTCCAGGAGATGCGCCGACGTGGCCACCAGAGCGACGTCATCATGGTGACGGCGGCCCGGGACGTGACGACCGTGCAGGCGGCGATGCGGCAGGGCGCGCTGCAGTATTTGGTGAAGCCGTTCGCCTTCGCGGGCCTGCGGGCCAAACTGGAGGCGTACGCCGAACTGCGCCGCACCCTCGACGGCGGTGGCGAGGCCGAACAGGCCGAGGTGGACCGCATCTTCGGCGCCCTGTCCGCGCCGTCGGAGCCCGGGCTGCCCAAGGGGCACTCCCCCACGACCGCGGAACTCGTGCGCCAGTCCCTGATGAACGCCGAAGGCCCCCTGTCCGCCCAGGAGATCGCCGACCGCACCGGGGTGAGCCGGCAGACCGCCCAGCGCTATCTGAAGCTCCTGGAGCGCACCGGACGGGCCAGGCTGACGCTCAAATACGGCGACGCGGGCCGCCCGGAACACCGTTACGTGTGGGCGACCCGCGTCTGAGGGCGCGGCCGGTCAGCCCGTCGCGTTCTTCACGAACTCGGTCGTGTACGTCTTGTCGAGGTCCACGTCGGCGTTCTTGATGGTGGGATTGAACGCCTTGAGCACCTTCTCGACGGTCTCCGGACCGTTGGCCGGCATCACGCCGTCCTTGGTGAACATCGGCAGCGTGCTCTTGATCGCGGTGGCGTAGAGGTTCTTGTTGCCCTGGGAGTAGTCCGCGGGCATCTTGTCGGCGATCTCGGTGGCGCTGTGGGTGGACATCCATTTGAGCGTCTTGACGAATGCATTGACCATCTTCTGCACAGTGGACTTGTGGCTGTTCACCCAGTCCGTCTGCATGTACAGACTTGACGAGGGGTACGGCCCACCGAGCGCCGCCTGCGATCCCTCGGGCGTCCGCATGTCGACGAGGATCGTGCCGGCCTTCTTGTCGAGGATCGTCGCGACGGTCGGGTCGGTCGTCATGCCGGCGTCGATGGAGCCCTGTTGGAGCGCGGCGACGAACGTCGGTCCCGCGCCTACGGCAACCGGGGTGCACTCGCTGACATTGACGCCGTTCTTGACGGCGAGGTACTTGGTGAGGAAGTCGGTGGAGGAGCCGAGGCCGGTCACACCGAGCTTCTTGCCCTTGAAGTCCTTGGGCGACTTGACCTTCCCGGCCGCCTTGGTGGACACCACCTCCACCTCACCGGGCGCCTGCGAGAACTGCACCACGGACTCGACCGACTTGCCCTTGACCTGCAGATCGAGCGTGTGGTCGTAGAAGCCGACGGCTCCCTGGACCTGCCCGGAGACGAGCGCGGTCTCGGCCTGGACACCGGCCGGTTCGCTCAGCAGCTCGACGTCGAGGCCCTCGGCGTCGAAGTAGCCGAGCCGCTGGGTGAGCATCGCGGGCAGGTAGATGACCTTGTCCAGGCCACCGACCATGATCTTGACCTTCTCGCCCTTGCCGTCGCCCTTGGCGCCGGAGCCGGTGGAGGCGGTGCTGGCCGCGTCGTTGGCACAGGCGGTGAGCGAGGAGAGGGCGAGCAGGCCCGAGGCGGCCAGGGCGGCGTATCTGGCGGTCTTGCGCATGGCGGTTCACGTCCTTGTGAGGGTGCGGTGCGGGGAGGAAGGGGGCTCTTCAACAGGGGCCCCAGGAGGGGCCGTTCAGCTGTCGGAGCCCGACGGCTTCCAGCGGAAGATGCGGTTCTCGGCGAAGGTGAGGAACCCTTCGGCGACGAGGGCGACGACCGCGAGGATCACCATCGCGGCATACACACCGGCCGCGTTGAAGGTGCCCTGGGACTGCGCGACGAGCAGGCCGATGCCCTTGGTGGCGCCGATGTACTCGCCGACGATCGCGCCGATGAGGGCGAAGCCGAAGCTGACATGGAGGCTGGTGAAGATCCAGGAGGTGGCGGACGGGATGACCACCTGAAGGGTCACCCTGCGGTCGCTGGCGCCGAGGATGCGGGCGTTGGCGACCAGGTTGCGGTCGACCTCGCGGGCTCCCTGGAAGGCGTTGAAGAACACCGGGAAGAAGACGAGTACGACGGCCGACGCGACCTTGGAGGCCGGTCCGAGCCCGAACCAGATCACGAAGATCGGGGCGAGGACGATCCTCGGTATGGAGTTGAGCACCTTGATGTATGGACCAAGAATGTCGGCGAGCAACGTGATCCGCCCCAAAGCAATACCGAACACCACACCGGCGATGACACCGATGATCCAGCCCAGCAGCGCCTCCTGGAGCGTGAACCAGATCTGCTCCCCCAGGGAGCCGAGCGCGGTCCCGTGCATCACCCAGGTGTAGATCTGGTCCCAGATCTTCGACGGCATCGAGAAGTTGAACGGATCGATGACCTTGGCCCGGGAGAGCACCTCCCACAGACCGAGGACGGCGATCAGGAGCAGCACTCTCGCCGCCCCGACACCGAGCTTGCGTTTACGGGCGGCACGCGCGCGTGAATGGGCGCGGTCCGTCTTGCTGCCGGGCTCGACCGCGGTCGGTACGACCCGGTCCTCGGGCATGACCTCAGGCGACATTGGCCGCACCCCTCTCCCGCGTGATGCGGACCTCTTCGCCGAGGGACTCCCAGATCTCGCGGTAGATCTCGATGAACCGCGGCTCCAGGCGCACGGATTCGACCTTGCGGGGCCGCGGCAGGTCGATGTCGAAGACCTGCTTCACGGTGGCCGGCCCGGCGGTCATCACGACGACCTTGTCGGCCAGCGCGATGGACTCCTCCAGGTCGTGGGTGACGAAGACGACCGAGGCGCCGGTGCCCTCCCACAGCTCCAGGAGCTCGTCCGACATCAGCGCCCGGGTCTGCACGTCGAGCGCCGAGAACGGCTCGTCCATCAGCAGGATCTCGGGGTCGTTGACGAAGGTCGCGGCGAGCGCGACCCGCTTGCGCATACCGCCGGAGAGCTGGTGCGGATAGCGGTCCTCGAAGGCGGAGAGCCCGACCCGGGCCAGCCACTCACGCGCCTTCGCCCTGGCCTCCGCCTTCGGTACGCCACGGAAGCGCGGGCCCGCCATGACGTTGGACAGGACTGTTCGCCAGGGGAAGGTGGCGTCCTGCTGGAAGACGAAGCCGACCTTGTCGCCGACGCCGGAGACAGGCTCCCCGGCCACCAGCACATCGCCCTCGGAGGGCTCTTCCAGGCCGCTGACGAGGGTCAGCGTGGTCGACTTGCCGCAGCCCGTGGGGCCCACGACCGCCACGAACTCGCCACGTCCGACGGTGAGATCAAGCCCCCGTACGGCCGTGTGCAGACCCCCCGACGGGGTCCTGAAGGTCTTGCTCGCGCCCCGCAGCTCGATGGCGGGGCTGGTGTCTGCGCTCATGGCCGGGACCGTAGATGTGGCCCGGACCACAGCAGCAGTCTTCTGGGCGCAAGCCGTTCTTTTGCTCGCAAGAGCCTGTTGTGCTCGTTTTGCTCGCGCTACAACTGCGGAGCCGAAACACGGGCTTAACGCTCGCCTGGCCTTGAGGAAAGAGGCCCAATGATTGACGTCATGGTCGTGGACGACGACTTCCGCGTCGCCGAGATCAACGCCAAGTACGTGGGAAAGGTTCCCGGTTTCCGGGTCACCGCCCGCGCACACAGCGCTGCCCAGGCGCTGGCCACCGTGGAACGCGGGACCATCGACCTGGTGCTGCTCGACCACTATCTGCCCGACCAGACGGGTCTCGAACTCGTCCACCGCATGCGGCAACAGGGCCACACCACCGACGTCATCATGATCACGGCGGCCAGCGATGTGGCGACCGTGCAGCGGGCGATGCGCCTGGGCGCCCTGCACTACCTGGTCAAGCCGTTCACGTTCGCCGCGCTGCGCACCCGCCTGGACTCGTACGCCGCCCTGCGCCGCACCGTCGACCGTGTCGGCGGGCGCGGGATCGCCGGCCAGGAGCAGGTCGACCGCATCTTCGGCGCCCTGCGCACGACCACCGCACCGGCCTCCCCCGGTCTGCCGAGCGGCCAATCGGAACCGACCACCGACCTGATCTGCGGCGTCCTGCACCGCGCCGGCCACCCGCTCTCGGCCCACGAGGTCGCCGCCGAGACCGGCCTGAGCCGCTCCACGGCGCAGCGCTACCTCCGCCACCTGGAACAGGCCGGCCGCCTCCGCCTCTCCCTCAAGTACGGCGACACGGGCCGCCCGGAACACCGCTACGCCTGGGGGGCGCCGTAGCCGCGCGACAACTGTGCGCGGCCGTCAGCGGCGTCCGTACGACGACGGACGCCCCGGCTACACGGCCCCCGCCCCCGTCAGCGCCCGTACCTCGGTCTCCGCGTGTTTGGCCTCGTCCGGGACCTCCGGCGAGGTGACCGTGCCGAGCCAGCCGGCCAGGAAGCCCAGCGGGATCGAGACGAGGCCGGGGTTCTGGAGCGGGAAGAACTGGAAGTCGACGCCCGGGAACAGTGATTCGGGGCTGCCCGACACGACCGGTGAGAGCAGTACGAGGGCCAGCGCGGGGATCAGTCCGCCGTATACGGCCCAGACGGCGCCGCGTGTGGTGAAGCCGCGCCAGAACAGGGAGTAGAGCAGCACCGGGAGGTTCGCGGAGGCGGCGACGGCGAAAGCGAGGCCCACCAGGAAGGCGACGTTGAGGTCCCTGGCGAGTAGGCCCAGCGCAATCGCGATCACACCGATGCCGACGGCTGCCGTCCGCGCCACCGCCACCTCGCTGTACGGCTTGGCACGCCGGCGTCGCAGCGACGCGTAGAGGTCGTGGGCCACGGATGCGGAGGAGGCCAGCGTGATGCCGGCGACCACCGCGAGGATCGTGGCGAAGGCCACGGCGGCGACGATCGCGAACAGGACTGTGCCACCTGTGGAGTTGGCGCCGCCGCCCAGGTCCAGCGCCAACAGCGGCACGGCGGTGTTCCCCGCCGCGTTCGACTTCTTGAGGGCTTCCGGTCCGACGACGGCGGCTGCGGCGAAGCCGAGCACGATCATCATCAGGTAGAAACCGCCGACGAGCCCGATCGACCAGATCACCGAACGGCGAGCGGCCCGCGCGGTCGGCACGGTGTAGAAGCGGGACAGGATGTGCGGCAGTCCGGCCGTCCCCAGCACGAGCGCCAGGCCCAGGCTGATGAAGTCGAACCGGGCGGTCCAGTCCCCGCCGTACTTGAGCCCCGGCGCCAGAAACGCCAGGCCGTGACCGCTGCGGTCGGCCGCGGTGAGCAGCAACTGGTCGATGTTCCCGTGGAAGCGCAGCAGGACCAGCACCGTCAGCGCGACGGTGCTGCTCAGCAGCAGGACCGCCTTGACGATCTGGATCCAGGTGGTGGCCCGCATCCCTCCCAACGACACATAGATCACCATGAGCGCGCCGACGCCGATGACGGTCCACGCCCGCGCGGCCGGGCTGGTCCCGCCCAGCAGCAGCGACACCAGGCTGCCCGCGCCCACCATCTGTGCCACCAGATACAGAACGGACACGGTGACCGAGGAAGTTCCCGCCGCGATCCGCACCGGCCGCTCGTTCATCCGCGCGGCGACCACGTCGGCGAGCGTGAACCGTCCGCAGTTGCGCACCAGTTCGGCGACCAGGAACAGCACCACGAGCCAGGCGACGAGGAAGCCCACCACGTACAGCATGCCGTCGTAGCCGTACAGCGCGATGAGCCCGGTGACGCCGAGGAAGGAGGCGGCCGACATGTAGTCACCCGCGATGGCAAAACCATTCTCCATCGGGGAGAAGAGCCGCCCGCCCGCGTAGAACTCCTCCGCCGAACCGTGCCGGTTGCGGCTCACCCAGGTCGTGATCCCCAAGGTGACGGCGACGAACCCGCTGAACAGCAGCAACGCCAGCGTCTGATGATTGCCGGTCACAAAGCACCGCCTCGTACACCACGCGTCAGTTCCTGGGTGTCCCACCGCAGTTCGAGCGCGGCCCGGTCCCTGCGCAGCCGCGCATGGCGGGCGTACGCCCAGGTCAGCAGGAACGTGGTGACGAACTGCCCGAGCCCCGCGACCATCCCCACGTTCACGGCACCCGCCACAGGCCGGGCCATCAGCCCGGGCGCGGTCGTCGCGGCCACCACGTACGCCACGTACCAGGTGAGGAAGACGATCATGCCCGGCACCACGAACCTCAGATACCGGCTGCGCACCTCCTGGAAGGCCGCACTGCGCTGCACGTCGAGATACACGTCCCCGGCCCGCAGCGCCGGTGCATCGTCCTCCCTGCGTGCGGCCGGCACCTCGGGAGCGGGCGCCCCCGTACCGTCCAACTCGCCCCAGCCGGACGCGAGTGCGTCGTACCACGGGTCGTGGTACCTCACCTTTCCGGATGCCTCGGCGGGGGTCAGGTCATGACCTTCGTGGTTCTCGGCCGGACTCTCGTGACCACTCGCGCCACCGCGGGGACGGCCGTTGCTTGACTGCATGCCCAAGGATGGACAGAACGGGAAGATCCCCGACTCTTCTTCTCCGGGGTCTTCACCCCATCAGGTGACTCAACCCGCTGGTGGCCGCACCAGCCCCTTCCCGTAGGCGTAACGCACCGCCTGCGCACGGTCCTTGAGTCCCGTCTTGGCGAACAGGTTGTTGATGTGGGTCTTCACGGTCGCCGTGGAGACATGCAGTTCGCGGGCGATCTCCTGGTTGGTCAGGCCCTCCGCGATCAGCACCAGCACCTCGGCCTCCCGCGCGGTGAGCCCGTCCGGCGGCTCGGCGGGACCCGGTGACGGCTGCGGCTCGGGGTCGGACAGGCGTTCCAGGAGCCGCCGTTGGATGCTCGGCGACAGGCCCGCGTCCCCGGAGAGCACACTCTCCACGGCCCGTACGATCTCGTCGCCGCCCGCGTCCTTGGTGAGGTAGCCGCGTGCCCCGGCACGCAACGCCGGGAAGAGTGACGCGTCGTCCGCGAAGGTCGTGAGCACCACGACCTGCGTTCCGGGATGCTCCGCACGGATCCGCCGGGTCGCCTCGACACCGTCACAACGGGGCATGCGCAGGTCCATCAGGACCACGTCCGGGGCGAGTTCGGCGACCAGCCGCACCGCCTCGTCCCCGTCGCCCGCGGCGCCGACGACCTCGATCCCGGGCAGCAGCCCCAGCAGCATCACGATGCCTTCCCGTACGACGGTCTGGTCGTCCGCGACCACGACCCGCGCGGGCTTCTTCACAACCTCCTCCGTCATGCGGGCACCTTCAGCGTCACCACGAATCCCTCCTCCTCCGGCTCGGCCCGCAGTGAACCGCCCAGCAGCTCGGCGCGTTCCCGCATGCCCAGCAGACCGTACCCACCTCCCGCGCCGGTCAGTTCACCGGGCGAACCGCCCGAGTCCCGTACATCCAGCCTCACTTCGTGCTCGCCGTACTCCAGCCGAAGCAGCACCTTGGCGCCCGGGGCATGCTTGCGGACGTTCGTCAGGGCCTCCTGGGCGACCCTGCGCACGGCCTGCGAGGCCTCGGCCGAGAGCTGCCGCCGGTCACCCGTAACGGTGACCTCTGCACCGGCGGTCGTAGCGACGATCTCGGTCAGGAAGTCCTCCAGCGGGGTCATCTCGCCCCGCAGCGCGGACAGGGCCTGCCGGGTCTCGGCGAGGCCGTCGCGGGCCATTCCCCGTGCCGCCACCACCCGTTCGAGAATCGTCTCCCGGTCGGCGCCCCGCTCGATCAGCAGCCGGGCCGCCTCCAGGTGCACGAGCTGGGCCGAGAGGCTGTGGGCCAGCACGTCGTGGATCTCCCGGGCTATACGGGCCCGCTCCGCCAGCGCGGCGGACTCCGCCTCGGCCGCGCGGGCCATGCGTTCCTGGGCGAGCAGCCGCTGTGCGTTGCCCCGGGCCTCGGCGTCGAGGCGGAGTGTGTATCCGGCGAGGGCCAGCCCTCCCGTCGTGACCGCGGTGGTCAGCCATACGTCGTCGTTGACCGCGGCATAGGTCGCTAGGGATACCGATGTCACGGGCAGGGCGACCGCGATGGGCAGCCGCTCAAGCGAGCTGACGGCGCAACCGCACCAGACCACGACGGCCGGGACTGTGAAACCGGCCGCCTGTCCCCCGATCGCGACCCCAAGGAGCGCCGCGATCAGTGCCACAGACGGCCAGAGTCTGTGGGCGAGGGTGGTGCGCCAGAAGGCCCAGGCGAGGGCCGCGGTCACGAAGATCCCGGCGACGCCTCCGGCGAGGGCCCAGCCGTGGACGTGGTCGCCGGTGAAGGCGCCCCACAGCAGCATGCCGATCACCAGCAGCCGGACGGCCCAGGCGAGCAACCGCCGGGACCGTGTGATTCCCGCTCGGCTCAGCGCCTCCCGCGAGGGCCAGCGCGTCCACGCGTTCTCCGTCACGCGCGCTCCTTCCGGGCGGGCGGCGCCATGCCGAAACCGTACGCCGGAGCGGATCCGGCCGTCCCGGTGAAGGACTGGGCACGCCAGACCAGGACACCGGAGCGGACCAGCAGCGTTGCCGCGAGACCGAGCATCAGCGCGGAGCTGTTCTGGTGCACACCGATCAACGCGCCCAGGGCGATGAGGCCGACGCGCAGGGCTATCCCGACGATCCAGACGCCCCCGCTCGCCTTGGTGCTCTTGCTCCACACGGAACCGTCCGTCTCGACCCACAGGCGTGTGGTCCAGGCCCAGCCGGCTCCGGTGGCCAGCCCGATGAGCAGTTCGACGCCGAGCAGGAGGGCCGACTCGGTGTGGTGGTGCGCGTCGAGTACGCCGGGTTCGCGCAGCGCCACGACGGCGAGGATCACGGGGAGGAGCCACCAGCGCCGGTCGGTGCCGATCCGGCGGGCGCTGAACTGGCGCACGATCACCACCGCGACCACGGCCACGATCACCAACGTGTTGACGAGCCCGGACATCGGAGCCTCCGTGAGCGGAAGGGGATGTCGGCGGCGAGCGCTGCCGACGTCTTCGAAGCTACGGAAATTCGCAGGTCGGCAGATCGGCGCCAGGGTGGATCGTGGGTGGATCCGCCGACCATGCCAGCCTCCACCCACGGGTGGAGCAGACCGACGGCGCCGGGCATCGGCCGGTGCCTCGGTTCCGGGCCCGGGCGGGGCTCGGAACGGGACCGGAGCCGATATCCGGCGCCGTCGGTCACACGTCGGCGTTCACGCGTCGATGCGCGACCGGTCCAGTGTCGCGGCCGAGCTGGAGATGAACTCCTTGCGCGGTGCCACGTCGTTGCCCATCAGCAGATCGAAGACCTGCTCGGCCGCGTCCAGGTCGGAGAGGTTGATCCGGCGCAGGGTGCGGTGGCGGGGGTCCATCGTCGTCTCGGCCAGCTGGTCGGCGTCCATCTCGCCGAGACCCTTGTAGCGCTGGATGGAGTCCTTGTACCGGACGCCCTTGCTCTGGAACTCCAGGAGCTTTTCGCGCAGCTCGCGGTCCGAGTACGTGTAGACGTACTTGTCCTGCCCCTTCTTCGGCTGGACGAGCTCGACGCGGTGCAGCGGCGGCACCGCGGCGAACACGCGGCCGGCCTCGACCATGGGCCGCATGTAGCGCTGGAACAGGGTCAGGAGCAGACAGCGGATGTGGGAGCCGTCCACATCGGCGTCGGTCATCATGATGATCTTGCCGTAGCGGGCCGCGTCGATGTCGAAGGTGCGGCCCGATCCCGCTCCTATGACCTGGATGATGGCGCCGCACTCGACGTTCTTCAGCATGTCGGTGACCGACGACTTCTGGACGTTGAGGATCTTGCCGCGGATCGGCAGCAGCGCCTGGAACTCGGAGTTCCGGGCGAGCTTGGCGGTACCGAGCGCGGAGTCTCCCTCGACGATGAACAGCTCGCTGCGCTCGACGTCGTCGCTGCGGCAGTCGGCGAGCTTGGCGGGCAGTGAGGAGGTCTCCAGGGCCGTTTTGCGGCGCTGCGCGTCCTTGTGCTGGCGGGCCGCGATACGCGTGCGGGCCGCGGCGACGGCCTTCTCCATGACCACGCGGGCCTGGGCCGCCGCGTCGCGCTTCGTCGAGGTCAGGAAGTCCTTGAACTCCTTGGTGACCACGTTGGTGACGATGCGGCGGGCCGCCGACGTACCGAGCACCTCCTTGGTCTGACCCTCGAACTGGGGTTCGGCGAGCCGGACGGTGACGACCGCGGTGAGGCCTTCCAGGGCGTCGTCCTTGACGACGTCGTCCTCGGCGACGCGCAGCAGCTTCTTGGCGCGCGCCACCTCGTTCATCGTCTTGACGATGGCCTGCTCGAAGCCTGCGACGTGGGTGCCGCCCTTGGGGGTGGCGATGATGTTGACGAACGACTTGAGGTTGGTGTCGTACCCGGTCCCCCAGCGCAGCGCGATGTCGACGCCGAGTTCGCGGGTGACCTCGGTGGGCGTCATCTGGCCGTGGTCGTCCAGGACGGGCACCGTCTCCTTGAAGGTGCCCTGCCCCGACAGGCGGAGGACGTCACAGACCGGCTTGTCGCTCGCCAGGTACTCGCAGAACTCGCTGATGCCGCCGTCGAAGCGGAAGGACTCCTCGCCCTTGCTGCCGCCCTCGCCGAGGCCGTACTCGTCGCGGACGACGAGGGTCAGCCCGGGCACCAGGAACGCGGTCTGGCGGGCCCGCTGGTGCAGGTTCTCCAGAGAGAGCTTGGCGTCCTTGAGGAAGATCTGGCGGTCGGCCCAGTAGCGCACGCGCGTGCCGGTGCGGGTCTTGGGGATCCGCTTGGTCTTGCGCATGCCACCGGGCTCGAACGCGGCGTCGGGACCGGCGGCGGCGAAGGAGCCGGGCACACCGCGCCGGAAGCTGATGGCATGGACGCTGCCGTTGCGGTCCACCTCGACGTCGAGCCGCGCGGACAGGGCATTCACCACGGAGGCACCCACGCCGTGCAGACCACCGGAGGCGGCGTACGAGCCGCCGCCGAACTTGCCGCCGGCGTGCAGCTTGGTCATGACGACCTCGACGCCGGAGAGACCGGTCTTGGGCTCGACGTCGACCGGAATGCCCCGGCCGTTGTCCCGGACCTCCACAGAGGCGTCGTCGTGCAGGATCACCTCGATGTGGTCGCAGTAGCCCCCCAGGGCCTCGTCCACGGAGTTGTCGATGATCTCCCACAGACAGTGCATCAGGCCACGACTGTCGGTCGACCCGATGTACATGCCCGGGCGCTTGCGTACGGCCTCTAGCCCCTCAAGGACGAGCAGGTGCCGCGCGGTGTAGTTGGAACCGTCCCGGTCTGCTCCTGCCAGCAGCGCTGTCGACGGCACGGACGTTTCGGCGGTCACGCGGTTCGCTCCTCGCTGAATTTCAGATGAGGCCCTTTTGGGTAAGGGCTCGGCTTCGGTTGCCGCTCAGAGGGTACCGAGGCCTGGTAGAGCCGTTGTAACGCCACCCTCGTCTCCTCCTCACACTAGTCCAGGGTCGTATACCTGTTCGATCCCTCGATGGAGTGAAGTACATATCACGTTCCCTTCGGGGCATGAACCATTTAGGCTCCGGGCACGTCCTCAAGAACAACCGGCAACCCAGCCGGGAGGACCGACCCCTGACCCACAGCGCGAACCCGTACAGACACATAGACACGCAATACGGCACATTCGCCGCCAACCGGCAGCAGACAGCAGCCCCGGAAGAATTTTTCGAGGAAAAGCCCAGAGCGGGAACGTTTTCGGGCTGGTTGGATGTTGACCCTGGTACGACAGCTCGTCGAGCTAGAGAAGAGGCGACGTGACTACTGTTCTGACCCCCGCGAGCCCGCTGACGGCCGCCGATCGCTGCGACCGCTGCGGCGCCCAGGCATACCTGCGCGTCGTCCTGCTCAGCGGCGGAGAACTGCTCTTCTGCGCCCACCACGGCCGCAAGTTCGAGCCGGAACTCAAGAAGATCGCCGCTGAGATACAGGACGAGTCGGAGCGACTGACCGCCGCTCCCGCAGCAAGCACTCCTGAAGAAGAGCGCTGACACTTCGCGTCCACGACGAGCCAGCACCGGCACAGGCCGGCGACGGGCGGCCCCGCTCCTGAAACCACAGGAGCGGGGCCGCCCGTCCTCGTATCCACGGATGCCCCTCAGAGGCCGTCAGGCACCCTTGTGCGGCCCCGGTGCGCCGCGGTGGCGGCCGAGCGTCCGCAGGACGTCGGACACCCGGGTGTAGACGCCGGGGCTCCCGGCCCGCCCGCACCCGCTGCCCCACGACACCAGCCCGATCAGCCGGCCCTGCGCGACCAGCGGTCCCCCGCTGTCCCCCTGGCAGGCGTCACGGCCCCCCTGGGGCTCTCCGGCGCACAGCATGGCCTCGGGGAGGTAGGTGCCGTCCGCGGTGCCCGGGTAGGCCTCCTGGCAGCGGGCGTCGGGCAGCACGTGCACGCGCGCGGCGTGCAGGCTGCCCGCATAGTCGCCGCCGCCGGTGAGATCACCCCAGCCGTAGACCGTGGCGGCCGTGCCCGGCTGGTAGGCACTGTCACCCG
This sequence comes from Streptomyces sp. STR69, assembly GCF_024519455.1. Classification (GTDB taxonomy): domain Bacteria; phylum Actinomycetota; class Actinomycetes; order Streptomycetales; family Streptomycetaceae; genus Streptomyces. The sequence continues at coordinate 96,188 of NZ_JALJRY010000026.1, read as the reverse complement.
CCGCCGCCATCCCGATGACCGAGCTCTGGGGCAGCGGTGCGGCGAGGGTGAGCACGGCGAAGTCGCCGGCGTTGCTGGCGGTGTCGTAGGCCGGATTGACCCACACGTCCCGTACGGCGATCGCCTGACCGTTGCCCGAGAGCAGGTCCGTTCGGCCCGCGAGGACCTTGAGGTCACTCGCGCGGTTCGGTGGCGTACCAAGGACGTCGTCGCCCATGCAGTGGGCCGCGGTCAGCACGGTGGTCCGACTCACGGCGACGCCTCCGCAGAACTGTCCCGCCCGGGTACCCCCGAACCGGTCACGACTGGACAGCGCCACCGTCCACGGGCTCTCGGAGACATCGACCGGGAACCCGCCGACGACGATGCTGTCGGCGGCCACGGGGGCCGCGGAGACCAGCGGTATGGCGGACGCGGCAGCCGCCAGGACCAGCGGCCGGGTCAGCGCCCGGGCAAAGGGACGACGCATGCACGTTCCTCACTCTGGGATGGTCATCGGAGACCCAGAGTGATCCAGCGTGCCGCGCCGCGCACCCGCGGCCCAGCACGAAGGCCCGGCCCCCCGAGGGGAAACCGGGCCTTCCGTGTAGTACGACTACGACCTAGTCGAGGTAGTCGCGCAGCACCTGCGAACGCGACGGGTGGCGCAGCTTCGACATGGTCTTGGACTCGATCTGGCGGATGCGCTCACGGGTGACCCCGTACACCTTGCCGATCTCGTCGAGGGTCTTCGGCTGACCGTCGGTGAGACCGAAGCGCATCGAGACCACACCGGCCTCGCGCTCGGACAGGGTGTCCAGGACGGAGTGCAGTTGCTCCTGGAGGAGCGTGAAGCTGACCGCGTCGGCCGGGACGACGGCCTCGGAGTCCTCGATGAGGTCACCGAACTCGCTGTCGCCGTCCTCGCCCAGGGGGGTGTGCAGGGAGATGGGCTCGCGGCCGTACTTCTGGACCTCGATGACCTTCTCCGGGGTCATGTCGAGTTCCTTGGCCAGCTCCTCCGGAGTGGGCTCGCGGCCCAGGTCCTGGAGCATCTGACGCTGCACGCGCGCGAGCTTGTTGATGACCTCGACCATGTGCACCGGGATACGGATGGTGCGGGCCTGGTCGGCCATCGCGCGGGTGATCGCCTGACGGATCCACCAGGTGGCGTACGTGGAGAACTTGTAGCCCTTGGTGTAGTCGAACTTCTCGACCGCGCGGATCAGACCGAGGTTGCCCTCCTGGATGAGGTCCAGGAAGAGCATTCCGCGGCCGGTGTAGCGCTTGGCCAGGGAGACCACCAGACGGAGGTTGGCCTCCAGGAGGTGGTTCTTGGCGCGGCGGCCGTCCTCGGCGATGATCTCCAGCTCGCGCTTGAGCTTGGGGGCGAGCTTGTCCGCGTTGGCCAGCTTGTCCTCGGCGAACAGACCGGCCTCGATGCGCTTGGCGAGCTCGACCTCCTGCTCGGCGTTGAGGAGGGGGACCTTGCCGATCTGCTTGAGGTAGTCCTTGACGGGGTCGGCGGTGGCACCGGCAGCGGCGACCTGCTGCGCGGGCGCGTCGTCCTCGTCCTCGTCGGAGAGCACGAAGCCGGCGCTCTCGGCGCCCTCGGGCTCGTCCCCGGTCTTGCCGGGGGTCTCCTCGGCGGCCTCGTCGTCGACGAGCTCGGCGTCGTCCTTCTTGGCGCTGGTCTTCTTGGCCGCCGCAGCAGTCGTCTTCTTGGCGGCGACCTTCTTGGCGACCGCCTTCTTGGCGGGCGCCGCCTTCTTGGCAGCGGCCCTCTGGGCGTCGTCCTCGGCGGGAGCGTCGGCGAGGGGCGCCGCCGGAGTCGCGGTGGCGGTGGCCTTCTTGGCGGTCACCGTCTTCGCGGCGACCGTCTTGGTGGCGGTGCGCTTGGCCGGACTCTTCGCTGCGACGCTCTTTCGGGTGCGCTTGGGCTCCGCGGCACTGACCATCAGCGTCACACCCTCTTCCTCGAGGATCTGGTTGAGGCTGCGCAGTACGTTCTTCCACTGAGTGGCCGGAATCTGGTCAGCTTCGAAGGCCCGACGCACGTCATCGCCGGCGATCTGCCCCTCAGCCTTTCCCCGCTCGATGAGCGCCATGACAGAGACGGACTCGGCGATCTCCGGCGGGAGCGTACGGGATGTGCTGGCCGACACGAACAACCTCTCGGAACGATGGAAAACGGCTTCCGGCCCCGTCCGGTACGGACAGGAGCCGACGACCGCCGACTTGGGGATGGGCCGACGGCGCGGGCTGGGGCCGGGAAGAATCACAGCGCCTTGAACGGCGTCCGTATTCCCTTCCGCGGCTGTCACCTCTTAGGTCATCGCGCAGTTCCCGCGAGCGTTACGCCCAATCTGCGTGGCCCGAGTCACACCCCGTAAGCGCTCAAAAACGGTCAGACATGGGCAGAGGAGGTCACCCAGGGCTGCGAGAGACACTTCTCAGCGAGATCCGGCACCCCGTCGCACCGCCGGACCCCGCCGGTTCCCTGGAGGATCCTGCGGGGTCCGGCGGGAGACGGCGACCAGGCCGGGCGGCGCCACGAGAGCGCGGCGCACCGCGACCGCGCCGACCACCACGCGCGCGTCAGTGTTCGCGCGGGGCGGGCACCACGCGCTCCACCTCGGGGTGCACGATGAGCAGCTGCCGCATGGCCGCCTCGGCCGCCGCACCGTCGCCGGCGGCGAGGGCGTCGACGATCCGGGCGTGGTGCGCCAGGGACGCGTCGGTCGGGCGGTCACAGCCCGTGACCGGGCCGCCGGAGACCTGGAGGGCCGAGGAGACGATCCCGGAAAGGTGCTCCAGCATGCGGTTGCCCGCGACCTGGATGAGCAGCGAGTGGAACTCGGCGTCCGCGCGGGAGAAGGTCAGCGCGTCACCCTGCGCCATGGCGTGACCCATGATCTCGACCATGTCGGAGAGGCGCTGCTGGACATCCTCACGCCCGTGCCCGGCGGCGAGGCGCGCGGCGAGCGGCTCGATCGTCCAGCGCAGCTCGCTCAGCTCGCGGCGCTGGTTGTCGCGCTGCGGGCCGAAGGCGCGCCACTCGATGATGTCCGGGTCGAGGAGGTTCCAGTCGCTGACGGGACGCACGCGCGTGCCGACGTTCGGGCGAGCGCTGACCAGGCCCTTGGCCTCCAGAACGCGGAGCGACTCACGGACGACGGTGCGGGAGACCTCGAAACGTTGGCCGATCTCCTCGGGCACCAGCGGGCGGTCGGCGCCCAGGTCGCCGGAAACGATCATCTGGCCCAGCTGCTGGACGAGTTGGCCGTGCAGTCCGCGTCCGCGGCTGCCCGTGGCACGACGGCCCACGCGACCCAGCTCGGGGTCGGAACCGTCCCAGGAAGGGGCTCCGAGGCGCTCGGTGACGGGCGCCTCGGCATAGGGGTAGCGGTCGAGTTCGCCCGGGCCGGCGAGACCGGAGTCTGCGGAGCGGGCGGCGGTCATCATGGTGTGCGCAAGGGTACTCACGGATCCTTTGTCGGCGCTGGCTCCAACTCCCTTGAGGTCTTTGGTGAAAAGCACACGAAAGGGTGATCGCTCACCCCGTCGCAATTGACGCCTTATCGGAAAGAAATGGGCTTTCTCCGGGGAGTTGTGCGCAGACACGGGACCCGAAGGGTGCGCACGGTCGTCATCGGACCCTGCTACGCAGGGTCGTGAGCAGATACGCGCAGAGCAGGGCGGTCAGCGACAACGTCAGTGCCCCGCCCACGGGTTGGACCATCACTCGCGCCGCCGCGGACAGATACCGCTGACCCCCGAAGGGCCACTGCAGCAGGAACACCTTCCGCAATCGCAGGGGAAGGCCTGCCGCGGCCGGCACGGCAGGCCCCTCCAGTGCCTTGTGCACGAGGGGTACGACGAGAATCGGTACGGCGACCACCGCGGCGAGCCCGGCCGTGGTGGACCGGAAGATGCCCGCGGCCAGCACTCCGGCCCAGGCGCACCCGACGAGGAGGCCGATCCAACTCGCGCTCGTCGAAAGCCAGTCGGCGGGAACCTGCGCGAGCTCCCGTCCGTATACGAGATAGAGCACTTCGGCGTCGCAGCCCACCGTGAGGAACCCCAGCAGCAGCGCGGTGGCCGCGGAGACGAGGAGCTTCGCGAGGAGCAGCCCCATCCGCCGGGGCACGGTGCCGCGGTCCGCCGCCAGGGCAGGGTGACGGAACTCGTCGCCGAAGGCGAACGCCCCGAGCAGTCCCGCGCCCAGCGCCGCGGGCGGCAGCGGCAGTTCCCGTGGCCACGCGGCCAGCAGTCGCGACTGCGGGGTGTGCCCGATGCGGGCCAACAGCAGTGCGGTGAGGGCGGACACGACGAGTACGGCGGTCCCGGTCAGGAACCCGGTGCCGATACCGGTGGCCCGGCGCAGCTCGTAGCGGAGCGGACGCAGCGGACTGGGGGCGGAGCGGACGGAGATGGGGGGCGGGAGCGGGGACAGGGCGTCGAGGGTGACGGCTCGCGAAGAACGCGGGGCACGCGCGCGGGGAAGGGTGCCGGTCGCCTCTTCGGGGTCGATGAGCGGGACCAGTCGGGAGGGGACGGGACTCGGCGCGCGAGGGCTGCGTGTGGTCGGGGCGCTTGTCGTGGTCGGCTGAGCCTCGGGGTCAACGGCGGTGTCCCGCAGGGGACTGACGGCAGTTGCCTGAGTCTCGTACGACGGGTGGGCTTGTGCGACAGGTTCCGGTTCTTCGGCGGCGGAGGGCTCGGAGGTGGGCGACGCAGGTGTGATCGGGGGCGACGGCGCCTCGGCGGACGGCACGTCCATGCGGGGCGGTGTCGTCACGGCCGGCGTTGAGGGGGCCGGCACGCGCGGCTCGCCGCCGGTTTCCGGCTCGCCGTGGAGGGACGTTCCGGCCCCGGGCCCCATGTCGCCGATCTCGTCGGCGAGTTGATGTACGAGGATGCCGTGCCGGAACGCCGTCTCGCCGACGTCCGCGCACGAACTGCCGTACACGGAAAGGCGGTTGCCGTTCTCCCGTACGACTTCGACGGAGCGGTGCGCGGTGCGGGCCTCCTTGGTGAGGAGGGCGGCGAGGCGGGCGGCGTGTGGGGTGCGGACAGCGACGCGGGGGCGCAGCCGGGTCCGGGCGAAGTCTCCCGCCTCCTGATCGGCGACGAGCCTGCCCTGTTCGAGGGTGACGACCCGGTCGGCGCTGCGGGCGGCCTCCTTGGGTTCGGCCGTGCTGAACAGGACCGTGCCACCCTGGGCGGCGTGCGCGCGCAGCATGCCGTACAACCAACGGCTTTCGCGGGCGGAGAGCGCGTCCGCGGGTTCGTCCAGCACCAGCGTGTGCGGGTCGGACAGCAGGGCGCAGGCGAGGCCCAGGCGGCGGTCCATGCCGCGGGCGAGGCTGCCGAGGCGTTCGTCGCGCAGGCTGACGAGGCCGACCACTTCGAGGACCTCGTCGGCCCGCCGGGCCGGCACACCCGCCGCGGCACACAGCATCCGCAGGTGGCCGCGGACCGAGCGGGCCGGATGTCCCGGCACGTCGCCCAGGAGTACGCCGACCTCGCGCGACGGGTGGGCGATGCGATGCAGGGGGCGGCCCCTGAAGTAGCTGATTCCACGCCCCTGTTGCAGCTCTAGCATGAGCCTGAGCGCGGTCGTCTTCCCCGCGCCCGGTGCTCCGAGGAGTGCGGTGACACTGCCCGCACGGGCCTCGAAGGAGACGTCGTCGATGGCGGGGGGATGCTCCTTGCGGGCGTTGCTGGTCAGTCCGAAGGCCTGGATCACCCACAGCAAGATAGCGCGCTATGTCCGTTTTTTCGGGCACCGAACGGCCCGCACCGCAACGCTTGATCGCCCCGGTCGAGGCGCTACGGCGTCACACCTCGGGACGCAGCATCGGCGGGTTGAGCAGCGTGGCCCCACCGGCCCGGAACAGCTGCGCCGGGCGCCCACCCTGACGGGTCGTCGTACCGCCGGTCGGGACGAGGAAGCCGGGCGTGCCGGTCACCTTGCGGTGGAAGTTGCGCGGGTCGAGCGCCACCCCCCACACCGCCTCGTAGACGCGGCGCAGTTCACCGACGGTGAATTCGGTGGGGCAGAACGCCGTGGCCAGGGACGAGTACTCGATCTTCGAACGGGCGCGCTCCACCCCGTCGGACAGGATCTGCGCGTGATCGAAGGCGAGCGGCGCCACCGGATCGCCGTCGCGCCCGAACCCGCCCTGTTGCAGCAACTCCTCGACGGGCGCCCAGCGCGCGTTGCTCGCGTCGCCGCCTGCGCGGGGTGCCGGCAGGTCGGGGGCGAGCGCGAGGTGGGCGACGCTGACGACGCGCATCCGCGGGTCGCGCTTGGGGTCGCCGTAGGTCGCGAGCTGCTCCAGGTGCGCTCCATTGTCCTGGACGGGGACCGCCGGGTCGTGGGCGCGCAGCCCCGTCTCCTCGGCCAGTTCGCGGGCGGCGGCCTGGGCCAGATCCTCGTCGGCCCGCACGAAACCGCCGGGTAGCGCCCAGCGCCCCTGAAAGGGCGGCTCACCCCTGCGTACCGCCAGCCCGCACAGAGCATGGCGGCGCACGGTCAGCACGACCAGGTCCACGGTGACGGCGAAGGGCGGATACGCTGACGGGTCGTAGGACATGCGGCGATCATAGTCGTCTGCCTGACGATAAACACTCCCTTCGTCGGTACCGCCGTGACTGATCCACTTCGGTGCGATACGTGGTTGATCCTCCGTTTCCGGCCGTCGGCCGACAGGGACTCGTGCGAGGTCACGCTCCCAATTGCAGTCCTTCGGCTGCCTCCTCGACCATGGCGACACCGAGTCGACCGACCCGTACGGAGAAGGGGGCGCCGGCGATCCGCAGTCCCGTCAGGCCGAGCTCGCCCAGGGGCGCGCTGCGGACCGGGCGGAGGGTGACCGTCCGGGCGGGGGCGTCGGGGCGAATGCCCGCGAGGGTGGTCAGCAGCAGCACTCCGGCGGCGGCTGCCGTGGCCGCCGGACGGCAGGCAGCCGGGTGCGGAAGGGGAGCGCTCCCCTCCGTCCGATGCTCCCCCGCGTACATCTCAGGGAGCCGGTGTCCGAACGCCTCGGCCGCCGCCAGAACGCCCCGCAACAGGGAGGTGGCCTCCTTCTCGTAGCCGCCGGCGGCCAGGCCCGCGACGGCGATCGCCGTCTCCTGGACCCGCACGGCGCCGCTCCGGTGGCCGAACGGGCTGAATCCCGGTTCCTTCGCCCCCAGGCCGCGCAGTCCCCAGCCCGAGTCCATCGCCGGGCTTCCGAGCAGCCGGGCGAGTTGTTCGGCCCGCGCCTTGTCGAGCAGACCGGGCGCGTACTCGCCGCCGCCCAGCAGTCCGGTGTCCAGGAGATGGGCCGCGGTCGCGCCGAGGTGCGGTACGAGGCGTCCGTCCGAAACCCGGGCCGCTGCCGGGCGACCACCGCCCAGGTCTCCGATCCAGAAGTCCGTACGGAAGGCGGTGCGCAACTCCTGGGCCCATTGCCGGAGTTCGGCACCGCCGGGTCTGCCGAACGCGTCCAGCAGATCGGCTCCGAGCAGTGCTGCCCGGTGGGCGTGGGCCTGTGTCTCGCAGCGGACCGGTCCACCCGGGTGCGGATCGCGCAGATAGGTACCGTCGCCCACAGTGGTCCGCAGCCAGGTCAGACAGCGCTCGGCGGCCGGCAGTAACTCCTGTGTCTCCTGCTCCGGGAGCCCCCAGCGGCGGGCCTCCGCAAGCAACACCGGGAAGAGCAGGGTCGCCTCCGTCCCCGTGCAGCCCGGCGGCAGATGAGCGCCGGCATCGCGGCGCGGTCCCGGGATCATTCCGAACTGTGCTTCGGAGCGCGGGAGTTGGGTCCGGGCCAGGGTCCGCAGTGTGCCCGCGGCGAGCCGCGTACCGAGGGGCAGTGTCATACGGGCCGCCGTGAGCGACTCCGCCGGGGCCAGACCGCATCGCCAGGGCGCTCCGGCCGCGAGGTGTGTGTTGGAGGGATGTGCGGGGTCACGCAGCAGCAGTGCCTGGAGATCCTCGACGCTGGTTCGCAGAAGTGCCTCGGCACGGGGGTCGTCACCGGCCGCCCGTGCGGAGGCCAGTGGGCTGGTCGCCCCGTGGCCCACGGCCCGGACCGGTCCCGCGCGGTCCGGGCGTACCCGCAGTTCCACGCTCGCCGTACCGCCCGGTGGCAGTTCGAACTCCCAGCGCAGTAGCCCCGCGGAGGCCAGCGCGTCGGCGGGTGGCGGATCGGCGGTGACCGTCGAGTTCCCGGTGGCACCGGACCAGCGCAGCCCGGAGTCGTGCACGCTGGCCGGCAGTTCGGGTCCCGTGCTGCCCGCGGCAATCGCGCCCAGGTCCGCCAGGTCGGTGCCGAGCGCTACCTCGACCGGCAGGCGCAGCGGGCGCCAGGACACGCTGCGCAGTGTGATGCGCTCCGTACCGTCGGCGTGCCGGGTCCGCTCGACCACGAGGTCGGGGTCCGGGCCGCAGTCAGGGGCGACCCGTACGGTTCCCACGAAGCGCGCGCGGTCGGCCGCCGTCATCCTGGCCTGCACCGCCAGCGGTTCACGTCCGGCCACCCGCACCTGACAGCGGGAGAGCACCCGCCGGCCCGCACGGTAGAACCCCTCCAGTCCCAGGCCGTTCAACTGACCCTGCTCGGTGGAAACGGCGAGCCCCGGGAGGGCGACGCAGATCAGCGTGTTGTGGGTGGGCGGCAGTTCGACGGAACGGCGGGGCGTCGGACGAGGCATGCGCGGCACGGGGCTCTGCGGCGGGGAGAGGGATGAGGACCGGAGCGGGGACGGAGACCGGGAAGGGGGTGGTGGTGGACGGCGGATGCGGCCGGGCTCCGAGCCCTCCACCGGCCGCTGCGACGGCTGCGACGGCTGCGACGGCTGCGACGGCTGCGACGGCTGCGACAAGCGTCCGTCTTGGCCGGTGAGGGAAGCGAGGCGCCGGTCCTGGTGCGCGAGTGGTGCGGGGGCACCGGAGTCAGGGCTGTCGTCGGCATCGGAGGGCGGCGTCGGCTGATGCATGGGCGGCTTCTTCTGCGCTCTGTGCGCCTCGGACGTGTTCGGCGCCGGATGGAGAGTCCCGAGAGGACAAGGGCTGTACGGCGACACGACCCGATCAGGCGTTCCGCCACTCAGGTGAACGGAGCCGGGCTCCTCCTGGTCACGCCCACGGCCCGGGAAGCCGACCGAATGGCGGCGGAGCGGAGGAGACAGCCGCGCGGCACCGGTTCCACGGCCTCGGCCGCCGCCCGCACTCACCGCGTATGGGGTCATCGCCCTGAACTCGACGACCCGGCGGACCACGACCCCGAACAGACCGAAGACACCGCTCCGTCCGCCTGACCGGCGTGACTGACCACCACTCCCCCAACTCTTGATCACCCGTCCCCCTCAATGCCGTTGCTCCCCGGCAGGGGCCGCTCCGAGCAGGTGTCATGGCGCCGCGAACCGCTCTTCCCGGAGGTGCGTACACGTGTGCCGCCGGGACGCGCGGTGCCCTGCGCCGGTGTGCGAGGACGGGAGCCGTCCGATTCCGCGGACCGCGGACGGCCCTCGGCTCCGTCGGCGGTACGCGTACGGCGCCGACGGCGGGAAGCCGTGGGCGATGCCACCGGTGCCGGGGTCTCGCCGGGACCGCTCGCGCCCTGCGGTACGGAACCGTCGGCGACCTGCGCATCGCCGGCCCCACCGGCCTCCACCCCCGCACGGTCCTTCCGTTCCGCGCGCAGGCAGCGACGGATCGACTCCGGGTCCAGGCCCTCGTTGCAGGCCTGGTGCAGGAGGCGGGCGAACAGGTAGTCGGAGTCGGCGCCCAGGGCCATGGCCAGGGCCTCCCGGGCCTCCAGGTCGTCGCCGGTCGACCAGGCGACCCAGCCCGCGAGTGTGAGCGGAGCCGCGGCGTGTTCGCCGTAGGGCCCAACGCAACGGCGGGCCAGTGCACGCCAGAGGCGCAGGGCCGGAACCGCCGCGTCGCCTTCCATCCATTCGGCCGCGCGGTCGCGGGTCGTACGGTCCTGAAGGCCGAGGATCAGTGTGGCCGCTTCGTCGTGGGCGAGCAGTTCGTCGTCGCGCAGGTCGGAGTGGAGCGCGCCGGTCACGGGTGGTGCCTCGGCGAACCGGCGCAGGATCAACTGGGCGAGGTCCAGCGTCTCCTGCCCCACGTCCACTCGTTCGGCGTCGTCGAGAATTCGGGGTACCAGGGCCATACCGGCGGCGTCCAGGGCGGCTTCCTGCTCCAGCGCGGCAGCCGTCTCCCACGGCAGCAGCCTGCTGCGCAACTCGCGCAGTGTGCCGCGCACTTGGAGCCCCGCGTAGGTCGCCGCGGCGGCCAGCACGGAGGTGCCGGGCAGGCCCATCGGGGATCCGTCGACCGGGCAGCAGCCCTCGATCGGGCAGCAGTAGGACCAGAAGCGGCCGTCCGAGATGCAGAGCGCCTCGATGACCGTCACGTCGAGCCGGCCGCACTCGGTGCGCAGCTTCTGCACCAGCGGACGTAGACGCTCCATGACCTGACGCCCCGTCTCGCCGGGCGCCGGTTCCTGGCAGACGTAGGCGATCATCTGCTCTGGCCGGGTGCCCCTGCGCTCGCTGCCGGTCACCAGGCCGTGGGCCAACTGCCGTGCCACGGACGCCCAGTCGTCCGCGCCGGCGGGAATGCCGAGCCGCGCTCGGCCGCCGAACCGGCCCCGGCCGCCGCGATCGTGCAGGGCGACGAGGACGATGCTGTCCTCGGGGCGGTACCCGAGGAGGTAGGGCAGGGCGTCGGCGAGTTCGGCCGGGGTGCGCAGGGTGACCTGGTGGTCGGCGCCGTGGCGGTCGTACGCGGTGGGCTCGATGTCGCCGTTTTCGGCGGATCCGGTCGTTTCGCTGTGATTCGTCATGCGTTGACGATCTCGCGAATCTCCCCATTCCGCTTGAGCCTGTGGATAAGTCCGGTCAGGGGCACGTCACATGGAGTTCGGTGCGGTCAAATCGGCCTGGGTGCCCGGGACATCGGCACCGGAATCGCATGCTCAGTCGCCCGACAACACGGATCCCGGTACGAAATCTCAGCCCGCCGCAGCAAGGACCAGCGGAAGGACCTGGTCGCTCCCTGCCCGGCGAAGCAGGCGGGCGGCAACCGCCAGGGTCCAGCCGGAGTCGGTGTAGTCGTCCACGAGCAGGACGGGGCCGGGATTGGCGGCCAGGGCGACGGCCAGTTCCTCGGAGACGCTGAAGGCGTCGGACAGGGCCCTGAGACGTTGGGCGGAGTTGCTGCGGCGGGCCGCGTGCGCGCCGTCCGGGCCGGTGTGCGTCAGGGTGCCGAGGAGAGGGAGGCGGCCGATGGTCGCGATGCCCTGGGCGAGGGATCCGACGAGTTGCGGACGAGCCAGGGACGGTACGGCCACGACTCCCACGGGACGGGCGGCGGCGTCGGTGACGTTCGGTGCCCAACCCCCCGGAGAACGCGCCCAGTCGGCGAGGACCGCCACCGCCGCCTTCAGGACGTCGTCGGGGACCGGGCCGTCCGGTGCGTTCTCGGCCAGCAGTGGGCGCAGTCGGTTGCCCCAGCCGATGTCCGAGAGGCGCCCAAGGGCACGTCCCGTGGAGCACTGGTCCTTGGCCGGGATACGTCCCTTGAGGTCGACGCCCAGCGCGGCCATCCCGGTCGGCCACATCCGGCGCGGCTCGATCTCCGTGCCCGGGCGGTCCAGTTCCTTCGTCGCCCCTGTCAGCGACTCCGTCGAGACGGAGGAGTCGATCCAGGCGCCCGCGCAGTTGTCGCAACGGCCGCAGGGCACCGCCCCTTCGTCGTCCAGCTGTTGGCGCAGAAACTCCATCCGGCACTGGGACGTACTCACGTAGTCGCGCATGGCCTGCTGTTCGGCCGCTCGCTGCTTGGCCACCCAGGCGTACCGCTCGGCGTCGTACACCCACTCGGCCCCCGTGGCCGCCCAGCCGCCCTTCACGCGCTTGACCGCTCCGTCGACGTCCAGAACCTTCAGCATCGTCTCCAGGCGGCTGCGCCGGAGATCCACCGCTGTCTCCAGGGCCGGCACCGACAGCGGCCGTCCCGCGTCGGCGAGGGCCGAGAGGGTCTGGCGGACCTGTGTCTCGGGCGGGAAGGCCGTATCGGCGAAGTAGCGCCAGATGGCCTCGTCCTCCCTGCCCGGCAGGAGAAGCACATCGGCATGCGCCACACCGCGCCCGGCACGGCCCACCTGCTGGTAGTAGGCGATCGGCGAGGAGGGTGAGCCGAGGTGGACCACGAAGCCCAGGTCCGGCTTGTCGTAGCCCATGCCCAGGGCCGATGTGGCGACCAGTGCCTTGACCCGGTTCTCCTGGAGGTCGATCTCGGCCTGCAGCCGGTCGGCGTTCTCCGTCTTCCCGGTGTACGAGGCCACCTTGAAGCCGCGTTGCCGCAGGAAGGCGGTGGCCTCCTCGGCGGCGGCCACGGTGAGGGTGTAGATGATTCCCGAGCCCGGCAGCTCGTCCAGGTGCTCGGCGAGCCAGGCCAGACGGTGCGCGGCGTCCGGGAGTTGGACCACCCCGAGCCGCAGGCTCTCCCTCTCCAGCGGGCCGCGCAGTACCAGGGCCTCGCCCGCTCCGGTGCCCAGCTGCTCGGCCACATCGGCGGTCACGCGCGCGTTGGCGGTCGCCGTGGTGGCCAACACCGGTACGCCTGTGGGCAGTTCGGCGAGCATCGCCCGCAACCGGCGGTAGTCCGGGCGGAAGTCGTGTCCCCAGTCGGAGATGCAGTGGGCCTCGTCGACCACGAGCAGGCCGGTCGTGGCCGCGAGCCTGGGCAGCACCTGGTCCCGGAAATCCACGGAGTTGAGCCGCTCCGGGCTGACGAGGAGAACGTCGGTCTCGCCCTTTTCGACCTCCCCGTAGATGTTGTCCCACTCCTCCGGGTTGGCCGAGTTGATGGTGTGCGCCCGGATGCCGGCCCGTGCCGCCGACTCGACCTGGTTGCGCATCAGGGCCAGCAGCGGCGAGATGATCACTGTGGGCCCGGAGCCGCGGCGGCGCAGCAGGGCGGTGGCGACGAAGTACACCGCCGACTTGCCCCAGCCGGTGCGCTGCACGACCAGCGCGCGCCGGCGCTCCTCCACGAGAGCCGCCACCGCCTGCCACTGGTCCTCGCGCAGCCGCGCCGTACCGCTCGGATCACCGACCAGCTCGGCGAGGATGGCGTCGGCTTCGGCACGCAGCTCCTGGTTGCTCATGCCCCCATGCAACCTCACACCACTGACAACGGCCCAATCCCCCGCCGCGGTGAAGAGGCGCTTCCGGCCGTCCTGACCGCCCGTCCCGGGCGCCCCGCGCACCGGGGCCGACCTGCTCCCTCTAGACCTTCCGCACCTCGATGGCGTACGAAAGTGTCGTGCTCGATCGTCCCAGGCGTCGTCGGACGACGCATTGGGTAGGGATATAAGCCACAGACCATCAGATAAGGGGCTGTGGCCCCATTTGCTCGTTGCCGCATCCAAGTTCGACAGCAAGAATTGGAGTCCGCTCCCCGCACGGCTCGTCCGTGATCCGGTAGGGCTCTGCCGCGGTGTGCGCTCCCCCGAATCCGACCTCGCCCGCAGTGTGGGCGCGTAGCCGAAGGGAGGACCGTGACCTTCGGATTCGCTCCGTCCTCCGCGGCATCCACGTCGACGTCAGCCGACCTGTCCGCCGCTTCCGCCAACCCTCTGGCCCGTATGCTCGAACCCTCCGAGTGGGCCGCCGCCGGAATCCCGTTGCTGCGCAATCCCCGCGAGGTCGTCAGCGGGCTGCACTCCCGGCACCGCCCGAAACCGGCGACCGCGATCGTGGCCGTCCTCGACCCGGACGAACGGCTGCTCGCGAGCGCCTCGTTCGTCCGCCGGTCGGCCCCGGCCGACGGCTGGATGTTCCGCAACGCGCTGCTCGCGCAGCTGCGTCGGGTCATCCCGCACGACCTGCGTCGCCGCACCCCGGTGCGCACCGCCGTGCTGCTCTACTGCCGTGAGGGCGACGCACGTTGGACGGAGGAGGACGGCGCGTGGATGTGGGGGCTGCGTGACGCCTGCACGCTGCACGGGCTGCGCTGCGGGGCGTACATCACGCTGACCCGTGACGGCTGGCAGGTGCTCGGTGAGGGGCGTGGCGGCCGACGCCCGAGCGCGGACTCGGCGCCGGAACCTTTCGCCATGTCCGAGGTACCGCCTCTGCTGCCCCGCACCGGCGGCGCCGCCTCGGAGGTCCTGCGCCGCGCCGCGGCCCGCTGAAACACCGGTCCGGGCTCCGCGCCCGGACCGTACGGCGGCACGAGACCGCCACTGGAGAGTCCGTACTGCGGCACGAGGCCTGCGCTGGAGAGTCCGTACGACGCCGGGCCGCCCCGGGACTGGAGCGTCCGTACGGTGCAGGGCCGCCCCCGGATAAGGTCTCCCGGCCGGTTTCGTCGCGCACGGGACGGAACACCTGCGGAAGGCACCCTTCATCGACCGCGCCCGGCCTTCCGGGCACGGCGAACCGCTCACCGTGCACAGAGCCACTCGACGGCGCCCGAGTTGGCCGCCGTCGGCCTCTGAGAGCCTTCCGAACGTTCCGGAGGCGGCTCTCAGACGCCCGCGCCCAGCACCGAGTTGATCTGCTGCGGGTCGCCGCAGACGATCAGCAGGGTGCCGGCCCGGCCGAGGGCCAGAGGCAGCGCGGTGGCGGCAACGGTGTCGGGGCCTCCGTTGACGGCGACCACGACGACGGGTCGGGACGCCGCCCGGCCCGCGACGGCGGCGTCCGCGTAGAAGACGTCGTCGCGCGCGTCGTGCTGCGCCCAGTAGGACGCTTCACCGAAGGACAGTTCATGGGCGGCCCACGGGTGTGGTTCGCCGGTGGTGATCACCAGCACGTCACCAGGGGTACGGCCCGACTCCAGAAGCAGGTCGACGGCTTCCTCGGCGGCGTCCAGCGCGCCCTCGGCCGAGGCCGGGACGAGCTGGATCTGCGGGGTCGCCACAGCGGTGTCGGAGGCGGCGGGGGCGGCCGGACCCGAAGGTCCGGGCTTCACAGCGGCCACGTCACGCGGCGTGCGTTGCACCGGCGCCGTGGGCCGCAGAGGGCCGGGGCGACCGGGACGCGGCGGCGCCGCGGGGCGGGGGCCGGGTACAGGGCGGGGGGTCGGAGCGACGCGGCTGCTGGCCGGAGTGGCGCTGGGACCCTGGGCACTCTCGTGAATCTGAGGCTCCTCGGGAATGAGAGGCATGAGCTGATTTTTATCAAACGTTGGCGCGGCTCGCGTCAGCGGGTGGCACATGAGTGCGAGCGGAACGGTCAGAAGTCGAAGCCGAGCTGCCCCTCGATCTCCGGAACGTTTCCCTCCGCCCAACTGCGGGCCTTCTTGAGGTGCCGCCACTGGGGCAGCGCATCAAGATACGCCCACGACAACCGGTGGTGCGGGGTGGGGCCCCGCTCCTCCAGTGCGGCTTTGTGCACGGGTGACGGATACCCGGCGTTGGCCGCAAAAGCGAAGTCTGCATGGTCGATGCCCAGTTCGGCCATCATTTTGTCGCGCTGAACCTTGGCGATCACCGAAGCGGCGGCCACCGCCACGCACGACTGGTCGCCCTTGATCACCGTACGAACCCGCCAAGGGGCCCCGAGGTAATCGTGCTTCCCGTCGAGAATGACCGCGTCCGGACGAACCGGCAAGGCCTCAAGGGCACGCACCGCGGCGAGCCGCAGCGCGGCCGTCATCCCCAGGTCGTCGATCTCCTCCGGGGAGGCGTGCCCCAGGGCGTACGCCGTAACCCACTTGCGGAGTTCTTCGGCGAGTTGGGTACGCCGCCTGACCGCGATGAGCTTGGAGTCGGTGAGGCCTTCGGGGGGTCGGCGCAGTCCGGTGACCGCCGCGCAGACGGTGACGGGGCCGGCCCACGCGCCGCGCCCCACCTCGTCGACGCCGGCAATGACCTTGGCTCCGGTCGTGGCGCGGAGTGAGCGCTCGACGGTGTGAGTTGGTGGTTCGTACGGCATGGCGACCTCAGGGTACGCCGCCCGGCACCCCCTGCGACACCCAGGCTTCCCCGGGCCCCCTCAAGACCGTCCCGGTCCGGCTTCACACACCGCTCGGCCGGAGCAACGGAAGCATCAACTGGTCAAGCATCTCCTCGATCTCCTGGTCGCTCCATTCACTGCCGCACACCTTCGATCTGTACATCATCATCGCCGGGATCGCGTCGAAGACGTAGCTGTTGGATGCGTCGGAGCGAACCTGGCCTCGCTCGATTCCCCGGTCGACGGCGTCGCGGATCAGTCGGAGCGTCGGTTCCACGACCCCTTCGACGATCACGCCGTGGAAGCGCTCCGCCTGCGCCATGTCGCATTCGTGAATCACCGCGCGCAGGGCGGATCCGGGGCGGGAGAACATCGCGTCGCGCGCCCGCGTGCAGAGCGCCAGCAGGTCCGCACGCACATCGCCGAGGTCGGGCAGCTCTTCCAGACGCGGCAGTCCGGCCTGCAAGGCGTCCGCGACGAGGTCTTCCTTCGAGGACCAGCGGCGGTAGACCGCGGCCTTGCCGGTCTGGGCCCCTGCAGCGACGCCCTCCATGGTGAGGGCGTTCCATCCGACCGTACTGAGTTGTTCCAGTGCGGCGTCCAGGATTGCGCGTTCGAGCACGGCGCCGCGACGGCGGAGGGAGGCCGCCTGAGCGGGGGCGGCCGTCCAGCCCGAAGTAACCATCTGAGTCTCTCCAGCGAGCAGTGGAATGGGGAATTCCGGGGATTGGGGACACGTCGCGCGGCAGCGACGGGGGGACGCGTCACACGAGAGCGAGTTAAGTGAACGCTTGCGTTCACTGTCGGGGACTCACTACCGTTGACGCGGCAGTGAACGCGGGCGTTCACTAACACACTTGTGGGGGACCCATAGTGACAACCTCTCAGTTGACCCAGAAGCCAAAACCAGGAGCGGCCCGCCGGCAGGGACATCCCGGCATCGCGCTCGCGGTCATCGCGGCCTGCCAACTCATGGTGGTACTCGACGCGACGATTGTGAACATCGCTCTCCCGCACATTCAAGCCGCGCTCAGCTTCAGCACCACCGACCTCACATGGGTCGTCAGCGCCTACACGCTCACCTTCGGCGGCCTGCTGCTTCTCGGCGGCCGGGCCGGCGACATCCTCGGCCGGCGCAGGGTGTTCATCACCGGCATCCTGCTCTTCACGTTCGCCTCGCTGCTCGGCGGACTCGCCCAGGAACCCTGGCAGTTGCTGGCCGCACGCGTCCTCCAGGGCGTGGGTGGCGCGATCGCGTCGCCCACCTCGCTGGCACTCATCACCACCACGTTCCCCGAAGGGCCGGAACGCAACAGGGCGTTCGGTGTCTTCGCCGCGGTCTCGGCGGGCGGCGGCGCGATCGGCCTGCTCGCGGGCGGCATGCTCACCGAGTGGCTCGACTGGCGCTGGGTGCTCTTCGTCAACGTGCCGATCGGTCTGCTGATCGCCGTACTCGCACCGCTGTACATCAACGAGTCCGAACGGCACACCGGCCGGTTCGACATCGCGGGCGCGCTGACCTCGACGGCGGGCATGGCATCCCTCGTCTACGGCTTCATCCGCGCGGCGGACAAGGGGTGGCGCGACAGCCTGACCATCGGGTCCTTCGGCGCGGCGGCCGTCCTGCTGCTGGCCTTCGTGATCATCGAAACCCGGGCCAAGGAACCGATCACCCCGCTCAGGATGTTCGCCGACCGCAACCGCTCGGGCACGTACGTGATCATGCTGAGCCTGGCCGCCGCGATGTTCGGCATGTTCTTCTACATCGTGCTCTTCGTGCAGAACGTGCTGGGGTACAGCCCGATCCAGGCAGGTCTCGCCTTCCTGCCGGTGACGGTCGTGATCGCGGCCGGAGCGGGACTGTCCCAGCAGTTCCTGCCGCGGTTCGGACCACGGCCGTTCATGCTCGTCGGCTCGGCCCTCGCGGTGATCGGGCTGGCCTGGCAGACCCTCATCAGCTCGGACAGTTCGTACGTCGACGGAGTACTCGGCCCCATGCTGGTGTTCGGCTTCGGCATGGGCCTGAACTTCGTGACGCTGACGATCACCGCCGTGTCCGGTGTCGCTCCGCACGAGGCGGGCGCCGCGTCCGCGTTGCTCAACGCCATGCAGCAGGTGGGCGGTTCGCTCGGTCTGTCCATCCTGACCACGGTGTTCGGCTCGGCCAGCAGGGACGAGGCGAAGAAGCAGCTGCCGAAGTTCCTGGCCAATGGATCGGCCGAGCAGAAGCAGGAGTTCGCCAAGTCGCACCAGCTGCCCGCGCATTGGGGGCACGAGGTGCTCGCGCACGGCATCTCGACGGCCTTCATCCCGGCCGCCGCGATGGCCGTACTCGCCCTGATCACCGCCTGGTTGGTGATCAGGGTCCGCAAGAGCGACCTCGACGCCCTCGCGGGCACGGCGGGTCCGGGAATCGGCTGACCGGTCGGGCCCGGCCAGGGCCCGACCGACCGGCAACAGCACAGGCAACGGCACCGGCTTCGACATCGGCGAAAACCTCATGATCACCCCCGCAACTCTCGTGTCCTGTCCGTCCTGTGTGGACTCATGTGTCACACGGCAGCTGCCAGAACAACGGCCGGGCGGTCACGCAGAGTTCCCACCGGGCACAGAGAGTTTCCGTCGCGTGCGGGTGGCGTTGCCAGGCAGGAAATCGGAGGCGTCAGACGGCCTTCGGCGCCCAGCCCGGCAGCGCCTCCGTCTGCTCCACCCACTCGACGGGTGGCGCCCCGGCCTTCCCGCCGGCGAGCACGCCGCCCACGATGGCGCAGGTGGTGTCCACGTCCCCGCCGACCTGTGCGGTGGTCCAGAACGCCCGCGCGTAGTCGCCGAGGCCGCGAGCGGCCGACCAGAGCGCGAAGGGGACCGTGTCGTGCGCTGTCGTACGACGCCCGCAGCCCAGTACCGCGGCGACGGTGCCGGCATCGGCGTAGTCGAGCATGTCGCGGGCGCGCCGCAGTCCCGCGCCGACCGCGCTCTTGGGGACGAGGGCGATGACGCCGTCGAGGAGCGCCTCGGGGCTGGGCGGCCCGCTGGGGGCGGCGGCCAGTGCGGCAGCCGCGGCGACGGCCATGGCGCCGACGACGCCCTCACGGTGCTGGTGCGTGGGGTAGGCCGAGATCTCGGCCTGGTGGGTCGCCTGCTCGGGGTCGTCCGCGTACCAGGCGCCCAGGGGTGCGATCCGCATCGCCGCGCCGTTGCCCCACGAGCCCTGTCCGTTGAAGAGCGCGGCGGACAGTTCACGCCAGTCGCCGCCTTCGCGGACCAGGCGCAGCAACCGGTTGACGGCGGGGCCGTAGCCGCGGTCGAAGTCGTGGTGCTCGGCGAAGGAGTGGGCCAGGGCGTCCTGGTCGACGCGATGGTGGGCGGCGAGAACCGCGACCACGGAGCAGGCCATCTCCGTGTCGTCCGTCCACTGCCAGGGCGCCGGAGGCAGCTCACGACGCTTGAGGAGCGGGTAGTTCACCGGCACGAAGAACTGAGAGCCCAGCGCGTCCCCCACGGCGAGTCCGCGCACGCTGGCCAGGGCGCGGCCCAGGCGCCCGTCGGGAGAGTCAGGAGAACCAGAAGGGTCGGAGTGGTTGGAAGGGTCGGAAGAATTGGTAGAGGAATCGACAGTCATCGGTCCGTCACCCTACCCACTGATCCCGTACGGCTCCGGATCCCGCCAGCTGTCGAACGGCCGGTCGAGCGCGTACCTGCCGTCGTCCCCCAGAACGAGCATCCGCATCTCGGCGTTCCCCGGATTGGACAGCGACTCGAACTCGGCGACCGTCCAGTGGAACCAGCGCATGCAGAAGAGTCGCATCGCCAGGCCGTGTGTCACGAGGAGCACGTTGGGCGGGTGGTCCGGGGCCTCGAAGCTGCGGTACAGGCTCTCCAGGAAGCCGCCGACCCGGTCGTAGACGTCGGCGCCGGACTCGCCCTGGGCGAAGCGGTAGAAGAAGTGCCCGTAGGCGTCCCGGTACGCCTTCTGGAGACGTACGTCGTCCCGGTCCTGCCAGTTCCCCCAGTCCTGTTCGCGCAGCCGGGGCTCCTCGCGTACGCGGACGAGGTCGGGGTCGAGGTGGAAGGCCCGGAAGGTCTCGTGGGTGCGGCGGTACGGGGAGACGTACACACTGATGCGCTCGCGGCCGAACACCTCCCGCAGCCGCTTGCCGGTCTCCTCAGCCTGACGCCATCCCTGGTCGGTCAGCGCCAGGGCATGGTCGGGTTCACGCTCGTAGACGGTGTCATCAACATTGCCCGTTGACTCGCCGTGCCGGACAAGGACGATGCGCCGTGGTCGTGCCATGCCAAAACCCTAGATCCAGTGGTGGCATATCGAGCACTCGTACGGGCTCCATACGGCGTAGGTCACACGAATTCTGCCCGATGGGCCACATAGGGGCGCACGATTCACACACCGGGACGTCGGTGACGGCGGTCCCGTCAGTCCGGAATTCAAACCGTCCAGCTCGGTTCCAGTTGCACGATGTCTCCCGTGAGGGACGCGACATCCGCCTCGATCTGGGCCCTCAGTGCGAGCCGTTCCACTCGCTCGGTACGGTATTTGCCGTGTTCGGCGGGCGAGTGCCACATCGAGAGCACCATGAACTCGTGTCCAGGTGCCTCGCCGAACATCCCGCGGAGCATGCCGGGGGAGCCGGCCATCGCAGGGTTCCACACCTTCTCCTGCATCAGCGTGAAGTGCTCGGCACGCTCCTCGTGGACCCGGCACAGGGCCACCCGCACCAGGTCGGCGTCGGTGAAGCGCGGTTCGAAGCCGGTCTTCACATCGAAGCGATGATCGAACAGCTTGACCTGTGCGTCCTTGAAGGTGCCCGCCTGAGCCGACGCCAGCCGGTCGTGGGATCGGGCCATGAAGGAGTCGTAGAAGGCACGGCTTTCCCAGAACGCGAAAATGTGTGCCACTCCTGGCCGCGCTCTGCTCCAGCCTCCCCCCTGTCCCCGAAATCCCGGCTCCCCCAGAAGCCCCGCCCACTTTCGCTGCCCGCGCTCGAAGCCGCGGCGGTCCATCACGGTGCAGCGAATCCACTTGACCAGCACCGCGCCATCGTAAGGCCACGGAGCGTGGCGCCGGTCACGCTCCGGCGGAGATCGTCCGCGCATACGCCCCCGCGCGCGTGGCACGATGGACAACGAACGCTGATCGCCCGGCAGTTGGGGCGCGCGATCGAGGCGCACGGGGAAGGGGAACTGTGGTGAACGGCCTCAACAAGGGGATCCGCAAGGCGGAAGTCGGGCTCCAGTGGGATCCGAGTCCCACCGGGCAACCGCCTGTCGATCTGGACATCGTTGCCACCACGTATGTGGCGAGCGATCTTTACGGCACTCCCGCGTACGCGGTGCACTTCGACAGCCGGTCCCCCGACGGCACCATCTATCTCAACCGGGACAGCAAGGACGGCAAGGGCTTCGGCTGGGACGAGGTCATGACGCTGGAGCTCGACCGGCTCGCCGACCGGTACGCGCGCGTGGTGGTCGGTGTCGTCATCCAGCAGCGGGTCGCCCACCGCACGTTCGTCAACGTCCTCAACCCGAAGCTGCGGATCCGCGAGGGGTACACCGTCCTCACCGAGGAGGACTTCGGTGACGTCCTCGGTGCGACCGCGGCGACGGTCGGGGAGTTCACCCGGGACGAGTCAGGAAGCTGGGACTTCCATCCCGGCATCCAGGGCTTCGACGACGACCCGGCGACCTTCACCAGGACGATGGGCAGGGCACAGCAGTCCTGAGCCCTGCCCCTGGGCAGCTCGTCAGCCGGCGGTCCAGCCCGGGATCGTCGGCAGCACCTCCTCGGCGATGCGGAACAGCGCCTCGTCGTCGGGCGGCACGTCGTCCTGGCGCCAGATGGATATCTCGAAGGAGTCGCCGCCGTCCTCGGCGCTCGTGGAGACCAGCAGGCTGCGGGCGATGCCTCCGGGGCCCGTACTCGCGTCGCCGCCGCCTAGGTTGAAGCTGATGGCGACCGTCCGGTCGGAGTAGAGGACGGCCGGATGCCCCAGGACCTTCTTCACCTGCGAGGTCGAGTCCACGTAGCGGGCCGCCCGGGCGACGGGAATGTCGTCGTAGGACGCCGACAGCCGCACGGAGTAGGTCCTCAGGTCGACGTCCGCCTCGGGGCTGGCGATCTTGGTGCCGCCGGCCAGCGTCATCCAGCCCGCGCTGCCCGAGGCGGACTCCGCGTGTTCGTCCGGAGTCCCCAGGAGCACCGGAAGGTCCGCGCGGTTCAGCGCAGTGCAGAGCGCTGTCGGCGAGACGTACTTCGCCGGCAGGGTGTTGTCCGTACTCGCTGAGCAGATCGCCGGCTTGGTGTCCTGTGTCGTCTTCGGCAGGACTCCCCCAAGTCCCCACATACCACCCACGACGCCGCCGACCACCACTACCGCCGCGACTGCCTGGGCCCCCGCCCGCATACCCTTTTCGGGCTCGACGAAATCGTCGGCCATGTCCCCCCACCCTCCCCTGTGCGCACGCTATGCGCGCTGAGGGAGATTAACTGCTGATCGTTCTGCTGGGAAACCGGATTCCTGACGCTTGTCATCCTTCGGCGCCAGGCTCTCGGTCCGGGAACGCGCGCAGCCTCAACTCTGACGCCCGGTGGTCGGCGAGCCACCGCATCCGACGGTCGTCCGCCGCGAATCCGGCGCGTGCGATCCGGGTCCACGCCTCGCGGTCGAGCACGTCCAGATACGTCGCCCGGAGTGCTTCCCGCTGCGCAGCGGTACACCCCGAGGCCTCGGGAGGCTTGGTGGTCAGGTGCTGGACGAGCGACGCGATGGTGAAGTAGCGCTCGACGGTCGGACCGAGCGAACCGGCATGGCGGGCATGAGCTTCCAGAACGGCTGCCGAATGAGGGTAGCGAGCGAGGGTGAGTCCCATCCCCCCGCAGCCGCTCATGAGATGGAGCAGCCGACCGATGTGATCGAGCATCTCGGTGTCAGTGCCGAGGTCGGCGATCTCTTCATGGAGTCTGGTGACTGTGGCGACTCTGCCGGCGAAGTACCCGTTGAGAACGTCGCCGTCGCAGGCTCGGCGGAGCAGCCAGGGCCGGGCGGTCGGGTCATCGAGTCTGCAGAGGGCTTCGACGACGTAGACGCGTCCCCAGCCGGTGACTCGCTCGGCGAGCCAGAGAAGGGCCTCGACGCCTCCTGGCCGGGTCTCGAAGGCGTGTGCCGCCAGCGGCCCGAAGTGGTTGGAGAGCAGCCCGATCGTCTGAATCAGCGGGATGTCGTCGGCTGTTCCCACGGCCGCGAGCAGGGCGAGCCCAACGGTGACCGAGCATTGATCGGTCCCGTGGCGGACCAGCCAACGGCCCGTTCGACGAACGCGTTCCCTGTCCGCCCGTTCGGCCGCAGCGGCGATGTGCTCGGTCTGGTGAATCGGGATGTGGACGTGGTGGAAGGCGTAGGCCAATTCATCGGGCCGGGCGGAGGAGCGGGCGAAATGCGCGTTCAGGATGAGTGCTGCGTCCTTGCCGACAGAGTGCCGGTCCTCAGGGCTCTCGGGGCCTCGTCGGCGACGGTGCGTCCCGTCGTCCGGATAGGGTTCCCCGTCGCGTGGTAGCGGCTTCTCCGGGGCCAGTTGATGCAGCCGGAGCGCGTGCTCGTACAGGGTCGTCGGTGATCCGGGCGGTGCTGTCCCGGTCGTCTCGCTCATCGGGAGACGGCGGACTCGATTCTCTTGATCATGGCCAGGAGCATGTCACGGCGGCCGAGGCCACAACAAGCCCTCGACGCGCCAAGTCGAGGCGTCAGGCACCGCAGGACAGGCGCCGCCCATGCCGAAGGCGGCGGAGTCGCAAACCCGACTCCGCCGCCCGCAACAGCTAATTCACTTCAGGCAGTTGCCTTGATCAGCTGCAACCGCTGGTCGAACCGCACCCCTCGCAGATGTAGCAGGAACCGGCCCGCTGCATCTTCGTACCGCAGGAGAAGCAGAGCGGGGCGTCCGCCTGGATGCCCAGCTGCATCTCCACCAGTTCGGCGCTGGTGTGCGCCTGCTGCGGGGCGGGCTTAACCGCCTCGACCACGGCCTTCGGCGGGGCCACGGCCTTCAACTCCTGGGCGAGCGGCGCCGACTGGGCCAGGCCCTCTACGTCGACCTCGTCCTCCGTCGGCTCGTACGAACCGGTCTCCAGGTGACGCTGGCGCTCCTCGGCGGAGTGGATGCCGAGTGCGGAGCGCGTCTCGAAGGGGAGGAAGTCGAGCGCCAGGCGGCGGAAGATATAGTCGACGATCGACTGCGCCATCCGCACGTCCGGGTCGTCCGTCATGCCGGCCGGCTCGAAGCGCATGTTGGTGAACTTGGAGACGTACGTCTCCAGGGGGACGCCGTACTGCAGGCCTACGGAGACGGCGATCGAGAAGGCGTCCATCATGCCGGCGAGGGTCGAGCCCTGCTTGGACATCTTCAGGAAGACCTCACCGAGACCGTCGTCCGGGTAGGAGTTGGCGGTCATGTAGCCCTCGGCGCCGCCGACCGTGAAGGAGGTCGTGATGCCCGGGCGGCCCTTGGGAAGGCGCTTGCGGACGGGGCGGTACTCGACGACCTTCTCGACCGCGGTCCGGATGGTGTCCTCGGCCTTGGCGGTGACCTCGGCCTTCTCCTTCTCCTTGGTCTTGGCGGAGAGGGGCTGGCCGACCTTGCAGTTGTCGCGGTAGATCGCGAGCGCCTTGACGCCCATCTTCCACGCCTCGAAGTAGACCTCCTCGACGTCCTCGACAGTCGCCGTCTCCGGCAGGTTGACCGTCTTGGAGAGCGCGCCGGAGATCCAGGGCTGGATGGCGGCCATCATGCGGACGTGGCCCATCGCGGAGATGGAACGCTCGCCCATGGCGCAGTCGAACACCTCGTAGTGCTCGGTCTTGAGGCCCGGGGCGTCGATCACATTGCCGTTCTCGGCGATGTGGGCGACGACCGCCTCGATCTGCTCCTCCTGGTAGCCCAGGCGGCGCAGGGCCTGCGGCACGGTGCCGTTGACGATCTGCATCGAGCCGCCGCCGACCAGCTTCTTGAACTTGACCAGGGCGAGGTCGGGCTCAAGTCCGGTGGTGTCGCAGGACATCGCGAGACCGATGGTGCCGGTCGGGGCAATGACGGACGCCTGCGCGTTACGGAAACCGTTCTTCTCGCCGAGGCGCAGGGTGTCCTGCCAGGCCTCCGTGGCGGCGGCCCAGATGGGCGTGTCCAGGTCGTCCGTACGCGGGGCCACGGCGTTGGCGTCGGCGTGCTGCTTCATGACGCGCAGGTGCGGCTGCTCGTTGCGGGCGTAGCCGTCGTAGGGGCCGACGACCGCGGCGAGTTCGGCGGACCGCTTGTACGACGTGCCTGTCATCAGGGAGGTGATGGCACCGGCGAGGGCACGGCCGCCGTCGGAGTCGTACGCGTGGCCGGTCGCCATCAGCAGGGCGCCGAGGTTGGCGTAGCCGATGCCGAGCTGGCGGAACGCGCGCGTGTTCTCGCCGATCTTCTGCGTCGGGAAGTCCGCGAAGCAGATGGAGATGTCCATCGCGGTGATGACGAGCTCGACGACCTTGGCGAAGCGCTCGACCTCGAAGGACTGGTGGCCCTTGCCGTCGTCCTTGAGGAACTTCATCAGGTTCAGCGAGGCGAGGTTGCAGGACGTGTTGTCCAGGTGCATGTACTCGCTGCACGGGTTCGAGCCGTTAATACGGCCGGACTCCGGGCACGTGTGCCACTGGTTGATGGTGTCGTCGTACTGGATGCCCGGGTCGGCGCAGGCCCAGGCGGCCTCGGCCATCTTGCGGAAGAGCTGCTTGGCGTCGACCTCCTCGATGACCTCGCCGGTCATGCGGGACGTCAGGCCGAACTTGTCGCCGTTCTCCACAGCCTTCATGAACGTGTCGTTCACACGGACCGAGTTGTTGGCGTTCTGGTACTGCACCGACGTGATGTCGTCGCCGCCCAGGTCCATGTCGAAGCCCGCGTCGCGCAGGGCGCGGATCTTCTCTTCTTCCTTGACCTTGGTCTGGATGAAGTCCTCGATGTCGGGGTGGTCGACGTCCAGGATGACCATCTTGGCCGCGCGGCGGGTGGCGCCGCCGGACTTGATGGTGCCCGCGGAGGCGTCGGCGCCGCGCATGAAGGAGACCGGTCCCGAGGCGTTGCCGCCGGAGGAGAGCAGTTCCTTGGAGGAGCGGATGCGGGACAGGTTCAGGCCGGCGCCGGAACCGCCCTTGAAGATCATGCCCTCTTCCTTGTACCAGTCGAGGATCGACTCCATGGAGTCGTCGACGGCCAGGATGAAGCAGGCCGAGACCTGCTGGGGCTGCGGAGTCCCGACGTTGAACCACACGGGGCTGTTGAAGCTGAAGACCTGGTGCAGGAGGGCGTACGCCAGCTCGTGCTCGAAGATCTCGGCGTCGGCGGGCGAGGCGAAGTACTTGTAGTCCTCGCCGGCCTTCCGATACGTCTTCACGATGCGGTCGATGAGCTGCTTGAGGCTCACCTCGCGCTGCGGGGTGCCCACGGCACCGCGGAAGTACTTGCTGGTGACGATGTTGACCGCGTTCACCGCCCATTCGGCGGGGAACTCGACGCCACGCTGCTCGAAATTGACCGAGCCGTCGCGCCAGTTGGTCATGACGACGTCACGACGCTCCCACTCCACCTCGTCGTACGGATGCACGCCGGGGGTGGTGTGAATACGCTCGATGCGCAGTCCCTTGGTGACCTTGGTGCCCTTCGCGCGGGAACCTCGTGCCGGACCGCTCGCCGTCTCTGTCATGCCGCCTCCCTGTACAGGCAAAAACGCCCTGAAATGCCACGATGTTCCCGTGGCAGAGTGTTTGTCTGGTGTCGTGGCAGCCCACACGCTCATGGCTCCACGACAAGTCCTGGTCCGCCGCCGTCCGGCCGGATCCGGGGTCTTGGCCCGGTTCCGGCCCGTCGGTCAGTCGGCGGAGTGGGCGGGCACCGGGACCTGAACAGTCCCTCCGGGCCCGCCGTCGTCTTCCTGGCTCCCCGATCCCGCGTCTTCGTCGACCGCGGCGGGGCCTGGCGTCGCTTCCCTCAGTTCCACGATCGCGGCCTCGAAATCGTCCAACGAGTTGAACGCCCGGTAGACGGAGGCGAATCGCAGATAGGCGACGAGGTCGAGTTCCTGCAACGGACCGAGTATGGCCAGCCCGACGTCATGGGTGGTCAGTTCGGCGCTTCCGGTGGCGCGCACGGCCTCTTCGACCCGCTGACCGAGCTGGGCGAGTGCGTCCTCGGTGACAGGCCGTCCCTGGCATGCCTTGCGCACACCATTGATGACCTTGGTACGGCTGAAGGGCTCGGTGACTCCGGACCGCTTGACCACCATGAGCGAGCACGTCTCCACGGTCGTGAAACGACGGGAGCAGTCAGGGCACTGGCGGCGTCGGCGGATCGATGTGCCGTCGTCCGTTGTACGGCTGTCGACGACACGGCTGTCGGGGTGCCTGCAGAAGGGGCAGTGCATGATCTCCAACCCTCCCTCACAGCAGACGCAATAGCCTCGTAAGACCCCTCGGGCCTCTCGAAGCAGCCCCAAGCATAGGCGATGGCCGAGACGATGAAGACCCGGGGGACCACAACTTCTGGGCTGCTGCCGCAATCCAACCACTAGATGTGGTGATTGGCCCACACAAACACGCCGCACGCGCGTGTCGCACCCGTATTGGCATGTGCCATACGGCCATACCGTCACCCCGAACACGCGGGCACACACCCGTACCGCCTGGGCACTTACGGGGATACCGTGAGCGCGGCACGGAGAAGACGTGGGGCTCCCGCACAGAACGGGACCGGCCCCCGGCTGCCGGGACACCGGGTGGCAGACTGGGGCGACAACCCGCAAGGTCACCACCCGGGCGGCGAAGAGCCTGACAACGGGCCCCTTTGTCCGCCAGGTGCCACGTCGGCCATACACCCAGACGCATGATCGCGGCAGGCTATCCGCGTTTTTTCACTCGAACGTGTGTTTGGCGCAACCTTTCGAAAGCAACTACCGTTGTCCAGCAGGGAGAACATCGAGAGGGGCCGACGTGACCACCACCGCAGACAGTGCCACCATCACTGCCCAGGATCGCTCCCAGGGCCGACTCGAGCCGGTGCATGCAATGAACGAAGCCGCGAATCCCGAGGGACACAAGCGCTCCCTGCCGGGCCGACCTCCCGGCATCCGGGCGGACAGCTCGGGACTCACGGACCGGCAGCGCCGGGTGATCGAGGTCATCAGGGACTCGGTGCAGCGACGGGGCTACCCGCCGTCGATGCGCGAGATCGGCCAGGCCGTGGGCCTGTCCAGCACATCCTCGGTCGCACACCAACTGATGGCACTGGAGCGCAAGGGCTTCCTGCGCCGCGACCCGCACCGCCCGCGCGCATACGAGGTCCGCGGCAGCGACCAGTCCTCGTCGGTGCAGCCCACGGACACCGCGGGCAAGCCCGCCGCGTCGTACGTCCCCTTGGTGGGCCGGATCGCCGCCGGTGGCCCGATCCTCGCCGAGGAGTCGGTCGAGGACGTGTTCCCCCTCCCCCGCCAACTGGTCGGTGACGGTGAGCTGTTCGTCCTCAAGGTCGTCGGTGACTCGATGATCGAGGCCGCGATCTGTGACGGCGACTGGGTCACCGTGCGCCGCCAGCCGGTCGCGGAGAACGGCGACATCGTGGCCGCCATGCTGGAGGGCGAAGCCACCGTCAAGCGCTTCAAGCGCGAGGACGGCCATGTCTGGCTCCTCCCGCACAACTCCGCGTACGAGCCGATCCCCGGCGACGACGCGACGATCCTCGGCAAGGTGGTGGCGGTGCTGCGGCGCGTGTGACGGCCGCGGCGGGCGGGCCTCATCGGCCCGGCCCCCTGACCGGACCCCGGGACCCCTGCGCCGGTTCCGGGGTCCTGTGCTGTCCCGGATCCGGCGGGGTCCGCTGTCGATCAGCGGTTGCCCTGAGACGCCAGGGCAACCGTCGGTCACTCCGTCTCGGCTTCCGCCTCCGCCTTCTTCGCCTTCGCGTCGATCGCGGCCAGCGACCTCCGGGCCTGGTTACGGTCCGTGGTGTACCAGAAGTCGGGCAGTGACGCCTTGAGATAGCTGCCGTAGCGGGCGGTGGCCAGCCGCTGATCCAGGACGGCGACCACTCCCCGGTCGCCCGACGCCCGGACGAGACGGCCGGCGCCCTGGGCCATGAGCAGCGCCGCGTGCGTCGCGGCCACCGCCATGAAGCCGTTGCCCCCCGCGTCCTCGACCGCCTTCTGGCGGGCGCTCATCAAGGGGTCGTCCGGACGCGGGAACGGGATCTTGTCCATGACGACCAACTGGCAACTGGCTCCGGGGACATCGACGCCCTGCCAGAGCGACAGCGTGCCGAAGAGACAGGTCTTCGGGTCGGCCGCGAAGTTCTTGATCAGCTCGCCGAGCGTCTCCTCGCCCTGGAGCAGGATGGGGTACTCGGGGATGCGGGAGCGCAGCTCCTCGGCGGCGAGTTGGGCACCCCGCATCGAGGAGAAGAGGCCCAGGGTGCGACCGCCCGCCGCCTGGATCAACTCGGTCAACTCGTCCAGCATGTCGGCGCGATCGCCGTCCCGCGCGGGGCGCGAGAGGTGCTTGGCGACGTACAGGATGCCCTGCTTCGGGTAGTCGAAGGGCGAGCCCACGTCGACGCCCTTCCACTGCGGGAGGTCGTCGCCCACCGTGCCCTCGGGGGCGAGGCCCAGGGAGGCCCCCACGCCGTTGAAGTCGCCGCCGAGCTTCAGCGTCGCGGACGTCAGGGTGACCGAGCGGTCCGCGAAGAGCTTCTCCCGAAGCAGGCCGGACACGGACATGGGGGCGACGCGCAGGGAGGCGCCGAAGCGGTCGTGGCGTTCGTACCAGACGACGTCCCACTCGGAGCCGTTGCTGATCCGCTCCGCCACGTCGTGCACGGCCTCCACTGAGGCCAGTGCCTGCTTGCGGACCGCGTCCTCGTCCTGCACGGACTTGTCGCGGGTGGCGCCGATCCCGGAGATCACCGTACGGCAGGCGTCCCGCAGCGCCATGAGCGCGTAACCGAGGTCCTCCGGGATCTCCTCCAGGCGGCCCGGCAGGGCGAGCTCCATGAGCCGCTCGAAACCCTCGGCGGCGGTCTGGAGCTGGTCGGCGGCCTTCTCGTTGACCAGCTTCGCGGCCCGGCGCACCGCGCGGTTGACCTGGCCCGGGGTGAGCTCGCCGGTGGCCACTCCGGTGACTCGCGAGACCAGTTCATGGGCCTCGTCGACGATCAGCACCTCGTGCTGCGGAAGGACGGGGGCGCCTTCGATCGCGTCGATCGCGAGGAGCGCGTGGTTGGTGACGACGACGTCGGCGAGCTTGGCGCGCTCGCGGGCCGCCTCGGCGAAACACTCCGCTCCGTAGGCGCACTTCTGGGCGCCCAGGCACTCGCGGGAGGACACGGAGACCTGCGCCCACGCGCGGTCGGAGACTCCGGGCGTGAGGTCGTCTCGGTCGCCGTTCTCGGTCTCGTCCGTCCAGTCGCGCAGCCGCAGCAGGTCCTGGCCCAGCTTGCTGGTCGGCGCCGCCGCCTCGAACTGGTCGAAGAGACCCTCCTCCTCGTCCTGCGGCACGCCCTCGTGGAGACGGTGCAGGCACAGGTAGTTCGACCTGCCCTTGAGCATTGCGAACTGGGGGCGGCGGCGCAGCAGGGGATGCAGTGCGTCGACCGTGCGCGGCAGGTCCCGCTCGGCCAGCTGGCGCTGGAGCGCGAGGGTGGCCGTCGCGACGACCACACGCTCCCCGTGCGCGAGCGCGGGCACCAGGTAGCCGAGCGACTTTCCGGTACCGGTGCCGGCCTGGACCAGCAGATGGGAGCCGTCGTCGATCGCCTCCGCGACGGCTTCGGCCATGGTCACCTGGCCGGGGCGCTCCGAACCGCCGACGGCAGTGACGGCAGCATGCAGGAGTTCGGGGAGTGAGGGCTTCGTCATAGCGCGACCAACCCTACGGGGCGGGACTGACAACCGGGCGATCACGGCCGAGGGAGGGAGTGGATCAAGACGTCGGGGCTTTCGGATGGGGGCGGGTTTCGTTCGGGTGGCGATCGGATGGAGACCAGGTCGGATCGGACGGGGATTGGTCGGGTCGAGGTGGAACCGGATCGGTCCGAGCGGTGTACCAAAAGTGATGGCGCCGCCGGCTGGCGCTACAGCAGTTTGCGCACGGAACGGTCCCGGACCATGAGGGCGGCCCGCTTGGCGGGCAGGTCGACCTCGGCGGAGAACCGGAAACCGGCGCTCAGGAAAGCGGCTACGGAGGGGGTGTTGCGAAGGTCCGGTTCGGCGACGACGCGGACGCAGGCGGGGCGCTTGTCGAGCACGAGGTCGGCGACGGCCCGGATGAGGGTGCTGCCCACCCCTCGTCCTCGGTCGACGGCGTCACCGATGAGCAGGTGGATGCCGGTGTCGTGCGGTCGGGCAGGGTAGTAGCGGGCCAGGGGGTCGAGGTCCGCCCGGTAGATCTCCCAGTAACTCATCGGGGTGCCGTCCAGCACGCCGAGACAGGGGACGCTGCGTCCGTCGCCGCCGAGTTGGGTGCGCAGGTGGTCCTCGGTCACCGTCCGGGGACCGGCCAGTTCCCAGAATTCCGCGACCGCGGGGTCGTTCATCCACCGGCTGATGAGGGAGAGGTCGCGCTCGCACCGGACAGGGGCGAGATGGAAGGCGCCTGCGGGGGTACGGATCCGCCCCCAGTCGCCGACACGGTCGAGGAGATCGTCACGGTCGTTCGCATCCGCCTCGGCGCAGAGCGCGAGGAACTCCGCGGGCAGGCGGAGGTCGAGGGTGTCCTCGCCGTCCGTGCCGGAACTCTGGCCGATACCGGTGCCCGGGGTGGAAACGGGGACTGTCGCGGTGCCGGCGCTCGCCTCGGTGGGACGCACGGTGACGCTCCTCTCAGGAGACGGGGTGGGTCATGTTCCTCAGGGATGAAGGGAGTTGATGGCGATCAGGGGCGAAGGGAGTTGGGGGCTGTCAGGAGCGAAGGGGGTTGGCGATGGTGACGTAGACGGATTGGGTGTCGACCGGGCCGATGAGCTCGTCGAGGCCGTGCAGGCGGGTCAGGAGGTTGGCCTTGCAGCGCAGGACGGGTGAGTCGAGCAGGCGGGCCGGCAGGGAGGTGCGCAGCCGGGCGGGACCGGAGGCGACGTCGCGGAGGAAGCGGCGGAAGGCGGACAGCAACAGCCGTTCGTCGGCGAGCCCTTGCGAGCCGAACGCTCCGATGAGACCGAGCACGTTGTTGATCGCGAGGTAGTACGCGAAGCGTTCGTCGGTGACCTCGTCGGAGACGAAGGTGTCGCTGTGTTCGCCGATGCCGGGCAGGCGGGCGCCGAGCTCCACGCGCCTGGACGCCCGGAAGTAGTAGCCCTGGTTGTCGCGGTAGCGGCCACCTGCGGGCCAGCCCACACCGTCCAGCAGGAGCAGCGTGTTCTGCTGGTGCGCCTCCAGGGCGATACCTGCCTCGCCGTCCAGCCACAGCACGGGACGGACGACCTGCTCCAGGTACCGCAGGAACCACTCCGCGGCGACTGCTTCACGGGACCGGCCGGTCCGCTCGGCGAGGCCGGTGACGACCTCGGCCAGCCGGGACCGCAGCACAGGCGCACCGGGCGCGAAGTGGCCGGTCTGCGAAGTCGCCTGCGGTCCGCCGACGGTGGCGCTCCGCCAGCTGTACGGCCTGGGTGAGACAAGCCCGGCGACGCAGGAGACGTCGTCGGACGGGCTGAACGGGTTGTGCCGGATCACCACGTCGATTCCGGCCAGGGGCGCACGGGTACCTCCTGTGCCCCCTGCGTCACGGTCGGCACCGCGCCCGTCCGCCTGCGCGTCGACGGCCAGCCAGGCCGGGTCACGGACGATGTCGAAGCCCGGGTGGACGGCCTGCCACTGCTGGGACAGGCCGCTGCGCAGCAGGCGGTGCACTTCTACGCCGCGATGGAGTTCTTTGCGGAGGTTCTCACGACGGGAGTTGGTGATGCGGAGACCCAGGGACAGCTTGAGCATGGCGGGGGCGCCGGTTTGGTGGACGGTTCGTACGGAGGACGTGGGGTGCCACCGGGTGCCGTAGGGGCCGAGGTCCTGGATCAATCCGGCGTCGATCAGGGCTGCGATGTCGGCACGGTGTCGGATCTCGCGCCACTGCCAGGGGTGCAGGGGGAGCGCGGTGTGCCCGTCGGGCAACGGCAGCCCGGTTCCGGCGAGTCGGGCCGTGAGGTGGGCGGCGGAGACAGGTCGGCCACGTTCGGTCCAGGCCGAGTCGGTGGCGAGTACGGAGGGGGCGACGGCCAGCCAGCGCAGTGCGAAGGAGCCGCGCAACTCCGGTGAGTACAGCCGGACTTCGGCCTCGGAGAGACCCTCGCGACTCTTGGCCGTCGGGTGGAGCGGGTGTCCGAGGAGGAGCGCCTGTTCGGCGGAGAGGAAGAGATCCGGGCCGTCCGCCGGGTGTGCGCGGCGGTCGGTGATGAAGGTGACGGTACGTCGGAGGGAGTCGGCGACGCGGGCCACCAGATCGGTGCCGGTGTCGGATGCCGTCGCAGGTACCACCGCCGCTTCCTGTGCGGAATCGCCGTCGCGCGCGGCCGTCTCCCTGGCGAGCAACGCCGCGACCGTCACCGCGTCGGCCGGTGGTGCGCCGTGGGGAGCGTCGGACAGATATGGAACGCCGAAGCGGTGCCAGCCGGTTGGGGACCAGTACTGGACCTGTGCGTGCAGGGCCGTGCCGCTGGCGGGGAGGGGGATACGGAGGGTGCCGTCATCGGGGGCTGGGAGGTTCGTTTCGCGTACCCAGCAGCGCAGCAGGTTCTCAACAGCCGCGGCCTGGGCGGCGGTTCGGGGGTCCGGATGCTCCAGGAGGTCGGCGCCCGCGCCCCGGGGACGGCTGACTTCCGGGCTGCGCGGCTGCTGCCGGGGAACGGACTCGGCCGACGCCGTGGCCAAGGTGTGCTCGTGTGAGTGGCTGCCAGGGGTGGGTGTGGGGTTCAAGACTGTTCCTCGGGATGTGAGATCTCGCGTCGCCCCGGGCACAGCGGACCACGCATCGACAGCAGCCCCCTCCGCCCCTGTCGAAGCCAACTCCCGTACCGCCCAACGGGTTACGGGTTGCTTCAAGATCCTTGCCGTAGCGAAACCGTTGCCGTTCCGTGGGAAGTCCCCCACAGCGAGCGCATAGTGTGTGATGCCGTTCCCGTAGGTCGTGAGTTCGGCGTGAACTCACCATGAGTTCCGGCTGAGATCACAGCCGTGCCGCACCATCCGTTCACTCCAGGGGGAGTCAAGACCATGCGATCGATACGGCCGTCCTTCACCGCCCGGCGTGGGAGGGGTGCGCGTCGCGGAACCACCCCCGTGCTGGCCGCCGTCGCTCTCGCCTCGGCGCTCGCGCTCACCGCGACGGCCTGCGGTTCCGGTGACACCAAGGCGGACGGCCGGTCCACCGCGTCGGCGACCAGCGGTGACACCGGCGACGGCAAGATCAAGATCCCGGACGACATCAAGAACAAGCTCAAAGAGCACGGGATCGACATCGACAAGTGGAAGCACGGCGCCTGGAAGAACTGGGACAAGGACGACTGGCTGCGCGAGGCCAACGACTACATCAACCCGATCATCGACGGGCTGTGGAGTTCAGGCCGGATGCGGGACGCCAACGACCCGGACAAGGGTGTCGACACCAACGACATCTCCGGTGACCAGGGCGTGACCGACCCGACGCCCGCGGTGGTGGACGCGAAGGCCGTGTCGCCTACGTACCACGCCAACGCGGCGACGGCGGGCAAGGTGTTCTTCGACGCCCCCGAGGGCACGATGGTCTGCTCGGCAACGGTCGTGGAGGACCCGGCGCACCCGGGCAAGTCCAACCTGGTGTGGACGGCGGGCCATTGTGTGCACGCGGGCAAGAAGGGCGGCTGGTACCGCAACCTCGCGTTCGTGCCGTCGTACAACAACTCGGGTATGAAGACAGCCCAGTTGGAGACGGCCACCCGGGCCCAGGTCGCGCCGTACGGTGTCTGGTGGGCCGACTGGGCGCAGACCTCGCAGCAGTGGATCGACCAGGGCGGCGAGACGGGCGGGCAGGGTTCGTCGTACGACTACGCCGTGATCCATGTGACGCCCGAGAAGGGCAGCGGGGGCAAGTCCCTTGAGGAGACGGTCGGTTCGGCGCTGCCGGTGAACTTCAACGCGCCGGCCGTGCCGAAGGTATCGAGCATCACGGCGACCGGCTACCCCGCGGCGAAGCCGTACGACGGTTCGACGCTGTACCAGTGCGCGGACAAGCCGGGGCGGCTGTCGATCAACGCCTCGGACCCGACGATGTACCGCATCGGCTGCAGCATGACCGGTGGTTCGTCCGGCGGCGGCTGGGTGGAGACGGGCTCCGACGGCAAGCCCGCGCTGGTGTCCAACACCTCGATCGGCCCGGTGACTTCGGGCTGGCTGGCGGGCCCGCGGCTGGGCGACGTGGCCAAGGGCGTGTACGACTCGGTCAGCAAGAAGTTCGCAGGACAGTAGACACGGCCGAGGCTCGCCCCGGGTGATCCGGGGCGAGCCTCAGGACTTACTGCGCTACGGCCGTCAGGCCAGCGGTGCCGGGACGTACGGCGCGAGATCCGCCGCCAGTTCCTCGTGCACCCGGACCTTGAGCTGGGTGCCCTCCGGGGTGTGCTCCTCGGAGATCACCTCGCCCTCGGAGTGGGCGCGGGCGACCAGCTTGCCGTGCGTGTACGGCACGAGCGCCTCGATCTCGACCGAGGGGCGCGGCAGTTCGCTGTCGATGAGCGCGAGCAGCTCCTCGATGCCCTGGCCGGTGCGGGCCGAGACGGCGATGGACCGCTTCTCGTTCCGCATCAGGCGCTGGAGCGTCAACGGGTCCGCCGCGTCCGCCTTGTTGATCACGACGATCTCGGGCACCTTGGTGGCGCCGACATCCCGGATCACCTCGCGCACGGCGGCCAGCTGCTCCTCCGGGACCGGGTGCGAACCGTCGACCACGTGCAGGATCAGATCGGCGTCGCCGACCTCCTCCATCGTGGAGCGGAAGGCCTCGACCAGGTGGTGCGGCAGGTGCCGGACGAATCCGACGGTGTCGACCAGCGTGTACAGCCGTCCGCCCGGAGTCTCGGCCCGGCGCACGGTCGGGTCGAGGGTCGCGAACAGTGCGTTCTCGACAAGCACGCCCGCGCCCGTGAGGCGGTTCAGCAGAGACGACTTTCCGGCGTTGGTGTAACCGGCGATCGCTACCGACGGCACCTTGTGTCGACGGCGCTCCTGGCGCTTGATGTCACGGCCGGTCTTCATGTCCGCGATCTCCCGGCGCATCTTCGCCATCTTCTCGCGGATACGGCGCCGGTCCGTCTCGATCTTGGTCTCACCGGGACCACGGGTGGCGAGGCCGCCGCCCGAGCCGCCGCCCATCTGACGGGACAGCGACTGACCCCAGCCGCGGAGCCTCGGCAGCATGTACTGCATCTGCGCGAGCGCGACCTGCGCCTTGCCCTCACGGGACTTGGCGTGCTGGGCGAAGATGTCGAGGATCAGGGCCGTACGGTCGATGACCTTGACCTTGACGACGTCTTCGAGGTGGATCAGCTGGCCCGGGCTCAGCTCACCGTCGCAGACGACGGTGTCGGCGCCGGTCTCCAGGACGATGTCCCGCAGTTCGTTGGCCTTGCCGGAGCCGATGTAGGTGGCCGCGTCGGGCTTGTCGCGGCGCTGGACGACACCGTCGAGCACGAGCGCGCCCGCGGTCTCCGCGAGGGCGGCCAGCTCGGCGAGCGAGTTCTCCGCGTCCTGGGCCGTTCCCGTGGTCCAGACGCCGACGAGTACGACGCGCTCCAGGCGGAGCTGTCGGTACTCGACCTCGGTGACGTCCTCAAGCTCGGTGGAGAGGCCCGCTACACGGCGCAGGGCCGCGCGCTCGGAGCGGTCGAACTGGTCGCCGTCCCGGTCTCCGTCGATCTCGTGGCTCCAGGCGACGTCCTCTTCCATCAGGGCATCGGCCCGAAGACCTTCGGGGTAGGTGTGCGCGGAGCGCTCAGTGTCCTGGGAAGGGGAAGAAGAGGAGGTCATTGGGTCCTTACGTCGATGGGAGTCCTGCGAAGTCATAACGTGCGAGCGTCCCCGGAGATTCCCGGTCACCGGAGATTCCGGGCGATCCGCTCCGCTGACCCGACGATGGTCGCACGGCACGGATCGCCCCGTCACGGCCTTATTTCAGTGGTGCCTGCGACGTCCAGTCCGGGTGACCCGGCATCGGCGGGGTCTTCTCGCCGTAGAGCCAGGCCTTGAAGAAGTCGCTCAGGTCGCGGCCGGAGATCGCGGAGGCGAGGTCCTCGAAGTCGGCGGTGGTGGCCGTGCCGTCCCGGTGGACGCTCACCCAGGTGCGCTCCAGGCGCTCGAAGGCGGGGCGGCCGATCTCCTGGCGCAGCGCATAGAGGACGAGGGCGGCGCCGTCGTAGACGTTGGGGCGGAAGATGCTGATCTTCTGGCCGGGTGCGGGCGCCTTGGGGAGCGCGGGCGGACCGCCGGCGGCGCGCCAGCCGTCGGAGGCGCCGTAGGCGGCCTTCATGCGCGTCTCCATGGGCTTGTTCGCCTTCTCCTCCGCGTACAGCTCCTCGTACCAGGTGGCGTGTCCTTCGTTGAGCCACAGGTCGGACCAGGTGCGGGGGCTGACGCTGTCGCCGAACCACTGGTGGGACAGCTCGTGCACCATGATCGACTCGACGTACCACTTGGGGTAGGCGGGCTCGGTGAAGAGATCTCTCTCGAAGAGAGAGATCGTCTGGGTCTCCAGCTCGAAGCCGGTGGACGCGTCGGCCATGAGCAGGCCGTACGTCTCGAAGGGGTACCGGCCGACCTTGCTCTCCATCCAGGCGATCTGGTCGGGGGTCTTCTTCAGCCACGGTTCGAGCTGCTTGGCGTCCTTGGCGGGCACGACGTCGCGCATCGGCAGGTCGTGCGGTCCGGTGCGGTGCAGCACGGCGGAGCGACCGATGGACACCTGGGCGAGTTCGGTGGCCATGGGGTGCTGGGTGCGGTACGTCCAGGTGGTGTTCGCGCCGGTCTTGTCGACGCCGGTCGGCAGTCCGTTGGCGACGGCGGTGTAGGCGTTGGGCGCGGTGACCCTGATGGTGAACATCGCCTTGTCGGAGGGGTGGTCGTTGCACGGGAACACCAGGTGCGCGGCATCGGCCTGGTTGGCCATCGCGAGCCCGTCCTTGGTGCGCACCCAGCCGCCGTCCTGGCCCTTGACGGAGACCGGGTCGCTGGTGTGCCGCACGGTGATCCGCGTCCAACTGCCCTGGGACAGCGGCTCCTCGGGCGTCACCACCAGGTCCTCGCCCGCGCTGGCGAACGTGGCCGGCCGCCCGTCGACCTCGACCGAGTCCACGGTGCCGTGTGCGAAGTCGAGGTTGATCCGGTCCAGGGACTCCGTGGTCCACGCGTCGATGGTGGTGACGGCCTGGAGGGGCTTGGTGTTGGTGCCGGGATAGGCGAAGGAGAGGTCGTACGACGCCACGTCGTAGCCCGGGTTGCCCAGGTCCGGGAAGAGGCGGTCACCGACGCCCAGGGGCGTGGGCGGAGCGCTCGCGGCGACGAGGCAGACGGACACGGCGGAGGCGAGCAGGGCCGCCTTCAGCCGTCGGGGAGCCCTGGTACCGGCCCCAGGGGTGGCGGTGCGGGGGGTGAGCAGCATGGACCACCGCTACCAGCGCGCGCGTACCGCACGTCGACGACTCGCGCCCGGCCCACTCGAACGAGGTCTTCCGAGGGCCCACGGGGCGCCGGGCACGCCGGAGCGCGCAAGCGGGCGCGTGCCCCGAGGGAACGCGGAGTCGCGGACCTGAGCCGGTGTCAGAAGGCCGTCGTGTGGTGCTGCGCGCGGCTCACGTCGTAGACGCCCGGCACATTGCGCATCGCCCGCATGAGGGCCGGGAGGTGCGCAGCGTCCGGGAGTTGGAGGGTGTAGGTGTGGCGGACGCGCTGCTGGCTCGGGGGTTCGACCGTCGCCGAGACGATCTCGGCCCCCTCCAGGGCCATGGCCTCGGTGAGGTCGGCCAGCAGATGGGGGCGGCCGAACGATTCGGCTACCAGCGTGACCCGGCACTCGGTGGTGTCGCCCCAGCGCACACCGACCTCCGCGCGCCCCACGCTCTTCATGTGCGTCACCGCGCTGCACTCGACGCGGTGGACGGTCACGACCCCGCCGCGCACCGAGAATCCGGTGACCTCGTCGGGCGGTACGGGCGTGCAGCAGCCGGCGAGCCGTACGGTCGCGCCGGGCTGGTCGACGACAGGGGTGGCGGGGTTGCTGGTGGGGGCGTCTTCGGCGGCGGGGGGCGCCGATCGCACGGTCTGCGTGTCCTGGGCCGCCGTGTCCGGCTCGGTGCCCTCTGCGTCGCCGCTGCCCGGGTGCGCCGCGAGCCATCGTTGGATGGCGATCCGGGCGGCGGGCGTGTGCGCGTGCTCCAGCCACTCCCTGGAGGGCTCGGAGGCCGGGTCCTGGCCCATGAGGGGCTGGACGGTGTCGCCGTCCCGCAGAACCGTGCTGAGGGTCGCCAGACGGCCGTTGACGCGGGCGCCGATGCAGGCGTGGGCGTCCTCGCCGTACTGCGCGTACGCGGCGTCCACACAGGTCGCGCCCTCGGGCAGGCCCAGCGTGCCGCCGTCGGGCCGGAACACGGTGATCTCGCGGTCCTGGGCGAGGTCCTCGCGGAGCGTCGACCAGAAGGTGTCGGGGTCGGGCGCGCCCTCCTGCCAGTCGAGGAGGCGGGAGAGCCAGCCGGGCCGGGTGGGGTCGGCGCGTTCCCCGTCACTCGTGGCCTGTTGCTCCTCCGAAGGAGGAGCGTAGGGATTGCCGAGCGCGATGACGCCGGCCTCGGCGACCTTGTGCATCTGGTGGGTGCGGATGAGGACTTCGACGACCTGGCCGTCGGTGTGGGCGACGGCGGTGTGCAGCGACTGGTAAAGGTTGAACTTCGGTACGGCGATGAAGTCCTTGAACTCCGAGACGACGGGTTTCAGGCAGGTGTGCAGTTCGCCGAGGACGCCGTAGCAGTCCGCGTCCTCGTTGACGAGCACCAGGAGGCGGCCGAAGTCGGCGCCGCGCAGCCTGCCGCGCTTGCGGGCGACGCGGTGCACGGAGACGAAGTGCCGTGGCCGGATGAGGACTTCGGCCTGGATGTCGGCGTCGCGCAGGACGGTGCGCACCTCGTCGGTGACCTCGGCGAGCGGGTCGTCCGCGCGGGAGGCGTTGTCGACGATCAACTCGCGTGTGTGGTCGTACTCCTCGGGGTGCAGGATCGCGAAGACCAGGTCTTCCAGTTCGGTCTTGAGTGCCTGGACGCCGAGCCGTTCGGCGAGCGGGATGAGGACGTCCCGGGTGACCTTGGCGATACGGGCCTGCTTCTCGGGGCGCATCACGCCCAGGGTGCGCATGTTGTGCAGCCGGTCGGCGAGTTTGATCGACATCACGCGGACGTCGCTGCCGGTGGCGACGAGCATTTTACGGAAGGTCTCGGGCTCGGCCGCGGCGCCGTAGTCGACCTTCTCCAACTTCGTTACGCCGTCGACGAGATAGCGCACCTCGGCGCCGAACTCCTCGCCGACCTGATCGAGTGTCACCTCCGTGTCCTCGACGGTGTCGTGGAGCAGAGAGGCCGTCAACGTCGTGGTCTCGGCGCCGAGTTCGGCGAGAATCAGGGTCACGGCGAGGGGGTGTGTGATGTACGGCTCGCCGCTCTTGCGCATCTGGCCGCGGTGCGAGGACTCGGCCAGGACCCAGGCGCGGCGCAGCGGTTCGAGGTCGGCGTCGGGGTAGTGGGCGCGATGGGCCTCGGCGACATGGCCGATGGCGTCGGGCAGCCGGTCGCGGGCGGTGGGACCGAGCAGGGCGGCCCGGCCGAGCCGGCGCAGGTCGATCCGGGGGCGGGCCTTCCTGCGGGGCACTGTGTTGGTCACAGGGCCTGGGCTCGCAGGGTTCGTGGCCTCCGCACTCATGGGCACCTCCGGCTGCTTGACCGGCGGACGGGTGCCCCATGGCGGACTCGGCTCAGGGGATGGTGACGATCCCCCGTCCGGGCCGGTGCTTGATGCTACCGAGCCCACCACGTGCGACTGACCGCCTCTCGCCGAGCGTGAAACGGATCACCCATTCGAGCGAAGGTCAGAAGGTTTACGGTTTTCCGCCACACTCTGCCGGGCCGACCGTGCTTTCAAGCCGAGCCGGACGCCGGAGACTTCGGATCAGGGTGTCCGGGGCGGCCAGGACTGCGAATCACCCGTTCAGCGGATGGCGCTTTCCAGCCACTCGACATCGATCTCGCCCTCGGCGACGATCACCGCGGGACCGGTCATCTCGATCCGGCCGTCGGGCCACTCGGTGATCACGAGTGTTCCCCCGGGTACGTCGACGGTGTAGGTCGCCCGCGTTCCGGTGACGGCCGGGTCGGCGCCGTCGCGCCGGGCGGCGGCCACGGCGACCGCGCACGCGCCCGTGCCGCACGAGCGGGTCTCGCCCGCACCGCGCTCGTGCACGCGCATGGCCACGTGGCCGGGGCCCCGGTCGACCACGAACTCGACGTTCACACCCTGCGGGTAGGCGCCGGCCGGGCTGAAGGGCGGCGGGGAGTACAGGTCTCCGGCGTGCGCGAGGTCGTCGACGAAGGCGACCGCGTGCGGGTTGCCCATGTTCACGTTCCGCGCGGGCCAGCTGCGCTCGCCGACGCTCACCGTGACATCCCCTTCGGGGAGAAGCGCCTTGCCCATGCCGACCGTGACGTCACCGTCCTTGGCGAGGTGGACGGTCTTGACTCCCCCGCGCGTGGCGACCGCGATGTCCCCTGCGGCCACATGTCCGGCACGCTGGAGATAGCGCGCGAACACACGCACTCCGTTGCCGCACATCTCGGAGACCGAGCCGTCGCCGTTGCGGTAGTCCATGAACCACTCCGCCTCGGACGCCATGTCCCGCGCCTCGGGGTGCGCGGCGGACCGCACGACATGCAGCAGTCCGTCCCCGCCGATGCCCGCGCGGCGGTCGCACAGGGCGGCCACGGCGGCCGGGGAGAGGTCGATGGCGTTCTCGGGGTCCGGGACGATCACGAAGTCGTTCTCGGTGCCGTGCCCCTTGAGGAAGGCGATCCGCGTGCTCATTCCTCGATCGTACGGCGTGGCTACGACATCCCGACGACCAGTTGCGACCGACCTCGACAGCCGACGCGACCGGCCCCTGTGGCTGCTGCGACCGAACTCGGCGGCTAGCGGAGCCTGGCCACGCGCCACACGGCCAGAACCACGACCACGACCACCATCAGGGCGTAGGCGATGACGACCCGCCAGTCCGGGCGGCGCCCGGAGCCGCGCTGCGGGAAGCCGGGCCAGGTGTAACCGACGCGGCGGGCGGCCGTCGTGCCCCAGCCTGCCGCGCAGGAGCAGATGAGCAGGCCGAGCATGGCGACCACGGCCCCGCTGTCGCCGAAGTCGAAGGCGAGCGGGAAGGAGAACATCAGGGAGCCGACCGCGGCCAGGGCCACGATGGGGGCGAGCTGCCAGATCCGCAGACGACGTTGCGGACGGAGCTCGACCTCGACCTCAGGACCGGCGAACATCTCGTCGGGCCCGGGACCGTCTGCGGTCACGCCGCCCAGGATCTCGTCCGGGCCGTCCGGGCTCAGTCGGCCGTCGACCTCTTCCGGTTCACCACGGTCCGCGGTGACCTGCTCAGTGCCTTCTGCGGTGTCGCGAGGGCCGGCCTCCATCGCCACGCGCCCTCCCAACTCGGACTCCACTTGGTCGATCGAAGCTCGATGATGGCACGCCCCCGGAGGCCGCAACCGCGGCTGGAGCGTCCCGATGCCATGACGTGATCAGGCTGTGACCGGTCGTTCGAGCAACGCCAGTGCCAGGTGCGGAAGTTCTGCGAGATCGGCCGCAGCCCCACTCAACCAGTGCACCCGGGGATCGCGTCTGAACCACGAATCCTGGCGGCGCGCGAAGCGTTTGGTGGCCCGCACGGTCTCCGCGCGCGCCTCCTGTTCCGTGCACTCCCCCGCGAGCGCCGCGAGCACCTGCTGATAGCCGAGCGCACGGGACGCGGTGACCCCCTCGCGCAGACCCTGCGCCTCCAGCTCCCGCACCTCGTCGACGAGCCCCGCGCTCCACATCCGGTCGACCCGGCGCGCGATGCGCTCGTCGAGCTCGGGGCGGGCCACGTCGACGCCGATCTGGACGGTGTCGTAGACCGAGTCGTGGCCCGGGAGGTTGGCGGTGAAGGGCTTGCCGGTGATCTCGATGACCTCCAGGGCGCGGACGATACGGCGGCCGTTGCTGGGCAGGATCGCGTGCGCGGCCTCGGGGTCGGCGGCGGCCAGGCGGGCGTGCAGGGCGCCGGAGCCGCGCAGTGCGAGCTCTTCCTCCAGGCGGGCCCGGACCTCGGGGTCGGTGCCGGGGAACTCCAGGTTGTCGACGGCCCCGCGCACGTACAGCCCGGAGCCGCCGACCAGGATCGGCCAGCGGCCCTCGGCGAGCAGGGCGTCGATGTGCTCGCGGGCGAGACGCTGGTACTCGGCGACGGACGCCGTGACGGTCACGTCCCAGATGTCCAGGAGGTGGTGCGGGATGCCACCGCGCTCCTCGGGCGTCAGCTTGGCGGTGCCGATGTCCATCCCTCGGTACAGCTGCATGGAGT
Organism: Streptomyces sp. STR69; assembly: GCF_024519455.1. Classification (GTDB taxonomy): domain Bacteria; phylum Actinomycetota; class Actinomycetes; order Streptomycetales; family Streptomycetaceae; genus Streptomyces. Next base: position 52,533 of record NZ_JALJRY010000026.1, on the reverse strand, counting down.
CGGCGTTGACGACCTCGCCACCTAGACGCTGGGCCAGGAAGACGCCCAGATCGGACTTTCCGGCCGCGGTCGGTCCGACGACGGCGATGACTCGGGGGGCGGGGGGTGCGCTGCTCACGTTCCCAGTCTCGCAAACGTCGGACCTCGCCTCGAACGAGTTACGTGTCGGCACCCCTACGGGGTCGTTGCCCGTTGCGAGATGTCCCGCCGCCGGTTTCCGGAGGCGGCGACCCGGGCGACGCAAACGGACGCACCGGGCTACGCGGGATTTCCCCCGCACGAGTAACGTATGGAGTGGATATGGGCGTTTTTGACCGGCTTCTTCGGAGGTCGAAGGCTACGGAGGAGACGTCGACCTCCGAAGCGCAGGCCGGCGCGGAGACGGTCGAGGACCTCACTGCCGAAGCGGCGGACGAGGTGTCGGAGACCGAGGCGGGGGCAGGCGTTCAGGAAGCGGCGGAGACGACGGCGACGGAGGCCGTCGGGGCCGCGGACTGCGTCGAGATCCCCAAGCAGCAGTCCGCCGAAGAGGCCGCCGACAACGAGGCCGGTGAAGGCGCCCGCACATAACCGCCCCGCGTGGAAGGTGAACCATGGGTCTGATGGACAGTTTGAAGGCCAAACTCGCCCCGGCGAAGGACAAGGTCTCGGGCCTCGCGCAGCAGCACGGAGGCAAGATCGAGAACGGCCTCGACAAGGCCGCGAAAATGGTCGACGAGAAGACCAAGGGCAAGTACAGCGACAAGATCCAGACGGGCACGGGCAAGGCCAAGGACGCCATGGACCGACTCGCGCACAAGGACGACACGGGAAGCGCGGGAGGCACGGGGACGGAGCGCGGCGGCACGACCACACCGCCGGACTCGCCCCCGCCGACCACCTGACCGACACCCGCACATCGATCGGCGGACGGCCGCGGAGCGCTCGCCTCCCCGGCCGTCCGCCGTTTCGCGGCTGCACCACGTTCACAGCCGCACCGCGTCTACGACCAGGTCGCGACCAGGTATCCGACCCCGTACGGCGCGTCCTCGTACAGCAGCGCGCCGCCGAGGTCCGCGCCCTCCGCCGCGCCCGCGAGAACCTGCCAGGGGGCGCGGCCGGAGGCCTTCAGCTCGTACGCCAGCTCGGCGTCCAGCGCCTTGAGGGCCGGCACGTCCGCTGCTCCCAGCGCTCGCGCGACCTCAGCGTCGAAGGGTGCGGCGCGCTCGTCGAGATAGCCCGGCGCCTTCAGGGTCCGGCACGCGCTGGCGTCGCCCATCACCAGCAGGGCCACCCGCTCGGCCTGCGCGACGATGTCCTTGCCGACCTCGATGCACCGCTTGGCCGGGAGCGGTTCGCCCACACCGAGTCCCTCGATCGGGGCGTCGGACCAACCGGTCCGCTCCAGCAGCCACGCGGCGACGGCGAGCGAGGGGGGAAGTACCCGCTCCGGCACGGCGGCCCTGTCCCTCCCGAGCCGTACGTCGAGGTCCACTCCGAAGCCGCGGAACGAACCCCGGGTGCCCTCGGGATGCGGCCCGCGCCCGCTCTGCTCGGCGGGCCCGACAACCACCAGACGGTCGGGCCGGGCGGCGGCGAGCACGCCGAGCGCGTCGGAGCACGCGGCCCGCGCGGCGTCCAGCTCGGACGCGGCACCGGCGGCGACGTCGGGGACGAGAAGCGGAGGGCAGGGGCAGACGGCGGCGGCTACGAGCATGGCCGGAACACTAACAAGGAGCACCGACAGTCGCCCCGGCCACGCCGTCGGGCACGTACCGCCGTCAGGCGTGGGGACAGTCGTGCGGCGCGGGGAGCCCCGCCCCCGCACCTCGGCTCAGTCGCAGCCGCAACCGCTCCCCGTGGCGACCGGCAGCGGTGCGGGGGCGCCGATCTTCGGCAGGCCCAGCATCACACCGGCCGGCTTGGCGGCCTCGGCCGCGTTCCGCTTCTCCCAGGCGTCGCCCGCGCGCGTGGGACGCACGTTCAGGGTGGGACCCTCGGCAAGGAGGTGGTGCGGGGCGGCGTAGGTGATCTCGACCGTCACCACGTCACCGGGGCGGACCTCCTGGTCCGGCTTGGTGAAGTGGACGAGGCGGTTGTCGGGGGCTCGGCCGGAGAGGCGGTGGGTGGCGCCGTCCTTGCGGCCCTCGCCCTCGGCGACCATCAGCTCCAGGGTGCGGCCGACCTGCTTCTTGTTCTCGTCCCAGGAGATCTCCTCCTGGAGGGCGACGAGACGCATGTAGCGCTCCTGGACGACCTCCTTGGGGATCTGGTTCTCCATGGTCGCGGCCGGGGTGCCGGGCCGCTTGGAGTACTGGAACGTAAACGCTTGCGCGAAGCGGGCCTCGCGGACCGCGTGCATCGTCTGCTCGAAGTCCTCCTCGGTCTCCCCGGGGAAGCCGACGATGATGTCGGTGGTGATGGCTGCGTGCGGGATGGCCACGCGGACCTTCTCGATGATCCCCAGGTACCGCTCCTGGCGGTAGGACCGGCGCATGGCCTTCAGGATCGGGTCGGAACCGGACTGCATGGGCATGTGCAGCTGCGGCATCACGTTCGGCGTCTCGGCCATCGCGGCGATGACGTCGTCGGTGAAGTCACGCGGGTGCGGGGACGTGAAGCGGACGCGCTCCAGGCCGTCGATGGTCCCGCAGGCCCGCAGCAGCTTGCTGAAGGCCTCGCGGTCGCCGATGTCGGAGCCGTAGGCGTTGACGTTCTGGCCGAGCAGGGTGATCTCGGAGACACCCTCGCCGACCAGGGCCTCGATCTCGGCGAGGATGTCGCCGGTGCGGCGGTCCTTCTCCTTGCCGCGCAGCGCCGGGACGATGCAGAAGGTGCACGTGTTGTTGCAGCCGACGGAGATCGACACCCAGGCCGCGTAGGCGCTCTCGCGCCGGGTCGGGAGCGTCGAGGGGAAGGCCTCCAGGGACTCCGCGATCTCGACCTGCGCCTCTTCCTGCACCCGCGCGCGTTCCAGCAGGACGGGCAGTTTGCCGATGTTGTGCGTGCCGAAGACGACGTCCACCCAGGGCGCCTTCTTCACGATGGTGTCGCGGTCCTTCTGCGCGAGGCAGCCGCCGACCGCGATCTGCATCCCGGGACGCTTGGTCTTCATCGGGGCGAGCCGCCCGAGGTTGCCGTAGAGCCGGTTGTCGGCGTTCTCGCGCACGGCGCAGGTGTTGAAGACGACGACGTCGGCGTCACCGTCCGACCCCTCGGGAGCGCGCACGTAACCGGCACCCTCCAGGAGACCGGAGAGCCGTTCGGAATCGTGGACGTTCATCTGGCACCCATAGGTGCGCACTTCGTACGTTTTGACGTCCACTGCCTCGCTCCGGTCACCGCTGCTCATGCGACAAGGGTAGGCGGTGCCGGGAGTGACTCCTTCTGCGGCTGAGAACCGCGGTGGCTCACATCACTCGGAGCCACGGCCGGAATCCGGAGTTCCGGCGCGGTGGCCACCGTCCCACCCCTGCTTGCGCAGCACCCCATGCACATCCGGCACCTCATAGTGCTCGCCCTTGAGGACCTTGCCGTCGGCCCGGCGGACGATCTCGCCGGCCGGGCCGATCTTGGTCATGTTGGAGCGGTGGACCTCGGCGATCACCGCGTCGAGGTCCACGCCGTGGACGAGGGCCGTGCCGTAGGCGACGTAGACGACGTCGGCCAGTTCGTGCGCCAGTCGGTCGAGAGGGCCGCTCACCGAGACCTCGGCAACCTCCGCGGCCTCCTCGGCGAGCAGTTCACCTCGGTGGGCGGCGAGGTCGGGGGCGACCTCGGTGGGTGTGCTGCGGGCGTCGAGCCCGAAGGCGCGGTGGAATTCGCGGACCAGGTCGGCGGGCGAAGAACTCATGCCACGACCCTAACCGCTGCCACTGACACCACCGGCCGGCGAGCCCGGCCCTGGTCAGTACCGGTCAAGGGCTGGCAGGATCGCGCGCATGCTCAAGGTGTTCTCCCGTATCAGCAGGCGCCGGGCGCTGCAGGGCGCGGCGGCCGGTTTCGTCGTGTTCGGGCTGCTGCTGTGGTGGCTGCTTCCCCTGGGCGACGAGCCGCCGACCGGGACGATCACCTTCAGTACCGGGACACCGCTCGGGGTCTACCAGAAGTACGGCAAGCTGCTGCGCGCCGAGCTCGACAAGGACATGCCGGGCCTCACGGTGAAGCTGGTGAACAGCGACGGGTCGCAGGAGAACGTCGCGCGCGTGGCGACCGGCCACGCCGACTTCACCATCGCCGCGGCCGACGCGGTGGAGACGTACGAGGCGGACGGGAAGCCCGGTGCCGCCGGGCTGCGCGGGATCGCTCGGCTGTACGACGACTACGTCCAGCTCATCGTCCCGCGCGACTCGGACATCAACTCGGTCGCCGATCTGCGGAACAAGCGGGTGGCCATAGGGCCGAACCGCTCAGGCGTGCGACTGATCGCGAACCGGGTGCTCGCGGCGGCCGGCATCGACCCGAAGAAGGGCGTCAAGCCGGTGGCGGCCGGCATCGACACCGGGCCGGACCTGCTCAAGCAGGGCAAGCTCGACGCCTTCTTCTGGTCCGGCGGGCTGCCGACGGACGGCCTGAAGGACCTGGCCGCCCACTACGCGTTCCGGTTCGTGCCGATAGACGCCACCCTCGTGGCGAAGATGCACGAGGAGAGCGACGCCACCCGCTACTACCGTGCCACCAACATGCCGGAGTCGGCCTACCCCGACATCCAGCGGGGGGCCACGGTGCCCACCATCGCCGTCTCCAACCTGCTGATGACCCGCAAGGACCTGAACCCCAGGCTCACCGAGTGGATCACCAGGACCGTGATCAAGAGCCGCGACGGTATCGGCGCGCATGTGCACTCCGCGCAGCTCGTGGACCTGCGTACGGCGATCTACACCGACCCCCTGGTCCTGCACGAGGGCGCCCGGCGCTACTACCGCTCCGTCAAGCCGTAGGCGCACAGGGGCCGTTGGCGCCCGCTCAGGCCGTCGGCCCGCTCCTGGGCACCGACACGGTCACCTTGAGCCCGTGCGGCTCGTGGTGGCCGTACGACAGGGATCCGCCGCCCGCGGCCAGCAGGACCTGGGAGATGGACAGGCCGAGGCCGGAGCCCTTGATGTTCTGGTGCCGGCCGCTGCGCCAGAAGCGGTCACCTACGCGGGCGAGTTCCTCCTCGGTGAGACCCGGGCCGTGGTCCGTGACGACGACCGTGGAGGTCTCGCCGTTCGACGCGACGGTCACCTCGACGCACTGGTCCTCGGGCGTGAACTTCACCGCGTTGTCGATCACCGCGTCCAGGGCGCTGGACAGCGTGACCGGGTCGGCCCAGGCGGTAGTGGGCGGACAACTGCCCACCAGGCGCACGCCCTTGGCCTCGGCCGTCGGGGACCAGGCGGCGACACGCTCGGCGGTGAGCGCGCCGATGTCGGTGATCCTGAGGTCCGCTTCCGCGTGTTCGGCCAGGGCCAGGTCGAGCAGGTCGTCCAGGACCTGGGTCAGGCGTTTGCCCTCGGTGCGGACCGAGGCGATCTCGTCGTTGTCCTCCGGCAGTTCGAGTGCGAGCAGTTCGATGCGCAGCAGCAGCGCCGAGAGCGGGTTGCGCAACTGGTGCGAGGCGTCGGCGACGAAGGCGCGCTGCTGCTCCAGCACGTCCTCGACGTTGTCCGCCATCTCGTTGAACGAACGGGCCAGGCGCCGGAGTTCCGGCGGCCCGCCGGCCGCGGCGACCCGGGACTTGAGGCGTCCGGTGGCGATGTCGTGGGTGGTGGCGTCGAGCACGCGTACGGGCCGCAGGACCCAGCCGGTCAGCCGCAGGGCGGCGCCCACGGCCAGCAGCATGGCGCCGATCTCCCCCGCGCCGATCGTCAGCCAGCCGCGCAGGGTCCGCGAACGCATCGGCCCGGTGGGCGAGTCGGTGACCACGACCGCGATGACGTCGCCGTCCCGGATGACCGGCGAGGCGACGACCAGGCGGTGTCGCTGCCAGGGCCAGACCTGCTGCGGGTCGTGGCTGCGGCGGCTGAGCAGGGCCTCGTCGAAGGCTTCGCGGACCTCGCCGACCTTGGGGAGCAGGAAGTCGTCCGGCGCGTTCGCCATGGAGGTGTCGGTGCGGTAGAAGACGCCCGCGCGGATGCCGTAGACCTCGTAGTAGCTGGCGAGTTCGCGGTCCAGGGTCTGCTGGCGTTCGTCCGGGACCATGTCGGCGGGGCGGCTGCCCGTGGGGGCGTCGGTGACGAACTGGGCGAGCGCCGCAAACCGCGCGGTGTCGTCGATCCGGTCGACGATCACCTTCTGCTGCTGGGCCGCGGCGACGCTGATGGCGAGCGGGACACCGAGGGCGAGCAGAACGGCCGCCATCAGGACGATGAGCAGCGGGAGGAGACGTGTGCGCACCCGGGCCCGCTACGTGGCCGGGGCGACGAGCCGGTAGCCGACGCCTCGTACGGTCTCGATGAGCGCGGGCATCCGCAGTTTGGCGCGCAGGGACGCGACGTGAACCTCCAGGGTGCGTCCCGTGCCCTCCCAACTGGTGCGCCACACCTCGCTGATGATCTGCTCCCGCCGGAACACCACCCCGGGACGCTGTGCCAGCAGGGCCAGCAGGTCGAACTCCTTGCGGGTCAGTTGGACGACCGAACCGTCCACGCTGACCTGGCGGGTGGGCAGTTCGATGCGCACCGGGCCGAGCCGCAGCGCGGTGTCGCCGCCCCCGGCCGCGTCCTCGTGAACACTGCGCCGGCTGACTGCGTGGATGCGGGCCAACAGCTCCCCGGTGTCGTACGGCTTCACCACGTAGTCGTCGGCTCCGAGGTTGAGGCCGTGGATGCGGGAGCGTACGTCGGACCGCGCGGTCACCATGATCACCGGGGTGCTGGTGCGCTTGCGGATCTTGCCGCAGACCTCGTAGCCGTCCTGGTCGGGCAGGCCGAGGTCGAGGAGGACGACTCCGAAGACATCGCCCTCGGGGACGAGTGCCTGGAGGGCCTCCTCGCCGCTGCGGGCATGGGTGACGTCGAAGCCGTGCCGCGCCAGGACCGCGGACAGAGCGGCGGCGACATGGTTGTCGTCCTCGACGAGGAGCAGTCTCATCCCGGCCCCCTCCGGTTCATCGTTCGTATGGTCTCGGCCTGTACGAAAGCACGTCTCACGCGCGCGTGCACCCAGGCAGTCACGCTGATGGACGAAGACGCCGTCAAGGGGGTTCCGGTTGCGCGCGGTTTCCGTTACGCAGCCGGTACGCGTCCTCACGGCAAGTGCTACAACACGTGTCCGATTGCTATCCGATCGTGATGCTCAGATCTCGCTCAGATGTGATGACGCTGGTCGTAAGGCCTCACTACTGTCCTCCGCAACCGACGAGGACGGAGCCAGCAAGCGATGACCGAAGTATCGGTGGCCAAGGAAGATGTGGCCGCGACCGGCGAACTCGTCGTCCTGAAGAGCGTCAACAAGCACTTCGGCGCGTTGCACGTGCTCCAGGACATCGATCTGACGATCGCCCGCGGCGAGGTCGTCGTGGTGATCGGACCTTCCGGGTCCGGGAAGTCCACTCTGTGTCGCACCATCAACCGCCTGGAGACGATCGATTCGGGCGACATCACGATCGACGGCAAGCCGCTGCCCGCGGAGGGCAAGGCCCTCGCGCGGCTGCGGGCCGACGTGGGCATGGTCTTCCAGTCCTTCAACCTCTTCGCGCACAAGACGGTGCTCGAGAACGTGATGCTGGGTCAGATCAAGGTCCGCAAGGCCGACAAGGCGCAGGCCGAGGAGAAGGCGCGTGCGCTGCTCGACCGGGTCGGCGTGACCACCCAGGCGGACAAGTACCCCGCCCAGCTCTCCGGCGGCCAGCAGCAGCGTGTCGCCATCGCGCGGGCGCTGGCCATGGACCCCAAGGTCATGCTCTTCGACGAGCCGACGTCGGCGCTCGACCCGGAGATGATCAACGAGGTCCTTGAGGTCATGCAGCAGCTGGCCCGGGACGGGATGACGATGATCGTCGTCACCCATGAAATGGGGTTCGCTCGCTCGGCTGCGAACCGAGTCGTGTTCATGGCCGACGGCCGCATCGTCGAAGAGGCCGTGCCGGACCAGTTCTTCAGCAACCCGCGCAGCGACCGGGCCAAGGACTTCCTGTCGAAGATCCTCCACCACTGACGTCCTGAACTTCTTCGTTACTGACGTTCATCACTGAAGACCTGCATGTCTTCACCACTCAAAGGATGTTCCCCATGAAGCTCCGCAAGGTCACCGCCGCCTCGGCCGCCGTACTCGCCCTCGCGCTCGCCGCCACGGCTTGCGGCTCCAGCAACGACAATGACAAGGACAGCGGCGGCAGCTCCTCGGGCGGCAGTAAGAAGATCACCGTCGGCATCAAGTTCGATCAGCCGGGCATCGGCCAGAAGACGCCGCAGGGTTACGCCGGTTTCGACGTCGACGTCGCGACGTACATCGCCAAGAAGCTCGGCTACAGCGCGGACCAGATCGAGTGGAAGGAGTCGAAGAGCGCCGACCGCGAGACCATGCTGCAGCGCGGGGACGTCGAGTTCATCGCCGCTTCGTACTCGATCACCCCGGAGCGCCAGAAGTCGGTCGACTTCGCCGGCCCGTATCTGCTGGCCCACCAGGACGTCCTGGTCCGCGCCGACGACAGCTCGATCAAGTCGCCGTCGGACCTCAACAGCAAGAAGCTGTGTTCGGTGACCGGCTCGACGTCGGCGCAGAACGTCAAGGACAAGCTGGCCCCCAAGGCCAACCTGCAGGTGTACCCGACGTACTCGGCATGCCTCACCGGTCTGCAGAGCGGCGCCATCGACGCGCTGACCACGGACGACTCCATCCTGGCCGGCTACGCCTCGCAGTCCCAGTTCAAGGGCAAGTTCAAGCTCGGCGGCTTCAAGATGACCAACGAGAACTACGGCATCGGCGTCAAGAAGGGCAGCGCCCTCAAGGCCAAGATCAACACGGCCCTGGAGTCGATGGTGTCCGACGGTTCCTGGCAGAAGGCCGTCGACAAGAACTTCGGCCCGGCGGGCTACAAGAACGAGGCCGCGCCGAAGATCGGCGACATCAAGAGCTGAAGCAACGCCTGACGGGTGCGCCGCCCACGGGGGGCGGCGCGCCGAGGCATCCCTACACGCGGAAGCGCGGGAAATCGTGTTCGACTTTCTTGATGGTTACGACCTGCTAGGTGCCTTCTGGACGACGGTGCAGCTCACCCTGCTCGCCGGCGTCGGCTCCCTGGTGTGGGGAACCCTGCTGACCGCCATGCGCGTCGGCCCGGTACCTCTGATGCGCGGTTTCGCCACCGCCTACGTGAACATCGTGCGGAACATCCCTTTGACCGTGATCATCCTGTTCACCTCACTGGGACTGAGCCAGACCCTGGGGATCAACCTCGGTGCGGAGAGGTTCGAGTCGATCAACTTCCGGCTCGCCGTGCTCGGTCTGACCGCCTACACCTCGGCCTTCGTGTGCGAGGCACTGCGGGCCGGCATCAACACGGTGCCGGTCGGACAGGCGGAGGCGGCCCGTGCGATCGGCCTCAGCTTCACCCAGGTGCTCCGGCTCGTCGTGCTGCCGCAGGCGTTCCGCTCGGCGGTCGGCCCGCTGACGAACGTTCTGATCGCGCTCACCAAGAACACCACGGTGGCCGCCGCGATCGGCGTCGCCGAGGCGGCGGCCCTGATGAAGACGATGGTCGAGAAGGAGGCCCAGCTCATCCCGATCGCCTCGATCTTCGCGCTGGGCTTCGTGATCCTCACGCTGCCGACCGGCCTGATCCTCGGCTGGGTGGGCAAGAAGGTGGCGGTGAAGCGATGACTTCCGTTCTCTACGATGCCCAGGGGCCGAGCGCCAAGCGGCGGAACGTCCTCTACACAGCGGTCTTCCTCGCCGCTCTGGCAGCGGTGCTGTGGTGGGTGTACACCAAGCTCGACGACAAGGGCCAACTCGACTGGGTGCTGTGGAAGCCGTTCTTCTCCAGCACCGAGGCCTGGTCCACGTACATCTGGCCCGGGCTGCAGAACACCCTGAAGGCCGCGGCGCTCAGTATGGTCATCGCGCTGCCGCTCGGCGCCGTCCTCGGCATCGCCCGGCTCTCGGACCACGTCTGGGTCCGCGTACCGGCCTCGATCGTCGTGGAGTTCTTCCGCGCCATCCCGGTGCTGGTTCTGATGATCTTCGGGCTCGCTCTGTTCGCCAAGTACACAAACGTCGGTTCGGACGACCGTCCACTGTACGCGGTCGTCACGGGACTCGTGCTGTACAACGCCTCGGTCCTCGCGGAGATCGTCCGGGCCGGCATTCTGGCCCTGCCGAAGGGCCAGACCGAGGCGGCGATGGCGGTCGGTCTGCGCAAGGGCCAGGTGATGCGGCTGATCCTGCTGCCGCAGTCGGTCACCGTGATGCTCCCGGCCCTCGTCAGCCAGCTCGTCGTGATCGTGAAGGACACCGCCCTCGGCGGCGCGGTGCTCACGTTCTCCGAACTGCTCGCATCGGCCAACACGATGATCGGCTACTACGGCAACACCATCGCCAGCTTCACGGTGGTGGCCGTGATCTTCATCCTGATCAACTTCTCCCTCACGACCTTCGCAAGCTGGCTGGAGGGCAGGCTCCGGCGCAGCAAGAAGAGCACGGGCGCCGTGGTCGGTGTGGAAATGCTCGAGGATCTCGAGACCGTGGGCCACGCTCCGCCGGTCGAGCCGGGCGGCAAGGACTAGGCATAAGGTCCAGGGAATTACCGGGTTTCCCGCGAGGGGTGGTGCGTGTATGTCGCACCACCCCTCGTCCGTTCACTGAAGCATTCTTGGTCGATCAGCCTCCACGGTCGTGGAGTCGTCCGTGTTCCCGCCTTCGGGGTGCGGGGCGGAAACACGCACCCACCATTTCTTGCATCCCTTGCAGGTCACGTGAATGTAGTGGTTCCGGGTGTTGCTCATCATGAGGCTGCGGTACTGCTTGTCCGAGTAGTGCCACTTGTACCCGCCGCCGAGAACGTCGACATGCCTCATGGGCCATTCCGGCAGTCCTGAGCGGCTGCCGCGCATTGTCACCGGAAATCTCCGAATCGATGATCGGCGAATACCTCGACTCCGCGTCCATGACACCGCGGGAGAAATCCGCCCGGGAAAATGTCAACCGCCTGAGCAGCAGAGAACAGGGGGTCCTGCAGCTCCTCGGTCACGGAATGTCGAACCGGGAGATCGCAACCAGCCTCTCCATCAGCGCCGAAACCGTAAAAGATCACGTCCGGTCCATCCGCTCCAAACTCAATGTCGCCAATCGTGTTCACGCCGCTCACGTCGCTTGGCTCGCTCGCGGCATGACGGCCTGCGCGGCGTAGGCCCACGACCCGGATCGACCGCGAAACAGCGCGGGGTGGCCGCCATCGCCTCCGTCACTTGACGCAAGCACCGGCAATGGGTTGCATACGTTCTGTGATCGTGCACCCCGCTCCAACTGCCCGTTTCCATACGTCCCTCAGGACACCACTGCGGGCAGGGGGCAGCGCGCCATGGACCCGGTGATCATCGTCGGATCAGGGCCCGTGGGACTCACGCTCGCCCTTGCGCTGGCCCGCCAGGAGGTCCCCTCCGTGATCCTCGACGAGGGGCCGGGCAAGGACGAACAGCGGCTCGCGCGGACGGTGGTACTGCGCGAGGACACCGCCGCGCTCATCGAACGCCTGACGGGTTTCCCGCTCTCCGAAGCCGGTTTCCGTTGGGCCGGATGGCGGTCGATGCGGCGCAAGCAGGTGATGCGCGAGGTCAGGTTCGACGCCCAGGGTGACGACGCGGAGGGCGCCACCGGTGCGGCGGGCCCCGATGGCCAGGAAGGGATCGCCGCCCCCCTGCACATCGCCCAGCACGTGCTGACCGGTGCCCTGCGCCAGGCCCTCGCGGGCGAGCGGCTGGTGAAACTCGCCGTGGACAACCGCCTCGACGCGGTCGAACAGGAATCCTCGGGCGTCACCGCCCACACCCGCGGCCCCAAGGGCACCTGGTGGCGCGGCAGTTACCTGGTCGGCTGCGACGGCCCGCGCTCCACCGTGCGCAAGCTCCTGGACATCCGCTTTCCCGGCCGTACGGCGGTGGAACGACACGCCGTGGCCGCGCTGCGCACGGAACTTCCGTGGCCCGACCAGGCGTTGTTGCACCGGGTGCCGCCGTGGCGGACGACCGGGCCCTCGGCCGGGGAGGTCACCGGACGCCCCCTCCCGGACGGCGTGTGGCGCCTGGACTGGCTGCTGCCGCCGGGCAAGGACCTGGTCACGCCCGAGCTGCTGCTCACCCGTATCCGGGAGACCCTCGCGGGCTGGACCGAGGGGCCGACACCGCCGTACGAACTGCTCGACACCGGCGTGCACACCGTGCACCACCGGCTCGCGCGCCGGTGGCGGGTGGGGCGGGTGTTTCTCGCGGGGGACGCGGCGCATCTGCTGGGGGCGCTCGGTACGCAGGGGCTGGACGAGGGGCTGCGGGACGCCGACAACCTCGCCTGGAAGCTGGCGCTGTCCTGGCACCACGGGCCGCACGAGGCGTTGCTCGACAGCTATCAGGCGGAGCGGCGGGCGGTCGTCGCGGCCCGGCTGCGCGCCGCCGACCAGGCGCTGCCCTTGGTGCGCGGCGGTGCAGGGCTGCGCGCGGTCGTGCCCGGCTCGGCCCGTGGCCACGACTCGCTGCTCACGGACGGTCACTTGGGGCGCGGGGCGCTCGGTGCGCCTGGGGCGTACGCCGACTCGCCGCTCGCGCCCCGGCACATCGAGGGCGAGGTCCCCGTCGACACCCCGCCCGGTGCGCCGGTCATCGATGTCCGGGTCACCGCGGAGGACGGCTCCTTCGTACGGCTGCGGGACCGCCTCGGGCGGGGTGCCCTGCTGGTCGTCCTGGTCGCACCGGGCACGGGCGTGTGGGAGCGCAAGCACTGGGTGACCGCCGGGGTCATGCCACGCCTGGCAGCCGCGGTGACGGCGCTGCCGCACCCGGCCGAGCTGCTGGTCGCCGAGAGCTACCCGGGCGCCGCCGCCCACACGGTCCTGCTCGTACGGCCCGACGGACATCTGGTCACCGCCCTGAGCGGGGTGCGGCCGGCCGATCTGTACGCGGCGGCCGAAGCGACCCTGGGCGGCCCGGCGAAGACGGAGGCCACGGCCGGCTCACGCTGAGGCCTCCGTACGTTAACTGTCCACATAGTGACGCTGAGTTGACCCGCATGCACCGTCGTGCTGTACTCCGGATCATGACCGACACCTCTGTCCACCTCTGGCGGAAGGTCCATCTGGACCTCGTCCGCTACGTGGGCTGTGTCTGTCACGTCTCCTGCTGAATTCGCATCTCTCTCACTCGCGCGCGCCCTTTCTGTGGGTCCGCGCGTGCCCTCGCGAACACTCATCAGGACGGTGCACGTGTCTGTCTCCTCCTCTGCCTCAGCGTCCCCCGCCGCGCCCGCCCCGGCTCCGACACAGGCGGACCTGCTCGACTTCGTACGGCGTACGGCCGCCGACACCGAGCTCATCGCCTCGCTCCCCCTCGACCCCGAGGGTCGTACCTGGGTGCGGCTCGAAGGGCCCGGCGGCAGCGAGGCCTGGCTGATCGGCTGGCCGCCCGGCAGCGGAACGGGCTGGCACGACCACGCCGACTCGGTGGGCGCCTTCCTCACCGCCGCCGGCGAGCTCAAGGAGAACTCGCTCGCCGCCCGGCTCCCGAGCCACGGCTGGAAGACCCTCGAACTGGAGGAGGGTGTGGACCGCGAGCGGCGGCTGCCGACCGGCAAGGGCCGCGCCTTCGGCCATCACCACGTCCACGAGGTGCTCAACGAGTCCGCCGAAGAGCACGCGATCTCCGTCCACGCCTACTACCCGCCGCTGCCGCAGATCCGCCGCTACAGCCGCACCGGCCCGGTGCTGCGCCTGGAGCAGGTCGAGCGCCCGGAGGACTGGCAGTGAGTGCCGTACGCGAACAGCCGCCCGGCATAGACGAGTTGCTGGAGGGGGTTCGCGCGGACTATCAGCGGATCGAGGCCCGGGCGGCTTACGACGCCGCCCGCGACGGCACGGCTCTCCTGGTCGACATCCGCTACGCGGCCCTGCGCGAGCGGGACGGTCTCATCCCGGGCGCCCTGGTCGTCGAGCGCAACGAACTGGAGTGGCGCCTCGACCCCCAGGGCAGCCACCGCTCCCCCGAGGCCACCGGCCACGACCTGCGCGTCGTGGTGATCTGCAACGAGGGCTACGCGTCCACCCTGGCCGCCGCGTCCCTGCACCGACTGGGCCTGCACCGCGCGACGGACCTGGTCGGCGGCTTCCAGGCCTGGAAGGCAGCGGGACTGCCTGTCACGTCGTAGACACAGTGTCTACCACGTGACAGTCCGGCTCCCGCCTCGGCTCACAGTCCGTCGGAGGGGCAGTAGAGCGGGGCGGTGTCCGCGTTGGCCTTCGTGACCAGGCGGGCCGGGGTCGTGGCGATCTTCTCCACCTTCTCCTTACGGAGAAGGCTGATGGCGTTGGTGACAGCCAGTTCGCCGGTGTCCTTGGCCGAGTTGGAGACCGTGGCGGCGAAGCGGCCGTCCTTGAGGGCGGCGAGGGCCTCGTCGGTGCCGTTGACCGTCACGATCCTCACGCCCTTGGCGCCGGCCGCGTCGAACGCCTTGCGGGCGGCGAACGCCATCTCCTCGTTGGCGACGAAGGCGTAGTCCAGACCGGGATGCGCCTTGATCATGCTCTCGGCGACAGTCTTCGCCTTCGCGGCGACGAACATGGCGGGCTGGTTCGCGACCACCTTCACGTTCGCCGGCAGCCCCTTGGTGAATCCGCCGACGAGCAGGTCGGAGGCGGCGCCCGGCGCACCCGCGATGACCGCCACCTGCACCTGACGACCGGCGGCGTCGTCCTCGATCCAGTCGGCGTCGAGCTTGCCCACCGCCTTCAGGTCGACGACGACGGCTCCGAGGATGTCGGACGGATCGGCACTGACCGAGGTCAGGAAGATCGGAATGTGCGCCCTCTTGGCCTTGGCGATGTCGCTCTTGAGCGCGTCGGTGTTGACGGTCTGCACGATGATCGCGTCGACATGGCGCGCGATCATGGTCTGGATGTTGGAGAGTTCCTGCGCGGCGTCCTGATGTGAGTTGGCCGTGACGAGCTTCGCGAAGTTGCTCTTGGCCGTGTTCGCGATCGACTCCTGCAGACAGGTGTGGAACTCGGTACTGCCGCCGTTGACGAACCCGAGCGTGATCGGCCCGTCGTCGGCGGGCGTGGCACTCGATTCGAGACCGCAGCCACTCAGTGAGAGGCCGACACCGACCAGGGAGGCCACCAGCGATCTTCGGTGGTGCGCGGGCGGGAACAAGGGGGCCGCCTTTCATGACATGCGAAGGATCGGCCGATGGAACGGCCTGAAGACGCTCAGGCGGGCCTGATTGCGGCTCAGCAGGCGGGAGGGCCGGGGAGTGACGGCAGCAGAAGCTACTCCCGCACCAAACATGCGAACCCTTCACGGACCGCACACTAAGCATGCGCAACACGTACCCCCGGCGACCGGGAAACAGTGAGTCGCACCCAGTGGCTACTCCCTCGCCGTCGCCACCGTCACCGCCCGCACCCGAAGCGCCGCCCGCCCCGGCAGGGCCGTGGCGACGAGCGCGAGCGCCGCGCCGACCGTCACCACCGTGACGTACACGAGAGGGGTGACCGACGGCGCGGCCCGGCCGGTCATCCCGATGCTGAACGCGGTCAGGACGGCGAGGGCGACACCGCTGCCGAGCGCCGTGGCGAGCAGCGCAACCGACAGCGTCTCGATCCGCAGCATCCGCAGCACCTGACGGCGGGTGGCGCCCGCGAGACGCAGCAGCGCGAACTCCCGGATCCGCTCGGCGACCGACATGGCGAGCGTGTTGACCACGGCGATGGCCGTGAAGGCCAGGACGAGGCCCATGGCCAGGTAGTTGACCTCGGCGTTCGCCTGCTGCCGCTGCGCCTGGAGCGAGTCGGCGGCGGCCGGCGCGAGAACACGGATGCCCGGGAACTCACGGAGGGTAGTCGCGAGTTGTGTCTGTGTACGGGGCGTGCTGACGAGGACGGAGGAGGCGAGCGGGTTGTCGACATGCCGGGCGACGAGATCGTGCGCGAGGGTGAGATCGCCGAAGCCGAGACCCCTGGCGTAGACGGCGACGACGGTGAGCGCGGCGGGCGTGCCGTCGCCGAGTGTGAGCTTCAGGATGCCACCGGGCTTCAAGTGGAGCTGGTCCGCGGCCAGTTCGCTTACGGCCGCGGTGTGCTCGGTGAGTCCGTCGAGCGATCCGGCGGTGACGTCGGGGTCCCAGGTGCGGGTGAGCCCGGCGGGTGTGACGCCTTGGGCCGCGTATTTGTCGAGGCCCACACGGACGGTCGTACGGACGACCTCGGTGACGATGTCGTGCCGCGCGCGGAGTCGGCGTGCGGCCTCGGCCGGGACACCGGGTCCTTGGGAGGCGACGACCCAGTCGGCACGGACACCTTCACGGGCCTGGGCGCGGGCGGCGTCGCCGAGGGTGGGTTGGACGAACAGGACGGTGCAGGTCATGCCGATCAGCAGGGTGAGGGGGGTGACAACGGAGGCCATGCGAGCGGCGTTGCCTCGGAGGTTGGCGGTGGCCAGCCGACCGCTCGGACCGCTGCGCCGGAGGGGACCGCGCAGGACAAGGACGGCTGCCTTGACGAGGAGCGGCCCGAGAAGGGCTACGGAGGTGGACAGGACCACAACGGCCAGGAAGGTCACGGGTGTTGAGGCGGGCTCGGTACGCAGCTTGCTGAGCACGGCGACCAGCACGACACCGCCCGCGAGAAGGACGAGCCCGGCGAGGAGACGACCGCGTGTGAGTCCGGCGCGTGCCGTGAGGCGGGTGCGCGCGGACTTGGCCTCGGCTTCGGTTCCTGCTCCTGCTCCCGTTTCCGCTTCGGCCAGTGCCTGGGCCGGGCGGATCCGGGAGATACGGCGGGAGGCGACCCGGGCGGCGGTCCAGGCACCGAGAGCGGTCGCGACGAGGGCGGCCAGCGGCGGGACAACACCAGTGGTGTGCTGGAGGGTGGCCGGGACGGCCCCCAGGGCGACGAACCTGTCGTAGAGCCAAGCGCCCAGCGGAAGCCCGAGCAGAGCGCCCGCGACACCGGCGACCGTGCCGACGATCAGGGCCTCGCGGCCGAGGAGTCGGCGGATCTGGCCGGAGGTGGCGGCCACGGCGCGGAGCAGGGCGAATTCGCGATGACGCTGCTGGACGGAGAGCACGAAGGTGCCGACAACCACGAGAACCGCCACGAGCAACGAGGTGCCGCCCATCGCACCCCCGATACTGACCAGCCTGGTCCTGGCGGTGGCGGCGTCCAGGAACTCGACGGGGCCGCGGGCGTCGCCGGCGGTGACTTGAACGGTGGGGCTGGGCGAGGTTGCAGTGTCCGGGGGTGAGGGGGGCGTGGTGGTTCGGCGGAGGGCTGTGGTGACGGCCTGCCGCAGCCGATCCACGCTTGTGCCCTTGGCCGGGAGCACTCCGAACGCGGTGACCTGCCCGGGGTGCGCGGCCAGACGGCGGGCCTCTTCTGCGGAGAAGAACAGCGACGTCTGATGGCGTACGGCCGTGGCGGGAGCGGCGATTCCGGTGATCCGGTAGACGCGCGGGGCCTGTGTGGACTGGACGGTGAGCCGGTCGCCGGGCCGGAGCCGGGCCCGCCCGGCGAAGTCGCGGTCGATGACGAGATCGGTGGCGGCTCGCGGGGCGCTGCCGGTGACGAGCCGGTACGGCGTCACCGCGGCGGAGTCCCAAGCGTGTCCGTAGGCGGTCCGGCCGCCGGTGCCGGCGGGTGTCAACGGCTGGGCCAGGAAGGTCAGTTCGGGGATGACACGGGCAACGCCCGGGGTGCGTGCGAGCGTGGTTTCCAGGTTCTCGGGGAGCCAGGCGCGCTCGGCGATCGGTTTCGCCTTGTGCTTGACCTTGGTCTTGCCCTTCTTGTGTTTGACGGTGGTCCGGTGGACGTTCTGATCGGCGGAGACCACGACGGGGCTCGCCGCGTAGCGCTCGGTGCGGATGGTGCCACGCAGGCCGGTGTCGAGGAGAGTGCCGCAGGCCGTGATGAGGGCAGCCGCGCACATCAGGGAGAGAAAGGCTCCGAGGAAACCGGCCTTGCGGGCGCGGACGGACCGGAAGGCGTAGCGCAGCATCATGAGGGCTCGGTCTCTTTTCCGTTGCACGCCGGGTCAGCTTCGGGCTCGGCTTCGGCGAGGGGTGCCGGGAAGGCGAGGAATCGGGTGAGTACGGTGCGGGCGTCGGCCGGCGTCTCGGCTTCGGGCCGCTTGTAGCGGTTGAGGAGGGCGATGTACTCCTCGAAGAACGCCCCGAGTTCGGGCAGCGTCAGCCGGATGGTGCCGCGCGAGTAAGGGAAGGCGTCCGCCCACGGCCCGGTCTCGGTGGCGTCCCGCTGGAACTGCTCGAAGAGCTCCAGATCGGCGGCGTACGCATGGTGGTTGAGCTCGTCCATGACGTGCCGCATCTCGGCACTCTGGCGACTGCGCGGCGGAAAGCGCCGGTCACCGGGAACAGCCCGCCACCAGCGCTCGCGACCGTGACTGTGACCGGGTGCGCGCGCCGTCTCCCCTTCCGGTCCCGCCGCCAATTCCGCGTCTGCCCCAGCCCCAGCCACCGCCACCGTCTCCTCGACGAAGCCGTAGCGGGCGAGTTCACGCAGGTGGTAGCTGGTGGAGCCGGTGTTCAGGCCCAGTGCGCGGGCGAGTGTGGCCGAGGTCGCGGGGCCGTGCAGGGTGAGGTGCTGGAGCATGCGCTGTCGACGGGGCTGTGCGAGCGCCTTCAGCGTGGCGAGGTCGGAGAGCTCGACCGGCGCGGGTGTCGACGAGGTCTGCTCGGTGGGTGTCTCCGCGCCAGGTGTGCGGGGTTCCTGTGCCATGCGTACACAGTCGTTTGTGCACAGGTGTCTGTGCACTGCGGCAATCCGGCGTCTTCAACGGGGGGTTAGCCCTACCTGAGGCATCGGCCGGTGCCCGCCTGAACGCGGTCGGCGCCCCCGCGCGTCCACCGTGTTCAGGCCGTGTGCACCACCGAGAAGCCGGAACCGGGCAGGAACCCGGATGGAAACCCGGACAGGAACTCGGATCAGTACCCCTCGTCCCCGAGGAACTCCGTGTCCTCGCCCTCTTCTTCCAGCGCCTGGCGGACCACCCTCAGGGCCATGCCCTGGGAGTAGCCCTTGCGGGCCAGCATGCCCGCGAGGCGCCGTAGCCTCTTGTCGCGGTCGAGGCCCCGGGTGGACCGCAGTTTGCGGTCCACCAGTTCGCGTGCCGTCGCCTCTTCCTGCTCGGAGTCGAGCTGGGAGACGGCCTCGTCGATCAGCGTGGAGTCGACGCCCTTGGTGCGCAGTTCCTGGGCGAGCGCGCGTCGCGCCAGTCCCCGGCCGTGGTGCCGGGACTCCACCCAGGCGTCCGCGAACGCACCGTCGTTGATCAGTCCGACCTCCTCGAACCGCGACAGCACCTCGTCCGCGACCTCGTCCGGGATCTCCCGCTTGCGCAGGGCGTCCGCGAGTTGCTTGCGGGTGCGCGGGTTCCCGGTGAGCAGGCGCAGACAGATGCCCCGCGCCCGCTCAGCCGGGTCCGCCGGCGGCTCCTCCTTCTCGGCCCTCGACGAGGAGAAGTCACCCCCGTTCTCTCCGGACGACTCTCCGAAGTCGCGGCCACGGCGCCCACGCCTACCCCGTGCGCCGTCACCACGCGCCGTGCCCCCGCGTGAGCCACCCTCCCGTGAGCTGCCTTCCCATGAGCCGTCCCCGCCGCCTCCGCCGCGCGCTCCACGGCTGCGGCGCGAACCGCGGCCGGGTGCGTCGTCGTCAGTGGACTCGCCGCCGGGCAAAGTGCCGCCAGGCGGCGAGCTTCTGAAAGGCCGACCGGTGCCCGCCGGACCGTCGCCGGGCTCCGAGCCGCCGAAAGGCGAACCGGTCTCACCGTCGAAGCCGCCGGACGACCAGTCGCCGCCCGGCTCGTCGCCGTACGGCCCGGCCACGCCGTACGGCTCCTCCGGTACGCCGTCCGCACCGTAGGCCGGGCCGTCACCGTTTCCCCCGCGCCCCTGCGGGGCGCCGGGATACGCGTACTCGGCCCAGTCCGTTCGTCGTGTCACGGGTCAGCTCTTGGCTGCCGTGGCCTTGGGCTTGGTTGCCTTGGCCGCAGCCGGAGCGGGCACCGTCTTGGCGGCGTCGTCCGTGGCGGTGGAGACCGCCGCGTCCGCGACCGGCTCGGCGGTGGACTTCTCCTTCTCCGGACGGACACCCACGCCCAGCTTCTCCAGGATCTTCTTCTCGATCTCGTTGGCCAGGTCGGGGTTGTCCTTCAGGAAGTTGCGCGCGTTCTCCTTGCCCTGGCCGAGCTGGTCGCCCTCGTACGTGTACCAGGCGCCGGCCTTGCGGACGAAGCCGTTCTCCACGCCCATGTCGATCAGGCCGCCCTCGCGGCTGATGCCGTGCCCGTAGAGGATGTCGAACTCGGCCTGCTTGAAGGGCGGGGCGACCTTGTTCTTGACGACCTTGACGCGGGTACGGTTGCCGACCGCGTCCGTGCCGTCCTTCAGGGTCTCGATACGGCGGATGTCGAGTCGCACCGAGGCGTAGAACTTCAGCGCGCGGCCACCGGTCGTGGTCTCCGGGGAGCCGAACATCACGCCGATCTTCTCGCGGAGCTGGTTGATGAAGATCGCGGTGGTCCCGGACTGGTGAAGCGCGCCTGTGATCTTGCGGAGCGCCTGGCTCATCAGGCGGGCCTGCAGACCGACGTGGCTGTCGCCCATCTCGCCCTCGATCTCCGCGCGCGGGACGAGTGCCGCGACGGAGTCGATGACGATGAGGTCGAGGGCGCCGGAGCGGACCAGCATGTCCACGATCTCCAGGGCCTGCTCGCCGTTGTCCGGCTGGGACAGGATCAGGTTGTCGATGTCGACGCCGAGCTTCTTCGCGTACTCGGGGTCGAGGGCGTGCTCCGCGTCCACGAACGCGACCTGGCCGCCGGCCCGCTGGGCGTTCGCCACCGCATGCAGGGTCAGGGTCGTCTTTCCGGAGGACTCCGGACCGTAGACCTCCACCACTCGGCCGCGCGGCAGGCCGCCGACACCGAGGGCGACGTCCAGTGCGGTCGACCCGGTGGGGATGACCTCGATGGGCTCGTTCGGCCGCTCGCCCAGGCGCATCACCGCGCCCTTGCCGAATTGCCGTTCAATCTGTGCGAGTGCGGCGTCCAACGCCTTCTCGCGGTCGGTTCCTGCCATGGGTTCCACCCGGTTTGCTTGAGTCGATCGTTTCACGTCAAAGACGCTAACGCCTGCCACTGACAATGCGCCCCGACGCCCGTCCAGCCTGTGGATAACTCGGGCACTTCACCATCAAAGGCCTGTCGAAATGCCCGTCATGGCCTCGCCGGAGCTTCCATGAGAATGGATGTTCGATTTTCGTGTCAAGCGCACCACGCGGCACTCACGCCATCTGTGCCGTCCGATCACACCGAACCCAACTCCGGCTGTCGCGACCGACGACAGCGCACGTTCACCGCGGCCAAGTGGTCGTCGCCGACGGCCTCCACCCCGATCCGGACGGCCTCGGCCACATCGCAGTTCAGGAAGGTCACCCCGGCGGTGGGTGGCGCGTCGTCGGGAACTCGTAGCCACGCCCCGGGGAGCCCTACTTCCGTCGGCGTACGGCTGGTGCCTTCGGTCGTACGACGACTGCGCGGCGAGTTCCCGCGAGGCTCGGGCCATGACTCGGGCCATGAAGAGCCACGTACGCCCTGCCGAGCGTCTCTGCCATGCGACCGGTGCCCTGCTGATCCTCTCCGGGTTGGTGCACCTGGTGGTGTTCGCGGTCGACGGCGGCGCCTGGTACGGGCCCGTCTCCTGGCGCAAGCCCGTCACGTTCGGGCTCTCCTTCGGGGCGACGCTGATCGCGGTCACCTGGGTGACGTCCTATCTGCGAGTCGGGGCCCGGTTGCGCACCGTCCTGCTCGTCGTGTTCGCCGCCGACTGCGTGGTCGAGGTCGGCGGTATCACCCTTCAGGCGTGGCGCCGGGTGCCGTCGCACCTCGACATGGAGACGCCCTTCGACACGGCGGTGTCCATGACGCTCGCAGTGGGCGGCGGTGTCCTCGTGGTACTGCTCACCGTGTTCGCGGTGGCGTCCTTCCGGCACCGGCCGACGGGTCCCACGGGGATGGCGCTCGCGGTGCGTTCCGGGTTCGCGATCCTGCTCGTCGCACTGGCCTCGGGCGCCGCAATGATCGCGCGCGGGGTCGTCCTCGCCCGGACAGGTCACCAGGAGGCGGCTTACCAGTCGACGGCCCCGCTCAAGCCGTTGCACGGGGTGAGCCTGCATGCCGTCCTGGTCCTGCCGACCCTGGCCTGGCTGCTGTCCCGCACGTCCTGGAGCGAGACGGTACGGCTGCGGACCGTGGCGGTGGCGGTCGGCTGCTACGCCGTCGCGGTGGCCGGAGCCGGAGTGTGGGCCGCGCTCACGTACTGATCTCGACGCCCTGGTGCTCGCGCGGGGTCATCCCTCAGGAGGAGCCTTCTCCGGAGTCCCTCGGGTCGGGGTCGGTCGGCCCGGAGTTCTTGGGGCCGGAGCCAGTCGCCCCGGAGTCGGTCGCCCCGGAATCAGTCGGTCCGGAGTCGGCTGACTCGGAACCGGTCGCCCCGGAACCGGCTGTCCCGGTGGAGTCGGCCGCCGTGTGCTCCGTCGCCCCCGGCCGCCGTTCCCACAGCCTTCCCACCCGTGCCAGCAGGCCAGGTCCGCCGGAGTCGCGGGTCCGGTGCCCCTGCACCCGGGGGTCGTCCGTGACGGCGTACCGCTTCACGTACGCCCCGAGGAACGCCTGAAGCGTGGCTACGGCCGGAATGGAGATCAGCGCGCCCACGGCACCCAGGAGCGCGGTGCCCGCGATGACCGAGCCGAAGGCGACTGCGGGGTGGATGTCGACGGTCTTCGCGGTCAGCTTGGGCTGCAGCATGTAGTTCTCGAACTGCTGGTAGACCACGACGAAGATCAGTACCCACAGGGCGTACCAGGGGTCCACGGTGAAGGCGATCAGCATGGGCAGGGCGCCCGCGAGATACGTGCCGATGGTCGGGATGAACTGGGAGACCAGTCCCACCCAGACGGCGAGCACGGGCGCGTACGGGATGCCCAGCGCCTGCAGCAGGATGTAGTGCGCCACTCCGGAGACCAGCGCCATCAGACCGCGGGAGTATATGTAGCCGCCGGTCTTGTCGACGGCGATCTCCCATGCGCGCAGCACCTCGGCCTGCCGGGCGGGCGGCAGCACGGAGCACAGGGCGCGCCGCAGTCGCGGCCCGTCGGCGGCGAAGTAGAACGAGAACAGGCCGATCGTCAACAGTTGGAAGAGGCCGCCGAGGACCTGGGTGGACACGTCCAGCACGCCGGTGGCGCTGTTCTGGACGTACTTGCGCAGCCAGTCGGAGTGGAGCAGCCCCTCCTGGATGTCGACCCGTCTCAGGTCGGTGTGGAAGTGCATGTTGACCCAGTTGATGACGGAGTCGAGGTAGTTCGGGAAGTCCTCGATCATCTTGATGATCTGGCCGGCGAGCATCGAGCCGAGCAGGGTGACGAACCCGGCGCTCACGATCAGCAGACCGAGGAAGACCAGGAAGGTGGCCAGCCCGCGGCGCATGCCGTAGGCGGACATCCGGCTCACCGCGGGCTCGATGGCGAGGGCCAGGAAGAACGCGATGAGGATGTTGATCAGGAACCCGATGAGCTGGTGGAAGGCCCAACTGCCCAGCTGGAACACGGCGACGAGGGCGAGCGCCAGCACCATGGCGCGCGGCAGCCAGCGCGGCATGCCGGTGCCCGACGGGGCACCGTCGGCCGGGGGCCGGGTCGGCGGCGTCGTACCGAACGGGGATGCCTGCGGGGCGTCGTGCCCGCTCTCGTCAGTGGATGCCACGGGGCAAGTCTCGCCTACGTCACTGACAACCGGTCACCGTCGTCGATCTTCGTGACCGATCAGCGACTTTCCTGCGGAACGTTCATGACCGCGCAGACCACGCGCCACACGTCCTTGGCCTCCCAGCCCGCGTCCAGCGCCTCGTGCACCGTCCGCCCGCCGAGTTCCGTCATCACGTGATCGCGCGCGAAGCTCTCGGCGGACCCCGCGCCGAAGTGCTCCGTCATCCGCTGCCAGAAGACCGTCAACCGCATGACACCAGTATCCCGCCCCTGAGAGTGGGCCCGGGCCGGGACCGCCTGCCGAGACCGCTTTCCGTCCTACGGTCTGACGCATGGCCGAAACAGGAGCTTCCCCACTCCCCCCGACGCCCCCGGCGCACTCCCCGCTCTTCCGCGGCGAGCACTTCGTCTGGCTCACCGCGCGTGTGCTGGAGCAGCGCCTCTTCGCGTACCACTTCCTCAACGGCGAGCCCGATCCTGTGGAGATCGCGCTGGATGCCTACCGCAACGAGGACGGCGGTTACGGGCACGCGCTGGAACCCGATCTGCGCGGCCCGGTGAGCCAGCCGCTGCACACCGGGCACGCACTGCGCGTCCTGGACTCCATCGGGCGCTGCGGCGGGCAGCGGGTGGAGCGCGTGTGCCGCTATCTGACCTCGGTCTCCACCACCGACGGCGCCCTGCCGGCGATCCTTCCCGGCCAGCGCGGCTATCCGACGGCGCCGTTCGTGCCGATCGTGGACGACCCGCCCAGTGAACTCCTCGCCACCGGGCCGGTGGTGGGCCTCCTGCACCGCAACGAGGTGTGGCACGCCTGGCTGTTCCGGGCCACCGACTTCTGCTGGCAGGCCGTCGACTCCCTGGAGAAGTCGCACCCCTACGAGATCGAGGCCGCCGTCGCCTTCCTGGACTCGGCGCCCGACCGCCCGCGCGCGGAGGCCGCCGCCGACCGGCTCGGCCGCCTGGTGCGCGAGCATCGCCTCGCCGCCCTGGACCCGGACCACCTGGAGGCCTACCCGGTCGCCCCCGGATACGCGCCGGGCGAGCACCACTTCCCGTACGACTACGCGAAGACGCCGAGTTCCCTCGCGCGCGCGTGGTTCACGGACGACGAGATGGCCCGCTCCCTGGACCATCTGTCGGCCGGCCAGCGGGAGGACGGCGGCTGGCCGATCCGCTGGCGCCAGTGGGCGCCGGGCATCGCCCTGGAGGCACGCCCCATGGTGACGATCCAGGCACTGCGCACCCTGAAGGCGTACGGCCGCTCTGTCGGCTGACTCCGGGGCCTCAGCCGCCCATGGCCCGCACACCCGCCGTCACCAGCACGGCCGCCGCGACGACGAGCAGGAAGGGTGCCCGCAGCACCAGCGCCACGGCGGCCGCCGCGAGCCCCGCGGCCCGGGCGTCGAGCACGAGCGCGTGCCCGTCGGCGAACGTCTGCTGGGCCGTGAGCGCGGCGAGGAGGGCGACGGGCAGCAGGGCGGCCAGCCGCTTCACGAGCGGACGCTCCAGAGCACCGGCGGGTACCAGGAGTCCGGCGAGCTTGACGACGTAGCAGCCGAGGGCGGTCGCTGCGATCGCGATCCAGACGGTCAACGGTCTTCCTCCTGTGCGTCATTACGTGTTCCGCCCTGCCGACGGCCTTCTACGTAGAGGACGATCGGCGCCGCGAGAGCCGCCGCCAGGACCGGCACTCCGGCCGGCAGCACGGGCAGCAGTCCCAGCCCCAGCAGGACCGCCAGCGCGGCGACGGCGCGCTCCGTGGTGGTCGTGAGCATGGGCGCGAGCAGTGCCAGGAAGACCGCGGGCCCTGCCGCGTCGAGACCCCAGGCCTCCGTGTCCCCGATGGCCTTGGCACCCAGCGCGCCGAGCAGCGTGGTGAGGTTCCACAGCACGTACAGGGTGAGCCCGGTGACGGTGAACCCGATCCGTGCGGCACGCCGCGTGGGCTGGGCGAGGGTGACGGCAGTCGTCTCGTCGATGACCCACTGGGCGGCGAACGGCCGCACCGCGCGCGGGAGGGCCAGCAACTGCGAGAGACGCAACCCGTAGAAGGTGTTGCGCACTCCGAGGAAGAAGGCTCCCGCCGCCGCGGTGAGTGGATTGCCGCCGGCCGCGAGCGCTCCCACGAGCGCGAACTGGGAGGCGCCGGTGAACACCAGGAGGCTGAGAGCGCAGGTCTGGAGCAGGGTGAGCCCGCCACCGGCCGAGGTCACCCCGAAGGCGAACCCCGACAGCCCTACGGCGATCCCGACCCCGAGGGCGTCCCGTACGACGGCGGAGTCCGGCTTGCTCCCGGCCTCGGTGTCCGGTTCTCTTCCCGCTCGGGTGCGTATGTCGTCTGAAGCGATCTGTTCTGGCACACGTCGGACGGTAGGAGGAGTCGCCGTCCCGCGTCTTGTACGTTCTTGCGCTCCCGCTGGTACGCGCCCGGGGGCACGCCCACGATCCGGGCGAAGTGCCGGTTGAGGTGCGGCTGATCCGTGAACCCGACGGCTACGGCGGCATCAGCGGGAGCCGTACCCGCGTCCAGGAGCCGGCGTGCCCGGCGCACCCGGGCGTCGGTCAGCCAGGTGTGGGGCGGCATCCCGTAAGCGCCCCGGAACGCGCGCAGCAGCGCGAACGGGCTGGTTCCCAGATCCCCGGCGAGCTGCTCCAGGGTGGGCGGATCCACCATCCGGTCCTCCAGCACGGCACGCGCGCGTGCGGCGACCCGGCCGCCCGCCGTGGGCACGGCGCGTTGCGGCAGCGATCCACCGTTCAGCCGGAGCAGTCTGGTGACGGCGACCCGCAGCAGGGTGTCGGCGGCGAGTGCGTTGCCCTCCTCGGCCGCACGCAGGATCTGGTGGATGAGCCCGACTGTGTAGGGGTCGTCGAGCACGGGTCTGGCGAAGCCGGGAGTACCGCGGATGGAGGTCGTCTCGGCGGCTATCGCGGCCACCACCTCGGGCGACGGATAGACAGCGCCGTACCGCCAGCCCTCGGGCACGCCCGCCCGTCCGGTGTGCGGAGTGTCCGGATTGACCAGTGCCAGGGCCCCCGCCCCGGCGGAGACGTCGCCCCCACCGTGGTGGAACACCTCGACGCCGTCCGCGATGGCGGCGATGACGAAATTCTCGTGCGTGTGCCGTACGAACGTCTTGCGGATGTACCGGGCGCGGAGCAGGTCGACCCCCGGCAGCTCCGTGTACTGCCAGTGCCTCGCCAGCTCGCCCGTGCCTGCCATACGACCATTCTCCGCCACGCGGGCAGCAGGCACAGAAACCGTCCTGCAAACCGTCGCCGGAGAATTCCCGCAGGTCAGACGCATTGTCAGTGGTCGGGTGCAGGATGGACGCATGGTCAGCTCCGCGCATCGAGCCCTCGACGGCTTCTCCCCCGCGACCCGCGGCTGGTTCACGGGGGCCTTCTCCGCGCCCACCGCGGCCCAGGCGGGCGCGTGGCGGGCCATCGGCGAGGGCTCGGACGTGCTGGTGGTCGCCCCGACCGGCTCCGGCAAGACCCTGGCCGCGTTCCTCGCCGCGTTGGACCAGCTCGCCGCGGCTCCCCCGCCCGCCGACCCGAAGAAGCGCTGCCGCGTCCTGTACGTGTCTCCGCTGAAGGCCCTCGCGGTCGACGTGGAGCGTAACCTCCGCTCCCCGCTCACGGGCATCCGTCAGGAATCCGTCCGCCTGGGCCTGCCCGAGCCCGAGGTGAAGGTCGGCATCCGCTCCGGCGACACACCGCCCGCCGAGCGCCGAGCGCTGTCCACGCGCCCGCCGGACATCCTGATCACCACCCCGGAGTCCCTGTTCCTCATGCTGACGTCGGCCACGCGTGACGCGCTGACCGGCATCGAGACGGTGATCCTGGACGAGGTGCACGCGGTCGCGGGGACCAAGCGGGGTGCGCATCTCGCGCTGTCCCTGGAGCGGCTGGACGAGCTGCTGCCGAGGCCGGCCCGCCGTATCGGCCTGTCGGCGACGGTGCGTCCGGTCGACGAGGTCGCCCGTTATCTCTCCCCGCGCGGCAAGGTGGAGATCGTCCAGCCCAAGTCGGGCAAGGAGTTCGACCTCTCCGTGGTCGTCCCGGTCGAGGACCTGGGCGAGTTGGGCGGCTCCCCGGTGGCCGACGGCAGCGAGGGCGCGGAGAAACCGTCGATCTGGCCGCATGTCGAGGAGCGCATCACCGACCTCGTCCAGTCCCATCGTTCAACAATCGTGTTCGCCAACTCCCGCCGCCTGGCCGAGCGTCTGTGCAACCGGCTCAACGAGATCGCCTACGAGCGCGCGACCGGCGAGCCCCTGGACGAGCACCACGCACCGGCCGAGCTGATGGGCGGTTCCGGCGCGGCCCAGGGCGCGCCCCCGGTCATCGCCCGCGCCCACCACGGCTCGGTCTCCAAGGAGCAGCGCGCCCAGGTCGAGGAGGATCTCAAGGCGGGCCGACTGCCCGCCGTGGTGGCCACGTCCAGCCTGGAGCTGGGCATCGACATGGGAGCCGTCGATCTCGTCATCCAGGTGGAGTCCCCGCCCTCCGTGGCCTCCGGCCTCCAGCGCGTGGGCCGCGCGGGACACCAGGTCGGCGCGGTCTCCACGGGCGTGGTCTTCCCGAAGTACCGGGGCGACCTCGTCCAGGCGGCCGTGGTCACCGAGCGGATGCGCACGGGCTCCATCGAGTCCCTGAGGGTCCCCGCCAACCCCCTGGACGTGCTGGCCCAGCAGCTCGTCGCGATGACGGCGCTGGACACCTGGCAGGTCGACGACCTGCTCGCCACGGTCCGCCGCGCCGCGCCCTTCGCCTCGCTCCCGGAGTCGGCGTTCACGGCGGTGCTGGACATGCTCGCGGGCCGCTATCCGTCCGACGCGTTCGCCGAGTTGCGTCCGCGCGTGGTGTGGGACCGCATCGCGGGCACGATCGCCGGCCGCCCCGGCGCGCAGCGTCTCGCGGTCACCTCCGGGGGCACGATCCCCGACCGCGGTCTCTTCGGTGTCTTCCTGGCGGGCGCCGACCCCAAGAAGGGCGGCGGCCGGGTCGGCGAGCTGGACGAGGAGATGGTCTACGAGTCCCGGGTGGGCGACGTCTTCACGCTCGGCACCAGTTCCTGGCGGATCGAGGACATCACCCGCGACCGCGTCCTGGTCTCCCCCGCGCCGGGTGTCCCGGGCCGGCTCCCCTTCTGGAAGGGCGACCAGCTGGGCCGCCCGCTCGAACTGGGCCGCGCGGTGGGCGCGTTCCTGCGCGAGGTCGGCTCCCAGCCCAAGGAGGACGCGCGGCTGCGCCTCCTTGCCGCGGGCCTCGACACCTGGGCCGCGGAGAACGTGCTGTCGTACCTGGCCGAACAGCGCGAGGCCTGCGGCCACATCCCGGACGACCGCACGATCGTCGTGGAGCGCTTCCGCGACGAACTCGGCGACTGGCGCGTGGTCATCCACTCCCCCTTCGGCGCCCAGGTCCACGCGCCCTGGGCGCTCGCCCTCGGCGCCCGCCTCTCCGAGCGCTACGGCATGGACGCCCAGGTGATGCACGCCGACGACGGCATCGTCCTGAGGCTGCCCGACGCCGACCTGATGGGCCTGGACCTGCTCGACCAGGAGCCGATGAAGGCCGGCACGGAGTACGACGCCGACCAGGCCCCCGTGGGCGCGGCGGACGTCGCCTTCGACAAGGGCGAGGTCAATCAGATCGTCACCGACCAGGTCGGCGGCTCGGCCCTGTTCGCGGCCCGCTTCCGCGAGTGCGCCGCCCGCGCGCTGCTGCTGCCGCGCCGCAACCCCGGCAAGCGCACGCCGCTGTGGCAGCAGCGCCAGCGGGCGGCCCAACTGCTCCAGGTGGCAAGCGAGTTCGGCTCGTTCCCGATCGTCCTGGAGGCGGTCCGCGAATGCCTCCAGGACGTCTTCGACGTCCCGGGCCTCACCGAGCTGATGGGCGACCTGGAGTCCCGCAAGGTCCGCCTCGTCGAGGTCACCACTCCCGAGCCGTCCCCCTTCGCCCGCTCCCTCCTCTTCGGGTACGTCGCCCAGTTCCTCTACGAGGGAGACTCACCGCTCGCCGAGCGCCGCGCCGCCGCCCTGTCCCTGGACTCCCGGCTGCTGGCCGAGCTGCTCGGCCAGGCGGAGCTGCGCGAACTCCTCGACGCCGAAGTACTCACCGAGCTGGAGCGGGAGCTCCAGTGGCTCACCGAGGACCGCCGCATCAAGGACGTCGAAGGCGTCGCCGACCTGCTGCGGATGCTCGGCCCGCTCACCGACGCCGAGTTGGCCGAGCGGGGCGCCGCACCGGAGTGGGCCCACGACCTGGCCTCCGCCCGCCGCGCGATCCGGGTCCGTATCGCCGGTGCCGACCACTGGGCGGCGATCGAGGACGCGGGCCGACTGCGCGACGCGCTCGGCACGGCGTTGCCGGTCGGTGTCCCCGAGGCGTTCACCGAACCGGTCAAGGACCCGCTCGGCGATCTCCTCGCACGTCACGCCCGCACCCACGGCCCGTTCACGTCGGCCACGGCAGCAGCCCGCTTCGGACTGGGCGTGGCGGTCACCGACGGCGCGTTGCAGCGGCTCGCGGCCAACGGCCGTGTCGTACAAGGGGAGTTCCACCCGGCCGGCATCGGTCAGGAGTGGTGCGACGCGACGGTGCTGCGGCGCCTGCGCCGCCGCTCCCTGGCCGCGCTGCGGCACGAGCTGGAGCCGGTGCCGCCGACGGCACTCGCACAGTTCCTCCCCCAGTGGCAGCACATCGGCAAGGGCCACGGACTGCGCGGCATCGACGGACTGGTGCGCGCCGTCGAGCAGTTGCAGGGTGCCTCCGTGCCCGCGTCCGCCCTGGAGAAGCTCGTCCTGCCGTCCCGCGTGGCGAACTACGCTCCCGCCATGCTCGACGAACTCACCTCCGCCGGCGAGCTGGTGTGGGCTGGCGCGGGCTCCCTCCCCGGCAAGGACGGCTGGATCTCCCTCTACTTGGCGGACGCGGCACCCCTGCTCCTCCCGCCCCCGCACCCGCTCGAACTCACGGCACTGCACCAGTCTGTCCTGGACACCCTCTCCGGCGGCTACGGCCTCTTCTTCCGCCAGATCGCCGACCAGGTCCGCGCGACCACCCACCCCGACGCCACCGACCCCCAACTGGCCGACGCCATCTGGGACCTGGCCTGGTCCGGTCGGCTCACGAACGACACGCTCGCCCCCATGCGCTCCCTGCTGGGCTCCGGCCGTACGGCAGGCTCCACGGCCCACCGCGCGAAACGCACGGTCCCGCGCGGGCGCTACGGCTCCCTCACCGCCGCCGCCCGCCCCGCCTCCCGCACCGGCCCACCGACCGTGGCGGGCCGCTGGTCCCTGCTCCCCGCCCATGAACCGGACCCGACCGTGCGCGCCCACGCACTGGCCCGCACCCTGCTCGACCGACACGGAGTGGTGACCCGGGGCGCGGTCGCCGCGGAGGGCGTGGAGGGCGGCTTCTCGGCGACGTACCGCGTCCTGTCAGTCTTCGAGGAGAGCGGTCAGGCGCGGCGCGGCTATGTCGTGGAGGGGCTCGGCGCCGCCCAGTTCGCGATGGACGGCGCGGTGGACCGCCTCCGCGCGGTCGCCAACGCCCGCGACCGGGGCGACGACCTGCCCACACCGGATGCCATGGACAACGACCCCTACGGTTTCGGGGCCCTCGACCGCTCACCCACGCCGCCCTCCGCTTCCACCGACCGCTTCACATCAACCCCGACCACCTACGACTCCCCCAACAACCGCGGTCGGCACACCGCATCCGACGCGCACGCACCCACCCCCTCCGGAGTCCACGACTTCGCCGACGCCTTCGGCCCGTTCACCGACTTCGACGACCTCGACGACCTCGACGACACAGGCACACCGGCCGGGCCCACCTCACGCCTCCAGGGCTCCCCCTCCTCCCACCCCCCGTCTCCGGGCGACTACATCTCACCCCGCGACTTCCCCACCCCGGCCCCGCGCAGCAACACCACTTCCCCCTACGCCAGCCACCACCCCCGCCGCCCGTCCCTCTCCACCCGGGCCGTGGTCCTGGCCGCCGCCGACCCGGCGAACGCGTACGGCGCCGCCCTCCCCTGGCCCGAGCCGCCGACCGACGCCGGGCACAAACCGGGGCGGAAGGCCGGGTCGCTCGTCGTACTCGTCGACGGTGAACTGACCCTGTACATGGAGCGCGGCGGCAAGACCCTGCTCGCCTGGCCCTCCGCGCCGGACACCACGGCCACCGAGGACCCACGCCTACAAGGGGCCGCCGAAGCCCTCGCGGCAGCGGCCCGAGCCGGTTCGCTCGGCACTGTCACGGTGGAACGCGTCAACGGCGCCTCGGCCCTGACCTCCCCCATCGGCACCCTGCTGGAAGGAGCGGGCTTCATCGCGACACCGCGCGGCCTGCGCCTGCGCGCATGAACCGAACCGACCCCCACCACCCCATGCCACCCTTGCCCCATGCCTGAAGGCGACACCGTCTGGCAGACCGCGAAACGCCTCCACACGGCCCTCGCGGGCAAGGTGCTGACCCGTAGCGACCTCAGGGTCCCCAAGTACGCCACGGCCGACCTCACCGGCCGCACTGTCCTGGACGTGACAGCTCGGGGCAAGCACCTGCTGACCCGTATCGAGGGCGGCCTCACCCTCCACTCCCACCTGCGCATGGACGGCACTTGGCGGGTGTACGCCAACGGCCGACGCTGGAGCGGTGGCGGCCCGGCCCACCAGATCCGCGCGATCCTCGGCACCGCCGACCGCACGGCCGTCGGCTACCGCCTCCCCGTCCTGGAACTCCTCCGCACCTCCGACGAACACCGCGCCGTGGGTCACCTAGGCCCCGACCTCCTGGGCCCCGACTGGAACCCCGAGCAGGCGTTGGCAAACCTCCTCGCCGATCCTTCCCGCCCCCTCGGCGAGGCCCTGCTCGACCAGCGCAACCTGGCCGGTATCGGCAACATCTACAAAAGCGAACTCTGCTTCCTCCTCGGCGCCACCCCCTGGCTCCCCATCGGCGCCCTCCCCGCCGACCGCGCCACGAAGCTCCCCGCCATCGCCAAGCGACTCCTGGAAGCCAACCGCGACCGCCCCGTCCGCAACACCACAAGCAACATCGCGAACGGTTCCACGAACCGCCCCACAGGCGGCCCCCACACCCCCGACCTGTTCGTCTACGGCCGCGCACCCCGCCCCTGCCTGCGCTGCGGCACCCCGATCCGCACGGCGGACCAGGGCGACGGCTCCCGCGAGCGCCCCACCTACTGGTGCCCGACCTGCCAGGTGGGACCGGCGCCGGGCGCCTCCCCACCTCGCGGAAGTCAGCACCGTACGACTAATTGACGACCCGTCAGAAACCCTCGTACCGTCGCTTCATGCCCGTCAAGGCGTACGACCTCACCGGACGCACCGCTTTCGTCACCGGCGCCGCCAGCGGCATCGGCCGCGCGTCCGCCGTGCTGCTCGCCGAGGCGGGTGCCACCGTGCACTGCGCCGACCGTGACCCGCAGGGCCTGCACGAGACGGCGACCCTGATCAAGGACAAGGGCGGCACCGCCCGCACCCACCACCTCGACGTCACCGATCGCGCGCAGCTCCGGCAGGCCGTCGAGTCCTGCGAGGAGCTGCATGTGATGGCCGCGGTCGCCGGGATCATGCACAGCAGCACAGTGCTGGAGACTCGCGAGGAGGATCTCGACCGGGTGCTGAACGTCAACTTCAAGGGAGTGCTGTACGCCTGCCAGGAGGCGGCCCGGCTGATGCTCGACCGCGGCACCAGCGGCAGCATCGTCACCATGGCCTCGGGCGCGATCGACACCGGCGGGTCCGGGCTGCTGTGCTACAGCGCCGCGAAGGCGGCCGTCGTGCAGTTGACGAAGACGCTGGCGACGGAGGTCGGCCGGCACGGCATCCGCGTCAACGCCGTAGCGCCGGGCTGGATACGTACACCCATGACCGATCACCACGAGGGCGAGGCGCAGGCCCGTACCGAGGCGATGATGGCCCGGCTGTCGCCGCTGGGCCGGGTAGGTGAGCCGGAGGACATCGCGCACGCCGTGCTGTATCTGGCGTCCGACGCGTCGTCGTTCACGACGGGTCAGATCCTCCGTCCGAACGGGGGCGTGGCGATGCCCTGGTGACGGACACCTCCCCAGCGGCCGACGTCCGCCAGGCTTCCCTCCACCGCCCCGCGGCCACGGCTCCCGCCGCCCGCGCCTTGGGCATGCAGTGCACCGGGAGCAGACTCAGCCCCCATCCCCCGGCCGCGACCGCCCCCTCCAGAGCGCCCGCGTGCGGCGCCAGGGCGAGCCGCAGCACGGCCCACCACCACAGCGCCCCGAGTCCCAGCGCAGCCCCCCAGCGCGCTATCCGCCCCGCCATGGCCGCCACCACCTCCAGCCGGACGCTAAGCCACCGCGGTCACCCGCGAGGAGGGCGCATCGACGGCACACGGACGCACCACCCGCCTCAACCATGACCGCACCGGACCACACCGGCAAACGGACCGCTCCCCCACTCACCAGGCGCCCGAGACGCGAAAAACCCCGACCGCACCTCTCCAGGTCTTCCCGGAAAGGCCCCGGTCGGGGCTCGCACACATTCTCGACGCCGGTCGGCGTCCCATCGGACTACACCAGCGTGAGCCTCACGCGGCGACCACGTCCACCGCCTCGGCGGGGGCCTTGATGGTCACCCGTTCCGGTGGCACACCGGTCACCGACACGGAACCCAGCATCGGACGTACCGACGTGGGCACAGAACCGGTGGCCGCAGCAGACTGGGCCAGCTCGGCGAGAGCGAGCTCGTCGCTCACTTCCCGCATGAGCTCGGACATCCGTACGTCCAACGCGTCGCAGATGGCGGAGAGCAGTTCAGAGGAAGCCTCCTTCTGCCCCCGCTCCACCTCGGAGAGATAGCCGAGTGAGACTCGGGCGGACGAGGAGACTTCGCGCAGAGTACGGCCCTGGCGCTGGCGCTGCCGACGCAGCACGTCACCCAGCAGGCGACGGAGCAGAATCATCGGTGGCTCCCTCCTCGGACCGCGTAGCCGCATCCTTCTCGCCCCACCGTACCGCCTTGCGCCGCGGCCGTGCGGGGAGCGATGTCGTGTTCACTCAGGGCTGCAAACATCAAAACCCCCCGTTCTGTTCCGTATCCTGTGCCCGCTCATTCCCGGTCTGTTCGCTCACGAGCCGCTCCAAAAGCAGCGCGAGTACGCTCCGTACACTCTCCATACGAATTTCCGCCCGGCCGCCGTTCAACCGCAGCGCGGCCACTTTCCCGCCACCGGCGGCATCCGAATCCGGTCCAAAGGGGCCGTCCACGGCCACGAAAACGGTGCCCACGGGCTGCCCGTCCTGCGGCTCCGGGCCCGCCACGCCGGTCGTCGCGATGCCCCAATCGGCACCCAGCGCCTTCCGCACACCGGCCGCCATCTGGGCCGCGACCTGCGCATCTACGGCACCCCGCTCGGCCAGCAGGGCAGCATCGACACCAAGCAGCTGATGCTTCAACTCGGTGGCATAGGCGGTGACCGAACCGCGGAAGGCCTTGGAGGCCCCGGGCACCGATGTGATCTCCGCCGCAACCAGACCACCGGTGAGCGACTCGGCGACAGCGAGCGTCGCACCGCTCACGGTCAGTAGTCGCACCACTTCAGTGGCCGTGGAACTCACGCTTCCGTCTCCTCCGACGCCGCCCTGCGCTCGGCGATTCCCTGCCTGCGCAACACAATGGCCTGTCTCACATAGTCGAGCCCGGTCAGCACGGTCAAAATGACCGCCGCCGCCATCACCCAGAACCTCAGGGTCGCCAGCCATCCCGTGAGCGCCAGCACATACATCCCTACGGCGATGCCCTGCGTGAGCGTCTTCAACTTGCCGCCGCGCGACGCGGGAATGACGCCGTACCGGATGACAAGAAAACGCAGCAGCGTGATCCCGAGTTCCCGGCCGAGGATGACGACGGTCACCCACCACGGGAGATCGCCGAGCGAGGACAGACAGATCAGCGCCGCACCCATGATCGCCTTGTCGGCGATGGGGTCGGCGATCTTCCCGAAGTCGGTGACGAGATCGTAGGTGCGCGCCAGATGGCCGTCGAACAGGTCAGTGATCATGGCGATGGCGAACGCCGCCCAGGCGAACGAGCGCATCGCCGGGTCGTACCCGCCGTCGGCCAGCATCAGGGCGACGAAGCCGGGGACGAGCAACAGCCGGAGCATGGTCAGCAGGTTGGCGATGTTCCAGACGCTCGCCTGGTTGACGGCGGCGGCGACGACCTTCGCACCGCGCGCCGGCCTCGGGCCACCGGGCACACCGGAGGCGCCGGCCGGGACAGCACCGGACGGGGTGCCACCCGAGACACTGCCCGACATCGCGCCGGAAGGGGCGCCACCGGAGGCCGCACCGGAACCCGCGCTTGCGGGCGCGCCGTTCGCGCTGGAGGTGCCGCCCGCCGCCGATGCCGGGACTCCGGTCATCTGCCCGCCTCCTCACTACACGCGAGCGAGCCCAGGAGCGGCTCGGCCACCAGGTCGACACCTTCCGTACCGACCACCTTCGCCTCGACCATACGGCCGACGCTCAGGCCTTCGCCGCTCGTGAGGAGCACCTGGCCGTCCGTCTCCGGCGCCTGGTGCTCGCCGCGGCCGTAGGCGCCGTCCTCGGAGTCCACCGACTCCACCAGCACGTGCACGGTCTCGCCGACGCGCTCCTCGGCGCGCTGCGAGACGAGTTCCTCGGCGAGCCGCGAGATGTGCGCGAGCCGCGCGTCGACGACGTCCTGGTCGAGCTTCTTGTCGTACGTCGCCGCCTCCGTGCCCTCCTCGTCGGAGTAGCCGAAGACGCCGATGGCGTCCAGGCGGGCGCCGTTCAGGAAGCGCTCCAGTTCGGCGAGGTCGGCCTCGGTCTCGCCGGGGAAGCCGACGATGAAGTTCGAGCGCACGCCGGCCTGCGGGGCCTTGGAGCGGATGGTGTCGAGCAGTTCGAGGAAGCGGTCGGTGTCGCCGAAGCGGCGCATGGAGCGCAGCACATCGGGCGCGGAGTGCTGGAAGGACAGGTCGAAGTAGGGCGCGACCTTAGGCGTGGAGGTGAGCACGTCGATGAGGCCGGGGCGCATCTCGGCCGGCTGGAGGTAGCTCACGCGCACGCGCTCCAGGCCGTCGATGTCCGCCAGCTCGGGCAGCAGCGTCTCCAGGAGGCGGATGTCGCCCAGGTCCTTGCCGTAGGACGTGTTGTTCTCGGAGACCAGCATGACCTCCTTGACGCCCTGCTCGGCCAGCCAGCGCGTCTCGTTCAGGACGTCGCTCGGACGGCGGGAGATGAAGGAACCGCGGAAGGACGGGATGGCGCAGAAGGAGCAGCGCCGGTCGCAGCCGGAGGCGAGCTTCACCGAGGCGACCGGGGAGCCGTCCAGGCGGCGGCGCAGGGGCGCGCGGGGGCCCGAGGCGGGCGCGAGGCCGTCCGGGAGGTCGACCGGGCCGTGGCCGGGCAGCGCGACGTCGGCGGCGGACTCCTGCCGCTCGGCGGGGCTGATCGGCAGCAGTTTGCGGCGGTCGCGCGGGGTGTGCGAGGCGTGGATGCCGCCGTTCAGGATGGTCTGCAGGCGGTCGGAGATGTCGGCGTAGTCGTCGAAGCCGAGCACTCCGTCGGCCTCGGGGAGCGCCTCGGCGAGTTCCTTGCCGTATCGCTCGGCCATGCAGCCCACCGCCACGACGGCCTGCGTTCTGCCGTGACCCTTGAGGTCGTTGGCCTCCAGGAGGGCGTCCACGGAGTCCTTCTTGGCGGCCTCGACGAAGCCACAGGTGTTGACGACGGCGACGTCCGCGTCCTCGGCGTCCTCCACGAGTTGCCAGCCGTCCGCCTCCAAGCGGCCTGCGAGCTCCTCCGAGTCCACCTCGTTACGGGCGCAGCCAAGAGTGACGAGTGCGACGGTACGGCGTTCAGGCATGGGCTCAAGACTACTTCGTCCCACTGACACCCCACGTCGAAGGGGTTGGCCGATCTTGGCCAACCCCTTGAACAGTCACCCCGTAGGACCGTTTACCGGTCCGCTCATCCGACCTCGGGGTCGCCCTTCGTGTACGTGAGACGCTCCACTGCTCCGGGCTGGAAGTCGTCCTCGATCTTCTTGCCGTTGACGTAGAGCTGGATCGCGCCGGCGTCGCCGAGGATCAGGTTGACCTTCGAGCTGTCCTGGAAGGTCTTGGACTCGCCCTTCTTGAGGAGTCCGTCGAAGAGCATCCGGCCGTTGTGGTTCTTGGCGGAGATCCAGCTGCGGCCGTCGACCGCGGTCACCTGGACCGTCACCTTGTCCTGCGGCGCGGCGGCGATGGCACTGTCGGAGGGGTCGGACTTGGGGGCGGCGGAATCGGTGTTCGAGGGCGTCGGCTTGGCGGGTTTGCTGGCGCTGGGCGAAGCTCCCTGGGCGACCTGCGACTTGGCGTCGGTGTCGCTGTCGCCGCCCTTGAAGGCGGTGAATCCGACGAAGCCGACCACGGCGACGATCGCGGCGACCATGGCCGCGGTCCAGTTGGGGCCCCGCCGCTCCGGACGGATACGTTCCGCCTCGAAGAGAGGTGCCGCCGGCGTCGGGGCCGGGCGTCCGCCGTGATCGTCGTCGTAGCGCGCGAGGAGCGGGGCGGGATCGATGTGTACGGCCCTGGCGAGGGTCCGGATGTGCCCGCGGGCGTAGACGTCACCGCCGCAGGGCGTGAAGTCGTCGGCTTCGATGGCGTGCACGATGGCGATGCGGACGCGGGTGACACTGCTGACGTCGTCGACGGTCAGCCCGGCGGCGATACGTGCCTGCTGCAGGGCTCGGCCGACGGAAGGGCGGGCTGCTTCCTCATGACCGTCTTCGGAGCGACCGTCTTCGAACGGACGCTCGTCTTGAGGGGAGTTGCCGATGGACACGGGGGCGCCTTTCGAGCGTGTAGCCGCCTGTGCTGGAGGTTCAGTCTAGGGGGGGTATGAAAGGGTGGGGCAACCGGGCGGTGGGACTTTGTACGCCATCGGTATGGCCGGACAGGCCGATGGCGGGCCAGACACGGACCCCATGGTGGGAGCCCCATCTGTCCTCTCGCTCAACTTGACGTACGGCAAAGGGAAACGGTTGCCCGACGATCTCTAACGGGTGAGTCACGGCCGGTCGCACCCCCTCGGGGAACCGCCTACCCGCTCCTAGCCCTCGGACTCCCCGCGGATCACCGCGAGCACGCCGTCCAGCTCGTCGCCCTTCACAAGGACGTCTCGGGCCTTGGACCCCTCACTGGGTCCGACGATGCCCCGGGACTCCATGAGGTCCATGAGCCGCCCGGCCTTGGCGAAGCCGACGCGCAGCTTGCGCTGGAGCATCGAGGTGGACCCGAACTGCGTGGACACGACCAGCTCGGCCGCCTGGCACAGCAGATCGAGGTCGTCGCCGATGTCCTCGTCGATCTCCTTCTTCTGCTTGGTGCCGACGGTGACGTCCTCCCGGAAGACCGGGGTCATCTGGTCCTTGCAGTGCTGTACGACGGCGTGGATCTCGTCCTCGGTGACGAAGGCGCCCTGCATACGGGTGGGCTTGTTCTGACCCATCGGCAGGTAGAGCCCGTCGCCCTTGCCGATCAGTTTCTCCGCGCCGGGCTGGTCGAGGATGACCCGGGAGTCGGCGAGCGAGGAGGTGGCGAACGCGAGCCTGGAGGGCACGTTCGCCTTGATCAGACCGGTGACGACGTCCACGGAGGGGCGCTGTGTCGCGAGCACCAGGTGGATGCCGGCCGCACGCGCGAGCTGCGTGATGCGCACGATCGAGTCCTCGACGTCCCTCGGCGCGACCATCATCAGGTCGGCGAGCTCGTCGACGATCACCAGGAGGTACGGATAGGTCTTGAGCTCCCGCTCACTGCCGTCCGGAGTCTTCAGCTTTCCGTCGCGGATCGCCTGGTTGAAGTCGTCGATGTGCCGGTACCCGAAGGCAGCGAGGTCGTCATACCTGAGGTCCATCTCGCGTACGACCCACTGGAGCGCCTCGGCGGCCCGCTTCGGGTTGGTGATGATGGGCGTGATCAGGTGCGGGATGCCTTCGTAGGCGGTCAGTTCGACGCGCTTGGGGTCGACGAGGACCATGCGGACGTCCTCGGGGGTCGCGCGGCACATGATCGACGTGATCAGGCAGTTGATGCAGGACGACTTGCCGGAGCCGGTGGCACCGGCCACCAGGATGTGCGGCATCTTCGCCATGTTGGCCATGACGTAGCCGCCCTCGACGTCCTTGCCGAGCGCCACGAGCATCGGGTGGTCGTCCTCGGCGGCGTCCGCGAGGCGCAGGACATCTCCTACGTTGACCATCTCCCGGTCCGTGTTCGGGATCTCGATGCCGACCGCGGACTTGCCGGGGATCGGGCTGATGATCCGCACATCGGGGCTGGCGACGGCGTAGGCGATGTTCTTCGTGAGAGCGGTGATCCGCTCCACCTTGACGGCCGGGCCGAGTTCGACCTCGTAGCGCGTGACCGTGGGCCCGCGCGTGAAGCCGGTGACGGCGGCGTCGACCTTGAACTCGGAGAAGACGTTCGTCAGGGAGGCGACCACGGCGTCGTTCGCGGCGCTGCGTGCCTTGCCGGGGCCTCCGCGCGTGAGGAGGTCGAGTGAGGGCAGCGAGTATGTGATGTCGCCGGAGAGCTGGAGCTGTTCGGCGCGCGGCGGGAGGTCGCGGACCTCCTCCGGGGGCGCCTTCGTGAGGTCCATGACCTCGCCTTTGAGCTTCTCCTGCTTGGGGCGCGCGGCGGGGGCCGGGACGGGCGTCGGGGTGGTGTCCTCGCGGTCGCCTCCCACCCGTACGCCCTGGGTGAGGTCGGCGACGATCGGCGAGGGCGGCATGCCGTGCAGGACGGCCCCGTCGAGCGCGGCTGCGGCGGCCGCTGCGACGTCCACGGCGTCCATGGGGCGGTGCATGTCGGGCTGGGGCACCGCGGAACGCCGGGGGCGGCTCCGGCGCCTGGTGAGGGCCTCCTGCTCCGCGCTGTCGGGGTCGTACGCCTCGGGGTCGCTCCCGCGCCTGCGGGGGCGCGCGGGCAGGGCCTCGCGCCACTGCTCGTCGTAGCGCTCGTCGTCCTCGCCGAACTCGTCCTCGTCCTCGGGGTCGTGGACGATGCCCAGCTTCACCCCGAGCAGCCGCAGGCGCTGCGGGATGGCGTTGACGGGCGTGGCCGTGACGACCAGCAGCCCGAAGATCGTGAGCAGCACGAGCAGGGGTACGGCGAGCACCTCGCCCATCGTGTACGTCAGCGGGGTCGCCACGCCCCAGCCGATCAGGCCGCCGGCGTCCCTTATCGCCTGCATGCCGTCGCTGCGGGCGGGCGCGCCGCAGGCGATGTGGACCTGACCGAGGACGCCGATGACGAGCGCGGAGAGGCCGATCACGATGCGGCCGTTGGCCTCGGGCTTCTCCGGGTGCCGGATGAAGCGCACGGCGATCACCGCGAGCAGTATCGGCACGAGCAGGTCGAGCCGGCCGAAGGCGCCCGTCACCAGGATCTCGACGAGGTCGCCGACCGGGCCGCGCAGGTCGGCCCAGGTGCCGGCGGCGACGATCAGCGCGAGGCCGAACAGGAGCAGCGCGACGCCGTCCTTGCGGTGGGCCGGGTCCAAGTTCTTCGCACCCTGCCCTATGCCGCGGAACACGGCGCCGACGGCGTGCGCGGTGCCCAGCCAGATGGCGCGCACGAGTTTGACGATGCCACCGGTCGGGCTGGGCGCGGGCTTGGGCGCCGGGCGGGCGGTCTTCTTGGCGACCGCCTTCTTCGCCGGAGCCCTTTTCGCGGCGGCCTTCTTCGCCGGAGCCTTCGCCGGAGCAGCCCTCTTGGCGGGCTGCTTCTTGGCTGCGGAGGGACGTGAGGCCATAGGTGTGAGGTTACCTGTGGAGAGCGCAGGGGACACGTGTGCCCACTGCTTCACCCGTTCGTGTCGCCCGTACGGGACGGGGAACTGACGCCCACTCACGCACAACTGCGCCCGCGGCGGACGTCAGTTCTGCGACGGGAGCGAAGGTGCTCCGGTGCCGGTGCCCGGCTCCAGGGCGTCGAGTGCCCGGCGCAGCCCGGTGAGTTTGCGTTCGAGATGGGCCGCGGTGGCCACGGCCGCCGCGTCCGCCGACTCGTCGTCGAGTTGCTTGGACAGCGCCTCCGCCTGCTCCTCGACGGCCGCGAGCCGCGCCGACAGCTCGGCGAGCAGTCCGGCCGGTTCCTTGGCCGCACCGACCGCGGGCTTGCCCCCGCCCTCCAACTGGAGCCGCAACAGGGCTGCCTGCTCCCGCAGTTGGCAGTTCTTCATGTACAGCTCGACGAAGACCGAGACCTTCGCGCGCAGCACCCACGGATCGAACGGCTTGGAGATGTAGTCGACCGCGCCCGCCGCGTAACCCCGGAAGGTGTGGTGCGGGCCGTGGTTGATCGCGGTGAGGAAGATGATCGGGATGTCCCGGGTCCGCTCCCGTCGCTTGATGTGCGCGGCGGTTTCGAAACCGTCCATGCCTGGCATCTGGACGTCCAGCAGAATGACCGCGAAGTCGTCCGTGAGCAGTGCTTTGAGCGCTTCCTCCCCGGACGATGCCCGAACCAGTGTCT
The DNA here is from genome assembly GCF_024519455.1 of Streptomyces sp. STR69. Classification (GTDB taxonomy): domain Bacteria; phylum Actinomycetota; class Actinomycetes; order Streptomycetales; family Streptomycetaceae; genus Streptomyces. Next base: position 10,019 of record NZ_JALJRY010000026.1, on the reverse strand, counting down.
GATCGAGCGCAGAGAGGATGGCCTCCAGCGCCAGCAGATTCTCCGGCCGGTCATCGACCAGGAGGATCTTGGCCTTCTGCACCATGGCCCGCCCTCCTCGCCCCGGATGTGCACCGGGCGCCGCCCCAGAGGACGACTCTCTTGCGCCGCCCGTCCTTGTGCCGGTCATGGTAGCCGCACCCCGCCTGTCGCCACACCCTGTCACCGCGATGTCACTGTGCACGAAGCAGAAACGTAGCGGGAGACCAGAAGGTTCCCCGAATCCCGTGCTTCTACACGGCTTCGGACACAGTGAGTCAGCAACTCCCCGTGCACGCCGAACGTTCCCCGCACCGTTCCCACTGCTTTCCCGTCAGGTCCGGTCGTTTCCGTCACTCCGGACGCATCCACTGCTCCATCACCGACAACAGGTGATCGGGATCGACCGGCTTGGTGACGTAGTCCGAGGCGCCGGACTCGATCGCCTTCTCCCGGTCGCCCTTCATCGCCTTCGCGGTCAGCGCGATGATCGGCAGCCCGGCGAACTGCGGCATCCTGCGGACCGCCGTCGTCGTCGCGTATCCGTCCATCTCGGGCATCATGATGTCCATCAGAACGACCGTCACATCGTCGTGCTGCTCCAGGACTTCGATGCCCTCACGGCCGTTCTCCGCGTACAGCACGGACAGCCCGTGCTGCTCCAGGACACTCGTCAGCGCGAAGACGTTGCGGATGTCGTCGTCGACGATCAGCACCTTCTCCCCGTTGAACCGGATCCCCTGGCGCGATGGGGGCGCAGCCTCCTCGGACGCCCACTGGTCCCGTACGGTCTGCCCCAGCAGGGCGGACTGCTCGACGGCCCTACGACGCCTCCTGAAGAGCGCGGCGGCACCGTTCTGCGTCTCGTGGTACGACTTCACCTCGGCCGGCGTCTCGATGTCCACCTCGCTCCGCTCCGACAGCTCGGCGAGTTCCGCTGCGGACGACGCCACGAGATCGCCCGCCTCCAGTGCGGGCAGCTGCTGGTAGCCCTGCGGGGGCAGTTCGCTCGGGTGCAGCGGCAAATACAGCGTGAACGTCGAACCCCGTCCCGGTTCGCTCTGCGCGAAGATCTCACCGCCGAGCAGCTGCGCGATCTCCCGGGAGATCGACAACCCGAGGCCGGTACCGCCGTACTTGCGACTGGTCGTACCGTCCGCCTGCTTGAACGCCTCGAAGATGACCCGCATCTTGCTGCCCGCGATCCCGATCCCGGTGTCGGTCACCGAGAACGCGATCAGGTCGGCGTCCGCGTCACGCAGCGAACCGGCCTCCAGGAGCTGCTCCCGGATCGCCACCGGCACATCCGCGCCGGCCGGCCGGATGACCAGTTCGACCGCTCCGGAGTCGGTGAACTTCACCGCGTTGGACAGCAGGTTGCGCAGCACCTGGAGCAGCCGCTGCTCGTCGGTGTGGAGCGTGGCGGGGAGTTCCGGCGACACCCGTACGGACAGGTCGAGGCCCTTCTCCGCGGTCAGCGGACGGAAAGTGGCCTCTACGTAGTCGACGAGTTGGACGAGCGCGATGCGCGTCGGTGAGACGTCCATCTTGCCTGCCTCGACCTTCGACAGGTCGAGGATGTCGTTGATCAGCTGGAGCAGGTCGGACCCCGCGCCGTGGATCGTCTCGGCGAACTCGACCTGCTTCGGGGAGAGGTTCCCCTCCGCGTTGTCGGCGAGCAACTTGGCCAGGATCAGCAGCGAGTTGAGCGGTGTGCGCAGCTCGTGCGACATGTTGGCGAGGAACTCGCTCTTGTAGCGCATCGATACGGCGAGCTGCTCGGCGCGCTCCTCCAGGACCTGCCGGGCCTCCTCGATCTCGGTGTTCTTGACCTCGATGTCCCGGTTCTGCTGGGCCAACAGCTCGGCCTTCTCCTCCAGTTCGGCGTTGGACGACTGGAGTGCCTTCTGCCGGTTCTCCAACTCGTCCGACCGCTCCTGGAGTTGCTCGGTCAGCTCCTGGGACTGTTTCAGCAGCAGCTCCGTCTTGGTGTTGACGGAGATGGTGTTGACGCTGGTCGCGATCATCTCGGCGATCTGGTTGAGGAAGTCCTTCTGGATCTGGGTGAAGGGCGTGAAGGAGGCCAGCTCGATGACGCCGAGCACCTTCCCCTCGAACAGCACCGGCAGCACGATCACCTGCGCGGGCGGTGCTTCTCCGAGCCCCGAGGAGATCTTCAGATAGCCGCTGGGCGCGTTCTCCACGAGGATCGTGCGCCGCTCCTGGGCGGCCGTCCCGATGAGCGCCTCACCGGGCCTGAACGACGTCGGCATGGAGCCCATGGAGTAGCCGTAGGACCCGAGCATGCGCAGTTCGTACGCCTCCTCGCCCTCCGCGTCCGCCAGGGGCAGCGCGAGGAAGAACGCGCCGTGCTGTGCGGAGACCACCGGTGTCAGTTCGCTCATGATCAGCGAGGCGACGTCGTCCAGGTCGCGGCGGCCCTGCATCAGCGCCGAGATGCGGGCGAGGTTGCCCTTGAGCCAGTCCTGCTCCTTGTTGGCGATCGTGGTGTCGCGCAGGTTGGCGATCATCTTGTTGATGTAGTCCTGGAGTTCCTGGATCTCCCCGGACGCGTCCACGTCGATCTTCAGGTTCAGGTCGCCCCGGGTCACCGCGGTCGCCACGCGCGCGATGGCACGCACCTGGCGGGTCAGGTTCCCGGCCATCTCGTTCACCGACTCGGTGAGGTCGCGCCAGGTGCCGTCGACGTCACGCACGCGTGCCTGGCCGCCGAGCTGGCCCTCCGTGCCCACCTCGCGGGCCACGCGGGTGACCTCCTCGGCGAAACTGGACAGCTGATCAACCATGGTGTTGATCGTCGTCTTGAGTTCCAGGATCTCGCCGCGGGCGTCAATGTCGATCTTCTTGGTCAAGTCACCCTTGGCGATGGCCGTGGTGACCATCGCGATGTTGCGCACCTGGCCGGTCAGGTTGGACGCCATGCCGTTCACCGAGTCGGTGAGGTCCTTCCAGGTACCCGCCACCCCCGGCACATGCGCCTGGCCGCCCAGGATGCCGTCCGTGCCCACCTCGCGGGCCACCTTGGTGACCTGGTCGGCGAACGAACTCAGCGTCTTCACCATGGTGTTGAAGGTGTCGGCGAGCTGCTGGACCTCGCCGCGCGCCTCGATCGTCACCGTCCGGGTCAGGTCGCCGTTGGCGACGGCCGCCGCGACCTGGGAGATGTTCCGCACCTGCATGGTCAGGTTGTTGGCCATCAGGTTGACGTTGCCGCTGAGGTCCTTCCAGATGCCGGTGATGCCCGGTACGTGCGCCTGGCCGCCAAGGATGCCCTCGGTGCCCACCTCACGGGCCACCCGGGTCACCTGCTCGGCGAACGACGAGAGTTGATCAACCATGGTGTTGACCGTCGTGACGAGCTCAAGGATCTCGCCCTTCGCGTCAACAGTGATCTTCTTGGACAGGTCGCCCTTGGCGACGGCGGTCGTGACCTCGGCGATCTGGCGCACCTGGATGGTCAGGTTGTTCGCCATGAAGTTCACCGACTGGGTGAGGTCCTTCCAGGTGCCGGAGACACCCTGCACCTCGGCCTGACCGCCCAACTGCCCCTCGGTGCCCACCTCGCGGGCCACGCGCGTGACCTCCTCGGCGAACGAGGACAGCTGGTCCACCATCGTGTTCAGGGTGTTCTTCAGCTCCAGGATCTCGCCGCGCGCGTCCACGGTGATCTTCTGGGACAGGTCACCCCGGGCCACCGCGGTCGCGACCTGCGCGATGTTGCGCACCTGGGCGGTGAGGTTGCCGGCCATGCCGTTCACCGAGTCGGTCAGGTCGCGCCACACACCGGCGACACCGGGCACCTGCGCCTGTCCGCCGAGCCGGCCCTCCGTGCCCACATCGCGGGCCACCCGGGTCACCTGGTCGGCGAACGCGGAGAGTTGATCAACCATCGTGTTGATGGTGTTCTTCAGCTCCAGGATCTCCCCGCGCGCGTCCACGTCGATCTTCTGGGACAGGTCGCCCTGGGCCACCGCCGTCGTCACCTGGGCGATGTTGCGCACCTGGGAGGTCAGGTTCCCGGCCATCGAGTTGACGGAGTCGGTGAGTTCCTTCCAGGTGCCCGAGACGCCGTCCACGCGCGCCTGGCCGCCGAGCCGGCCCTCGGTGCCCACGTCACGGGCCATGCGGGTCACCTGGTCGGCGAACGACGACAGTTGGTCGACCATCGTGTTGACGGTGTTTTTCAACTGAAGCATCTCGCCGGAGACATCGACGGTGACCTTCTGCGACAGATCGCCGTTGGCCACGGCCGTCGTCACCTGGGCGATGTTGCGCACCTGGCCGGTGAGGTTGCGGAATGCAGTGTTGACCGAGTCGGTCAAGTCCTTCCATGTACCGGCCGCGCCCGGCACCTGCGCCTGGCCGCCCAACTCGCCCTCGACACCGATCTCGCGCGCCACGCGCGTGACCTCGGCACCGAACGAGGACAGTTGATCAACCATCCCGTTGACGGTGTTCTTCAGCTCCAGCATCTCGCCGGCCACGTTCACGGTGACCTTCTGGGACAGGTCACCACTGGCCACGGCGGTCGTCACGGCGGCGATGTCCCGCACCTGGATCGTCAGGTTCCGGAAGACCGTGTTCACCGAGTCGGTGAGGTCCTTCCACGTCCCCGCCGCACCCGGCACGTTCGCCTGCCCGCCGAGCTGCCCCTCGGCGCCGACCTCGTTGGCCACGCGCGTGACCTCGTCCGCGAAGGTGCGCAGCGTCTCGGTCATCTGGTTGATCGTCTCGGCGAGCTGGGCGACCTCGCCCCGCGCCGACACGGTCACCTTCTGCGACAGGTCACCGTTGGCGACAGCCGTCGTCACCTGGGCGATCCCGCGCACCTGGGCCGTCAGGTTGCCGGCCATGATGTTGACCGAGTCGGTGAGGTCCTTCCACACCCCGGCCACACCCGGCACCTGCGCCTGGCCGCCCAACTCGCCCTCGGTGCCCACCTCGCGGGCGACTCGCGTCACCTCGGAGGAGAACGACGACAGCTGGTCCACCATCGTGTTGACGGTGTTCTTCAACTCCAGCATCTCGCCGGCGACATGGACGGTGACCTTCCGCGACAGGTCACCCTTGGCAACCGCCGTGGTCACCAGCGCGATGTCCCGCACCTGGGCCGTCAGCCGATACGCCATCGTGTTGACGGACTCCGTGAGGTCCTTCCAGGAGCCGGACATGCCACGCACGCGTGCCTGCCCGCCCAGCTTGCCCTCGGTGCCCACCTCACTGGCCACGCGGGTGACCTCGTCGGTGAACGTCGACAGCTGGTCGACCAGATTGTTGACCGTCCGCCCGACCTTCAGGAACTCCCCGCGCAGCGGATGCCCGTTCCCGTCGTCCTGCGCCTGCGTCCGCAGCTCCATGCGCGGCGACAGATCACCCTCCGCCACCGCGGAGAGCACCCGTCCGACCTCTGAGACGGGCCGTACGAGGTCGTCCACGAGCGCGTTGGAGGCGTCGATGGCGGTCGCCCAGGAACCCTCGTAGGCGCCCGCCTCCAGCCGCTCCGTGAGCTTTCCCTCACGTCCCACCATGCGCCGCACCCGCGACAGCTCACCCGTGAGGTGCAGATTACGGTCGGCCACCTCGTTGAACACGGCGGCGATCTCCGACATCACGCCGTCGCCGGACACCGTGAGCCGCTTGCGGAAGTTCCCGTCCCGCATGGCGACCAGAGCGGTCAGCAGCCGGTCCAAGGAGGCCGCGTCCACTTCCGTGGTCCCATTGCGCGGTTTGCGCTGGTCCTTCAGGGACTGTCCGCCTTTCGCGCGCGTCCTGGTGGCCCGCGTCGCTGCGCCAGACTCCACTGTGTCCCTCCCGCAGGGGTCGACCGTTGCTGCTACTGCTGTGCTGGGTGCTACTGCTCGGCGTATCAGTCACTGCCGCGTATCTCTGCCCGGTTTACCGGCCTTCAACAAGGCCTGCTGCCCGCAGTACACAGAAGACACCCGGCCTGCCCGGACCGTCACCAGAATCCTGCCCAGTGTTTCACCCTGCCTGAACCAGGCCATAACAGTTCGGCAGCTTCGCACACGGTCCGCACACCCTGAGGACGGAAACACTGCGGACCGGCATCCGCATGGACGGTGAAGGTAAGTAACCTTGCATGCGGCTGTCCAGCCGCGCCGGTTCCGTCCGGCCTGGGCGGTGGCACGAGCACGAGCGGGCAGGCATCGGAGGGGCACCGCACCATGACCACCGGACTGCATCCTGGAGGAACGCCCCAGGATCCCCCGCCGACCGGGAACCAGCCGTTGCCCCGGCAGGCGCCGATCGGCCATGGGCCCCTGCCCGCCGACAACAGGCCGAGGAGTTCTGTGATCACCGCGCGCGCGGCAGCCAGCTTCGAGCCCGCCGGACGATCGGTCGCCACCGCGCGGTCGTTCGTCCGCGACACCCTGCAGGGCTGGGGCTTCGCCGACATCGTCGACGACGCCGTGGTCCTCACCAGCGAGCTGGTGACCAACGCCGTGGTCCACGCGGGCACAGCTGCGGATGTTCTGTGCCTACGGAGTGACGACGGTGTGCGGATCGAGGTCGCCGACCACTATCCGGAGCGCGAGATCCCCCTCCAGGGGGCCGCGATCACCATGAGCAGCCCGGACCGCGAGGGCGGCCGAGGCCTCCAGCTGTGCGCGGCCCTGGCCAGCCGCTGGGGCGTCGACTACACCCCCACGCAGAAACTGGTCTGGTTCCAACTCGACCTCCCCGCCCGCCCGGTGGGCACCCGCGCGGCCGGCCCGTCCCTGCCGGCCGCCCTCCTCCCGCTCGCCGACGGCAGGGTCCGCGTCGCGGTCGTCCAGATCGACCGTACGGGCTCCATCGCGTCCTGGAACGAGGACGCCGAGGAACTCTTCGGCTACGCCCCCGAGCAGGTTACCGGCAAGCCCCTGACCGACCTCGCGGCCTGGCCGCACACCCCGGGCACCAGCACCGGCATCGCCGAGGCACTGCGTCTCTCCCGATGGGAGGGCAGTTACGGCATCCGCGGCGCCGACGGCCGCGTGATCCCCGTGTACGCCTCCCACCTCCGCGTCCGCGACACCGGCGGCGAGCCGTCAACCGTGTGCCTTCTGGTGAGGGACCACGAACGCGCGGTTCTGCAGACCCCGTTGCGCGGCCCCGCCCCCGACGCGGCGTCCACCCCGGACGGCCAGAACACCGACCCCTTCGAGGTGTTCATCGGCTCCCCCGCGCCGGACGACCTCGACGGCCTCCTCCAGCGCACGGTCGAGCGCGCCCGCGACATGCTCGACGGAGACTCCGCCTTCCTCCTCCTCGCGACCGACGACGAAACGGAGTTGGAGGTCCGCGCCTCCACCGGCCTGCCCTCCGCACGCCAACGCTTCGCGCGCGTGCCCGTCGAAGCGGGCCCCGGCCGCTACGGCTCAGCCCGCATGCCGGCCGTCCACGAGGACCTCCAGGCCGTCCCGGGCGCCGTACCGCTCCTCAGCGGCACCGGAATGCGCTCGGTCGTCACCGTCCCCCTGAAGGTGGAAGGCCGCCTCACCGGCTCCCTGGGAGTCGCCGCCGAAGGCCCCAACAAGTATTCGAACGAAGAAGCGCTACGGCTCCAATTCGCCGCCGACCGCATCGCGTTGGCGGTCGAGTCGGCCCGCCTGGGCGAACTGGAACGCCTGCGCCGCGGCTCACTCAGCTTCCTGGTCGAGGCCTCCGACCTCCTCGCCGGCACCCTGGATCGCGATCAAACCCTGGCCCTGATGGCCCAGATGACGGTCCCGACCCTGGCCACCTGGTGCGCGGTCTACACGATCGCCGACCAGGCCTCGGACCCGTACCTCTCGTACGTCCTGCACGAGGACGAGGAACTCATCGACGGCATCAAGTCGTTGCTCTCGAAGATCGCGCCTCCGGACCCGGTACCCACCCCCGGCGCCCGCGTCTGGGCCGCCCCCGCCGAGGCCGCCCACCAGGCGGCCCTGCGCACCTCCATGCGCAGCCTCGGCCTCGGCGAACCGACCCGCCGCGTCAGCTCGGGCATCGGCCCAACTCTCGCCACTGCCTCGGCAGTCGGCGGCGAAACAGTGGTCCTCCCCCTGGTCGCCCGCAACCGCGTCATCGGCATGCTGACCCTCGGCAAGCCCACCGACGAACACTTCCGCCAGGAAATCCTGGAACTGGCCGAGGACTTGAGCCGCCGAGCCGCCCTCGCCCTCGACAACGCCCGCCTGTACTCGGAGCGCACGGCCATCAGCCAGTCCCTCCAGCGCAGCCTCCTGCCCCCCGACCTCCCGCACATCGAGGGCGTAGAGGTCGAGGTCATCTACCGCGCGGCCGGCGAGGGCAACGAAGTCGGCGGCGACTTCTACGACTTGTTCCCCATCCGCGACGGCGTCTACGGCTTCGCCATCGGCGACGTCTGCGGCACCGGCCCCGAGGCAGCGGCGGTCACCGGCCTGGCCCGCCACGCCCTCCGCCTGCTCGCCAGAGAGGGTTTCGGCGGCCCCGCCGTCCTGGAGCGCCTCAACTCCGCGATCCTCGACGAGGGCGCCCGCAGCCGCTTCCTGACCCTCCTCTACGGCGAGTTGTGGCCCCAGGAGGACGGCAGCGCCAAGCTGAAGGTCGTCTGCGCCGGCCACCCCCTCCCGCTCCGCCTACGCCAGGACGGCACAGTCGAACCGGCCGCCGAACCCCAGCCCCTCCTCGGCGTCATGGACGACCTGGAGCTCTACGAGCAGACAGTCACCCTCGACCCCGGCGACGTCCTCCTGTGCGTCACGGACGGCGTCACGGAACGCCGCGAAGGCACCCGCATGTTGGGCGACGACGGCCTCACCGACGTCCTCACCACCTGCACGGGCCTGACGGCCGGCGCAGTCGCGGCCCGCATCATGCGCGCGGTCGAACGATTCGCGTCGGACGCCCCGTCCGACGACATGGCCATCCTCGCCATGCGGGTCCCGGGCCTCCAGAAGGACTGACCCCGAACACGCGAAAGGCCCCGCCCAATTGGGCGGGGCCTTTCAACTACTGGAGCCCTCTAACGGAATCGAACCGTTGACCTTCTCCTTACCATGGAGACGCTCTACCGACTGAGCTAAGAGGGCCTGTCGCTTTCCCAAGGTTTCCCTCGCGGCGACGAAAAGAATCATACCCCGAACAGGCCCGTGCGCCCAACCACCGCAGCCCGACTCCGACTCGGTCAGAAAGCGGGCTGCAACAGTCCCCCGAGCGCGTTGCACGCGGACACGATCCGCTGCATCTCCCGCTTGGTCAACGAGGCGTCCACCGGCAGCGCGAGCGTCTCGTCCGCAGCCCGTTCGGTCTCGGGCAGAGCCACGCACCGCCGGAATTCCGGCAGCCTATGCACCGGAGTCTTCACCGGCACCCGGCACTCAACTCCCCTACCGCGCACGGCCCGAGCGAAGGCATCCCGATCCGGCCGCCCGTTCCCCGGCACCCGCACGACGTACTGCTGGTAGGTGTGCCCGTCCCCACCATCGGGCGTCCGCACCCCACGCAACTTCGCATCAAGATAGGAAGCCCGCTCCCGCCGCTGAGCCACCTCGTCGTACGGCGCCTCGGACTCCCCCTGCTGCAGCACCAGCAGCCCATGCCGCTGCCCGACACCGAGCAACCGCGCGACATCAGCAGACCGACCGAAGCGATGTACGACAACTATCGCCGCGGTACGCGGAGTTACGGCCGCTTCGACAGCGGACGCGTCGAGGCAGTAGGTCACCGGATCTATGTCGGCGAACACCGGCAGCCCACCCGCGAGAGTGACGGCCTCGGCGACTTCCACGTTCCCGAACGCCGGCACGACGACCTCGTCACCGAGTCCGACGCCTGCGGCCCTGAGCATTGCAGCAGTACCCATGCTCGGATGGTGATTGCGCAATGTGAACTTCAAGTGACGCCCAACAAAAAAGGGTTGGACCGCGAACCGAAGTTCAGGATCCAACCCTTTCAATATTTGTTCGGCGGCGTCCTACTCTCCCACAGGGTCCCCCCTGCAGTACCAT
>NZ_JALJRY010000025.1 GCF_024519455.1 Streptomyces sp. STR69 | reverse complement strand
CTCAAGGAACGGACGCTTCCTTTGTACTCACCCTCTCGGGCTTTCCTCCGGGCTTCCCTTCGGTGTTCCAAACTCTATCAGTGTTTTTCCGGCCCCCTGACCACCGCCCTGCAGGCATGCAGAAGGTGACCCCGGGATAGGATCTGACAAGTTGGGTGTTGCCAGGTCAAGCAAAGACGCTTGGTCGCATCGCTCGGCCTCAAGCAGGAGTACGACTGTACATGCGGCCGTAGAGCAGGTGCAAATCGATTAGAGGTGTGGTCTAGACCACTAATCCAGACCTCTCGGGCGGAACCGGTACTACATATGACATACCCTGCTGCTCAGTGTGCCGTCCGGGACAGGTAGTGACGGCCCCATCACATTTCCACCCCTGGGAGGCTTCCCATGACCAGCGTGACGTCCCCGCTCGCAGGACGCGCCATCGGACTGACCGAGGTGCCGGATCCCGTCTTCTCCGGGGCCATGGTCGGCCCCGGCACGGCCATCGACCCCGTACGTGAGCCTTCTGAGGCCGTCTCTCCCGTGGACGGAGTCATCGTCTCCCTCCACCCTCACGCCTTCGTCGTCGTGGACAGCGAGGGGCATGGTGTTCTGACCCATCTCGGTATCGACACCGTGCAGCTCAATGGCGAGGGTTTCGAACTGCTCGTCAACAAGGGCGACACCGTGACCCGCGGTCAGAGTGTCGTGCGCTGGAACCCGGCCGCCGTAGAGGCCGCCGGCAAGTCCCCGGTGTGCCCGATCGTGGCCCTTGAGGCCACTGCCGAGTCCCTCTCCGAGCTCCGCGAGGACGGCGATGTGAAGGCCGGCGACAGGCTCTTCACCTGGGAGTGACGTCAGTTCCGTCGTATGACGGTGTGCAGGACAACCACCGCGGCGGCGGGACCCGCCGCACTATCGGAGACGGGTGAGATGGAGACAACGCTGCGAGGCGTCGGTGTGAGCCACGGTGTGGCGATCGGCGAGGTTCGGCACATGGGTACGGCGGTTCTGGAACCGCCTGCCAAGCAGATTCCGGTGGAGGACGCGGAGCGTGAACAGGGGCGCGCCCGCCAGGCCGTGGACGCTGTGGCGGCCGACCTGATGGCACGCGGCAATCTGGCGGGGGGCGAAGCCCAAGCGGTACTTGAGGCCCAGGCCATGATGGCCCAGGACCCCGAGTTGATGACGGACGTGGATCGCCGTATCTCCGTCGGCAGCACGGCCGAGCGGGCCGTGTACGACGCCTTCGCCGCCTACCGTGCCCTGCTGGCTGGTGCCGGTGACTATCTGGCCGGTCGGGTGGCCGACCTCGATGACGTGCGGAACCGTATCGTCGCCCGGTTGCTCGGAGTGCCGATGCCGGGCGTTCCGGACAGCGACGAGCCGTACGTCCTGATCGCTCGTGATCTTGCGCCTGCCGATACGGCGCTGTTGGACCCGGCCCTCGTTCTCGGCTTCGTCACCGAGGAGGGCGGGCCCACCAGTCACAGCGCGATCCTGGCGCGGGCGCTCGGTGTGCCCGCTGTGGTGGCGCTGCTGGGTGCCGGTGAGTTGGCCGAGGGGACGGTTGTCGCCGTGGACGGCAGCACCGGCGAGGTCTTCGTGAACCCGAGTGACGAGAAGAAGGCCGAACTGGAGGCCGCGGCTGCCGCGCGCAAGGCCGCTCTCTCCTCTTCCACGGGGCCGGGTGCCACCTCGGACGGGCACAAGGTGCCGTTGCTTGCCAACGTGGGCGGTCCTGCTGATGTACCGGCCGCGTTGGAGGCGGGGGCCGAGGGGGTGGGGCTCTTCCGTACCGAGTTCCTTTTCCTGGACGACAGCAAGAACGCGCCGTCCGAGGAGAAGCAGGTCGAGGCCTACCGGCAGGTGCTTGAGGCGTTCCCCGAGGGGCGTGTCGTCGTGCGGGTGCTGGACGCCGGCGCGGACAAGCCGCTGGACTTCCTGACGCCCGCCGACGAGCCCAACCCGGCCCTGGGTGTGCGCGGGTTGCGTTCGTTGCTCGACCATCCCGACGTGCTGCGGACACAGCTGACCGCGCTCGCCAAGGCCGCCGAGGGATTGCCTGTCTACCTTGAGGTCATGGCCCCGATGGTCGCGGACCGTGCGGACGCGAAGGCGTTCGCGGACGCGTGCCGGGAGGCGGGCCTTCGGGCGAAGTTCGGCGCGATGGTCGAGATTCCGTCGGCCGCACTGCGGGCGCGCTCGATTCTGCAGGAGGTCGAGTTCCTGTCACTGGGGACCAACGACCTCGCGCAGTATGCATTCGCGGCCGACCGTCAGGTGGGCGCTGTGTCCCGTCTGCAGGATCCGTGGCAGCCCGCGCTGCTCGACCTGGTGGCGATGTCCGCCGAGGGGGCGAAGGCCGAGGGCAAGAGCTGTGGTGTCTGTGGCGAGGCCGCGTCCGACCCGCTGCTGGCCTGTGTGTTGACCGGTCTTGGAGTCACCTCCCTTTCCATGGGTGCGGCTTCCATTCCGTATGTGCGGTCGGCGCTGGCGAAGTACACGCTGGCCCAGTGCGAGCGGGCCGCGCTTGCGGCCCGGGCCGCGGACAGTGCCGAGGAGGCGCGTCAGGCGGCTCAGGCGGTGCTGTCCGGCGAGTAGTCGGGCAGCAAGCTGTCCGTCGGCTCTGGTTCAGGGGCACCCCACTCCAGAGTGGGGTGCCCCTGGTGTGTTCAGTGGTGGTGTCCTCCCGGGGGCTGTTCCAGGTCGCCGAGGTCGGGCGGCACGCAGTAGTCGACGCCTGATTCCGGGGAGATCAGATCTCCGGATTCGACGTCGGTGCAGTAGGCGTCGAAGACCTCGCCGGCGGTCAGGGGTTCCAGGCCGTCGCCGCGCAGGCGCCAGCCGTAGATGCAGTCGGTGGTGTCGGGGCTGGTGGTGCGCATGACGAGGCCGCCGGGGCTTCGGGTGGCGATGCCGAGGGCGAGGACGCTGGTGAATTCGAGGGCTTCGATGTCGTCCAGGTGAGTGGCTCCGTCCTCGTCCTGGTCGGCGTGGAGGGCGCAGACGATGGTTTCGGGTGTTCCCGAGACGCTGCAGACCAGGTGTCGGTTTCCGGGCCGGGCCGTGTCGAGGATGCGGACGAGGAGGCCGGAGGCTCGGGTGAAGGCCGCGCGGCCGATGTCCTCGCCGCAGGTGGCGCAGGTGCCGAGGCGGGCCAGGAGTGTGGTCACGTACTCCCAGGTCGCCTGGCGGACGGCCTCGTCGACGAGAGCCGGTAGGAGGTCGGCGAGCGGTTGGCCGTCGTAGGGCAGGGTGGGGCCGGTGGTGGCGAGTTCGGCGGTGAAGCGGGTGCGGCTCGACGGGTTGTCGGGGTCCAGGCCGCTGTCGGCGCAGAACTCGGCGTATTCCTGGGGATCGAAGAGGGCCACGCTGGTGTGGCTGCCTTGCGCGGCTCGGCTCCTGAGGAGTGCCTCCACTTGTTGGAGGTAGGCGGTGTGGTCGTCGAAGGTGAAGCTGCGATAGCGCCGCATGGCGCGGAAGTCCTGCTCGTCGGTCAACAGGCCGATGGTGCCCGCGATTTCGCGGCGCAGAACGCGTCGCATGGTCTGGTGGTCGGTGTGCGCCATGTTTCCCCCTGTGCGCTGTCGATCAATGCTCACTCACAGTAACCGGCGGCACTGACAACGGCGTCCGGGCGAGTGGCTCGCGGACCATACGGTGCTGAATCACGCAGGTCAGGGCGATGACGGAACCGAAGACGGTCCAGCCGAGAGGGCCGGTGGCGATGGCCGCGGTGACCGCCAGTGGGCCGATGCTGCGCTGGGTGGACTGGGCGAGTCCGTGGACGCCGAGGTAGGCGCCTTGTGCGGTGCCGGGTGCGAGGGCGACGGAGAGTTCCCACGAGACGGTGGCGTGCAGCATTTCCGCCATGGTGAAGGCGGCTGCAGAAGCGGTGAGGAGCACCGTCGCGGTGACGGCTCCGCCGGTGGCGGAGAGGGCGAGGGTGGTCCCGCCCAGGGCGAAGGCGGCGGAGAGCGGAATCAGCAGGTTGCGGGCGGCTGTCGTGGTGGTGCCGAAGCGGGCCATGGGCACTTGGAGGGCCACGACCATCACGTTGTTGAGGACCATCAGCAGGGGTGCCAGGCCGTGCGGCGCCTCGCTGGCGTGGGCAATCCACAACGGCAGGCCTACCTTGAAGACGGCGTCGTCGAGGAAGAGGACGGTCTCGGTCGCGACGTAGGCGAGGTAGATGCGGTCGCGCCAGGGGTTCTGGGGCTTGCTCGCGGGTGGTGCGTCCTTCGATGTCGCGATGACGCGCTGTGGTGACGGGGGTTCACCGCAGCGCACGGTGAGCGTCGCGACGGCGACGAAGGAGAGGGCGTCACCGAGAAGGAGCCAGTGGTAGGCGGCGGTTGTGCCGAGGGCGAGTGCGCCCGCTGCGGCGAGACCGCCCAGGGCCCAGCCCGCGTTGGCGACGGTTCGGCTGATGGCCTGGTAGCGGATGCGGTCCGGTCCGGCCACGCGGGTGGCGTAGAGCTTGGTGAGCACGTTGGCGGCGCGGTCGCCGAAGCCGCCGGCGGCCGAGAAGGCGATCAGGAGGACGTAGTTGTCCGTGGTGAGCAGGGCGAAGGATGCGAGGGCGCGCAGGAGTTGGAGGGTGGTGAGGACGCGGGTGAGCGGGAAACGGTCGGCGAGGCGACCGCCCAGGGGTGCGCCGGCGATGCCGATGGCTCCCGCGATCGCGGCGAGGGTGCCGACCTGGGCGACGGAGAGATGCGAGACGTAGGTGAAGTACAGGACTGACACGGTGGCCCACAGGCCGCTGCCGGTGCGGTCGACGAGGGTGATCGCGAGCATTCTGCGACCGTCGCGTCCTCCGGGTATGCGTTTCGGCCGTGCGGCTGTGCGGCGGGTCGTGCTCACTGCTCCCCCTTGCATCGAATTATGTATTGATACATAGTTGATGACGTGGCAATACAATATGGGATCAGTGGTACGACGGCCAAGGGGATTGCTGCGTCCGTCGAGCGGTCTGTGGCCGAGGGTTCGCTGGGGCCGGATGCCGCGCTGCCTCCGGTACGGCGGCTCGCGGACGAGCTCGGGGTGAGCCCGGGCACGGTCGCCACCGCGTACAAGGAGTTGCGGCAGCGAGGCATCGTCGTCACGCGTGGGCGGGGCGGGACCGTGGTGGCGCAGGCCCCCTCGGTGGCGTCCCGACGGCCGCCCCGGGTCCCGGAGGGTCTGCGGGATCTGGCCGGCGGGCACCCCGACCCGCTCTTCCTGCCCGCGTTGGTGCCGCCCTCGCGGCTGTCCCCTGGTGCGCGGTCGCACCGGTCGACGCCTCGGCTGGCGCGGTTGGAGGAGGCCGTACGGGACTGGCTGGGACACGACGGTGTACCCGTGGAACAGGTGACCTTCGCGCACGGGGCGCTGGATCTGATCGGGCGGCTGCTGTCGGTGGAGTTGCGGCCCGGGGACGCGGTGGCCATGGAGGACCCCGGGTATCACCATCTGCTGGATCTGGTCACGGCGTTGGGGCTGCGGAGCGTGCCGGTCGCCGTGGATGACGAGGGGCTGCGTCCCGATGCGCTGCGCGTGGCGCTGCGGGCGGGTGTGCGTGCCGTGGTGTGCAGTCCCCGGGCGCAGAATCCGTACGGCGGCAGCTTCTCGGCCGCGCGCCGTGACGCCCTTGTCGAGGTGCTCCGGGAGGGGCCCGAGGTACTCGTCGTGGAGAACGATCACGCGTCCGCCGTGGCGGGTGCTCCCCTGCGGTCGCTGGCTTCCGGTGGGTTGCCGCGTTGGGTGCATGTGCGGACGGTGAGCAAGTTCCTCGGCACCGACCTGCGGTGGGCCGCGGCGGCCTGCGATCGGACCACGCTGGCCCGGCACGACGGGCGGTTGCTGCTGACGTCCGGCTGGGTGAGTCATCTCCTCCAGGAGACCGTCCATGGGCTGATGACGGACGACGGCACGCGCGCGTTGGTCACGCGCGCTCAAGAGGCGTACGAACTGCGCCGGGAGACCCTCCGCACGGAGCTGGGCGGCAGGGAGATCACGTCGCACGGGGTGAGCGGGATGAATCTCTGGGTGCCGGTACGGGACGAGTCCGCCGTGGTCAACGGGCTGCGGTCGTACGGCTGGTGGGTCGCCGCGGGGGCGCGGTTCCGGCTGGCGTCCGAGCCGGGGGTACGGATCTCCGTCGCCGAACTCGAACCGGCCGACGCGATGCGGCTGGCCTCGGACTTCGCCGCCGTGCTCGGCGAGGGCGAGTCGGAGGCCACCTATGGAGGGTGATCGGCCTCTACGGGAGGGCGATCAGGCGCGTTTGCGGGCGAGGTCCTCGTAGAAGCTCAGCAGGTCGAGGTTGTCGATGGAGCCCGGGTTGACCGCCTTGTCCAACGGGGTGCCCTGGAGGAGGCGTTTGACGGGTACCTCGATGCGTTTTCCGGTGAGGGTGTGCGGGACGCCGGGGACCTCGATGACCTCGTCGGGGACGTGGCGTGGGGAGAGTTGTTCGCGGATCGTCTGCTTGATGCGGCCCAGGAGGGCGTCGTCCAGGACGGCTCCGGGGGCGAGGTGCACGAAGAGGGGCATCCAGTAGCCGCCGTCGGGCTGTTCGATGCCGATGACGAGGGACTCCTTGATCTCCGGGAGCCGTTCGACCGCTTCGTAGATGTCGGCCGAACCCATGCGCACGCCTTGGCGGTTGAGCGTGGAGTCGGAGCGGCCGTGGATGACGACGGAGCCCCGGGAGGTGACGGTGATCCAGTCGCCGTGGCGCCACACTCCGGGGTAGGTGTCGAAGTAGCTGTCGTGATAGCGAGTGCCTTCGGGGTCGTTCCAGAAGTAGATCGGCATGGACGGCATGGGATTGGTGACCACCAACTCGCCGACCTCGTCGACCAGGGGTTCGCCGTTCGGGTCCCAGGACTGGAGATCGGTGCCCAGGCCGGCGGCCTGGAGTTCACCGATGTACACCGGGAGGGTGGGTACGGCTCCCGCGAAGCAGGAGCAGACGTCCGTGCCGCCGCTGACCGAGGCGATCCACAGGTCGTCGCGGACCTCGTCGTGCAGCCAGCGGAATCCGTCGGGCGGCAGCGGTGATCCTGTGGTGGCTACGCACTTCACCTTGGAGAGGTCGAAGTCGCTTGACGGGTGCACGCCGGCCTTGCGGCACGCCATGACATACGCGGCCGAGGTGCCGTAGAGGGTCGCTCCGGTGCGTTCGGCGATGCGCCACTGGGCGCCTGTGTCGGGGTACCCGGGGCTGCCGTCGTAGAGGACGATCGTCGTGCCGGTCAGGAGGCCGGAGACGAGGAAGTTCCACATCATCCAGCCGGTGGACGTGTACCAGAAGAAGCGGTCCTCGGGGCCCAGGTCGCAGTGCAGGCCTAGTTGTTTGAGGTGTTCCACGAGGATGCCGCCCTGGGACTGGACGATGGCCTTGGGGAGGCCTGTCGTGCCCGAGGAGTAGAGCACCCAGAGGGGGTGCTCGAAGGGGACCTCTTCGAAGACGGGGTCAACGTCGGCCGAGGTCAGGGACGACCAGTCCAGGGCGCCTTCGGGGGCGTCGGTGCCCAGGAGCGGGATGTGGACCACCGCGCGCAGGGTGGGCAGTTCGCGCCGGAGTTCGGCGACCGTGTCGCGGCGGTCGTGCTCCTTGCCGCCGTAGCGGTAGCCGTCGACGGTGAACAGGACGACCGGTTCGACCTGTTGGAAGCGGTCGAGGACGCTGCGGGCGCCGAAGTCGGGGGCACAGGACGTCCAGACGCCGCCCACGGCGGCCGTGGCGAGCAGGGCGACGACGGCCTGCGGGATGTTCGGGAGGTAGCCGCTGACGCGGTCTCCGGGGCGTACGCCCAGAGCGCGCAGTTCGGCGGCCAGGGAGCCGACCTGGCGGCGCAGTTCCGCCCAGGTGACCGGGCGCGGTTCGTGGGTCTCGTCGACGTACAGGAGGGCCGGTTCGTGAGCGCGGGTCGCGCTCGCGCGCAGGGCGTGCTCGGCGTAGTTGAGGGTCGCTCCGGGGAACCAGTGGGCGCCCGGCATCGAGCGGTCGCCGAGCACGCGCGCGTAGGGGGTCGAGAAGCGGACGTCGAACCACTCGGTGACGGCCTGCCAGAACGTGTCCAGTTCGTCGACGGACCAGCGGTGCAGTGCCGCGTAGCCGCCGCCGGCCGGGGCTCCGTGGTGTTCGGCCGCCCAGGTCTGGAACCTGCTGACCTGTGCCTGGGCGATGCGTTCCGGATCTGGCTGCCAGAGCGGCAGGGGGTTCGCGGTCGACATGGGGCGGCTCCCGGGACTGTGCGCGTCGTGTGCGTCGGTCGCGCACGTGCGGGGGTGTGCGCGTGACGCGGCTGACACGGACGATGCCATGTGATCGACTTCTGCACCAGGGCACGCTCCACATAGTCCGCGCCGTGAAGATGTGGTCCCACCACGGGTGAACGGAAGTTGAACGAAGCGGTTATCCGCGGCCCGTAATGGCAGGGTGAGCAGCATGGATGGTCGTGACCTGGTGCGTTCGGTGAAGGTGGTCGGTTCGACGGGGGCGGCGCAGGGGTTGCGTACCGTACGCGCGGCGTGGCGCAGGAAGCGTGCCGACGCCACCGGGTTGCCCGCGCGGGGGGCCGAGCGGGCGCGTGTGCCCGGGCCGGTGCAGGAGGCGGAGCCCGGGCCGGGGGGCGGAGTCATCCGGTTCAGCCGTTCCGAACTGCGCATCACCGTCGCCGTGAACGGGGCGGTCTTCTGGGGCTGGGACGGGGCCGCTCCGGAGCCTTCGTACGCGCTTGCCGGGCGGTGCCCCGAGCCGGACCCCCGGGCCGTCCTGGAGCCGGACAAGGACGGCGGCTGGCGGGTCGTGGCGGAGCGGGTGACGGTCGCCGTGTCGCGGCACGGCGCGGTCGAGGTGCGTACGCCCGGTGGTGTGACCCTGCGCCGGGATCTGCCGCCACGCTGGTGGGAGCCGGTGGGCGGGGGCACGGCTCGCTGGATGCAGCGGTCGGAGGTGGCCGCGGACGCCCGGTTCTTCGGGCTCGGTGGGCGCGCGTCGGGCCCCCGGCTGCGCGACGGGACGTACCGGCTGTGGAACACCGACCCCGGGCATTCGTTCGGACTGGGTGACGATCCGCTGTACATCACGATGCCGGTGCAGCTGGTGGTGGCCGACGCGGCCACCCATCTGGTGTTCCACGACACCTCCTGGGACGGCACGGTGACACTGCGGGAGGGCGAGGAGGGTGCCGGTTCCGGGCACGACCGGGCGGGGGCGTCCGAGCTGCGGATGGACGGCGGTCCGCTGCGCTGCTGGGTGATCGTGGGCACTCCCGCGCGCGTGCTGCACGCCTGGGTCTCGCTGACCGGTGCTCCCGCGCTGCCGCCGGCGTGGGCGCTGGGGCATCATCACGCGCGGTGGGGCTTCGGCAGTGAGCAGGAAGTGCGGCGGATCGTCGCCGGCTACCAGGAGCGTGGTCTGCCGCTGGACGCCGTCCACCTGGACATCGACCACTACGACGAGCACCAGGTGTTCACCGTCGACCACGAGCGGTTCCCGAAGCTGCCGGTGCTCGCCGAGGAGTTGCGGCGGGACGGCATCCGGCTGGTGTCGATCGTCGATCCCGCGGTGAAGGCCGAGCCCGGGAACGCCGTCTATGACAGCGGGACGGCCGTGGACGCCTTCGTGCGGGACGCGTCGGGGCGGTTGGTGCGGGGCGTTGTATGGCCCGGGGAGGCGGTCTTCCCGGACTTCACTCACGCGCGCGTGAGTGAGTGGTGGGGCGGGCTCTACCAGGAGCGGCTCGGGCAGGGGTTCGCGGGTTTCTGGCACGACATGAACGAGCCCACGTCGTTCGCCGCCTTCGGGGAGTCGACGCTGCCGCGTTCGGCCCGGCACGGCCTGGAGGGGCGGGGCGGTGACCATCGTGAGGCGCACAACGTGTACGCGCTGTGCATGGCCAGGGCGGCCTACGAGGCGTTGCGTGAACTGGCCCCCCAGGAGCGGCCGTTCCTCTTCTCGCGTTCGGGGTGGGCCGGGATGCAGGCCTACGGGGGCGCCTGGTCCGGCGATGTGGCCACCGGCTGGCCGGGGCTGCGGGCCTCGCTGTCGCTGGTGATGGGGCTGGGGCTGTGCGGGGTGCCGTACTCGGGTCCGGACGTGGGCGGCTTCGACGGGAGTCCGTCGCCCGAGCTGTATCTGCGCTGGTTCCAACTGGGCGCGTATCTGCCGCTGTTCCGTACGCACGCGAGTCTGCGGGCGGGGCGTCGCGAGCCCTGGGAGTTCGGTGCCGACGTGCTGGAGCACGCGCGCGTGGCGCTCGTCGAGAGACGGCGGCTGCTGCCGTACTTCATGACGCTGGCGCATCTGGCGCGGCGGACCGGGGCGCCGTATGTGCGGCCCCTGTGGTGGGGTGCTCCGGAGGATCGTGCGCTACGGGACTGCGAGGACGCCTTCCTGCTGGGCGACTGCCTCCTGGTGGCGCCGGTGCTCAACCCCGGGTCGGACCGGCGTGCGGTGCAGTTGCCCAGGGGGCGCTGGTACGACACGGAGACGGAGCGGGCGTACGAGGGGCCGGCCCAGGTCCTCGTCGACGCCCCGTTGTCGCGGATTCCGGTCTTCGCGCGCGCGGGTGCAGTGCTGCCGGTGCGCGGTGCGGACGGCGGCCTTGAGTTGGAGGTGTGGGCGCCCGCCCGTGGTCGGACCGGGGGCGGGCTGATGGTGCCGGACGCGGGCGACGGTTGGGACGAACCGGAGATCGAGCGGTACGTCGCCCGCTGGGCGGGCCGGCGGGTGGTCGTGGAGCGGGAGTCGGAGGACGGCGTGAGCGCGCCCTCCTACCCGGTGCGGGTGCGCGGGCTGGGCGAGGTCTGACCTCAGATGTACCGGCCTTCGAACCAGGCCCTGACCGCCACGGAGTGGAGCGGGAAGGCGAGCTCCTCGGGCCTGCGCAGGAGGTGCCAGCCCTCCGTCTCGTCGGTGGCGGCGGACTGGGGCAGGGTTTCGACCGGGCGTTCGGGGAGGACCCCGAAGAGCAGGAGATGGCCGTCGGGCGAGCTGATGGCGTCGACGAGTCGTACGTCACGGCTCGCGGCCTCGATGCCAGTCTCCTCCCTGAGTTCGCGGACGAGGGCCTGCCGCCAGTCCTCGCGGTCGTCGACGTAGCCGCCCGGCAGGGCGACGCCTCCGCGCGCGGGGGCGACGGTTCGGGTGATGACGACCAGGGCGGTGCCCTTCGTGTCGTACACGGGCTGGAGTGCGACGGCGACGGGCAGCGGGTTGCGGTAGGCGACCGTGCCGCAGGCCGGGCAGGTGCGGGGCCAGCCGGAGACGCCCTCTCCGTAGGGCGATCCACAGCTCGAACAGTGGGAGTCCGGCGCGGAGTTGGGGACGGAGCCTTGAGTTTCGGACACCCGGCGGACTGTATCCGATCAAGCGGAGGGCGTATTTCCGGGGGCCGTGCGATTAAACGGGAAACGGCCGGAACCACCCCCGTGGGCCCCGGCCGTCCCTCCCGGTATCACGACGCCGTAGGTGGCTCGATGGTTCACCGAAACGGCCTGCTCATTTTCCGTTGCCCGTGGCACACTTCTGACGTTCCGTCAGATCCAGTGCTGTGGAGGGACGTTGTCGCGGACACGCACACCTGTGGTCACCGATTGGTTCACCGGGGACGGGGACGACTTCCGGTTGCTCGGCACGCGATGCTCGGCGTGCGCCTCGGTCTTCTTCCCGCGTGAGGACGGCCATTGCCGCAATCCGGGCTGCCCGGGCGGCGATCTGGAGGAGATCCCGCTGTCGCGGCGCGGGCGTATCTGGTCGTACACGGACAGCCGGTACCGGCCACCGTCACCGTATGTGAGCGATCCGGAACTTCCGTGGGAGCCGTACGCGTTGATCGCTGTGGAGCTGGAGTCCGAGCGGATCGTGGTGCTCGGGCAGGCGGTTCCCGGGATCACCGTCGCCGATCTGGCGGTGGGCATGGAGGTGGAGGTCGTCCCCGGTGTGCTCGACGAGGACACGGAGACGACCTGGACGACCTGGCACTGGCGGCCTACGGGGGTGGCGGCATGACGGGGGACGTGGCGGTGCTCGGTGCGGGCATGCACCCCTGGGGCAAGTGGGGGCGGAGCTTCGTCGAGTACGGGACGGCGGCGGCCCGGGCCGCGCTCGCCGACGCCGGACTGGAGTGGCGCGACGTCGGCTCGATCGTCGGCGCGGACACGGTGCGTGGCGGGTACCCGGGGTATGTGGCGGGCGCGACGTTCGCGAAGGCGCTGGGCTGGCAGGGTGCCCGGGTGGCGAGCGTGTACGCGGCGTGCGCATCGGGGGCGCAGGCCGTCAACGCCGCGCGGGCGCAGATCCTTTCCGGGCTCGCGGACGTGGTGCTGGTCGTGGGCGCCGACGCCGCTCCCAAGGGGTTCTTCCGGCCGGCCGGCGGGGACCGGCACGACGATCCGGACTGGCTCCGCTTCCGGGTCCTCGGGGCGACGAACCCGACGTACTTCGGGCTGTACGCGCGCCGTCGGATGGCCCTCTACGGGGACACCCCGGAGGACTTCGCCCAGGTGAAGGTGAAGAACGCCGCCCTGGGCGTGCTGAATCCGTACGCGCGCTACCGCAAGCGGGTCTCCGCCGAGGAGGTCGCCGCATCGGCGGTGGTGGCCGATCCGCTGCGGCTGCTCGACATCTGCGCCACCTCGGACGGCGGGGCCGCCCTCGTGCTGTCGAGCATGGAGTTCGCGCGCCGGCACGGGGCGGCGGACCCGGTGCGGATCCGCGCGGTGTCCACGGTGACGCCGCGCTACCCCAACGCGGTGCTGGACCTCCCGGACATCGCCACCGACTCCGCGGCGGGCGCCCCGCCGCCCGACGAGACCTTCCGGGCGTCGATCGCGCGCGCGGCCTACGAGGAGGCCGGCATCGGCCCCGAGGACCTCTCCCTGGCCGAGGTGTACGACCTGTCCACCGCCCTGGAGTTGCAGTGGTACGAGGATCTGGGGCTGTGTGCGGAGGGCGGGGGCGCCAAGCTGCTGCGGGAGGGCGCGACGACCCTGGGCGGGCGCATACCGGTGAACGCGAGCGGCGGGCTGGCCTCCTTCGGGGAGGCGGTGCCGGCACAGGCGATCGCCCAGGTCTGCGAGTTGACCTGGCAGTTGAGAGGCGACGCGGGTGACCGGCAGATAGCCGGGGCGCGGGTGGGGATCACCGCGAACCAGGGGCTGTTCGGGCACGGATCGGCGGTGCTGGCGGTGCGGTGAGCGGTGGAGTGCCGCCCCACCGGTGTGATCGGTCCGCAAGGCGCGTGAACGTCTTATGAACTGGGCCTGGGCGTACGCCGGTGGCGTCATCATGCTGCCGTGCGCTCCTGGACGGATACTCTCCGCTTCGCCTTCCAACCGGTGGTCAATCTGACCACCGGCGGAATCGCGGGCCTGGAGGTACTCGTCCGCCCGGAGACCGGCGACATCCTGGCCGAGGCCCGCCGCGATCCCGAAGTCGACGGCAAGCTGGCCGTGTTGGCGGTCCGTGCCGCCGCCCGCAAGGAGACACTGCTGCCCCTGCACATCAATGTGTTCGCGGGCACCCTCGCCGACCTCGGCGGACTCACCGCACTGCACAGCGCGGTCCGCGAGGCGGGCCGGCTGCCGTGGGAAGTGACGGTCGACATCGTCCCGCCCTTCACGCACGTGCCGCGACGGGCGCTCCTGGAGGCGGTGTCCGCGTTGCGCGGCCAGGGGTTCCGGATCAGTGCCGACGGCGTCGGCGACGGTGACATACCCCTGCGGCTGCTCACGGACCTCGCGCCCGACCTGGTGAAGCTCGACGCGTCGCTGCTGGAACGGCCCGCCGCAGTGCGCGCGATGCGGACCCTGTGCGAGCAGTTGGGCGCGCTGCTGTCCGTGGAGGGGGTGGAGACCGAGGCGCAGTGCGCGACCGCGCGATCGGCCGGGGCGCAGCTGGCTCAGGGCGAGCTGTTCGCGCCGGCGACCCGGGTCCCCGCAGCGGACGTATACGTTCCGCCCCGGCCGCCCGGCCTCGCGCCGACACCGCCGGCCGGGCCGTGGGTACGGGAGTTCGTCCGGCCGGCCGCGCTGTTGCCCGACACCGCGTCCGCCGACCAGGTCCGGGCGCTGCTGACCGGCTCGCCCGACGTCTCCGGAGTGGTGCTGGTGGACCGGGACGGGGTGCCGGTCCGGTCGGTGCACCGGTCCCGCTTCCTGCTGTCGATGTCGGGGCGCTACGGGCACGCCCTGTACGCCGACCGGCCCGCCGCCAAACTCGGGGACGTGCCGCGGACGATCGGCGTCGACGCGACCGCCTGGGAGGTCCTGGACGTCGTCGCGGTCGGCGACGCGGACCGTACGTCGGACGACGTGGCGGTCGTCGACCGGTACGGGCGGTGTGTGGGTGTCGTACGGCTGGCGGATCTGGTGCGGGCGTTGGCCGAGACGCGGGTGGAGGAGGCCGCGGGTCTCAATCCGCTGACGAGGCTGCCCGGTTCGGACGCGATCACCGGTGAGGTGGACCGGCGGATCGCGGACGGGCGGGCGTTCGCGCTGAGTTGGCTGGATGTCGACCACTTCAAGCAGGTCAACGACGGGGCCGGTTTCGCGGCGGGCGACGAGTTGATCCGCTCGGTGGGGCAGGCGCTGCAGCGGGCGGCGAGCGGGCACACGCGCGTGGGGCACATCGGCGGGGACGACTTCCTCGTGCTCACCGATCCCGAAGGGCTGGAGCAACTGGCCGCCGCCGTGCTGAACGTGCCCTGGGCGGCGGGCGGCAGGGCGGTGACTCTGTCCCTGGCCACCGTCCTGTGCGTGCCGGGCAGTGTGGCCGACCACCGGCAGGCGGCCACGTATCTCGCGCCGCTGAAGACGGCCGCGAAGTCGCTGCACGGCACGAGTTGGGTGCTGAGCCAGGCGGGGCTGGGCTCGTACGAGATCCTGCGTGGCACGCCTGTGCCGCCCGTACAGGCCGACCGCACGGCGGCGGAGTCGCACGGGCGCTGAGAGCGGCTCAGCGGCTTCCTACGGGGCTCCAGGGGCCGTCAGGACGGGTGTCACCGTTGCCGTCCGCGACCTTGACGCTCCCTGGGCACCGGTGAACACTTCCCGGTGTCGGTCGACATCGCCGAACATTCTCGGCGTACCAGGCACTGCGCCGCGCGGGCTGCGCCTGCGCTCGGGCCCACTCCCCCAAGGGCGATCTCGGCTGCGACGGCACGCTCGTCACGGACGCCGGGCGGGGCTCGGGACCCTCCCTGCCTTCGGCTGAAGTCGCCAAGGGAACCGCACCCTGCACGGAGGACCGGGGCCGACCGTCCCGGGCCCGGGCCTAGGAGCCGCCATGAGCAATGGAGACATATTTCTCGGCGAGGTCATCGGCACCGCGATCCTGATCCTCTTCGGCGCCGGCGTGGTCGCCGCCGTCGTACTGAACTACTCCAAGGCACAGAACTCCGGTTGGATCGTCATCGCGTTCGGATGGGGTTTCGGCGTGATGGCCGGGGCGTACACGGCCGCGCCGCTGTCCGGTGGGCAGCTCAATCCCGCGGTCACGATCGGCATCGCCATCGACACCGGGAAGTGGGACAAGGTCCCGCTCTACATCGCGGGGCAGATGGTCGGCGCCATGCTCGGCGCGGTGCTGTGCTGGCTGGTCTACTTCGCGCAGTTCCAGGCCAACGCCGAGGAGGAGATGGCGCAGCCCACGCTCGGGATCTTCTCCACCTCGCCCACGATCCGCAACGTCGTGGCGAACCTGATGACGGAGATCATCGCGACCATCGCGCTGGTCCTGCCGATCCTGGCCTTCGGGCTCACCAAGGGACTGGGCGAGTCCGGCACGGCGGTGCTTGTGGTGTCGTTCCTGGTGGTCGGTATCGGTCTGTCGCTCGGCGGGCCCACCGGGTACGCCATCAACCCGGCCCGCGACCTGGGTCCCCGCATCGTCCACTCGCTGCTCCCGATCCCCAACAAGGGCACTTCGGACTGGAGTTACGCGTGGATCCCGGTAGCGGGGCCGCTGATCGGCGGGGCGCTCGCCGGAGTGATCTTCAACGCAGCCTTCTGACAACGGTCTTCGAGCAGTCTTCCGAGAGCACCCTCCAAAGGATCCGAGGGAAACGACAAAGGGGTCGTCATGACGGACAAGTTCGTCGCCGCAATCGACCAGGGCACCACCTCCAGCCGCTGCATCGTCTTCAACCAGGACGGCGCGATCGTCGCCGTCGACCAGCGTGAGCACCGCCAGATCTTCCCCAAGCCGGGCTGGGTGGAGCACGACGCCACCGAGATCTGGTCCAAGGTGCAGGCGGTGGTCGCCGGCGCCATCGCCAAGGCCGGACTGCGCGCCGACCAGCTCAGCGCGCTCGGCATCACCAACCAGCGGGAGACGACGGTCCTTTGGGACCGTGCCACCGGCAAACCCGTGCACAACGCCATCGTGTGGCAGGACACCCGCACCGCGGCCCTGTGCAAGCAGTTGGGCGGCTCGGACGGTCCTGACCGGTTCCGCGAACAGACCGGGCTGCCGCTCGCCAGCTACTTCTCCGGGCCCAAGGCGGCCTGGCTGCTCGACAACGTGCCCGGTCTCAGGGACCGCGCCGAGCGCGGCGAGATCGCCTTCGGGACGATCGACTCCTGGCTGATCTGGAACCTCACCGGCGGCACCGACGGCGGTCGGCACGTCACCGACGTGACCAACGCCGGGCGCACCATGCTGATGAACCTGGAGACCCTCCAGTGGGACCCGTCCATCCTCGCCGCGATGAACGTGCCCGAGGCGATCCTCCCCGAGATCAGGTCCTCGGCCGAGGTCTACGGCACCGCGATCGGCCAACTCGCGGGCGTGCCCGTGGCGTCGGCCCTGGGCGACCAGCAGGCGGCCGTGTTCGGGCAGGCCTGCTACGACGTGGGCACCGCGAAGAACACCTACGGCACGGGCAGCTTCCTGTTGCTCAACACGGGGAACCGGCCGGTGCCTTCGAAGAACGGGCTCCTCACCACGATGGGCTACAAGATCGGCGACGAGGCGCCCGTCTACTGTCTGGAGGGATCAATAGCCATAACGGGCGCGCTCGTTCAGTGGTTCCGGGACCAACTCGGCATCATCCGCAGCGCCGACGAGATCGAGAGCCTGGCCGCGAGTGTGGACGACAACGGGGGCGCGTACATCGTGCCCGCGTTCTCCGGGCTGTTCGCGCCCTACTGGCGCTCGGACGCGCGCGGTGTCGTCACCGGGCTGACGCGGTACGTCACCAAGGGGCACCTCGCGCGCGCGGTGCTGGAGGCGACGAGCTGGCAGACGCGGGAGGTCGTGGACGCCATGTTCCAGGACTCCGGGGTGCAGATCACCACCCTGAAGGTGGACGGCGGCATGACCAAGAACAACCTGCTGATGCAGCACCAGGCGGACGTACTCGACGTACCGGTGATCCGGCCCAAGGTCTCCGAGACGACCTGCCTGGGCGCCGCCTACGCGGCCGGGCTCGCCACCGGGGTGTGGAACGGCCTGGACGAGCTGAAGTCCCACTGGCAGAAGGACGTCGAGTGGACGCCCTCCATGGAGTCCTCGGTGCGGGACCGCGAGTACCACAACTGGCGCAAGGCCGTGGAGAAGAGCTTCGGCTGGCTGGAGGAGGGCGACAACTAGGCACGCGCGCGTGCGTGGTTGATGAGGCACACGCGCGTGCGTCCTTCGACGAGCTGCGGCCCGTACCCCGGTCGGCGGAGGTACGGGCCGCTCCCGCGGCTCAGCTGGTGACGCTCTGGCGGCGCTTCGCACCGTAGGCCATCGCGTGCTGGACGACCTCGATGAGGACCTCTTTGACCGACGACCGGTCGCGCGCGTCGCACAGCATGAGCGGTACGTCCTGGTCGAGGTCCAGGGCCTGCCGTACGGTCTCCACCGGGTAACGGGAGGCGCCCTCGAAGCAGTTGACGCCGACGACGAAGGGTATGGAGCGCCGCTCGAAGTAGTCGAGGGCGGCGAAGCAGTCCTCCAGGCGGCGGGTGTCGGCGAGTACGACGGCGCCGAGCGAGCCCTCGGAGAGCTCGTCCCACATGAACCAGAAGCGCTCCTGGCCCGGCGTGCCGAACAGGTAGAGCACCAGGTCGTCCCGCAGGGTGATGCGGCCGAAGTCCATGGCCACGGTGGTGGTGTGCTTGCCCTCCACACCACTGGTGTCGTCGACCGGACGCCCCGCCTCGGTGAGCAGCTCCTCCGTGCGCAGCGGCCTGATCTCGCTGACCGCGCCGACGAGGGTGGTCTTGCCCACGCCGAAGCCGCCGGCCACCAGGATCTTGAGCGTGACGGGCTCGACCGGAGGCTTGCCTCGCTCAGAACGCCCGAAGATCATCGATCTCTTCTCCTGCTTGATGGGGGGCGGATCAGATTCCGCGCCGCTCACAGTGCCCGCAGGCCGCTGATGACGTCGCGGAGAATACTCTCGTCGACCAGTTCGGCCGGGGGTACGGGCCGTGAGACATGGACGAGCTCCTCGTCCACGAGGTCTCCGATGAGGACCCGTATCACGCCGATGGGCAGGTCGAGTTCGGCGGCGAGTTCGGCGACCGACTGCGGGGCGTCACGGCACAGACCGACGATGTCCACGTGTTCCGGGGACAGCGCCTGGTCCGCTTCGAATTCGTCCGCCCGGGACTCCGCGACCACGACCGCGATCAGGTCGAGGCGGTGCTGTGCCGCACTGGTGGTACGGCCGCGCGTCATGGCGTACGGACGGACGACCGGTCCGGCCTCGTCGTCGAACCAGTGGCCTCTTCCCTGACCGTCTCTGCTCATGTCACTTCACTACCCGCCGGAGGACAGATCGGTGCGCGGAGCGGCACCGAGATGCACACCGACCCGCTTCACGAGCAGTGTCATCTCGTAGGCGACCTGTCCGACGTCCGAGTCCGCGTCGGCCAGCACGGCGAGGCAGCTGCCGTCACCGGCGGCCGTCACGAACAGGAAGGCCTCGTCGAGCTCGACGACGGTCTGCCGTACGCTGCCCGCCTCGAAGTGACGGCCGACGCCCTTGGCGAGGCTGTGGAAGCCGGAGGCGACGGCGGCCAGGTGTTCGCTGTCCTCGCGGG
Source organism: Streptomyces sp. STR69 (assembly GCF_024519455.1). GTDB lineage: Bacteria > Actinomycetota > Actinomycetes > Streptomycetales > Streptomycetaceae > Streptomyces. The sequence goes on along the minus strand of NZ_JALJRY010000025.1, from coordinate 124,440 downwards.
TCAGATCCTGGGACACGCCGGTGGGCAGACCGTCGCCGGAGAGCACGATCGCCTTGCGGATGCTGGCGACGCGCTCGACGAGGTCGTCGAGGAGCCAGTTCAGCCCGCGCTGGTCGGTCGTGTCGTGGCCGGTCGCCTTTGGTGCGGTCATCGACCGTCCCCCTTAGTTCCTTGTGCTGTGCCGCCTTGGACGTCGTCGTCCTCGGCGTTCTCCTCGCGGCCACGCTGCCAGCCGCGTTGGAGGGAGGCCATGCGGCTGCGTACCTCGTCGGCGTCGCGCTCCACGACCTCCGCCGGGCTCGTGGTGCGCCGTTCGGGGTCCTTCTTCAGCTGTGGGGCCAGGTTGGCCTGGCGCACGCGCCTGGGCAACGCCCCCGGGTCGGGCCCGTTGCCGCCCGGTGAGGTGCCGGAGTCCGGAATGCTGGACGCGATCTCGGCACGCCGGGTGCGTCGGGGCAGGGAGGGGGTCTCGGGCGGCTCGCCGGATCCGCGCCCCGGGGGCACCGAGGACTCGGCGCGTCCCCCAGGCACGTCGGTACGGCGCCGTAGCGGCGTGTCACCGCGCCGCCGGGCCGGCAGCGGTGCCGGGGTCTCCGGGTCGGCTCCGCCCTGGCCCCGGGCCGTGGAGAGACCGTCCGCGGAATCCCCCGGTTCCCGTCGCGAGCGCTGTTCGACGACCGGGCGTCCGTGCGAGCTGACGAGCTTGGGCGTCCGGCGCCGGCGCCGGGGCAGCGGAAGCGGGTCGCTCCGGTGGGCGTCCGCGTCCTCGCGCGGTCCGTCGTGGGCCTCTGAGGCCTGCGGACGGGGCTCTACGGGGCGGACGGGGGCGAGGTCGTCCCGGAGGCCCGGGCGGCGCGGGCGGAAGACCTCGCCGCGCTCACCGTCCTCGTCGCCGAGGGCGTTCGGGAAGCCGGCGAGGGCGTCCAGGTCGACCGGGGCCTCCAGTTCGACCGGCCCGTCCAGGAGGGCGGGCGGAAGGCCGGGAAGCTTCGCGGGCACCTGGGAGAGCGCGGAGCGGTGGCTCTCCTCGTACTCGGCCTCCTTCGTCGGCTGGGGCCGGTCGAGACGGAAGCCGATGCCGTTGGTGTCCGGGACCTCGTCGCTCAGCAGGGCGTCGGGGATGAACACGACGGCGGTCGTGCCGCCGTACGGGGAGGGCTGGAGGGAGACGCGGACGTTCTGCCTCTGGGCGAGGCGGCTGACCACGAACAGGCCCAGCCGGTCGGTGTCGGAGAGTTCGAACTCGGGTGTCTCGGCGAGCCGGAGATTCGCGTCCAGGAGCGCGTCGGCCGCCATGCCGAGGCCTCGGTCGTGGATCTCCAGGGTGAAGCCGTTGGCGACCCGTTCCCCCAGGACCTGCACGGCGGTGTGCGGCGGGGAGAACACCGTGGCGTTCTCCAGGAGTTCGGCCACCAGGTGGGTGAGGTCCGCGACGGCGGGCCCGGTGACGGCGATCCGCGGCAGCCGGCGGACCTCGATGCGTTCGTAGTCCTCGACCTCGGCGACGGCCGCGCGGACGATGTCCATGAGCTGGACCGGCTTGCGCCACTGCCGGGACGGGGCGGCCCCGGAGAGGATCACCAGGCCCTCGGCGTGGCGGCGCATACGGGTCGTCAGGTGGTCGAGGCGGAACAGGTCGGCGAGTTCGTCGGTGTCCTCGGTCCTGCGCTCCATGGTGTCGAGCAGGGTGAGCTGCTTGTGCAGCAGGACCTGGCTGCGTCGGGCGAGGTTGACGAAGACCTCGGAGACGCCGGACCGCAACTCGGCCTGTTTCACGGCGGCTTCGACAGCGGCGCGCTGCAGGGTGTTGAGTGCCTGGCCGACCTCGCCGATCTCGTTCCTGTCGTACTCCAGGCGCGGGACCTCGGTCTCCACGTCGACGACCTCGCCGACGGACAGGCGGCGCATCACGCTGGGCAGCCGGACGCCGGACGCCTCGTGGGCGTCCAGGCGGAGTTGACGCAGGTCGCGGATGAGGCCGCGGCCGATGCGCACGGACAGGAAGAGCGAGAGGAGCAGGGCGATCAGGCCGAGGACGCCGGCGACGGCCGCCTTCAGGATGACGTTCATCGCGACGGGCCGGACGCGGTCCTGATAGCGGTCGTTGGCCTGGTCGTCGAGAGTGCCGAGCTTGTCCAGCACGGCGCCGGCCGCGGTGTTCCAGGTCTGCGCGGTGACGTTGCGGGGCTCGCCGGACTCGGAGGAGGCGGCGGCCTGTTCGGCCACGCGGAGCGGGGCGCTGGCCGCGTTCTTCCAGAAGCGGTCGAAGTGGTCGCGCTCCGAGGAGGGCAGCAGCGGCAGGTTGACGTCGTACATCAGGGTGCGCTGGGCCACGAGGTCGGAGACGGCGCGGGTCTCGTCCCGGGTGAGCTTGCCGACGATCAGCGAGGAGCCGAGCAACGCGTCCTCACGGGAGAGGAGTTCACGCGCGCGTGCGAGGTTGACGAGGGCGCGGTACTGCTTGTCCATCTCGACGTTGTCGACGACGTGGAGGTTGGTCAGCAGCACGTAGCAGGGGTCGACCAGGCGGTTGTAGAGATCGAGGGCCTGGGCGCGGTTCACGGTGCCGTCCTCGACGCTGCGCCGCAGGGACGTGAGGCCGTCGAAGGCGTCGAGCACGGCGGAGACGCGGCTGTCGGTGGTCTGGCCCAGCGCGTCGCGGACGTCGGGGTTCCGGGCGTTCCTGCGGATCTTGGCGACGGCTGCGTCGGTCGCGGTGCGGCTGTGCTTCAGGTCGGTGAGGCCGTCGGCGGCGCGCGGGTCGGCGAGATAGACCAGCGACTGGCGTCGTTCCTGCTGGATGACGCGGACGGTGTCCTCGGTGGGGTAGCCGATCTTCTCGACGACCGACGACACGTTGAACAGGTCTCCGGCCGCCCGGCCGGTGAGGACCGTGGCGAACGCCCAGATCGCGGTCAGGGACACGAGCGGCACGAGAAGGAGCGCCACGATCTTCCGGCGGATGGACTTCCCGCGAAAGCGCATGGCCTCCCCCAGCTGGACCCCCGCCGGCCGGGGGTACACATGTGCGTCAACAAACGGCGCGAGCCTACTACTGACACACAGGTAACTCGAAGAGCTGTCCGGAGCGTGAACTTCCGCACCAGAGACCGGACATGGGGAGGTGTCAGGTCATTACGGGAGATTGCCGCCCCGAATCCGCGAGGTTCGCCGGACCTGACCGGATCGACCCGCTTGGCCAGTTGGCTGGAATTTTTCGTTCGTTGGGAATCTTCGTGGGATGTTGTTCGTCTTTCTCTACGGGATATGGGTGCGGAACCGGCCACAGGAGCCGCATCCGCATCCGGGCGGCGTAAAACAGGGCAGGCCGGGCACCCACTGGGGAGCCGGAGTCTTCGGACTCGGGAGCGAGTGGTGTACCGGCGGTGGGGAGGACACGTTGATGGGCACGGCGGAGCGGCAAGAGGCGCTTGAGGACGGCGTGGCGGCGCGCTCGACGGGGGACGGCGAGGCTCCGGCGCGCTCGGGCGCACCGAAGGCGGCGGGGTTCGAGGGGCCGCGTGCGGCCCGCGCGACAGCCGAACAGCAGGAGTACTACAGGCCGTTGTGGATCGAGGAGCCCGCGCGTCGGCGTCGGCTGCCCGATCCGGTGCGTACGGCGGCCGTGCGGGCGGTGCTCATCATCGCCGTGACGCTTATTCAGGCGACGGTGGCCTTTCTGTGCACGATGGCCGGGTCCTGGCTGGCGTTCCCGATGGTGATCAGCAGCGTGGTCAGCACGGTGGTGGCCACCTGGGGCGCCCTGGACGTATGGGTGACCCGCCAGATGTGGAACCAGCGCAACGGCGTGGTCTCGGAGCCCAGCAGTACGGCACGGGCCCTCCGCCGTGAGCGGCGTCGGGCCCAGCGTCAGGCGAAGGCCACCCGGCGGGCGCAGGAGCGGATAACCCGCAAGGGCGGCGCCGGGCAACTGTCGCAGTCCCACTCCTAGGTTCGCCTACGGGGTGGTCGGCGCCGGTCGCTTGAACATCCGGGTCGCCGTGATCTCGCTGTGCACCGACTCCCCTTCTCCGGCGGGGGCCTGCTGCGGCAGTCCCGGCCGGAGGTGTTCCTCCACGCTGATGTACTTGAGGCCGGCCCGCAGGTCGGCGTCGTTGCGCAGCCGGATGACCAGCGGGAACTCGGCCAGTGCCGTCGTGTCGAACAGGCCGGTGGTGTACAGGAGTTGGACACCGAGCGCGTCGGACACGGCGCGCTGCAGCTCCAGCAGATAGGTGGCGTTGGCCCGCCCGATGGGGTTGTCGAGGAAGAGCGTGCCGGCGTGCCGGTGCTTGTCGCGGCCCCGGTCGTTGGAGCGCAGCGCGGCCATCGTGCAGTACAGGGCGATGGCCGCGGTGAGCAGCTGACCGCCGGAGAACACGTCGCCCATCTGCCCGACGGGGACCCGCTCGGCACGCAGTACGGCGTCCGGCTTGAGGATCTCGACGGCGACCCCCTTGGGCTCCAGGGCCGCTCCAACTCCCCTCAGCAGCAAGGACATTCCGTCACGCCGCATGTCGGAGTTCTTCTTCACGGCGGCCCGGGTGGCCTCGTCCACGACCTCGCCGAGCCGCTCGGTCAGCGTGGCCTGGTCGGGCTCCTCGAAGCGGATGCGCAGGAACTCCTGCCCGGACCACTCGCCGAGCCCCTCCGGCAGCCGGGACAGCCGCTGCGCGGACCTCAGGGTGGCGAACGCCGACTCGACGAGGCCGCGGAGCCGGTCCACGATCGAGTCGCGGTTGCGCTCCAATTGCGCCAACTCGTCGGTGAGGACCCGCAGTCGGGGCGCGAAGGCGTCGGCCCACTTCTGCGCGTGCTCGGGCAGGGAGGACGCGGGCAACTCACGGATCTGCTGCCGCGCGGGGGTCCGCACCTGCTCGTACCGCGTGGAGTTGGCGTGCCGCACGAGCACATCGCTCGCTTCCCGTACGGCGCCCTCGGCGGCGGACAGGTCGGCGGCGCAGCCGCGCAGCGAGCGACGGGCCTCGGCGGCGGAGTGCCGGGCTTCCTCCACGCTGCCCGGGTACGGCTCGGGCTCCTCCTGCTCCTCGTCCGAGGAGTGTTCGCGCAGCAGGTCACGCAGCATCGCGGCGGTCTCGTCGAAGCCGCCGGCCCCGTCCTCGGCGGCGCGGTGGGCGTCGAGGAGTTCGGCGTGCGCCTCGCGGGCCTGGCCCAACGCGTCGGCGCGGGAGGCGACTTCGGCCGTGGCGGTGCGCAGCAGTGCCTGGGCGTGTTCGGCGTCGCGCGGGACCAGTTCCTCGGCCAGCTCGGTGTGCGCCTCGCCGTCCACGGGCGCGTGCCGTTCGGCCTCGCCGCGCAGCCGCCCGAGCTGCTCGCTCGCGTTCGACACCCGGGTCTCCAACAACTGCACCAGCTCCTCGGCACGCGCCGCGGCGGCCTGCCGGGACGGCCCGTCGGAGCCGTCGGGTGACTCCAACAACTGGGCCGCGCGGGTACGGACCTTGTTGCTGAGCCGGTCCAACTCGGCGATGGCCGCGCTCTCGTCGCTCTCCGCCCGCGCCTGCTCGGCCCGCAGGTCGGCGCCGACGCCGACCTTCTCGTAGAGCTGGGACGCGGCGCGATAGGCCTCACGCAGGGCGGGCAGCGACGGCTTCGGAGCGGCGGGGTCGTCCGCCGGTACGTCGTCGGGGGCGCCCGCGATCTCGGAGCGCTCGGCACGCAGCGCGCGGGCCGTACGGCGGGCGTCGTCGGCGGCGCGCTGGGCGGCGCGGCGGTCCTCGTCGGCTGCGCGGGCACGCTCCAGGCAGGACTGCGCGCGGGCCTCCGACTCGGTTGCCTCGTCGGCGAGTTCGCGCAGCTTGACCTGCCAGCCGGCACGCTCCCGCAGCCGGAAGGCGAGTCCTGCGAGGGCGTCGGCGGCACGCCGGGCCTTCTGTGCGGTCTCCTGCCGCTCGTCGCGCGCCTGGGCGGCCTCGGCGGCGGCTTCGTCCGCCTCGGCCCGCACGGTCCGCGCCTCGGCGAGCTCGGCCTCGGCCTCCTCGGCGAACGCGCGCGTGTCCTGCGCGGACCGCGCCAGCTCGACCAGCCGCCCGCTCGGACAGCCGGTTCGCCAGGAGGCGAGCCGCGCCGCCAGTTCCCGGTCCTTGCCGAGCCGTGCGGCGAGCGTGCGGATCTCCTCGTCCCGCTCGGTGGCCCGGGCGCGCAGTGCCTGCCGCTCCTCGTCGGCGGCGTGTTCGTCGTGCATGGCCGGGTTCGGCGGTACGAGGAAGACGTCGCTGTCCCCCGCGTCGGGCGCCGGAGTCGGGGCCAGCAGGGCGGCGGCCGTACCGACCGCCACGGCGGAGCGGGGCAGCAGAGCCGCCTCGCTGAGCGCCTCGCGGGCACGCGCGTGCGTGGCCGGGTCGGTGATGATCACACCGTCGACCAGCTCGGGCCGGGCGGCCAGCACGCGCGCGTGGTCGACGGGATCGACGGCCTGCGCGAGGTAACGCCAGCCGGGCAGGGCCGGGATGCCGTGCTCGCCCAGGTACTCGACGGTGGCCAGCACGTCCGGGCCGGGCGGCAGCAGTCCGCCGTCTCCGAGCGCCCCGAGGATCCGGGAGTCGTCGGCGGCGGCGGTACGCAGGTCGAAGAGCTGTCGCTCGCTGGAGGCGACCCCGTCGTCGAGCAGTTCGCGCAACTCGTCGGCGAAGCGGTCGAGTTCCTCGGGGGTGAGGGGGCCTTCGGCGAGCGGGCGGCTGGGCCTGGTGGTGCCGGAGTGGGTGACGGAGGCGGTGTCGGCGGCAGAACTGCCGCTCGCCGCAACCTCGTTGGCGCCACGCGGCACCGGCACACCACCGGTACCACCGGCGCCCGGCAGGCTCAGCAGCTCCGCCAGCCGCTCCTCCCCCGCCAGTCCCTCGGCGAGGCGCCGTTCCGCGTCGTAGGTCCGCTCGGCGGCGGTCGCCGCGTCGGACGCGCGGGCCGCCGTCAACTCCGCGCGGGACTCGGCGGAAGCCGTTTCGCGCGCGTGCTCGGACGCACGCCGCGATGCCTCGCGCGCGGTGTCCCAGGCGGCCACGGCCGTCTTCTCGGCGTCGCTCGCCGCCAGGGCCGCGCGGGCCGGGTCGGCGTCGGGTGCGCTGTCGTCGAGCCAGCCCGCGCGTACCGCCTCGGCGGTCTCCTGCTCGACCTCGGACAGACGCTGGCGCAGATGCCCGATCTCGCTGCGGGCGCGCTGTGCCTCGGTGGCGGCGGAGGTCGCGTCCCGGTGGGAGGACTCACCGACCTCCTGAAGGGCGCCGGAGCGCTCCTCGCCCTCGTTGGCGAGGTTCTCGGCGCTCTCCGCGGCCTCGTGCAGGGCCCGCACGAGGTCGACGGCGGCCTTGGCGCGGGCGGCGAGCGCGGGTGCGGCGTCCCGCTCGGCCTCGCGGATGGCGACGGCCACGCGCGCGGAGCGGTCGGCGGCGGCGCGGTGGCGCAGGACGGCCTCGGCGGCCTGCCAGGCGGAGTGCAGTGTGCGCGCGTCGGCGAGTTCGCGCTTCTGCGCGGCGGCGGACTTCTCCGTGGTGGCGAGCGCCAACGAGGCGTGCCGGTAGGCCAGTTCGGCGGCGATCAGCGCGCTGCGCTCGCGCGCCCCCTCGGAGTGCGTGACGGCGTATGCGGCGGCGGTGACGCGCTGGGCGAGGTCGGCGGCCCTGACCCGCTCCTGCGCGCCCCGCGCGGACAACCGGCGGGCCAGGGTGCGTGTGCGGCGCTCGGCGCCTGCGTGGATGTCACGCGCGCGTGCCCGTCCCTCGGCGGCCTCGACGATCCGGCCGAGCAGGTCCACGGACCCCGCCGTGAAGTCCCGTTCGGCGATCAGCTCGGCGCGTCGCCCCAGCTTGTTGCCGAAGCCGCCGACCAGGTCGGCGAGCCCGTCGGTGTCCCGGGTGTCGGTGACCGCGCGCAGCAGCAGGTCGGTGAAGTCGGAGTCCTTCTTGACCGCGAAGAGGCCGGCGGCCTCGCCCTCGTCGGCGTTCATCTCCCGCTGGTAGCGGAAGAGTTCGGGGTCGAGGCCCAGGTCGCCCAGGTGCTCGATCCACCGGTCGTGGATCTCCTCCCAGTGGACTTCGAGGTGGGGATACGCCTTGCCCGACTCGGTGATGGCGTCCCGGAACCCCTTCATGGTGCGTCGACGGCCCTGCGCGCCGGACGCGCCCTCGACGGGCGGCCGTACGGAAGTGGCCTCGGCGACAGGGAGGTTGTCCAGGCTCAGCCCGGGTCCCGGGCGGAACGAGTACCAGGCCTCGGCGAACTTCCGCGGGTCGTTGGAGACTTGGCGCCCCCGCCACTCGCTGACCTTGCCGACGACCACGCACTCGCCGGTCAGCGTGTGCTGCCACTCCAGGGCGACATGGCCGCAGTCGTCCGCGAGGAGGAACTTGCGCAGCACTCCGGAGCTGGCGCCGCCCAGGGTGTTGCGGTGTCCCGGCAGCATCACCGAGAAGATCAGCTTGAGCAGGACGGACTTGCCGCCGCCGTTCTCCAGGAAGAGCACACCGGCGGGCGCGGGGCGGCGCGGCGGACCGACGGGCTCGTCCTCGAAGAACTCCGCCTGGGTGGGGGCGGGGTCGGGCACGGGCTTGCCCACGCCTCGCAGGTCAAGCACGGTGTCGGCGTAGCGCGCACCGGCGGGCCCGATGGAGTAGAGGCGGACCCGGGACAGCTCGTACATGGCGGACTCTCGTCGTAAGTCTTCGGCAGGTGTGGGGGGTTCGTAGGTCTTCTGGGGGGCTCGGTGTCAGGAGTGGAACGGCAGCCCGGCGTCGGCCACCAGCTCCAGGTCCTCGGTGTCCTCGGCGGGCAGCAGGCTCGCGGTGCCGTCGGTGACCGGGACGACGCCCAGCTCCAGCAGCTCGGCCATGGCGGCGCTGCCGGCCATGTCACGCACCTGGAGCTGGTAGCGGGCGGTCGTGCGGTACGTGCCGCCGTTGTCGTCGCCCGTGCGCTGGAGGAAGCCGGAGTCGGTGAGGAACGCGGCGGCCTTGCCGACGATGCCGGTGGTCGAACCGGCGAGTCTGCGGGCGTCCTTGGTGGCTCCGGTCGCGCTGCGTCTGACCCAGATCCGCCAGGCTGCCTCCAGGCCGGGCGCGTCGGTGGCCGGGTCGGTGTTCATGCCCTGCTCGTCGGCCCGCTCCTCCAGACGCCGGCAGGCCTGTCGTACGAAGGCGTCGACGCCGTTGACCGTGACGCGCCCGATGTAGCCGTCGTCGGCGAGGTCCTCGGGGCGCGGAAACGCCATAGCGGCGACGGCGAGATGCGCGAGCCCGTGCAGGAAGCGGTCCCCGGAGTCGGCGGCGGTACGACGTGCGTAGTCGCCCATGCGGACGGCGAACACCGAGTCCTCGGCGGCGGTCACAGCCATCCCCGCGCGCGGGGACACCTCCAGGACGACCAGGCCGAGCCCGGCGGCCACGGCGTCGGCGAGCCGCGCGAACGGCGGATCCTCCCGGTACCGGCGCAGCAGTTCCGCGTACTCCTGGTCCCGCGCGGGCTGCAGCTTGGGCTGCAGCCCGAACGCGACGAGCCGCGCCGCGTCGGCGGCGTCGGCGGGCGTGACGGCGGCGGTCACCGGCGCGGCGGCGGCCTCCGGCTCACTCCATTCGACGTGCTCGCTCACGGTCGGGGCTCCTTGCTGAGGTTCTTCATGTAGCGGTGGTTCACGTACCGGTCGTTCATTCCTTACGCCGCCTCCGTCCTGCCTGCCGCCATCCCCGCCGCGTCCAACAGGGCCATCCCCACGATCAGATCGGCCCCACCGAACTCGGGATCGTCCAGCTCGACCCCGTCGTCCACGGCGAACAACAGCTTCGGCTCCCCCTGCCGATACGCGGTACCGACCGGCGGACTGGCCGCGTGCACGGCCAACAGGGCGACCAGATACGGCAGTTCGGGATCCTGGCGCCGCGCGTCCGCCAGCAGTCCCGACAACCTCCGAGGCGCGTCCGCCGGCAGATCGAGCAACTCCATGGCTGCCGCCAGCTGCTCCTCGCTGAAGCGGCTGTCGTCCGGCGTGGCGATGAGATCCGGCTCCGGCATCTCCGCACCGAGGTGCTCCCGCTCCTGAGGCGGCGTCAGCAGTATCTCGACGAGGTCGCCCACCCGGACGGACACCGGCGTACGCAGCCCCGTCCCGCGTGCGAAGAACGCGTCCGTGACCCGGATCGCCTGCTCCAGGGGCAGCGGCAGCACGGGCGAGACGAGATGTCCGTAGAGGTCTATCCCCGATGTCGTCATGGGCGTGGCGAAGGCCTGCCGGTCCTGCTCGGCGCGGAACAGCGGCCCGGCCTCCAGGAGGCGCGACTGGAGTTGTGTGTGCCGTCGGATGCAGTCCTTGACGATGTCGACCAACTCGGCGGCGCGGCGCTTCTGTTCGGGGTCCTCGGACTCGTCGCGGGCCTTGCGGATGTTGGTGAGGATCGCGTTCTCGTGGCGGTAGCGGTCGGCCACGTGGTCGAGGGCCTCGGCGATCATGTCGGGCACGGCGTTGAGCCAGTCCACCGCGCGGACGTTGCGCCGGGTGGCGTCCAGGGCGCGGCGCAGGGTCTCCGAGTACTGCACGGTCCGGTAGCGGGCCTGCTCGGCGGCCAGTTGCGCGTCGGCGAGCCGGCCGCGGCTGATCAGCACCTCCAGCTTGACCTCGGCGGCGATCTGCGCGCTGGTGACGTCGGTGTCGAGGGCGCCCACGAGGACGTTGACGGCCTCGTCCGTCGTACGGAGGTAGACGCCGCCTCCGTAGCCGGGGACCTCTTCGATGAGCTTGAAGTCGTAGTCGCGGCGCACATAGGTGCCGTCCTGGGCGAACGTGCCGTACACCGTGCGGAAGCCGCGGTCGACGCTGCCGACGTTGATCAGGTTCTCCAGGACCCAGCGGGCCACGCGCTCGTGCTCGGGGACGGGGCGCTGCGGGGCCTGGGCGGCGATGCGCGGGATGAGCCTGGCCACTATCTGGTCGTGGTCGGCGCCGGTGTCGAAGTCCATGTTCAGGGTGACCAGGTCGATGGCGGCGAGGGCCACCTCCGCCATGCCGTACACCGAGTACTCGCCCGCCAGGTTGGCCTTGCGCACGTCGAGGTCGTGCAGCGGCGCGGTGCAGGCGAGCGCGCGCAGTCGCCGCGCCAGTCCCTCGTCGGCGGCCGGGCCCGGAGCGGGGCGCGGCCCCGCGCTGAACTGGGGCGGAACGCTGTCCGTCGATGCAGGCGAAGTCACGCTGCACAGACTAGGTCCTCGGTCTGACAACGACCCAAACGACGCAGAAGCGACTACCGCCACAGCCGTGTGCGGCGGTCCGTCGGGCGCCGTGCCCTCGTCAGCCGAGGGCCGTGCCGTCCGCGCCGACCCGCTGCCGGTAGGCGTCGACGACCCGTTCGAGCGAGTCGTCGAGGTAGACCGCGAGCAGTCCCTCGGCCTGGGCGGCGTCGCCCGCCTGAAGTGCCTGGAGGATCAGGCGGTTGCGCTGGAGGTACGGCTCGTGGAGCGCCTTCGGGTCGTCCACGAGGTGGAAGGCGAGCCGGAGTTCGGCGAAGACGCTGCGCATCAGCTCGTCGGTACGGGCGCTGCCGGCGAGGCCGACCAGTTCCCGGTGGAAGTGGATATTGGCCGTACCCACTCCTTTCCAGTCATCCTCGACGGACGCCAACTGCCCCTCGGTCACGGCCGCGGCGAGCCGTTCGAGGGCGTACGGCGGCTCGCCGAGGCCGCGGACGACGGCGCACTCGACGAGGCGGCGGGTCCGATAGATGTCCTGGACGTCCTCGACGCTCAGGACCCGGACGAAGACGCCCCGGTTCAACTCGTGGACGAGCAGACGCTCATGGGTGAGCAGCCGGAACGCCTCACGGAGTGTGTTGCGCGACACACCGAGCGCGCCGCCGATGCTCTCCTCCGAGAGCCGGGTGCCCGGCAGGAAATAGCCCTCGGCGATACGGCTTCTGAGGATGTCCGAGACGCGTTCCGCGGTGCTCGTACGGCCCAGAAGGGCGCGGTCGTCGGCCAGTCCCGCCATCTGCTCTGCCATGCCCGGAATTCAACCGCAGATACAAGAACGAAACAACATGGGTATTGAGGGATCGTTCAACGATCCTCTAGATTACTCGGCATGGCGCCATCCGCTCACCCCGGCACCGACGGCTTCCGCACGGCACTGCTCAGTCCCAGCACCCTCCGTCCTCCCTCTGCGAGGTGCACATGAGCACGACCCCTCCACCTCAGGCCCTGAACACCGGAACGCAACCCGACACGGACGAACTGACCGCCGACGACGGTGCGTTGGCCTGGTTCCGTGCGCTCGGTCCGAACGGCCGCCGGGCCTTCGCCGGCGCCTTCGGCGGCTACGCGCTGGACTCCTACGACTACTTCACGCTGCCGCTGAGCATGGTCGCGCTGGCCGCGTACTTCGGCCTGGACAGTGGCCAGACCGGCCTGTTCACCACGGTCACGCTGGTCGTCTCGGCGGTCGGGGGCGCCGTGGCGGGCGTCTTCGCCGACCGGGTCGGCCGCGTCAAGGCCCTGATGATCACAGTGATCACCTACGCCGTCTTCACGGTGGCCTGCGGCTTCGCGCCCAACTACGAGACCCTGCTGGTGTTCCGCGCCCTCCAGGGCCTCGGTTTCGGCGGCGAGTGGGCGGTCGGCGCGATCCTGGTCGCCGAGTACGCGAGCGCCAAGCACCGCGGTCGTACGCTCGGCGCGGTCCAGAGCTCCTGGGCGGTGGGCTGGGCGCTGGCCGCGGTCGTCTACACGCTGGTGTTCTCGTTCCTCGGCGACGACCTGGCCTGGCGGGTGATGTTCTGGACCGGCGCGCTGCCCGCGCTGCTGGTGCTCTGGGTGCGGCGCCGGGTGCACGACGCCCCGGAGGCGACGGCCGTGCGCGAACAGAACGCCCAGAAGGGTTCGTTCGCGGCGATCTTCAAGCCGGGCACGGCCGAGGCCCCGGGCCTGCTGCGGACGACGGTCTTCGCGGGCCTGCTCTCGACCGGCGTCCAGGGCGGCTACTACACCCTCGCCACCTGGGTGCCGACCTACCTCAAGACGGAGCGCGGCCTGTCCGTCGTCGGCACCGGCGGCTATCTGACCTTCCTGATCTCCGGCGCCTTCCTGGGCTACCTGACCGGCGGCTACCTCACCGACGTACTCGGCCGCAAACGCAACATCTGGCTCTTCGCCCTGCTCTCGGCGATCTGCATCCTCGTGTACACGCACATCCCCAACGGCGCCAACACCCTTCTCCTGGTGCTCGGTTTCCCGCTCGGGTTCTGCATGTCGGCGATCTTCAGCGGCTTCGGCTCGTATCTCAGCGAGCTGTACCCGACCGCGCTGCGCGGCACGGGACAGGGCTTCACGTACAACACCGGCCGCGCGGTCGGCGCCGTCTTCCCGACCCTGGTGGGCTTCCTGGCCGACAGTTGGGGTGTGGGCGGAGCGCTCGTCTTCGGGGCCATCGGTTACGGCATCGCGGCGCTGGCGCTCCTGGGACTGCCGGAGACCCGCGGAAAGGAACTCGCGTGAACCGCACGGAGGACCGCCCCCTGACCCTCGTCGACGAGCACGCGCACGCGTGGAGCCCGCGTGCCGCCCGGGCGCGCTTCCGGGCGGGGCTGACGGGCCCCACGGCCGGGATCGCTGCGGGCCACACCCAGGTCAACCTGATCTCGGTGCCCGCCGACTGGGCCTACGACATGCTGCTGTTCTGCCAGCGCAACCCGAAGCCGTGTCCGGTGCTCGACGTCACGGACGCCGGCTCCTGGCGGACGGTGCTGGCCGACGGCGCGGACCTGCGCACCGATCTGCCGCGCTACCGGGTGTGGCGGGACGGCGAGTTGACGGACGAGCCGACGGACGTGCGGGCGTACTGGCGCGACGACCTGGTGTCGTTCCTGATCGGCTGCAGCTTCACTTTCGAGTGGTCGCTGAGCGAGGCGGGCGTCCCGATCCGGCACATCGCGCAGGGCCGCAACGTCCCGATGTACGTGACGAGCCGCCCCTGCCGTCCGGCGGGGCGGCTGCACGGCCCGATGGTCGTGTCGATGCGCCCGGTGCCCCCGGAGCACCTGGCGACGGCGATCCGGGTGACCTCGCTGCTCCCGGCGGTGCACGGCAGCCCCGTACACTGCGGCGATCCCTCGGGGCTCGGTATCGAGGACCTCGGCCGTCCGGACTTCGGTGATCCGGTGGACGCCGCGCCGGACGACATCCCGGTGTTCTGGGCCTGCGGAGTGACCCCGCAGGCCGCGGTGATGGCCTCCCGCCCGCCGTTCGCGATCACCCACGCGCCGGGCCAGATGTTCGTCACCGACGCCCGCGACGAGCAGTACCGCGTCGCCTGACCAGGAGAGATGATGATCGATCTGAACGCCGACCTCGGTGAGGGCTTCGGCCGCTGGCATCTCACCGACGACGAGCAGCTGTTGTCCGTCGTCACCAGCGCCAACGTGGCCTGCGGCTTCCACGCCGGGGACGCGGTCACCATGCGGCGGGTGTGCGAGCTGGCGGCCGAGCGCGGGGTGCGGGTCGGCGCCCAGGTGTCCTACCGGGATCTGGCGGGCTTCGGACGGCGCGCGATGGATGTGCCGTCCACCGAGCTGGCGGCCGAAGTGGCGTACCAGATCGGTGCCTTGGAGGTGTTCGCCCGGGCGGCGGGCACGCGCGTGTCCTACGTCAAACCACACGGCGCCCTGTACAACCGGGTCGTGCACGACCCGGAACAGGCCGCCGCGGTGATCGAGGGCGTGCTCCTGGCCGACGCCTCACTGCCCGTGCTCGGACTGCCCGGCTCGGTCGTCCTCGACCTGGCCACGAAGGCCGGGCTGCCGGCCGTCACGGAGGCGTTCGCGGACCGTGCGTACACCGACGAGGGCACGCTCGTGCCGCGCGGCCTGGACGGCGCCGTGATCACCGACCCCGAGGCCGTCGTGGAGCGCTCGCTGAGCCTGGCCCGCTCCGGCACGGTCACGGCGCTCTCCGGGGCGCGCATCGAGGTGCGGGCCCGCTCCCTGTGCCTGCACGGGGACACACCCGGCGCGGTCGAACTGGCCCGCAGGGTCCGCGCACGGCTCCTGGAGTCGGGTGTCCAGGTGGAGGCCTTCGCATGAGGGCCCTGCGCGTCGGGGACGACGCACTGCTCGTCGAGGTCGCCTCCGGGGAGGAGGCCGAGGCCGTCCACGCGGAGTTGCTGCGCCGCCGCGCGGAGGGCCTCCTCACCGTCCGCGAGATCGTCCCGGCCGCGCGCACGGTCCTCCTGGACGGCCTCGCCGACCCGGCCCGGCTGGCCACCGAACTGACCACCTCCGACGTACCCCCCGCTCCCCCGCGCGCGGGGGAGGTGGTCGAACTCCCGGTGCGCTACGACGGCCCGGACCTCGCCGACGTCGCCGCCCTGTGGGACGTCCCCGAGGAGGAGGTGGGCCGCATCCACGCGGCCACCGAGTTCCGCGTCGCGTTCTGCGGCTTCGCCCCCGGCTTCGGCTATCTCACCGGTCTGCCGGCCCGCTACGACGTTCCGCGGCGGGCCACCCCGCGCACGGCCGTCCACGCCGGTGCCGTGGGCCTGGCAGGCCCGTACACCGGCGTGTATCCCCGTGCATCGCCCGGCGGTTGGCAGCTGATCGGCACGACGGACGCGGTCCTTTGGGACCACACGCGCGTGCCCGCCGCGCTGCTGTCGCCGGGCACACGCGTGCGCTTCGTCCCGGTGGCGGACGTATGACGGACCGTGCGCTCGCCGTCGTCCGGGCCGGGGCCCTGACCACCGTGCAGGACCTGGGACGGCCCGGACACGCGCACCTGGGGGTGCCGCGTTCCGGGGCGCTCGACGGGCCCGCGGCGGCGCTCGTCAACCGGCTGGTCGGCAATCCGCCCGAGGCGGCCGTCCTGGAGACGACCCTCAACGGGTGCGCCGTACGGCCTCGTTCAACGATCCTCGTGGCGGTCGGCGGCGCACCCTGCCCGGTCACGGTCGACGGGCGGCCCGTCGCCTGGGGAGCAC
Source organism: Streptomyces sp. STR69 (assembly GCF_024519455.1). Classification (GTDB taxonomy): domain Bacteria; phylum Actinomycetota; class Actinomycetes; order Streptomycetales; family Streptomycetaceae; genus Streptomyces. The sequence continues at coordinate 108,476 of NZ_JALJRY010000025.1, read as the reverse complement.
CCGTGCACGTGCCCGGCGGAGCACTCCTGGACATCGGAACAGCCTTCTCCGGAGTACGCGCCTACGTCGCCTTCGCCGGCGGCGTCGCCGTGGAGCCGGTGCTCGGCAGCCGCTCCACGGACCTGCTGTCCGGGCTCGGTCCGGCGCCGCTCACGAACGGCGCCATACTGCCGCTGGGTTCCCCGACAGGCCTCCACGCGCGCGTGGACTTCGCCCCACAGCCGCGCCCCCCGGTCGAACTCGTCCTCCGGGTGACGCTCGGCCCCCGCGACGACTGGTTCACGCCGGAGGCTGTGCGGGCGTTCACGTCACGCGTCTACCAGGTGTCGTCGGCGAGCAACCGCATCGGGCTGCGCACCGAGGGTCCCGCCCTGGAGCGGGCCCTGACCGGTGAACTCCCCAGCGAGGGCATGGTCCTGGGCGCCGTCCAGGTCCCCCCGGACGGCCGCCCCGTGGTCTTCCTCGCCGACCATCCCACCACCGGCGGCTACCCGGTGATCGCGGTCGTCCGCCCGACAGACCTCCCGGCCGCCGCGCAGGCGGTGCCCGGAACCCCCGTCCGTTTCGTGGCCGTACGACGCCGCTGAGGCCCCGTACCGGCCCTGGGCGGCGTCCGGCGAATCCTGTCGCAGCCCCGGGGTCCCCACGCCTTCCCCCGCTGCCTTGAAGGCGTGGGGACCCCCAGCGGCGTTGTCGTCGGTCGCCGACGTCCCCCAGCCTTCGGCCGGGAGGTGCCCCCACCGCGTCGCCCGCGGCGGAGCCGCTGATGTCAACGTCTCCTCCGCCTTGCAGCTGCACGCACCACACCCCGCTCACCGGCACCGGTCGGGCGCCGTCACCTTCCTGCGACCTGATCCGCCGGACAGACCCTACGCGGCGTCCGGCTGCTTCTCCCCCACCGAGAGGGCGGCCAGCGCCGCCGACACCGCGTGGGACGCGCTCAGGTCGAGCCGCGCGCTGGTGCCCCGCGCGCGGTGGCGCATCTCGTCGGCGGCCAGCCTGAGGAGCTGCGGCAGCAGGTCGGTGCAGCGGCGGGCCACCCAGCCGGTACCCGCGGTCGCCAGCCACCACAGACTGGCCGACTTGGTGGGGACCGGGAACTCGGGCTCGGGCGACGGCGCGGCCCCCGTGGCCACACCCTCCTCGGTGAGCAACGCGTGAAACCGCAGGGCGAGTTGACGGTGGCCCCGTTCTCCGGGGTGCAGCCGGTCCGCGCTCCAGATCGCGCGGTCCATGATCCACTCGCCCTCCGCTGCGTGCAGGTGCACGGCCCCGTACCGCTCGGAGAGCGCGTGCACCACGGTGTTCACCGCTCGCTGCCGCCGGGCGAGCGGGCGGGCCAGCGCGCCCGGGAGGCCGAGCATGGCGCCCGGGTCGGGCAGACAGGCCGTCAGCAGGACGGCGCCCTGTGCCGTGAAGGCCGCGTAGACCTCGTCGAGCCGGGCGGCCAGTGCCTGGATGTCGAAGGTGCAGCGCAGGGTGTCGTTGACGCCTATGACGACGGACACGACGTCCGGGTTGAGGGCGAGCCCGGCCGGGGTCTGCCGTTCCAGCACGTCCCGCGACTGTGCCCCGCTGACCGCGAGGTTCGTGAACTCCACGGTGTCCTCGGGCTGTTGGGCGATCCCGTCGGCGAGCAGTGCGGCCCAACCGCGCCATGCCTCGCCGACGGGATCGCCCACGCCCTCGGTGAGCGAGTCACCGAGGGCGACGAATCGGACCGTTCTCATGCCACGCCTCCGGGCACGAAGCGCCGTACCGGGACATCCGCGTCGTGCGCGGCGAGGAACGCGTCGACCGCCGTGTCCCACCCGAAGCACTCCGCACGCGCGCGTGCGATCTCCCGCCGCTCCACCTCGGAGCGTTCGAGCAGCATGTCCACGGCGTCGGCGAAGGCCCGCCCGTTGTCGGCGGCCGTGGCCCCGGCGGAGCCGATGACCTCGGGCAGCGCGGACGAGGCGCTGGCCACCACGGGCGTGCCGCAGGCCATCGCCTCCAGGGCGGCGAGCCCGAAGGTCTCGGCGGGCCCGGGTGCCAGGCACACGTCGGCGGAGGCCTGGAGCGCTCCGAGCAGCCGCCGGTCGGAAACGTGCCCGAGGAAGGTGACCGGCAGTCCGCGCTCCCGCGCCCGCTGTTCGAGCCGGGGCCGCAGCGGCCCGTCCCCGGCGACCACGAGGACCGCCCGCCGCCCTCGCCGTACCAGCGCTTCCAGGGCGTCGAGCGCCGTGCCGGGCTTCTTCTCCACGGAGAGCCTGGTGCAGGTCACCAGCAGAACCTGGTCCACGCGCGCGTACTGCGCGCGCACCACCGGGTCCCGCAGCGCCGGGCTACGGCCCACCAGGTCGACGCCCAGCGGTGCCCGTACGACGTTGCGGGCGCCGATGCGGACGAACTCCCGCTCGGCGAACTCGGTGGTGCACACCACGCGCGCGTAGGTGTGTGCCGTACGGACGTTGAGGGCGTCGGCGGTGCGCCGGGACATGTTCTCCGACAGACCCCAGGTGCGCAGGACGCCGTCGGCTGTCTCGTGGGACACCATCACCGCGGGGATGCGGGCCCGCCTGGCCCACTTGCCGGTCCAGCGCAGGGTCGTACGGTCGGAGACCTCCAGGCGGTCGGGAGCGAGTTGTTCCAGGAGGTTGGCCACGCGCCGCTTGTCGGCGAGGACGCGGTAGCCGCCGGTGCCGGGCAGCAGCGGCCCGGGCAGGGTGATGACCCGGCCCTGTTCGGTCTCGCGGTCGGTGTGGCGCTCGCCGGGCACGATGAGGACCGGGTCGTGCCCGGCCTCCTTGAAACCCTTGCCCAGCTCGCGCAGGGCGGTGCGCAGCCCCCCGGAGGAGGGGGCCACGAAGTTGGCGAGCCGCACGATCCGCAGCGCAGCGGTGTTCACGCCGCCACCACCACCTTGCGGGCGGCGAGGACGTCGCCGTAGTGCGCGATCAGCTGGTCGCCGACGGCCGCCCAGGTGCGGCCCTCGACCATGGCCCGCGCGGCGGTCCCGTACTGGGCCCGGAGTGCGGGATCGGCGGCGAGGGTCCGTACGGCGTCCGTTACGGCGTTCTCGTCGCGCGGCGGGAAGAGGAACCCGGTGCGCCCATGGGCGACCAGGTCGAGCGGTCCGCCGGCGGCGGGCGCCACGACGGGGACGCCGCTGGCCATGGCTTCCTGGACGGTCTGACAGAAGGTCTCAAAAGGTCCGGTGTGCACGAATATGTCCAACGAGGCGAAGATACGGGCGAGCTCGTCTCCGGTACGCCGGCCGAGGAAGACCGCACCCGGCAGCGCCTCGTCGAGGTGCGGCCGGCTGGGTCCGTCGCCGACGACCACGACACGGACGCCCTTGAGGCCGCAGACTCCGGCGAGGAGTTCGATCTGTTTCTCGGGGGCGAGCCGGCCGACGTAGCCGACGATCAGTTCGCCGTTCGGGGCGAGTTCGCGGCGCAGCGCCTCGTCCCGGTACTCGGGGCGGAAGCGCTCGGTGTCCACGCCGCGCGGCCAGAGCCTGACCCGGGGCACGCCGTGTGCCTCCAGGTCGCCGAGGGCCGCGCTGGAGGGCGCGAGGGTGCGGTCGGCGGCGGCGTGGACGGAGCGGATGCGCCGCCAGGCGGTGGCCTCGCCCGCGCCGACGTACGTACGGGCGTATCCGGCCAGGTCGGTCTGGTAGACGGCCACGGCGGGGATGCCGAGCCGGGCCGCGGCGGCCATGCCTCGGACGCCGAGGATGAAGGGGCTGGCCAGGTGGACGATGTCGGCGCGGTGTTCGGTGATGGCCGCGGCGACGCGTCGGCTGGGGAGGGCGACGCGGACCTGGGGGTAGCCCGGGAGCGGTAGGGAGGGGACACGGATGACAGGGCACGGCGACTGGGCGTCGGGCCCGCTACCGGCCGCGGTGGCCGGCGCGACGACGAGCGGATGATGACCGCGATCCACGAGGTGCCGGGCGGTCTGGAGCGCGCAGTGGGCCACGCCGTTCACATCGGGGGGAAAGGATTCGGTCACGATGACGACACGCATACCCGTGTTGTCGCCGTGCTGGACGTGCCCGCGTCAACGTGGATCTATGCGAACGGTGAACGTCCCATGAGCGTTGCGCTGCACACCCGAGCAGGTCAGACGGCGTCCATGCCCGTCTGACCCGCGGGTCATCCCGTGTTCACACTGCGGGGGCGTCGGGCCCGATCCGGCTCCGAACGGCTGTCTGGACCTCCGCTTCCTCGGCCGGGTCTGCGGCGAGCCTGCGGAGCTGTTCCACGACCCTGGCGTCACCGGTCTCGGCGTGCCGGGCGGCGATCTCCCTGGTGGTCTCCTCGCAGTCCCACAGGCACTCGACGGCGAAGCCGGTGGGGTAGGAGGGGTCGGTGGCGGCCAGGGCCCGGGCGGCCCGGCCGCGCAGATGGGACGAGGCGGTCTCCCGGTACACATGGCGCAGGACGGGTGCGGCGCAGGCGATACCGAGGCGGCCGGCGCCGTCGACGAGGGTCCACAGGGTGGGGGCATCGGGCCCTTCGCCCATGACGGCCTCCCTGAGGGCGCCGAGGACGAGGTCGCTGTCCTGGGCTCCGCCCCGGCAGGCGAGCATCCGGCCGGCGGCGGCGCCGAGTGGGTCGGGCCGTCGGGCCCAGCCGCGGGCCCGGTCGACGGCGGCGACGGAGCGCATCCGTTCGAAGGCGTCGACGGCGGCCTCCACGACGGGTGCCGAGCCGGTGGCCACGGCGCGCTCGATGAGCTGGAGGGCTTCGGGATCGTTGCTGTCGGCGAGATACCGCAGGGCGGTGCAGCGGGCTCCCTCGCTGCCGTCCTTGGCCGCCTCGACGATCTCGGGCCGGTCCTCGGGGCCTGCCACCGCGCTGAGGCAGCGGGCGGCCGGGACGTGCAGCGCGGAGCCGCGTTCGATGCCCTGTTGGGCCCATTCGAACACCGCTTGCACGCTCCACCCCGGACGGGGCCCGGTTGGTCGCATCTGCCGTTGCCAGCGGTCGAAGCAGCCGGCTTCCTGAGCGGCACGCACGCGCGTGGCGATCGATTCGCGTGAGTCCTCGGCCCACAGCCGCCAGGGCCGGGGTTCGAAGGCGTCGCGCACGACGGTGGCCAGTTCGGCCTCACCCTCGGGATCGGCCGGGAAACGGGCCAGCACGGGGGCGGCGAGGGCGCGCAGGCCCGCGTCGTCGTCCCTGAGCGCTAGTTCGTCGAGCGCCCAGGCCCAGTTGGTCCCGGAGGCCGCGTAGCGGCGCAGCAGTGCGAGCGCGTCCCGCCTGCCGTAGGAGGCGAGGTGCCCGAGGACGGCGAGGGCGAGGCCCGTGCGGGACTCCTCGGTGTCGAGAACGTCCTCGGTGTCGAAGAGGTGGGCCTCGACGGCGTCCAGGTCGCCGTTCAGATCGAGGTACAGACGGGCGTAGTACAGGGAGCGGTTCTCCACCTGCCAGTCGTGGCGGGGGTCGCGCAGCACACAGTGGTTCAGCGCAGCCAGTGCCTCGGCACGGGGTGCGGTGAGCGCGTGCAGTGTGCCGTCGCCGCGGCCCCGCTGAAGCAGGCCGAGCAGCGTACCGCTGGGCGCTATGACCGGATCGAACATGGGAAACAGCCTCACATCAAGCGTCGACGCAACCGGGGGACGTGCACTACCTGGCCGCGTGACAACACGTCGGGGCGCCCGCCGTTTCCTGCTTGCTGTAGACCATTTTCCTCTGCCTCTCGTCGGTGGCCCAAGCGGACCTCACGGTCCGCGCGGTGCGGCAACACCTGCCCGGCCATCGCGTCCGTGATTCACGACGTCATGATGACCCGGCAGTTCTCGCTGCCGCGACCGAAATTTCGGGCGGCCCCGTGCTGCCTTCCCCCGTTTTCCCCCGTTTTCCTTGTCGTACCTGGTCACAAGGCCCGTCCCAGTGAATGACGGACCACACTTCAGTGCGCGCCGAACAGCTCCAGCAGCTCGACCTTGCCGAACATCCGGGCTGTGTCGAGTGCCGACGGCGTGCCCGCGACCGGATCGGCACCGGCCTCCAGAAGGACTTCGATCACTTCCTGCTCGCCCTTGAAGACGGCTCCGGCGAGCGGGGTCTGCCCCCGGTCGTTGATCCGGTCCGCCTCGGCCCCCCGCGCCAACAGGGCCCGTACGGCGTCGGCGTGCCCGTGGTACGCGGCGAGCATCACCAGGGAGTCACCGCGGTCATTGGTGAGGTTGGCCGGAACACCCGCGTCCACATACGCCACCAGCGCCTCGGTCCCGCCCCGGCGGGCCAGATCGAAGATCTTGGTGGCGAGCTCCACGACCTCGGGGTCGGGGGCTTCACTCATCGGCCTGACCGCCTCTCACTAGTACGGGTGAATCGCCAGCGTACTGGCTCCGCCGACACATGACCGGCCCCCTCCGAGGCAAAGATCACCACAGGGCCCGACACGGGTGAAACCCCTGCTCAGACGGCCCGAATGCGCTCCGCCATCAGAGGGAAATCCGCCGAAATTCACCCACTTGCACCTTTTATCGTATGGATACATCCTGTGATCCTGGAAGAACTCATGGTGACTGTCCCCACGAACCAGGAGAGCTCAAATGATCCTGTCCATGTCAGGCGTCGTCCTTCTCGGCATCATCGTCTTCCTCTTCTTCAAGAAGGACGGACTCAAGGCCTCGCACGCCCTGGTGGCCGCACTCTTCGGCTTCTACATGGCCAGCACGGCCATCGCGCCGAGCATCAAGGCCGGCGGGGAGAGCCTGGCGAGCCTCCTCGGTGGCATCAAGTTCTGACGCAACCACCCGTACGCACCTCCAGGAGACAGCAGTGGCCCGGCGCCCCCTCCCCCGCATCCTGAGCAACGGCAGCGCACAGATCGCCCGGAGCCGGGAGCTGGCCCGGACGGCGGCCGACAGCGCCACCGACGTCCTCCATCCGCTGATCACGATCACTCGCGGTCTGCGCCGGCTGGCATCCGCCGGGCGGCGCAGATGGGCCGACACCCCCAAGGACAAGCGCGGGCCACTGTTGTTCCTGGTGGCCTCGGTGGTCCTGGTGGTGGCACTGGTGCCGTACGGCCCGCTGCTCGCCGTCATCGTCCTGATGGCGGCGGCAGCATGGCACGGCCGCGACCACACCCCGCCGGCGCCCGAAGGGCCCGACGAGTCCCAGATGCAGCGCCTGCAGTCCCTCTACGAGGCGCTGGTGCCCTACTTCTCCACCGCCGAGGACCCGGCGCCCCTGTTCGCCCACGGCGGAGACTGGGAGAAGGCCTTCCCCGCCCACGAGTTCGACGGCGCGGGCCGGATCACCCACCTGGTCGTCCGCTACCCGGCCTACTTCACCGACGGCGAGGCCGACTCCCGCGCGCGGATCGAGCAACTGCTCACCGCGAAGTCCGGCCGCGGTCGGGAGTACCGGTTCGAGTGGGACGAGGAGGGCAACCAGCTCACCATCGGCGTCCTCGCCCCGCTCCCCACCGACATCGCCGCCCAGCGCTTCGTCACCGCGCCCGGCGAGACCGTCCTCGGCTTCACCGACCCGACCCACGTCCACCGCACGCTCCCGCTGACCCACGGCACGGAACAGCGGGATGTCCCGCCGGTCGTCTGGCGCACCGGCATCCGCTCCACCGAGCCGAACCTGCTGGTCATGGGCCAGCCCGGCAGCGGCACCTCCACCCTGCTGCGCTCCATCGCCCTCCAGGCCCTCCAGTACGGCGACGTCCTGATCGTGGAGGGCGGCGGCACCGGCGAGTACGCGTGCCTCACCGGCCGGGACGGAGTCCTCGCCGTCGAGTGCGGCCTGACCGGCACCCTGGCCAGCCTGGAGTGGGCCGCGCAGGAGACGGAACGCCGGCTGATCGCGGCCAACCACGCCCGCCAGTCGGGCCACCCGGCGCCGGACGACACCAGACGCCCCCTGTGGATCATCCTGGACCGCCCGAGCGCCTTCGCCCACCTGGCCGCGGCCGACGGCCGCCAGGACCCGCAGTCCCTGCTCCAGGTACCCCTGCGGCACGGCCGCGCGGCCCATGTGACGGTGGTGGTGGCCGACCAGTTCGACAGCGCGGACACCCTGAGCGACGCCGTACGACAGCACACACGCGCGCGTGTCGTCCTCGGCCCCGCCACCGCCGCCCAGTTGGAGGCGGTCCTCGGCGCTCCCCCGCACACCACCCCGATCGCCCAGGTGCCGCCCGGCCGCGGCTACGCCCGCCTGGGCAGCGGCCCGGTGCACCGGCTGCAGGTCCCGGCGACCCCGGACCCGTACGACGACGCGACGAGCGACACGGACCGCCAGGCGGTGCTGGCCCTGCTCCCGCCGCGTACGACACCTGCGGACGCGGTGCAGACGGTGGCGACAGAAGCGGTGGTGGAGGCCGCCGTGGCGGAGACCTCCTAGGAGTGGGCTTTCGGTGCGGGCGGCCGGGAGTCGCCCGCACCGGACCCCGGCCCCGCGTCCATCCCTACGCGGCTACGCCACGAACGTCCGCGGCGACTCGCTGCCGCCCCCGCCGACCCCGTTCTCCACCAGCCGGGCCGCCGCGGCCAGCCGGGCCGCCGCCTCCTCGGCCACCGCACCGCCCACGGTGAACGGCAGCCGCACGTATCCCTCGAAAGCCCCGTCGACGCCGAAGCGCGGCCCGGACGGGACACGCACGCCCACCCGCTCCCCCATCTCGGCGAGCCGGGAACCCGACAGCCCACCCGTGCGGACCCACAGCGTGAGCCCGCCCCTGGGCACCTCGAACTCCCAGCCCGGCAGCTCCCGCCGTACCGCCGCGACCAGCGCGTCGCGGTTCTCCCGGGCCTGGCCACGCCGGATGTCGACGGCCTGTTCCCAACCGCCCGTGCTGAACAGCCAGTTGACGGCGAGCTGTTCCAGCACCGGGGTACCGAGGTCGGCGTAGGCGCGGGCCGAGACCAGGCTGCGGATCACATCCGGAGCCGCACGCACCCAGCCGATGCGCATGCCGGCCCAGAAGGCCTTGCTGGCGGAGCCGACGGTGACGACGGTCGAACCGGCCGGGTCGAACCCGCAGACAGGGCGCGGCATTTCGACGTCGTCGTCCAGCCACAGCTCGGTCATCGTCTCGTCGGCGACGAGCACGGTGCCGGCCGAGCGGGCCGCGTCCACGAGTTGACGCCGCTGGTCGTCGTCGGCTAGGGCGCCGGTCGGATTGTGGAAGTCGGCGACGACGTACGCGAGTCGGGGTGCCGCGTCCCGCAGCACCTGCCGCCAGCGGTCCATGTCCCAGCCGGTCAGCCCCTCGGCCATCGCCACGGGTACCAGCCGGGCGCCCGCCTCCCGCATCAGCTGGAGGATGTTGGCGTAGGAGGGCGACTCGACGGCGACCCGCTCGCCGCGCCCCGCGAAGAGGTGACAGATGGCGTCGATGGCGCCCATCGCGCCGGTGGTGACCATGATCTGCTCGGGCATGGTCGGGATCCCGCGCAGGGTGTAGCGCTCGGCGATCATCGCGCGCAGCGCGGGCAGCCCGGCCGGGTAGTCGCCGTGCGTGTGGGCGTACGGCGGCAGCTCCTCCAGGGCGCCGTGCACGGCGCGGGTGAGCCACGGCTCGGGCGCGGGCAGGGCGGCGCAGCCCAGGTCGATCACCGAACCGAGGGCCTCCGGGGGCAACGGCTCCAACCCGCGCGCGGGGAGCGGGTTTCCGGCCGGTACGGCGGTCCAGCTGCCGGCCCCGCGCCGGGACTCCAGGAATCCTTCGGCGCGCAGCGCCTCGTAGGCGGCGGCGACCGTGGTGCGGCTGACGGACAGCGCGAGGGCCAGCTCCCGCTCGGCGGGCAGTCGGGCGGCCACCGGGACGCGTCCCTCCAGCACGAGGAGGCGGATGCCGTCCGCGAGGGCCCGGTAGGCGGGCGGCCGGCGGGTGCCGGGCCCGGCCGGCCGGTCCTGCTGGGAGTTGAGCAGCCGGGCCAGCTGTGCGGCGCCCATCGCCGAGGTCCACTGTGCCATGGAAACCAGTCCACCTTCCCGGAATTGGCCATGGATGACGGTTGTTCTCAAGCCACAGAGTGTCATGCGTCAGGCCACTACCACCACCAGGGGGCACCCCTTGTCCACGCGGAACCGTCTCGGTCGACGGTTGGTCCAGCTCTACGTCGGACTCGCTCTGTACGGCGCCAGCTCGGCGCTCCTCGTGGTCTCCGGCCTGGGCCTGGAGCCCTGGAACGTGCTGCACCAGGGCCTCGCCGAACTCACCGGCCTGACGATCGGCGTCGTCTCGATCATCGTGGGCGCGGCGGTGCTGCTCCTGTGGATCCCGCTGCGCCAGCGCCCGGGCCTGGGCACCGTCTCCAACGTGTTCATGGTCGGCCTGGCCATGGACGGCACCCTCGCGCTGGTGCCGGACGCGCACGGCCTGGCCGTACGGATTCCGCTGCTGATCGCCGGCATTGTGCTCAACGGGGTCGCCACCGGCCTCTACATCTCCGCGAGCTTCGGACCGGGCCCGCGCGACGGGCTGATGACCGGGCTGCACAAGCTCAGCGGCCGCTCCATCCGTCTGATCCGCACGGGCATCGAGGTGGCCGTCGTGGCCACCGGCTTCGCGCTGGGCGGCACGGTGGGCATCGGCACGCTGCTCTACGCCCTGGCGATCGGCCCGCTCGCCCAGCTCTTCCTTCGCGTCTTCGCCGCCCCCTCGGCATCCGGCGGCAGCACGGTCGTAGCCACGGGGTCACCGGAACGGGCGATACTGCCCGGGTGACCACGCTCATACGTCATCCGTACCTCGACCATCCCGGTCCGATCCCCTTCGCCCACCGGGGCGGCGCGGCGGACGGCCTGGAGAACACCGTGTTCCAGTTCCGGCGCGCGGTCGAGCTGGGCTACCGGTACATCGAGACCGACGTCCACGCCACGGCGGACGGGAAGCTCGTCGCCTTCCACGACGAGACCCTGGACCGGGTGACCGACGGCGCGGGCAGGATCGCGGACCTGTTCTGGTCCGACGTGAGCCACGCGCGCGTGGCGGGCAAGGAACCGGTGCCCCTCTTCGAGGAGTTGCTGGAGACCTTCCCCGAGGTGCGCTGGAACGTCGACATCAAGGCGGAGCCGGCGCTCCACCCCCTCCTGGACCTTCTGGAACGCACCGACTCCTGGAACCGGGTCTGCGTCGGCTCCTTCTCCGAAAAGCGCGTGGTCCGCGCCCAGCACCTGGCCGGGCCGCGCCTGGCCACGTCATTCGGCACGCGCGGGGTGCTGAACCTGCGGCTGCGCTCCTGGGGAGCGCCCCTCCCGGTGCGCCGCTCGGCGGTGGCCGCACAGGTGCCCGAGGAGCAGTCCGGCGTCCCCGTCGTTGACCGGCGCTTCGTTCGGGCGGCACACGCGCGTGGAGTGCAGGTCCACGTGTGGACCATCAACGAGGCCGATCGCATGCACCGGCTCCTGGACCTGGGGGTCGATGGCATCATGACCGATCACATCGACACACTGCGCGAGGTCATGGTGGAGCGGGGCGTCTGGGCCTGAGCCCCGGAGCCGACGCGTTCACGGGGAAGCGAGGGCATGGGTGGGTACCGACACCCTGCGGTCACCGGCGGCCGACGAGGCCACCGAGCGGCGGCGCGAACAGCGCGGCTGGTACTTCTACGACTGGGCCTGTTCCGTCTACTCGACGAGCGTGCTCACCGTGTTCCTGGGCCCCTATCTGACCTCGGTCGCGAAGTCGGCGGCGGACCCGGACGGGTTCGTGCATCCCCTGGGGATACCGGTCCGGGCGGGCTCCTTCTTCGCCTACACCGTCTCCGCGTCCGTGATCGTGTCGATCCTCGTCATGCCCCTGGCGGGCGCGGCGGCGGACCGTACGGGCCGCAAGAAGCCGATCCTGGCGCTCGCCGCCTATGTGGGCGCGACGGCCACCACGGGCCTGTTCTTCCTGGACGGCGACCGCTATCTCCTGGGCGGCTTCCTGCTGATCGTCGCCAACTCCTCCGTGGCCGTCTCGATGGTCGTGTACAACTCCTATCTCCCGCAGATCGCCCCACCCGAGGAGCGCGACGCGGTCTCCTCCCGCGGCTGGGCCTTCGGCTACGCGGCCGGCTCCCTGGTCCTCGTCGCGAACCTGGTCCTGTTCACCGCCCACGACTCCTTCGGCCTGTCCGAGTCGATGGCGGTCCGCATCTGTCTCGCCTCGGCCGGCATCTGGTGGGGCGCCTTCACCCTCGTACCGCTGAAACGGCTCCGCGACCGCGGCCGTACGACGTCCGAGGCGCCCACGGCGCAGGGCTGGCGGCAGCTCGCGGCAACCGTCCGGGACATGCGGGGCAAACCGCTCACCCTGGCCTTCCTGTTCGCCTACCTGATCTACAACGACGGCATCCAGACGGTGATCTCCCAGGCGTCCGTGTACGGCTCCGAGGAACTGGGCCTGAGTCAGTCGACGCTCATCACGGCCGTGCTGATGGTCCAGGTGCTGGCGGTGGCGGGCGCGCTAGGGATGGGGCGACTCGCCCGGACCTACGGGGCCAAGCGGACGATTCTCGGCTCGCTGGTGGCGTGGACGGTGACGCTGGCCGCCGGGTACTTCCTGCCCGCCGGCGCGCCCGTCTGGTTCTTCGTGCTGGCCGCCGGGATCGGCCTCGTCCTGGGCGGCAGCCAGGCGCTGTCCCGGTCCCTGTTCTCGCATCTGGTGCCGCCCGGCAAAGAGGCCGAGTACTTCTCGGCGTACGAGATGAGCGATCGGGGCATGAGCTGGCTGGGCCCACTTCTGTTCGGGGTGACGTACCAGCTGACCGGAAGTTATCGGGACGCGATCATCTCCCTGGTGGCCTTCTTCATCGTGGGATTCGTGCTGCTAGCGCGGGTTCCGGTGGCACGGGCGATCAACGACGCGGGTAATCCTCTTCCCGAGAGGATTTAGCGCTGGAGGCGAAAGGGCGGTAGTGTACGCGTTTGGCCTGCCTGGCGTACCGTTACTGCGCGTCAAAGATGACGAATCGCTAGGTGACATCTGCTAGTAGATGTGACAAACCGGGCGCTGGTGGGTACAACAAGGGGCGGCTACGACGGCGACGCATGACCCCGTACGGGAATCTTTACCGCCGACCGGACGTTGACCGGATGACGACGACAGCGACACCTGTCCTGTGGGCGACAAGCCCGGGAGGCACGATTCATGAGTGAGCGAGCTCTTCGCGGCACGCGCCTCGTGGTGACCAGCTACGAGACGGACCGCGGTATCGACCTGGCACCACGCCAGGCCGTGGAGTACGCATGCGAGAAGGGACATCGCTTTGAGATGCCCTTCTCGGTCGAGGCGGAGATTCCGCCGGAGTGGGAGTGCAAGGTCTGCGGGGCCCAGGCACTCCTGGTCGACGGCGACGGCCCTGAGGAAAAGAAGGCCAAGCCCGCGCGTACCCACTGGGACATGCTGATGGAGCGGCGCACCCGCGAGGAACTCGAAGAGGTCCTCGAGGAGCGTCTTGCCGTTCTCCGTTCCGGCGCGATGAATATCGCGGTTCACCCGAGGGACAGCCGCAAGTCGGCCTAGTCCCGGAGGTGCGGAGCGGTTCTACCGCACACGCAAGTAGCACAAGCAAGTAAGCGCGGGCGCCGTACGAACCTGTACGGCGCCCGCGCTTTTGCGTGTCCGCGTGTCCCGGCCAGCCGGGTGAGCGGCGGGCGATCAGCCGGTGAGCGGCGGGCGCGGGCCCTGCGGGGCGTCACCGCCGGGCTCGTCCCGGATGATGACCTCACCCTGGACGACCTTGCCGTCCGGGCGGTGCATCCGGGCCTGCTGGAACGCGTCCCCGAGGGTGCCGGGGGCGGCCTTGCGCAGCTTCCGCTCGACCGTGCGCTCCGCGTAGCGCCCCAGGGCCTTCTGGACCGGCGGGACCAGCAGGAGCAGCCCGGCCGCGTCCGAGATCAGCCCCGGGATCATCAGCAGCAGGCCGCCCAGCATCATCAGGCCGCTGCCACCGCCGCTCGCCGGGGCGGTGCCCTGCTGCACGGCCTGGCTCAGGTTCTGGAAGGCCCGCCGGCCCGCCCGCTTGATCACCACCGCGCCGAGCACGAACCCGGCGAGCAGCAGCAGGAAGACCGTAAGACCGCTCGACGCGCCCGCCACCACGGTCAGCAGCCAGATCTCCAGCACCAGCCACGCCGCGATGCCCAGCGGCAGGAACGTACGCAGCCGGGAACGCGGGGGCCGGGCGGCGGAGGAAGGGGTGGATGCGCCAGTCGTCATACGTCCAGTGTGCCTGGGCCCGGCTCAGTGCGGGATAAGGGGACGATCAACGAGGCCTGTGAGGTTGCGGGGCTACGGCTGTGCGGGCTTTCCTCCGGAGTTGCGCCGACCGCGGAGCTTGCCGACCCGCTCCCCCACGCCCCACGTGGTGACCCGCCACAGGGCCTCGACGAGGATGTCGCGGCTCATCTTGGAGTCGCCGTGTTCGCGCTCCACGAAGGTGATGGGGACCTCGACGACGTGGTAGCCGGCCTTGACGGCACGGCGGGCCAGGTCGACCTGGAAGCAGTAGCCCTGGGAGGCCACGTCGTCCAGGCCGAGGCCTTCGAGGGTCTCCTTGCGGAAGGCGCGGTAGCCGCCCGTGATGTCGCGCAGCGGCAGGTCCAGGGCCACGCGTGAGTAGAGGCTGCCGCCGCGGGAGATGAACTCGCGGGACTTGGGCCAGTTCACCACCCGGCCGCCGGGCACCCAGCGGGAGCCGAGCACCAGGTCCGCGCCCTTGAGGGCGGTGAGCAGCCGGGGCAGCTCCTCGGGCCGGTGGGAGCCGTCGGCGTCCATCTCGACGAGGACGCCGTAGCCGTTGTCGATGCCCCAGCGGAAGCCCGCGAGGTAGGCGGCGCCGAGGCCCTCCTTGCCCTTGCGGTGCAGTACCTGGACCTGTTCGTCCTCGGCCGCCAGCTCGTCGGCCAGCTTGCCCGTGCCGTCGGGGCTGTTGTCGTCGGCCACGAGGACATGAGCCTCGGGAACCGACTTCCGCACCCGCCCGACGATGGACTTGATGTTCTCCGCCTCGTTGTAGGTCGGGATGATCACCAAGGCCGTGCCGAGCGGGCCGAACTTACGCCCCTGGGCCTGTGCCGCGAGGGCTCCGTCGCCGTCGTTCACTGCTGCCCCTTCATGTCCGTACGCAGGCGTCCACCATAGTGGCCGCCGCCTGGGATGACGTGCCACGTCGTTCGTACGGTGGTGTCGATTCGACAAGAACGGGGTAAGACTGACTCTTTTGCGTACTGGTGTGCTGCGGATGGGGGCCCGGCGCCCTTCGGGCCGACCTGGGACCCGCCGGCTGCGGATCGACCAAAGCCGTTGTCTACTGGACGTCCGGGCCCCACCCGGGTCACACCAGCCGACCGGCCGGAACGTTCCCTCGCCGTGGCGCGGGCGCTGAGCCTGGCTCCCAGTGGCGGTGCCCCGGTGCGGCACACCGTCCCTGACCCAGCGGCGCTTCGGCGATTGTTCGGAGGTTCCCCGGTCGGGCGTCCGGTGGTGGACTCGGACGAACCTACCGGCCCCCTGCGCCCGCCTGTCAACAGCCGTCTGATCTGCGCTTTCTCCCTCAACTGGCTGGTCAGGGCAGAGGATGCGCAGGTCGCACGACAGGGCGGCGGGCGTGGATCGGGGGCGCGCCACCCCGGGAGATCACTCGCCCGGCCGTACGAACACCGTCCGTCCGCCCACGACGGTGCGCAGGCAGACGGGAAGCTCGCCGCCCGGTGTCAGGTCGGGCAGTCCGGGTGTGCCGGAGCGCGGGTCGGTCGACCAGCGCGCGACCCGGTCGTCGGGCGCCTGCACCACCAGGGCGTCGGTCCGCCAGACGGCGTAGTCGGCGGGCGCGCCCGGCACCAGAACACCCGCGTCGTCCCGTCCTACGGCCCGCCAGCCGCCCCGCGTATGTGCGGTGAACGCGGCCCGCGCGGAGACGCGGTGTTCAGCCGTCCGGTGGAACGCGGCGGCGCGGACCGTGCCCCAGGGGTCGACCGGGGTGACCGGGCTGTCGGAGCCGAAGGCGAGCGGGACACCGGCCCGGAGCAGGGCCGCGAAGGGGTTCAGGGCACGCGCCCGCTCCCGGCCCAGCCGCTGGGCGTACATGCCCTCCTCGCCGCCCCACAGCGCGTCGAAGGCGGGCTGCACGGAGGCCGTCAGGCCCAGTTCGGCGAAGGCCGCGATGGTCTCCGGGGTGAGCATCTCGGCGTGTTCGACGCGGTGCCGGGCGGCGCGGACGCGGGCCAGGCCGACCTTCTCGGCGGCTGCGCGGACGCCGTCGACCACGGCGGTCACGGCGGCGTCCCCGATGGCGTGGAAGCCCGCCTGGAGGCCCGCCTCGGTGCAGGCGACGACATGGGCGGCGACGGCGTCCGCGTCCAGGTAGGCAATACCGGTGTGCCCGGCGTCGTCGTACGGCTGATGCAGACAGGCGGTGTGCGAGCCGAGCGCCCCGTCCACGAAGAGGTCCCCGGCCGCTCCTACGGCGCCCAGCTCCCGTGCCTTCGCGACGTCCTGCTCGGCCCAGTAGCCGACGACCCGCGGCCCCGGCTCCTCGGCGGCGAGCCGCAGCAGGCCCGTGAAGTCGTCCTCGGAGGAGATCTCGGGCCCGGCGCACTCGTGGACCGAGCCGACGCCCAGGGAGGCCGCGTGGGCGAGGGCGGTGCGCTGGGCCTCGACGCGCTGCTCCGGGGTGATGGCGGCGAGCGCGGTGGCGCGGACGGCGTGATGGGCGTCGGCGGTCAGGGGGCCGTCCGGGGCCTCGAAGCCGGGGACCAGGTCGAGCAGGGCCGTGGTGACGACCGCGGAGTGGACGTCGATACGGGAGAGGTAGAGCGGGCGTCCGCCGGTCGCCGCGTCGAGTTCGGCGCGGGTCGGCGGGCGGCCCCCGGGCCAGCGGGCGGCGTCCCAGCCGTGGCCGAGCAGGACGCGGTCGGCCGGGCGGGCGGCGGCGAAGTCCCGGACGAGGGACAGGGCCGTCTCCAGGGAGGGCGCGTCGGACAGGTCGAGGCCGGTGAGCGCGAGGCCGGTGGCGGTGGTGTGCACGTGTGCGTCGGTGAACGCCGGGGTGACCAGCGCGCCGTCGAGGTCGACCACGTCTTCGACCCCGTCCGCGAACGCGTCGGCGGCGCCCTCGGAGCCGACCCACGCGACCTGGCCGCGCTCCACGACCATCGCGGTCGCGAACGGGTCGGCGGGGCTGTGGACTTCGCCGCGGCGGAGCAGGACGGTGGCCGGTTCGGGGGTGCGCTCACTCATGGGGAACAGTCTCGCGCCTCACCGGCGCGCCCCCGCACCCAGGTCGGTCAGATGCGCGGCGGGCGCGCCTCGTACGGCGTCGAGAGGACCACCGTGGTGCGGGTCGAGACGCCGGCCAGACCACGCAGCCGGGCGAGCAGCTCCTCCAGTTCGTGCGGGGTGGAGACCCGCACCTTGAGGATGTAGTTCTCGTCGCCCGCGACGCTGTGGCAGGCCTCGATCTCGGGGACGCCGGAGAGGCGGTCCGCGATGTCGTCCGGGGCGCTGGGGTCGAACGGTGTCACCGAGATGAAGGCGGTCATGGGCAGACCCACCGCCTCCGGGTCGACGACCGCGGCATACCCGCGGATGACGCCACGCTGTTCCAGCCGGCGCACCCGCTGGTGCACGGCCGACGTGGACAGGCCCGTGGCCTTGCCCAGGTCTGTGTAGCTCATCCGCCCGTCCTTGACGAGCAGCTGCACGATTTGTCGGTCCAGCTCCTCCATGGCGCAAGAACTTACATGGCCGCTGATCTCCTTCGATACCTGAGCGGCGCAGGTCATACCCGGTTCGTGATGTGGCGGAGTGCGGCCGGTGAGCCAGCTGGGGACAAATCCACCGCCCCGGGCATCTGCGGGCGGCATGTGACGAACGCCACAGGTCTCGAACGGTCTCCGTGATGCTCTCGTGATTACCGCGGAGACGGGACGGGAAGTGCTTGCTGTGGTCGAGGCCGCAGCGCCTTCACGGCCCAGCCCAGTAGGGGGAGAAACCCATGCAGAGTCTTCAGCGCCCTGGACGCACCGCGCCCAAGCGGCCGCAGCTCGTCGTCGAGTCCGAGCCGGAGGGCGTCGAACCCGACGGTTTCGAGGCCGACGAACTCGACGAGTACGACACCTTCGAGATGTACCGGGTGATCTGCCCGGACTGCGTGCAGCCCATCGCGCTCCTCGCGGACGAGGAGGTCCTGCCGGAGCACGCGCTGTGCGCCTCGCCGTGGAACCCGTTCGGGCTGACGGTCTGCGCCGGTACGGGCCGTGAGGCGGCCGATGCCCGGTCCGCCGACGAGTCCGCGGAACCCCAGGAGCAGGACACCGCGCTGCTGTTGACGCTCCCTCAGGGGCTCGACTGGCGGACGCAGCCCTTCTCGCACGTCGGCGGCCCCAGCTCGCGTCCGATGCGGGTGCCCGACATGCGCCGCGCCGCCTGAGCGCTCTCGCTCAACCCCAGTAACTGCCCTGCACCATGGCCCGCAGGCTGCCGTGGTGCAGGATCAGTGTGTCCGGGTCCGCCGGGACGGCCGTCTCCCCGAAGTGCACCTGCCGGTAGGCGACGCGCAGCATCACGATCGCGTGCCGCAGGGCGGCGTACAGGGTGTAGAAGTCCATGTCGCGCGGGGTGTGGCCGGTGAGTTCGGCGTACCGGGCCTCCACCCGGTCCCGGCGGAGGAACTCCGGCAGGCCCGCCTGGCCGAAGGCGGCCGTGAGGTCCTGGAAGAAGCGGTGCAGATAGACGGTCCAGCCGAGGTCCACCTCGCGCGGGGCCGGGGCCGCCATCTCCCAGTCGAGGACGGCGACGGGGTCGAACCCGTCGTAGATCATGTTCCCGATGCGCGCGTCGCCCCAGTTGAGGACCGTCTCGCCCGGATCGGCCGGCCAGAGTTGGGTCAGCCGGTCGAAGGCGCTCTCGATGAGCGGTGAGCGGGCGAGTCCGTCAACGACCCATTCGTAGTAGGTGCGTTGGGCTGCGACGTGGCGGCTGAGCGCGTCGCCCTCGCCGGGGAGTGCGAGGAACTCGGCCTCGGCCGAGGGGACTTGGTCGTGCAGGCGGGCGATCAGTCCGATCGAGGCGGCCTCCAGACGTTCTCGCTCCGCGTCGGTCGCCGCGTGCAGCCAATTGCCCTCGTACGTATAGGGCATGACGTCCGGCGGTACCCGTCCCGCCACGCGTTCCATGACGAAGAACGGGGCGCCGAGCGGGGCCGGGTCCTCCTCCAGCCAGCGGACTTCAGGGACCGGGAGGTCCGTGCGGTCGGCGACCAGGCGCATGGTGCGGAACTGGCGCGGCATGTCGTAGACCGGGAAGACGGTGTACGCCGCCGGGTCGGCCGCGAGTCTCAACGCGCAGGCGCGCAGCGGTGGTTCGGGGTGTTCGATGTCGAAGAGGAGGGTCTCGCTGGACATGCCGTTCGACGCGGGGACCGTGATGTCGACGGCCTTGGCGCCGGGCAGGCGGGTGTCGAGCCAGGCGGTGAGGCGGTGGGCGAGTTCCTCGGGGTCGCGGGTGGTCGTGCGGGGGCGGGGTGCCGTGGCCATGTGCGTTAACTCCCCTACGGGGCAACCGAGTCGAAGCCGGTGAAGCCGCTCGGGTCGTGGCGGCCGAAGGAGCCGTGCTCGAAGATGCCGTGGCCCACCTGGCCGTCGAGGCGGAAGCGGGCGGCGTGGTCGGTGACGCCGTAGGCGGCGAGCGGGTTCGGACGGGTGAGGTCGTAGGTGCGCCGGTCGGTCCAGTCCCGGCCTTGCCAGGTGCCGTGCTGCCAGTCGTCGGCGGGTGGGTAGCCGGCGCCGATCGCGAGCGGGGACGAGGTCAGGATCTCCACGTCGAGTTCCTGCGGTTTGCGGGCGTCACCGAGGTGGACGAGGGCGCGCTCGGGGTGGCGGGTGCCGGGGCGGTAGGTGATCTCGGCCTGGGGCCAGCCGAGTTGGCGGTCGCGGTGGCCGGGGCGGACGACGGTCGCCTCGTTCAGGGCGCGGTGGCCGTCGGCGTCCTCCTGGACGACGACCATGAGGAAGCGGTCCTCGAAGCGGACCGGGCACCAGATCCAGTGGAAGCCCTCGGTCGGGTGGTCCGCGGCGAGCCGACCGCCCTCCTCGCCGGGGATGGGCCGCACGCCCCAACTGCGGTCGCGGGTACCGGTCCAGCCGTCGGCGGTGACCCGGAACTCCTCGTCACCGGCGCGGATCACGCCCTCCACACCGCCCGCCTGGACGAAGCGGCGCCCTTCGAGGGTGAGCCGGTCGCCGCGGTACTGGACGTGGTGGGGTTCCCACAGCGCGGGGAACTCGGCGGTCCAAGTGAGGTCGTACGAGAGGGAGTTGTCGTCGGAGCGAAGGCGCAGTCGGCGCAGTGGCTCCTCGACCTCGATGCGCAGGGGGCCGACCGCGAGGTGCATGCGGTCGTCGCCGAGGGCGTCCGAGGCGCGGACGGCGTGCAGTGTGTCGCCGGTGCGGAGGGTGGCGTAGGCGTCGATCACGCCGACGTTGGGGTAGACGCCGAGGCCGAGGATGAGCAGGGCGCGGCCCTCGTGGTCGAGGACGTGGAAGATGCAGCGGTCGTAGGCGTTGCGGTCGCCGGTCGCGACGTGCTTCATCGACAGGGGGACCTGGTGCACGGGGTACTCGTCGAGGGGCACGGGACGGTCGTCTGCCACGGCTAACCTCCCCTGGGGACAGTGGAGGTGACGGTACGTCAGGTTGTGTGCGGTAGCCAGAGCCGGGACCCGTACGCCGGTGAACTCACGCTCGAATACCCGCGCCGGTGACCTGTCAACGGGCCTTTACGTTGCCCGGGTATGACCACCACCTATGCGTCGACCGAGCGCCGGCGCCGCATCTTCGTCCCCGCGCCCGCCCAGCCGGCGCCGCCGCAGCCGCTGGACCCACCCATCTACCGTGATCTCATGCGGACTTGGGCCGACCGGGGCCGCACCCTGCCGGGACGGCACGATCCGGAGTGGGTGCGGCTGGCGGAACCTCCGGTCGGGCTCAGCCAGTTCGGTGGGCTTCAGGACCCGCCAGGTGGCGGGCGATGACCATGCGCTGGATCTGGTTGGTGCCCTCGACGATCTGCAGGACCTTGGCCTCGCGCATGTAGCGCTCCACCGGGAAGTCCGCGGTGTAGCCGTATCCGCCGAGCACCTGGACGGCGTCGATGGTGGCCTTCATCGCGGTGTCGGTGCAGTGCAGCTTGGCCATGGCGGCCTGTTTGGCGAACGGCCGGCCCGCGTCGCGCAGCCGGGCCGCCGCGAGGTAGAGCGCCCGGCCCGCCTCGATCTGGGTGGCCATGTCGGCGAGCATGAAGCGCAGCCCCTGGAAGTCGGAGATGGGCCGCCCGAACTGCTGCCGTCCGGTCGCGTACGCCACCGCCTCGTCGAGTGCCGCCTGCGCCAGGCCGATCGCGCAGGCCGCGATGCCGAGCCGCCCGGAGTCCAGCGCGGACAGGGCGATCGCGAAGCCCTGGCCCTCCTCGCCGAGGCGCCGCTCTTCGGGGACGCGGACGCCGTCGAAGTGGACCTGGGCGGTGGGCGAGCCCTTCATGCCCATCTTCCTCTCCGGCACCGCGCCGCTCAGGCCGGGCGCGTCACCGGGCACCAGGAAGGCGCTGATCCCGCGCGGGCCGTCCTCGCCGGTGCGGGCCATGACCGTGTAGAAGTCGGCGATGCCGCCGTGCGTGATCCAGGCCTTGGTGCCGTCGATCACCCAGTCCTCACCGTCGCGCACGGCTCTGGTGCGCAGGGAGGCCGCGTCGGAGCCGGAGGACGGCTCGGAGAGGCAGTAGGCGCCCAGCAGTCCGCCGCCGAGCATCGCGGGCAGGTGCTCGACCTGCTGCTGCTTGGTGCCGTAGTTGGCCAGCGCGTGGCAGGACAGGGAGTGGACGCTGACGCCGAGGCCGACGGTGAGGCGGGCCGCCGCGAGCTCTTCGAGTACCTGGAGGTAGACCTCGTACGGCTGGTCGCCGCCGCCGTACTCGGAGTCGTACGGCAGGCCGAGCAGTCCGGACTCGGAGAGCAGGGTGAAGACCTCGCGCGGGAAGCGTCCGGCGTCCTCTTCCTCGGCCGCCCTCGGGGCGATCTCACGCTGCGCGATGTCGCGGACCAGCGAGATCAGATCCCGGGCCTCGTCCGTGGGCAGTTGCCGGTCCACCGGCTGCGGGGCGCGGTCGGGCATGGCGACGCTCTCCTCCCTGTCGGGACATCGGCGGGCGCGCGCCTGGGGTCGAGGCGACTCCGCCGGATATCGCACGGGTACGGCCGCTGCTCCCGCTCCCGGGTCTCGGAAGCGGCTGACCAGCGGCTCTGCGCTGTGAGTATGCCCGATCGGAGGTCTCTCGTCACCAGTTAACGACCGCTCACTTCGAGAATAACCCGGTCGTCCGGAACTGGTCGGGAGCGCCTGTTCAGCCGTCCCGGCGGGCGGGCGCCGGCGCCGGATACGTCGGGTCCAGTTCCTCGATGGCGCGCAGGGTGCCGCCCAGGGTCTTCACGAGGAGCTCGCGCATCGTCTCGCGGGACAGGTCGGGGCCGCTGATCCACTCCAGGGTCGCGCCCTCGACGCTGCACACCCAGCCGAACAGGCCCATGCGCGCGAGACGGGAGATGTCGCTGCGGCCGTAGGCCCCGGCGGCGATGGTCTCGACGATGGCCGCGCGCACGCCGTCGCGGATGGCGTGCACCTCGGTGTCGAAGCCGACGCCGCCGCTGACGATGGTGCGGTAGGCGGCCTGGTTGTGCTCGGCCCAGCGGAGATAGCTGTCCATCGTGCGCTGTACGCGGTCCAGTTGGGGCAGTTCGAAGCCGCTCGCCGCGAAGGTCACCAGGTCGGCGACGGAGTCGTTGATGATCGCCAGGTAATAGCCGCGCTTGGACTGGAAGTAGTAGTAGATCAGCCCCTTGGCGACATGGGCCTGTCGCGCGATGTCGTCCATGGACAGCGCGTCGTAGGACGTGTCGGCGAACAACTTCCGGCCAATGGCGATGAGTTCGGCGCGGCGCGCCAGGGAACGCTCGGTGCCCCGCGCCCTGGGACGTACGACGTCACGCTGCTGACTGATTTCCAATTTCGACTCTGGCTCTCCAACTGGGCTTGGTCAACCGCAGTATGGCAGGTCGGATATGCGTCAGGTCACAGCAGGCCGATTTGGGTCACGAGCATCGCGATCACCACGACGAGGGTCCAGCCCATGACGTGTTCGACGATCTTCGGGCCGTCGCCCTTGGGGCCGCCGGTGCGGGTGCGGGCGCGGGTGGCGCCGGCCGAGTGTGCGGTCATGGTGGCTCACAGAGGTCGGATGTGCGGTGGACTCCCCCGTTCTGTCCACCTTGCCATCCATATCGCCTTCCGCACCGGAGACCTTGGTCACAGCCCCGTGGTCAGCGCACCCCCACCGCCGCGAGAGCGGTGCGCTGGCGGGCGGTCGGCCGCGCCGGGAAGTAGAGGTAACAGACCCCGCCGGTACCGGAGGAGAGGTTGCCGGAGGCGTTGTACCGCTTGGTGCGCAGCCAGATGTTCTCGAACTCGCGGCGCTCGTAGACGCGCCGGACGGCCGGATCGCTGGGCGAGTTGGGGTCGTTGGCGATCACGTCACCGGCGGCGGTGAAGCCGATCACGGTCATCAGATGGCCGGAGGTGCCGTACCCCGCGCCGGTCAGCTCGCTGCTGAGGAACGACTGGGACGTTATGGCCGGGATGCCCGCCGCGATCAGCGTCTCCAGGTCGGTGAGCGAGCCGAGCCGGGTGACCACGCCCTGGAGGTCCCGGAACGTCGCCGCGTAGGCGACGTTGAACGGCCAGTTGCCGCAGCCCTGGTACTGGTGGTCGTAGGTGAAGCGGGCCGCGTTGTCGACCTGCGGGTCGGCGTAGGACGAGTCGACCCAGGCCAGTTGCTCCGGGGTGAGCCGGCCGCCCCAGTACTCGATGATCATCTGCGAGGAGGTGGGGCTGCACCAGGCCTCGCCGCCGTTGTCGTACTCGGGGTACTGGCCGATGTGGATCTCCTGCGAGTAGCGCGGGACGATCAGCTCCTGGGCGAGTCCGGGTACGGAGGCCGGGACGGTGAAGCGGTCGGGGACGTCCGAGCCCATCGCACCCAGCCGCCACACGATGGGGGTGAGCTTGGTGCCGGGCTTGCGGTAGAGGGTCAGACGCAGCCGGTACGACGCCAGGCGCAGGCCCGTGGTCGCGTCGTCGATCGCGAAGGTGTCCGTCCAGACGGCGGACTTCCCGTCCTTCTGGTCGTCGACGGAGGTCCGCTTGATGTCCTGGTCGCCCGCGGCCCAGCGGCCCATCACGTACCAGGGGGTGTCCGTGCCGTCGGAGTACGTGCCGCGCAGCTCGACCTGGATCCAGGTGCCGGCGGGGGTGTGCGCGTTCCAGGAGGCGATGGCCTCCGTCGCGGGGACGGCGAGCCTGTGGACGGGGGACGTCCAGGTCGCGTACTCCCAGGCGGCCGTCCTGCCGGTGTGCGGGTCCGTGTAGTCGACGCTGCCGAGGGCGGCGCCGATGCCGAGGCCGGGGCGCGAGCCCGGGACGGCCCGGGTGCCCCGGGCGGTACCGCGGCACCAGTCGTCGTAGGTGGTCCACGCGTGGTTGTCGACCGTGGGGGTCGGGGCGGGCCCACGGTCGGTGTCGGCGTCGGTGACGGTCGTGGTGTCCGCGGTCGCGGGGCCCGTGCCGCTCACCACGGCGGCGCCGACCGCCGCGGCCAGGACGGTTCTGCGGGACGGATGTTCGGCTCTGCTCATTTGCGGAAGACCCCCAGGCGTTCCGAGTCGGGACAGATCCAGTGCACGGTTGTGCGCCAACTATGTACGCCGACGGCATGCCCCTGCCAGCACCGCGAGCCATGTCACGCCTACCAATATTGGTCTCGACCACTGGCGTCGACCAGCGGCATGACCTGGGGCGCAGCCCGCCGCTCCGTAGAATGCCGGGGCGACCTGCGGCATCGGCCCACGACCTCCGGGACCCCTCATGCACGACCTCGCCCACCGGCTCCGTCGGCTGCCCCCGTCCTGCGGCCCGGTCCGGCTCGTCGGTGTCGACGGGCACGCGGGGTCCGGGAAGTCCACGTTCGCCGGGCGGCTGGCCGCGGCCCTGGGCCAGGCGCCCGTGCTGCACCTGGACGACCTCGCCACGCACGACGAACTCTTCGGCTGGACCGACCGGCTCCTGAGCCAGGTGATCACACCGCTCGGCCGCGCCGAGAGCGCCCACTACGCCCCCTACGACTGGCACACCCGACGCTTCGGACCACCTCGCGCACTGCCGTCCGCACCCGTGGTCCTGATCGAGGGCGTCGGCGCCGGACGCCGGGCGGTACGGCCGTTCCTCGCGGGGCTGCTGTGGATGGAGCTACCCCGGGAGGAGTCCTGGGCACGGGGACGACTGCGGGACGGGAGCGAGCAACGGGACTTCTGGGACGGGTGGGTCGAGGCGGAACTCGAACACTTCACCGAGGACCCTTCGCGGCCTTATGCGGACTTCCTGGTGCGGCAGTTGCTGAAGGGGTACGAGGTGCTGCCGGGGCCCTCCGGGACGATTGGACCGGACCACGAAATCACCCACGGTGACGGACCGCCCGCAGTGTGCTGAACTTGTGAAGACCGTCATGCGCGAACTTGCCTGAGTGCCTCAACTCGGCTTGACCCAGGGGCCGTACAGGTCTTACGTTCTGAATGTGCGGCCGTTCGGAGCCGCCCAGAGTCGCGAAGCCCCCGGTTGTTCCCCCGTGATCGGGGGCTTCGTTCTGCTCTCAGCGCCGTTTCCGGCCGCTACGACCCGTGATTCGCTCACCCTGGGTCACCATCCTGAGTGCGCCCCATCTGCTCCCACCTCGCCAAACGGCCTGTGCGGCACCCTTCGATGGGCGACTGCCCCGCAGGTACGATGCCCAGGGTGCGACCAACGGACGGCTGCTTCGCGCACCACGGCAACTCCCGTCCGCGGCACAGCGGTTCGACCCAGACTGCCGACGGGCGCCGGCCCGGCGGTGAATCAACGGGGGCACGGTTTGTGGGGGGACGTGATGGACTTCGGCACGCAGGGCCCCGAGGCCCCGGCCGACCTCGCGTGGCTGCGAGGCGTGGACGCCTACACGATGGGCGCTTATCCGCAGGCGGAGGAGGAGTTCCGCACCGCGGTACGGATGGATCCCGGGATGGCCGACGGCTGGCTCGGACTGCACGCGCTGCGCGTCGACACGACCACCGCGCTGCTGCGGATGTACCGGCACCGGGAACGCTTCGGGGAACAGCGCACCAGACACCGCCGGACGCTCAACTCCTGGTACTGGCTCGGCTGGTGGGTGCAGCCCGTGCTGGAGAGCCCGCGCGATCTGCTGCTCGCGCACGCCTCGCACTGGCTGGACGGCCGCCATGTACCCGAACTGGACCGGGCGTTGGCCGGGCTGCCGCCCGTCGACACCGACCACCAGGTCCGCTTCCTGCACGCCTGCCGCGCCTATCTGGTCAAGGACTGGGAGCAGCTGGTCCGGCACACCGATCCGCTGCTGAACGACCAACTCCTGGGCATCGAGGCCGGGTTGTTCGGCGGGATGGCCCGGGTACGGCTTGAGATGTACGGCCAGGCCGAGCCGCTGCTGTCCTCCGCGCTGATGCGCTGTCGCAGCGAACAGCCGCAGCGCAAGGAGTTGCGGTACTGGCTGGCGCGGGCCCACGAGGGCACCGGCCGCAGCGCCGCCGCACTCCCGCTGTACCGGGCGGTACACCGCGTCGACCCCGCGTTCATGGACACCTCGGCGCGGCTCGCCGCGATCACCGACTCCGACGGGTACGACGGCTCCGAGGACGTGACCGACCTCGCGGCGATCACGCTCTCCGGCGGGCAGGACGCGCTGGAGGGCCCGGACGGGCTCGATCCGCTGTTCGGTGCGGAGGGGCGCGACCTGAAGCTGTCGGAGCCCGGTCTTCCGCCGACCGGTCCGCTGCCCTCGGTGGCCGACTCCGTGCGCGAGAAGACCTCTAATCCGGTCCTGCCGCTGCCGACCGGTCCCACCGACCCCGTCTTATTGGAGGAGGCGCTCAACGAGCTGGAGCGCATGGTGGGGTTGGAGCCGGTCAAGCGCCAAGTCAAGGCGCTGTCCGCCCAGTTGAACATGGCCCGGCTGCGTGCCGGGCAGGGGCTGCCGGTGCAGCCGCCGAAACGGCACTTCGTCTTCTCCGGTCCCTCGGGCACCGGCAAGACCACCGTGGCCCGCATACTCGGCCGCGTCTTCTACGCGCTCGGGCTGCTCGGCGGCGACCATCTCGTCGAGGCGCAGCGGGCCGATCTGGTCGGCGAGTACCTCGGCCAAACGGCCGTGAAAGCCAACGAGTTGATCGACTCCGCGATCGGCGGTGTCCTGTTCGTGGACGAGGCGTACTCGCTCTCCAACTCCGGTTACGGCAAGGGCGACGCGTACGGCGACGAGGCCCTGCAGGTGTTGCTGAAGCGGGCCGAGGACAACCGCGACCACCTCGTGGTGATACTGGCCGGCTACCCGGAGGGCATGGACCGGTTGCTGGCCGCCAACCCCGGGCTGTCGTCCCGGTTCACCACCCGCGTCGACTTTCCTTCGTACCGGCCTCTCGAACTCACCTCCATCGGTGAGGTGTTGGCCGCGGAGAACGGGGACGTGTGGGACGAGGAAGCCCTGGACGAACTGCGGTCCATCGCCGGGCACGTGGTGGATCAGGGCTGGATCGACGAACTGGGGAACGGGCGGTTCCTGCGGACGCTGTACGAGAAGAGCTGCGCGTATCGGGATCTGCGGTTGTCGGTGTATCCCGGGATGTTGTCGCGGGACGATCTGTCGACGTTGCGGCTGCCGGATCTGATGCAGGCGTATGGAGAGGTGTTGTCCGGGCGGGGGCCCGCCGAGGGCTGAGTGGTACGCGCTGGGTGGGGTGGGTCTGTTGATCCGCGGCTGCGGCCCGGTGGGGGCTGGTCGCGCAGTTCCCCGCGCCCCTAAACACGGGGCGCAGGGGAACCGGTGTCAGCTCGGTACCGTTTCCTTCAGTTCCGCCGTCCTCGGCTGTGCCGGAACCTCCCGGTGGGCCGGGTCCGTCACCTCGCCCACCAACAGCTCCAGTACGTCCTCCAGGGCGACCAGGCCCAGCACCTTGCCGGAGGCGTCCGCCACCTGGGCCAGGTGCGTCGCGGCGCGGCGCATGACCGTCAGGGCGTCGTCCAGGGGGAGTTCGGAGCGGAGGGTCGTCATGGGGCGCCAGATCTGCTGCGGGACCGCCCGTTCGGACTCTTCCAGGTCGAGTACGTCCTTCACGTGCAGGTAGCCCATGAAGGCGCCGGTCTCCGCCGCGATCGGGAAGCGGGAGTAGCCGGTGCGGGCGGTGAGGGCGACGATCTCGCCCGGGGTCACCGAAGGGCTGACCGTGACCAGGTTCTCGCGGCGCAGGAGGACGTCGGTGACCGGGCGGGAGCCCAACTCCAGTGCGTCCTCCAGGCGTTCCTGCTCCTCGGGGTCGAGGAGGCCGGCCTGGCCCGAGTCCTCCACCAGGCGGTTGAGCTGTTCGCTGGTGAAGACGGCCTCGACCTCGTCCTTGGGCTCGACGTGGAAGAGCCGCAGGATGCCCTGGGCGACGGCGCCGAGGGCCACGGTGATCGGCCTGCAGATCCGGGCGAAGGCGACCAGGCCGGGGCTGAGCCACATCGCGGCCTTCTCCGGCGCGGCCATCGCGAGGTTCTTCGGGACCATCTCGCCGATGACGAGGTGGAAGAAGACCACCGCGGCGAGCGCGAGGACGTAGCCGAGGGGGTGGATCATGCCGTCGGGCAGGTGCATCCACTCGAAGACCGGTTCCAGCACATGGGCGACCGTCGGCTCGGCCACCGCGCCCAGGGTCAACGAGCAGACGGTGATGCCGAATTGGGCCGCGGCCATCATCTGCGGGAGCCGCTCGAGGCCGTAGAGGACCTGGCGGGCGCGGGCCGTGCCGAGCGGTTCGATCTGGCTGCGGCGGACGGAGACGAGGGCGAACTCGGCGCCGACGAAGAAGCCGTTGGCGAGCACCAGCAGTACGGCGAAGAGGAGTTGGAGGACGGTCATCGGGCCGCCTCCATCGCGTTCACGGCGGGAGCCGTGCGGACCAGGCGGACCCGCTCGGCGCGGTAGTGGCCCACCTGACGCACCGAGAGCCGCCAGCCGGGGAGTTCGGCCTTGTCACCGGGGGCCGGGATACGGCCGAGGAGGTCGGCGACCAGTCCGGCGACGGTCTCGTACGGTCCTTCGGGCACGTCCAGGCCTATGCGTTGGAGGATGTCGACGCGGCAGCTGCCGTCGGCGTCCCAGGCCGGCCTGCCGTCCTCCGCCGGCGCTGCGGCGAGTTCGGGGACGTCCTGGCCGTCGTGCTCGTCGCGGACCTCGCCGACGAGTTCCTCGACGATGTCCTCCAGGGTGACCACACCGGCCGTACCGCCGTACTCGTCGACGACGACGGCGATCGGCTGCTCGCTGCGCAGCCGGGCCAGGAGGGGTTGGACGGGCAGGGTCTCGGGGACCAGCACCGGGGACTTGGCGATGCTGGTGACGGGGGTGCGCAGCCGGTCGTGCGCGGGCACTGCCAGGGCGTCCTTGAGGTGGACCATGCCGACGATCTCGTCGATCTTCTCCCGGTAGACGGGGAAGCGGGAGAGACCGGTGGCGCGGGTCAGGTTGACCACGTCCTCGGCGGTCGCCGACGACTGCAGCGCGCTGACCTTCACGCGCGGGGTCATGACGTGCTGCGCGGTCAACTCGCCCAGCGACAGGGTCCGTACGAAGAGATCGGCCGTGTCCTGTTCCAGGGCGCCGGCCTGCGCGGAGTGGCGGGCCAGGGAGACGAGTTCGCCGGGGGTGCGGGCCGAGGCCAGCTCCTCGGTGGGCTCGACGCCCAGGGCGCGGACAAGCCGGTTGGCGACCGCGTTGAGCGCGGCGATCACCGGGCGGAACAGCCGGGCGAACGCGTGCTGCGGTGCGGCGACGAAGCGCGCGACCTGGAGGGGCCGCGACACCGCCCAGTTCTTGGGCACGAGTTCGCCGATCACCATCTGCACGGCGGAGGCGAGCAGCATGCCGACGACCACGGCGACACCGGAGACGGCGCCCTCGGGGATGCCGATCGCGCTGAACGGGCCGTGCAGGAGTTCCGCCAGGGCCGGTTCGGCGAGCATGCCGACGACCAGGGAGGTGATGGTGATGCCGAGCTGGGTGCCGGAGAGCTGGAAGGACAGCTCCTTGAGCGACTCGACGACCGTGGCGGCCCGTCGGTCGCCCTCGGCGGCGGCCTTCTCGGCCTCGGGGCGCTCCACGGTGACGAGCCCGAACTCGGCGGCAACGAAGAAGCCGTTGGCCAGAATCAGCAGGATCGCCGCTCCTAGGAGCAGCAAGGGGATGGTCATGCCGCCGCCTCGATATGTCGGGAGGGGGCGGCGCAGGTACTACAGGACGATCCGTCCATCGCTGGAGGGAGTCACTCCTCGGGTAGCAGGGGGGCCTCAGAAGACAGGGGGGAACACCGGTGGCGGAGGCGTGAGGAAAAACGCCACCGACAACAGATTAATCAAGACATGGCCATCTACGGCAGATCCCTTGTCGAGTGGGCCTCGGCGAGCGCCCTCAGAGTGCGCGCGTCGGCGATGGCCCGTTCCTTGGCGATGCCGGGCTGGATGCCGAGCACGGGGAGGCTGGTGCCGTCGCTGAGGTTGAGGAAAACCCAGGGGTCGCCGGGCCGCAGGTTCACCTGGAGGATCTCGGCCCACTCCAGATGGCGCCTGCTGGCGATGTTGACGACGGTGACACCGGTCTCGTCGGCGACGACCTTCACGCGCGCGAGCAGGGCCAGCACGGCGAAGAGGAGGGCACCGGTGAAGACGAAGCTGAGCTTCTCCCCCGGGCCGAGCTGCTCCAGGAGCAGCGCGACGGTCGTGATGACGACGAAGATCGCGGCGCCCGCGGTGAGCAGTACGGCACGGGTACGGCCCGGCCGGAACGTGACCGGCAGGGCGGGCAGTTGAGACATGGTCGGCGTGTTCCTCAGAGACGGCAGGCGTGGATGGCCGTCGTCAGGATGGCCCGGGCGCCGATGTCGTACAGGTCGTCCATGATCCGCTGCGCTTCCTTGGCGGGGACCATCGCGCGGACGGCGACCCAGCCCTCGTTGTGCAGCGGGGAGACGGTCGGGGACTCCAGGCCGGGGGTGAGCGCGACGGCCTTCTCCAGCTGCTCGACCCGGCAGTCGTAGTCCATCATCACGTACGTCCGGGCGACCAGGACGCCCTGGAGGCGGCGCAGGAACTGCTGGACCTTGGGCTCCTCGACATCGGCGCCCTTGCGGCGGATGACGACGGCCTCGGACTTCATGATGGGCTCGCCGAAGACCTCAAGGCCCGCGTTGCGCAGGCTGGTGCCGGTCTCGACGACGTCCGCGATGACCTCGGCGACGCCCAGTTCGATGGCCGTTTCCACGGCGCCGTCGAGGTGGACCACGGAGGCGTCGATGCCGTTGTCGGCGAGGTGCCCCGCGACGATTCCCTCGTACGAGGTGGCGACCGTCTTGCCCTTGAGGTCCGCCACGCTGCTCGCCGCGCCCGGCTTGGAGGCGAAGCGGAACGTGGAGCGGGCGAAGCCGAGCGGGAGGATCTCCTCTGCCGAGGCGGCGGAGTCGATGAGCAGGTCGCGGCCGGTGATCCCGATGTCGAGGCGGCCGGAGGAGACGTAGATCGCGATGTCGCGGGGGCGGAGGTAGAAGAACTCGACCTCGTTGACCGGGTCGACGATCCGCAGTTCCTTGGACTCCCGGCGCTGCTGGTAGCCGGCCTCATGCAGCATGTCCGCCGCAGGTCCTGACAGGGAACCCTTGTTGGGGACGGCGATGCGCAGCATGAGGTCGGCTTCCTTTGCGTGGGAGATTGCGGTGGGGTGGGCTGGCTTACAGGTGGGCGTAGACGTCGTCCAGCGAGATCCCGCGGGCGACCATCATCACCTGGACGTGGTAGAGCAGCTGCGAGATCTCCTCGGCAGCCGCCTCCTTGCCCTCGTACTCGGCGGCCATCCAGACCTCGGCGGCCTCTTCGACGACCTTCTTGCCGATGGCATGGACGCCCTTGCCGACCAGCTCTGCGGTGCGGGAAGTGGCGGGGTCGCCCGTGGCGGCCTTCTGCTGGAGCTCGGTGAAGAGCTCCTCGAACGTCTTATTGGACATGGTGCTGCCCACCCTATTGCAAACAATCGTGGGCTTAACGCCACGGTTCAGATACTGAGCGGAGGGTGGCCGCCGTCGCCACGGCCGCCGTCACCGCCTCGTGCCCCTTGTCCTCGTTCGAGCCCTCCAGGCCCGCCCGGTCGAGGGCCTGCTCCTCGGTGTCGCAGGTCAGGACGCCCATGCCGACGGGGACGCCGGTCTCGACGGAGACCTGGGTGAGACCCTGGATCACGCCCTGGCAGACGTACTCGAAGTGCGGGGTGCCGCCGCGGATGACGACACCGAGGGCGACGATCGCGTCGTAGCCCCGGCCCGCCAACACCTTTGCCACGACCGGGAGTTCCCAGCTGCCGGGGACCCGGAGCAGGGTCGGCTCGTCGATCCCCAGGTCGTGCAGGGCGCGCAGGGCGCCGTCCACCAGACCGTCCATCACCTTTTCGTGCCACTGCGCCGCGATGACGGCGACCCGCAGGTCTCCGACGTTGCGTACGGACAGTTCCGGTGCACCCTTGCCGCTCACGTTCTCTTGTCTCCTCGGTGACTTCTGAAGGGGTCTTACTGGTTGCTCTTACTGGTTGCCGCAGGTGGACACGGGGGCCGTGTCCAGCCAGGGCAGGTCGTGGCCCATCCGGTCCCGCTTGGTGCGCAGGTAGCGGAGGTTGTGCTCGCCCGCCTGTATCGGCATCGGTTCGCGGCCGGTGACCTTGAGGCCGTGCCGGACGAGCGCGTCGGTCTTGTCGGGGTTGTTGGTCATCAGGCGCAGGCTGCGGACGCCGAGGTCCTCCAGGATCTGGGCGCCGGCGCCGTAGTCCCGGGCGTCGGCGGGCAGGCCGAGTTCGAGGTTGGCGTCGAGGGTGTCCCGGCCGCGCTCCTGGAGTTCGTACGCCCGGAGCTTGGAGAGCAGGCCGATGCCGCGCCCTTCGTGGCCGCGCAGGTAGACCACCACTCCCCTGCCCTCCTGCTGGATGCGCTCCAGGGAGGTCTCCAGCTGGGGGCCGCAGTCGCAGCGCAGGGAGTCGAAGACGTCGCCGGTGAGGCACTCGGAGTGGACGCGGACGAGGACGTCCTCGCCGTCGCCGATCTCGCCGTGGACGAGGGCGACATGCTCGACGCCGTCGACGGTGGAGCGGTAGCCGTAGGCCGTGAACTGGCCGTGGCGGGTGGGGAGTTGGACCTCGGCCTCGCGGCGGACGGTGGGTTCGGCGGTCTGCCGGTAGGTGATCAGGTCCTCGATGGAGATGATCGTCAGGCCGTGCTTGCGGGCGAACGGGATCAGTTCGGGGAGGCGGAGCATACGGCCGTCCTCGCCCGCGATCTCGACGATCGCGCCGGCCGGGCGCAGGCCCGCGAGGCGGGCGAGGTCCACGGCGGCCTCGGTGTGTCCGTTGCGGACCAGCACGCCGCCGGAGCGGGCGCGCAGCGGGAAGACATGGCCGGGGCGGACGAGGTCGTCGGCCTCGGCGGTGCCGCTCGCCAGGAGCTGAAGCGTGGTCGCGCGGTCGGCGGCCGAGATGCCGGTGGTCACACCGTGGGCGGCGGACGCGTCCACGGAGACGGTGAACGCGGTCTTCATCGACTCGGTGTTGTCCTCGACCATCTGCGGGAGCCGGAGCCGGTCCAGCTCGTCGCCCTCCATGGGGGCGCAGATGAGGCCTCGGCACTCGCTCATCATGAAGGCGATGATCTCGGGGGTGGCCTTCTCGGCGGCGATGACGAGGTCGCCCTCGTTCTCGCGGTCCTCGTCGTCGACGACCACGACCGGACGGCCGGCCGCGATGTCGGCGATGGCCTGCTCGACCGGGTCGAGCGAGAAGTCCTCGAAACCGTCGGTGCTGTACAGGATCGGTGCCGCAGTCATGCCGGCGCTCCTTCCAGGACGGGCTGCGGCACCTTGCGGGAGCGCAGCCACCAGTCGCGCATGCCCCACAGGACGAGTGCGCCGTAGATGACGTAGACGAAGCCGGAGAAGGCGAAGCCGTTGGCGAAGTTGAGGGGGACGCCGACGAGGTCGACGAGGAGCCAGGCGAACCAGAACTCGACCATGCCGCGGGCCTGGGCGTACATGGCGACGATCGTGCCGACGAAGATGTAGGCGTCGGGCCACGGGTCCCAGGAGAGCGAGGGGTACGCCTTGAAGAGGGCGGCGACCGCGACCGTTCCCACGGCGGCGGAGGCGACCAGGATCGCGCGCTCGCGCCAGGTGGCGAAGCGGGGGGTGATGTGTCCGTCGGCGGAGCCGCCCTGGCCGCGGTTCCACTGCCACCAGCCGTAGACCGCGACGACCATGACGACGATCTGCTTGCCGGCGCTGCCGGAGAGGTGGGCGGTGGCGAAGGCGGCGAACAGGATCACGCCCGAGACGAACTGTGTGGGCCAGCTCCAGATCGAGCGCCGCCAGCCGAAGGCCAGAGCGATCAGGCCCACCACGTTGCCGATCATGTCCGACCACTTGATGTGCTGGCCGAACAGGACGAAGGCCTCGGAGTTGAGCCAGTTCACGGGGTCACCTCGCGGTCGCCCATGAGCCGCTCGACGTACTTGGCGATGACGTCCACTTCGAGGTTGACCGGGTCGCCGGGCTGCTTGAGGCCGAGCGTGGTCAGGTCGAGGGTGGTGGGGATGAGGCTGACCGTGAAGTAGTCCGGGCCCGCGTCGACGACGGTGAGGCTGATGCCGTCGACGGTGATGGAGCCCTTCTCGACGACATAGCGCCTGAGGTCGGCGGGGAGCGAGACCTTGACGAGCTCCCAGTTCTCGGACGGCTTGCGCTCCAACACCGCGCCGGTGCCGTCGACATGGCCCTGCACGATGTGTCCGCCGAGGCGGGCGCCGAGTGCCATGGGGCGTTCGAGGTTGACCCGGGAGCCCACGGCGAGGGCGCCGAGGCTGGAGCGGTTCAGGGTCTCGGCCATGACGTCGGCGGTGAACTCGTCACCCTCGTGCTCGACGACGGTGAGACAGACGCCGTTCACGGCGATGGAGTCGCCGTGCTTCGCGCCCTCGGTGACGATCGGGCCGCGCAGACGAAAGCGGGAGGCGTCGTCGAGACTCTCGACGGCGGTGACCTCACCCAGCTCTTCGACGATTCCGGTGAACACTTCCCGGGTCCTCCTGCCACATCGGGGCACGGACTCCGGGGCCTGTCGAAGACGACAGAATGAAACGAACGGAAGCACCTTGAGCGACGCCGGACAGAACCCGTCCACACAGGACAAGCCAATACGGCGGCGCGCACGAATGCCCGCCCGCCGCGCACTGCCTCCCATCCGGACTTTAACCGTCGGTCCAGGAATTTCACCTGGTCAACCGGCCGCTGGAAGCGGACGGGTCGCGGACTGTAACCGCCGGTTCGGACTTTCACCGACCCCGGAGTGCGCTGCTTCTGGTACAGGGCAAGTGTGCCACGCCCGGCAAGGGTCCATCCAGGTGAAGCGTGTGGGCTGGCTCACAGAGAGCGCCGATGGACTTCTCAAGGGGCCCTCACCTGCTGGATCATCTGGTCTAGTCCTTTCCGGATCGCCGGACGGGACACCCCTGGACCGGTCCGGCGGTGGTGACGACGGCCCTTGCCCACCGCCGGGCCTCTCAGCCGAACAGCTCGTCCTGCGCGCCGTCCTGCGCGGTCAGCAGCGCGCCGCGCAGAACGGCTCCATCGCCGAGCACGCTGGGACGCACCTCTGCGGGCAGGGGTGACATGAGGGCGATCCGTTCGGCCACGCGTACGGCGAGTTCGTCGCCGCCGGCCTGCCCGACCTCGCCGCCGAGGACCACGCACCCGGGGTCCAGCAGCGCGACGACGGACGCGACACCGAGGGCGAGGCGCTCGGCGAGGGTGTCCAGGAAGCGGGCGGCACGGGCGTGGATCCGCCGGGGAGCGGGGGCGCCTCGCGGGGCGTCCGGCGGCACAGCCTCCGCGTCGCCGTCGGCCACGGTCGCGACCGCCCACCGCACGACCTCCGCCGCGGTCGCCCGCTCCCCCGCGCCGCCGACGCCCAACACCCCGCACTCCCGGGCCAGTTCGAGCACCGCGGCGGCCCCGGCCAGCGAGTGGAAGCCCCCTTCGCAGTCCGTCGCCGAAGGGATGCCCCGGGTGCCCGGCACCGGCAGGAAGCCGATCTCGCCCGCGCCGCCGGACGACCCCCTGCGCAGTACGCCGTCCAGGACCACCGCGGCGCCGATGCCCATGTCCAGCCAGAGGAGGACGAAGGTGTCCCGGTCCCGGGCCGCGCCGTCGCGCATCTCCGCCAGGGCCGCGAGGTTGGTCTCGTTCTCGACCACGACACGGGCGTCGGGCAGCCGTTCCTGGAGAGCGCCCACCAGACTGCGGTGCCACGCGGGCAGGCCGGTGGTGTTCCGGAGTTCACCCGTGGCCGGGTCGATCAGACCGGGTGCGCCGATGCCGACCGTGTGCAGACTGCCCCACTCGCGGCGCTGAACACCCTTATCGCCAGGCCCAGTTGGCCCCGACCCCGACCCCGCCTCCTTCACCGCCCGCTCCACCAGCGCGACGGCCTGCTCCACCGCCGGCCCCGTTCCCGCGTCGGCGTCGATCGGCACGGACGCCTCCGCGAGGACCCGGCCGACCAGGTCGGAGACGAGGACGGAGACGCTCTCCAGGCGGACGTCCAGCGCGGCCAGATGGGCGCGGTCGCCGACGATGCCGTACAACCGGGCGTTCGGGCCGCGCCGTTGGGCCCCCGACTCGCCGACCATCTCGATCAGTCCGGAGGCCGTGAGGCGTTCGACGAGGTCGGCGACGGTGGGCCTGGACAGTCCGGTGAGCTGCTTCAACTGCCCTGCCGTCAGCGGGCCTTCGCGCTGCAGGAGACGCAGGGCGAGCCGGTCGTTGATGGCCCGGGCGGTGCTCGGGGATGCGGGCATGCCGGGAATCCTCCCAGATCGGGGGCGCGCGACGGGCGGCCGGTAATTCTCTATCTATCAGGCAGGGTTCCTGATAGTTTACGCGGCGCAGGTGGGGACGGGGACGGGAATCCGAACGGCAGGAGGGGCCGGACAATGAGCGAAGTGGTCTACGACCGACGCGAGGTGAAGCGCGCCCGGTACGCCGTGGCGGCCGTCTTCACCGTGCACGGCGCGGTCACCGGCTCGTTCGCGACCCGGGTGCCGTGGATCCAGGAGCATGCGCACGTCGCCGCCGGCTGGCTCGGTTTCGCGCTCGCCTTCGGCGCGTTCGGCGCCTCCTGCTCGATGCCGCTGGCCGGTTGGATCACCCACCGGTTCGGCAGCCGTACGGCGCTGCGCGGGCTGATCTCGCTGTGGACGATGTCCCTGGTGCTGCCGTCCCTCGCACCGAACCTGGTCACCCTGTGCCTGGCGATGTTCACGTACGGGGCGAGCGCGGGCATGGCCGATGTCGCGATGAACGCGCTCGGGGTCGAGATCGAGCGCCTCCTCGACAAGTCGATCATGTCGAGTCTGCACGGCATGTGGAGCGCGGGCGCCCTGATCGGCTCGGCGGGCGGCACCCTCGCGGCGCACCTCGGTTCGGACGCGCGCGTGCACCATCTCATCGCGGCCGTGATCCTCACCCTGCTCGGCGTGACCGCCTGTCGCTGGGTGCTCGACATCCAGCCGGGGGTGGAGGAGGAGGCACCGCCCCGCTTCACGCTGCCGCCCCGGTCGGCGCTGCTCATCGGCGCGGTGGGCTTCTGCGCGGTGTTCGCGGAGGGGGCCAGTCTGGACTGGTCGGCGGTGTACCTGCACGATCAGCTGGGCACGTCGGCCGGGCTCGCGGCGGCCTCGACGACCGGTTTCATGCTGACGATGGCGGTGGCCCGACTGGTGGGCGACGCGGTGGTGAACCGCTTCGGCTCGGTGCGTACGGTCCGCGCGGGCGGGGTGCTGGCCGTGTGCGGCGGGCTGCTGATCGTCGTGGCGGACAGCCCGGCGCTGGCGATGGGCGGCTTCGCGCTGCTCGGTCTCGGCATCGCCGTGGTCGTCCCGCTGTGCTTCGCGGCGGCGGGTCGCAGCGGGCCCAACCCGAGCCAGGCCATCGCGGGCGTGGCGACGATCACCTACACCTCGGGGCTGATCGCGCCGAGCCTGATCGGCGGGGTCGCGCAGGCGACGAGCCTGGTGGTGTCGTTCTGCCTGGTGACGGTGTTGGCGGGTGGGCTCGCGGTGTTCGCGGGTGTGCTGCGCGCCGGGGACCGGGACCGGCCGAAGGTCAGCGCTCCGAGCGCAGCAGTGCCCGACCGGCAGCTCTGAACGCCTCGCTCCAGGGCGCGGGGCGCAGCGTCTCGGCGTCCAGCCGGACCAGCACCCGGGTGCCGTTCGCGTACGTCACCGAGCCGTCCGCCGAGCAGAGCCGGAAACCGTAGGTGAGGCCGGTGGTGCCGAGCCGGTCCAGCCACAGGTGGACAGCGTAACTGCCGGGCCTGGTGACCGGCGCCTCGTAGCTGATCAGCAGTTCCTTCACCACGTTGCAGGCGTCGCCGGCGGTCGCCCAGTCACCGTCGAAGCTGACGCCGTGCTCCTGCCACAGCTCGGTCCAGGCGCGCTCGACGAGGAGCGGGTAGCGGGCGTTGTGCAGCATGCCGAGGGCGTCGAGGTCGTCGAAGTGGACGGCTACGGGGATGAGCCGGCCGTGGGTGAGGACGGTGGCAGGCGGGCTTTCGACGGTCACGGCGGGGCTCCCGAGCGGTGCTGAGTGGGGCGGTGGAGACTGTGGGGACGCCCCATTCTAAGCGACCGCTCAGGAACCCCTGTTCGAGTGGGCCCAGGCCGAGCGGGCCGGTCGACCGACGGCAGACGGGGTTCGAGGTCCGGTCAGCCGGTGATCGAGTCCAGCTGTTCGGCCGCCGGGCGCAGCGCCCACAGGTCACCGCCGGGCGGCGCCTCCAGCTTCGGTACGGCGGCCCTGGCCCGCGCGTCGCCCGCGTCGGCCGCCGCGTGCACGATGTCGCTCGCCGCGTAGCGGTAGAACTCCAGCTCGGGATGCGACCACGCGGCGGCTCCGGTCGCGGCGGGCAGCAGATAGTCCACCGCCTTCAACAGGCCCTGCCCGTCCGGGCCTTGATAGCTCCACAGGTTCACACCGACATGCCGGCCGACGGCCGCGAGCCGGGTGTACGCGACGAGGTCGAAGGTCGAGTAGTGCCAACTCCGGGTCCGCGCCAGCTCCTGCGGCTGGCTGCCGTCGCCCGCGATCTGGGGGTCGACGCGTTTGGCGCGGGCGTCCAGCACGGTCTGCCTGGCCAGCGCCTTGTCGCCGGTCGCATAGGCGAGGGCGGCCAACTCCATGTCGTAGAAGGTGCCGTGATTGTTGGCGGCGGCGCCCTCCTCCTTGCCGAAGGGGTTGTTCTTCAGCCAGCCGAGGAACTCGGAGTTCCATTGGGTCATCGCGGCGCGGTCGGTCTTCGTCCAGCCGGGGGCGCCGGTGCCGAGGATCGCGATGGCGTCGACGACGCTGGTGTACGACTGCGAGAAGTCGATGATGCCGATGGCGCGGCCGTCGTACTTGCAGGGGATGAACTGGGCGTGGTTCAGGTTGGGGTTCATCCTGGTGGCCGGATCGAGGAACCAGGTGCGCAGGACCTGGTCGGCCTTCTGCGCGTAGCGCTTGTCGCCGGTGTAGTACCAGGCGAGCGCGAGGTCGTAGGTCGAGTCGAAGACCTTCTCGACGTCCTGGCGGTCGGTTCCCGTGTCGACCTCGGGGTTGCGCTGTCCGTCGCGCTGGACGTACGGGCAGCCCCAGGGGTTTGCGGCGGTCGGGGTGGTCGTGGGCCACCAGTACGGGGCCTGGCTCAGGTAGTCGTGAACATCGCCGCCGGGGGCGGGTTTTGACTTGTCAACGACCGTCCAGGGGCCCTGGTGCAGCCAGTTGTCGGCGCGGATCGTCAAGTTCCGCAGGGCGCGCCGGAGTTGGGGGTCTCCGCGGTCCAGTCGGAGCTTGGTCTGCTGGAGGCGGGCGCCGTCGAGGACGGCGGTCTCCGGGACGGCGGGCGCCGCGTGCGCGGAGGCGGAGGGGACGAACACGGCTGTCAGTACGGCCACGGCCGCGAGCAGAACACCGAGGCGGGGTCTGGCACTCATACACCGACTCCAATCATGTATATGAACTATGTTCATGAATGGAACCGTGTGAGCGTAGGGCTATGCACCGGCCATGACAATGGTCCGGACCGGATTCACATACGGAGATGAAGTTCAGCGCGCCAAGTCGTAGGCGTACGACGCCGTGAAGGTGCCGGCCGCGCCCCTGCAACCGTCCGACTCCCCCGGCAGCTTGACCCACAGATAGCCGTCGATCCGCGCCTCCCCGGTGTCGAGGGTCGGCGCCCGGCCGATCTTCCGGCCCGCCGGGTCGCACCACTGGCCGTCGGCCGGGGCTCCGTTGCCGTTGCGGCTGGTGTCGATGACGGCGCCGAGGCCCGCGGGACCGCCGAGGGCGTCGAGGACCTGACGGTCGTAGGCGATCTCGGCCGAAGTGGCGTGGAAATTCGAGACGTTGCTGAAGATCCCGTCGGAGGAGGAGGCGGAGGCCGCACCCGCCTGCTTGAGCAGGGACGCCTGCTGCCCGGCCGGGTTCCAGTCGGAGTGGCCCGCGTCGTAGTACACGCGGGCCTTCGGGTCGGCGGCCTTCAGAACGCGGCCCGCGCGGGCCAACGCCGCGAAACGGTCGGCGCGTTGACCGTCGGAGAGGCAGTCGGACTGGGCTATGGAGTCGGGTTCCAGGATCACGACGACCTCCCCGGAGCCGAGCCCGGCCGCGAAGTCGTCGATCCACGCGTCGTACGCGGCGAAGTCGCCCGCCCCGCCCTCGGAGGCCCCTCCGCAGTCCCGGTCCGGGATCGCGTACGGCACGACGACCGGCACCCGGCCCTGGGCGGCGGCGCCCGAAGTGACCGCGCGGACCCGGGAGGCGATCGTCGACGGCGTGAAATCCGCGAACCACACGGCCGCGGGCCGGTCGGCGATCCGGTCGGCTATGACCTCGGTGCGGGGGTCGTCGGGGTGGGCGCGGACCCAGTCGAGGACCTGGGACTCCGGGTGGCGGTAGAGACGGGGAGAGACGGTGGCGGTCCGTCGCGGCTTCCGCACGGTGCCGGTCGCGGCGGTCTTCTTCGGGCGGGTGGACGAACTCGCTTTGGGGGACGGTGAGTTCGACACCGACGGCACGTCGGGCAGCGGCACCAGCAGTGTCGCACCGCTCGCGTCCGGCCGGGCCCGGTCCGTGCCGCGCTCGTCGTCCAGCGCCCTGATCATCCCGGTCACCGTGCCGACCGCGACCACGACCGACGCGGCCACGACCAGCACGCTCCGCCGGGCGGCCCGGCTCCGCCGTCGGCCACGCGAACCTGACACGCTGCCCCCTCGCACCGCACCCGTTCCCCCGTTCTGGGGAAGTGTCGGGCCCGGTACCACCTCGGCCAGCCTAGGACTGGGACGCTGCCCCCATGGGGCAATTGGCACACTTCACCACACCCGTGGACAAGGTCGTCTCCCGGCTGCGCACGCTCGACGAGGAGCTGCCCGCCCGGGACGGGATCGCGGTGTTCAACCGCGTCTACCTCGCCGTCACGGAGGCCGTAGACCGGAACGTCGACACCGGGCGGTTCACGGACGAACGGGCCGCGATCACGCTGGACGTACGGTTCGCGGAACGCTATCTGGCGGCCGTCGACGCGGTCGCCAACGGGCGCCGCGCGCCCGCCTGTTGGCGCCCGCTGTTCCAGCTGCGCCGCCATCCCGGGGTACGTCCGCTGCAGTTCGCCCTGTCGGGCATCAACGCGCACATCGGCCACGATCTCGCGCTCGCCGTCGTGGACGCCTGTCGTACGCTCGACTGCGAACCGGCCGACCTGGAG
This sequence comes from Streptomyces sp. STR69, assembly GCF_024519455.1. GTDB lineage: Bacteria > Actinomycetota > Actinomycetes > Streptomycetales > Streptomycetaceae > Streptomyces. The sequence continues at coordinate 66,500 of NZ_JALJRY010000025.1, read as the reverse complement.
GACGAGTTCGACCGCGTGGGCGATCTCCTCGTCTCGCTGGAGGAGCGCATCCGCGAAGAGCTGATGCCGGGTCCCGACCTGTTCCAGATCGCCGATCCGCTGACGCATCTGCTCGGCTCGTGGAGTCTGGAGCGCGCCCGCGACGCCACCTGGACGGCGGCCCGGGCCCTGTGGGCGCTGCGCGGACTGCCCGATGTCGCCGAGGAGTTCACCGAACGGCTGGACGCGGCGGTGGGACTCGCGGGCCGGATGATGCTCACGCCACTGCCGGACTGATCCGGCCATACAGAGGGACAGAGCCCGCCGTGCGGCGCCGCGAGGGTTACGTTGACGGCTGAAATGCCTGATGCGAAGGAGCACGAGCATGGCCACCAAGCTGGGTCTCACTCTTCCCCAGACACGGCAGTACGACATCGGCGAGGACGTCCCGGACGTGGCCCGCGCGGCCGAGGAGATCGGCTACGAAAGCCTGTGGGTCTTCGAACGCGCGCTCTTCCCGGAACCCGCGACACAGGGGCTCTACGGCATGGAGGGCGTCCCGTGGCCCGACGAGTACCGCTCGGTCGCCGAGCCGCTTGTGACGCTGGCGTTGGCCGTGTCGGCCACCCGGCGGGCCCGGCTCGGCACCAGTGTCCTGGTGGCCCCGCTGCACGGCCCGTTCCAACTGGCCAGGACGCTCGGCACGTTGGACGCGGCGAGCGGCGGCCGGGTGGTGGCCGGGCTCGGCACCGGCTGGTCGCTCGACGAGTACGCGGCGGCCGGGGTCGCCCCGTTCAAGGACCGCGGCAAGACCCTGGACGAGGTTCTCGCCGTGTGCCGCGCGGTGTGGGGCCCGGACCCGGTGGTGCACGAGGGTGAGCTGAGCACCGTCAACTCGTCGGTGGTCGGCCCGAAGCCCGCCCGGCCGATCCCCGTGCTGCTGCCCGCGATGAGCAAGAAGGCGAGGATCCGTCTCGTCGACCACGCCGACGGCTGGCAGCCGGTGGCCATGGGCGCCGAGCAACTGGCCGCCGAGTGGCGGACGTTGCGCGAACTGGCCGCCGAGCGCGGCCGTACCGAGCCCATCCAGTCGGTGGCCCGGATCAACCTGCGGTACACGCCCAAGGCGTACGAGGGCGCGGAACGCCCGCCGTTCCACGGCAACTTCGACCAGATCGTGACCGATCTCGTGGCGCATGTCGAGGTCGGTCTCGACGAGTACTTCTTCGAGTTCGCCGGTGCCCCGCGGGACGCCGAGGAACTCAAGGACCTCGCCGCCGAGCTGTACACGGCGGCCCGCGCGGCCGGGGTCTGAACTCCCCTCAGTCCTCCGGCAGTTCGACCGGCGCGATCGCGTCGTAGACGTCCCCGGGACCGGGGTTGGTCGGGTCGGTCGTGCCGCCGAGCTGGTGCATGACGCCCCAGACCGCGTTCAGCGCGGTCTGGACGGCGCCCTCGGCCCAGCCGGCCGTCCAGGAGATGTCGTCGCCGGCGAGGAAGACGCCCCGCTTGTCCTCGGGCAGCCGGTCCTGCATGAAGTGGGTGAACAGGCGCCGCTGGTAGCGGTAGTGGCCGGGCAGGTTGGCCTTGAACGCGCCCATGAAGTAGGGCTCGTTCTCCCAGGAGACGGTCACCGGGTTGCCGATGACGTGCTTCCTGATGTCGACCTTCGGGTAGATCTCGCCGAGCGACTTCAGCATGACCTCCATCCGCTCGTTGGCGGACAACGGCAGCCACTTGAGGCTGTCGTCGCACCAGGTGTACGAGAGACAGATGACGGCGGGCTTGTCCGGACCGTCGTCGAGGAGGTAAGTCCCGCGCGTCATACGGTCGGTGAGGGTCATCGACATGACGTCCCGGCCGGTCTCCTCGTCCTTGTCCAGCCAGAACGGCCGGTCGACGGGCACGAAGAGCTTGCTGGACTCCATGTAGTGGGTGCGCTCGATCGCCGTCCAGTGGTCGATCGGGAAGAGCGAGTCGTCACAGGCGATCTTCGAGAGCAGCATCCAGGACTGGGCGGTGAAGATCGCCGCCCGGTAGGTGCGGATGTCGCCTGCCGCGTCCGTCACCGTGATCCCGTTGCCGGCCGTGCGGTGCAGCCGGGTCACGGCGGGACGGGGTTCGCCGCCCACGTGCAGGGATGCCAGCGAGGTGCCGTAGGGCCAGTGGACGATCTTCTGCGGCTCGCGGTCCCAGAGGCGGAGCGGGAGTTGCTGGGAGCCGCCGACGATGCCGCGGTGGTGGTCGTCGGCCTCGGTGTAGACGACGCGCAGGATTTCGAGGATCGAGTTGGGGAAGTCGGTGTCCCAGCCGCCCGTGCCGAAACCGACCTGGCCGAAGATCTCGCGGTGCCGGAAGGACTTGAAGGACTCGGAGTCGCAGAGGAAGCCGTAGAAGGTCTGGTTGTCGAGCTTCTCGACGAGCCTCGACCAGATCTCGCGGATGCGCGGGACATCGCGTTCGCGCATGGCGCGGTTCATGTCGGAGAAGTCGGCGCCCTCTTCGAGGCAGGCGTTCCAGGCGTGCATCACATCGCGGTAGACCTGCGGGAGGTCGTCCACGGTGGTCGCGTAGTGGGACTCGCCCTTGAGGTCGACAACCGTCGAAGGGGTCGCCTCCGCAAGGGGGTTGGGGAACGGGCGGGTCTCAAGTCCGACCAGGTCGATGTAGTGCTGGAGCGCGGTGGAGGAGGGCGGGAAGCGCATCGCGCCCATCTCGGCGGTGAGGGAGGGGTCGCAGCCGTCGAAGCCGACGGTGCGCAACCGGCCCCCGATCTGGTCGGCCTCGTAGACGACGGGCTTGAGGCCCATCTTCATCAGCTCGTAGGCGGCCACGATGCCGGACAACCCGCCCCCGATCACCGCGACTTCGGTGCCGTGCTCGGTCGCGGGTATCTGGCCGAGGCCCGCCGGGTGGGCGAGGAAGTCGTCGTAGGCGTAGGGGAAGTCCGGCCCGAACATGGTGATCGGCGGCTGTCGCTCGTCGGCGTGCTGGACGGCGTTGGGCACCGTGGACGTCATGGGGTAGGGACTCCTAGCTGAACAAGAACGAGTGCGGGAAAGGCAGGGGGGATTCAGGCCAGGGACCCGTAGAGGCCGGGGCGGCGGTCCTGCAGATACGGGTTCGCCGCGCGGGACTCGGCGAGGAACGCGGGGTCGACGTCGCCGAGGAGCAGTTCCTCGCCGCGGCCGGCCTTGGTGCGGGCGACTCCGTCCGGACCGGCGAGCGTGGAGAGGCCGAAGAAGTCGAACTCCCCTTCCAGGCCGATGCGGTTGATGTACGCCACGTACATCTGGTTCTCCCAGGCCCGCACCGGGACCACGGAGTCGGCGACCAGCTGGAACGGGTGCATGTTCGCCGTCGGGACGAGCAGCAGGTCGGTGCCCGCGAGGGCGTGGGCGCGGACCGGCTCCGGGAACTCGACGTCGTAGCAGATCATCAGGCCGATGGTCAGGCCGTTCAACTCGGCCTGGACGACGGGCTGTTCGCCGGGGGTGAAGTGGGCGCGCTCGAAGTCGCCGAAGAGGTGGGTCTTGCGGTAGTTGGCGAGGCGGTCGCCGTCGGCGGAGATCAGCTGGGCGGAGTTGTGGACGGCGTCGCCGTCGCGCTCCGGGTAGCCGTAGGTGATCGCGAGCCCGTGGCGGCCGGCGATCTCGGCGATCGTGTCGGCGGAGTCGCCGTCGGCGGGTTCGGCGAGGCGGCCGATGTCGTCGCCGATCGCGTATCCGGTGAGGAACATCTCCGGCGCGGCGAGCAGCGCGGCACCGCCGGCCGCGGCCCGGCCGGCGGCCTCGTCGAGGACCTTGAGGTTCTCGACGACGGAGCCGGGGCGGCCGGAGCTCTGGAGGAGGGCGGTGCGCATGCGTGGTCCTCACGGGTACGAAAAGACTGAAGAGTCCCCTTATTGGGGCCACCTAGACGGTACGGCCGAGGAGCTGGGCCGGACAAGAAGGAGCCGTTGCGCGCCGGTGAGCGTTTTGTTGCGTGCGGGCGGGGTGGGGCGGCGATTCGTTGCGCACCGGCCGTTCCGGTGCGGCGGACCCGTTGTCAGTCGTAGGGCATAGGTTTCCGCCCGTGAATCCTGAACCGATCAACCGGCTCGAGCCGTTCCGTGCGGAGGCGCTGCGGCGCGGGATACCGCCCCAGGACGTCGAGGGGTGGATCGCCGCCGCCCGTCCGTGCGGGACCCTCGTCACCCGTGGGGACGGGCCGGTGGTCGGCAGGTTCGGCGGGCCGCTGCTGTTGCCGGCCGACGTCCCCGACCCCTGGTTCCCGTTACTCGCCACCCTCGACTGCGCGGCCCTGCCGGAGGAGGTGACGGGCCTTCCACTGCCTGCCGACGGCCGCCTGCTGCTCTTCGGCCTTCCCGAGCTGCCGGACTACAGCGCACCGGCCGGAGAGGTCGTGTACATCCCCGAGGGGACACCCGTCGAGGAGCGGATCACGAAGAACAACTACGCCTACGGAGACCTTGTCTGCGAGCAGTTCCCGCAGGAGGAGCTGCGGCTGGCGCCCGATGTCTCCATGGCGTCCCACTTCCTGATCTGGTCCGAGGACCGCTGCACATCGGCGGGTACGCCTCCCACGAGTGCACGGAGACGGACCCCGTCATGGACGCCGCCGACGAGGCGAAGGACGCGCGACGGTTCCGGGGAGACGCCACGGAGCTGCCCGCCCCCGAGGAGTGGGTGCTGCTCGCCCAGTGGGACATCGGGCTCGACGGCCGGGAGGGTTCCACCCTGCACTGGGTGATCCCGCGGCAGGATCTGGTCGAGCGCCGCTTCGACCGCGCGCATGTGTCGTTCTTCTGGAATCCCTGACAGGACCTGGCGCAGGCCCTAGCGGTTGGGCACCGCGAAGACCGTGAGGACGGCCGCGTGGTCCGAGGGCCAGCAGTTGGCGGACACGTCGGGCCACGGGCTCGGGGTGCCGGTGACGAACGTGCGGGAGTCGAGCACGGTCAGGCCCCGGTGCAGGACGTAGTCGATGCGGTCCTGCGGCTCGGGGCGCCCGCTGCCGTCCTCGTTCACGGGGTGGATCGGCGACCAGGTGTGACCGGGCTCAGCGACCGGGTCCGGGTTGGCCTCCCGGTAGGAGTCGCGCAGGCCCGCGTCCGCCGCCGCCTTCGTGACCGGCCACTCGACGTCCGGCCAGTCCAGGTGCGAGGGGCTGTTGAAGTCGCCGACCAGGACGACGGGTACGGCGTCCTCGGCCGCGTCCGCGATCCGGTCCAGGGTGTCCCGCATCTGGGCGAGCCGTACCTTCTCGTGGGCGATCAGGTCGGCGGCCGGGAGCCCGTCGAAGGCGGATTCGTAGGGGCCGTAGGGCGTGTAGTCGAGGTGGCAGGTCCACAGGTCGATCTCGCGGCCCCCTGCGACGGCGATCCGTACCCCGGCGGCGCCGTAGAAGCCGACGTCCGGGTCGCCGAAGCGGGCGGTGATCGGGTGGCGGCTGATCACGCCGAGGTTCTCGCCGGCCCGGTGGTGGTGCCAGCCGAGCGCCTCGGCCAGTTCCTCGGCGGCGGTGCCGCCGGTCTCCTGGAGGCCGACCACGTCCGCGCCGGTCTCCGCGATGACCTTCAGCTGTTTGGCCCGGTGGTCGTCGACCTTGCTGCCGCCGAGCCAGAGGTTCCAGGTCAACACGCGTAGTTCAGGTGCCGAGCCGGACGTCACCATCGCGCGCAGGTCCGCCGGGGTGATGCCGGCGAGGCTCGCTCGTACGGTCCGGCCGGGGGCCGTGTCGATCGGGGCCAGCGACGGTACGGCGAGGACCGCGCAGCCGGCCGCCTCGGCGGAGCTGACGCCGGTCTGGGTGTCCTCGACGGCCACGCAGGCGGCCGGGTCGACGCCGAGGGCACGGCAGGCGGCGAGGTAGGGGTCGGGGGCGGGCTTGGTGGGCCCGGTGTCGTCGGCGGTGACGGAGACGGCGAAGCGGCTCGCGCCGAGGGCGTCGAGGACGGTGTCGGCGACCGCGCGGGGGGACGCGGTGACCAGGGCCGTGGGGACGCCGTCGCGGGCGAGGGCGTCGAGGAGGTCGAGCGCGCCGGGTCGGGGCACGATGCCGGTGCGGACGCGGGCGGCGAACTCCCGGTGCAGTTCGGCCGCGAGGTCCGTCGCCGACGCGCCCGTGGTGGTGGCGAGCCAGTCGGCGGTGTGCTCGACCGGGCGGCCGAGCACCTCCGACTGGTCCGCGTCGGTGAGGGTTCTGCCCGCGACCTGCTCCACCGCCTCCCACCACAGCCGCTCGGTGTCGACGAGCGTTCCGTCCATGTCGAACAGGACGGCCTGGAGCGGGAGTTGGTTGTGGGGGGTCACGTTTCTCTCTTTCAGTACGGGCACTGCAGGGGCCACTATGGCCCTACGGGTTGATGCGTTCCGCCACGAGTACCGGCCGTTCCGGCAGCGACACCGTCACGGCGACTCCGGCACCCAGCGTGGTGGCCTCGTGCGTGGGCAGGTCGGCCTTGACCTCGGTGCCGTCGCCGAGCCGTACGGTGACCCGGACGACCGCGCCGAGGAAGGCGGTACCGATGACACGCGCGTCTCCGGCGTCGTCGGCGTTCACGTGGATCGCCTCGGGCCGTACCAGCACGTCGACTTCGGGTCCTGCCGGTGCCTCGCCGTCGACCGGCAGCCGCTGGCCGAGCACCTCCACCGTGCCGTCCGTGAGGTGCCCCGGGAGGCGGCTCATCGTGCCGACGAACTCGGCGACGAACGCGGTCGTGGGCCGGCCGTACAACTCGGCCGGTGCGGCGCACTGTTCGAGCTTTCCGGCACGCATCACGGCGACCCGGTCGGCGATGGACAGGGCCTCTTCCTGATCGTGCGTCACGAAGAGGGTGGTGATGCCGAGTTCCTGCTGGAGGCGGCGGATCTCCTCGCGCAGGGTCAGCCGCACCTTGGCGTCGAGCGCCGACAGCGGCTCGTCCAGCAGCAGCACGCGCGGGCGCAGGGCGAGCGCGCGGGCCAGTGCGACGCGCTGCTGCTGGCCGCCGGAGAGCTGGTGCGGGAAGCGCTCGCCCTTGTCGCCGAGCCCGACGAGGTCGAGCAACTCGGCTGCACGGGACCGCCGTTCGGCCGTACGGACCTTGCGCATGCGCAGTCCGAAGGCGACGTTGTCGAGCGCGTTGAGATGCGGGAAGAGGCTGTACGACTGGAAGACCATCCCGGCGTCGCGGCGGTGCGCGGGCACGTCGGTGACGTCCTTGCCGTCCACCAACACCTCGCCGGAGGTGGGGTGTTCGAAGCCCGCGAGCATGCGCAGCGCGGTGGTCTTGCCGCAGCCGGAGGGGCCGAGCAGGGCCAGGAACTCGCCGGGGTTGACGGTCAGGTCGAGTCCGTCGAGGGCGACCGTCGGGCCGAACTCCCGGCGCAGGCCCCGGAATTCGACGGTGGCGGCGTTCTCCGTCGTGGTTTTCTCAAGCGTGGTGGCGGTCATGGTTCATCCCCGGGACGAAGCGGTTTTGTCACGTCCGCCGACACCGGCGAGCGTGAGGAGGAGTGCCCAGGTGACGACCAGGCTGAGCACGGAGACGGCGACGGAGAGCTGGGCGTTGGACCCGCCGACGCTGTAGATCCACACGGCGAAGGGCTGGAAGCCGAGCAGCTGGGCCACGGTGAACTCGCCCAGCACCAGCGCCAGCGTCAGGAAGGACGCGTTGAGCAACGCCCCGCGCAGATTGGGCAGTACGGCCCGTACCAGCGCCTGCGGCCAGCCCGCGCCGCAGCTGCGGGCGGCCTCGACGAGGGTCTTCACGTCGATCGCGCGCAGCCCGGAGTCCAGCGCCCGGTACACGAACGGCAGCGCCATGACGACGTAGGCGAGGACGAGGATGAACGGGAAGCTCGGGTTCTGGATGGCGACGAAGGTCTCGAACAACGGGGTGCGGGAGAGGTAGTCGGGGCCCCACTTGAGGACCGTGGCGATACCGGCGACGAACGCGATCGGCGGCACCACCAGCGGCAGCGAGCAGATCACCTCGACGACCGGGCGCAGCCGGGGCGCGCCCAGCCGTAGCGCGACCATGGCGGGCACCATCAGGAGCAGGACGACGGCGATGGTGGCGGCGGCGAGTTCCAGCGAGAGCACCAGGCTGGAGGTGAAGCCGTCGGCGGAGACGATCTGGGTGTAGGCGTCGAAGGTGACGCCCTCCCCGGGCACGTCGACCGTGAAGACGACCGACGCGGCGAGCGGCACCAGGAAGTACAGGGCGGCGAGGCCGAGGACGACCCACCGCCAGATGTTCAGGCGTCCAGCCATCGCGCGCTCCGTCGTTGCAGGGGCAGGTACACGGCCATGACCAGGCCCGCGACCAGGACCATGTCGAGGCTGAGGGCGAGGGCCACGTTCTCCTGGCCGACCAGCACATTGCCGGAGATGGCGTCGGCGATCTGCAGGGTGACCAGCGGGATCGAACTGCCCACCATGGCCGCGGCGGTGGCGTACGCCGCGAAGGCGCTGCCGAAGAGGAGGACGAACCCGCCGAGCAGCGAGGGCAGCAGCACCGGCAGGGCCACGTGCCGCCAGTACTGCACGCCGGTGGCGCCGTTGTTCGCGGCGGCCTCGCGCCACTGGGTGCGCAGGCCCTCCAGGGCCGGGGTGATGGTGAGGACCATCAGCGGGATGAGGAAGTACAGGTAGACGAGGACGAGACCCGAGAAGCTGTAGAGGTCCCAGCCCTTGTCCTTGAGGCCCAGGTGGGTGGTCAGCACACCGGCGTTGCCGAGGGTGGCGACGAACGCGAAGGCCAGCGGGACACCGCCGAAGTTGGCGAGAACGCCGGAGGCGGTGAGGACGGCCTCGCGCAGCGCGCGGAAGCGGGAGGTGACGACGACCTGCGCGAGCGGGAGACCGAGCAGGGTGCCGAGGGCGGCCGAGAGGGCGGACAGCTTGACGCTGCCGACCAGTGCGGTGAAATAGGCGCCCTGGAGCGAGTCGGTCAGGTTGACGGTGCTGTACGAAGTGGCGCCCGTCGTCTGGTTCTTGACGGTGAAGGCGCCGTTCAGCATCGCGATGGCGGGCACGCCGAAGGCGACCGCGACGAACACGAGCAGCGGGACCACGGCTATCCAGCCGGGGACGCGGCGCCGCCGCTTCGAGGAAGCGGCGGCAACCACGTCGGCCCGCGTGAGCGTGGCCGTCATCCGGAGACGGCCTTCGCCCAGCCGGACGCGATGACCGTCTTGGCCTTGCTCTGCTGGGCCTCGGTCGGGAAGGACGGCGTGCCGGTGACCTGCGGGAGCTTGGCGGCGGCGGTCTTGTCGAGCGTGCCGGCCGACTCCATGGAGGTCATCAGCACCGGGCGCGCGTACCCCTTGAGCCACAGGTTCTGGCCCTCGGCGCTGTACAGGTACTCCTGCCACAGGCGGGCGGCCGCCGGGTGCGGGGCGTCCTTGTTGATGGCCTGCGAGTAGTACTGCGCGTACTGGCCGTCGGTCGGGATGGAGACCTTCCAGTCGACGCCCTTGGACTTGAACTCGTCGGCGTAACCGGCGTTGAGGTAGTCCCAGTCGATGGAGATGGGCGTCTCGCCCTTCTCGACGGTGGCCGGGGTGGACTCGACGGGCGTGTAGTTGCCGTTCTTCTTCAGCTTGCCGAAGAAGTCCAGGCCGGGCTGGATGTCGTCGAAGGAGCCCTTGTTGGCGAGCGACGCCGCGTAGACGCCGCCGAAGGCCGAACCCGACTTGGTGGGGTTGCCGTTGAGGGCGACCTGGCCCTTGTACTGCGGCTTCAGCAGGTCCGCGAAGGTGGTCGGACAGGTCTTCACGCGCTTGGCGTCGCAGCCGATGGAGATGTAGCCGCCGTAGTCGTTGAACCACTGCCCCTTCGGGTCCTTCTGCCCCTCGGGGATCTGGTCGAAGGAGGCGACCTTGTACGGCGCGAGCAGGCCCTGCTGGGCGGCGCTGAGCGCGAACGAGGAGCCGAGGTCGAGGACGTCGGGCGCGCGGTCCTGGCCCTTGCGGGAGGTCACGGCGTTGATCTCGTCCTGGCTGGAGCCGTCCGGGTTCTCGTCCGTGATCTTGATGCCGTACTTCTTGGTGAAGCCGTCGATGATGGCACCGTAGTTGGCCCAGTCACGGGGCACCGCGATGATGTGGAGCGTGCCCTCCTTCTTGGCGGCCTTCTCCAGGGCGGCGAGCCCGCCGAAGTCGGCGGCGGAGGTGGCGGTGGCGGCGTTCTTGCCGTCGGCGGTGGTCGACGAGTTGGTGGGAGCGGCGCCACAGGCACTCAGGGCCAGCGCGGCGACGACGGCGAGGGAACCACCCAGGACGGCGTTTCTCGGCGGGGACACGGTCACGGTCTCTCCAGGGGTGCGCACGAGGGTTAGAGCAGAGCGGAGAACTTGTCTGAACAAGTTGGCCTCAGTACGCCCGCCGATGGTGTCTTGTTCGTAAACATTGGCGAAACCGTGACCCCTTCTTCTCTGCACACTCCTGGCTGACACGGATCACCGAAGGAACTCGACTACGCTGCTCACGCTGTGCACAGTGGTCAATTCGGAGGGGAAGCATGACGGCGCGACACGAGGAGATCGCCGACGAGCTGCGAAAAGCCATCGACCGCGAGGAGTACACAGTCGGCAGCCGGCTGCCCGCGGAGACGGACCTCGCGGCGCAGTACGGCGTCTCACGCGGCACGGTCCGCCAGGCCGTCGCGGCCCTCACCGCCGAGGGGCTGATCGGCTCCCGCCAGGGCGCCCGCCGGATGGTGCTGGCCAGCCGCCGCAGCCAGAGCTTCGCGGAGCTGCGCAGCTTCGCCGAGTGGGCGCGCGCGATGGAGCGCGAGGCGACCGGGCTCGTGGTCGCGCAGGAGTACCGCCCGGCCACGGCCGAGGACGTCGTACGCCTCCAACTCACCGAGAAGGCCCGGGTGTTGCACGTCCTACGGGTGCGCGGCCTGGACGGCGAGCCGGTCCTCCTGGAGCGGACCGTGTACGCCGACTGGATCGCCCCGGCCGTCGAGGCGATCGAACCCGACTGCCCGTCGGTCACTCAACGCCTGTACGACGACACGGGGTTGGTCTTCGCCTACGGCGAGCACGTGATCGACGCGGTGGCGGCGGGCGCGCAGGACGCGGAACTGCTGGGTATCCGCCGGACCAGCCCACTGCTGCGGGTCCGCCGGGTCACAACCACCCGCGAGGGACGCCCTGTTGAGTGGTCGGACGACCGCTACCGCTCGGACGCGGTGAGCTTCAGCGTGCACAACTCGATAGGGAACAACGCGCTGGCGCGGAAGACGGCGGAGTGAGCCCAGGGAGCCTGGAGGCTCAACCGGCCGCCACACAGAACTCGTTGCCCTCCGGGTCGGCCATCACCACATGATGTCCGCCGACCTCGGTGAGCACCCGGCCGCCCGCCCCGACGAGCCGCTCGGCCTCGGCTCTGACCGCCGTCCATCTCTCCTCCGGGCCACCCCGCACCGGGACCCGGATGTCCAGGTGGAGCCGGTTCTTGACGGTCTTGGGCTCGGGAACCCTGAGGATGGACAGGCGCGGGCCGATGCCGTCCGGGTCGCACAGCCAGGCGCCGTCGTCCTCGGCCCCGTCGTCCTCCGGGTCGTAGTGCGCGATCCACTCGGCGCGCGTGGCGAAGGGAGCGGGCGGCGGCTCGTCGACATAGCCGAGGGCCGTCCTCCAGAACGCGGCGAGGAGTTGGGCGTCGTCGCAGTCGAGGGTGAGATCGATTCGTGCCGCCATGCCCTCGACCGTACGGCGTCCCACTGACAGTCGCCCTTACGTCGGCGAGCCCGACGAGAATCTGCGCAGCAGCGGGGACAGCACCAGCACGGACTTCGTCCGTTCCACGAACGGCTCCCCCGCGATCCGTTCGAGGACCCGCTCGAAGTGGCGCATGTCGGCGGCGAAGACCTGGACGACCGCGTCGGCGTCGCCGGTGACGGTGGACGCTGCGACCACCTCCTGGTAGCGCTCCAGGCCTCGTCGGATGGTGTCCGGGGAGGTGTTGTGCCGGCAGTAGATCTCGACGAACCCCTCGGTCTGCCAGCCGAGCGCCGCCGGGTCCACCCGTACGGTGAAGCCGGTGATCGCGCCGGTGGCCCGCAGCCGGTCCACGCGCCGCTTCACGGCGGGCGCGGAGAGGCCGACCAGGTGCCCGATGTCCGCGAAGGAGCGGCGGGCGTCCTCGGCGAGGGCGTGCACGATGCGTTCGTCGAGTTCGTTCAGCACTGCGGGCGGTTCACTTCTCTGCGCTGGCCGGGTGGAGGCGGCGATGGCCGTATACGAAGTAGAACATGGTTCAGCCCTCGTCCGGATCCCCCGCGAGCGCCCGCGCCTCGGCCAGGTCGGCCTCGTCGAACCCGATCCGCCCGGGCTGTCCGTACACCTCCGCCTGTGCGTCGATCCAGCGCGTGTGCGCCTCCCAGGCGGCCTGCTTGCTCATGCCGAGCGCGGCCCCGATCTGCGTCCAGGACGCACCGGCCTCGCGGGCCGCGCGGACGGTGAGCTGACGGCCGTAGGCGGCCTTGCGGGCGACGACCTCGCTCAGGGCAAGCAGTTCCAGCGTCTCGGCCCTGTCGAGAGCCTCGGCGTCACTGCCGAAACCGGCGAGGGACTCGCGGGTGCGGAGGTCGTCGAGGCGGGCGACGGCGGTGAGGAGGGTGTGCTCGGGTTCGGTGCTCCGGGGTGTGGTCATGAGTTCAGCGTTGCGTCAAGGCCGCTTGACGTCAAGGGGGCCTGACGGCAACTTCTTGACCAGGAACACGCACGGCTCGGCGTGCTCATGCCGCACACCCTCGGCGTCGAGATGCGCGTAACGGTCGACGTACGTGACCGTGGGCCGGTGGCCGAGCCGTGCGTAGAGTGCCGCGGCACGGGGGTTGCCGTCGCGGACGCCCAGCCCCATGACGCCGATGCCGCGCTCGCCGGCCGACCGCTCGGCCGCGCGGACCAGGGCCGCGCCGATGCCCCGCGAGCGGAGCGACTCGGGTCAGACGAAGAGGCCGTTGATCTCCGGACGGTCCGACGGCACCTCGGGAGCCTCGCACCCGGTCCAGCGGACCTCCGCGTGCCCGACGGGACGACCGTCGAGCCAGGGGATCAGACAGCTGCTTACGCCGGCCTGCTGGCGGGCGAACCGCGCCCGGTGGTTCCCGTCGACGCTGTACGACGGCATGAGGCGTTCCAGTACGGCGATGTCCTCGGCCCTGCACACGGCGATCTCCACGCCGTCGACGGTAGGACCCCGGGCACGCCGACGGCCCCCGGTTTTCCCGACGCCGGGTCAACAGGGGCCGTACAAAAGGGAGTTGGTCAGCTCCAGCTGGCGTGCAGCGGCTTGCCCTCCGCGTAGCCGGCCGCGCTCTGGATGCCGACGACGGCCCGCTCGGCGAACTCCTCCAAGGAGGCCGCTCCGGCGTACGTGCAGGAGGAGCGGACGCCCGCGATGATCGAGTCGATCAGGTCCTCGACGCCCGGGCGGGCCGGGTCGAGGAACATGCGGGAGGTGGAGATGCCCTCCTCGAACAGCGCCTTGCGGGCACGGTCGTAGGCCGACTCGTCCGAGGTGCGGTTGCGGACCGCGCGTGCGGACGCCATGCCGAACGACTCCTTGTAGAGGCGGCCGTTGGCGTCCTGCTGAAGGTCGCCCGGGGACTCGTACGTGCCCGCGAACCACGAGCCGATCATCACGTTCGACGCCCCGGCCGCGAGCGCCATGGCGACATCGCGCGGGTGGCGGACACCGCCGTCCGCCCACACGTGCTTGCCGTACTTCTTCGCCTCGGCGGCGCACTCCTTGACGGCCGAGAACTGCGGGCGGCCGACGCCGGTCATCATGCGGGTGGTGCACATCGCGCCGGGGCCGACGCCGACCTTGATGATGTCGGCGCCCGCCTCGATCAGATCCTTGACGCCCTCGGCGGCGACGATGTTGCCGGCCGCGATGGGGACCTGCGGATCGAGCGCACGCACCTGCCTGATCGCGCTGATCATCGACTCCTGGTGGCCGTGGGCCGTGTCGATGACGAGCGTGTCGACGCCCGCGTCCAGCAGCTGCTTGGCCTTCTGCACGAAGTCGCCGTTGATGCCGACGGCGGCGGCGATCCGCAGCTTGCCGTCCGCGTCCACGGCCGGCGAGTACAGCGTGGCGCGCAGCGCGCCCTTGCGGGTGAGGATGCCGGCGAGCCTGCCGTCCTGGTCGACGGCGGGCGCGTAGCGGCGGTTGGCGCCGTCCAGCCTGTTGAACGCCTCGCGCGGGTCGATGTCCGCGTCGAGCAGCAGCAGATCTCGTGACATGACCTCGGCGAGCTGCGTGAAGCGGTCCACACCGGTCAGGTCGGCGTCGGTGACGACACCGACCGGGCGCTGGTCCTCGTCCACGACGACACCCGCGTTGTGCGCGCGCTTGGGCAGCAGGGCGAGCGCGTCGGCGACGGTCTGGTGCGGGGCCAGCCGGATCGGGGTGTCCAGGACGAGATGGCGGCTCTTCACCCAGGACACGACCTCGGTGACGACCTCGATCGGGATGTCCTGCGGGATGACCACGAGCCCGCCGCGCCGGGCCACGGTCTCGGCCATGCGCCGGCCCGCGATGGCGGTCATGTTGGCGACGACCAGCGGGATGGTGGTGCCCGTGCCGTCCGGGGAACTGAGGTCCACACCCTGACGCGAGCCGACCGCGCTGCGGCTCGGCACCATGAAGACGTCGTCGTACGTCAGGTCGTACGGGGGCTGGATGTCGTTGAGGAAACGCACGTGCCGCACATCCCAGTCGATCGAGGTGACCCCCGGACAGGTCAGCCAGGGGGAAGAGCACGTACTTCATTCTCCCATGTCAGGCGGAATGCCATGCCTCGGATCATTGCCCAAGCAGGTCGGCGGCCTCCCTGGAGGAACGCCCAAACGAACCTGTGATTCATTTGTGGGCAACCTTCGGGACACCTCTGCTGTCGAACCGTGCATGACATCCCACCGCACGGTGCTCGGTGCGGCACTCGCCGCCGTGGTGCTCACCCTGGCACCCGGATCGGCCGCCGTCGCCGCCGATCCGTCTCCGCTCCCGACCCAGGCCTACGCGACGATCAACGCCGAGGCCCAGCTCAACGTGGGGGCAGCAGCCCAGTCGGCCACCGTGAGCTGGAATTTCACGGACGACGGTGCACAGGTCCCGCTGCCCACGAACATCGCGCTCGTCATCGACGCACGCGACCTGGCGGGCGTCGCGAGCGTCACGGTCGACGATCCCCGGTGCACGGCGGACGGGCAGGTCTTCACCTGCGTCAACAAGGACGTCTACCAGCAGGAATCGGTCGACTTCACCCTCCGTGCGGCTACCGGCGCCGCCCTCGGTGCCGACGGCACCCTCAAGTACGCCGTCACCGCCGACCACGCCACCGGGGCCACCGCGCGGACCAAAGTGGTCGTGGGCGTCCCGAACCTGGTCGTCGGCAAGGTCCCGGACATCACCCACGCCGGGCTCGGCTCCCGGATCGACCTCCCGCTCCGGCTCCGCAACACCGGCGACCTGGCCACCGACCGGCGCATCATGCTGCGCTGGGAGTCGGTGGGCGGTCTGGTCTTCGACCGGAAGTTCTCCAACTGCAAGTACGGCGACGGCGACGACCCCGTCGAACCCGGCAGCCAGGCATCCGTCACCTGTATCTTCACGGCCCCGGTGGCCGCGGGCGCCACCGTCGAACTGAGCAGCCCGCTGACCGCCACGGTCGGCGCCCACGTCCTGACCGCCGTGACCGACTACTCGGCCGAGCTGCTGAAGCCCGGCGTGCAGCCCGGCGGCGGCTCCGAACAGGGCACCGGGCCGGAGCTCACCCTGGTGCCCGCGTCCGGCGCGGGCGACGGTTTCGAGAGCGGCGCCACCGGCCGGGTCACCGTCTCGGCCGACAGCTCGGCCGATCTCGCCGCCACGGCGGACGTGAAACCCGGCCGCAGGACCGGCGAATGGACCCTCGGCCTCAACGCCGTGGACCACGGTCCTGCCTCCGTGTACGGCGCGGACAGCAAGGCTGTCGCCCTCGTCGACGTCGTCCTGCCCAAGGGCACGGTCGCGACCGGCAACGCCTTCGAGGAGGGGGAGGACGGCCCCTACGGCGAATGCCTTCTCCGGGTCAGCAGCACCAGAACGGCTCCCTTCGAGGCGGGTCACCGGCACTACGTCTGCCCCGTGCCGCACGGCCTCGCCGCCGGCAAGAGCCAGCAGTTCGCGCTCTGGGTCAGGACCACCGAGGGCTACAACGGCGCCAAGGGCACCGCGACCGTGCTCCCCGGCCCGGCCGGCGTCCCGCTCCACGACCCGGACGCGGCCAACGACAGCGTCACGTTCGCCTTCGACACGTCGACCGCGTCGCCCACGCCGAGCGCCTCCGGAACGGCGACCGCGTCACCCGCGCCGGGAGCATCGGACGGCGCGTCCGCCACGCCGAGCGCGACGGCTCCGGGCGGCGGCACGCTGGCCCACACGGGCACGGGCCCCCTGGCCCTCGCCGCCACCGCGACGGCCGGAGCCGTACTGCTGGGCTCGGCCGCCCTTCTCCTCGCCCGCCGCAGGCAGCGCTCCCACTGAGCCGGGGGCCGGATCAGTACAGGAACCGGTGCAGAGGAGCCGACTCGGTCAGCAGCATGGTGAGCCGGTGGGCGAGGCGCTGCCACGCCTCGTCCTGCCCGTAGGTGAGTCTCACGTCCTCGCCGTCGGCCGCCTCGATCGCCGCGAAGAGGGTGGCCGTGTCGGCGTCTGGCGTGAGGTCCACCAGGGACAACACCCGCGCCAGCGCGCCGACCAGTCCGACGGCGGTCTTCTCGGGCGTCAGGACGGTGCCGCGGACCGCGGCCACGACACCCGAGGGATCGGGCAGGTCCGGCGGTGCCACCAGGAGCCCGGACAGCTCGCGCAGCAGCGCGTACAGCAAGTCCGTGTCGCCGGTGGGGAGTTCGACGATGCGCAGGCCTTCGTGCTCCCAACGGCCGTTCGGCGTCCACACCTTGGGGCCGCGCGCCACCGCCTCGGCGAGTGTCTCCCGCACCCGCCGGAAGACCACGAGCCCGTCCGTGAAGAGCGCGTGCTCTCCGGCTCCCCCGGCGGACTCGGCCAGCGGCGCCAGCAGGTGTTCCTCCACCCGGTCGCACTGCGCGTCGAGATCCGGATCCACGACCACGAGACGCACCGACGTGCGCTGCTCCTGTTGCTCCATACCGACCACTCTGCCAGCCGCCTCGGACAATCGGCCTAGGACCTGTCTCCGCCCAACGCGAGCACCACGGACAGCGTCGGCGTCCGGTCGACCGCGTCGCCGAAGACGTCGACGGCCGTCTCCCACTCCTCCGGCCGCGCCTTCGCGTACGCCCGCCAGTTCCGTACGACGACCAACAGGCCCTGTTCCACGGCCTCTTCGGGCCACACGGTGTGGTCGCCGAGGCTGTCGGCGAGCGCGTCCCAGTTGCGGCCGAACCAGTCGGGGAGCTGGAGCGCGCGAGCCGCACCGTCCATCAGGCCGGCCTTGTCCGTGACCCCGTCGAGGTCG
Source organism: Streptomyces sp. STR69 (assembly GCF_024519455.1). GTDB lineage: Bacteria > Actinomycetota > Actinomycetes > Streptomycetales > Streptomycetaceae > Streptomyces. Next base: position 49,028 of record NZ_JALJRY010000025.1, on the reverse strand, counting down.
AGCGTGACCGCGAGCTGCGTCATCTCAGTACCGTCCTGAACGACTTGTAGTGATCATCGGTGTAGTAGATCTCGCCGCCCTGCCCGGTGACAATGCGCCGGGCCCCGCGATCGCGCGAGCCCGGCGTCCGGACGGTGTATTCGTGGTAGTAGCCGCGCTTCTGCTCCGGCAGCAGCTTCTCGTAGTTCCCGAAGACGACCCCGTCCTTGGCGTACGGGAAGGGGCCGCCCCGCTCGATGAGGGTGAGGGCCTGCCGTGCCTCGGCGGGGAGTTGGGACGCTTTGACGGTCCCCGTGCCGCCACTCGCGGCCGTGGACGAACACCCGACCGGCAACAGCAGCGCCAGACAGACGAGAAGAACTCGGGAGACGAACCGCAGCAGCATGCGCCCGATGCTGCCACGGTCGTCCCTGTAGGAGTCGCCGTCAGGGCCTGTCAGATCCCGTCGGGGTCCGTCCGGCCGAGCGCCGACTTCGGCGGCGTGCCGGCCGTCATCAGATAGTCCGCGGCGGCGGTGTCCGTCACCAGGCTGGTGACAAGACCGGACCGCAGCACCGCGTCGATCGCCGCCGCCTTCCGCTGCCCGCCCGCGATCGCGACGACCTCGGGGATACGGCGCAGCTGGTCCGCCTTGACGGTGATGCATCGCTCGCCCAGGTCCCGGCCGACCCGGCGGCCCTCGGCGTCGAAGAGGTGCGCGGACGTCTCGGCGGCGACACCGAGGGACGAGTAGTGCGCCCGCTCCTCGTCGCTGAGCATGTCGTACACCGTCGAGATGCCCGGCTCCCAGGAGCCGATGGAGACACAGGCGACCGTGACCTTGTCGAAGTACTCGAAGGCCCGGGCGATCCCCGTCTGATGGCGCAGCGCCTCTGCGGTGGCCGCGTCCGGCAGCAGCATCGGCGCGTAGATGGGGTGAGCGTCGCCGCCCGACACCTGCGCGGCCCGCCGTACCGCCTCGACCGAACCGCGCTCGGCGGTCCCGGCGTCGTACACGCCCGTCAGCTGGACCACCGTGCAGGGCGGCAGCCGGTCGAGGGCCGCCGCCATGTGGATGGTGGACCGGCCCCACGCGAGGCCGAGCACATCGCCCTCGTTGACCAGCTCGCCGAGCAGGTCGGCCGCGACCTCCCCGAGGTTCTCGGGGTCGGGCGACTCCTCGCTGACCTCGGCCGGGGACTCGACCACGACGGCGTGCCTGAGGCCGTAGCGGGCACGCAGCGCGTCCGAGCGCTCCGCGTCCAGTTCGGCCGGTACTCGGATCTCGATACGTACGAGATCCCGTTCGAGAGCGGTCTCCAGGACCCGGGCCACCTTGAAGCGGCTGACGCCGAACTCCTCCGCGATCTGGATCTTGGACTTGCCCTCGAGGTAGAAGCGGCGGGCCATGGCCGCCGCCTGCACCAGCTCTGCGGGTCCCATCCGCATGGCTGACCGGCCCGCCGACATACCCGACACGGCGATCTCCTCACTGCTGTTCACACTCTGGATTCGCCGTTCATCCTTGCAGATCCGGCGCACTTGATCAGCCTTGATGGCCGCCGTTCACATACCTGCCGCTCAGTGGTCGCACGCCCAGGATGCCTTGCTCACGGCCCCTTCGGCCTGTGTGCGCAATGCACGTACCGCCGCGGCCGGGTCGGATGCCCCGTAGACCGCCGAACCGGCGACGAACACATCCGCGCCGGCCTCCGCGCAGCGCTCGATCGTCGAGGCCGAAACTCCTCCGTCGACCTGCAGCCACAGCTCCAGTCCGTGCTTCCTGATCAACTCACGGGTACGGCGGATCTTCGGAAGCATGATGTCGAGGAACGACTGGCCACCGAAGCCCGGCTCCACCGTCATGATCAGCAGCATGTCCAGCTCGGGCAGCAGATCCTCGTACGGCTCGATGGGCGTCGCCGGCTTGAGCGCCATCGAAGCGCGCGCGCCCTTGGCCCGAATCTCGCGGGCGAGCCGCACGGGGGCGGCTGCCGCCTCGACGTGGAAGGTGACGGAGGAGGCACCCGCCTCGACGTACTGGGGGGCCCAGCGATCGGCGTCCTCGATCATCAGATGGCAGTCCAGCGGGGTGTCCGTCGCCCGGGCCAGCGACTCTACGACCGGCACCCCGAGCGTGAGGTTCGGGACGAAGTGGTTGTCCATGACGTCGACGTGGAGCCAGTCGGCGCCCTCGACCGCCTTGGCCTCCTCGGCGAGGCGGGCGAAGTCGGCGGACAGGATGCTGGGGTTGATCTGCACGGCCATGCCCCAAGCCTGCCATGTCCTGCAGGGGTTAGCGGCATCGGTCGGTGGCGGACCCGGCGGGGTGCGCGGTACGGGGCCGCGCCGCCCACTGCGAGAATCCCCCTGAGCGAAGAGGGAGATGGCATGGGACAGCCGTTCGGCTCCTACCAGAACGAGATCTACTTCAACGGGCTCGGCGGCATCGTGCCGTCCTACCCCATGGCTTTCGCGGAACTGGAGGAGCGGGCGAGCGCCGCGCTGCCGCCCTCCGTGTGGTCGTACGTCGCGGGCGGCGCCGGCGACGAACGCACCCAGCGCGCCAACGTGGCCGCCTTCGACCACTGGGGACTGGTCCCGCGGATGTTCGTCGGCGCGGCCCAACGCGACCTGTCCGTCGACCTGTTCGGGCTGAAACTGCCCTCCCCCGTGTTCATGGCACCGGTCGGCGTCATCGGCCTCTGCGCCCAGGACGGGCACGGCGACCTGGCGACCGCACGGGCCGCGGCGCGCACCGGCGTACCGATGGTCGCCTCCACGCTCACCGTCGACCCGCTGGAGGAGGTCGCCGCCGAGTTCGGCGACACTCCAGGCCTCTTCCAGCTGTACACCCCGACCGACCGCGACCTCGCCGCGAGCCTCGTCCACCGCGCGGAACAGGCCGGCTACAAGGGCATCGTGGTCGCCCTGGACGCCTGGATCACCGGCTGGCGCCCCCGTGACCTCTCCACCGGCAACTTCCCCCAGCTGCGCGGCCATTGCCTCGCCAACTACACCAGCGACCCGGTCTTCCGCGCCCGCCTCGCCCACACCCCGGAGGAGGACCCCCAGTCCGCGGTCCTCCTCTGGACCCAGCTGTTCGGCAACCCCCTCACCTGGGACGACCTGGCCTGGCTGCGGTCCCTCACCGACCTCCCGCTGATCGTCAAGGGCATCTGCCACCCCGAGGACGTGCGCCGGGCCAAGGACGGGGGCGTGGACGCCGTGTACTGCTCCAACCACGGTGGCCGCCAGGCCAACGGCGGCCTCCCGGCCCTGGACGCGCTCCCGGCCGTGGTCGAGGCGGCGGACGGCCTCCCGGTCCTGTTCGACTCCGGCGTCCGCAGCGGCGCCGACATCGTCAAGGCGATCGCCCTGGGCGCCACCGCCGTGGGCATCGGCCGCCCGTACGCCTACGGCCTCGCCCTGGGCGGCACGGACGGCATCGTGCACGTGCTGCGGTCGCTGCTCGCGGAAACCGACCTGATCATGGCGGTCGACGGCTACCCGACACTCGCCGACCTCACCCGAGAGGCACTCCAGCACGTCGCCTGACACATGGCACGCGTCAACTGGTCCTGCGGATGGGCGTGTTCAGTCACCGGCGGGTGAGTCGGTGCCGCGGATGAGTGCGTTCGGCAGCGCGCGCGGGAGCCGGTCCTGCAGACGAACGCACCTGTAACCGGCGCGTCAGCCGGTGCTGGGAATGAGCGCGTCCCGTGGTCCGCGCGTCACCCGGTCCGGCGGATCAGCGCCAGATACATCGCGTCAGTCCCATGAACATGCGGCCACAGCTGTACGTCGGGACCCTCGCCCAGTTCCGGAACCCCCGGCAGGAGCTCGCGGGCGTCGATCAGTTCGGTGTGCGGGTACTGCTTGAGCAGGTCGTCGACGACGGCCCGCGTCTCCGCGAGGTGCGGTGAACAGGTCGCGTAGCCGACGACACCGCCGACGCGCACGGATTCCAGCGCGGTGCGCAGCAGCCCGCGCTGCAGGGGCGCGAACCCGTCGAGGTCTTCGGGCCGGCGACGCCAGCGGGCCTCGGGGCGGCGGCGCAGCGCGCCGAGTCCGGTGCAGGGCACGTCCATCAGGACCCGGTCGAAGCTGCCGAGCCGCCACGGCGGCCGGGTCCCGTCGGCCGCGATGACCTGGTACGGCCCGGGGTTCCCCGCGAGCGCCTTCGCCACCAGGCCCGCGCGGTGCGGCTGCTTCTCGGAGGCGAGGAGCGTCGCCCCGCGCTCGGCGGCCACCGCGGCGAGCAGCGCGGCCTTCCCGCCGGGCCCCGCGCATCCGTCGAGCCAGGTCTTGTCCGGCCCGTCGAGCGGCGCGTTGGCCAGCGCGAGGGCGACCAGCTGACTGCCCTCGTCCTGCACCCCCGCCCGGCCTTCCTTCACGGCCGCCACGGCCCCGGGTTCGCCGCCCTCACTGAGCCGCACGGCGTACGGCGACCAGCGTCCCGGCAGCGCGGCCTCCTCGCGCAGCAGCTCGTCGGTGGTGGACCGGCCGGGCCTGGCCACGAGGGTCACCTCGGGCCGCTCGTTGTCGGCCTCCAACAGGTTCTCGATACCGGCGCGTGGGCCGCCCAGCGAGTCCCACAGCGCGGAGACGACCCAGCGCGGGTGCGAGTGCACGATGGCGAGGTTGTCCTCGGGATCCTCGTCGTAGGGCGGCGCGACCCGCTCGACCCACGTGTCGAAGTCGTCCTGCGCGACCTTCCGCAGCACGGCGTTGACGAACTTGGCCCGTCCGTCGCCGAGGACGACCCGGGCGAGTTCGACGGAGGCGGACACGGCGGCGTGGGTCGGGATCCGCGTCCCGAGCAGCTGGTGCACCCCGAGGCTGAGCACGTCCAGCACCGGCGGGTCGACCTCACGGAGCGGCCGGTCGACGCACGAGGCGATGATCGCGTCGTAGGTCCCCTGCCGGCGCAGCGTCCCGTAGACCAGCTCGGTGGCGAGCGCCGCGTCCCGCGTGTCGAAGTCGCCCTTCTCGCGCGCCTTCCGCAGCAGTGGCGGCAGCACGAGGTTGGCGTAGGCGTCCCGTTCGTCCACGGCCCTCAGCGCCTCGAAGGCGAGGATGCGGACGGGGTCCTTCTGCGGCCGGCGGTAGGGCTTGCCGGGCTTACGGGGTCGAGGGGACTGCTCGCTCACGAAAAAGGTGCTCCGGATTTCTGGCTGAGATGTGCGTCCAGCGTACGTCGCACCGGCCCGACCGCGCGCGGGACGTCACGCCCCGGGAGTTCAGAGGGTCCCGACCGACTCCCCCGCGCCGATCCGCGCCCCGCGCGCCCAGTCCGCCGCCCGCATCGGCTTCTTGCCCTGCGCCTGCACCCACAGCAGCTCGACGGCGTACGACCCGGTGCCCACGTACACGTTGTTCTTGCCCACGGAGAGCTCACCGGGCGCGAGGTCGGTCCGCTCCGGCACGGGCACGGCCTGGATGAGCTTCAGCCGCTCGCCCCGGAAGCCGGTCCAGGCACCGGGCGCGGGCGTGCACCCACGCACCACCCGGTCCACCCTCAGCGCGGGGGCCGCCCACTCCACCTGGGCGTCCTCGACGTTGATCTTCGGAGCGAGGGTGATGCCGTCTCCCGGCTGCGGTACGGCCTTGAGGGTGCCGTCCTCGATGCCGTCCATGGTCGCCGCGAGCAGGCCCGAGCCGGCGAACGCGAGCCGGGTCAGCAGGTCGCCGCTGGTGTCGGTGGGGCGGATCTCCTCGGTGACGGTGCCGTAGACGGGCCCGGAGTCGAGTCCTTCCTCGATCAGGAAGGTGGAGGCGCCGGTGATCTCGTCGCCGGACATGATGGAGTGCTGCACGGGGGCGGCGCCGCGCCAGGCGGGGAGCAGCGAGAAGTGCAGGTTGACCCAGCCGTGGGCGGGGATGTCGAGGGCGACGCGGGGCAGCAGGGCGCCGTAGGCGACGACGGGACAGCAGTCGGGCGCGATCTCCCGCAGCCGCTCCAGGAACTCCGGGTCGCGCGGCTTGACGGGCTTCAGCACCTCGATGCCCGCCTCCTCGGCCCGCTCGGCGACGGGGCTCGCCACCAGCCTGCGCCCACGCCCGGCCGGTGCGTCGGGCCGCGTGACGACGGCGGCCACCTCGTGCCGCCCGGAGGCGATCAGGGCGTCCAGTGCGGGAACGGCGACCTCGGGGGTACCGGCGAAGACGAGCTTCATGGGTGGGTTCGGGCCTCTCGGGCGGAGGTGGACGGGCAGCGCACCAGTCTATGGCGCGTCCCGGCACCCGCGCCCGGTGGCTCACATCCGTCAACTCACGGACGCCCGCAGCGCACACCGGTTCACCGGGGGCGTACGCATATGCCCTTACGCCCCCGTTGCGTGACCAGCGGAGCGCACAGGCGTTGGTCAAGAAAGAGTTGACCACTATGGGCCGCATTCACGCGGCCCGATCCTTTTCAACGCCGGTTCGAGAGGCTTGTTCATGGCCGACCACGCAACCCACGACGCCCAGGCTCGGGCCAGCCTGCACTTGCTGGTGCGGGACATCGAGCGGGTCCGCCGGCAGGTGGACGCACTGCGCACGCTCACCGCCCAGCTGGGCAACGTCTACCGTCCGCGCCGCTCCGGCCCGTCCACGGGCTTCGTCGTGTACGGGCGCGCTCCCGCCCCGACGGTCCGTCTCGCGCAGGAGCTGCGGGACAGTGTCGAGACCCTGGTCACGGCCGCCGTGGACTTCGACCGCTCGCTCGGTTTCTCGTGGGACGCGGTGGGCTCGGCCCTCGGGGTCACCAAGCAGGCGGTACACCGCCGCTACGGCGCCCGCCGCGCCGCGACCCAGGCAGCGGCCGACGCCGAACGCACGACGGAGGCGGCGACCGCCCGCCCGGTCACCGTGAACACGGGCCTCCCCACGATGCCCGCCATGCCCACGGTCCCCGCCGCCCGCTCCATGCCGACCCAGCCCACAGCAGGCAGCCCCACCCTCCGCGACGAGGCCAGGCCCACGGCCTTCCCGGGCCCGCGCAACGGCTGACTCCACCAACGAACCTTGTCTGCCTCCCGGACGACAACCGGGAGGCAGCTGCATACCGGTCGACGAACGGCCGGCCGCCGACGGCGGGAACCCCCACGGGAAACCCGAGCCTCTCAACGGACCGTAAACGGGCGGTGCGCGGGTGGGAGAGAACCCGAGGCCGAAGGCCGAGGCCCCTCACCCGATGTCCGGCGGATCGACACGCACCCGCACCACGTCCCCCCCGCCCCGAGCCATCCGAACAGCCTGCGCCCCCTTCAACGCGGCAGCCAACGCCCCCCCACTCCCCGGCCGCACCCGAATCAACGCCCGCTCCCACCGCTCCCCCACCGGCGGCGCCCCCACCCGCCGAGGCCCCCCCGCCATCACGACCGGCACCGGCACCGGCCCCAACACCTCGGCGTCCGGCGGCAGTTCAACAGCGGCGAGAAACTCCGCGACCGCCTCCCCCACTCCAGCCACCGCAGCCATCCGGGACACCGGCGGAAACCCCAGCTCGGCCCGCTCGGCAAGCTCCCGCACCGCATGCCCGACGGGATCCCACCGCACCAGCGCCTGCACAGGCCGCAAGGTGGGTTCGGCCACGACAACCACCGTCCCCCCATCCCCCTGCGGCCGTACCAGCGAACCAGCCGCGATCCACCGCCGCAGCGCGTCCTCCCCCGCCCGCAGATCGGGCCGCCCGAGCATCGCCCAGCCGTCCAGCAGCAGCGCCGCCGCATACCCGCCCTCGGCAACCGGCTCGGCCCCCGGCGTACTCACGACCAGCGCGGGAGTCCCCGGCACGGTGTCGAGCACCTGCTCCCGCCCGGACGTCCGCACCGGCACCGCGGGAAACGCCCGCCCCAACTCCTCCGCGGTCCGCCGCGCTCCCACGACCTGGGCCCGCAACCGGAACCCCCCGCACTCGGGACAGTGCCAGGAGGTCTCCTCGACCCCGCACCACCCGCACCGCAGCACGCCCGCGTCCTGCGCCTCCAAGGGCCCGGCACAGTGCCGGCACCGCGCGGCGGCACGACACTGCGCGCACGCCATCCGCGGCACATACCCCCGCCGGGGCACCTGCACCAGCACGGGCCCGTGCTTCAGCCCCTCCCGCACCGCCTGCCAGGCCAGCGTCGGCAACCGGGCGGCCCGAGCGGCCTCGTCCCGTGCGAGGTCCCCGTCCCCAACGGTCCGTACGAGCGGAGCGGCCACCCGCACCTGGTCGCGCGACGCGACCAACGGCCGCGCCCACCCGCTCTCCACGAGCTGCGCGGCCTCCACAGTGCAGCTCCAACTCCCCAGCAGGAACCCGCACTTGTCCAGCGCGGCGCGCAGCAGCAGCACCTCCCGCGCATGCGGCTGCGGCGCGTGCTGCTCGCTGTGGCTGTCGTCCCCGTCGTCCCAGATCACGACAAGCCCGAGGTCCTGAACCGGCGCGAACATGGCAGCCCGGGTCCCTACGACCGCCCGCACTGACCCCCGCCGCACGGCCAGCCACTGCCGATACCGCTTCTCGGGCCCGGCATCGGCGGTGAGCAGCGCGTGCCGCCCCTCACCCAGCAGAGCCGTCAACGCGGCGTCGACCCGCCCGGCGGCCCGCCCGTCCGGTACGACGACGAGCGCTCCGCGCCCGGAGGCGAGGGTCGCGGCGACGGCCCGCGCGATCTCGTCGCTCCACTCCGGCCCCGGCAAGGCGTTCCACACAGCACGCGGCGCACCCCCCGAGGCCAGCGCCTCCAGAAACCCGGCCCCCCGCTCGTACCGCCCCCAGGACCCTGCCTCGGGCACGGCGGGCGGCGGCAACGGCGCGGGGGACGGCTTCTGCTCGGCCCGTGCGCTGCGCGGCGGCACGGCCAGCTGCAGCACATCGGCGAGACTCCCCGCGTACCGGTCGGCGACGGCCCGCGCGAGCCCGAGCAGTTCCTCGCTCAGCACCGGTTCCGGCGACACGACCTGCGCCAGTGCGGCGAGCGGTCCGGAGTAGTCCGACTCGGCCAGCCGCTCGACGAGGAACCCGTCGATCAGCCCCCCGCCCTCACGCCGCCCGTCCCGCACCCGGTGCCGCCCGGCCCCGAACCGCACCCGCACCCGCACCCCGGGCTGCGCGTCCGCGTCGAGCTCGGCGGGCACGGCATAGTCGAAGTACCGGTCGAGATGCAGCACTCCCTTGTCGACCAGCACCCGCGCGACGGGCAACTCCCCGGCCAGCGCGGCCCCCCGCCACGTCCGCGGCTTCGCCTTGGGCCCCTTCGCCTGCCGCACACTCTCCCGAATCAGCGCAAGCTGCTCGGGCGGCGCACCCTCCGCCCCGCCGTCCCGTTCCCCGTCCGCGCTGCTCACGCCTGCATTCTTACCAAACGCGACTGACAACGGCCGCCGACCGCCGTCCACGCCCGGCCTTCTAGACCTCGGCGAGCAGCCGCACGACGAGGCGCTCCGCGTAGGCCATGTCCTCGTCCGGGTCGCCGTCCCGGAACCGTCCGCCCGCCTCCGAGGCGGCGAACCCGAGCATGAACGTGGACAACAGTCGCTCGGCCCGTGGAATCCGCTCCTCCTGGAGACCGGCGGCACGCAGAGCGTCGTAGACCGCGTTGCGCGGCCCGACGGCCGCCGGGGTCACGGCCGGCCGTTGGAAAAGGAGCAGGAACAGGTCGGGGTGGCGTCGGGCGGTGGCCCTCATGTTGTGGGCGAGCAGGCGCAATTGCTCGCGCCAGTCGAGTCCGGGGCCGGGGATCTCGATCTCCAGCAGCAGTCGCTCCACGAGGCCGTCGAGGAGTCCCTGCTTGTCGCCCACGTGCCGGTAGAGCGTCATCGGGTTCACGTCGAGTTCCTGCGCGACGGCCCGCATGGTGACGGCCGGCAGCCCCTTCCGGGTCGCCAACTCCCATGTCACGTCGAGCACTTGATCACGACTGATCCGCCGTGGCGTCACTTGACATCCTCCCTCGAAGCTACGTATACACAGTATACGTATACGTTGTATATATCGAGTGGATCGAGGGAGTGGCCATGCTGACCGTCAACGGCCTGCGCAAACGGTGGGGTCCCGTCCAAGCCCTGGACGGCTTCGACCTACGGATCGAGCCCGGTGAGATCTGCGGTCTGATCGGCCACAACGGCGCGGGCAAGACGACCTTCGCCCGCATCGTCGCCGGCCTGGAACAGTCCGACGCGGGCTCGGTCCTCGTAGCGGGAGCAGATCTCGCCACGGCTCCACGTTCCGCACGCACCCTGATCGGCCTGGCACCCCAGGAACTGGCCCTCTACCCCACCGCCACCCTGCGTCAGAACCTCCGCCTCTTCGGCGGCCTGGCCGGCCTGCGCCGGACCGAACTGCGCTCCGAACTGGCCGCCGTAGCAGAGGAGTTGGTGCTCACCGACGTACTCGACCGACCGATCGCGACGCTCTCCGGCGGTCAGCAGCGCCGCGCCCAGGCGGCCACCGTCCTGCTGCCCCGCCCCCGCGTGCTGCTCCTCGACGAACCCACCGTCGGTGCCGACCCCACCACCCGCGAAGCGCTGCTACGACTCGTCAGAACCCGCGCCGACGAGGGCGCCGCCATCTGCTACACCACGCACTACCTACCGGAGTTGGAGCAGCTCGGCGCCACGCTCGCCGTCGCCGCGGCCGGCCGCGTGATCGCCCGCGGCGACCGCGCCGACCTCCTGGACGGTCTGCCCGGCGAGGTCACCGTGACGTTCGCCGGCCCCGTACCCGAACACCTCACCCAGACCTCAACGGCCCCCGGAGAACTGCGTTTCAGCACCGTGGACCCGGCCAGGGCCCTGGCCCGGCTCCTCCGGGACCTGGGCCCCGACACCACCCGGATCCGCTCGGCCGCGGTCCGAGAACCCTCCCTCGACGACCTCTACCGAAGCCTGGCCGCCGACCGACTCCCCACGGAGACCCACTATGCGGCCTGAACCCGCCTCGACCACGGCCCGCCGCACCTGGGCCATGACCCGCCACACCCTCGTCCTGCTCGTCCGGGACCCGGGAACCCCGCTCGCCTACACCGTCATGTCTCTGGTACTCCTGAGCGTGCTCCACCCGGTGTACGACCGACTGGCCGCTCCCGGCACAGCGGGAGTCGTGGAGGCCGCTCCCGGCATTGCGGTGATGTTCACCCTGCTCGCCCTGGACGTGGCCGGCCAACTCCTGCTCTCCGAACGCACCTGGCACACCTGGGACCGCCTGCGCTCGGGCCCGGCGACCCCCACGACAATCCTGACCGGCAAGGCCCTGCCCCTGATGGCGCTGTTCCTGATCCAGCAGGCCGCGCTCTTCCTCTTCGCGACCGCGATCTTCGATTTCCCTCTCACCGCCGGCACCTGGCGCCTCCCGCTGCTGGCCCTCCTCTGGGCGGCCTGCGTGACCGCCTGCGGCCTGGCGCTCGGCGTCCACGCCCGCAGCCAGGGCCAGTTGGCCGCCGCCTCCGACATCGGCGCCCTCACGATCACCTGCCTCAGCGGCTGCCTGGTCCCCCTCACCGTCCTCCCCCACTGGGTCTCCACGGTGGCCCCCGCAACCCCGGGCTACTGGGCCCTGCACGGCTTCCAGGCAGCCGTCACCAGCGACTCCCGGGCGTACGAACACGCGGCAGCGGTCATCGCGGCCATCACCGCGGCGGCCCTGCTGGTGTCCGCCCGCCGGATCCGCCGCTGACCCCGTCGGGAAACGCGGAGGGCCCGGCTCCCCCAAAGGGAAACCGGGCCCCGCAACAGCAATCGCGGGCTACAGCCCCGCGGCCTTCCGCAGTGCGTCCACGCGGTCCGTGCGCTCCCAGGTGAAGTCGGGGATCTCACGGCCGAAGTGGCCGTACGCGGCGGTCTGGGCGTAGATCGGGCGGAGCAGGTCGAGGTCGCGGATGATGGCGGCCGGGCGGAGGTCGAAGACCTCGTCGATCGCCTTCTCGATCCGGTCGGTCTCGACCTTGGCGGTGCCGAAGGTCTCGACGAACAGGCCCACCGGCTCGGCCTTGCCGATCGCGTACGCCACCTGCACCTCGCAGCGCGAGGCGAGGCCCGCGGCCACGACGTTCTTCGCGACCCAGCGCATCGCGTAGGCGGCGGAGCGGTCGACCTTGGACGGGTCCTTGCCGGAGAACGCGCCGCCGCCGTGGCGGGCCATGCCGCCGTAGGTGTCAATGATGATCTTGCGGCCGGTCAGGCCGGCGTCGCCCATCGGGCCGCCGATCTCGAAGCGGCCGGTGGGGTTCACGAGCAGGCGGTAGCCGTCGGTGTCGAGCTTGATGCCCTCGTCCAGGAGCGCCTTCAGCTCGGCCTCGACCACGAACTCGCGGATGTCGGGGGCGAGCAGCGACTCCAGGTCGATGTCCGAGGCGTGCTGCGAGGAGACGACGACCGTGTCGAGGCGGACGGCCTTGTCGCCGTCGTACTCGATGGTGACCTGGGTCTTGCCGTCGGGGCGCAGGTACGGGATGGTCCCGTTCTTGCGGACCTCGGAGAGGCGCTTGGCGAGGCGGTGCGCCAGGAAGATCGGGAGCGGCATCAGCGTCGGCGTCTCGTCCGTCGCGTAGCCGAACATCAGGCCCTGGTCGCCCGCGCCCTGCTTGTCGAGCTCGTCCCCTTCGTCACCTGCGGCGGCACCCTCGACCCGCTTCTCGTACGCCGTGTCGACACCCTGCGCGATGTCCGGGGACTGTGCGCCGATGGACACCGAGACACCGCAGGAGGCGCCGTCGAAGCCCTTCTTGGAGGAGTCGTAGCCGATCTCCAGGATCTTGTCGCGGACGAGCTGCGCGATGGGCGCGTAGGTCTTGGTGGTGACCTCACCGGCCACGTGCACCAGGCCGGTCGTGATCAGCGTCTCGACGGCGACCCGAGAGGTCGGGTCCTCCCGCAGAAGCGCATCGAGAATGGTGTCGCTGATCTGGTCAGCGATCTTGTCGGGGTGACCTTCGGTCACGGACTCCGAGGTGAAAAGACGACGGGACACAACGCTCCCTGAGGTTGCAGCGGCTGCTGGCTGATCATTGGCGGACGGGACGGGAGCTGCGCCCGACGTCGTCCGAGAACAGTTTATCGGTCGCGGTCGACAGACGGTCCCCCTGTCTCGTCTCTGAGGAAGTGCTGTGACCTGCGGCACGCGCATTTTGCCGAATGCCGAGTGCCGTTGGCCAGAGCCGCCACGCGCGAATGTCAGGTTTCGGCGAACTGTCAGATGGCTGAAACAAATCAGAAGAGACGGTGTGCGACCAGGTCCCACACGGTCTCGGCCAGGGCTTCCTTCGGGCCGTGAGGCACTGCGGTCTCGCTGCCGTCGGCACCCAGCACGACCGCCTCGTTCTCCTCGGAACCGAAGGTCTTGCGCTCCCCCACCTCGTTCACCACCAGCAAATCGCATCCCTTGCGTGCCAGCTTGGTACGTCCGTTGGCGAGGACGTCGTCCGTCTCGGCGGCGAACCCGACGACCACCTGTCCGGGGCGGGCCCGGTCGGCGGAGATCTCCGCGAGGATGTCCGGATTCCGCACCAGGACGACGGGCTCGGGGTCCTTGTCGTCCTTCTTCTTGATCTTCCCCGTCGCGTATTCGGCCGGCCGGAAGTCGGCGACCGCCGCGGCCATGACGACCGCGTCCGCGTCCGCGGCGGCCTTCAGCACCGCCTCCCGCAGCTGTACGGCGGTCCCGACCTGGACGACGTCGACGCCCGCAGGGTCCGGCAGTCCCGTGTTCGCCGCGAGCAGGGTGACCCGGGCGCCCCGGGCGGCGGCGGTGCGCGCGAGGGCGTAGCCCTGCTTGCCGGAGGAGCGGTTGCCGAGGAAGCGGACGGGGTCGAGGGGCTCGCGGGTGCCGCCGGCGCTGACGACGACGTGTCGGCCCTTGAGGTCGGGTTCGGTGACGCCCCTCGCGAGCACCCGGCGGCAGACCTCGAAGATCTCGGCGGGGTCGGGCAGCCGGCCCTTGCCGGTGTCGACGCCGGTGAGCCGGCCGACCGCCGGTTCGATCACCACGGCGCCACGGCGGCGCAGTGTCGCCACGTTCTCCTGGGTGGCCGGGTGTTCCCACATCTCCGTGTGCATCGCGGGTGCGAAGACGACCGGACAGCGGGCGGTGAGCAGGGTGTTGGTGAGGAGGTCGTCGGCCAGGCCGTGGGCCGCCTTCGCCAGCATGTCCGCCGTGGCGGGGGCTACGACCACCAGGTCGGCGCTCTGCCCGATGCGCACGTGCGGTACCTCGTGGACGTCGTCCCACACCTCGGTGGAGACGGGGTGCCCGGAGAGCGCGGACCACGTGGCGGCGCCGACGAAGTGCAGGGCGGACGCGGTGGGGACGACACGGACGTCATGCCCCGACTCCGTCAGTCTGCGCAGCAGTTCGCACGCCTTGTACGCGGCGATACCACCGCTGACCCCCAGAACGACCTTCGGCTTGTCCACGTCTCTCCCCGAGTTCGGAACCGTGCGACCCGTACGACTCCATGACACACCACAGGCCCGGCAGTCGCGCTGCCGGGCCTGTGGATAAAGCTGCTGCGATCTACAGATAGGACTATCTGCTCACGCCGTGTGCGACTCAGGTCGCGGGGCCCTCGACGGCCTCGGAGGTCAGCAGACCCGCGTTGATCTCGCGCAGGGCGATGGAGAGCGGCTTCTCGTGGACGTGCGTGTCGACGAGCGGACCGACGTACTCAAGCAGGCCCTCACCGAGCTGCGAGTAGTACGCGTTGATCTGACGGGCACGCTTGGCGGCGTAGATCACGAGGCTGTACTTCGAATCGGTGGCCTCAAGAAGCTCGTCGATCGGAGGGTTGATGATGCCCTCGGGAGCGGTGATGGAAGAGGACACGCTCTGCCTTCCGAAAGATGGGATGAGATCGGAAAAACGATCACACAACTTCCATCAAGGCTAGCAGCTCGCGCGCTACGTCCTCGACGGAGGTGTTGACCAGGGTCGCGTCGAACTCGGGTTCCGCCGCCAGTTCGACCTTCGCCGCGTCCAGGCGGCGCTCGATCACCTCGGGCGGCTCGGTGCCCCGTCCGGTGAGTCTGCGCACCAGTTCCTCCCAGGAGGGGGGAGCCAGGAACACCGAGTGGGCCTCGGACATGGAATCGCGGACCTGCCGGGCGCCCTGGAGGTCGATCTCCAGCAGCACCGGGACACCGGACTCCAGGTGCTCCAGCACGGCCGTACGCGGTGTGCCGTAGCGGTTGCCGGCGAACTCCGCCCACTCCAGCAGCTCGCCGTTGGCGATCAGCTTGTCCATCTCATCGTCGCTGACGAAGAAGTAGTGGACCCCGTGCTTCTCACCGGGGCGGGGCTTGCGGGTCGTCGCCGACACGGAGAGCCAGACCTCGGGGTGTTCCTTGCGCATATGGGCGACGACCGTGCTCTTACCGACCCCTGAGGGACCGGAGAGCACGGTCAGCCGCGGACGTTCACTCATGCAGCGATTATTCCAGCAATCCCGGGGTGCCCGGGACTCACGAGCCGGTGCTGCCGAACTCACGCTCCAGGGACGCGATCTGGTTGGAGCCGAGGCCACGTACTCGGCGGCTCTCGGAGATGCCGAGTCGCTCCATGATCTGCTTGGCGCGGACCTTGCCCACGCCAGGCAGGGACTCAAGCAGCGCGGAGACCTTCATCTTGCCGATGACGTCGTTCTCCTGGCCCTGCTTGATGACGTCATGCAGGGAGGCGCCGGAGTGCTTGAGTCGATTCTTGACCTCGGCCCGCTCCCGGCGAGCCGCGGCGGCCTTTTCGAGCGCGGCTGCGCGCTGTTCAGGGGTAAGGGGCGGAAGAGCCACGCCTACGTCACCTCGGATGTCGAACTGTCGGATACGGACCGGTGAGGAACCTAGTCGCCCCACACCTGGGGAGCTACGAGCAACACGCTTGCCCGTTGACTCTGCTCGGAGACTAGCGGCCAAGGGCGCCAGAGTCAGCGAGAACAGAGGAAAAGTCCTGGTCAGCCTGCGCCAGGCCGGACATTTCCGACATAACGCCCCGGATTTGAGGATGTATTCAGACTCAAGTGGCTCCGGAGCCACCCGTCGAGCCACTCATCGGAGGACTCGATCGACCTGTTCGAACACCTCAGACGGTCGCAAAGGCGACGCGGATCTCCTCCGCGAAGCGATCCGAGGCCGCTTGAAGCGCTCCGACATCGGGACCGTGACGTAGAACACCCCGGCTCACGTTCGGGACGACATTGCGCAGCACCGTCCCGAAAACCCCGGGAAGGTCGGCCGGAGTGGCCCCCTGCGCCCCGATGCCGGGCGCGAGAATCGGACCGTTGACCGCGAGGTCGTACGACGACAGGTCGCCCAGGGTGGCGCCGACGACGGCCCCGAAGGAACCCAGGGGCTCCTCCCCCGCGTTCTCGGCGGCCAGGTGGGCCAGCATGGTCGCTCCGACGTTCCGCCCGTCCGCGCGGACCGCGTGCTGCACCTCGCCGCCCTCCGGGTTGGAGGTCAGCGCGAGCACGAAGAGCCCGGCGCCGCTCTCACGGGCCAGCTCGACCGCCGGGGCGAGCGATCCGTAGCCGAGATACGGCGAGACGGTCAGCGCGTCGGAGAACAGCGGGGAGTCCTTCCGGAGGAAGGACTCGGCGTAGGCGGCCATGGTCGAGCCGATGTCGCCGCGCTTGGCGTCCATCACGACCAGCGCGCCGGCCGCCCGCGCCTCCTCGACGGACTTCTCCAGGACGGCGATCCCGCGCGAGCCGAAGCGTTCGAAGAAGGCGCTCTGCGGCTTGAGGACGGCGACCCGGTCGGCGAGCGCCTCGACGACCGTGCGGCTGAACCGCTCCAACCCTGCGATGTCGTCGTTCAGGCCCCACTCGGTGAGCAGCGAGGCGTGCGGGTCGATGCCGACGCAGAGCGGGCCGCGCTCGTCCATGGCTCGCCTCAGCCGTGCGCCGAAGGGTTCGAGAGGGCTCATACCGGCTTCCTTACGTCGGCGCCGACCGCGTCGGCCAGGGTGGCGTACGGGCTCGTGCGCAGACGTGCGGCGAGGCCCTTGTGGATGGCACGGCCCCAGAAGGGCCCTTCGTAGACGAAGGCGCTGTAGCCCTGCACGAGCGTGGCACCGGCGAGGATCCGCTGCCAGGCGTCCTCGGCGTTCTCGATGCCGCCGACGCCCACGAGCGTGATGCGGTCGCCCACGCGCGCGTAGAGGCGGCGCAGCACCTCCAGGGAGCGGGCCTTCAGCGGAGCCCCGGAGAGTCCGCCGGTCTCCTTGACCACTGAAGGTTCGGATTTCAGACCGAGGCCCTCGCGCGCGATGGTGGTGTTCGTGGCGATGATCCCGTCCAGGCCGAGTTCCACGGCGAGGTCGGCGACGGCGTCGACGTCCTCGTCCGCGAGGTCCGGGGCGATCTTCACCAGCAGCGGGACACGGCGGTCGGTCACCGCGCGGTCGGCCGCCGCACGGACGGCGCTCAGCAGCGGGCGCAGCGCCTCGGTCGCCTGGAGGTTGCGCAGCCCGGGCGTGTTGGGCGACGACACGTTGACCACGAGATAGTCGGCGTGCCGGGCGAGTCGCTCGGTCGACTTCACGTAGTCGCCGACGGCCTCCTCCTCGGGTACGACCTTGGTCTTGCCGATGTTGACGCCCACGACGGTCCGGAAGACCGCCTCACGAGCCGCCAGACGGGCCGCCACGGCCGCGGAGCCCTCGTTGTTGAAGCCCATGCGGTTGATCAGCGCGCGGTCCGGCACAAGGCGGAACAGCCGCTTCTTGGGGTTGCCGGGCTGCGGCTCCCCCGTGACCGTGCCGATCTCGACGTGGTCGAAGCCGAGCATCGACATGCCGTCGATCGCGACCGCGTTCTTGTCGAAGCCGGCCGCGAGCCCGAAGGGGCCGTGCATCCGCAGCCCGAAGGCCTCCGTCCGCAGCTCCTCGAACCGGGGCGCGAGGGCGGCGGCGACGAACGTCCGCAGTACGGGGATGCGGACGGCGAGCCGGATCCAGCGGAAGGCGAGGTGATGGGCCTGCTCCGGGTCCATCCGTTTGAAGACGAGATTGAAGAAGATCTTGTACATGGTGTCCTCATGGAGAGGGGGACACCGTTTCCGGTGTCCCCCTCTCCAGCGCTAGTCGCGGGCCGCGGTCAGGTGTTCTGCGTGTTCCTGGAGTGAACGCACTCCCACGTCACCGCGGTTGAGGGCGTCGATGCCCTGGACGGCGGCGGCGAGCGCCTGCACCGTCGTCAGGCACGGCACGGACCGGGCCACGGCCGCCGTACGGATCTCGTAGCCGTCGAGACGGCCTCCGGTGCCGTACGGGGTGTTGACGATGAGGTCGACCTCGCCGTCGTGGATGAGCTGGACGATGGTCTTCTCGCCGTTCGGGCCGACGCCCTCGGACTGCTTGCGGACCACCGTCGCGTTGAGGCCGTTGCGCTTGAGGACCTCGGCGGTGCCGGAGGTGGCGAGCAACTCGAAGCCGTGGGCGACCAGTTCGCGCGCCGGGAAGATCATCGAGCGCTTGTCGCGGTTGGCGACCGAGATGAACGCGCGGCCCTTGGTGGGCAACGGGCCGTAGGCGCCCGCCTGGGACTTGGCGTACGCCGTGCCGAAGACGGAGTCGATGCCCATGACCTCGCCGGTGGAGCGCATCTCCGGGCCGAGGACGGTGTCGACGCCCCGCCCGTGGATGTCGCGGAAGCGCGACCACGGCATGACGGCCTCCTTGACGGAGATCGGCGCGTCCAGCGGGAGTTCACCGCCGTCGCCGTGGGTCGGGAGCAGCCCCTCGGCACGGAGTTCGGCAACGGTCGCGCCCAGGGAGATGCGGGCGGCGGCCTTCGCCAGCGGTACCGCGGTCGCCTTCGAGGTGAAGGGGACCGTACGGGACGCGCGCGGGTTGGCCTCCAGGACGTAGAGGATGTCGCCGGCCAGCGCGAACTGGATGTTGATCAGTCCGCGGACGCCGACTCCCTTGGCGATGGCCTCGGTCGAGGTCCGCAGGCGCTTGATGTCGAAGCCGCCCAGGGTGATCGGCGGCAGGGCGCAGGCCGAGTCGCCGGAGTGGATGCCGGCCTCCTCGATGTGCTCCATGACACCGCCGAGGTAGAGCTCCTGGCCGTCGTAGAGCGCGTCGACATCGATCTCGATCGCGTCGTCCAGGAAGCGGTCGACCAGGACCGGCCGCGAGGGGCTGATCTCGGTCGACTCGGCGATGTAGGACTCCAGGCGGGTCTCGTCGTAGACGATCTCCATGCCGCGTCCGCCGAGGACGTAGGAGGGGCGGACGAGGACCGGGTAGCCGATCTCGTCGGCGATGGCCTTGGCGCCGACGAAGGTGGTCGCGGTGCCGTGCTTGGGGGCGGGCAGGCCCGCCTCCGCGAGGACCTGGCCGAAGGCGCCGCGGTCCTCGGCGGCGTGGATCGCCTCGGGCGGGGTGCCGACGATCGGGACGCCGTTGTCCTTGAGGGCCTGGGCGAGGCCGAGCGGGGTCTGGCCGCCGAGCTGCACGATCACGCCCGCGACCGGGCCCGCCTGCTGCTCCGCGTGGACGATCTCCAGGACGTCTTCGAGCGTGAGCGGCTCGAAGTACAGGCGGTCGGAGGTGTCGTAGTCCGTGGAGACGGTCTCGGGGTTGCAGTTGACCATCACGGTCTCGTAGCCGGCGTCGCTGAGCGCGAAGGAGGCGTGGACGCAGGAGTAGTCGAACTCGATGCCCTGGCCGATGCGGTTGGGGCCCGACCCCAGGATGATGACCGCGGGCTTCTCGCGCGGGGCGACCTCGTTCTCCTCGTCGTAGGACGAGTAGAAGTACGGGGTCTTCGCGGCGAACTCGGCGGCGCAGGTGTCGACCGTCTTGTAGACCGGGCGGATGCCGAGCGCGTGCCGCACCTCGCGGACGACGTCCTCGCGCAGGCCGCGGATCTCGCCGATCTGCTGGTCGGAGAAGCCGTGCCGCTTGGCCTCGGCGAGCAGTTCGGGGTCGAGTTTGGCGGCGGCGGCCAGCTCGTCCGCGATCTCCTTGATGAGGAAGAGCTGGTCGACGAACCAGGGGTCGATCTTCGTGTACTCGAAGACCTCCTCCTGGGTGGCGCCCGCGCGGATGGCCTGCATGACCGTGTTGATCCGACCGTCGGTGGGCCGTACGGCCTCTTCGAGGAGCTGGGTCCTGTCGCCGGGCTCGCCGACGAACGTGAACTGGCTGCCCTTCTTCTCCAGGGAGCGCAGTGCCTTCTGGAAGGCCTCGGTGAAGTTGCGGCCGATGGCCATGGCCTCGCCGACCGACTTCATGGTGGTGGTCAGGGTCGAGTCGGCGCTCGGGAACTTCTCGAAGGCGAAACGCGGGGCCTTCACGACCACGTAGTCGAGGGTCGGCTCGAAGGAGGCCGGGGTCTCGCGCGTGATGTCGTTCGGGATCTCGTCGAGGGTGTAGCCGACGGCCAGCTTCGCGGCGATCTTGGCGATGGGGAAGCCGGTCGCCTTGGAGGCGAGGGCCGAGGAACGGGACACGCGCGGGTTCATCTCGATGACGATCACCCGGCCGTCGACCGGGTCGATCGCGAACTGGATGTTGCAGCCGCCGGTGTCGACGCCGACCTCGCGGATGATCGCGATGCCGATGTCCCGCAGGTTCTGGTACTCGCGGTCGGTCAGCGTCATCGCCGGGGCGACGGTGATCGAGTCACCGGTGTGCACGCCCATGGGGTCGAAGTTCTCGATGGAGCAGACGACCACGACGTTGTCGTTCTTGTCGCGCATCAGCTCCAGCTCGTACTCCTTCCAGCCGAGGATGGACTCCTCCAGGAGGACCTCGGTGGTGGGAGACAGGGTGAGGCCCTGGCCGGCGATGCGGCGCAGCTCCTCCTCGTCGTGCGCGAAGCCGGAGCCCGCGCCGCCCATGGTGAAGGAGGGGCGGACGACGACCGGGTAGCCGCCGAGCGTCTCGACGCCTCCGATGACGTCGTCCATGGAGTGGCAGATCACCGAGCGGGCGGACTCGCCGTGGCCGATCTTCCGGCGGACGGCCTCGACGACGCCCTTGAAGAGGTCGCGGTCCTCGCCCTTGTTGATGGCCTCGACGTTGGCGCCGATCAGTTCGACGCCGTACTTCTCCAGGGTGCCCGCCTCGTGCAGCGAGATGGCGGTGTTGAGGGCCGTCTGACCGCCCAGGGTGGGCAGCAGCGCGTCCGGGCGCTCCTTGGCGATGATCTTCTCGACGAAGTCCGGGGTGATCGGCTCGACGTAGGTGGCGTCGGCGATCTCCGGGTCGGTCATGATCGTCGCCGGGTTGGAGTTGACCAGGATGACGCGCAGGCCCTCGGCGCGCAGGATGCGGCAGGCCTGGGTGCCGGAGTAGTCGAACTCGGCGGCCTGGCCGATGACGATCGGGCCGGAGCCGATGACCAGGACGGACTGGATATCGGAGCGCTTAGGCACGCTGGCCCTCCATGAGAACTGTGTCCATCAAAGACGTGAAGCGGTCGAACAGATAGGCGGCGTCGTGCGGGCCCGCTGCCGCTTCGGGGTGGTACTGGACGCTGAACGCCGGTCGGTCGAGCAGCCGCAGTCCCTCGACGACCTGGTCGTTCAGGCAGACGTGCGAGACCTCGGCGCGGCCGTAGGGGGTCTCGGAGACCTTGTCGAGGGGCGCGTCGACGGCGAAGCCGTGGTTGTGTGCGGTGACCTCGACCTTGCCCGTCGTACGGTCCTGCACGGGCTGGTTGATGCCCCGGTGGCCGTACTTCAGCTTGTAGGTGCCGAAGCCGAGCGCACGGCCGAGGATCTGGTTGCCGAAGCAGATGCCGAAGAGCGGGGTGCCGCGCTCCAGGACGGCCTGCATGACGGCGACCGGGTGGTCGGCGGTGGCGGGGTCGCCCGGGCCGTTGGAGAAGAACACGCCGTCGGGCCGGACCGCGTAGACGTCCTCCACGGTCGCGGTGGCCGGGAGCACGTGCACCTCGATGCCGCGCTCGGCCATGCGGTGCGGGGTCATGCCCTTGATGCCGAGGTCGACGGCGGCGACGGTGTACTTCTTCTCGCCGATCGCGGGGACGACGTACGCCTCCTTGGTGGCGACCTCGGCGGAGAGGTCCGCGCCCGCCATCTCGGGGGCCTGTCGCACCTCGGCCAGCATGGTCCCGTCGTCGGGCAGCGCGTTGCCGGAGAAGATGCCGACGCGCATCGCGCCGCGCTCGCGCAGATGACGGGTCAACGCGCGCGTGTCGATGCCGGAGATCCCGACGACGCCCTGGTTGCGCAGTTCCTCGTCCAGGGAGCGGCGGGAGCGCCAGTTGGACGGCACGCGCGCGGGGTCGCGCACCACGTAACCGGCGACCCAGATGCGGGCCGACTCGGGGTCCTCGTCGTTGACGCCGGTGTTGCCGACGTGCGGGGCGGTCATCACGACGACCTGGCGGTGGTACGACGGGTCGGTCAGGGTCTCCTGGTAGCCGGTCATGCCGGTGGAGAACACGGCCTCGCCGAAGGTCACCCCCACGGACCCGTAGGCACGGCCGCGGAAGATCCGGCCGTCCTCCAGGACGAGTACGGCGGGAACCTTGTCGGCTCCCCTGGTGGAGGTGGTCATCGTGCGCCTTCCGTGTCGGTCGTTTCGAGACTCTTGTTGATCATGCTGTTCAGGGTGTCGACCCACTCCGTGTGCTCGGCCGCGTGGTCCGAACGGAACCCGGAGTCGATCAGCCGGTCGCCGTGCGCCCATGTCACGACCAGGAGACCGCCCTCGCTGAGCACCTTCCCGGCGATGCCCTTGCCGAGCAGTGCCTCGCGCAGCGCCCCGGCCGGGATGAAGAAGTCGGTGGCTCCCGGTCGTACGACGTCCAGTCCCGCGTCCGTCAGTGTGAGCTCGACCCGGCTTCGGGTGCCCAGGCCGTGCGCCACGATGCGGTCGAGCCACTGCCCGGCGGTGGTGGAGCCGTGGTAGCGGCCGCTCATCGTCAGTTTCGCCGGACCGGGGTCGGACGGCGCGTCGGGCAGCTCGGGCAGGTCGCCCTGGAGGGTGCCGCGCCACTTCCAGCCCTCGCGCATCAGCCAGTAGACGAGCGCGATGAACAGGGCGAGCCCGACGAGCCAGCCGATACGCGCGGCCCAGTCGGTCACCGGGGCGGACTTCTCCCCGGCCGCGAGGTGGGTCAGTTGCAGTGGTGTCACGTGAGCTTCCCGTCGACGAGCGTGGCCTTGCCCCGGAGCCAGGTGTGCGTCACACGGCCCGGCAGCTCACGCCCCTCGTACGGGGTGTTGCGACTGCGCGAAGCGAAGCCCGCGGGGTCCACCGACCCACGGTATTCCGTGTCGACGAGCGTGAGGTTGGCGGGCTCACCAGCCGAGACGGGACGGCCGTGCCCCACCGCCCGCCCGATCTCGGCGGGCTTGACGGACATGCGCTCGGCGACCCCGGCCCAGGTGAGGAGCCCGGTGTCCACCATGGTCTCCTGCACCACTGACAACGCGGTCTCCAGGCCGACCATCCCCATGGCGGCGGCGGCCCACTCGCAGTCCTTGTCCTCGTGCGGGTGCGGGGCGTGGTCCGTGGCCACGATGTCGATCGTGCCGTCGGCGAGCGCCTCGCGCAGGGCCAGCACATCGCGCTCGGTGCGCAGCGGCGGGTTGACCTTGAAGACGGGGTTGTAGGAGCGCACCAGCTCATCCGTGAGGAGGAGGTGGTGCGGGGTGACCTCGGCGGTGACGTCGATGCCCCGGGACTTGGCCCAGCGGACGATCTCGACGGACCCGGCGGTCGAGAGGTGGCAGATGTGGACGCGGGAGCCGACGTGCTCGGCGAGCAGGACGTCCCGGGCGATGATCGATTCCTCGGCCACCGCCGGCCAGCCCCCGAGCCCGAGTTCGGCCGAGACGACGCCCTCGTTCATCTGGGCGCCCTCGGTGAGGCGGGGTTCCTGCGCGTGCTGCGCGACGACTCCCCCGAAGGCCTTCACGTACTCCAGGGCACGGCGCATGATCACCGCGTCGTCGACGCACTTGCCGTCGTCGGAGAAGACGGTGACCCCGGCGGCCGACTCGTGCATGGCGCCCAGCTCGGCGAGCTTCTTGCCCTCCAGGCCGACCGTGACGGCGCCGATGGGCTGCACATCGCAGTAGCCGTGCTCCTGGCCGAGCCGGTAGACCTGCTCGACGACGCCGGCGGTGTCGGCGACGGGGAAGGTGTTGGCCATGGCGAACACGGCCGTGTAGCCACCGCTCGCGGCGGCCCGCGTGCCGGTCAGGACGGTCTCGGAGTCCTCACGGCCGGGCTCGCGCAGGTGGGTGTGCAGGTCGACAAGGCCAGGGAGGAGGACCTTCCCCTCCGCCTCGACGATCTCGGCGCCCTCGGCACTCAGCCCGACGCCCACGGCCGCGATCTGCGAACCGTCGATCAGCACGTCCTGCGGCTCGCCGCCGAGGATCTTCGCACCACGGATCAGGATCTTGCTCATGTGACTTACTTCTCCTCGATGCGGGCGTGGCTGACGGCGGGTTCGTTGCCGCCCAGAAGCAGATAGAGCACGGCCATCCGGATGGAGACTCCGTTTGCGACCTGCTCGACGACGGTGCAGCGGTCCGAGTCGGCGACCTCTGCGGTGATCTCCATGCCCCGGACCATCGGCCCCGGGTGCATCACGATCGCGTGCTCGGGCATCTTCGCCATGCGGTCGCCGTCGAGGCCGTAGCGCCGCGAGTACTCGCGCTCGGTCGGGAAGAACGCCGCGTTCATGCGCTCGCGCTGCACGCGCAGCAGCATCACCGCGTCGGACTTGGAGAGCGTGCTGTCGAGGTCGTACGAGACCTCGCAGGGCCAGGCCTCGACGCCGACCGGCACCAGGGTGGGCGGGGCGACGAGGGTGACCTCGGCGCCGAGGGTGTGCAGCAGGTCGACGTTCGAGCGGGCGACGCGGCTGTGCAGGATGTCGCCGACGAGCGTGATCCGCTTGCCGGCCAGGTCCTGCCCGAGCCCGGCGTCCCGGCCGACGAGCCGGCGGCGCATGGTGAACGCGTCGAGCAGGGCCTGCGTCGGGTGCTGGTGGGTGCCGTCCCCTGCGTTGATGACGGCGGCGTCGATCCACCCGGAGGTGGCGAGCCGGTACGGCGCTCCGGAGGCGCCGTGCCGGATGACGACCGCGTCGACGCCCATGGCCTCCAGGGTCTGCGCGGTGTCCTTCAGGGACTCGCCCTTGGAGACGCTCGACCCCTTGGCGGTGAAGTTGATGACGTCGGCGGAGAGGCGCTTCTCGGCGGCTTCGAAGGAGATACGCGTGCGCGTGGAGTCCTCGAAGAAGAGGTTGACGACGGTACGGCCGCGCAGGGTCGGCAGTTTCTTGATCGGCCGGTCGGCGACCCGGGCCATCTCCTCGGCGGTGTCGAGGATCAGGACGGCGTCGTCGCGGGAGAGGTCGGCGGCCGAGATGAGATGACGCTGCATCTGTCAGGCTCCGTAAGGCAGTTCGCGAAAGAGGGAGATTCCGGGCAGACGGGGACACGCCGAACCGGCGAGCGCCCCTCGGCCCGCTACGGGGTCTGCTTGGCGCCGAGCAGCACGGTGTCGCGACCGTCCTCCTCGGCGAGCTGGACCTTGACCGTCTCCCGCAGCGACGTGGGGAGGTTCTTGCCGACGTAGTCGGCGCGGATGGGCAGTTCGCGGTGGCCTCTGTCGACCAGGACCGCGAGCTGCACCGCGCGGGGGCGCCCGATGTCGTTCAGGGCGTCCAGGGCGGCGCGGATGGTGCGGCCGGAGAAGAGCACGTCGTCGACGAGGACGACGAGGCGGCCGTCGATGCCGTCACCGGGGATGTCGGTGCGGGCCAGCGCACGCGGTGGGTGCATGCGCAGGTCGTCGCGGTACATCGTGATGTCGAGGGAGCCGACCGGGATCTTGCGGTCGGTGATCTCTTCGAGCTTGACGGCGAGCCGCTGGGCGAGGAAGACGCCCCGGGTCGGAATGCCGAGGAGCACCACGTCGTCGGCGCCCTTGGCGCGCTCGACGATCTCGTGGGCGATGCGGGTCAGGACCCGCGCGATGTCGGGGGCTTCGAGAACCGGCCGGGCATCGGACTCGTACTGCTGGGTGTCCATAAGAAACGGACCTCCTTCTCCGCCTCACGGGACGGACCTTAAAGGACGTCGGATTTGCGCCATCCACGGTAGCAGGCCGGGACGACACCCCTGATCACCCCTATGGAGTATTCGGCCACCGCTACCACGGAAGACCCGGTGCGGACCATTCGGCTTGACGCGGAAGTGTAACGCTGCGTAACCTCACAGTGAGTTACCAGCCGCGCGGCACGGAACCACTGTTGCCGCGTAGACCCAGTGTCCGGGGAGCTATATGTCCAGCGAATACGCCAAACAGCTCGGGGCCAAGCTCCGGGCCATCCGCACCCAGCAGGGCCTTTCCCTCCACGGTGTCGAGGAGAAGTCCCAGGGACGCTGGAAGGCGGTCGTGGTCGGGTCGTACGAGCGCGGCGACCGTGCCGTCACCGTGCAGCGCCTTGCCGAGCTGGCGGACTTCTACGGGGTTCCGGTGCAGGAGTTGCTGCCGGGCACCACGCCGGGCGGGGCCGCCGAGCCGCCGCCGAAGCTGGTGCTGGACCTGGAGCGGCTTGCCCACGTGCCCGCCGAGAAGGCCGGCCCGCTGCAGCGGTACGCCGCCACGATCCAGTCCCAGCGCGGTGACTACAACGGCAAGGTGCTCTCGATCCGCCAGGACGACCTGCGCACACTCGCCGTCATCTACGACCAGTCGCCCTCGGTCCTCACCGAGCAGCTGATCAGCTGGGGCGTGCTGGACGCGGACGCGCGTCGCGCGGTCTCCCACGAGGAGAACTGAGCCGCTCCCCGTCTCAGCAGAAACGTGCCGCCGGGGTGGCCGGAACTTCACGGTTCCGGCCACCCCGGCGGCTTTCTGCGCCCCTCAGGGGTCACGGACGCACCGATACGCCAGGGGGCCCGCAGCAGTCACGCTGCGGGCCCCCTGGCGATGCCGTACCTCTTTACGCCTCGTCCCGGCGCAACGAGGGCTTCAGGTCCTTGAAGCGGCCCAGCAGGCCGTTGACGAACGAGGGCGACTCGTCCGTGGAGAACTCCTTGGCCAGCTGCACCATCTCGTCGAGGACGACGGCGTCCGGGGTCTCGTCGACCCAGATCAGCTCGTAGGCGCCGAGGCGCAGGATGTTGCGGTCCACCACGGGCATGCGGTCCAGCGTCCAGCCGACCGAGTACTGCGCGATCAGCTCGTCGATGCGGCGCGCGTGCTGCGCGTACCCCTCGACCAGCTCCATCGTGTACTCGCTGACCGGCGGCTGCCGGGTGTCGTCCCGGGAGAGCCGGATCCAGTCCGCGAGGACCGTGGTGACGCCGACTCCGCGCTGGTCGCCCTCGAAGAGGATCTGGAAGGCGCGCTTGCGGGCCGTGTTGCGGGCAGCCACGGTTAGCTGTTCACCCGGCCGAGGTAGTCGCTGGAGCGGGTGTCGACCTTGATCTTCTCACCGGTGGTGATGAAGAGCGGGACCTGGATCTGGTAGCCGGTCTCCAGGGTGGCGGGCTTGGTGCCACCGGTGGAGCGGTCGCCCTGGACGCCGGGCTCGGTCTCCTGGATGGTCAGCTCGACGGCGGCCGGCAGCTCGACGAAGAGCACCTCGCCCTCGTGCTGCGCGACCGTGGCGGTGAAGCCCTCGATCAGGAAGTTGGCGGCGTCGCCGACGGCCTTGCGGTCGACCATGAGCTGGTCGTAGGTCTCCATGTCCATGAAGACGAAGTACTCGCCGTCCATGTACGAGAACTGCATGTCGCGCTTGTCGACAGTGGCCGTCTCGACCTTGACGCCGGCGTTGAACGTCTTGTCGACGACCTTGCCGGAGAGCACGTTCTTGAGCTTGGTGCGCACGAAGGCAGGGCCCTTGCCGGGCTTGACGTGCTGGAACTCGACGACGGACCAGAGCTGGCCCCCGTCGAGCTTGAGCACCAGGCCGTTCTTGAGGTCGTTCGTGGAAGCCACGGTTGCGGAATCTCCTGGACTGACGTGGACGACCACGGGGCCCGCGCACAGCTCGAAAGCTAGAGCGCGAGCAGTTCCTTGGTCGTGATGGTGAGTAGCTCGGGTCCGCCGTCCGCCTCAGGGCGTACGACGAGCGTGTCATCGATCCGGACACCGCCCCGGCCCGGGAGGTGGACCCCCGGTTCGACGGTGACCGGCACGCAAGCGTCCAGTTTACCCATGGCCGCGGGGGCCAGCTGCGGCTCCTCGTCGATTTCGAGCCCGACACCGTGGCCGGTGAGGGCTGCGAGGCCCTCTGAGTACCCCGCGGAGTCCAGCACCTGACGTGCCGCACGGTCCACATCGCGGTAGGCGGCACCGGGCGCCAGCGACTCCCGTGCAGCGCGCTGGGCGGCGAAGACGAGGTCGTACAGCTCGATCTGCCAGTCGGCGGGCGAGGTCCCGATGACGAACGTACGGCCGATCTCACAGCGATATCCGCGATAGGTGGCACCGAGGCAGACAGAAAGGAAATCTCCCTCCTCGACCCGGCGGTCGGTCGGCCGGTGGCCGCGCCGGCCGGAGTGCAGGCCGGTGGCGACGGAGGTGGCGAAAGCGGGGCCGTCCGCGCCGTGGTCGACGAGCCGTCGCTCCAGTTCGAGGGCGAGATGGCGTTCGGTGCGGCCGACGAGGATCGACTCCAGCAGCTCACCGAGGGCCTGGTCGGCGATCTCGGCGGCGATTCTCAGACAGGAGATCTCCTCCTCGTCCTTGATGACCCGCAGCTGCTCCGCCGCGCCGCCGATGTCGGTGAGGCGGAGCGCGGGGGCGACCGAGCGGAGGGCTCGGTGGCGGGTCACGGTGAGGTGGTGTTCTTCTACGGCCATGGATTCGGCGCCGGTCGCTGACGCCAGGTCTGCGGCGGCTACGGCGGGGTCGCCGCCGGGGCCGGGGAGGCTGTGGATGCGCAGGGTCTCGTCCGGGCGGCCTTCACCTCCGGCCGGGCGCTCGTCGATTGGGCCGGCGCAGACCAGCATGTCTTCCCGCTTTCCCAGCAGCAGGACGGTGCCCTGCGGGGCGGGGCCGGCGAGGTAGCGCACGTTGGCTGGGTTGGTGACCAGCGCGGACTGGCTGCCGCCGGCTTGGGCTCGTTCCCTCAGCCTGGCTCTGCGGGCTGCGTAGACCTCTGACATGAGATGAGCGTAGGAGCGGTGGCCGGATTGTGCCGGTTGGAAGAGTGCCGTTCGGGGGACCGAGCATGAGTTTCGGCTGCAGGTCCGCGGGGGCTGGTCGCGCAGTTCCCCGCGCCCCTAAAAGCGACAAGTCCCGTTGGTCACCAGCTCGGCGGGCTTGCTATCGACCTCGCCAGCACGTCGTTCAGGACCTGGGCCGTCTGCTGTACGTCCATCTGGGAGTTGTCGATGATCGGGAGGCCCGAGCCGTACCAGCCCGCCATGCGGCCGTGGATGCGGGCGACCTCCTCGTCGGTGAGGCGGCGGTTGCCGGAGCGTTCGGCGTTGCGTTCCAGGACTATTTCCAGGCCCGGGAGGAGAACGACCGGGAGGAGGCCGGGGCCCACGTGGCGCTTCCAGCCGCCGAGGCCGACGACCGGGCGGTCCGGGAAGACCGCGTCGTCGAGGATGCAGGAGATGCCGTTGGCGAGGAAGTTGCGGGCGGCGAAGCCGCAGGTGCGGCGGGCCAGGCGGTACTGGGCCTCGGAGTGGTCGTTCCAGCCGGACTGGGGGTCGGCGAAACCGGAGCGGACCCACTCGCGGACGTCGTCGAGGCTGATGTGGGCGGTGGGGACCCGGCGGTGGTCCGCCCAGTACTTGGCGACGCTCGTCTTGCCCGCGCCGGCGGGGCCGATGAGCAGCACCGCGAGGGTGGTGGAGGCCGGGTCGGGGGCGGCCTGCGCGGGGGGCGCGCTCGGCATGGCCACGGGGCCGCCTGGCGGCAGTTGGACATGGCCGGTGGTGTCCGGGGCGTGGCGCGGGATCGTGTACGGCATCGGCGGGGCGGGTGGTGGTGGGGGCACGGGGCCCGGATGGTGCGGGCCCGGGTGCTGTCCCGTCGGCATCCAACCGGTGGCCGGTCCCTGCCCCGGCTGGTGGGGCGGCGGCAGCGGAGACCCCACTGCGTGCTGCATCCGGTGCCACTCCATCTCGTACGGACTATTGGCGCTGGCAGCAGGCCCGAACCCCGCTCCCTACCGAACGGTACCTTCCCCGGCCGCCATTTGGTGAACGGCCGGGGAGGGGCCGAAGTGCCCATCCCCGCAAGGCAAATCGGGTGGATGGGGCTTGGCGGGACTTAGTCGCCCACTTCGCCGTATGCGGCGAGGAGGACGGCCGGGTCGGGGCCCTCCAGGACCGTGGGCTTGGCGAGGCCGTCGAGGACGATGAAGCGGAGCAGGTCACCGCGGGACTTCTTGTCGACCTTCATGGTCTCCAGGAGCTTGGGCCACTGGTCGTAGCGGTAGCTGAGCGGGAGACCGACGGATTCGAGGACCGTGCGGTGGCGGTCGGCCGTCGCGTCGTCCAACCGGCCCGCGAGACGGCCCAGTTCGGCCGCGAAGTGCATGCCTACGGCCACTGCGGCGCCGTGCCGCCACTTGTAGCGCTCGTTCTTCTCGATGGCGTGCGCGAGGGTGTGGCCGTAGTTGAGGATCTCGCGCAGGCCCGACTCCTTGAGGTCGGCGGAGACGACCTCGGCCTTGACCTTGATGGAGCGTTCGATGAGCTCGGCGGTGTGGGGACCTGCCGGGGTGCGGGCGGACTCCGGGTCGGACTCGATGAGTTCGAGGATCACCGGGTCGGCGATGAAGCCGGCCTTGATGATCTCGGCGAGCCCGGAGACGTAGTCGTTGACCGGGAGGGAGTCGAGCGCGGCGAGGTCGCAGAGCACGCCGGCCGGCGGGTGGAAGGAGCCGACCAGGTTCTTGCCCTCGGCGGTGTTGATGCCGGTCTTGCCGCCGACGGCCGCGTCCACCATGGCGAGCACGGTGGTCGGGACGGCGATCCAGCGGACCCCGCGCAGCCAGGTCGCGGCGACGAATCCGGCCAGGTCGGTGGTGGAGCCGCCGCCGACGCCCACGATGACGTCGGAGCGGGTGAACCCGGACTGGCCGAGCGCCTTCCAGCAGTAGGCGGCGACCTCGGCGGTCTTGGCCTCCTCCGCGTTGGGCACCTGGATGGCGACGGCCTCGAAGCCCTGTCCGGCCAGGTCGGCGCGGAGCGCGTCACCGGTCTCGGCGAGCGCCTCGGGGTGGATGACGGCGACCCGCTTGGCCTTGTCGCCGACCAACCCGCCCAGTTCGCCCAGGAGTTGGCGGCCCACCAGGACCTCGTACGGGTCGCTGCCCGCCGTGCCGCCGACCTGGATCCGCGTCACTGACTCGCTCATGCTTCCTTCAACTCCAGTGCGTCCAGGACGGCTTGGGTGACCTCTTCGGGGGTGCGGCCGTCGGTGGGTACGACGGCCTGCGCTACCTCGGCGTACAAGTGGCGCCTGGCTTCCATCAGTTCGCGCCACTGCTTGCGCGGGTTGATGGTCAGCAGCGGGCGGGCCACGTTGAGGCCGGTGCGCTTGACGGCTTCGTCCACGTCCATGGAGAGGTAGACGACCCGGTGTGTCGCGAGCAGCGCGCGGGTGTCCTCGTCGAGGATCGAGCCGCCGCCGAGCGCCAGGACGCCGTCGTGCCCGGTGAGTGCCTGGTGCACGGCGCGCTTCTCGATGGCGCGGAAGACGGGCTCGCCCTCGTCGACGAAGATCTCGGCGATGGTGCGGCCCTCGGCGGCCACGATGTCGTCGTCGGTGTCCCGGTAGCCGACAGCGAGCCGCTCGGCCAGCTGCTGTCCGACCGTCGACTTGCCGACCCCCATCGGGCCGACGAGGACGACCAGTGGTGCTGCGGTCACCGGATGGCCAGGTTTTCGAGGTAGGAGCGGACATTGCGGCGGGTCTCGGGCACCGAGTCGCCGCCGAACTTCTCGGCCACCGCGTCCGCGAGGACGAGGGCGACCATCGCCTCGGCGACGATGCCTGCGGCCGGGACCGCGGAGACGTCGGAGCGCTGGTGGTGGGCCTGCGTGGCCTCACCGGTGACCACGTCGACGGTCTGCAGGGCGCGCGGTACGGTCGCGATCGGCTTCATCGCGGCGCGCACCCGCAGCAGTTCGCCCGTGGACAGCCCGCCCTCGGTGCCGCCGGAACGGCCGGAGACGCGCCGGATGCCCTCGTCGGTCTTCACGATCTCGTCGTGTGCCTGCGAGCCCGGTACGCGCGCCAGCTCGAAGCCGTCGCCGATCTCGACGCCCTTGATGGCCTGGATGCCCATGAGGGCGCCGGCCAGCCGGGCGTCCAGCTTGCGGTCCCAGTGCACATGCGAGCCGAGGCCGACGGGGACGCCGTAGGCCAGGATCTCGACCACACCGCCCAGGGTGTCGCCGTCCTTGTGGGCCTGGTCGATCTCCGCGACCATCGCCTTCGACGCGTCCGCGTCCAGGCAGCGCACGGGGTCGGCGTCCAGCTTCTCGACGTCCGCCGGGGTGGGGTACACGCCCTGCGGGGCCCTGGCGGAGGCCAGCTCGACGACGTGCGAGACGACCTCGATGCCGGCCGTCTCCTTGATGTACGACCGGGCCACCGCGCCCAGCGCGACCCGTGCCGCGGTCTCCCGCGCGGAGGCGCGCTCCAGGATCGGGCGGGCCTCGTCGAAGCCGTACTTCTGCATACCGGCGAGGTCGGCGTGACCGGGGCGCGGGCGGGTCAGCGGGGCGTTGCGGGCCAGTCCGGCGAGGATCTCCGGGTCAATGGGGTCGGCCGCCATCACCTGCTCCCACTTGGGCCACTCGGTGTTGCCGACCATGATGGCGACCGGGGAACCGAGGGTGAGGCCGTGACGGACGCCACCGAGGAAGGTGACCTCGTCGCGCTCGAACTTCATGCGGGCGCCGCGTCCGTAGCCGAGTCGGCGCCGCGCAAGGTGGTCCGCCACCATCTCCGTGGTGATCGGGACACCGGCGGGAAGACCCTCCAGCGTCGCCACGAGTGCGGGGCCGTGGGACTCCCCTGCGGTCAGCCAGCGCAACCTGCTCAACGGTGCTCCTCTGCTCGCGCCCTGGTACTGCCCTGCGTACGCGTGTCCTCGCGTACGGCGTCGGCGTGACCGGGTGCGCGGCCCTGGCCCGCCGCCCCCGATCCTCCCACGTCCGGCACACCGACCCGGCCGACGGTCCAGAGAGCGGACGCCGAACGGCCAAGGTCAGCAGCCGACACCCCTTGCGGAGCCCGCGTCAGCGGTCGCCGGTGCCTGCTGCCCGCCCGCACGACCACGGCGGACCGGCGCGCTCCCATGGACACTCCGCCGGGCTCGACAGTCGGCCGACGTCGGCGCGCTCACCCTGCGGCCGACAGGTCGGCCCGCTTCTCCTGTCAGCGGTCGGCCAGTGCCTTCTCGCCCGCTCTGCGCATCGCGGCGACGGGGGCCGGCCGGTGG
Organism: Streptomyces sp. STR69; assembly: GCF_024519455.1. GTDB lineage: Bacteria > Actinomycetota > Actinomycetes > Streptomycetales > Streptomycetaceae > Streptomyces. Next base: position 15,657 of record NZ_JALJRY010000025.1, on the reverse strand, counting down.
CCGGTCATCTGTTCCACCTGGAGTACGGCCTGGTGGACCAGGAGGTCGAGGCCGCTGACGACCGCGCCGCCGTAGCCGGACCAGCGGGCCGCGAGGTCGGTGGGCCAGGGGTCGTAGAGGACGTCGAAGAGGGTGGCGGGGCGTTCCGGTACGGCGGAGGAGAGGGCGTCCGTGGTGCCCGCGGGGGTGGTCGCGAAGACCAGGGGGGCACGCAGGCCTTCCGCCGCGTCGGCCCAGTCCGCCGTACGGACGTCCACGTCGAGCCGCTCGCCCCACTGGCGCATCTCGGCGGCGCGGGCCTCGCTGCGGACGTAGGCGACGACCTCGCCGGTGCAGATCCGGGAGAGGGCGGCGAGCGCGGAGGAAGCCGTGGCGCCGGCGCCGAGGATCGCGGCCGAGTCGACCTGTTCGATGCCGTGTTCGCGGAGGGCGGCGACCATGCCGGGGATGTCGGTGTTGTCGCCGACGCTGCGGCCGTCCTCGGTGAATACGACCGTGTTGACCGCGTCCACCGATGCCGCTGTCTCGCTGATCGCGTCGAGCAGCGGTATGACGGCCCGCTTCAGCGGCATCGTGAGGGACAGCCCCGCCCACTCCGGTCCGAGGTTCTCGAAGAACCCCGGCAGGCCGGCCTCGTCGACGTCGAAGCGGTCGTAGGACCAGTCGTCGAGCCCCAACTCCCCGTATGCCGCGCGATGCAGCACCGGGGAGAGGGAGTGGGCGATGGGTGAACCGAGAACGGCCGCCCGGCGGGCGTCAGTTGCCCGTGTTGGCATTGAACTTTTCCTTGAGTGCCTGGAACGCGGCGTACGTCTTGGCGAATTCGGTCTTGTTCTGGCCGTCGGTCGCCACGAAGTAGATCCAGCCGTCGTGTGTCGGATTCAGTGCCGCCGCCAGAGCCTCGGCACCGGGGTTGTCGATCGGTCCGGGCGGCAGGCCCTTTTGGGTGTAGGTGTTGTACGGGTCCTTGTTGCTGTTGATCTCGGACTCGCTGATACGGATGTTGCTCTGACCCTTCAGGTAATTGAAGGTCGAGTCGAATTGCAGGTATCGGTTGGTCTCGGTGTTCGTGCTCTTGAGCCGGTTGTAGACGACTTCAGCCATCTTTCGGAAGTCCTCGTGCGTCTTGCCCTCGGCCTGGACGAGGCTGGCGACCGTGATGACCTGCAGCGGACTGTCCAGATTGAGCGCCTTGGCCTTCGCCGAGAGGTCGATCGCGTCGTAATTGTCGTTGGCCTGGGAGACCATTTGTTTAAGGACCGTTTCGGGTTTCATGCCCTTGGCGGCACCATAGGTTCCCGGGTAGAGGAAGCCCTCCAGCGGGTCCTTGATGTTCGAGTTGTCGTTCGCCCAGTCGGGCAGTCCGAAGCTCTTGAATTCCTTCTTGGCGATGGCCTTGGTGGTGCCGTCGGAAATCTGGAGTTTCTTGTCGATCGCCGCGTAGACCTGGGCATTTCGCCAGCCGGGGGCGACGATGAGATTGTCCTGGCTCTTGGGGTCGAGCATCAGCTTGACGGCGGCCGCGGCGGACATCTCTTTCTTCAGCAGAAAGACGCCCGCCTGGATCTTCTTCCCGTCGGGATTCTGCGACTGGGCGGCGACGAAAGCGTCGACGCTCTTGACGACGCCCGCCTCTTTCAGCTTCTGCCCGATGTCCGATCCGAAGGCACCCTTGGGGATGGTGACGCTGACCGAACCGGTACCGTCGCCCGCGTAGTCGGGCGCCGAGCCGAAACGGTTCTGGTAGAAGTGCCAGCCGAGGTAGCTGACGGTGGCCAGGCCGCCGCCGAACACCAGGACGACGACCAGGCAGGCACAGCCGTTACGGCGCTTCTTCTCCTTGCCGCCTTTGCCCTTGCCGCCCTTGCCCTTGCCCTTGCCGCGCCGACGGCCGTCCTCCGGCTCGTCGTCGGCCTCGTCATCGTCGTCACCGCCACCCGCGAAGAACGCGTGTTCGCCCTCATCGGGTCCCGGGTCCCAGTCGGTCTGCTCCGGTTCGGGTTCCGTGCGGCGCTTGCCGGGCGGCTCCGGCGGCGGGAACGCGTCGGGCGTCCCGTAGAAATCGGGCTGCTGTTCGCCGTAGGCGGCGGCCTGTTGTGCGTACGGGTCGCCGGGGTCGGCGGCGTAGGGGACCTGGGCGTGCGGTTGGGTGCCGTCCCAGCCGCCCTGCTGGTACTGCTGCTGCTGACCGACGTACTGCTGATGGCTCTGATCGACGTACTGCTGCTGGTCCGCCCACTGTTGCTGGTCGGGGTACTGCTGGGGGTGGCCCTGTTCGTCGTAGACCTGGTACTGCTGCGCCTGACCGTAGTCGGCCTGCTGGCCGTTGCCCCAGTCGCCGTACTGCTGCGGCTGCTGCGGCTGTTCCGGATAGTGCTGCGGCTGGCCGTCGTAGGAGGACTGCTGGCCCACGTGGGCCTGCTGGCCTTCCCATCCGATGTCCCCGAACAACGGGTCCTCCGGATGCCACGGTTCGGAGCCTGGGCCCCGGCCATACTCAGTCATCGATCCCCTAGAGCCGCGAGGCGGCGGTCGCGGCGCTTGGGGCTCCGGCTCCCGTCCCGCCTCTTGCTGTGCCATGGCTGTTCGAACACCATCGCATCGCGCGGAACGTTACCGTATCGCGATCAGATGACCACTTCGACGCCCTCGCCGGGTGGTTTACCTGACACCCGTTCGGATTCCAACGCCTGCTGAAGGATGATGACCGCCGCTGCCTGGTCGATGACCGAGCGGCCCTTCTTGGAGGTGACGCCCGAGGCGCGCAGTCCCTGACTGGCCGTCACTGTGGTCATCCGTTCGTCCAACAGTCTGACCGGTACCGGGGCGATACCCCTGGCCAGCTCCTGGGCGAAGGCCCGGACCTTCACGGCGGCCGGCCCCTCGCCGCCCTTGAGGGAGCGCGGGAGGCCGACGACGACTTCGACCGGTTCGTACTCCTCGACGAGCTGCCTCAGCCGGCGGTGTGCGGCCGGGATGTCTCGGCCGGGGACCGTCTCGACGGGAGTGGCGAGGATCCCGTCGGGGTCGCACGAGGCGACCCCGATGCGGGCGTCCCCGACGTCGAGCGCGAGCCGACGTCCTCTTCTCATACTCTCGACCGCTTCTTACTTCGCCGTGTCGGCGACGAGACGCTCGACGGCGTCGACGGCCTCGCCGACGGCGGCCGGGTTCTGGCCGCCGCCCTGGGCCACGTCCGGCTTGCCGCCACCGCCGCCGCCGAGGGTCTTGGCGGCGGCGCGCACCAGGTCACCGGCCTTGAGACCGCGCTCGCGGGCGGCTTCGTTGGTGGCGATGACGGTGAGCGGCTTGCCGTTGTTGACCGTGAAGAGGGCGACCACGGCGGCGCGTCCGCCCTGGATCCGGCCGCGCACGTCGAGGACCAGCTTGCGCAGGTCGTCCGGGGTGGTGCCGTCCGGGACCTGGCCGGTGACGACGGCGATGCCGTGCACGTCCTTGGCGGACTCGACGAGACCGGCGGCGGCCTGCAGCACCTTCTCGGCGCGGAACTTCTCGATCTCCTTCTCGGCGTCCTTCAGCTTGCCGAGCATGGCGGAGACCTTCTCCGGAAGCTCCTCCGGGCGGCCCTTGATCAGCTCCTGGAGCTGGGCGACGACCGTGTGCTCACGGGCGAGGAAGTTGTAGGCGTCGACACCGACGAGCGCTTCGATACGGCGGACACCGGAGCCGATCGACGACTCGCCGAGCAGCTTCACCAGGCCGAGCTGGGAGGTGTTGTGGACGTGGGTGCCGCCGCACAGCTCCTTGGAGAAGTCGCCGATGGTGACCACGCGGACCCGCTCGCCGTACTTCTCGCCGAACTCGGCGATGGCGCCCTGCTTCTTGGCCTCGTCGAGGCTGAGGATCTCGGCGTGCACGTCCAGGTCGCGGGCGAGCACCTCGTTGATCTTCTGCTCGACGTCGGTCATCACGGCGGTGGGAACGGCGGACGGCGAACCGAAGTCGAAGCGGAAGCGGCCCGGCTGGTTCTCGGAACCGGCCTGCGCGGCCGTCGGACCCAGCGCGTCACGCAGTGCCTGGTGGGTGAGGTGGGTGGCCGAGTGGGCGCGGGCGATGGCGGTACGGCGGCGGATGTCGATCGCGGCCTCGGCCTTGGCGCCGACGGTGACCTCGCCGAACTGGACGACGCCCTTGTGGACGTAGACCCCGGGCACCGGCTTCTGGCAGTCGCGGATCTCGATCACGGCACCGGACTCGACCTTGATCCGGCCGGTGTCGCCGATCTGGCCGCCGCCCTCGGCGTAGAAGGGGGTGCGGTCGAGGACGATCTCGACCTCGTCGCCCTCAGTGGCGGCCGGGGAGGAGACACCGTCGACGAGGATGCCGACGATGGTGGACTCGCCCTGGGTGTCCGAGTAGCCGATGAAGTCGGTCTCGCCGGCCTTGTCGGCGATCTCGCGGTAGGCACCGACGCCGGCGTGCCCGGTCTTCTTGGCCTGCGCGTCGGCCTTGGCCTGGTCGCGCTGCTGCTTCATCAGGCGGCGGAAACCGTCCTCGTCCACGGAAAGGCCCTGTTCGGCGGCCATTTCGAGGGTGAGGTCGATCGGGAAGCCCCAGGTGTCGTGGAGCAGGAACGCCTTGTCGCCGGCGAGGACCTTGCCGCCCGACTGCTTGGTGTCGGCGATGGCGGTGTCGAGGATGTTGGTGCCGGCCTTCAGCGTCTTGACGAAGGCGGCCTCCTCGGCGAGGGCCACGGTCTCGATGCGCTGGCGGTCGGTGACGAGCTCGGGGTACTGCTGGCCCATCATCGCGATGACCGTGTCGATGAGGTCCTTGACGACCAGGCCTGTGGCGCCGAGCAGTCGCATGTTGCGGATGGCGCGGCGCATGATCCGGCGCAGGACGTAACCGCGGCCCTCGTTGCCGGGGGTGACGCCGTCGCCGATGAGCATCACGGAGGTACGCATGTGGTCGGTGACCACGCGCAGGGAAACGTCGGACTCGTGCGAGTCGCCGTACTCGACGCCGGTCAGCTCGGTGGCCTTCTTGATGACGGCCATGGAGGTGTCGATCTCGTACATGTTCTGCACGCCCTGCAGGATCATCGCGAGGCGCTCCAGGCCGAGGCCCGTGTCGATGTTCTTGCTGGGCAGCTCGCCGAGGATCTCGAAGTCCTCCTTGCCGATGCCCTCGCCGCGCTCGTACTGCATGAAGACCAGGTTCCAGATCTCCACGTACCGCTCGTCGTTGACGGCCGGGCCGCCCTCGACGCCGAACTCGGGGCCGCGGTCGTAGTTGATCTCGGAGCACGGGCCGCAGGGACCGGGGACGCCCATGGACCAGTAGTTGTCCTTCTTGCCGAGGCGCTGGATGCGCTCGGCCGGGACGCCGATCTTGTCGCGCCAGATGGTCTCGGCCTCGTCGTCGTCGAGGTAGACCGTGATCCAGAGGCGCTCGGGGTCGAGGCCGTAACCACCCTTGTCCTGGGGCGAGGTGAGCAGCTCCCAGGCGTAGGTGATGGCGCCTTCCTTGAAGTAGTCGCCGAAGGAGAAGTTGCCGCACATCTGGAAGAACGTGCCGTGGCGCGTGGTCTTGCCGACCTCTTCGATGTCGGGCGTGCGCACGCACTTCTGCACGCTGGTGGCGCGCGGCCACGGCGGCTTGACCTCGCCGAGGAAGTACGGCTTGAAGGGGACCATGCCGGCGGGGACCAGGAGCAGAGTCGGGTCGTCCGCGATGAGCGACGCCGAGGGGACAACGGTGTGGCCGCGCTCCTCGTAGAAGCTCAGCCAGCGGCGGCGGATTTCAGCCGACTCCATCAGTGGTCCTCATTCCGGTTGTACGAGTACGTCGTCCTGTCGTTGCTTTCGACGGACCTTGGGTTGCTGCGGTTCTCGATGGCGATGTGCTGCCTGGCGGCGGGGAGTTCGGGGTCGACCGGGGCGTTGATCCCCAGCGCGTCGCCGAGTTCGGCCTCCCGCTGCGCCATGCCCGCGCGGACGTCGAGCGCGAAGCCCACCGCGCTGTCCTTGAGCCGGTGCCCGGCTTCGAGCGCCTTGTTGGCCGCGACTGCGGCGAGATGCTCGGGGGTCAGCTGCTTCAGCTTGCGATTGACCTTGGTGGTCGCCCAGACACCGGCGGCCACGCCCGTGCCGAACCAGAACGTACGGCGGAACATCGCTCGGTCAGTCCTTCTTCCGGGTGCGCTTGCCCCGCCGTCCGGCCGGGACGGTACGGCCCACGATCACCGTACGACGGGACGCCCCGGACGGCGCGGGCACGTCCTCGCGTCGGCCGCCCAGGGCCCGGCGGACGCCGTAGCCGAAGGCCGCGACCTTGACGAGGGGACCGCCGAAGGTGGAGGCGACGGTGGTGGACAGGGCGGAGGCGTTCGAGGTGACTTCCTGGACGTCGGTGGCGATCGCGTCGACCCGGTCGATCTGGGTCTGCGCGGAGCGCACCGCCGCGGAGGCGTCCGCCAGCAGCGGCACGGCCTGGTCGGTCACGTCCGCGACCAGCTTGGTGGTCGCCCTGAGCGTCTGGGCCAGCCTCACCAGTGCGACGGCGAGGAACGAGACCAGGATCGCCCAGAAGACGGCCACCAGGATCCCGGCCACCTCTCCACCGGACACCTGACACCCGCTCTCATAAACACCTGTAGATAACTGGCCCCGAGCCTATCGCGCCGGGGATGGCGCTCCGTACCGCATTACCGCCCCGCGCGCAGTGGAGTTGGGCGAAGCGATTGTACGGACTGAATACGGTTCAGTACGCTCCGTGTTCCATGCGAGCTTCCCATGGCGGCGACGCCACCGCGGACGGCAATCTGCCCCTCGAACCCGACCGGTTCGTGGGCCGCTCGGCCGAACTCACCGAACTGGCACGGGCGCTCGACGCCTCCCGTCTGGTCACGGTGACCGGGCCCGGCGGGGTCGGCAAGTCCCGGCTCGCGGCCCACGCGGCGGCCCGGTCCGCTCCCCCGGACGGCGTGTGGCGGGTGGAACTGGCGCCGGTGCGCGATCCGGAACTCGTGGACTTCGCGGTCGTAGAAGCACTGGGGCTGACGGACCACACCACGCGGCTGCCGCGGGAGGCACTGCTCGCACATCTGATGGGGCGTCAACTCCTGCTGGTACTGGACGGGTTCGAGCATCTGGTGGAGGTGTGTGCCCCGCTGGTGGCCGAGTTGGTGGGGCGGGTGCCGGGGCTGCGGGTGCTCGCGGTGGGGCGGCGGCCGTTGGAGCTGGCGGGCGAGCGGGTGGTGGCGCTGGCACCGTTGGGCGAGGGCGAGGCGGTGGAACTGCTGGCCGAGCGGGCCGCGCAGCAGGGGGTCGTCCTTGGGGAAGAGGACGCGGACGTACGGGAGTTGTGCCGGCGCCTGGACGGGATTCCGCTCGCCGTCGAGCTGGCGGCCGGGCGGTTGCGGGCCCTGTCGCCCGGGGAGTTGCTGGCGCGGTTCGACGACCGGTTCCGGTTGCTGGCCGGTGGGCGCAGGGACGTGTTACCCCGGCATCAGACGCTGCGGACGGCGATCGGCTGGAGCCATGAGCTGTGCACGCCCGAGGAACGGCTGCTGTGGGCGCGGCTCTCGGTGTTCGCCGGGCACTTCGACCTGGAGGCCGCCGAGTACGTCTGCGGCGGCGACGGACTGTCCTCGGACGGTGTCCTCGACGTGCTCTCCGAACTGCTCGCGCAGTCCGTGGTGGTCCGCGAGTTGACGGCGACGGGCGTGCGCTACCGGATGCTCGACACGATCCGGGCCTACGGCGCCGACTGGCTGGAGGCGGCCGGGGACGCGGCCCGGCTGCGGCGCAGGCACCGCGACTGGTACCTGGGCCTGGCCACCTGGTGCGAGCTGGACTGGTTCTCACCGCGTCAGGGCGAGGTCGCCGCGCGCGTGGAGGCGGAACTGCCGAATCTGCGCGGTGCCCTGGAGTACTGCCTGAACGAGCCGGACGAGACACATCTGGGCCAGTATCTGGCGGGCTCCCTGTGGTTCTACTGGGCGGGATGCGGGCGGCTCTCGGAGGGCCGGCACTGGCTGGAGCAGGCCGTGCAGCTCGACTCCGAGAACGACCAGTCGAGGCTGAAGGCCCTGTGGGTGCTCGGCTATGTGGCGATCCTCCAGGGCGACACCGTGCCCGCGCTGGCCGCGCTCCAGGAGTGCCGCGAGGAGGCCGACCACGCTGCGAACCCCACGGCGGTGGCGTACGCCGAACACCGCACCGGCTGCCTGGCGTTGGTCACGGACGACATGCCCCGCGCGGAGACCCTGCTGCGCTCTGCCCTCGACCGCTATCAGCAGATCGGCGAGCTGAACAGCAACGTCCTGATGGGCCAGGTCGAGCTGGCGATGGCGCGGGCCTTCCAGGGCGATCTGGCGGACGCGGTGAAGCTGTGCGAGGACGTGCGGCGGGTCTGCGAGGACCACGGCGAGCGGTGGACCCGGGCGTACGCGCTGTACGTCCTGGCCTACGTCGCCTGGAGCGAGGGCCGACTCCCGCACGCGCGCGACCTGTTGGCGGACTGTCTGGGCAGCGCGCACGGCTTCCGCGATCTGCTGGGCTCGGTGCTGGCGGTCGAACTGCTGGCCCTCGTCACGGCAGCGGAGGGCGACGTCGCCGAGGCCGCGCTGCTGCAGGGGGCTGCGGGCGAGATGTGGCCGTCGGTGGGGCTGCCGCTGTTCGGTTCGGCGTACTACAACGCGCCGCACGAGCTGTGCGAGGCGATGGCCCGGGAGCGGCTGGGCGACGGGCCGTACGAGGAGCGCGTACGGGAGGGTGCGCTGCTCGGCCGGGAGGCGGCCGTGGCGCGGGCGTTGGGGCAGCGGCGGCCCCTCGACGCCGTACCGGTGCCGCGTGGGCCCGTACGGCCTGCGCCGGTCGGCGTGGACATGCGAAAGCCCGCCGCCTCGCCCACCCGGAAGGGCGGGGAGACGGCGGGCTGACGTGGTGCAGGTGGTGCTACGTCCGTTGAGTGATCAGCGGGCGTAGTACTCGACGACGAGCTGCTCGTCGCAGATCACCGGGATCTCCTTGCGGTTCGGCTCGCGGTCCAGGCGGAACGCCAGGGCGCCGAGGTTCACCTGGAGGTAGCGCGGGGTCTCGCCGTCGGGGGCGAAGCCACCGGCGCGGGAGACCTCGAACAGGGTCTTGCTGCGGCTGCGCTCGCGGACCATGACGACGTCGTCCGGCTTGACGCGGAAGGACGGCTTGTCGACCTTCTGGCCGTTGACCTCGATGTGGCCGTGCACGACCATCTGGCGGGCCTGGTAGATCGTGCGGGCGATGCCCGAACGCAGGACCAGCGCGTCGAGACGACGCTCCAGCTCGATGATCAGGGCCTCACCGGTCTTGCCCTGGACCTTGGAGGCACGCTCGTAGGCGCGGACGAGCTGGCGCTCGGACACGTCGTACTGCGCGCGCAGACGCTGCTTCTCCAGCAGACGGACCTTGTAGTCCGAGTTCTGCTTGCGGCCACGACCGTGCTCACCCGGCGGGTAGGGACGGGCCTCGAAGTACTTGACGGCCTTCGGGGTCAGCGCGATGCCGAGGGCACGCGACTTCTTGACCTTGGGGCGGGACTGATTCGCCACGATGTCTCTCTCTGTCTGTCGGCTTGTCAGGGTGGTGAGGGAGGTCGCATCCGCAGCCGGGGAAACCCGCCGGAACCCTTGCGGGACCTGGTGGGCAGCCGCTCCCCTGATCTGGGCACTACGTGCAGCACGCGAGTGGCCCACCGACCGGTCCCGCCTTGCGGCGGATGGTGGTGGGCTGCCCGCGACACCATTCGAACGGTGCGCGACGCTCCTGGAGCCGGTCCGAAAACCGGGGCTCCGGCTGACCGTCCCGTTCTGACAGCACGGGACACAGCACTTCGGGGGATTCTACAGGGTGCTCAGGACCGCTTACGACCAAGGTGTTTTCTGGTCCACTCCACGGCGTCCGCGTACCGCGCCTCCGCGCCGTGGCGCGTGGGTTCGTAGTACTCGCGGTCCTTCAGCTCCTCCGGGGCGTACTGCTGCTCGGCGATCCCCTCGGGCAGGTCGTGCGGGTAGACGTACCCCTGGGCGTGCCCCAGTTTGGCCGCGCCCTTGTAGTGCCCGTCCCGCAGATGCATCGGCACCGGGCCCGCGTGCCCCTTGCGTACGTCCTCCATGGCGGCGCCGATCGCCGTGGTCGCCGCGTTCGACTTCGGGGCCAGGGCGAGCGCGATGGTGGCGTGGCTGAGGGTGAGCGCGGCCTCCGGGAAGCCGATCATGGCTACGGCCTGGGCGGCGGCGACCGCGATCGGCAGCGCGTTGGGATCGGCGAGGCCGATGTCCTCGCTGGCGGAGATCATCAGGCGGCGGGCGATGAAGCGGGGGTCCTCGCCGGCCTCGATCATGCGGGCGAGGTAGTGCAGGGCCGCGTCGACGTCCGAGCCGCGGATGGACTTGATGAGGGCGCTGGCCACGTCGTAGTGCTGATCGCCGTCGCGGTCGTACTTCACGGCGGCCCGGTCGACCGTCTCCTCCAGGGTCTGGAGGGTGATGTCCGGCTCGCCCTTGTCGAGGGCGGCCCCGGCGGCGGCCTCCAGTGCGGTCAGCGCGCGGCGGGCGTCGCCGCCGGCGATGCGCAGCAGGTGGTTCTCGCTGTCCTCGGGGAGGGTGACCGCGTCCTTGAGCCCGCGCTCGTCGGACAGTGCCCGGCGCAGCAGGGCGCGCAGGTCGTCGTCCGTGAGGGGTTCGAGGGTGAGGAGCAGGGAGCGGGACAGCAGCGGGGAGATCACCGAGAAGTACGGGTTCTCCGTGGTCGCCGCGATCAGGGTGATCCAGCGGTTCTCCACGGCCGGGAGCAGGGAGTCCTGCTGGGCCTTGCTGAAGCGGTGGATCTCGTCGAGGAAGAGGACGGTCTCCTTGCCGAAGCCCCCGGTGGCGCGGCGGGCGCCGTCGATGACCGCGCGGACCTCTTTGACGCCCGCGGTGATCGCGGACAGCTCCACGAACCGCTTGTTGGTGGCCTTGGAGACGACATAGGCGAGGGTCGTCTTCCCGGTGCCGGGCGGCCCCCAGAGGATCACCGAGGACGCTCCGGCCGGGCCGCCCGCACCCTCGCCGACGAGTCGGCGCAGGGGCGAGCCAGGCTTCAGCAGATGCTGCTGGCCCACGACCTCGTCGAGGGTGCGCGGGCGCATCCGTACCGCCAGGGGACTGCTGGACGGGTCCTTCTCCTGGCGTTCTTCGGCTGCGGCGGTGAAAAGGTCGGGCTCCACGTCGAAAACCCTATGTCACGCCACTGACAATCCCGTCTGGTCGGGCTTACGCCCAGAGCTGGGTGCCCCAGCGGGTCAGGATCAGCATCGCGATGATGCCGACGTGGGTGACCGGGAGGACCCAGGTGAACTCGCCCAGGAAGTTCTTGACCGGGCGCGGGACCTTCAGGAAGTCGTTGCGCATGTTGAACGAGGTGACGTACCAGAACATCGTGATCGTGGCGACCCAGGCCAGCGAGCACCACAGGCACAGCGCGTTGATCCGGTACAGGGACTGGAACTGCAGCCAGGTGCAGAAGCCTACTCCGAAGAGCGTGCCGAAGTTGAAGGTCAGCCAGTACCAGCGGGGGAACTCGACCCGGGTCAGCAGGCTGATGCCGACGCAGATGACGATGCCGTAGGCGACCAGGCCGAGCATCGGGTTCGGGAAGCCGAAGGCCGCGGCCTGCTTGCTCTCCATGACGCTGCCGCAGGACACGATCGGGTTGATGCTGCAGCTCGGGGTGAACGTCTTGCCCGCGAGCTTGCCCTCAAGGATCTTGAACTTGTCGATCGTGATGACCCACGCGGCGAGCAGGCCGGCCGCACCAGTGATCACCAGCAGCACGGCGAAGGCCCGGCTGCTGCCGACCGTGCGCGGCTCCTCTGCCGTGTGCTCCGGCTCGGAGTCGGTGGAGACGTCCTTCACTGTCGTCTTGCTCATCACGCCGATCCGTCACTTGAGAGTTGGACCTTCTTCGGGCAGGGCCATTGTGCCGTACGCACAGGCCTGTCCACCGTTCGGTGGACATAAGGAAGTACGCACGGTCGTCCCTGAGCGCTCGATTCCGGACGATGCTCATCGCATGACAACACAGGCGAACGAACTCGCAGTGGATGTGCGGGGGCTGCGCAAGCAGTACGGGGACGTGACCGCCGTCGACGGAATCGATCTGGAGATCCGCACCGGGGAGGTGTTCGGCCTGCTCGGGCCCAACGGCGCGGGCAAGAGCACCACGGTGGAGATCCTCCAGGGCAATCGCGGCCGGGACGCGGGCGAGGTCCTGGTACTCGGGTCGGACCCGGCCACGGGCACACGCGCGTGGCGTTCGCGGGTCGGCATCGTCTGGCAGGACGAATCGGCACCCGCGGAGTTGACGGTCGGCGAGACCGTACGGCACTTCGCCCGCTACTACCCGCGTCCGCGCGACCCCGAGGAGGTCATCGGCCTGGTGGGTCTTGAGGCCAAGGCGGACAGCCGCATCAAGGCGCTGTCGGGCGGACAGCGTCGTCGGCTCGACGTGGCCCTCGGAGTGATCGGCGATCCGGAACTCCTGCTCCTGGACGAGCCGACGACCGGTTTCGACCCGGCGGCCCGGCGCCAGTTCTGGGACCTGATCCGCAAGCTGGCAGGCGAGGGCACCACCATCCTCCTCACCACCCACTACCTGGAGGAGGCGGAGAACCTCGCCGACCGCCTCGCCATCGTCGCCAAGGGCCGGGTGGTCGCCGAGGGCGAACCGGCCGCCCTGCGCGAGCGCCACGGCACCGGAGCCACCGTCGAGTGGACCGAGCCCGACGGCACCCCGCGCGCGGAGCACACGGACACTCCTACCAAGGTCGTGGCGGAGCTCATGCACCGCTACGACGGCGAGATCCCCGGCCTGCTGGTGACCCGCCCCACCCTGGAGGACGTCTACCTCCGCCTGACCGGACAGGAGGACGTGCGATGACCACGACCACGACTGCCGTACGGACCCGGACCAGGGCCCCCGAGGAACGGCTGCCCGGCGCCTGGGGGCTCGGGCTGCGGCGCGGGGTGCTGGAACTCAAACAGTTCTTCCGCCAGCGCGACCAGGTCGTCTTCACCTTCGCCTTCCCGGTCGTCTTCCTCTTCCTCTTCGCGTCGATCTTCAAGGACGACGTCCGGGGCGCGGGAGTCACCGCCTCCCAGCTCTACGTCCCGGCCATGATGGCCGCCGGCATCATGTCGACGAGTTTCCAGTCCCTCGGCATCTCGATCGCGATCGAACGCGACGAGAAGGTGCTGCGCCGCCTGCGCGGCACCCCGATGCCACCGGCCGCGTACTTCCTCGGCAAGATCTGGCTCGTTCTGGTCACGGGCCTGGTGGAAACGGCGATCCTGCTGCTCGTCGGGACCAGTTTCTACGGCGTCGACCTGCCCTCGTCGGCCACCAAGTGGCTGGACTTCGGGTGGATCTTCGTGCTCGGGCTGACGGCATGCGCGCTGCTCGGCATCGCGGTCAGCTCGGTGCCCAAGTCCGGCAAGAGCGCGACCTCCGTGGTCGTACTGCCCTTCCTGGTCCTGCAGTTCATCTCCGGGGTGTACATCTCCATCGACACCATCCCGGACTGGATGCTCAACATCGGCGCCCTGTTCCCGCTGAAGTGGATGTGCCAGGGGCTGCGCGGGGTGTTCCTGCCCTCGTCGGCGCAGGTGCTGGAGCAGGCCGGGAGCTGGGAGGTCGGGAAGGTCGCGCTGGTGCTCGGGGCGTGGTGCGTCGGAGGATTGCTGCTGTGTCTGCTGACCTTCCGGTGGAAGAACCGGCGCGACGGATGACCGGTCCCGCCCCCGTGAAGGGCTCGTACACCTGGGACCGCTCCTTCCGGCTCTGGGACACGTACTTCGCCCTGATCTGGCTGGCCACCCTGGTGTTCGTGCTCGGCACGGACAGGCCGGGGTGGCCGGTACGCGTCACGGCAGCAGCTCTGCTCCTCCCGCTCGTCCCGCTCTACGTCTGGATCGGGCGCCCGGTCCTCCAGGGCGATCCGCCCGACGAGCGGCGGGCCGTCGGCTACCTCGTGGCGCAGATGGCGCTGTTCCTGCCGTCTGCGGTGCTGGTCGGTGAGACCCGGCTGATGTGCTTCGCGCTCGTCCCGCCCTGCTTCATGGTGCTGCGGCTGCGCTGGGCGCTGATCGCGGTGACCGTGATCAACATCGCGCCGGTGATCGGCTGGACGCTGCTGTGGTGGCCCGGCGCCCAGGAGGTGTTCTTCAACTCGGTGTTCGCCGTGGTCACCCTGGTCTTCTCGATGGCCCTCGGCACGTGGATCATCCGGGTCATCGAACAGAGCCAGGAGCGCGCCGAGTTGATCGCCGAACTGGACGCGAGCCGCCACGAGGTCTCCCGGCTGTCGTCGGCGCACGGCGCGCTGGCCGAACGCGAGCGCATGGCCCGTGAGATCCACGACACCCTGGCCCAGGGCTTCACCAGTCTGCTGATGCTGATCCAGGCCGTGGAGGCCGAGTTGCACGACGACCCGGCGCAGGCCCGCCGCCATCTCGCCCTGATGGACGAGACCGCCCGGCAGAACCTCGCCGAGGCCCGCGCCCTGGTCGCCGGCGGCACACCGGCCGACCTCGCCGACGCCTCACTGCCGGACGCCCTGCGCCGCCTCGCCGCCCGCCATGACGCGACCCTGGACGTGACCGGCCCTGTGCGCGCCCTGCCCGCAGGACCCGAGGTGGTCGCCCTGCGCTCCTGCCAGGAGGCCCTTGCCAACGCCCGTAAGCACGCGGGGAGTTCGGCGACGGTGAGCCTCACGCTGGCGTACGCCGACGAGACGCTGACCCTGTCGGTACAGGACGACGGGTCCGGTTTCGAGCCGGACGCGGTGTCCGGCGGCTACGGCTTGGCGGGGCTCCGCACCCGGGCCGCCGAGGCGGGCGGGACGGCGCTGGTGCGCAGTGCGCCGGGAGCGGGCACGACGGTGACCGTACAACTGCCGGTGTCGCCCGTTTCGCCTTTGAGGAGTCCCCGATGATCCGGATCGTGCTGGCCGACGACCATCCCGTCGTACGGGAGGGTCTGCGGGCCATGCTCAGCGCCGAACCGGATCTCGACGTAATCGCCGACGCGTCCAGCGGGCCGCAGGCCGAGGCGCTGGCGGCCGAACTCCGGCCCGACATCGTGCTGATGGACCTGCGGATGCCGGGCGGCGGAGGCGTCGATTCCATCGTGCGGATGAGCGCGGCCGGGCTGCCGTGCCGGGTGATCGTCCTCACGACGTACGAGACGGACCGGGACATCCTGCGCGCGGTGGAGGCGGGGGCGGCGGGCTATCTGCTGAAGGATCTGCCTCGGGGGGAACTGGCGAACGCGGTACGGGCGGCGGCGCGCGGCGAGACGGTGTTGGCGCCCTCGGTGGCCGCGCGGTTGGTGGACCAGTTGCGGACGAAGCCGGAGCGTCCGCGGCTGTCCGAGCGGGAGACCGCGGTGCTGCGGTTGGTGGCGGAGGGGTGCACCAACGCGGAGATCGGTCGGCGGTTGTACATCGGGGAGTCGACCGTGAAGACCCATCTGCTGCGGGTCTTCGGCAAGTTGGGGGTGGACGACCGGACGGCGGCGGTGACGAGTGCGATGCGGTACGGGTTGCTGGACTGATGATTCTCGCCCCCGCCGCCCCTACCCGTCCCGTCCCTGGGGGCTGCCGCCCCCAGAC
>NZ_JALJRY010000024.1 GCF_024519455.1 Streptomyces sp. STR69 | reverse complement strand
CGTAGCCGTCGAGCCAGGCCTTGTACGAACCGGTGCGGGCCGCCTCACCGGTGTCATTGGTGATGACACCGCTCGTCGCGGTCCAGGTGGTGTTCCCGGACTCGAAGCCCGCGTTGCCCAGCAACTGCGTCGAGGTGCAACTGCCGCCCCCGCCACTGGAACTGACGGTCCAGGTGAAGGACGCGGTACCGGTCGCCCCGGTGCTGTCGGTGACGGTCACGGTGGTGCTGTAGGTGCCCGCGGTCGTCGGGGTGCCGGTGATGGCGCCCGTGGTGCTGCTGATCGACAGGCCCGTCGGCAGTCCGGTCGCCGCGTACGTCAGCGAACCGCTGTTGGTGCTGCTGGCCGCGACCTGAAGGCTCACCGCCGTGCCGACGGTGGAGGACTGGCTGCCCGGGTTGGTGACCGTGACACCGCTGGTCGGCACGGTGATGTGGCTGCCGACGTTGATGCCGGCGAAGGCATTGCCGACTCCCGCGTACTGTGCGGACGTTGTGCCGTACAGCGCCCCGGCGGCGCTGAGCGCGGCGGTGCGGGCCCCGGCGTAGTTGGTGGTGGACGTCATGTACGTCGTCAGCGCCTTGTACCAGATCTGCAGGGCCGCGGCCCTGCCGATACCGGCGACGGCCACGCCGTCGGAGGTGGTGCTGGTGTAGGTGGTGCCGTTGATGACCTTGGTGCCGCTGCCCTCGGAGAGCAGGTAGAACATGTGGTTCGCCGGGCCCGAGGAGTAGTGGACGTCGAGGTTGCCGACTCCCGAGTACCAACTGTCCGCGCTGCCGCCGTCCTTGCTCGGCTTGTCCATGTAACGCAGCGGTGTGCCGTCGCCGTTGATGTCGATCTTCTCGCCGATGAGGTAGTCGCCCACATCGGTGGAGTTGTTGGCGTAGAACTCGACACCCGTGCCGAAGATGTCGGAGGTCGCCTCGTTCAACCCACCTGATTCACCGGTGTAGTTGAGGCCTGCCGTGTTCGACGTGACACCGTGGCTCATCTCGTGGCCGGCCACGTCCAGCGAGGTCAGCGCGTGCGTGGAGCCCGAGCCGTCGCCGTACGTCATGCAGAAGCAGCTGTCGTCCCAGAAGGCGTTGACGTACGCCGTGCTGTAGTGGACGCGCGAGTAGGCGGCGACGCCGTCGTTCTTGATGCCGCTGCGCCCGAAGGTGTTCTTGTAGAAGTCCCAGGTCGTCTGGGCGCCGTAGGCCGCGTCGGCGCCCGCGGTCTGGGTGTTGGAGCCCGCGCCGGTGCCCCAGACGTCGTCCGCGTCCGTCATCAGGGTGCCGGTGCCGGACGTGGCGTTGTTGAGGCTGTACGTCTTGTGACCGCCGCGCGTGGTGTCGTACAGCTGGTACGTCGAACCGGACAACGTGGTGCTCAGCGAGACCGCGCCGCTGTACTGGGTGTTGCCGGTGCCGGTCTCGATGCCCTGGAAGCGGGAGAGCTCCTTGCCGCTGGTGGCGTCGGTGATGACGTGCAGCTGGCTCGGGGTGCCGTCGTCCTGGAAGCCGCCGATCACCGTCTCCCAGGCGAGCTTCGGCGTGCCGTCGCCGGCCCAGATGACCTTCCGGGCGCTGTCGGTGCTCGGCGCCTTGGCGTCGAGGGCCTTCGCGGTGGTGAGCGCCTTGGTCTCGGCGGCCGACTTGGCGACGGACGCGGTGGTGGAGGGCACCGTGAGGGTGTGCTTGTTGTTGAAGGTCGCGCTCACCGTGCCGGTCGCCTGCGCGGCGGGCGGGGTGTGCACGACGAGGTCGCCGCCGAGGACGGGGAGACCGGCGTAGGTGCGCTCGTAGCGGGTGTGGACGGTGCCGTCGTTGTCCTTGACGACGTCCTTGACTACCAGCTTCTCCTTGGCGCCGAGGCCGAGGGTGCGGGCGGTCTTCGTGCTGTTCGCGGTGGCACTCTTCACCAGGGCGGTGCGCTGCGCCGGGGTGAGCTTGGCCTCCAAGCTGCCGGTGCGCACCGGGCTGGGGTGGGGGGACGCGGGCTTCGCGCTCGCCGGAACCGACTGGATGCCGACGGCGAGGAGCGCGGCGGTGGAGATCAGGGCTCCAACCGCGGTCCGCTTGCGGGGGATGCGTCTCACTCGTACTCCTCCTGCGACGGCCGCGGACGCGGCCGGTGACAGACCGGACAGCCGGGTCTGCTGTCCGGGAGAGCTGAGCTGTGCGGGGCCGACCGAACTTTGACCGATCCATGGAGGATCCGTGGGGTAACTGCGTGGAGGATGACAGCGTTGACCCGTCCATGTCACGCAGGGCTGGGGCACTCAAGGGTTTTCCCTCTGTCCCCCGGCCCAACTGGTGTCGCGGACCAGCCACTTGCGATCGCCGGAGGTGACGGGGGTTCTGGCCGGGTACGGTCCGATCATGCCGCGTCTGGTGGATGTTCCCGGGTACGCACGTTTCTGGACCGCCTCCGCGGTCTCGGCGTTCGGCTCCCAGGTGTCGGGGCTCGCCCTGCAGATCCTCACCGCCGTCACACTGAGCGCGTCCGCCACCGAGGTGGGTCTGGTCAACGCGGCCCGCTGGGCGCCCTACCTGCTCTTCGGCCTCGTGGCCGGGGTCCTGGTGGACCGTTGCCGGCGCAAGCCGATGATGGTGGCCATGGATCTCGGCCGGGCCGCTCTGCTCGGCGCGATTCCGCTGCTGTACGCACTGGACCGGCTCGACATCGCCACCCTGTGCGCGTGCGTCTTCGCCTTCGGGGTGCTCTGTCTCTTCTTCGACGCGGCCAACCACTCCTACGTGCCGCAGCTGGTCCCCGGGGAGCTCCTCAACGCGGGGTACGCCCGGGTGGGACAGGCCGACGCGGTGGCCGGATCGACCGGACCGCTGATCGCCGGCGTGCTGATCAAACTGCTGGGCGCACCGCTCGCCGTGCTCGTGGACGCGGCCAGTTATCTGGCCTCCGGTCTGCTGCTCACCTCGGTGCGCGCCCATGATCCGGTGCCCGACCGGGGGGCGCGGCGCGGTCTCCTCGGCGAACTGCGGGAGGGGGTGGCCTGGGTCTACCGTCACCGGACCCTGGCGTCGATCGCGCTGACCTCACACCTGATGCTCCTCTTCAACACCGTGGTCAGTACGGTCTTCGTCGTCTTCGCGCTGCGTGACCTGAGGATCGGGGACTTCGGTCTGGGGGTGGCCTACGCGTGCGCGGGGCTCGGCGGAGTGCTCGGCGGCGCGTTCTCTGGACGGGCGGCGAAGCGGTTCGACGTCGGTGCCACCCTGATCGCGGGCCGTCTCGTCGCCGCCGTCGGCTGGCTGCCGCTGGTCCTCGCCCACCGCGGGCCGTGGGCACTGGTCTCCGTATCGGCCGCCTTCTTTGTGGTGTCCGCGGCGATCTCGCTCGAAAGCCCGGTGGAGATGAGTTACCGCCAGGCGGTCACGCCCGACCGGCTGCGGGGCCGGACGAACGCCACGATCCGCTCGTTCAACTGGGGAATGGTGGCGATCGGGGCACCCCTGGGCGGGCTCCTCGCCGACCACGTCGGCTACCGGTTCGCCCTGTCCGTGGGTCTCACCGGAGCGATCCTCCAAGCACTCGCGCTCGCCGTGTCCCGCACCCGCGATGCCCGTGCCAGCGACGAACACGAACCGCTCGTGCCCGCCTGATGCCGGAACCGTCCGGGACCAGGGGCGACCGGCCCGCGCCCAGCACCGAAATGCGGCACGCGCGAACGCGGGGGATGCTGGGAGGGCCAACGCACGTCCGAAGGAGGACAGCCATGTCGTTCATGGAAAAGGTCAAGGGAATGCTCGGCCAGAACCCCGACAAGGCCAAGCAGGCCGTGGACAAGGCGGGCGACATGGTCGACGAGCGCACCGGCGGCAAGCACGCCAAGCAGGTCGACATGGCGCAGGACAAGGCCAAGGACTTCATCGACCGCGAGAAGCCCCAACAGCCCTGACCGCATCTGTCCGCGTATCGCCCTCGATGCGCCTCAAGTGGTCCATGAAAGTGGAGACTTCGTCAAGTACAGATGTGAAAGCGGTGCGCGGCCCGGCGCCGATTCGTACATACTCCCCCCACGGGAAGCCAGGACTCTGGGGGGAGTTGGCACATGCAAGGCACGATCGACGGGTTCCGCTACGGTGCGGTGACTCCGGTGGCGGCCTATCTGATGGCCTGCCTGGGAGGTGCTCTGGGACTGCGCTGCGTGGTGCGGTCCCTGCACAACGAACATTCCTGGAAGGCGGGTTGGCTCGCGCTGGGCGCGACATCCATCGGCACCGGCATCTGGACGATGCACTTCATCGCGATGATCGGCTTCCAGGTCGAGGAGACCCGCATCGGCTACGACGTCGGCCTCACAGTGCTGAGTCTGGCCGTGGCGATCGTCATGGTCGCCCTCGGGGTGTTCGCCGTGGGGTATCGCGGCGCCACCACCGGCACACTCTCCGCCGCGGGCGTGATCACCGGCCTCGGCGTAGCCGCGATGCACTATCTGGGCATGGCGGCCCTGCAGTTGAACGGCAGCATCGAGTACCGGACCAGCACGGTCGTACTCTCCATCGTGATCGCGATCGTCGCCGCGACGGCGGCCCTGTGGGCGGCCGTCTCCATCCGGGGCTTCCTCGCGAGTCTGGGCGCCAGCCTGGTGATGGGCGTGGCCGTGTCCGGGATGCACTACACGGCCATGGCCGCCGTGAGCGTCCATCTGCACGGCACCGGCGGGGCCTGGACGGGCGACTCGGCCACCTCGCTGCTGCTTCCCATGCTGCTGGGGCCGATCATCTTCCTGCTGCTGGCCGGGGTCGTCGTGATGTTCGACCCGCTGCTGGTGATGGGCGAGGGCACCTGGGACCGCTCCTTCGCCCGGCATCCCATCGACCCGAGAACCGCTGACAAGCACCCGGCACGGCAACCGGATTCGGCCTTCACCGCACGGGACGCCGGAACACCCGAGCGCGTGTCGACCAACAGCGGTCGCCACGGACCGAGTTCGACCACCGGCCGCCGCAGACCCCGATAGCGGCGCCTCAGTTGGGTGCGCCCGGCGGCACCCGGGGCGGCGGATCGAGCCGTACCGAGCCGGGGTCGGCGAGGAGGGCGCGGATCAACTCCCCTGCCTCACGGGCCTGTTCGTCGCCCTGGCAGCGCAGCTCCGTCGCGAGCCGCCGCACGGCGCCGCGCAACGACATGCGCACCGGCGTGTGCAGCGCGGTGTCGTCGAGCAGGGTCAGCAGCTGGTTCAGGAGGGTCCAGTCCGCCGCGTGCTGCACCGCGGCCCCGCCGGGCAGCTCCCCGGGCACGGGGTCGCTACGGCGCCAGGTCGCGTCCAGGAGCGCGTCGACGATGTCGGCGACACCGGGCATCCCGGGGTCGGCCGCGTGCTGCCAGGCCACCCGGTTGAGCCGGGCCGGATCCAGCAACTGCTGGGCCACCAGGGCGGTCGCGGCCCGTACGGCTTCGAAGGGGTCGAAGATCCGTCCGGCGCCCGTGTCGAGGTACTGCTCCGTCCGGCCGTAGCGGATCGCGGGCGGGGTGAGCGTGTCCAACACCGCGTGCGGCAGGGCGAGTTGTTCGGCGCGCAGCAGTTCGGCGAGTCGGGTCAGCGCCGTGTGCTGCGTGGCCGCGTCGACGGACTCCGCGCCCCGGCCTGCCTCACCCGCGAGGCCGTACGCGTAGCGCACCCCGCCCACCAGCCGGGCCACGGCCGCCGCCTCGTGCCGGTGCACCAGGTGCAACAGCGCGGCGCGTTCCTCCAGTTCACCGGTCTGCCGGTCGGGCGGCAGCACTCCTGGGGAGAACCCGTCGAGGGCGATACGGCGGACCCGCAGCATGGTCTCCAGTGACCGCAGGGCGTCCGCTCCGGTCACCCAGGGCACGGCGTCGGCGTGCGCGGCGTGCGGACCCTGCGCGTCCTCGTCGGAGATGTAGGTCAGACCGGCCTCGGCGGCTTCGCGGCGCAGTGCGGCGAGAGCGGTGTCCTCCTCGCCCTCGCCTTCGCCGAACCGTCCGTAGGCGTGCGCGACCAAGTAGTGGTCCCACGGCCCGAGTTCGGTGCCGTACGCGGCGGAGAGGTCGAGTTCGCCCTCCTCGGTGACGCGGATGCGGGCGTGCGGGTAGTCCATGACGGACGGTTCGGGGTGCCCCGTACCGGCGAAGTTGTGCATGAAGCCGAGTGCGTGGCCGATCTCGTGCGCGGCCAGCTGGCGCAGTCGGGCGAGCACCAACTCCTCGACGGTGGCGAGCCGTTCGGCCTCGTCAGGGTGGCCGTAGGGGGCGAGGAGTGCCTCGCCGAGCGCGCGGACCTGCTCGACGCGCTGGGAGCCGAGCCGTACCCGGGCGTGCAGGATCTCGCCGGTGCGCGGGTCGGTCAGCCCCTGCCCGAGGGACCAGCCACGGCCGGCCCGGTGCACCCAGACCACTCCGTTGACGCCGGGGTCGTAGGGGTCGAAGTCGGCGCCACCGGGCTCGACCCGGTAGGCGTCCGGGAGTCCGATCCGGGCGAAGGCCCGCTGCCACCAGTTGCCGCCCTCGACGACCGCCGAGCGGAAGGGCTCCGGGATGGCCGGATCGACCTGGAAGACGATCGGGTCGCCGCCGGGTTCCGCGCGGAAGCGGGGCTGGAACTTGACCTGGGTGCCCGCCCGGCCGACCAGGCCGTGATCGGCGTAGCCGATGCCGTAGCCGCCCGAGGCGGGGTGGTAGCGGCGGACGGGCAGCGGGGTCGCGGGCAGCCGCATCAGGTTGAGCTGCTGGACGACGGTGAGGGCTCGCGGGTCGGCGGCCACGGCCTGGACCGCCCGGCCCCGGCCGGGGCCCCGGAAGGTGAGGAGCGCGGGCAGCCGGACGGCGCGCGGGCCGGTGCGGCTGTCTGCGAGGAGCGGGAGGCTCGCGGACTCGTCGATCGTGTAGTCGCCCTGCTCGTGTGCGTGCAGATGCTCGGCGACCCGGTCGTGGTCGGCGACGACCAGGCCGGTCGCGTCGACGACCGCCGCCCCGTCCTCCTCCCGCAGCACGGGCCCGCTCCACACCACCGACAGCGCGAACGACTCGTCCCCGGCCCGTACGGCGGCCTCGTCGCCGGAGGTGAGGAAGTGCTTGTTGCGTACGGCGAACAGGACCCGGTCGCCGATCCGGCGGAACTCCGCGAGCCGCGCCTTGCCCGCCCTGCCCCGGTCCAGCCACAGGTCGCTGGAGCCCAGGCCCTGGGAGAGGGAGACGGTGACCAGGAAGGGTTCGTCGAAGTGGCGGATGCCCAACAGCAGCCGGTCCGACCGGAGTTCGGGGTCGGGGAGCACATCGATGAAGTCGGCTTCGCCGGGCATACGGGGGCCTTTCGGTTGAGCGTCGTCGAGTTGATGTTGCCAGGCCCCCGCCTCTCGCCCCGCCATGGCTCGTTGTTACGGTTCGCCGGTGTCTGAATCTTCACGCGATACCGCCGAAGGCGCCGGTTGGGGATCCCCGGAACGCGGCGCGTACCAGCAGCTCATGCCGTCCCATGTCGAGAAGGTCTCGTGGCTCGATCCGAGGACCCTGTGGGCCGCGCGCAACGGTGTGCTGGCCTCCTGGTTCGGGGACCCGACCGGCGACACCCGCAGCCGCTGGGTCGCGCAGCGCACGGCCGCCGGCGCCCCCGCCGACAAGGTGATCCGGCACGACGACGCGGACACCTTCTCCTTCATGGTCATCGGCGACACGGGCGAGGGCGACGATCCCCAATACGCCGTCGTGCCGGGCTTCCTGAAGGTCAGTCAGGGGACGGACTTCGCGGTCGTCACCAGCGATGTCATCTATCCCGTCGGCACCGCGGACGACTACGGCACGAAGTTCTTCCGTCCGTACCAGGACTATCCGGCACCCATCTACGCGATACCCGGCAACCACGACTGGTACGAGGGCCTCGGCGGCTTCATGCGCGTCTTCTGCGACGACGCGCCCGCGCTGCCTGCTCCGGAGTCGGGGCCGCGCCCGCTGACCCGGGCCTGGTGGCGCGCCCTGCTGTGGCACCACCCCCGCCCGACCGACGGCGAACACCTGGACAAGGAACGGGAGTTGCGCTCCTCCCCGCTCCAACAGGCGGTCCAGCCGGGCCCTTACTGGGCGATCGACGCGGGACCGGTGCGGATCATCGGTATCGACACCGGCCTGTTGGGCACGATCGACGCCGAACAGGGCGCCTGGCTGCGGGAGGTGGCGAAGGGGCCGACGCCGAAGATCCTCGTCACGGGATCGCCCCTGTACGTGGACGGCAAGTACGACCCCTGTGTCATCGAGGGCGGCGGCACGGTCGACGACATCGTCCGCGATCCGGACCACCACTTCGTGGCGGCGATCGGCGGCGACATCCACAACTACCAGCGCTATCCGGTGCGGTTGGACGACGGGCGCACGCTTCAGTACGTGGTCTCGGGCGGCGGCGGCGCGTTCATGCACGCGACCCACACCGTTCCGCGCGTCGATATCGGCAACGTCACCGAGCAGGACTTCCGCTGCTACCCCCTGCGCGGCGACTCCCTCGCCTTCTACAGCAGGCTGTACGGGCGCCGACTGCACCTGCGCCGCTTCTTCACCCTCACCGAGGCCGAGGCGTCGGCCGTGATCTGCGAGCGCCTCGGCATCCCGCCGACCCGCACCCCGGGCCCACCGGTCCGCGTCACCCGACGGATCCGGCTGGTCGCGAGTCTGCTGGGCGCCGGCGGCCGTCCCGACCGCACCTCGCGCTTCCGGCTCCCGGTGCGCAAGATCTACACGCAGCTCTTTTCGCCCAGCTCGGTGACGTACAGCCCGCCGTTCTTCAAGTGCTTCCTGCGGCTGGACGTCACCCCGGAGGCGGTCCGGCTGCGCTGCTTCGCGGCCACCGGCAACCGTGCCCAGGAGCTCGACCCGCCGGTCGAGGACGAGATCACCATCCCGCTGCGCTGATCACACGCCCGCAATGTTCACCTGTCACAATCGGGACAGAACAGAACTGACGTACGACCGCCGGAGGAGCCCGTGCCGCCCACCTCACGCCCGTTGCGGAAGCTGGGCTTCCTGACGATCGGCCTCTTCGACGAGGCCGATCCGCGCCGGGGCCACGAGTCGACGCTGGAGATCATCGAACTCGGCGAACGGCTCGGCTTCGACAGCGCCTGGCTGCGCCACCGCCATCTCCAGTACGGCATCTCCTCCCCCGTCGCGATCATGGCGGCGGCCTCGCAGCGCACCAGCCGCATCGAACTCGGCACGGCGGTGATCCCGCTGGGCTGGGAGAACCCGCTGCGGCTGGCGGAGGACCTGGCAACCGTCGACATCCTCTCCGGCGGCCGGATCAACCCGGGCGTCAGCGTCGGCCCGCCGATGCACTACGACCAGGTCAGGGAGGCGCTGTACCCGGACACGGCCGACGCCGAGGACTTCGGCTACGAGCGGGTGCGACGGCTCGTGGACTTCGTGCGCGGCAAGCCTGCCACCGACTTCAGCGGCGTCGAGGGCTTCGAGGTGTTCTCCGACCGGGTCCAGCCGCACTCCCCCGGTCTGGGCCGTCGCCTCTGGTACGGCGGCGGCAGCGCGGGCTCGGCGAAATGGGCCGGCGAGCACGGCATGAACTTCCTGACGAGCAGCGTCGTCAAGGCCGAAGGGCCGGACGAGTCAAGGGACTTCGCGGAGATCCAGCTCTCCCACATCCGTACGTTCCGCGCCCACCACCCGGACGGGGAGTCCGCCCGCGTCTCCCAGGGGCTGGTCGTGATCCCCACCGACTCCGCGTCGCCCGAACAGCGGTCGAAGTACGAGGAGTTCGCCCGCAGGCGCACTCCCCGTACGACGTCACCGCAGGGCCCGGCCCGACTGATGTTCGCGCCGGACATCGTCGGCACCTCGGAGGAGATCGCCGAACTCCTGGACGCGCACGCCGCGTTCAGGGAGATCGACGAGGTGGCGTTCGCGCTGCCGTTCACCTTCGAGCACGAGGACTACGTGCAGATCCTCACCGACATGGCGACCAAGCTCGGACCGGCGCTCGGCTGGCAGGCATCAGCCTGACCTCGGGCTCACCAGCGGCCCGGCTCGGTGCCGACGATCGGCTCGGACGGCTTGCCGTCGACGCCCACCGGAATGTCGCCGGTGAGCATTACCCGGTGCATGGTCCGGGGGAAGCCTAGGTGGGCGTTGTCGCTGGGGGCGAGGTGGATGGTGGCCCGGTTGTCCCAGAAGGCCACGCTGCCCGACTCCCAGCGGAACCGGACCGTGTACTCGGGCCTGGTCGCCTGGGCGAGCAGCAGCTCCAGGATCGCGGCGCTCTCCGCGCGGGAGATGTCGGTGATCTGCTCCAGGTAGTAGCCGTTGACGAACAGCACCCGCTCCCCCGTCTCGGGATGCACCCGTACCAGCGGGTGCACAGAGGCGACCTGGTGGTCCAGGAGGTGGCGGACGTACGCGTCGTCGCCGGGCCGCGGCTGGTAGCCGACGCCGAGCCGGTGCTCGGCCCGCAGCCCGTCCACGAACTCCCGTACCGGCTGGGACAGTCCGGCGTAGGCGGCGGCCAGGTTGGACCAGGTGGTGTCGCCGCCGTACGGCGGAACGGTCTCCGCGCGCAGGATCGTCGCGGCCGGCGGGTCGATACGGGCGCCGTGGTCGCAGTGCCAGCCGCGCAGCAGGGTGTGCCGACGGCGCTCCAGCCACTCGTCGTGCTCCATGCCGAACCTGCCGCCCAACTCCAGCCGGTCGGCGGTCGTTTCGACCTCGGGGAAGCCGGCCGGTGAGGCGCTGCCGCGACGGCCGAGCACGACCGGTTCGCCGAACCTGCGCGCGAACGCCACATGCCCGGCGTGGTCGAGCCGTTGGTCCCGGAAGAACACGACCTTCCAGCGCAGCACCGCCGCCCGGATCGCGGCCACCACGGCGTCGTCGAGTTCTCCGGCCAGATCGACGCCGGTGATCTCGGCCCCGATGTGCCCGGCGGCCGGCTTCACCTCCAGGCCGTCCACCCGCGCCGCCTCGTCCGTCGTCCCGCTGTCCGTCGTCATGCGCGCTCCGTCGTCGTACCTGCTCGGTCGGTCGTGCCTACCGGCTCGTACCCAGGTCGTACCGGGTTCAAGAAGATCGTGACAGCGATCACCGCACCGGGCGACAGGGCTCCCGGGCGCCCATACTGGCCGTACCGCACAGTCAAGGGAAGGTCGACCGTGATCAGCATCCCGACGCACACGCTCAACGACGGAACGCAGCTCCCCGCCATCGGCCTGGGCACCTGGCCGATGGACGACGCGACGGCCGAGGAGGCCGTCGACGGCGCGTTGCGCATGGGCTACCGCCTGGTGGACACGGCGACGAACTACCGCAACGAGACCGGCGTCGGCCGGGGCATCGCGCGCAGCGGTGTGCCGCGCGAGGAGATCGTCGTGACGACGAAGCTGCCGGGCCGCCACCACGGCCACGACGAGACCCTCGCGTCCTTCGAGGAGTCCCGGGCGCGGCTCGGCGTGGAGTACGTGGACCTGTATCTGATCCACTGGCCGCTGCCCCGCGTCGGCAAGTTCGTCGATTCCTGGAAGGCGATGATCGAGCTCCGCGAGGAGGGTCTCGTCCGGTCGATCGGCGTCTCCAACTTCACGCCCGGGCACATCGAGCGGCTGGAGAAGGAGACCGGGGTGCTGCCCTCCGTCAACCAGATCGAGCTGCATCCGCTGTTCGCGCAGGACGAACTGCGTGCTTTCGGCGCCGAGAAGGGCGTTCTCACCGAGAGCTGGAGTCCTCTCGGGCGCGGTTCCGAGCTGCTCAACGACCCGACTGTCGTGACGGTCGCGGAGGCCTTCGGTGTCACGCCGGCGCAGGTGGTGCTGCGCTGGCACACCCAGCTCGGGGCGGTCCCGATCCCCAAGTCGGCCGACCCGGAACGGCAGCGCGCCAACCTCGACATCTTCGGCTTCGAACTCGGCCCGGCCCAGCTGGCCGCCCTCTCCGACCACGCCCCGCAGCGGCTGGGCGCGGACCCGGAAACACACGAGGAATTCTGAGAGTTCCGGGGTGGAAGTTGCGTGTTTCCGCCCCCAACTCGCCTTCCCTGCCTCTATGTTCACGGCGGAGGCTCAAGATCTCACCGGAAGGTTCCCGTATGCGCACCGCGTTCCGTACCGCCGTGACCGGAGCGGTGGCCACCGCCGCCCTGCTGGCCGGTGGCACCGCCCAGGCGACCCCCGCCGGGCCCGGCGTCACCGCCAAGCTGATCAGCCAGACCACGATCGGCGACACCGACTACACGGTGCGCGAGATCACCATTCCGCCCGGTCAGGCCACCGGCTGGCACTACCACGACGGCCCCCTGTACGGAATCGTCAAGCAGGGCACGCTCAGCCACTTCGACTCCAGCTGCGCCTCCGACGGCGTCTACCGCAAGGGCAGCACCATCCAGGAGCCGGCCGGCGCGGGCAACGTGCACATCGGCCGCAACCTGGGGAAGACGCCTCTCGTCCTCGACGTGCTGTACGTCCTGCCGCACGGATCCCCGTTCTCGGAGGACGCGCCGAACCCCGGCTGCCCCTTCGAGTGAGCTGTCCGGTCAGTCGGGCGGCAGCGGCTGCTCCGCCCAGATCGTCTTGCCGCTGCCGGTCTGTCTGCTGCCCCACCGCTGGGTGAGCTGGGCGACGAGGAGAAGTCCGCGTCCGCCCTCGTCGAATGCGTGGGCGCGGCGCAGATGCGGTGAGGTCGAACTGCCGTCGGAGACCTCGCAGATGAGGGCGCGGTCGCGGATCAGGCGTAGCTGGATGGGCGGTTGGCCGTAGCGGATGGCGTTGGTGACCAGTTCGCTGACGACGAGTTCGGTGACGAAGGCCTCCTCCTCCAGTCCCCAGGCGGCGAGTTGGTCGGTGGCGGCCTGCCGGGCGCCGGCCACGCGGGCGGGGTCCGGTTCGATGTCCCAGGTGGCGACCCGGTCGCCGCCCAGCGCGCGGGTGCGCGCCAGCAACAGGGCCACGTCGTCGCTCGGTTCCTCCGGCATCACGGCCTTCAGCACCGAGTCGCAGAGCGCGTCCAGGGACTCGGCGGACGCGGTGAGCGCGCGGCACAGTTCGGCGGTGGCGTGGTCGACGTCGCGGTCCCGGTCCTCGATCAGACCGTCCGTGTAGAGGGCGACGACTGCGCCCTCGGGGAGCTCCAACTCGACCGCCTCGAAAGGGAGTCCGCCGACTCCGAGCGGCGGTCCCGCGGTCATGGGGACGAGGCTCGCGGTCCCGTCGGGCAGGACGAGGGCCGGCGGCGGGTGTCCGGCGGCGGCCATGGTGAGGCGGCGCGAGACGGGGTCGTAGACGGCGTAGAGGCAGGTCGCGCCGAGTTCCGCGACCTCGTCGCCGGTGTCGTCGGTCGCGAGGTGGGTGACCAGGTCGTCGAGGTGGGTGAGGAGTTCGTCGGGCGGCAGGTCCACATCGGCGAGTGTGCGGACGGCCGTGCAGAGGCGGCCCATGGTCGCCGAGGACGCGATGCCGTGTCCGACGACGTCGCCGACGACGAGGGCGACCCGGCTGCCGGACAGCGGGATCACGTCGAACCAGTCGCCGCCGATGCCGGCGAGCGAACCGGAGGGCCGGTAGCGGTGCGCCACCTCGACCGCGGCCTGGCCCGGTAGGCCTCTGGGCAGCAGGGTGTGCTGCAACGCCAGTGCGGTGCTGCGTTCGCGGGCGAAGCGGCGGGCGTTGTCGATGCAGACGGCGGCCCGGCTGGCCAGCTCCTCGGCGAGTACGGCGTCGTCCTCCGCGTAGTCGTCCGGGTGTGCCATGCGGACGGCCACCGCGACGCCGAGGGTGGTGCCGCGTGCCCGCAACGGCACCGCGATCATCGAGTGGACGCCCTCGCGGTGCGAACGGCCTTCGGGAGAGCGGGCGTTGCGGTCCTCCACCCAGCGGACGAAGTCGGGTTCGCCGGCCTGGCCGCGCACCGCCCGTCCCTCGCGCAGGGCCCGCACGGGTGGTGAGGAGAGCGGGTAGACGTCCGCCTGCCCGAGGTGCACGGCGGCGTCCGGCGCGCCCTCGGTCACGGAACCGTGGGCGACGCGGCGCAGCACGATCTCGTCGTCCGGGGCCTGCGGCGGTTCGTCGGCGCCGAGCACCCACGGCAGCAGGTCGACGCTGGCGAAGTCGGCGTAGCGGGGCACCAGCAGCTCCACCAGTTCCTCGGCGGTGCGCACCACGTCGAGGGTGGTGCCGATGCAGGTCGCCGCCTCGTTCAGCAGGGCCAGCCGCTGCCGGGCGAGATACTGCTCGGTGCTGTCGAACGCCGCGAGGGCGACCGCCGTCAGCTCACCGGAGGGGTCCCTGAGCGGCCACATCTCGATGCTCCAGGCGTGCTCCCGGTTCAGGGCGGGGGCGCCCGCCCAGCTGTCGTAGCGGACCGGTCTGCCCGTCTCGACCACCTGGCGCAGATTGTGGAGGAAGCCCCGGCTGTGTTCGGCGTCCTCGACGCTCTCCGGGAAGAACCGGCCGATCAGCACGTCCTCCGGGACTCCCATCACGCGGCAGGCGACGTCGTTGACGCGGAGATAGCGCTGCCCGGTGTCGAAGACGGAGAGTGACATCGACGCCTGCTCGAAGGCCTGCTCGGCGAGGGTGGGGCCGGCTGCGGGGGATTCGGCGGTGAGGACGTATCCGTCCGGTGCGCCGTCCGCGCCGAGCACCGCGCAGGCCCGCACGGTAAGCGCGAGCGGGGAGCCGTCCCGGTGCCGCAGGACCACCGGGCCGGCCAGTGCGGCCACGGACGTGGCGGCGGGGGGTTCGGCGAGCAGTGCCGCCACCGACCGGCCCACGGCCTCCTCGGCCGGGTATCCCGTCAGTGTGCGGGCACCCTCGCTCCACCCCGTCACGATGCCCCGGGCATCGATGACCGCCGCGGCGGAGGCCTGCTCCATATCGTCCAGGATGGTCCCTGTACCGCGCCGCATCAACCGCGATACGGCATTTGCGGCCCCTGTATCACTTCCGGTGGGCGCGAAGCGCGGCGAGGGCGCGGTCGGCGTGGGTGTTCATCCGGAGTTCGCTGGAGACGACCTCCAGGATGGTGCGGTCCTCGCCGATGACGAAGGTGGCCCGCTTGGTGGGTGCCAACGAGAACCCGCGCTTCACCCCGAACCGCTCCCGGATCGCTCCGTCGACGTCCGAGAGGAGGGGCATGCCGAGGGTGTTCTTCCCGGCGAACTCCTTCTGCTTGTCGACCGTGTCACCGCTGATGCCGACGGGCCGGGCACCGACGGCCGCGAACTCGGCCGCCAGATCACGGAAGTGGCAGGCCTCCGCGGTGCAGCCGGCGGACAGGGCGGCCGGGTAGAAGAAGAGCACCACGGGCCCCTCTGCGAGCAGTTCCGTGAGGCTGCGTTCCGCGCCGGTCTCGTCCGGCAGCGTGAAGTCCTCGACCTTGTCGCCGACGTTCAGGCGATCACTCATGACTGTTCCTCCCCATTGTTCTTCGCGACACTACGGGCCCACAGCACGAGGGGTATCTGCAGGGGCAGCCGTCCGAGGGCCGCCGCCTTCTGCGGGGCCGGGCGGTCCCGCCAGTCCAGCGCCATCTGCACATTGGCGGGGAACACGCCCACGAAGAACGCCGCCGCGGCCAGTGCGGCCGTACGCCGGGTGCGCGGCGCCGCGATCCCGGCGGCCAGCGCCAGTTCGACGGCACCGCTCGCGTACGTCCAGGCCCGGGGCGACCCCGGCAGCGCGCGCGGGATCGTCGCGTCGAACTGTTTCGGCGAGGCGAAATGGGCGACTCCCGCGGTCGCCAGCAGACCGGCGAGCAGCAGCGACGAGCGTTCGGACCGTGGCACGGTTCCTCCTCTGATGGCCTGCCGCGCGATATTACTCGACGGTAGGCGGCACCCATTGACGGGCCCTTACCCTTTCGGTCTGACCTTTGATATGTTTCGCAGCCGGAACCGGAGAAGGGTCCGTGCATGGACTTCGAACTGACCGAGGACCAGGAAACGATCCGCAAGTCCGTCGCCGGACTGCTGCGCGACTTCGACGACCAGTACTGGATGGAGAAGGACCAGGCGCACGAGTTCCCGACGGAGTTCTACGAGACCCTCGCGGGCGGCGGCTGGCTCGGGATCACGATCCCGGAGGAGTACGGCGGCCACGGCCTCGGCATCACCGAGGCCAGCCTGCTGCTGGAGGAGGTGGCGCGGTCGGGCGGCGGCATGAACGCGGCCAGCGCCATCCATCTGTCCATCTTCGGCATGCATCCGGTGGTGGTGCACGGCTCCGAGGAGCTGAAGCGGCGGACACTCCCGCGTATCGCCAACGGCGATCTGCACGTCTGTTTCGGCGTCACCGAACCGGGCGCGGGACTCGACACCGCGAGCATCACGACATACGCGCGACGGGACGGCGACCACTACGTCACGAGCGGCCGCAAGGTGTGGATCTCCAAGGCGATGGAGTCGGAGAAGATCCTTCTCCTGACCCGCACCAGCAAGGCCGACGAGGTCGCCAAGAAGACCGACGGGATGACGCTGTTCCTGACGGACATCGACCGCGACCGGATCGACATCCGCCCCATCCCGAAGATGGGCCGCAACGCCGTCACCTCGAACGAACTCTTCATCGACGACCTGCGCATCCCCGTCGAGGACCGCGTCGGCGAGGAGGGCCAGGGCTTCCGCTACCTCCTCGACGGCCTCAACCCGGAGCGCATGCTGATCGCGGCCGAGGCCCTGGGCATCGGCCGGGCCTCGCTCGACAAGGCGGTGCGGTACGCCAAGGAGCGGGTCGTCTTCGGCCGCCCGATCGGCATGAACCAGGGCATCCAGTTCCCGCTCGCGGACTCCCTGGCCCACCTCGACGCCGCCGAACTCGTGCTGCGCAAGGCGACATGGCTGTACGACAACGGGCGGCCCTGCGGGCGGGAGGCGAACACCGCCAAGTACCTGTGCGCCGACGCCGGGTTCACGGCCGCCGACCGCGCCCTGCAGACCCACGGCGGCATGGGCTACTCCGAGGAGTACGGCGTGTCCCGCTACTTCCGCGAGGCCCGCCTCATGCGGATCGCACCGATCAGTCAGGAAATGATCCTGAACTACCTGGGATCGCACACGCTGGGACTCCCAAGGAGCTACTGAATGACCGACAGCACAGGGCTGTTCGACCTCACGGGCCGGTCGGCGCTGGTCACCGGTGCCGGGGGCGGCATCGGTTCCGCGGTCGCCGAGGCGCTCGCGCGCGCGGGTGCCGCGGTGCTGGTGACCGACGTCGACGAGTCGGCCGCGGCGGCCGTCGCCGGGAAGATCAACGCGGCGGGCCTGACTGCGGACAGCGCCGCCCTCGACGTACGGGACCGGGCCGCAGCCGATACGGCGGCGGCACGCGCGGCGGCGCTCGCCGACGGGACGCTGCACATCCTGGTCAACAACGCCGGGGTCATCGCCCCGGCCATGTTCGACAAGCTGGAGGAGGAGGCGTTCCGGCGGGTCCTCGACATCCATGTGATGGGTACCTTCCACTGTGCGCAGGCAGCGCTGCCGTTCCTGCCCGACGACGGGAAGGGCCGGATCATCAACGTCACCTCGTCGGCGGGCCTGGTCGGCACGCTCGGGCAGGTCAACTACTCGGCCGCGAAGGCCGGGATCATCGGGCTGACCAAGTCCCTGGCCCGCGAACTGGCCCGACGGCGCGTGCTGGTCAACGCGCTCGCCCCGCTGGCGGCCACGCCCATGACGGAGACCATCCGCACCAACGAGAAGTTCGCGGCCCAGATGCTGGCGCGGATCCCGCTGGGCCGGTGGGCCGAGCCGGCCGAGATCGCGGGCAGTTTCGTGTTCCTCGCCTCGGACGCGGCCTCCTTCATCACCGGGCAGGTGCTGCCGGTGGACGGCGGCATGGTGATGTGACGGGCGGTCCGGTGATGTGACAGGGGGCGCGCGTGCTGTGTTGAATGGTTCAGCCAAAGAGGCCGAAGAGCGCGGCTTTCGACGAGAGGCCTGAACCTGTGCAGAGCGCCGAGCACCCTTCTTCCCGCACCGTCCGGGGGCGCGCCGCGGCCGGTGAGCCCCGGCCGCGCTTCGACACGCTCACGGTTCCCAAGGCCTCCGACGTGCTGGCGGCGGAGGTGCGCGAGCGGATCCTCTCCGGTGAGTTCACGGAGGGCATGGCGCTGCCGCCGGAACGGCAGCTGGTCGAGCAGACGGGGCTGAGCCGGGCGACGGTGCGCGAGGCGCTGCGGGTCCTGGAGGTCGAACGGCTCCTGGAGATCCGGCCGGGACGCGGGGGCGGCGCCTTCGTGCACCGGCCGGGCCGTGAATCGCTCGCGAACACCGTGCGATTGGTGATCCGGGGGCAGCGGATCCGGCTGGAGGACCTGCACGAGACCCGGGAGGCGATCGAACCGGCGTGCGCGGCGCTGGCGGCCAGGCGCCGCACGGACGCCGACCTCGCGGAGCTGGACGACGCCCACACGGAGCTTGTCGCGGCGGGCGCGGACATCCAACGGTTCCTGCGCGCCAACGTCCGCTGGCACAACGCCGTGGCGAGGGCCGGCGAGAACGAGCTTCTCATCGGTTTCATGAGCGCTCTCTCGCAGTCGATCCACGCGGCCACCGACATCGAGCAGTTCATGGACGCTGACATCCGCAAGCTCACCGCCCGCGCGCACGACCGGATCACCGAGGCGATCCGGGACCGCGACAGCGAGGCGGCGATGCGCCGTATGACCCGCCATGTGTGCGGCTTCGCCCGGGCGGCGGCCGAGGTGGACCGCCGGGACGGCGTGGAGCTGGCCGATCCCGAGAACTGAACCCATCGAGGATGAGAATGTGATTCTCTTCTTCATGCAACACCATTGACAGTTTCGGTCTGACCTTTAATACCATCGCGGTATGAGCAAGGTGAGTTCCGTGCTGACCGTGGCCGCCGACGGAGACGTCCGCATCGTCACCCTGAACCGCCCCGACCGGTTGAACGGCGTGTCCGAGGAGCTGCACCGACGGCTGTCGGAGGTGTGGCGCGAACTCGCTGACGACACCAAGGCCCGGGCCGTCGTCCTCACCGGCGCGGGACGGGCGTTCAGCGCGGGCGGCGACTTCGACCATCTCCTACGGCACCACACGGACCCGGAGCTGCGGGAGCGGTCCATCCGTATCGACCGCACCATCCAGACCGAGATGATCCGCTTCCCGCTGCCGGTGATCGCCGCCGTCAACGGCCCTGCGGTGGGCCTGGGTTGCAGCCTCGCCCTGGCCTGCGATCTCGTACTGGTCGCAGAGGACGCCTACTTCGCGGACCCGCATGTGTCGGTCGGCCTGGTGGCAGGCGACGGCGGAGTCACCCTGTGGCCGCTGCTCACCAGCCTGCTGCGGGTGAAGGAGTACCTCTTCACCGGTGACCGCATCCCGGCTGCCAAGGCGGTCGAGTTCGGCCTCGCCAACCGCACGGTCCCGCCCGACGACCTGATGCGCGAGGCGCTCGCCCTGGCCCACCGGCTCGCGGCCCAGCCCGCCGAAGCCCTCCGCGCCACCAAGCTGGCCCTCGCCGCCGTCGTCGAGCAGGTCTCGCGCGGCGGCATGGAGGCGGCCCTGATGGCCGAGCGGGCCACGATGACCAACCCGGACCACATCCGCATCATCACCGACCTCGCGGCCCGCGCCGAGCGGCGCGCGAACCCCCCTGAGGAGCGCTGAACATGGAGCGCGAGGAGTTCGTCCTCGTCCGCGACATGGTGCGCTCACTCGCACCCCGCTACGGCTTGACCTCGGCGGACGAGGTGAAGCCGGCCACCCGCTCGGCCGCCCAACAGGCCCTGCACGACATGGGTTTGAGAGATCTACGGCGTTCCTCTCCCCCGGCGGCGACCACCCAGGAGTGCGCACTGCTCGCGGAGGAACACGGCCGCCACCCGCTCACGACGTCCCTGCTCGGTACGGTCCTGCTCGCTCCGGAGCTGCTCCGGCTGCTCGGCGACGACACCTCGCGGGGAACCCCCACCGTCGCGCTCACCCGCGAACTCCGCTTCCCCGGGCAGGCGTTGGCAGATCTCGTCGCCTGGGACTGCGAGGGAGCCGACAGCGCGCTCTGCGTCACCACCGACGGGACCGTCTCCCGGGTCGAGTTGGGCCCGGCGGCACCGAGCACGGACCTGCTGCGTACGATCCGCGCCGTCCCCGCCGACACGCCCGTGGAGACCATCGGCCGTCTCACAGCACCGGACCGACTCCGTTGGCAGGCCTACGCACTCGTCCTCGTGACCGCCGAACTCGTCGGCGCTGCGGGCTCGTTCGTGGAGCAGGCGGTGCAATACGCCCGCGTCCGCCGCCAGTACGGGCAGGCGATCGGCTCCTTCCAGGCCGTGCAGCATCTCCTCGCGGACGCGACGGTCCTGGTGGAGGCGGGCACCAGTGTCACGCGCTACGCGGCCTGGTGTCTCGACAACGAACCGCCGGAGCGGGCCCTGACGGCCGCCCGCATCGCCAAGGCGGAGGTCAACTCCGCGGCGCTGGAGGCGGTGTACGCGGGGATGCAGGTCTTCGGCGGTATCGCCCAGACGTGGGAGCACATCGCGCACCTGTATCTGCGCAAGGTGCGTCTGGGCACGACGCTGCTCGCCACGACGGACGACCTGCTCCCCGCGCTGGCCGCACCGGAGGTGCCGCGATGACCGACACCCCGCTGGACTTCGGCGACCCGGCCGACCTGGACCGGCTGCGCCGCGAGTTCCGTGCCTGGCTGGCCCAACACCCGCTCCCCGAACGGGAGTCGGGCGAACCGGTACCGGTCTTCCTGCACCGCTGGCACCGGCTGCTGCACTCGGGCAGCTGGGTCGGCCTCGACGTCCCGGAGCGCTACGGCGGCCGGGGCCTGACCGCGCTGCACCAGGTCGCGATCAGCGACGAACTCGGCGCCTGCCGGGCCCCGGGCGTCCCCCGGATCGGCTATCTCGCCCACGCGCTGCTGGAGTTCGGCTCGGAGGAGCAGCGACTGCGGTTCCTGCCACGGATGTTGGCCGGTGACGAGGTGTGGTGCCAGGGCTTCAGCGAACCGGGAGCCGGCTCGGACCTGGCGGGCATGAGCACCTTCGCCGAACGGCACGACGGCCACTACACGGTGCGTGGCCAGAAGCTGTGGACCAGTTACGCCCAGTACTCCGGCCTGTGCCTGCTGCTGGCCCGCACCGACCGTTCGGCACCGGCCCACAAGTCGATCTCGGCGTTCGCCCTGCCCCTGGACCGCCCCGGCGTGACGGTACGGCCGCTGCGCGCGGCCAACGGCGACGACGAGTTCTGCGAGCTGTTCCTGGACGACGTCCGCATCGAGGAGTCCGAGCGCGTCGGCGCCGAGGGCGTCGGCTGGGCGCTGGCGATGACGACGGTGTCGTACGAGCGCAACGCCCTCGACACCGGGCACATCTCGAAGTACGGGCTGCTCGTCGAGCGGCTGCGGCGACACGCGGCCGAGCGGGGTGGCGACCTTCCCGACGGGCTGCTGTCCCGGATCGGCCGGTGTGTCGTGGACTACGAGGTCCTCGTGGCGCACGCCCGCCGCCGCACCGCCGAACGCCTCGCCGGACAGGTCGCCGGTCCCGAGTCGTCCGTGGACAAGCTGTTGATGACGAGGACCGAACAGCGGCTCTACGACACGGCACTTGAGGTGTTCCCGTCCGAACTGGCCGGTGAGGGCGGTGAGTTGTTCGGCGACTACCTCTACTCCCGTGCGGCCTCCGTCTACGGCGGCACCTCCCAGATCCAGCGGAACATCATCGCCAAGCGGATCCTGCATCTCCCCTCGAACGGCTAGCCCTGGAGCCAACTGATGCGCTACGACGACGAATTCCTGAGCATCCCCCACGTCATCAGGCTGGCGGCCGACCGCTTCGGGGACGCCACGGCACTCATCGACGGAGACCGCCGGTGGACGTTCCATGAGCTGGCGGAGCAGATGGTCGACACGGTCCGCGCCACCATCGCGCTCGGAATCAAGCCCGGGGACCGGGTCGGGCTGTGCGCCCCGAACTCGGCCGAGTGGATCTTCGCCGCGCTGGGCATCCACGGCGCCGGGGGCGTACTCGTGCCGCTGAACACCCGGTTCAAGGAGCGGGAGATCTCGTACATCCTGCGGAAGTCGGAGGCGGCCGCCGTGTTCGCCTCGCCCTTCCTGGGCAACGACTACATCGGCGAACTGCGGAAGGCCGATCCGGAACTGCCGGCCCTGCACAAGACGGTGTCGGTTCTCGGTCCGCAGGGGGCGGCCGAGCTGGCGTGGAGCGACTTTCTCGGTGCGGGAGAGGGCGTTTCGGCCTCCTCCGCCCATGAGTCGATCGACCGATTGACGCCGGACGACGTGTCCGACGTGATGTTCACGTCCGGCACGACGGGCCACCCGAAGGGCGTGATGCTCACGCACGGCCAGTCCCTGCGCGCCTACGGGTGGATGGCCGAGGAGTACACGTTCCGGGAGTCCGACACCTTCCTGGTGATCCCGCCGTTCTTCCACTGCTTCGGGTACAAAGCGGGGTGGCTGGCCTCCCTGATGCACGGGGTGACCGTCATTCCCATGGCCGTCTTCGACGCCGGGCAAGCACTGGACCTCATCGCACGGGAGCGGGTGAGCATCCTGCTCGGGCCGCCGACGATCTTCCACGACCTGGTCCATCACCCGGCCCGTGCCACGCACGACCTGACCTCGCTGCGGGTCTCCATGACGGGCGGTACGACGATTCCGGAATCGCTGATCCGCGCCATGAAAACGGAGTTGTCGTTCGACATCGTGATGAGCGCCTACGGCCTCACCGAGTCCACGGCGCTGGTGACCACGACCCGGGTCGGGGACTCGGAGGAGACTGTCGCCCACACCACGGGGAGCGCCATTCCCGGTGTCCAGGTCCGGATCGTCGCCGACGACGGTCTGGACGTCCCGATCGGGCTCGACGGCGAGATCCTCGTGCGCGGCTACAACGTGACCCGCGGCTACTGGGACGATCCCGACGCCACCGCTGCGACGATCGACGCCGAGGGCTGGCTGCACACCGGGGACATCGGACGGCTCGACGACGACGGCAATCTCTCCATCGTCGACCGCAAGAAGGAGATGTACATCGTGGGCGGCTTCAACGCCTATCCGGCGGAGATAGAGAAGCTGCTTCTCGGCTGTGAGAGCGTCCAGCAGGTCGCCGTGATCGGCGTTCCCGACGAACGCCTCGGCGAGGTCGGCTGCGCCTTCGTGGTCGCGTCTCCGGAACAAGCCCCGTCCGAGACCGACGTCATCGCCTGGGCCCGGGAACACATGGCCAACTTCAAGGTGCCCCGACACATCCGCTTCGTCGGCCAACTCCCGCGCAACGCAAGCCAGAAGGTACTGAAGGACGAACTCCGTGCCACTTTCACGGCCGTGGGCTGAGATGACGACAACGACCGGGCCACTGGCAGGAATCACCGTGGTGGCGTTGGAGCAGGCGATCTCCGCTCCCATGTGCACCCGCACGCTCGGCGACTTCGGCGCCCGCGTGATCAAAGTGGAGAACCCCCGGGGCGGAGACTTCGCCCGGCACTACGACGACGTGGTCAAGGGACTCGGGGCGCACTTCGTCTGGGTCAACCGGGGCAAGGAGTCGGTGGCCCTGGACCTGAAGACTCCCGGCGGCATGGGCGTCCTGCACCGCCTGCTGGAGCGCGCCGACGTCCTCGTCTCCAACCTCACACCCGGCACCACGGCCAAACTCGGCATCTCCCCCGACGACTTGACAACCCGTCACCCCGAACTGATCGCCGTCGAGATCGACGGCTACGGCCCCGGCGGCCCCCTCTCCCACAAGCGGGCCTACGACCTCCTCGTGCAGGCCGAGTCGGGCGCCTGCTCGGTGACCGGGCACCCGGGAGCACCGGCCAAACCCGGCCCGCCGATGGCCGACGTGTGCAGCGGCCTGTACGCCGCGCTGTCGGTCGTCGCGCTGCTCTGCGGCAGGGAACGCGGGATGGGACCGGCGGCCTCGTCCGTCGCGGTGAGCCTGTTCGACACGATGACGGAGCTGATGGGCTATCCGCTCACGTACACCCGCCACTCCGGTGTCGAGCAGCAGCCGCTCGGTCTGAGTTCGCCCGCCGTGGCACCGTACGGCGCGCATCGCACCGCCGACGGCCACACCGTGATCCTCGGGACGACGAACGACCGCGAATGGCAGCGCCTGGCAAGGGAGTTGCTCGACCGTCCCGACCTCGCGGACGACGCGCGCTTCCGGAGCAACGCGGGACGGGTGGAACACCGCGCCCTGCTGGAACCGGAGATCAGCGCCTGGTGCGCACGGCACGAGCTCGCCTACGTACAGGATCGCGCGGACGCGGCCGGGATCGGCAACTCCCGCTACAACACGACCAGTGATGTCATCGCCCACCCGCATCTCCAGGCGCGGAACCGGTGGCGTGAGATCGACACGCCGTCCGGTCCGGTGCCGGCGCTGCTGCCGCCCCCGGTCATCGCCGGGTACGACCCGCCGATGGGCGCGATTCCCGCCCTCGGCCAGCACACCGACGCCGTACTCACCGAACTCGGCCTCACGGACGAGGAGATCACCGTTCTCCGGGCACAGGGAGCGGTGCGATGAGCGGGCCGCCGGTGCTTCTGACGAGCGACGCCGACGGTGTTCGCACGCTCACCCTGAACCGGCCGGAGCGCAAGAACGCGATCGACGCCGAGCTGTGGGACGCCCTGCGATCGTCGCTCACCGCAGCGAGCGACGATCGTTCGGTGCGTGCACTGGTGCTGACCGGTGCCGGTGGTGCGTTCTGTTCCGGGGCCGACATCAGCAAGGGTGTCAGCGGCGAGCATCCGCTGTACCGGATGCGGACCTTGAGCGAGGTCACGCTGCTCCTGCACGAGTTGCCGATCCCCACGATCGCCAAGGTGCACGGCGTGGCGGTCGGCGCCGGCTGGAACCTCGCCCTGGGCTGCGACTTCGTCGTGGCCACCCCGGAAAGCACGTTCTCGCAGATCTTCGCGCGCCGCGCCCTGTCCCTGGACTGCGGCGGCTCGTGGCTGTTGCCGAAGCTGGTGGGGTTGCAACAGGCGAAACGGCTCGTGCTCCTGGCCGAGACGATCGACGCCGAGGAGGCCCGCGCGCTGAACCTGGTGACCTGGGTCGTGGACGCCGACAAGATCGACGCCTTCGTGGACGACCTGGCCGCCCGGCTGGTCGCCGGGGCCCCGGTCGCTCTCGCGCAGAACAAGGCGCTCCTCAACGAGAACGCCGATCGCACTCTGCGCGAGGCCCTTGCCGGTGAGGCTCGGGCACAGGCCATGAACTTCGCCACGGCCGACGTCCCTGAGGCGTACGCCGCGTTCACGGAGCGGCGTGCGCCGCACTACACCGGCCGCTGGGCGGTGCCGCGGACCGCGGCGCCGAAAGGGAGCAACGGAGGACAGGACACGTGATGCGTGAGGCAGTGGTGGTGGAGGCGGTCCGCACCGCCGTCGGCAAACGGAACGGCGGACTGGCAGCCGTGCACGCGGCCGACCTCTCCGCCGTCGTCCTCCAAGCCCTCGTCGACCGCACGGGCCTGGATCCCGAGGTCGTGGACGACGTGGTGTGGGGTTGCGTGGGCCAGCTCGGCGACCAGTCGAGCAACATCGGCCGCTACGCGGTGCTGGCCGCGGGCTGGCCCGAGACCATCCCGGGGACCACGGT
Organism: Streptomyces sp. STR69; assembly: GCF_024519455.1. GTDB lineage: Bacteria > Actinomycetota > Actinomycetes > Streptomycetales > Streptomycetaceae > Streptomyces. The sequence continues at coordinate 119,855 of NZ_JALJRY010000024.1, read as the reverse complement.
GAACCGAGCCTGCGGATCGAGCCAGCAGGCCCTGGACTTCGCCGCCCAGGCGGTCATGTCCGGCCAGCAGAACGTCGTGGTGGCGGGCGGCGTCGAGGTGATGAGCCGGGTGCCGCTCGGTGCCTCGCGGGCCGGTGGGATGCCGTACGGTCCCCAGGTCCTCGCCCGTTACGAGGACTTCTCCTTCAACCAGGGTGTCTCGGCCGAGCTGATCGCGCGGAAGTGGGGACTGGGCCGGGGTGTCCTCGACGAGTTCGCCGCGCTGTCGCACGAGCGGGCGGCGACCGCGCAGGACGGCGGGGCGTTCGACGCGCAGATCGTGCCGGTGACCGCCGACACGGGCACGGACACGGTGACCGTGGACGAAGGCATACGGCGAGGTACCAGCAGCGCCACTCTCGCGAAGTTGAAACCGTCCTTCCAGGAGGACGGGGTGATCCACGCGGGCAACTCCTCCCAGATCTCCGACGGTGCGGCGGCCCTGCTGGTGACTACCCCGGAGAAGGCCCGTGAACTGGGGCTGACGCCGATCGCGCGCTACCGGGCGGGCGTGGTCACCGGTTCCGATCCGGTCCTGATGCTGACCGGGCCGATCCCGGCGACCGAGAAGGTCCTGCGCAAGGCCGGAGTGGCACTCTCCGAAGTGGGCGTCTTCGAGGTCAACGAGGCCTTCGCGCCGATCCCGCTGGCCTGGCTGGCCGAGACCGGGGCCGACCCGGCGCTGCTCAATCCGCTCGGGGGCGCCATCGCGCTCGGGCATCCGCTCGGCGCGTCGGGTGCCGTCCTGATGACGCGCATGCTCCACCACATGCGGGACCACGGGATCCGCTACGGCCTGCAGACCATGTGCGAGGGCGGCGGCACCGCCAACGCCACCGTCGTCGAACTCGCTTCCTGACAGGGGATGTTGTGCGCCGAGACGTCTTCACCGACGACCACGAGGCATTCCGCCGGCTCGCCAGGGACTTCATCGCGAAGGAGGTCGTCCCGCACTACGCCGAGTGGGAGGAGACCGGCCGGCTCCCCCGCACGCTCTTCGAACAGCTGGGCTCGCTGGGCCTGTTGGGCACGGCGGTCCCCGAGGAGTACGGCGGAGCGGGTCTCGCCGACTACCGCTACAACGTCGTCCTCCAGGAGGAATCGGCCCGCGCCCTGGTGACATTGGGCACCGTCCGCACCCAACTCGACGTCGTCCTGCCGTACTTCCTCACCTACGCCGACCGTGATCAGCGCGAACGCTGGTTCCCCGGCCTGGCCTCCGGGACGCTGCTGACGGCCGTCGCGATGACCGAGCCGGGCACGGGTTCCGATCTCGCCGGGATCCGTACGACCGCCGTGCGCGACGGGGACTCGTACGTCCTCAATGGTGCGAAGACCTTCATCACCGGCGGACTCCTCGCCGACCTGGTGATCGTCGTGGCCCGTACGTCGACCGACCCGGACAACCGCCGCGCGGGCCTCACCCTGCTGGTCGTCGAGGACGGCATGCCCGGTTTCACTCGGGGCCGGGTACTGCACAAGCTGGGCATCAAGGTGCAGGACACGGTGGAGTTGGCCTTCGACGACGTGCGGGTACCGGTCGCCAACCGGCTCGGCGAGGAGGGTGCCGCGTTCGGCTATCTCGGCCACAACCTCCCGCAGGAGCGGATGACGGTGGCGGTCGGTTCGGTCGCACAGTCGCGGGCCGCCCTGGACACGACGATCGCCTACGTCAAGGAGCGCAAGGCGTTCGGGAAACCGGTCGCCTCCTTCCAGAACACCAAGTTCGAACTCGCCGCCGTGGCCGCCGAGATCGAGGCCTCGCAGGCCATGCTCGACCGGGCGGTGCTCGAACTCGTCGCCGGTGAACTGAGCGGACCGGACGCCGCCAAGGTCAAGCTCTTCTGCACCGAGATGCAGGCCCGGGCGGTCGACCGCTGTCTGCAACTGTTCGGCGGCTACGGCTACATGCTGGAATACCCCATCGCCCGGCTCTACGCGGACGCACGCATCACCCGCATCTACGCCGGAACCAGCGAGGTCATGAAGGTCATCATCGCCAAGTCCCTCGGATTGTGAGGCGGTTACGGTGCCGGACTTCTCCAGCAGACCAGGTGTCGCGTTCGTGGCGGGCGGCTCGGGCGGTATCGGGGCGGCGGTCGTACGGCTCCTCGCCGAGCGGGGCAGCGACATCGTCCTCACCTACCGGGCCAACCAGGAGGCGGCGGACGCCGTCGCCGCCGAGGTCACGAAGCTGGGCCGTCAAGTGCGGTCGATACAGCTGGACTTGACCGCCGAGTCCGCCACTGCCGAGGCCGTGTCCGAGGTGGTCCACGGCATCCACACGCTCGTGTACGCGTCGGGCCCGCACGTACCGATGAGGCACCTGAGCAGGGTCTCGCCGGGCGAGTACCGCGCCCAACTCGAAGGCGACGCCGTGGCGTTCTTCAATCTGGTGCATCCCGCGCTGCCGTTGCTGCGCAGGAGTCGCGGCAACATCGTCGCCGTGACGACCGTGGCCACCCGCCGCTTCCCGGTACGGGACGGGCTGTCGTCGGGCGCGAAGGGCGCGGTCGAGGCGGTGGCCCGGGCACTGGCCGCCGAGGAGGGCCGCTACGGCGTCCGCGTGAACTGCGTGGCGCCCGGCATGCTCAACGACGGTATCGCCGGCCGTCTGATCAGCTCCGGCGAACTCGACGAGGACGCCCTTGCAGTCACCCGGCGCAACATTCCGCTGCGCCGTTTCGGCGACGCCACGGACATCGCGGAGGCGGTCGCGTTCCTCGCCTCGGACCGGGCCGGGTTCATCACCGGGCAGGCGTTGGGAGTTGACGGCGGCTACAGCGTGTAGGGGTCATACGGGCGCGATGCGGCGGCCCGACACGTATGCGGCGCGCACCAGTTCACCGGACAGCGCGTCGAGGGCCGCGCGCAGTGGTGCGTGGAGCAGGCACAGGTCGGCGAGCGCGCCGACTGCCACCGTCCTTGTCCGGGCGGGGTGTTGAGGCTCGCCGGTGAACAGCCGCAGCGCCGCCTCGGGTTGGAGCCGCTCGACGTCGTCCCGTTCGGTCGCCGCCCGCATGACCGCCCAGGGGTCCGGGGTGCCGTAGGGCGCGTCGGTGCCCGCGGCGACGGGGATACCGGCCTCGGTCAGGGTCCGGCAGCGGTAGAGGTGGGGTCGGTCGTCGGCGTCCACGTCGGTGGCGTACGCATGGCCCCGTTCGGCGGGGAAGTGCGGCTGGGTCACGACTGTCACCCCGAGCCGTCGCAGCCACGGGATCGTCTCGGCCGGGATGACCGACCCGTGCTCGATCCGGTCGCCGTCCGCCGGACCCACCTCGTCCAGGGCGAGCAGCGTCACCAGCAACTGCACCCGGGTCACACAGTGCACGGCGACCGGTCTGGGCCTGATCTCCCCTATGGTGCCGGCGAGTTGGGCGGGGGTGGGGAGCGTCGGATCGTCGAGCATCAGCTTCACGGGCTCGTCGACGCCCATCACCAGGAGGCGTTGCGGGAGGACCGACAACATCTGGGTGAGTCCGCCGGCCGGGTGCGGGTCGGCGTTGGTGAACCCTGTGACGCCGAGTGCCGCCGCCCGCCTCCCGACGCCCTCCAGATCCAGCCGTACAGGCGGTACGAATCCGCGCAGCCGCTCGTCCTCGCGCCAGAACCGTCCGTCGCCCTCCAGCCCGGCCGCCCGGAGCGCGGCGCTGTTCCACACCCACAGCGCGCCGGTGCGATGCTGCACCCGCACCGGGCGATCGGGGACGAGCACGTCCAGCGTCCACCGGTCCAACTCCCCCGCGACGCCCTCGTGGTAGCCGACGGCCCGCACCCACTCCCCCGGCGGCCCGCTCGCCAAGGCTGCCGCGAACGCCGTACGGTCTCGTACGTCCGTCGGCCCGACGCGTACGGAGGCGGCTTCGGCGGCCAGTGCCGCGAGGTGGACGTGATGGTCGTGCAGGCCGGGCAGCAACGCACCGCCACGACCGTCGACGTCACCCTGACCCCGTCCCGTCAACCCCGGCCCGATCTCGGCGATCCGCCCGGCCGCGATCCGTACGTCCACCGCCACTCCGTGGCCCGCGACCTCCACGTTCCTGATCAGCACGGCGGGCGGACCCCTGTGTGCGCCTCGGCGAGGGTCGCGGCGCAGGCGGCCATGGAGACGCAGAGGAGTTCTCCGCCGCCCGCGGCGAGGGAACGGGCCACGGCGTGGGCGGCGAAGACGCCGGTGACGGGGTCGGCGAGCGCATCACCTAGGAAGACGGGGTCCCCGTCCGGGTCGAGGCCGGTCAGTCCGCCGGCGACGGCAGCGTCGTCCCCGAAAGCGATACGGTCGTTCTCGCGTCCGTAACCGGTGATGCCGACCCAGACCCGGCCGGGCCGCGCGGCGAGGAACTCCTCGGCCCGGAGGCCGAGTCGGCGCAACGCGCGTGGTCGTGACGCCTCGATGACGATGTCGGCCTCGGCGACGAGTTCGTCCAGCGCACCGGGGGCGAAATCCACGACCATGTTGTCGTGCCCGTCGTGCAGCCAGCGGTAGAAGGCGGGGGTCCCCAGGCGGGCGCCGTCCGGTCGCGTCTCGCTCTCCACCTTGACCACCCGCGCGCCCGCCAGCCCCAGCAGCCGCGCGCACAACGGCCCCGCCCAGAGCGCGGAGAAGTCGACGATCCGCAGACCGGCCATCTCGCGCACACGCCGTTCACCCCACCGCTCGATGCGCACCGCAGGCCGTCCGCCCAGGGCCGATCCGGGCACCGCGGCGGCAATGCCGATCAGCCACGCGGCCTCGGCAGCCTCGGCAGTCGTGACCCGTCTTACGGCCGTGGCCAGGCCCCCGGTCTCGGCGACCGGCGAGCCGAGCAGTGACAGCAGTGCGGGTACGGCGGCGAGGTCGTCGGGGCGGGCGAGGTTCACGGCGGTCCAGCCGTCGGCGGCCTGGAGGAGATGGCAGGAGCCATTGGCCGAGGTCCTCCCCGGACGTTCCAGACCGGCGAGTTGGGCCCTGCGGAACAGCGCGCTCGACAGATCCACCGGTACGCCCGTCAGGTCGGTGAACGAGCGGGCGACGTCAGAGAGGGGGACCACGTAAGGCTCGACTGTGTCCATCCAATCGCGGAGAGCACGATTCTCCATGAGCCGAACCCCCTTCTCTCCACAGGTGATCTCAAATTACACTCCGGTCCACGCCTGGAGGGAGATCACCGTGGAGTCGCCCTTCGTGACAGTCGATCTCGACCGGATCCCCGCGCGGGAGCCGGCCGCCCGTGACCGCGACCGGGATCGTGTCGTCATCGGCGTGACCGCAGAACCCAGGAACGCGGTCGAGGGGTACGACGTACTGCTCACCGACATCCCCGATCCCCCCGCGCCGTGGGTGTGGTGCGCGGATCCCCATGCCACGGCTCGGGAGCTGGGGCATGTCGTCCGGAGTCGGCCCGCCGCGGCCGTCGCGCTGGTGCAGGTACTGAGGATGGGCAGCGGGCTCTCGGTCCCGGACAGGCTGGTTCTCGAATCCCTTGCCTATTCGACACTGCAGGGCGGAACGGACTTCCGGTCCTGGCTGGCCGCCGCTCCCCGGCGTACACACCGCCCTGCCGAGACTCCCGTACGGCTCGACCGTGCCGGGTCCCGATTGTCCATCACGCTGGACCGGCCCTGGGTGCGCAACGCCTTCGACGCGGCGACGCGGGACGCACTGTGCGAGGCGCTCCACGTGGCCGTGGCCGACCCGTCGATCACCCGTGTCGACCTGTACGGCAACGGTCCCGCGTTCTGCAGCGGGGGCGACCTCGCCGAGTTCGGTACGTCCCGGGATCCGGCCCGGGCCCATCTGGTGCGGGTCCGTCGCAGCCCGGCCACGCTGCTGCACCGGTGCGCTCCACGTGTGACCGCGCATCTGCACGGCGCCTGTGTCGGCGCGGGAATCGAGCTCGCGGCATTCGCGGGGAGGGTCGTCGCCGCGGACGACACGGTGATCCGGTTGCCTGAGATCGAGATGGGGTTGATTCCGGGAGCGGGCGGCACGGCGAGCATCCCGATACGGGTCGGCCGGGAGCGAACTGCGTATCTCGCCCTGTCCGGGGCGGAGTTGGGCGCCGAGCAGGCGCTGCGTTGGGGGCTCGTCGACGAGATCAGCGACAGTGACGACATGACTGCCGACCCGCAGCAGGCGGTCCGTTCCTGAGCTTCACTCCGGTGTCCCCGACAGCCACCAGGACGGTCGTCGAAGACACCGGAGTTCGGTCACTTCCCGGTCCACACAGGACTACGGCGTTCGGCGAAGGCTCGTGCCCCCTCCGCCGCATCGGCGCTCCGGAACACCGCCTCGACCTCTCCCGGTTCGGCCCAACGGCGTTCCCGCATCAGCTTCTTCGTCATCGCGACACCGAGAGGACCGTTCTCGGCAATGCGTCCCGCCAGAGCCAGCGCCGTCTCCCGCACCTTCTCGGCCGGTACGGCGCGGTTCACCAGGCCGAACTGCTTGGCGTCTGCTGCCGTGACGAGTTCACCGGTCAGCCCCATCTCCAGGGCGACCGCCAGCGGCACCCGGTCGGCCAGGGTCGTACCGCCACCGGCCGCGAACAACCCCCGCCTGACCTCGGCGATCCCCAGCCTGGCGTCCTCCGCGGCGACCACCAGATCGCAGGCCAGGGCGAGTTCGAAGCCACCGGCGAGTGCCGAGCCGTTGAGGGCCGCGATCACCGGGGTGGCGATGCCCTCGCGGAAGAACCACACCAGCCCGTCGAACCTGCCGCCGCCCTTCGCGAACGCCTTCAGATCCATGCCGGAGCAGAAGACCGTTCCGGCACCCGTCAGGACGATCGCCCGGACCGCCGGGTCGGCGTCCGCCTCCCGCAGCACAGCTGACAAGTCGTCAATCAGCTCCGGGCTCATGGCATTTCGGACCTCGGGACGGTTCAGGGTCGCCACGAGGACGGCACCGACCCGTTCCGTCAGGACCAGGTCGCTCATCGGGCCGCCGCCACGGCCGCCCGCGCCTTGGAGCGGAAGGCCTCCAACTTCTCGGCGGGCTCGATGAGTTGGTGGCTGCGGGAGCGGGTGGTGACGTCGTGCCCCCCGGCCGCCTTGCGGAGCGCGCCCACAGTGGCCTGTTCGCGCGGGATGTGGGCGAAGGGGTCGAAGGAGTACCAGCGCATCGCGTTCTCGAAGGTGATCTTGCGGGCGTCGTCGTCGGGCACGTCGCAACTCGACAGCACGTCGTGCAGCTGCTCGGGGGCGTCCGGCCACAGGGAGTCGCTGTGCGGGTAGTCGCCCTCCCAGCAGATGTTGTCGATGCCGATGTCGTGGCGCAGCCGTACACCCAGCTTGTCGGTGATGAAGCAGGTCAGGAAGTGCTCCCGGAAGACCTCGGAGGGCAGCTTGCCGCCGAAGTCCTGGAGGGTCCAGGTGGAGTGCATCTCGAAGGTGCGGTCGAGGCGCTCCAGGAAGTACGGGATCCAGCCCGTTCCGCCTTCCGAGAGGGCGATTTTCAGATTCGGGAACTGCTTCACCGGCTGCGACCAGAGCAGGTCTGCCGCGGCGGAGACGATGTTCATCGGCTGGAGCGTGATCATCACGTCGGGCGGCGAGTCGGCGGCCGGGACGGCGAGCCGGCCGGAGGAGCCGATGTGCACCGACATGACGGTGTCCGTGTCGGACAGCGCGCGCCACAGCGGGTTCCAGTACGGGTCGTGGAAGCTCGGGTAGCCGAGGACGGCGGGGTTCTCGGTGAAGGTGAGGGAGTGCACGCCCTTCTCGGCGACCCGGCGCACCTCGGCCGCGCACAGCTCCGCGTCCCAGATGGCGGGCAGCGCCATCGGGATGAAGCGGCCCGGGTAGGCGGCGCACCACTCGTCGATGTGCCAGTCGTTGTAGGCCCGGACGAGTGCGAGGGAGAAGTCGGCGTCCTCGGTGGCGAAGAGCCGGGCCGAGAAGCCGGGGAAGGACGGGAAGTTCATCTGGGCGAGGATGCCGCCCGCGTTCATGTCCTTGATCCGCTCGTGCACGTCGTAACAGCCGGGGCGGATCTCGTCGAGGCCCTGCGGTTCGACGCCGTACTCCTCCTTGGGCCGGCCGGCCACGGCGTTGAGCGCCGAGTTGGTGATGGTCGTGCCGCGGAACTGCCATACGTCGGTTCCGTCGTCCCGGTGCACCAGTTGCGGCGCGTCTTTCTTGTAGCGCTCGGGCAGGTGGTTCACGAACATGTCGGGCGGCTCGATGATGTGGTCGTCGACGCTGATGAGGATGAGGTCGTCGCGGTCCATGACGGCTCCTTACGGGGGTGGGTCGGTCAGTCGGAGGCGGGCAGCGGCTTGGCCGCCTTCAGGGTCATGGGGGCGCCGTCACAGGTCAGTTCGCCCGCGCCGGAGGCGGTGCAGAGCAGTTCGAGCGTCCCGGTGGCGTCGACGTACCGCTTGCCGATCAGGGTGGTGGTGCCGGCCGGTCCGGACTTCGCCGGGGGCGCGTCGGCCGCGGGCACCAACGGGCTGCCGCCGCAGGCCAGTTGGGGCTGCACGTCGGCGGGTGCGCGGATGACGACCACGCGGGTGCCGCAGACGGTGCTGGCGAGTTGGTCACCGGGGCGCGGCGTCGGTGCCGGTGGGGTCATGGCGGAGTTCCCTTTCGAGCAGGCGGTCGGCGAGGAGTTCCACGTCGTAGGACTGGCGGGCCATCCAGTACCGCAGGAAGCCGGTCAGCGAGTACCGCAGGAAGAGCGCGGAACCGACGACGCTTCCGGCGACCGCGGCCAGGCCGAGGGTGAGAGCGTCGTTCTGCACCAGCGGGTCGCTGGTGTTGTGCGAGATGAAGTAGGCGCACACGCCGAGGACGACGCCGATCGTCATCAGGGCGGCGCCCGCGCGCAGCCAGAGAACGGCCCTTCCGGCGGCCGGGTCCGGGATTTTCAGGACGGTGAGTTCGCGGACGAAGCGGTCCGCTCGCGTCTCGGTGGACGTCATGTGGAACTCCCCAGATAGAGAGCGGACAGTTCGGCGCGCAGGCCTCCGTCGGGGTGGCCCTGCCGTTCGACCCGGCCGCGTACGAGGACGGCGGCATGGTCGCAGATGTCGAGGACTGCGGCGGCGAACTGCTCGACCACCAGGACTGCCACGCCCTGCCGGGCGATTTCGCCGACCTGTTCGTAGAGCCGGCCGACGACCAACGGGGCGAGCCCCATGGAGAGTTCGTCGAGCAGCAGTACGGCGGGGTCGGTGGCGAGGCCGCGGGCGAGGGCGAGCATCTGCTGTTCGCCGCCGGAGAGGGTGCCCGCGGCCTGTCCGGCGCGCCGGGCCAGGACGGGGAAGCGGGTGAACGCGATCTCCTCGATCTCTTCGCGGCTGCGGCCGGTGAAGGTCATCATGAGGAGGTTGTCGCGGACGGACAGGTTCGGGAACACGCCTCGTCCTTCGGGGATGAGGCAGACCCCGGCGCGGGCCAGGTCGCGGGGGTCGGCGCCGGTCATGTCCCGTCCGCCGAGCACGAGTTGGCCCGATTCCACGGGGTGGACTCCGGCGGCGACGCGCAGGGTGGTGGTCTTTCCGGCGCCGTTCGGGCCGAGCAATGCCACCACCTGTCCGGCGGCGACGTCGAGGTCGACGCCGTGCAGGACGGTGATGCGTTCGTGGGCGGCGCGGATGCCGCGCAGTTCGAGAAGTGCGCTCACGCGTCCCCCAGATAGGCGGCGAGAACCGTTTCGTCGCTGCGGATCACCTCGGGCGGGCCGACGGCGATGATCTTGCCGAGGTCGAGGACGTACACCTCGTCGCAGACGGCCATCACGAGGCTCATGTCGTGCTCGACGAGGACGACGGCGGTGCCGTCGTCGGTGAGGGCGCGCAGGAGTTCCGCGAAGCGTTCGGTCTCCTCCGCGTCCTGTCCGGCGGCGGGCTCGTCGAGGAGAAGCACCTTCGGGCGGATCGCGAGGGCCCTGCCGACTTCGACGAGGCGGCCGACTCCGGTGGGGAGGGCGTCGGGCGAGGTGTCGGCGAGGCCGGTGAGGCCGAGGCGGTGCAGGATCTCGGTGACGACCATGTCGGCCCGGCGGCGTTCGGGGCCCAGTTCGGCGGCGACGAGCAGGTTGTCGCGCACGCTGAGCCGGCCGAAGAGCTCCAGGCGCTGGAAGGTGCGGGCGAGTCCGTGCCGGGCGCGGGCGGAGGGCCGGGCCCGGGTGACGTCCCGGCCGTCCAGCCGGACCTGTCCCGAGGACGGTCTGCGCAGTCCGGACGCGACGTCGAACAGGGTGCTCTTCCCTGCCCCGTTGGGTCCGATGAGTCCGGTGACCCGGCCCGCCTCGGCGGTCAGGGCGACCCCGTCGAGAGCACGGTTTCCGCCGAAGAAGACGGTCACTCCACTAACCTGCAGCGATGCCACGGGCCAACACCTCCTCGTCCTCGGGGCGCCAGTCACGCCGTAGGCCCCACCACTCGACGGGGATCTCCGGCTCGACCGGAACGGCCTGCCGGGCGTCCGCCCAGGTGCGCAGCGCGAAGGCGAGAACGAGTGAACTTCCGTAGTACGTCCAGTCGTTGATCACATCGCCGAAGCGCAGCGCCCAGGCCAGGGCGAGGACGCAGAGCAGGGCGGGCAGTGCGATGCGGTCGCGGGCGAGGGGCTCCCACTGGCGGCGGAAGCGGGAGACGATGCCGTCGGGGTTGTGGCCGAGCCCCACGCCGGCGAGGCCCGGAAGCAGGGCGACCAGGTTCGCGGTGCCCGGGGCGATGGCGATCAGGGCGTTCGTCGGGCCGACGAAGGCGGTGCCGGCGAAGAGTCCGTTGCCGACCGCGCCGAGTCCGCCGACCACGGCGACGAGGAAGATCGGCAGTCCTGCGATGAGGCTGAACTGGTCGGCCGTGACGGTGCGTTGCTGCATTCCGTACAGCGCTCCGCCGAGTCCGGCGATACCGGAGGCGAGGGCGAACACGGCGACCTTGGCGACCAGCAGGTTGCCGCCGAGGGTGGCGTACGCGGCCTCGCTGTCGCGCAGGGCGATGAGCCGCCGTCCGAAGCGGCTGCGCCGCAGGGCCGCCACACAGATGGAGGCGAGGGCGAGGCAGACGGCGGCGAACACCATCAACTCCCGCCCGCTGTCCAGCCGTAGACCGAGGAGGTGGGGTCCTGAGATGTCCACCGAGCCCTGGTCGAACAGGGCGATCCGCAGGCCGAAGACGTGGAAGGCCGGGATGGTGAAGATCCAGCGGTCGAGGATCACGGCGAACGCGGCTGTGCCCAGGGCGAGATAGACACCGGAGAGCCGTAGTGCGGGCAGTGCGACCAGTGCTCCGGCTGCCGCCGAGACGAGGATCGCGGCGCCGAGCGCCCACAGTTGGCCGTGGGCGCCGAGGTGTCCCCAGACGACCGCGCCGATGCCGGCCATGCTCAGCTGACACAGGGAGACCTGTCCGGCGTACCCGGCGAGAGGGACGTACGAGAGTGCCACTACGCCCAGCGAGAAGATCGCTCCGTAGGTGATGAGGTCGGCTTCTCCGAGCAGGGAGGCCAGTACCGCGCCGAAGGCGATGACCACCGCGGCGAACACGAGTGTGCCGCGCGCGCTCGGCACCGGTACGCGGGCGAGCCGTCGTTCCCGGCCGCGCAGGCGTCGGTGCGGGAAGACCAACAGGGCGAAGAAGAGCAACAGGGCGGGGGCGGCGAGCCGTAGTCCGGGGAGGTATTCGTTCTGCGGCAGGTAGCCCGTCAGATAGCTCTCCATGCAGCCGACGACGACGGCGCCGAGGAAGGTGAGCGGCAGGCTGCGCAGTCGGCCGAAGACGGCCGCTGTGTAGGCGCTGACGATCAGCAGGGAGAGCTGGGCTGCGTCGAGCGTGACGGTCGGGGCGATCAGGATGCCGCCGATCGCGGCCAGTTGGGTGCCGAGGACCCAGGAGATCCGGCCTGCCCGGACGGGGTCGGCGCCGGTGAGACCGACGAGTGCCCGGTCGTCGACGGCGGCGCGCATCTCGGCTCCGGCGCGGGTGCGGTAGAGCAGGATGCGCAGGCCGATCGCGACGGCGACGGCCACCCCCATGGTGATCGCCTGGTGCCAGGTGATGACGGCCGGCCCGAGGTGGAACGGCTTGCGGCCGGCGAAGAACATCGGCAGCGGACGGGCGACGTTCGGGTCCCAGATCCAGCGCGCCGCCGCGATGAGTCCGCTGAGCAACGCGACCGTCATGACCAGCCGTTCGGCTTCGCCGAGGGCCTGGACGGGGCGCAGTACGAACCGCTCGACGAGCAGCCCGAAGCCCGGGGCGAGCACGAGCAGCACCACGACCAGGGCGACCGGAACGGGCCAGCCCCAGCCGACGGTCAGCTGCCAGTACATGAACGCGGACAGCATGCCGGCCGCGCCGTGCGCGAAGTTGAACACACCGGTGGTGGTGTAGGTGAGCACGAGCCCACTGCCGATGACGGCATAGATCGCGGCCGTGCTCAGGCCGACGATCCCGAAGGTGAGGAACTGGTCCATCGCGTCGGATCTCCCCTCTCCATCGCTGGAAACTAGCTTCTCATCTACGGAGAATCAACCATTCAGACAGAGACTGTTGACGTCGCCTCACGCGTCGTGGAAATCTGCCACTCATCTGAGAGAATGCCATTCTCGCTCATGGTGAAGGGTGGAAAGTCCTTGTCCTCCTTGCCTGTTCCGGCTCCTCCCCCTGGTCCGACCGACGACCTGATGGAGATCCAGCAGCTCCTGGCCCGCTACGCGGTGTGCATCACGCGCGGCGACCTGGACGGGGTGCTGGGTGTCTTCACGCCCGACGGCACGTACAGCGCCTTCGGGGACTCCTACGGCCTCGACGAGTTCCCGGCGCTCGTAGCCGCCGCCCCCAAGGGGCTGTTCCTCACGGGCACGCCGGCCGTCGACCTGTCCGGCGACACGGCCACCGGCACCCAGCCGCTCTGCTTCGTCGACCACGCCACGCACGACCTGCGGATCGGCTACTACAACGACACCTACGTCCGCACGGACGCCGGGTGGCGGCTGCGCACCCGCGCGATGACGTTCATCCGCCGCAGCGGAGCGCACGACTCGGGCCGCCCGCACGCCTATCAGCGTCCGGGAACATGAACGCCGCCTCCGCGCCCGAGTACGCGAACGTCGCCGACTTCCGCTCGGACCTGCGCGGCTGGCTGGACGAGCACGACCTGTCCCCCGGCCCCGACCACTCCCTGGACGCCCAGGTCGCTCAACTGGCCCGGGTCCGCCGGGCGTTGTACGACGCGGACTGGATGCGGTACGGCTGGCCCGCCGAGGTGAGGGGGCTCGGCGGGCCCGCGGTGCTGAGGGCGGTGCTCGGCGAGGAGGTCGCCACCCGCGAGTTGGCCGAGCCGGGGATCTACTCGATGATCGAGGTCCTCGCGCCGACGATGATCTCCTACGCCCCTCCCGCGCTCGCCGCCGAGATGGTCCCGCGCCTGCTCAGCGGCCGTGAGCAGTGGTGCCAGGGCTTCTCCGAACCCGGCTCCGGCAGCGACCTCGCCTCCCTCACCACGCGGGCCGTTCCGCGCGACGACCACTGGGTGATCAGCGGACAGAAGGTGTGGACCAGCCTGGCCCAATTCGCGTCCCGCTGCGTCCTGTTGACCCGCACCGCGCCGGGCCACAACGGGATCACCGCGTTCCTCCTCGACATGGACACCCCCGGCATCACCGTCCGGCCGCTGCGCACCATGCACGGCGTGGACGAGTTCGCCGAGGTGTTCTTCGACGACGTGATCGTGCCCGCCGAGCGGATGCTCGGCCGCCCCGGCGACGGCTGGCGCCTGGCGATGGACCTGCTCCCGCACGAGCGCTCCACCTGCTTCTGGCACCGGATCGCCCATCTCTACACACGACTTGACCGGCTGCTGGCCGAGACGAGCATCCCGGACGACGCCGAACTCGGCACCGCCTACCTGGCGTTGCACACCGTCCGCTGCCGCTCCCACGCAACCCAGCGACGCCTGGGCGAGGGCGAGCGGCTGGGCGCGGAGACGTCGGTCGACAAGGTGCTGCTGGCCACCGCCGAGCAACGGCTCTTCGAGACCGTGCGCGATCTCCTGCCCGGCGTACTGGAGTTGACGGACACGCCGTGGCGCTCGGAGTACCTGTATGCGAAGGCGGCGACCATCTACGGCGGTACGGCCGAGATCCAGCGGAACATCATCGCGCGCCGACTGCTCGACCTGGGGAAGGAGTAGCCGTGGACGCAGCCGAGCGGGACCTGCTCGCCGAGACGCTCCGCAAGACGATGACGGCGGCCTCGGGGCAGGCACTGGACACCGCCCTGGCCCACCTCGGCTGGACCGAACTCCTCGCCGAACAGCCGGACATCGCCGTACCGCTCACGTTCCGCCTGCTCGGCGAGACGGGTGCCCACGCGCCCCTCCTCAACGACGTCCTGCTCGGCGCGGCGGGCCGTCCGCTCGGCGGCACACTGCCGCTGCCGTACACCGGCGGTACGTGGGTCGTCTGGGAGCGCGACGACAGTGCGGCCGGGGCCGCCCTGGACGCCGAACTGCCCCTGTGTTCCGTAGCCGCGGGAGCCCCCGTCCAACTCGCCGCCGGTCGGGCGGCGCTCGGCTGGTGGCTGCTCGGGACGGGCCGCGCCATGCTCGCGCTGGCCCGCCAACACGCCGTGGACCGCACACAGTTCGGCCGCCCGCTCGCCTCCTTCCAGGCCGTACGGCACCGGCTCGCCGAGACCCTCGTGGCGCTGGACGGCGCCGAGGCCACCCTCGTGGCCGCCACCGACGATCTGGGCGCGCTGCTGGCCAAGGCCGCGGCCGGGCAGGCGGCCCTGACCGCGGCCCGGCACTGTCAGCAGGTTCTGGGCGGGATCGGTTTCACCGCAGAGCACGATCTGCACCGGCATGTGCGGCGGGCCGTGGTCCTGGACGGGCTGCTGGGCAGCGCACGGGAGTTGACGCGCGAGGCGGGGGCGTTGCTGCGGGCCGGCGGGTCGGCGCCGCGGCTCGTCCACCTGTGATCGACCGAGGAGTGACTTCAGTGACCGATCTGTGGAGCGACCTGCTCTCCTGCCTGGACCTCGACGCCCGGCCCGGTGCCGTGTTCGAGGGCCGCAACCAACAACTCGGCTATCACCGCATCTTCGGCGGGCAGTTGCTGGCGCAGAGCGTCCGGGCCGCCCAACTGGCCTGCCCCGACAAGGCGGTCAAGAGCCTTCACGTGCAGTTCGCACGGGCGGGACGGCCGCAGGAGCCGGTGCGCTACGAGGTGACGTGTCATCACGAGGGGGGTTCCTTCGCCACGTTGACGGTGGTGGCGCGCCAGACACAGGGTGTCGCGGCCGTTGCGGCCGTGTCGCTGCACTCCCACGAGGAGGGCCCGGACCAGCAGATCGCGTTCCCGATGCCGTCGGTTCCGGGGGTGGAGCACGACGTGGACCTCTCGCTGCTTCCCTGGGACACCCGGGCCACCGTGGACGTGGACTCGCCGAAGTCGGAGCCGCCCGAGTACGACCTGTGGATGCGCACGCCGTGGGTCGCGCCTGAACTCGCGCCCGCGTTGACGGCGTACGCGAGCGATCTGAGTCTGATCGGTACGGCGCTGCGCCCGCTGGAAGGGGTCACCCAGCACGATTCGGGAACGACGTTCTCGTCCGCCGTCACCGCGCACACGGTGTGGTTCCATCGCCCTTTCACGACGGACGACTGGCTTCTCCTGCGCCAGCAGAGCCCGCTGCTCGCCCACGGCCGCTGCTACGGCCGGGGCGATGTGCTCACCGCGCAGGGGTCCCTGGTCGCCTCCTTCGCGCAGGAGGCTCTGCTGCGCTTCCGTACGGTCGCGTAGCGGCCCGTTGCCGCCGCGCGCTCAGCGCATCACGGTGCCGCCGTCGACGTTGATCACCTGGCCGTTGATCCAGGCTCCCGCGTCGGACATGAGGTGGGCCACCATCGCGGCGATGTCGTCGGCCCGGCCGTGCCGGGTACTGCGGGTCCGGGCGAGCAGTGCCTCCAGCAGGTCCGGCGCGGCGCCCTCCTGGATGGCCGGGGTCAGGATCAGACCGGGGGCTACCGCGTTGGCCCGGATGCCCTCCCTGCCCCAGCGGGAGGCGACATGGCGGGCGAGGGCGTTGATGCCCGCCTTCGTCGCCGAGTAGGCGGGGCGTGCGGCCTCGCCGGTGAAGGCCGCGATGGACGAGGTGTAGACGAGCGCGCCGCCGCCCCGGGTGAGGAGTTCGGGAACGGCGTATCGCGTGACGAGCATGTGGCCCCGCAGATTGACGGCGAAGGTCCGGTCCCAGACCGCGAGGTCCATGTCGACGACATCGGTGTCCTTGGAGACCGCGCCCATGTCTCCCGCGTTGATATGTACGGCGTCCAGGCCGCCGTATGTCCGCACGGTGGTCGTCACCAGGTCGCCGACCGAGGCCTCGTCGGCGATGTCGAAGCCCACCGCGACCGCCTCGCCACCGGCGTCTCCGATGACCGAGGCGGTCCGCCGGGCACCCTCGACATCGAGATCGGCGACGACGACCCTGGCGCCCTCGTCCGCGACCCGCCGGGCTGACGCGGCGCCCAACCCAGTGGCCGCGCCGGCCACGAGAACGACCTTCTCCTTCAAACCCTCCATGACATTCCCCTCATCGCATCGACTCCCCGCCCCCACTGACACCTGAGCACCCGGGCGTTACGGCGCCAGCACCTCGACAACCGTGGCCGAGCCCATCCCACCGCCTGCGCACATCGCGGCGACGCCGATACCGCCGCCTCGGCGGCACAGTTCGTGCACCAGCGTGACCAGCATCCGGGCCCCGGTCGCGGCGACCGGGTGGCCGAGGGAACAACCGCTGCCGTTGACGTTCACGCGGTCGGGGTCGAGCCCGAGCAGCTTCACCGCGGCGACGGGCACGGCGGCGAAGGCTTCATTGATCTCGAAGAGGTCGACGTCGGATGTCGAAAGTCCCGCGCGGGCAAGGGCTTTGGGGATCACCTTCACCGGGGTGAGGCCGGTCTCGGCGGGGTCGGCGCCGACCGAGGCCCAGGAGCGGACGACGGCGAGTGCCGGCAGGCCCAGTCGGTCGCTGGCCACCACCAGTGCGGCGGCACCGTCGTTGGCGCCGCCCGCGTTGCCCGCCGTGATGGAGAAGCCGTCGATCTCCGGGTGGAGCGGCTTGAGCGAGGCCAGCTTCTCCAGGCTCGTGGTGCGGCGGGGATGTTCGTCGATGGAGAACAGGCCGTGCGGTGTGTCGATGGGCACCAGCTCGGCGTCGAAACGCCCTTCGTCGATGGCGCGAATCGCGTTCTGGTGCGAGCGCAGCGCCCAGGCGTCCATGTCGGCGCGGCTCAGGCCCGCTCGTACGGCGGTGTTCCAGCCGACCGTGATCGACATGTCCAGGTTGGGGGCGTCGGGGCGGTCGGGATGCGTGGGCGGACTCCACGGCTCGACCCACTCCCCGTCCACGCGGAAACGCTGTTTCGGGGAGGTGGAAGCCGAGTTGACGCCGCCGGCGATGACGAGTTCGTCCATGCCGGCGCGAATGCTGCCCGCCGCGCTCTGCACCGCCGCGAGGCCGGCGGCACAGTGGCGGTTGTGAGCGAGGCCGGGTACGGCGGTGAGTCCGACGGTCAGTGCCGCGTGCCGGGCCACGACCCCGCCGCCGTACAGGCCCTCGCCGAGGATGACGTCGTCGACCGCGTCCGGATCGAGACCGTCCGTGGCGGCAGCGGCGGCGACGATGTGGTGGGCCAGGTCGAACGCGGTGGTGTCGCGGAGGGTGCCCTTGACGGCGGTGCCGACAGGGGTACGCAGGGCGGACACGAGGACTGCTTCAGGCATGGGTGGTCTCCAACTCGGCCAGCAGGGTGCGGCGCAGCAGCTTTCCGGTCTCGGTCTTGGGCAGTTCGGCGCGGAAGACGATCGTGTCGGGGGTCTTGGAGGAGCGCAGCCGGTCCCTGACCCACTGGCGGACCTCCGCCGGATCGCCCTCACCGACCACGACGGCGACGATCCGCTGCCCCCACTCGGGGTCGGGCACGCCGATCACCGCGGCCTCCACGATTCCGGGGTGGGCGACGAGAACGTCCTCTATCTCGGCGGGAGCGATGTTCTCGCCGCCGCGAATGATGGTGTCGTCGGCACGCCCCTCGATGAACAGGTAGCCGTCGGCGTCCAGGCGGCCCCGGTCCCGAGTGGGGAACCAGCCGTCCGCGTCCAGGGCGCTGCGTCCGCCGTATTCGCCGGAGATCTGATCGCCGCGCACGAAGACGAGCCCGGTCTCCCCGGCACGGGCCGGTTTCCCGTCCTCCCCGCGGATCTCGATCTCCACTCCGGGCAACGGCCGCCCCACGGAGCCGAGCCGGTCCCGTACGGCCGGGTCGGCCGATGCCAGCGCCTCGCGGTGGTCGTCGGGCCCCAGCACCGCGACCGAAGAGGCCGTCTCGGTCAGACCGTACGCGTTGACGAACCCCGTTCCGGGGAAGATCCGCAACGCCCGCTCCACGACGGGACGGGGGGTCCTGGCACCGCCGTAGGCCAGGCTGCGGAGTGTGGGCGTGCCGGCGTCGTCCGCCGGGACCTCGGCGACGATGCGGGCCAGCATGGTGGGCACGACGAGTGCGTGCGTGACCTGCTCGCGGCGTGCGGTCTCCAGCCACTCCCCCGCGTCGAAGGCGGAGAGGTACACGAGGCGGCGGCCCGAGTAGAGGTTCGTCAGCAGGTTCATCAACCCCGCCACGTGGTACGGCGGGACCGCCACCAGCGCCGCGTCGCCTTCTTCGGCGGAGGCGAACTCCTGGGTGTTGAGCACGTATGCCAGCAGGTGCCGGTGGCGCAGCAGGGCCGCCTTGGGTTCGGCGGTCGTACCGCTGGTGTAGAGGACCACCGCGACGGAGTCCTGGTCCGGGACCAATTCCGGTACGGCGGTGTCCTCTTCGGCGCTCAGCAGGGCGTCGAGGCCGGCGGGGCGCAGCACGAGGGCGCCGGGGTGGCGGGCCAGGAGTCGGTTCAACTGGTGTTCGCCGAGGCGGTAGTTGAGGGGGATGAACGGGATGCCGGCCAGAGCGGCACCGAACAGGGCCACCGGGTAGGCGAGGTGACTGGGGCTCAGATAGAGCACGGCCGGGTGGCCTTGGAAGCGGTGCGCGGCGGTGCGGGCGCGGGCGAGCAGTTCCGAGGCGGTCAGGGAGCGGCCGTTCGCCGTGACCACCGGTCGGTCGCCGCCCGAGGCCACCATCTCGAGAATCATGGTTATATTCATGAGAATGCTATTCTCGTCTCACTAGAGCGCTGTTCGCAAGAGAGGAAATCCTTGATGCAGATCAGTGGGAGCTCCGCGGTCGTCGTCGGCGGGGCGGGCGGCCTGGGCGAGGCCACCGTCCGTCGGCTGCACGCGGCGGGAGCGAAGGTCGTCGTAGCCGATCTGGCCGACGAGAAGGGCAAGGCCCTGGAGCAGGAGTTGGGTGTGCGCTACGTGCGCACCGACGCCACCGTCGAGGACGACGTCCAAGCGGCGCTGGCCGAGGCGGAGTCGGCGGGACCGCTCAGGATCTCGGTGGACGCGCACGGCGGCCCGGCGAGCGGTGGCCGACTGGTCGGCAAGGACGGTTCTCCCCTCGACCTCGCGGGCTTCCGCACGACGATCGACGTGTACCTCACCGGCGTGTTCAACGTGATGCGCCTGGCCGCCGCCGCGATCGCCCGTCAGGAGCCGTTGGACGGCGGCCGGGGTGTCATCGTCAGCACGGCGTCGATCGCCGCGTACGAGGGCCAGATCGGCCAACTCCCTTACGCCGCCGCCAAGGGCGGGGTCGTCAGCATGACCCTGGTGGCCGCGCGCGATCTGTCCCCGCTCGGCATCCGGGTCGTCACGATCGCGCCGGGCACCTTCAACACACCGGCCTACGGCAAGGCGGGCGACCAGTTGGAGGCCTACTGGGGGCCGCAGATCCCGTACCCGAAGCGCATGGGACTGCCGGTCGAGTACGCGGGGCTGGTGCAGCACATCGTCGAGAACGACTATCTCAACGGCGAGGTCGTCCGTCTCGACGGCGCCCTCCGGTTCCCGCCGAAGTGACCGGCGTGGGTGAACTTACCGGTGTGAGCGGCTCGTTGAAGGGCAAGGTCGCGTTCGTCGCGGGCGCCAGCCGTGGCATCGGCCGTACGGTCGCGCTGGCGCTCGCCGAGGCGGGCGCCTCGGTCGCGGTCGCCGCGCGCTCCGAGCGGGAGGGCCGGCTGCCCGGGACGATCCACTCGGTCGCGGACCGGATCGTGGCGACGGGCGGGCGTGCGTTGCCGGTGCCCTGCGATGTGAGTGACGAGGCGTCGGTCGACACGGCCGTCGCCGCCACGGTCGCGGAGTTCGGCGGAATCGACATTCTCATCGCCAACGCCGGGGTGCTGTGGCTCGGCCCGGTCGAGTCGACACCGCTCAAGCGTTGGCAGCTGTGTCTGGACGTCAACCTGACCGGGGTGTTCCTGGTGACCCGGGCGGTGATTCCCCACGTACGCGCGCGTGGCGGTGGGTCGTTGGTGGCCGTGACGACCGGCGGAGTGGGCATGACGGACCGGGGCGCCAACGCGTACTGGGTGTCCAAGGCGGCGGTCGAGCGACTCTATCTGGGGCTCGCCGCCGACCTGCGGCAGGACAACATCGCTGTCAACTGCCTTGCCCCGTCACGGGTGGTGCTGACGGAGGGATGGCAGGCCGGCGGTGGAGGCCGGGAGATCCCGCCGGAGATGGTGGAGCCGCCGGAGGCGATGGCGAGGGCCGCGGTTCTCCTCGCGGGTCAGGACGCCACGGGCCTCACGGGTAGCGTCCAGCGCTCGGAATCCCTTGCCTGAACGGCAGTTGGGCCGGAACGCGCGAGACGCGGCGGGCACGACTGATCGGCGCCATCGGGGGCACACGGAACGACGAGCCGCCGGGGTCACCGGTGGCTCGTCGTCCATTCGTAGGGGTTTTCAAATGCTTGCCTTCGTGGCTGCCGCGTTCTTCGTCATCGCCTTCCTCATCCGTGTCACCGAGACATCGACCCAGCTGGTCTTCACCCCGACGAGCCTCATGCTCCTCGGACTGGCCTTCCTCGCCGCGCACTCGGCCGGCCTGGGGACTGGCTGGTCCGCGCGCCGCAGCGGGCGTCGGCGCTGACGTGGTAGGGCGTTACCGGACCGCCGCACACACCCCACCGTCGACGAGAACGTCGATCCCGGAAATGAAGGCGGCCTCGTCTGACAGCAGGAACGCCACCGCCGCCGCGACGTCCTCGGCTCGCCCCGTCCGGCCGAGCGGCGTCCGTTCGACGAGCGCGGCCATCGCGGGCTGGGCCTCTGCCTCCTGCCGCCCCTGAGGGGTGTCGATGACACCCGGTGAGACGGAACACGCGCGGGCACCGTACGGCCCCAGCCGTACCGCCTCCCGTCGTACGAACCGGTGCACTCCGTGCTTGGCCCACGCGTAGGCGAGCCCGGTGTTCTCGACGGCGGGCCCGAGGGCGTCCCGGAGCCGGTCGAGGAAGTCGTCCTGGAGCGGGTCGTCGAGGATCGCCGCTACGGCGGCATCGGCCTCCAGGTTGCCGAGCAGCGGGGCCATCGAGGCGAAGCACACCAGTGCCGTTCCCTCGGTGGCGAGCGGGCGGAGGGCCTCCGCGAGCCGGGCGGTGCCGACGAGGTCGACCTCGAAGATGCGCCGCCAGTCGGCCATCGTGGGCGAGATCCCGGCGGCGTGGGAGACGGCCCGGAGTGTGCCCAATTCAGCAGTACGGGAAGCGAGTTGGCCGAGTCCGGCGGGGTCGGTGATGTCGAGGACGAAGGGTTCGATCCGCACCTCCCCGTCCGCGGCGGACAGTTCCTTCGCCGCGGCGGTGACGGCCGACTCGTCCCGGTCCACCAGCAGCAGTGCGTCCACCAGGTCGGTGAGGCGCCGCGCACAGGCCAGTCCCATGCCGCGCCCGGCCCCGGTCGCGATGCCCACGGTCGTCATGCGGTCCCTCCTGTGTGGCTCCAGTACTTCTCCAGTCCCGGCCGCGCCACCCGGTCCACGAGTTCCACGAGCAGACCGCTCGGACCGCGCAGGAAGGCGAAGGGCGCGCCCCCGGAGCCGGCCCG
Source organism: Streptomyces sp. STR69 (assembly GCF_024519455.1). Taxonomy (GTDB): domain Bacteria; phylum Actinomycetota; class Actinomycetes; order Streptomycetales; family Streptomycetaceae; genus Streptomyces. Next base: position 97,822 of record NZ_JALJRY010000024.1, on the reverse strand, counting down.
GCGTGCCTCGGTCACGAAGCCCTGCCGGGTGAGTTCGGCGGCGTCGGCGGCGACGTCGTCGGACCAGTAGCCGACGTGGTGCACTCCCCCGCCGGCCGCCGGTTCCCACAGGGTGCCCGGTATCCGGCGGATGATCTCCAGGCGAGGGAGTGTCCGGGAGTAGGCGCAGCTGATGTCGAGAACGGCGTTTCCGGTCGGCAGGGTCAGCGGAACCGCTCCCCCGATCTCGGCGCACCACTCGTACCCGAACGCGCCCGAGAGCTCGGCCAGGGTCGCTTCGAAGTCCTCGACGACAAGCCCGAGATGGAACTGGTCCTCGGCCCTCACGACTCCACCACCGCTCCGGAAGCGTCATGCTCCCCGAGGCGGGGCGGCGGCCCGTAGTCGGGCTCGTATCCGGCCACCCTGACGGGGCTGCGGACCAGTAGGAAGTCCCCGGCCGTCACCACGGCCTCCGGGGTGGCCGCCAGCGCCTGCGGCAGTGTCCGTACGGCGGCGGCCGGCACCCCGAGGGGACGCAGCCGTGCCTCCCAGGACGCGGCGGTGTCGCCGGCCAGGGCGTCCGTGACGGCGGCGAGTACTTCCTCCCGGCGCTCCGCTCGTTCGGCCATGGTGGGGAATCCCTTGAGGCCGGCCTCGGTGGCGAAGGACTTCCAGAATCCGTCGTGGGTGATGAAGAGCGCCAAGTAGCCCTCGGACGTGGGGAAGAGCTGGGCCGGTACGTAGAAGGAGTGCGCGCCGAGCGGCAGTCGGCGGGGCTCGACGCCTTCGTTGAGGTAAGCCGAGGCACGGTAGTTGAGCTGGGACAGCATCACGTCCCGTAGCGATACCTCTACTTGGCCGCCGCGACCGGAGACGATGTGGGCGAGGAGTCCCAACGCGGCTGTCAGACCTGAGGAGTTGTCGGCGGAGGAGTATCCGGGCAGGGTCGGCGGACCGTCCGGGTCGCCGGTGAGGGCGGCGACGCCGGTGGCCGCCTGGACCACGTAGTCGAAGGCGGGTTCGTCGCCCGCAGCCAGTCCGTATCCGGTGAGCGCGACGCACACGATCCGCTCGTTCCACTTCCGCAGCGTGTCGTACGTCAGCCCCAGCCGGTGGATCGCCGACGGCTTGAGGTTGACGAGCAACGCATGGGCGTCTGCGACGAGTTCACCGAGTCCGGTCTGTCCGTCGGCGGTCGTGAGGTCGAGGCGGACGCTGCGTTTGCCGCGGTTGAGGCTGGCGAAGTAGGCGTCGCTCACCTGGCGCGAGATGTCCCCGCCGGGCGGCTCGATCTTGGTGACCTCGGCGCCGAGGTCGGCGAGCATCATCGTGGCGTAGGGGCCGGCCAGCATGTGGCCGACCTCCAGGACGCGGATGCCGTCCAGCGGTCCGGCGGTCATCGCAGGTCCGCGGCGAGGGTGGCGAGCATGTCGCGGGTGCGGTACTTGGAGGCGACCAGCTCGTCGCGGTTGTCGCCGATGGGCAACAGCCGTACGGACAGGTCGGTCACCCCAGCGTCCGCGAACCGTTTGAAGCGGGCGGCAATCGCGTTCTCGTCACCGGCCGCGCACAGGTCGCCGACGTCGCGGGCGTCGCCGTAGTCCAGCAGGCGTTGGTAGTTGGGCGAGATCTCGGCCTCGCCGAGGATGCGGTTGGCGCGCTCGCGTGCCTCGTCGACGCGGTCGGGTGCGCACAGGCAGACCGGGATGCCCGCGACGATCCGGGGTGCCGGGCGTCCGGCGCTCTCGGCGGCCTTGGTGATGCGGGGCACGACATGTTCGGCGACCGCGCGTTCGTCGGCCATCCACAGCACGGTTCCGTCGGCCCGTTCCCCGGCGAGGCGCAGCATGACCGGGCCGAGGGCCGCGATCAGGACCGGGAGCCGGGAGACGGGGGTGAGGGTGAGTGGGTTGTGGACGGTGAAAGTGTCGTTCTCGACATCGACAGCGCCCGTTCCGGCGAACGCGGCGTCCAGGACGTCCAGATGGTCGCGGGTGAGCGCGGCAGGTTTCTCGTAGGGCAGCCCGAGCATGTCCCGGATGATCCAGTGGTGGGACGGGCCGAGGCCCAGCGCGAGACGTCCGCCGGTGGCGGCCTGGGCCGAAATGGCTTGCCGGGCAAGGGCGATGGGGTGCTGGGCCTGCAACGGCACGACAGCGGTGCCCAGTTCGATCCGCTCGGTCCGCGCGCCCATGAGCGCGATCGCGGTGAGGGCGTCGAAGTCGGTCGGGATCTGCGGCACCCACACGGTGTCGAAGCCGGCCTTCTCGGCCCATGTCACGTCGTCGATCATGCGCGTGACCTTGCGGACCGAGTCCCCGCGCTCGGGCCCGATCATCACTCCGATGCGCACGCTGCCTCCAGGTTTTCGGGTTGCTGCCGGGTCATGGCGAGGTGACGGATGTCAGGGCGCGCATCCTGGTGACGAGGGCGTCGAGCGGTGTGCCCGTGGGGAAGACCGCGGCGGCTCCGGCCGTGAGGAGTTTCGGTACGTCGACCGGTGGGATGGTGCCGCCCACCACGACGGCGATGTCCTCGGCACCCGTGGCGCGCAGCGCCTCGATCACGCGGGTGGTGAGAGCGAGATGTGCGCCGGAGAGAATGCTGAGGCCGACGACGGCCACGTCCTCCTGGACGGCGACGGCCACGATGTCGTCGACGCGCTGCCGGATCCCGGTGAAGATCACCTCGAAGCCCGCGTCGCGCAGTGTCCGCGCGACGATCTTGGCTCCGCGGTCGTGCCCGTCGAGACCCGGTTTGGCGACCAGTACACGGGAGTTCATCAGAACACCACCGGCTGCTGGAACTCGCCCCAGACCGCCTTGAGCGCGGCCACCATCTCGCCGACCGTGCAGTAGGCGTTGGCGCAGTCGATCAGGATGGGCATGAGGTTGTCGGTACCTGCCGCGGCGCGGGCCAGTTCGGCGAGGCGTTGCCGTACGAGGGTTGCGTCGCGGGTGGCCTTGACGTCGGCGAGCCGTTTCAGCTGCCGGTCACGGCCCTCCGCGTCGAGTTCGTACGTGGCGAGGTCGGGCGGTGGTTCGTCGGAGACGAAGCGGTTGACGCCGACCACCGGCCGGGTACCGGCCTCGACCTCGCGGTGCAACTGGTAGGCCTCGTCGGCGATGAGGGTCTGCAGATAGCCGTCCTCGATGGCCCGGACCATGCCGCCGTAGCGTTCCAGGTCCTCCATGATCTCGACGATGCGCGCTTCGGTGGCATCGGTGAGGGCCTCGACGAAGTACGAGCCGCCGAGCGGGTCCGCGACTCTGGCAACGCCCGTCTCATGGGCGAGAATCTGCTGCGTGCGCAGCGCGAGCGTCGCCGACTCCTCGCTGGGCAGGGCGAACGGCTCGTCCCAGGCGGCCGTGAACATCGACTGGACGCCGCCGAGCACCGAGGCGAGTGCCTCATAGGCGACCCGGACGGTGTTGTTCTGCGCCTGGGGTGCATAGAGGGAGGCGCCTCCGGCGACACAGCCGAAGCGGAACATGGCCGCCTTGTCACTGTCCGCGCCGTACCGCTCGCGCACGATGGTCGCCCAACGCCTGCGTCCGGCACGGTACTTGGCGATCTCCTCGAAGAAGTCGCCGTGCGTGTAGAAGAAGAAGGAGACCTGCGGGGCGAACTGATCGATCGTCATACGGCCCCGGGCGAGCACCGTGTCGCAGTAGGTGACCCCGTCGGCGAGGGTGAACGCCATCTCCTGGACGGCGTTGGCGCCGGCGTCGCGGAAGTGCGAGCCGGCGACGGAGATCGCGTTGAAGCGCGGCACCTCGGTCGCGCAGAACTCGATGGTGTCGGCGATGAGTCGGAGGGACGGTTCGGCCGGCCAGATCCAAGTGCCCCTGGAGGCGTACTCCTTGAGGATGTCGTTCTGGATCGTTCCGGTGAGTTTCGCCCGAGGCACGCCCGCCCGTTCGGCGGCGGCGACGTAGAAGGCGAGCAGGATCGCCGCCGTGCCGTTGATGGTGAAGCTGGTGCTGATCCGGTCCAACGGGATGCCCTCGAAGAGGACTTCGGCGTCGGCGAGCGTGTCGACGGCGACGCCCACCCGGCCGACCTCCTCGCCGACTTCGGGGTCGTCGGAGTCGTAGCCGCACTGGGTGGGCAGGTCGAGCGCCACCGACAGTCCGGTGCCGCCCTGTTGGAGGAGGTAGTGGTAGCGGCGGTTGGACGATTCGGCGGTGCCGAAGCCGGAGTACTGGCGCAGTGTCCACAGCCGCCCCCGGTAGCCGGTGGCGTAATTGCCGCGCGTGAAGGGGAAGTTGCCCGGCGCGGGCGGATCGGCCTTGACGTCGTCGGGACCGTAGACCGGTTTGAGGGGCAGGCCGGACGCGGTCCGGACAGGGTCGTCGCCCTGGGGCGGTGTGGGAGGCGTCATCGCAGGAGGTCCTTCATCACCTTTCCGGTGGCGTTCAGCGGCAGTTCCGTCAGGAACTCCACGGACCGGGGCACCTTGAACCCGGCCATCCGGAGCCGGCTCCACTCGATCAACTCGTCGGCGGTCAGCGGTTCCCGCAGGACGACGAAGGCCTTTCCGACCTGCCCCATCCGTTCGTCGGGGACGCCGATCACCGCGGCCTGGGCGACCGCCGGGTGTTCCATCAGGAAGCCCTCGATCTCGGCCGGGTAGGCGTTGAAGCCGCCGACGATGAACATGTCCTTCTTGCGGCCGACGATTCTCAGATAGCCGCGCTCGTCGAGCGTGCCGAGGTCCCCGGTGTGCAACCAGCCGTCCTCGTCGATGGCTTCGGCGGTCGCCTCGGGGTCGTTGAAGTAGCCGCGCATCACGCTGTAGCCGCGGACCAGTACCTCGCCGTCGTCCGCGATCCGGACCTCGACGCCGTCGCACGGGGTGCCGACAGTGGTGGCGACGTCCTCGAAGGAGTCGCCGGGGCGGGTGGCGGTGGCGGTACCCGCCTCGGTCAGGCCGTAGCCCGTCATGATCGAGGTGAAGGGCAGTTCGGTCATCACCCGGCGGATCAGTTCGACGGGGATGTCGGCGGCCCCTGTCACCGCAACTCGCAGCGAGGACAGGTCCCTTGAGCCTCGGTCGGTGAGCAGGGAGTGGTAGAGCGTGGGCGGGCCGGGCAGGACCGTCACCCGCTCGCGCTCGACCAGTTCGAGGACGTGGTCCACGTCGAAGACGGGCACGGGCAGGATGGTCATGCCGCGGATGAGCGACGCGACCATGCCCGCCTTGAAGCCGAAGATGTGGAAGAACGGGTTGACGATCAGATAGCGGTCGCCCTCCCTGACCCCGGCCAGGTCGCACCACTCCGCGTACAGGCGGAGCGTCTGGGCGTGGGTCATCAGCACGCCCTTGGGCCGGCCGGTGGTGCCGGAGGTGAAGACGATGTCGCTGACCTGGTCGCCGGTCACCTTCCGCTCGAAGGGTGAACCGCTCGCCAGGAAGCCGGACTTGAGGTCGATGACCGGCACACCGGGCGGTGCCTTGAAGTCCAGGCCGAGGAAGCCCTCCTGGACGAGAACGGCCTTCGCACCGCTGCGCACGATGATGTCGTGCGCCTCGTCCGCCTTGAAGCGGGTGTTGACGGGCACGACCACACCGCCCGCGGTCATCAGACCGAAGGCGGCGACGATCCACTCGGCGGAGTTGGGCGCCCAGATCGCGACCCGGTCGCCCTGCTCCACTCCGGCCGACGCGAACGCTCCCGCAGCCACACGCACCCGCTCGACCAGCTCGGTGAACGTGAGGCGGAGCGGGCCGTCCACCACGGCTTCGGCGTCACCGAAGCGGTCGGCCGCGCTCAGTACCATCTGCGGGATGCTCTCCCAGGTCATACGCCGATCAGGCGGGCGAGGTTGCCGCCCATGATCTTGGCCTGGTCGGCCTGCTTCATGCCCTGGATGGCGTCGATGTAGGAGACCGGGTCGGCCAGTCCCTCGGGGTGGGGGTAGTCGGACCCGAACAGGACCCGCTCCACGCCGACGACCTCGGAGAGGGCGGCCATGTCCTCCTCCCAGAACGGGCTGATGTGGATGCGGTTCCTGACCTCTTCGACCGGGTCGCCCAGGAAGCCCTTCGGCTGCTTCTTGTAGGTGCTGGCCAGCTGGTCGAGCAGCGGGAGCAGCCACGAAGAGCCGTTCTCGATGACCGAGACCTTGAGCTCCGGGAAGCGGAACAGGGCTCCATGGCAGACCCAGGACGCCACCGCGTCGGTGACCGGGCGCCACTCGGACATCATCCGGAAGACCTGCGCCTGGAAGGGCGTCATCTCCTGGCTCTTGCCCTCCCAGTCGCTGGAGTAGCGCGAGTAGCCGCTGTCGGAGGAGTGCATGGCGACCAGCACGCCCGCCTCCTCGACACGCTTCCAGAACGGGTCGAACTCCGGCAGCGCGAACGACCGCGAGCCGCCGTAGCCGGGGACGGGTGCGGGCCGGACGAGAATCGCCCGTGCTCCGCGCTCCAGGCACCACTCCAGTTCGGCGATCGCCTTGTCCAGGATCGGCAGGCTGATCACCGGGGTGGTGAAAATGCGGTTCTTGTAGTTGAACTGCCAGGTCTCGTGCAGCCATTGGTTGAGGGCGTGGACGACGACATGGATCAGCTCCGGATCGTCCCGCATCCGCTCCTCGACGAGGCTGGCGAGCGTGGGGAACATCAAGGTCTGCTGGATGCCCAGGTCGTCCATGAGGGCCAGGCGCGGCCCGGGTTCGCGGAACGCGGGTATCGACCGCATCGGCTCGCCGAACAGCTCCCGGTGGGACTTGCCCTCCGGGTTGCCCTCGCGGAAGTAGTCCTCCCAGGCGCCGGGGCGGGCGACGACCTCGAACGTGGGGTTGGGGATGTAGTCGCTGATCTGACCACGGATGGCGATCTTCGTACGCCCCTTCACCTGCACGTACTGGATGGCGCTCGCGTACTGCTTGGGCAGGTACCGGGTGAGCGCGTCCTCGGTCTCGTACAGGTGGTTGTCCGCGTCGAACAGCGGATACGGCGGCACACGCGATGGCATGAGATCCTCCTTCGCAGATTGCGAGAATCCTATTCTCACTCTTGATGGGCGGCAATATCCTTGCGGAGAACGAACTTCTGGACCTTGCCGCTGGCGGTGCGCGGGAAGTCCTCGACGACGTGCAGTTCCTCCGGCCACTTCTGGCGGGCCAGGCCCGTCGCGGCGAAGTGGACACGGAGATCGTCGAGGGTGGGTTCGGGGTGGCCGGTCCGCAGTCGTACGACGGCTGCCGCGTGCTCGCCGAGGCGGGCGTCCGGCGCCGCCACGACCGCGGCCTCGGCGACGGCCGGCAGGGCGAGGAGAACCTCCTCCACCTCCAGCGCGCCGATGTTCTCGCCGCCGCGGATGATGATGTCCGCCTTGCGGTCGGTGATGGTGAGGTAGCCGTCCTCGTCGAGGCGGCCGATGTCGCCGGTGCGGTACCAGCCGTCCGCGTCGAAGGCGCGCTCGGTGAGGGCGTCGTCGGTGTAGCCGAGACACAGGTCGGGTCCGCGGCTGAGGATCTCGCCGTCCTCGGCGAGCCGGATCTCCACTCCGGCCAGCGCGTCTCCGTCGGTGTAGAGCCGCTTGTCCTCGGGTGCGGTGTGGCTGGAGGCGGTGATCGAGGGGTGCTCGGTGCTGCCGTAGGCCCGGAAGACCGTGATGCCGAGGTCCGCGAGTCGCCTGGTGACCGCGTTGGGGACGGCCGCGCCACCGAGTCCCGCGTACTTCATTCCTGCCAGGTGGGCGGCAGTGAAGTCGGGATGGTCGAGCAGGCTCGTCATGTAGTAGGAGGCGCCGCCTCCGACGGTGAGTCCGTCGCGGGCCATCAACTCCAGTGCCCGGCCCGGGTCCCAGGTGTCGGCGAGGTTCACCGGGCTGCCGTCGAGGACGGGGATCAGGAAGGCGTTGACCATGCCGATGAAGTGGCCGACGGGTGCGGAGGTGAGCTGGTCGCCGCGGTCGGGCGGGTAGCGGCCGGCGAGTTGGCGGGTCTCGAAGCCCAGGGTGTGGTGGCTGTGCACAACTCCCTTGGGATCGCGGGTCGTTCCGGAGGTGAAGGCGATCAGCGCGGGGCCGGACGGGTCCGTGGGCAGGACACCGGGCAGCGGTTCGTCGGCGAGGAGTTCGCCGAAGTCCCGCCCGACTACGCCGACCACGGGGATCTTCGCGCTCAACTCGGGGTCGTGGCGCAGATGTCCGAACCGTTCGGCGGTGACGAAGACCTTGGGTTCGACCGTGTCCAGGATGTAGCCGACTTCCTTGCGTCCGTAGAAGTGGACGATCGGCACCACGACCGCGCCGAGGAACGCCGAGGCCCAGAAGACGGCGGCGGCCTCCATCCAGTTGGGCAGCTGGAGTGCCACCACGTCGCCGGGGGCGACACCCCGCTCGCGCAGTCCGGCGGCCAGTCGGCGGGCCGTCAGTTCGACCTCGGCGAAGGTGCCTTCCCACGGCCGTACCGCCGAGTGCACCCGGAACACGGCTCCCGGAGCGGCCTCCAGTCCCCGCGCGAGCAGGTCACCGATCGTCTCCCCGGTCCACCACCCCTCCGCCTCGTAGCGCCTGACCAGTTCAGCGGGGACAGTTCGCACGACAGGAACTTCCTCTCGTCATTGAGAATTGCACTCTCTCAGAGCGAGAAGGTAAATTCCATACATGGGACGAGACCACGGGTTCCACCCGGTCCGGATCACCCGGATCATCCAGGAGACGCCCGACACCCGGACGTACGTACTCGACGCGCCCTTCCCGTACCGGGCGGGCCAGTTCGTGACGATCAAGGCCTGCGGCACGCTGCGCAGTTATTCGATGTCCAGTTCGCCGGAGACGGACGCCGAGTTGATGACGACGGTGAAGCGGGTTCCGGGCGGTCTGGTGTCCAACTGGATGCACGACCATCTGGCCCCCGGCGACGTCCTCGAAACCACGCTGCCCGCAGGGGTGTTCTGTCTGCGGGAGGGCGGCGAGGCGGCCTCCGCCCACGAGTTCACCGCTCCGGTGGTGGCGTTCTGCGGGGGCAGCGGGATCACTCCGGTCCTGTCGCTCGCCAAGTCCGCGCTGGCCGGCACCGGTCGCACGGTGCGGGTGCTGTCCGCCGACCGGGACGCGGGCGCCGTCATCTTCGGCTCCGCACTGGGCGAGTTGGCGCAGCGGTACCCCGGACGGTTCGAGATCCGGCACCACCTCGACGACTGGGAGGGCTTCGTCACGGCGGACCAGGTACGGGAGTTCGCCGGCGGCGACACGGACGCGGATTTCTACCTCTGCGGGCCCGCGCCCTTCATGGAGCTGGTCGAGAACGCGCTTCTCGCCCATGGCGTCGCCCCGGAGCGGATCTTCATCGAGCGGTTCGCGCAGGCCACCGATCCACCACCCGCGAACACTCCCGAAGACGACACTCCTGAGCACGAGGGCACCCTCACGCTCGTGCTCTCCGGCAGGCGGCACACGCTCGCGCAGCGTTCCGGCGAGACGTTTCTGGAGAGCGCGCGTCGGGCGGGTCTGGCCCCGCCGTTCTCCTGCGAGGCGGGCAACTGTGCCACCTGCATCGCCCAAGTCACCGAAGGCGAGGCCAAGATGCGGGTCAACAACGCGCTCGACGAGGACGAAATCGCCGAGGGCTGGGTCCTGACCTGCCAGGGCGAGCCGAGCACTCCGCACGTCACTGTCGTATACGAGGACTGAGGCCATGGACGTAGATCTCGAACTCGACGAGGGCCTGGCGGTCATCACCATCGACCGCCCACAGGCCCGCAACGCCATCGCCCCCACCACCATGGACGAACTCGACAAGGTGCTCGACGCGGCTGCCGGCGCCAAGGCCCTGGTCGTCACGGGCGCGGGCGACCGGGCGTTCGTCTCCGGCGGGGACCTGAAGCAGCTCAGTGCGATCCGGACCGAGGAGGACGCGATGGCCATGGCCCTGCGGATGCGGGGGATCTGCGATCGCATCGCGAACTTCCCGGGACCGGTGATCGCCGCGCTGAACGGGCACGCGTTCGGCGGCGGTGCCGAGGTCGCGGTGGCCGCCGACATACGGGTTGCCGCCGACGACATCAGGATCGGCTTCAACCAGGTCGCCCTGGCCATCATGCCGGCGTGGGGCGGTGCCGAGCGTCTGGCCCAACTCGTGGGCCAGGGACGGGCGTTGATGCTCGCCGGTGCCGGGACCGTACTCGGCGCGGCCGAGGCTCAGCGCGTCGGGCTGCTCGATCTGGTGCTGCCCCGGGCCGAGTTCGCCGAGGGCTGGCGGACCCTGGCCAGGTCGCTGGCGACCAACCCGGCGCGGGAGATCAAGCGCGTGATGAGCGGAGCCGTCCCGGAGGAGGAGGCGGCCCGCGCCTTCGCCCGCCTCTGGGTGTCCGACGAGCACTGGCAGGCAGCGGAGAGGGTGATGTCCCGTGGGTGACACACGAGTTGGGGCGACCGGAGCGAGCACGGACCTGGCCGACGTACGAGCGCGGACGGCCCGGGCGGGGGCCGACGACGGGCGGGTGCGGGTCGAGTCGAGCCCGGTCGGGCCGATCGTACGACCGCCGGACGCGTCCGATCTCGTCGTCCTGTATCTGCACGGGGACCGGCAGTTGTCGGGCTCGCCGGAGTCGGCGGTGGATCTGGCCGAGCGGCTCGCGCTGCGGACGGGGGCCGTGGTGGTGTGTCCGCGCTACCGTTCGTCGTTTCCGGGGGCGCTCGACGACGTGCACGCCGTGTACAGCTCGTGCCAGGCCCGTGGTCCGGTGGCGCTGGCCGGTGAGCGGCTCGGGGCCGGGCTCGCGGCCTCGCTGCTGGTGCGGCTGCGGGACATGGGGGCTCAGGAGCCGGACTGCGCGGTGCTCAGTTCCGCGCTGCTCGATCTGACGCTGGACGCGCCGAGTCTGCTGTTCAACGCGGCGGCCGATCCGGGCTTCGACATCGACGAACTCCGGTTGCACGCGGCCCGGTTCGCGGCCGGCGCCGACCGGACCAACCCGTTGTTGAGTCCGCTGCACGCCAATCTGCACGGGCTGCCGCCGATCCAACTGCTGGTGGCGGGCACCGATCCGCTGCTGGACGATTCGCTGTCGTTCGCGGCCCGCGCGGCCCGTTCCGGTGTCACGGTGGATCTTCGGGTTCGGCCGGACGCGGTGAGTCTGCATCCCGAGAGCGTGACGGCGATGGCCGATTTCATACAGGCGCGGGCCCGAGCAGCACGCCCATGACCTCGCGGATGATCTCGGGGTAGTCGGTCTGCTCCTCGTCGAGCATCCACTGCTGCTGGACCCCGTCGAGCATCGCCACCACGGCGGTGGCGGCGGCTCGCGGGGTCAGACCGCTGGGTACGCGGTCGCCGTAGAGCGCGGTGAGGTGCTCGACGGTGTGCTCCTGGATCGACCGGTAGTAGTCGTGGCAGAACCGCTGTGCCTCGTCGCTGCCGGTGACGCCCTCAGCTACGAGAACGCTGTGGATCTGGGCGAGACCGGGGTTCTTGTGGTCGTAGGTGATGACCTCGGCGAGCAGCCCGGGCAGGTCCTCGCCGGCGTCCGCGTGGAGGGCGGCGAGGTGTTCGCGGGCGAGGTCCTCCCGGAGCTGGACCAGGGCGAGGAGCAGCCGTTTCTTACTCGGGAAGTAGTGCAGGACGCCCTGTCTGGTCAGACCGGCACGCTCCGCCACGGCGTCGATGGACGCCTTCTTGTAGCCGCGCTCGGCGAACACCGCCAGCGCGGCGACAAGGATCTCCTCGTATCGGGCCGTCGTCATTGGGGACCCCTCTCACCGCGGCAACACCGATGTGACACTACGGTTGCCGTGACGATAGGGCGACCCTTCCGGCCATCGACGGACGCGCGAGCGGGCTAGGTGACCGTGATGGCACGCTCGGGGCAGCTGCTGATCGCCTCGCGGACCTGGGCCTCGTACTCGGTGGGGACTTCCGGGGTCAGGACCTCGGCGTAGCCGTCGTCGGTGAGGTCGAAGACCTCGGGGCAGATCGACCAGCAGATTCCGTGGCCCCGGCAGCGGTCCGTGTCGACGACGGCCTTCATCGGGCGGACTCCTCGGCGAGCGTGAACTCCAGGTTCAGATGGGTGAGTCCGCGCAGGATGTACGTCGGCAGGTAACGGTAGTTCCGTGCCCCGGCAGGGCCGTGCACGCTCTCCGAGATCCTGATGTCGGTCGTACGGTCGAGGATGCGCTCGATGCCCACGCGGGCCTCGGCGCGGGCCAGCGGGGCGCCGGGGCAGGTGTGGGGGCCGCGGCCGAAGGCGAGGTGGTGGCGGGCGTTGGCGCGGGCCGGGTCGAAGGTCTCGGGGTCCTCGAAGTGGCGCGGGTCGCGGTTCGCGGCGCCGTTGAGGACCATGAGGGTGGTTCCGGCCGGGATGTCGACGCCGCCCACCGTGGACGCCACGCGCGACAGCCGGAAGTCGCCCTTGATCGGGCTCTCGGTGCGCAGCGTCTCCTCGATGAAGTTCGGGATGCGGTCGCGCTCGGTGCGCAACAGGTGCTGCAGATCGGGGTCTTCGGCGATCAGCTTGAGGGCGTTGCTCAGCAGCCGGACGGTGGTCTCCTGGCCCGCCGCGAACAGGTTGGTCGCGACGCGGGCCACGTCCGCGACGTCGGGGGTCGAGCCGTCGGCGAACTTCGCCAGGGCGAGACCGGTGATCACATCCTCGCGTGGTTCGCGGCGGCGCTCCTCGACGTAGGCCGAGAACTGCGCGTACAGGTACTCCAGCGGCGAGTACGACACCTCGCCGTCCGTGTTGCCGATGCCCGCCTGCGGCCGGTGTTCGAGGCCCTCCACGAAGGCGTTGCGATCCTCGTCGGGCACACCGAGCAGGTCGGCGATGACCCTCAGGGTGAAGGGGCCGGCGAACCCGCTGATGAAGTCGCCCTCACCGGCGGCGAGATACCCGTCCAGCTGGGCGTCGGCGAGGTGCCACATCGACGCCTCGTTCTCCTTGAGGCGGCGCGGGGTGATCATCCGCATCAGCAGACCACGGTGGTCCGTGTGCATGGGCGGGTCGAGCGTCGGCAGCTGGTCGCTCATCGGGAGCTGGTCGCGGTACTGCTCGATCAGCGCGCTGACGTCGACATCGCCGTCCAGCGGGACCGGGAACCCGGGGAAGGGGCCGGTCACCGAGAGGCAGGACGAGTACGTGTCGGAGTCGTTGAGGACCTGGATCGCCTCGTCGTACCCCGTCACCATCGTCACGTCGTGGTGGCTCTCGCGCTGCACCGGGCACTTCCCGCGCAGGGCCGCCAAGTAAGGGTACGGATCCGCGACGACCTCGTCGTCCTGGAAGAAGTCGATCGCCTCGAAGTCCTTCACGGTGTGCACGGTTCCCTTCCGTCACCAGTCTGACGACGAGCGACGATATCAATCTTCTCCGCTGACGAGAAGGCCGTTTTCACTTTCGTGGAGCGGGAGTTGGGGCTGCCGTCAGGCGCCCTTGGCCCATCCGGTCGAGGGCCGCGTCGGCCGCCGCAAGTGCGGTGCCCGTCGTGGCGCCCGTCGTCTCGGCGAGGTCGGCCAGGAGTCTCACGTCCTTGCGGAGCAGCGGTCCCGCGCGCTCCGCCAAGGGGTCGAGCGTGCCGCCGGCCGACTTCACGCGGTCGAGGGCAAAGCTCGCTCCGCTGCCATGGAGCACGGCTTCGGCGAGAGCGCCGCGGTCGATGCCGAACTCCGGTGCCAGCGCCAGCGTATCGGCCGCGGTCGCCAAGTTGGCAGTGAACAATAGGTTGTTGAGAAGTTTGGCGATCTGTCCCGAGCCGAGCGGGCCCATGTGCAGCACTGGATCGCCGAAGGTCTCGAACACCTTGCGGCAGTAGGCGACCGTGCCGGACTCGCCGCCGGTCATCACCAGCAGCCGGCCTTCCGCGGCGGCTCGTCCGCCGCCGCTGACCGGAGCGTCGACCACGGACACGCCGTGCACCTGGGCCCGTTCGGCCAGCCGTCGACAGGTGTCGGGGTGGACGGTGCTGTGTACGGCGATCACACCGCCCCGGCGCAGCCCTCTCAGCACGCCCTGTTCGCCGGTGACGACCTGCTCGACGTCGGCGTCGTCGACGACACAGACGCACACCAGGTCGCTGGCCGCGGCCAGTTCGACGGGGGACGCGGCCCGCCGGGCGGCGGTGTCCGCGAACGCTGCGAGGGTGGCCGGGCGGCGCGCCCAGAGCGTCGTGGCGAAGCCCGCCTCGACGATCCGGCGTGCCATGGGAGCGCCCTGACTGCCCAGCCCGATGAATCCGACGCGCATCAGCGGGCCTCCTGGTCGACTTGCTCGGGGGTGTTCTCGGACCCTGCTTCCGGCTCGGGCTCCGCCTCGGGCTCGGGTCGCCAGAACGTGCCCAGCAGTCCCCCGGTCGCCACCACGGCCGCGCCGAGCGCGATCGCGCCGCCGGTCCAGCCGGTCGGGTCGATGCCCGCCGCGTGGTCCAGGGACCAGCGGCCGGGGCCCAGCACCGCGACGGCCAGGGCGACCACGGCGAGCGTGAGGACGTACTCGTAGCCGTCCTTGAAGACGAAGAACCCGTTGGGCCGGTGGGCGAGCAGTCCCGCGACCAGCATCACGGAGATCACGGCGGCGCAGGCCAGCGGCGTGAGCAGGCCGAGGACGAGCAGGAGGCCCGCGCCGACCTCGGTGAGCACGCTCATCCAGGCCTGCAGCACGCCCTGTCTCAGGCCGAGTCCGGTGAACCAGCGGGCGGTGCCGCCGATCCTGCCGCCGCCGCGCCAGTGATTCAGCCCGTGCATGATCATGACGAGTCCGACGACCACTCGTACGAGCAGCAGTACGGCGTTGTCGGCGTCGCTCATCCGGCCCTCCTCGGCAGGCGGTCGATCCCGTCGCTCTCCCGGCCGAGAACACACTCCTCGACGAACGAGAGGATCTTCAGGTGGTATCCGGTCGCGGTGCGTCCGATGCTCAAGTTGTGGCCGCTGTCGGCCTGTTCGTCGGTGACGACTCGCGGGGAAGCGGTGAACAGGCCCGCGATGTCGGCCATGGCCTGGGGCCCGGAGCTCCAGACCCGCTCGTGGTCGCCGAGCGTGTAATGCACGGGAACCCGTACGTGGGCGGCGACTTCGGCGAACTCCAGCGGCCAACGGCGGGCCACGGTGCCTTCGTACGGCGGGCCCGGCGACTGGATGCGGGACGCGCCGACGACTTCGGCCGGATACAGACGCGACGGTTCCCACAGCAGCTCGCGCAGTCCGGGTCCGGACCGTCTCGGCACGGCCGGGTCGCGCTGCCGGAAGTCGAGGATCTCGACGGCGCCGGGTGCGTGGTGGCGTCCGGTACCGGCGATCTCCAGGCCGAGAAGGTCGCTCCGCCGTTCGTCACCGGCCATGCGCACGCCCAGGGCGCAGCCGATCGAGTGGGCCCACAGGAACAGGCCCGCTCCGCGCGGACGCGAGGCGAGCAGTCGGTCCACCACTCCGTAGGCGAGGTCGACACGTCGCGCGGGGGAAGCCATGCTCTCGCCGTACGGAGCCGAACTCCCGTATCCGGGACGGTCGATGGCCACAGTGGTGAAGCCGAGTGCCGCCGCCGTGCGCAGGAGGGACAGGCGGGGCTGGTCGGGGTAGTCGAAGTAGCGGGAGGTCACCGCTCCCCCGTGCAGCGCGACGAGGACCGCGCGCGGTTCGCGGGCCTCGCACAGCAGCGCCGACATGGGGATGCCGTCGACGTCGACGACGCGCGAAACGACCTCCGTGGTACGTGGGTTCATCCGTCCGCCCGGAAGAGGATCACGCCGCTGGGGGTGAGTCCGCCACTGCTCGCCACCGCCACCCGGGCACCGGACACCTGTCGTGGTCCGGCCGCGCCACGCAGCTGGGTGATCGCCTCGTGGACCAGTCCCATGCCGTGGGTGCGGCCGTGGGAGAGCTGTCCGCCGTGGGTGTTCAGCGGCAGTACGCCGTCCCGCGCGATGTTCTTGCCTCCGTCCAGGAAGTCCTTCGACTCGCCGATGCCGCAGAACCCCAACCCCTCCAGCCAGGAGAGGCAGTTGAAGGTGAAGCCGTCGTAGAGTTCGGCGACGTCGACGTCTTCGGGGCGCAGTGCGGTGCGGGACCACAAGTGCGCGGACTGGCCCAGCACTTGGGGCTCGTGGGTCAGCGTGCTCTGGTCCCATTCGAGCCGTTCCAGGATCTGGGTGCCAACCGCCTCCACCATCACGGGTGGTTGGGCGAGGTCCCGGGCCGCGTCCACGGCCGACACGATCACGGCGACCGCTCCGTCGCAGGGAACGTCACAGTCGTAGAGGCCGAACGGGGTGGTGATGGGGCGGGCGTTGAGATAGTCGTCCATGGTCAAGGGGTCGCGGTAGACCGCCGTGGGGTTGAGTGCGGCGTTGGCCCGCTGGTTGAGGGCGATCCAGCCGAGAGTCTCGCGGGTGGTGCCGTAGCGGTGGAAATGGCGTTGGGCGTTCTGGGCGAGGGTGTGCGCTGCCGAGGTCGCTCCGAACGGCTTCATCCAGCCGTCCAGTCTGCGCGGTGGGTCCTGCGCGATCCGGCCGCGGCGCACGAGTTCGCCGTACGACGCCTCCCAGACCGTACGGAAGCACAGGACGTGCCGGGCAAGTCCCCCTGCGATGGCGAGCATTGCGGAGATGAGGGAGCCGCAGGGGCCGAAGGTCTCGCTGCCGCCGTTGTACCAGGTCGGTTCCAGGCCGAGGGCGGATTCCAGTGCGGTGACCCCGCCTTCGCCGAAGCCGCCGTACGCGGTGCCGGCGCCCGGGTAGGTGGCCAGGCCGTCGATGTCGTCGACGGTCAACCCGGCGTCGGCGATGGCACGTTGGCAGGCCTGGACGGTCAGGGACACCGGGGGGACCAGCAAGCGGCGGCCGATCTCCGACATGCCGATGCCGGTGATGGCGACCTTGTCCTCGAACTTGTCGGTCGACACCATCGGCCGTACCCGGCGGGCGAGTTGGGGGGTGTCCACCTCGGCGAGCGGCAGTGGGTCCGGGGCCGGGCGTTCGCTTGCCGGGCGGAACAGGGGCAGCCAGGCGTCCTCGACCTGTTCGAAGACGACCTCCATCCGCATGCCCAACTCCAGCTCGTCCGGGGTGCATTGGACGGCGTTGGTGGTGAGGCGGACGCGGGGGTCCTCCTCCAGGGCGACCTGGGCCACGACGTAGGGCGCGGGCAGGCCGGGCAGGGCGAAGCGGTGGTTGACCGTGAAGCCGATCAGCGTCGCACGGCCGGAGACGGCCCGGACGCCCATGTCGTGGCCGTGGCAGTACCGGCAGACCGGCTGCGGCGGGTGGATGAGGGCCTGGCAGGACCCGCACTCCGCCAGCCGCAGCCGGCCGTCCGCGCCGGAGGTCCAGAAGAACTCGTTCTCCTCCGTGACCACCGGGCCGAGGCGTTGACTCTCCGTCATGTGTCGATCCGCGCCGTGGACTTGCGGACGGTGACCGGTTCGGCGAGTCGCTGTTCGTCGCAGACCTTCTGGAGTTCGGCGAGGGTTTCGTCGAGTCCGGCGCCGAGCCGCTCGCCCGGGGTGAAGGTCGCCGGGAGGTGCCGCATGCCCTGGATGACGCCGATGGTCTCGTAGTGCACGGCGCCTTCGGGGTCGCACTCGTAGTCGGGCATCCGGTCGAGTACGGCGGTCACCATCCGCTTGAACACGGTACGGGCGACGTTGGAGCCGATGCAGCGGTGGATGCCGAGGCCGAAGCTGCTGTGCCGGTTGCCCTTGCGTTCCATGTCGATGCGGTCCGGGTCGGGGAAGACCGACGGGTCCCGGTTGGCCATCGCCCAGGACAGCCAGAGGCGTTCGCCCTCCTTGAATTCGGTGCCTGCGATCTCGCAGTCGGCGGTGATGGTGCGGCCGTCTCCGGGAGCCGGGGTGTAGAAGCGCAGGAACTCCTCCGTCGCGGAGTCCAGCAGGGTCTTGCGCTCACGGCTCAACCGGGCCCGTTCCTCCGGGTGTTGGGAGAGCCATTCGAGGGAGTGGGCGGTGAGCGCGGTCGTGGTGTCGAAGCCGCCGCCGATCAACAGGGCGCAGACGCCCAGGAGTTCACCGTCGTCCGGGTTACGGCCGTTGATGTCGGCGCGGACCAGCGCGTCCACGAGGCCCGGGCGGGGGTTCTTGCGGATCTCCGCGAGCTGGGCCATGAGGTCCATGCCCATCTTGCGGCTCAGATCCAACACCCGTTGCATGTCGGGCGAGTTGGGCGGGGTGTAGACGGAGGCGTGGGCCGGTTCGTTGTAGATCGTCCAGTGCTCCAGCGGGATGCCCATCATCGCCAGGGTGAGCACGGCGGGGACGATGTTGGCGAGGTCGTCGACGAAGTCGATGCGCCCGGACTCGATCTTCTCGTCGAGGCTCGCGCGGACGACCTCGTCGACGAAGGGGATCCAGCGCTGGATCGCGGCCGGCGACAGGTACGGGTTGAGGGTCTGCCGGTAGTGCCGTTGGTCCGGCGGGTCCATCTCCAGGAAGCCGCCCTGGGCCTCGCGGGCGCGGAGCGGCGGGGGGATGGAGATGCCCTTGTAGCCGCGCCGTTCCCCTTTCACGTCATGGTCGTTGGAGAGGAACTCCGCAGACCGTGCGAGTTCGAAGACCTCACGGTTGCCGCTGGCGACCCAGTGGCCGCCGTGGGCCTCCGTCCAGGCGATCGGACACTGGCCGTGCAGTTCGTGGGTGATGTCCTCGAACCGGTCGCGGTAGTCGGGGGTGTGCCGGTCGAAGTGCACCAGATGGTGCTTGCGGCCACCGTCGTCGTCGACGGCCGCTTCTTCCGTGGTCATGCGGAGTCCTCTCCCGCTCGGTGGCTGAGGTGGGGTCAGGAGATGAGGGAGATCGCCCGTTCCGGACAGGACAGGACCGCCTCGCGGACGGCCTCCTGCTGGTCGGTGGGGACTTCTTCCTCGACGACCGAGGAGTGCCCGTCGATCTCGCTGAGTTCGAAGGTGTCCGGAGCGCGCATCGCGCAGAGCGTGTGGCCCTGACAGCGCTCCGGGTCGACTCGTACCTTCACGGTCCTTCCTTCCTGCCGCGGTCGGTGGGGTGACGCGCCACAAGTGGCGCGCCGTGCGGGCTACTTGAGGTCGGCGAGCGACTTGCCGACGTCCGCCAGGGTCGGCGGCTTGCCGTAGTTGCCCTTGAACTTGTAGGCGGGCGCGTTGCAGCGGTAGGCACCGTCGGTGGGCTTGAAGTCGGCGGGCACCCAGCCGCTGGTGGTGGCCTTCTCGACGTTGAAGCACTTCAGGGGCTCGTCGGGCGAGGACAGGTTGACCGAGGCCTGGAGCCCTCCCCCGGTCCAGTCGGTCTGCTTCTTGGCGTTCTCCAGGACACAACTGCGGGTCAGTTCCGCGCAGTCGCGGGCGGAGGTGGCGAACAGCAGCCAGGTGGAGAAGGCCTGCATGGCAGGCAGGGTGATCTGCGCGTCGGGCGCGTACTTCTTGAACAGGGCGACCATCTCCTTCGTCGCCGGGTTGCCGTCGGCCTTCTCCAACGGGTAAGCGCCGTTGATGGAGGCGAAGTTGGTCTGTGTGCCGAGCGCGGGGCCGGCCAGCTTGAGGAAGGCGGGACCGTAGGCGTTGCTGTTGGCGTCGATCCAGTCGAGCTTGTAGTCGATGTTGGTGAGCGCCTGCTCCAGCTTCGCCAGCTGGGTGAAGTCGCCCAGGAAGACGAGTCCCTTGACCTTCTTCGTCTTGATGGACTGGGCGTACGGCGTCCAGTCGGAGACACCCTGCGCGGGGTAGAGGTCGGAGTAGGTGACCTTGCCGCCCATCGCGGTGAGGACTTCCTTGTCCTGGGCCGCGAGGACCTTGGTGACGGGCACGTCTCCGGTGATGATGCCGACGCCGCTCGCGGACGACGGGTACGCCTCCTTCAGCAGCCAGGAGAAGTAGCCGGCGTAGGGCGAATAGCCACTTGAGGCGCCCTGGGCCATCACCTGGAGGTCCGCGCCGATCTCGGAGGTGACCTGGGCCGGGAACTCGGGGAGCAGGCACTTCAGGCGGGTCTTGACGCCCAGGCCGTCGAGGGCGGCGCCGCCGCCCACCTCGAAGAAGTCGGTGCGGCAGGCCTCGATCATCTTCTGGTTGACCTGCATGAGCGCTGAGTCGTGCGTCACGGGTGTGATCTTGCGGCCGTTGATGCCGCCGGCCGCGTTGCACCAGGAGGTGAAGACCTTCGCCGCGTTCGCGAACTCCGGGTTCTTGGTGAACCCGACGTCGGTGAAGACGCCGACCTTGATGTCGGAGCTGGTGACGCCCTGGCTGGTGACGGTCTTGGCCGTGCCCTTGCCGCAGACGGACTTCAGCGTGCCGAAGTCCGCGGTCGCCGTATCGGCGGCTCCGGTGGTCGAAGGGCTGGTGGTGTCCGCGGACTTGGTACGGCCGGAACATCCGGCCGCGGCCGCGAGGGCCAGGACCAGCGCGGGGATGAGCAAGCGTCTCATCGGTTCTCCTCGTTGAGAATGTGAGTCCCGCTGTCGGGTGATCAGGTGACCGCGCCCGCCGCCTTGAGCGCGATGATGCGGTCCCAGTCCAGGCCCAGTTCGAGGAGGATCTCCTCGGTCTGGGCGGCGAACTCGGGGGCGGGCCCGAGTTCGGGGGCTTGCACGTCGAACTGCACGGGGCTGGCGACCAGTTCGAGTTCTCCTGCGCGGAGCAGGTACTCGTTGGCTCTGATCTGCGGGTCGTCGCCCACTTGCAGGGAGTCCTGGACCGGGGCCCAGGGTCCGGCCAGGGTGGCGAAGCGCCGGCTCCACTCCGCGAGGGTGCGGGTGGCGATGACTTCGCGCAGGATCTTGACGGCCTCCGCCGTGTTGGCCACGAGGTGCTCGGCCGTGTCGAAGCGGGGGTCGTCGGCGAGTTCGGGGCGGTCGATGTGCCGGCACACATCGGCCCAGAACTTGCCCGGCTGCATCATGACGAACGCCAAGTGGTGTCCGTCGGAGGTCTCGTACAGCCCGGACAGCGGGTTGGCGATCGAGCCGTGGGTGCCGACGGGCGGCGGGATCCAGGGCTTGCCGAGGTGCAGGGAGAGCGCGGTGGCGTGGCCCATTGCCCACAGTCCGCTGCCGAGCAACGAGACGTCCACGACCGACGGTTCGCCGGTGCGTTCGCGTTTCAGGAGCGCCGCCGCGATGCCGCCGGCGAGGTTGGTGCCGGAGATGGTGTCGCCGTAGGCGGGCGACGGCGGGTTGATGATGCCGTCGGTGCCGGCCGGGGTGATGCTCGCGGCGGTGCCGGCGCGGGCCCAGAACGCCGTCATGTCGTAGCCACCCTTCCCCGCTTCCGGTCCGCGCGGCCCGAAGGCACTGCCCCGGGCGTAGATGATGCGGGGGTTGACGGTACGGATGTCGTCGACGTCGATGCCGAACTTGTCCCGGTGGCCGGGAAGGAAGCTGGTCAGGAACACGTCGGCGTGCCGGGCCAGTTCGTACAGGACCTCCTTGCCCTCGGGCCGGGAGATGTCGAGGCCGAGGCTGCGTTTGCCGCGGTTGGCGTGCTCGACGTTGGGGTTGGGGTCGCCCTCGACGCGCATGGTGCCGGTCTGGCGGAGACCGCGTTGCGGGTCGCCGGTAACGGCGTGCTCGATCTTGATGACGTCCGCTCCCCAGTCGGAGAGGACGGCTCCCGCCGAGGGCACGAAGCCGTACATGGCGACTTCGAGGACGCGGATTCCGTCGAGCGGCATCATGACCGGACCACGACCGCGAAGGACTTGTACTCCAGGAACTCCTCCAGGCCGGGTACTCCGCTCTCCCGGCCGATGCCCGACTGCTTGTAGCCGCCGAACGGGACGTCCGCCGCGAAGTAGTTGCCTCCGTTGATGCTGAAGGTGCCGGTGCGGATCCGGCGGGCGAGGGCGATGGCCCGCTCGTCGTCGCCGCTCTGGATCCCGCCGGAGAGGCCGAAGATGGAGTTGTTGGCGATGCGGACGGCGTCGTCATCGTCGTCGTACGGGATCACCACGAGCACGGGTCCGAAGACCTCGTCCTGGGCGATCTCGCTGTCCGGGTCGACGTTGGTGAGAAGAGTCGGCTTGTAGAAGAAGCCGGGATCGACCTTCTCGCCACCGGTGACGAGGTTCGCGCCTGCCGCGACGGCCCGCTGCACCATCCCGTCGACCTTCTCGCGCTGACGCTCGCTGATGAGCGGGCCCGCGAAGGTCTTGGGGTCGGCGGGGTCGCCGAGCGGAATACGGGCGAGGCCCGCCGCCACCTTCTCGACGAGCTCGTCGTGGTGTTCCCGGGGCACGAGCAGCCGGGAGGTGAGCGCACAACCCTGCCCGGAATGCGAGCAGATGGTGCCGGCCGCGAACATGGCGGCGGTGGCGAAGTCGGCGTCGTCCAGGACGATCATGGCGGACTTGCCGCCGAGTTCCAGGAAGACCTTCTTCACCGTGCGGCTCGCGGCCTCCATGATGCGGCGGCCGGTCGCGGTGGAACCGGTGAACGTGATCATGTCGACGTCGGGGTGTGTGGTGAGCGTCTCGCCGACATCGGCGCTGGAGGACGTGAGGACGTTGACCACGCCGGGCGGGAAGTCCGTGTGCTCGGCGATGAGTTGACCGAGGAACAGGGTGGTCAGCGGGGTGTCCGGGGCGCCCTTGAGGACGACCGTGCAGCCGGCGGCGAGCGCGGGGGCGAGCTTGGCGAGGGCCAGTTGGTTCGGGTAGTTGTAGGCGATGATCGCGGTGACGACCCCGGCGGCCTCCTTCTCCACCCAACGACGGTGGCGCTGGCCGCGGATCTCGACCTCGCCCAGCTCCTCCGTCAGCGGGTACTTGCGCAGCAGGTCCGCGTAGAACCGCACCAGCTTGACGGGGTCGTCGAGTTGGGGGCCGTAGGTGAGCATGCGGGGCGCGCCGACCTCGGCGATCGTCAGCTCGCGCAGCTCCTCGACGTGATCGAGGAGCGCCTGATGCAGCTGGTCGAGACAGCGGATGCGCAGCTGTACGTCGGTGGACCAGGTGGTGGTGTCGAAGGCGGTGCGGGCCGCCGCTACGGCGGCTTCGGCCTGGGCGGTGGTGGCTTCGGGGGCGTGGCCGTACACCTCGCCGGTGGCGGGGTTGAGGGAGGGGAACGTCCGCTCCCCTTCGACCAGTTGGCCGTTGATGAGGAGGCGGGTCACAGCCGCACCACCTGTCCGCCGTCGACGCTGATGGTCTGACCGGTCAGCCAGCCCGCGTCGTCGGAGAGCAGGAACAGCACGGTGGGGGTCAGGTCGCCGGGGGTGCCCATCCGTTTGATGGCCAGGGCCTGCGTCATCCGCTCCTGGAACTCGACCGGTACGACGGTGGCCGTGGCCTCGGTGTCGGTGGGGCCGGGGGCTATGCCGTTGACGCGGATGCCCCGGCCGCCGAGTTCGGCGGCGAGGGACGCGGTGAGGTGGTTGATGCCGATCTTGGCCAGGCCGTAGTAGCCGCTCGCCATGTAGGCGGCGGCGGAGGACTGGTTGACGATCGCGGCACCCTCGGTCAGGTGCGGGACGACGGCCCTGGTGACGTACAGGGCGCCCATCAGGTTCACCTGGATGAAGCGGTTGAGGTAGTCGAGGTCGACGGTGGTCAGGCCCTCGCGCCGCATGCTGTGGTAGATCGCGGCGTTGTTGATCAGGTAGTCGATGCGGCCGAACTCGGCGACGGTGGCGGCGGCCAGCGCGTCGGCCGAGGCGGGGTCTCCGACGTCGACCTTGACGAAGAGCGCGGAGTCCAGCTCCTTGGCGACCCTCTGCCCCTGCTCCTCGTTGATGTCCGCGACCACGACCCGTGCGCCCTCGGCGGCCAGCGCCCGGGCGTAGTCCTCGCCGATTCCCTGTCCCGCTCCGGTGACGATCGCCACCTTGTCCTGGAACCGCATCCTGTTCTCCTCGCGTGGATGGGCGGCTTGCTCCAATGCAGCGGAAACTACATTCTCCTTATACGCGAATCAACCATCCGGAAGCGAGAATGTCATCCTGACCGATGGCTGACAGCTACACGGAGGGCGGCGAACAGCCCCCGCCTGCGCGGGACTTCCGGAAGCACCGGAGACGAGAATACGCTTCTCAGATCTGGAAGGGAGATTTTCATGATCGAGACGAAGGGGGTTCCGGCATGAGGACAGCCCTCGTCACAGGCGGCGGCTCCGGCATCGGACTGGCCATCGCACAGCGCCTGGAGGCCGACGGTCTCCAGGTCGCCACCCTCGACCTCAATCCGTCCGACAGGGGCTTCTCCCGAAAGGCCGACGTCTCCGACCGGGCCCAGGTGGACGAGGCCCTGACCGAGATCCGGGAGCAGCTCGGCCCGGTCACGGTTCTGGTCAACGCGGCGGGAATGGAGGGCTACAAGCGCTTCGCCAACCTGACCTTCGAGGCCTGGCAGCGGGTGATCGACGTCAACCTCAACGGGGTCTTCCACTGCGTCCAGGCGGTCCTGCCGGACATGGTGGAGGCCGGCTGGGGGCGGATCGTCAACATTTCCTCGTCCAGCGCACACTCCGGCCAGCCGTTCATGACGCACTACGTGGCCGCCAAGTCGGCGGTCAACGGGCTGACCAAGGCCCTCGCCCTGGAGCTGGGCCCGCAGGGCATCACCGTGAACGCGGTGCCGCCCGGTTTCATCGACACGCCGATGCTGCGCCGTTCCGAGGAGCGCCAACTGCTCGGCGGGACGGTCGAGGAGCACATCCAGCGCACTCCGGTCCGGCGCGTCGGCCGCCCGGAGGACATCGCCGCGGCCTGCGCCTTCCTCGCGTCCGAGGAGGCCGGTTACATCACCGGCCAGATCCTGGGCGTGAACGGCGGGCGGAACACATGAGCGAGAACGGCGATCACGAGCAGGGCAAGAACGGCGCCGCGCACGGCGAGAACGGCAGGACCGCCACCGAGAACGGCGTCCGCATCCCCCCGGTCCCGTACGACGAGTGGGACCACGACGTCTTCTCGGTCATCAACCCCCACCGGAAGCTGCCGGAGGCCAACGTCCTGGGGATCTTCCAGCGGCATCCGGCCCTGGCCCGGGCGTTCCTGACGTTCAACATGCACCTCAACACCACGACCCTGCCGGTGCGCGTCCGCGAGCTGGCAGTGATGCGGGTGGCCTGGCGACGGGGCAGCAGGTACGAGTGGGCGAGTCACGTCCTGATCGGCCGGAAGGCCGGGGTGACCGAGGCGGAGATCGAGGAAGTCCGCACGGGCGCCGACACGTTGCTCAACCGGGCGGTGGACGAACTGGACACCGACTCGGGCCTGTCGGACGCGACCTACGCGGCGCTCGCCGTCGACCTGGACGAACACCAGCTCATGGACCTGGTCTTCACCATCGGCGCCTACACGATGCTCACGATGGCCCTCAACACCTTCGGCGTGGAACTCGATCCTGTGATCTCGGAAGAGAACTTCAGTTTCCCAAAACGAGAATGGTATTCTCACAAGCGAGAGGGGTGATCCCATGCCACACTTCGCCAAGCCGGCGGCCGGGAGCTGGACCGAGAACTACCCCGAGCTGGGCACGAGCCCGGTGAACTACGAAGACTCCATCGACCCCGCGTACTACGAGGCGGAGAAGGAAGCGATCTTCAAGAAGACCTGGCTGAACGTCGGCCGCGTCGAGCAAGTGCCCAAGGTCGGCAGCTACTTCACGAAGGAGCTGGCCGTCGCCGACACCTCACTGGTGATCGTGCGGGGCAAGGACAAGGAGATCCGCGCCTTCCACAACGTCTGCCGCCACCGCGGCAACAAGCTCGTGTGGAACGACTACCCGGGCGAGGAGGTCAAGGGCACCTGCCGCCAGTTCACCTGCAAGTACCATGCCTGGCGCTACAGCCTCGACGGCGATCTGACCTTCGTCCAGCAGGAGAAGGAGTTCTTCGACCTCGACAAGGCGGACTACGGCCTCAAGCTGGTCCGCTGCGAGGTCTGGGAAGGCTTCATCTTCGTCAACCTCGACCCCGACGCCCAGCCGCTCAAGGAGTATCTGGGCGAGTTCGCCAAGGGACTTGAGGGCTACCCCTTCCACGAGATGACCGAGGTCTTCACCTACAAGGCGGAGATCGGCAGCAACTGGAAGCTGTTCATCGACGCGTTCGCGGAGTTCTACCACGCCCCCGTCCTGCACATGAAGCAGGCCGTCAAGGACGAGGCCGACAAGCTCTTCAACGTCGGGTACGAAGCGCTGCACTACGAGATCCACCCCCCGCACTCGATGATCTCCTCCTGGGGAGGCATGTCCCCGCCCAAGGACCTGACCATCGTCAAGCCCATCGAACGCGTCCTGCGCAGCGGCCTGTTCGGGCCGTGGGAAGCGCCCGACATCGAGGGCCTCGACCCTCTGCCCCCCGGCCTCAATCCTGGTGGGCACCGCGCGTGGGGCAACGACTCCTTCGAGTTCTTCCCGAACATGACCCTGCTGATCTGGAAGCCCGGCTGGTACCTGACATACCACTACTGGCCGACGGCGGTGGACAAGCACCTCTTCGAGGCCAACCTGTACTTCGTGCCCGCGAAGACGGCGCGCGAGCGGCTGAAGCAGGAACTGGCGGCGGTGACATTCAAGGAGTACGCGCTCCAGGACGGCAACACGCTGGAGGCCACCCAGACGATGCTCAAGAGCCGGGTCGTCACCGAATTCCCGCTCTGCGACCAGGAGTTGCTGCTCCGCCATCTGCACAAGACGGTCGCCGACTACGTCAAGGAGCACACCGATGCTGCCCAGTGAGTTCGCGGCACTCGAACCGTTCAGCGAGTGGGTCCTGGAGTCCGAGCGCGACCGGTACAGCAAGCGCCTGGCCAGCTCCATGGAGGAGATGCAGGCCTTCTACGACGCCGCGTTCCCGCTCCTGGAACAGGCCTCCGACCACCTCGACAAGTTCCCGCTCTCCGAACTCCCGGAGCAGGAGCGCAACTTGCTGCTCCTGCTGTTCTCCCTGGTGAACGTGTCGTTCCCGGTCGAGGTCTGGAAGCAGGCCCGGGTGCCGGACAGCGGGGCCGCCTACATGGACCTCGTCGTCGAGCCGAAAGTCTGACCGGTCGTGCTCACGCTCAAAGCGGCGCGTGTACTGCACGTGGAGACGGGCGAGTTCGAGGCACCGGGCCTGGTGACGGTCGACGGCGACCGCATCACGCGGGGCGGCGACGACAACGGCGAGAACGAGGTTCTCGATCTCGGTGACGTGACCCTCCTGCCCGGTCTCATGGACATGGAGGTCAACCTTCTGATGGGCGGCCGGGGAGAGACGCTCGCGTTCTCCCCCGTCCAGGACGATCCCCCGCTACGGATGCTCCGCGCGGTGGGCAATGCCCGGCGGACCCTGCGCGCGGGCTTCACCACGGTCCGCAATCTCGGGCTGTTCGTGAAGACGGGCGGCTACCTGCTGGACGTCGCGCTGGCGAAGGCCATCGACGCCGGCTGGATCGACGGCCCGCGCATCGTCCCGGCCGGACACGCCATCACACCGACCGGCGGCCATCTGGACCCGACGATGTTCGCCGCGTACGCCCCCGGAATCATGCCTCTCTCCCTGGAAGAGGGCATTGCCAACGGTGTCGACGAGGTGCGCAAGGCCGTCCGCTACCAGATCAAGCACGGGGCCCGGCTCATCAAGGTCTGCGCGTCCGGGGGCGTGATGTCGCACACCGGCCTCCCCGGTGCGCAGCACTACTCCGACGAGGAACTGCGCGCCATCGTCGACGAGGCCCACCGGCGCGGACTGAAGGTGGCGGCCCACACTCATGGGGCCGACGCCGTCCGGGCGGCGGTGGAGGCGGGCATCGACTGCATCGAGCACGGCTTCCTGCTCGACGACGACACCATCGCGCTGATGGCGGAGAGGGGCACTTTCCTGGTGCCGACCACCGCTCTCATCGATGGGATGGACATGTCCCGCTCCGCACCCGAACTGGTGGAGAAGGCCGCCGAGATCTTCCCCCGAGCCAAGACCGTGGTGTCCAGGGCCGGAAAGGCGGGTGTCCGGATGGCGCTGGGCACGGACGCGCCGGCGATTCCGCACGGACGCGGCGCCCAGGAGCTGATCGCCCTGGTCGACCGCGGGATGACTCCCCTGGAAGCGCTCCAGGCGGCGACCGTCAACGCGGCGGAACTGATCGACGCCGACGACCGGGGCCGTATCGCGGAAGGTCTGCTGGCCGACCTGATCGCGGTGCCGGGCAATCCGCTGGAGGACGTCTCCGTGATGGCGGACGTCCGGTTCGTGATGAAGGGCGGGAAGGTGTTCCGCGACGAGCGCCGCTGACACCAACACCCGGGCGGGCCGGACGACTTGATCAGATCGGCGGCCCGTCGAGCGGCCGTAGCATCCGCAGGACCATCTCCACCGTGCGCTCGACGGGGCGCTCGCGGGCCGTGACCGTGGACAGGAGGGTGCGGGTCAGCACGGCACCGAGGAGCATGTCGAAGACGTCGTCCGGGTCCACGGCGGGGTCGACGGTCCCGGTCGGCGCGGCGCGCAGGATGTCCTGGAACTGCGGTCGCGCCGACACGCGCAGCAGCATCTCCGGCGGTCGGGGGCGGTTCGACGTCCGGGAGTGCGCGAAGAGTCCGGCCGCCGCGGCTCGGGCGGCGGGGGCGCCGAAGGCCGCCAAGTAGGCGCGGACGAACCGGCGTAGGTCACGGTGGAGGTCGCCCGTCGGCCGGACGCTCAGCGGGCTGAGTCCGGGGAACGTGGCCTCCTCGATCAGTTCGATGCGCGAGGGCCAGCGGCGGTAGATGGCGGAGGCGTGCACGCCCGAGCGCTCGGCCACCGCCTGGATCGTCGTCGCGTCGAAGCCGCGCTGGACCAGCAGTTCGCGCGTTGCCGCGAGCGCCCGTTCGTTGATGCTCGTGTCACGTGGACGGCCCGGGGCGCGGCGCGGTTCTGCCATACCGGTGATTGTAGTGACCGGGCCATGTCCCGCCAATTATAGGAGACGGTCTTCTGTAATTCCCGCTGTGTGGCTACAGTCCGAAGGGGACGGACCTCGAAGATCGGAGGAGAGTCTGATGCGTGCTGCTGTGCTTCGTGGCGGGACGGTCGAGGCGCGGGTCGTCGACGATCCGGTCCCCGGACCGGGCCAACTCCTCGTCCGCTCGCTGGCGTGCGGGATCTGCGCATCGGATCTGCACTTCATGGATCATCCGGAGGCGGGCGCCGACGACGACAGCGGGATGTCGACGTACGACCAGGACGTCGACATCGTGATGGGTCACGAGTACTGCGCCGAGGTCGTTGACTACGGCCCCGGCACCGAACGGCGGATCCCGGTCGGGACGCGGGTGAGTTCGCTGCCTGTGCTGAACACGCCCGCCGGCCGCCTGATCATCGGCCAGAACCCCGAATCACCCGGCGGATTCGGCGAGTTGTTCTTGTTGACCGAGGCCGTCACCCGGGTCGTGGTGTCGGATCTGCCGAGCGAGATCGTGTGTGTCGCCGACGCGATCTCGGTGGGCTGGTCGACCGCGTCCCGCGCCCAACTGGCCGCGCGGGAGGTGCCGTTGGTCATCGGCTGCGGTGCCATCGCCCTGTCGGCGATCGGTCGGCTCAAGAGCCTCGGCGTCGGCCCGATCGTGGCGGCCGACCTGGTCGCGTCGCGTCGTGCGACCGCGCTGGCGATGGGTGCCGATGTCGTCGTCGACCCGGGCGAGGTCTCCCCGTACGAGGCATGGCGCAACGCCGCCGGTCCGCAGGCGAGTTGTGTCGTGTTCGAGTGCGTCGGCGTCCCGGGAGTCCTCGACTCGATCATCAAGGGGTGTGAGCGCGGCACCCGGATCTTCTCCGTCGGCGGTCCGCCCGAGGGCGACCGTCTGCACACCCTGACCGCGAAGCGGAAGGGGCTCAACATCCAGTTCGGGGGTGGTCCGTCGATGAACCACTGGGACGAGGCGTTCCAGGCGGTCTGCTCCGGTCGCCTCGATGTCGGTCCGATGCTCGGCCACACCGTCGGGCTCGACGGAGTCCCGGCGGCGCTCGACGCGGCGCGGGACGCCGACGGTCCGGCCCGCATCATCGTCGTACCAGGGAGTTGAACCCACTCATGAGCGACACCGACGAACTTGCCCAACTGCGTGCCACCGTCGAGGCGTTGGCGGCGAAAGTGCGCGCCTTGGAGGACCAGGTCGAGATCACCCAGCTCGTCGCCCAGTACGGGCCGGCGGTCGACAGCGGTTCGGGAGAGGCCGCCGCGGCGCTCTGGACCGAGGACGGTGTCTTCGACGCGATCCCCCATCTGCGGATGGAAGGCCGGGAGGGCATCGTCGGCATGGTGCACGGCCCGGGCCACCAGAGCGTGATCCGCAACGGGTGCGGTCATGTACTGACCGCGCCGCACGTCGTCGTGGACGGCGACCACGCGACCGGCCGCAGCCATGCGCTGCATCTGCGGTGGGACGCCGACGCCGGACGGTTCTGGGTGTTCCAGGTCTCCGCGAACACCTGGCGTTGGGTGCGCACTTCGGAGGGGTGGCGGATCACCGAGCGGATCAACGCCAACCTCGACGGCACCGAGGGGCCACGCGCGATGCTGGCGCCGTCCTCCGACTCGCTCCATCTGGAGGAGAGTTGAGGATCGGGTTCATCGGGTCGGGCCGTATGGGGCAGCCGATCGTCGACCGTCTGATGGCCGCCGGTCATGACGTCACGGTCCACGTACGCCGTCCGGAGACGCAGGCCGGCGCCCGGGCGGCCGGGGCGAGTTGGGCCGAGACGATCGAGGCGACCGTGCGTGACGCCGACGTGGTGTTCGTCGTCGTCCTGACGGACGAGCAGGTGCGGTCGGTGTGCCTCGGCCCGGGCGGCGCCATCTCGGCCATGAGGGCAGGGTCGACGCTCGTCCAGCACACCACCTCCGATCCCGCCACCGCGCGAATGCTCGCCGAGGCGGGCGCGGAGCGCGGTGTCGGAGTCCTGGACGCCGCGCTCTCGGGCGGCCCGCACGATATCGCCGCGGGCCGCCTCACGCTGTGGGTCGGCGGCGAAGAGACCCAACTGGAGGAGATGCGCCCGCTGTTGGAGACGTACGCCTCGCCGGTTATGTTCGTGGGACCAGTCGGCAACGGTCAGCGGGTCAAGCTCGTCAACAACGCCCTGTTCGTGGCCCAGGTCGGGCTCGCGGTCGACGCTGTCCGGGTGGCGGGTTCGCTGGGGATCGACGAGAAGGCGATTCTCGCGGCCCTGCAGCACGGCAGTGGTGCCAGTCGGGCGCTCGGTGTCGTCGCCGGTGGGGGCTCGGTCGACGCGGTCGCGGAGCGGCTGGCGGAGCTGATGAGCAAGGACGTCCGCGTGGTGCGCGAGGTGGCTCGCCGCACCGGTGCCGACCTTGGGATCATCGGGACGGTGCTGTCGTCGGACGCTGTCGAGAAGAAGGTTCTCCGGTCGTCCTAGATGAGCCTATCGAGGAGTAACGAAGTGACTGAATCCCTCACCACCAAGTATGGGCCGTGGGGTGTTGTCGCCGGCGGTTCGGACGGGGTGGGTGCCGCGTTCGCCCACCGGATGGCCGCCCAGGGAATGAACGTCGTGCTGGTGGCCCGGCGGCTGCCCGTACTGGAGGAGTCCGCCGACGAGATCCGCGCCCGGTACGGCGTCGAGGTCCGCGCTGTCGCGCTCGACCTCAGCTTCCCCACTGCCCTCTCGGAGTTGGAGCAGGCGACCGCCGGTCTGGAGGTCGGTCTGTTCGTGTACAACGCGGGCAGCGACGACCGCAGTGTTCCGTTCCTGGACAAGGACCTCGACACCCATCTGGGGCTGGTGCGGCGCAACTGCACGGCCGTACTGGAAGCGGCCTACCGTTTCGGCGCCCCGATGGTGGCGCGCAAGCGGGGCGCCGTGGTCCTGGTGACCTCGGGCGCGGCCTGGGCGGGTGGCGCCACGCTCGCCGCCTACGGTGCCACGAAGGCATTCGACCTCATCCTCGCGGAGAGTCTGTGGGCGGAGTGGCAGGACAGCGGGGTGGATGTCCTGGGGCTGGTGCTCGGCAGGACCGACACCCCGTCCCTGCGGCGGACCGAAGGCGTCCAAGGGGGCTCGTACGGCGGCGACTTGGCCGATCCGGACGACGTGGCCGCCGAGGCGCTCGCCCACCTATCCGACGGCCCGACGTGGATCTGCGGCAGCCCCACCCCGACCGGCGGTTCACCGTTCGGGGCACTGAGCCGCCGTGACGCGGTCCTCGCGATGAGCCGGGGCGCGACCGCACATCGCGAGTGATGCGCGGTCGGGCCACCGCCTACTGCTCCTTGAGGCGTTCCTTCATGCCGTCGAGCTTCGTGAGAATGGGATATCCGGAGACGCTCAGCGCGTTTCCGTGTCCCGTCTCATGGATGTCGAACACGGACTGGATGGCCGCGTAGAACCCCTGGACGTCGAGGCTCTGATTGACGGCGCGCTTGGCCTGGCGGAGTCCGAAGGACGGCATGCGGGCGATCTTCCGGGCCAACTCCATTGCCTCGGTGTCCAGTTGGTCGAGGGGGACGACCTTGTTCACCATGCCGACCTTCTCCGCCTCCTCGGCGGTGACGGCCCGTCCGGTGAAGAGGATCTCCTTCGCCTTGCGCGGGCCCAGCTCCCAGGTGTGGCCGTGGTATTCGACTCCCCCGATGCCCATGTGCACGACGGGGTCGGAGAATTCGGCGTTCTCGGCGGCCACGATCAGATCGCAGGGCCAGCAGAGCATCAGTCCGCCCGCGATGCACTTGCCCTGGACTGCCGCGATCGACGGCTTGGGTACGTTGCGCCAGCGCAGCGTGTATTCCAGGTAGCGGCGGGACTCGGCGCCGTAGATCCACTCCAGGGTGATCTCGTTCGGGGCCGGCCAGCGGTCCTTGAGGTCGTGGCCGGAGGAGAAGTGTTTGCCGTTGCCCCGCAGGAGGATCACCTTGACCTCCTCGTCGGCGGCGGCCCGGCGCCAGGCGGCGTCCAACGCGTCTAGGAGAACCGAGTTCTGGGCGTTGGCGACCTCGGGCCGGTTCAGGGTGATGACAGCGACCTTGCTGTCGACCTCGTAGAGGACCTCGTCCTTGTCCGCTGTGTCTGTCATGGGTCCCGTCTTCCGTCGGCTCTATCGGGGCAGGCCGAGGATGCGCTCGGCGATGATGTTGCGCTGGATCTCGGAGGTGCCGCCGGCGATCGTCCCGCCGAAGCTGCGCGCGTACCGCTCGAACCAACTGGCGGTGAACGCCGGCAGGTTCATGTGGTTGTACGGCCCGGTCTGCACCGGGTGCAGCAGTGACTCGGTCCCATGGTGTTCGAGGGCGTGCAGTTCGGCGCTCTGCGCGGCCTCGGAGCCGAGCAGCTTGAGCACCGAGATCTCCACCGGGTTCCGGTCGGGGCCCAGCAGTCGGTAGCCGAGCAACCGCAGTGCCTGGAGGTCCATTTGGAGCGTCGCGTACCACTCCTCGGCGCAGGGCGAGTCCTGGATCAGGCCGTCCATCCGCTCGGCGTAGTGCACCCAGAGCAGGGTCCGTTCGTGCCCGAGCGAACCGTTGGCCACCCGCCAGCCCTCGTTGAGGGGGCCGACGAGGTTCTCCTTGGGGACGCGGACGTCGGTGAAGAACACCTCGTTGAAGTCGAGGTCGTCGGGTGCGGCGAAGGAACCGAACGGCCGCCGGACCAGGCCTTCGGAGTCGGTGGGGATGAGCAGGACACTGATCCCCTTGTGCTTGGGCGCGTCGGGGTCGGTGCGGACGAACGTGAGCAGGACGTCGGCGTCGTGCGCGCCCGAGGTCCACACCTTCTGCCCGTTGACGACGAAATGGTCGCGGTCGAGGGTCGCGCGGGTGCGCAGCCCGGCCAGGTCGGAGCCGGCTCCGGGCTCGCTCATGCCGAGCGACGCGGTGATCTCGGCCCGTAGTAGCGGTATGGCCCAGTCGCGTTTCTGTTCCTCCGTGCCGAAGGTGAGCAGCGAGGCCGCGATGATGTTGAGGCCCTGCGGGTTGAAGCTGTGGTAGATCCGCCGCCTGGACAACTCCTCCAGGTGGGCCACGACTTGAGGCAGGGTCGCGTTGCGCCCGCCGTACTCGGGCGGCTGGGAGGGCAGCAGCCAGCCCTCGTCGAAGAGGGTGCGCTGCCAGCGCCGGGCCCAATCCGGTATGTCCGCGCTGGACTTGGAGCGGACGGCGGCCTCTTCGGGGGTGGGCAGGTGGGTGTCGAGGAAGGCGCTGAAATCGGCGCGGAACTTCTCGACCTCGGGGTCGGGGGCC
Organism: Streptomyces sp. STR69; assembly: GCF_024519455.1. Taxonomy (GTDB): domain Bacteria; phylum Actinomycetota; class Actinomycetes; order Streptomycetales; family Streptomycetaceae; genus Streptomyces. The sequence continues at coordinate 63,753 of NZ_JALJRY010000024.1, read as the reverse complement.
AGCCTCATACCAGCAGCGCCTTCCTGTGCTCGGACGCCGTGCCGAGGAGCAGGTCCCCGGCCTTGGCCCGCTTGAGATGGATCTGCAGTTCGTTCTCCCACGTGTAGCCCATGGCCCCGAAGAGCTGGAACCCGTTGCGGAAACAAACCCGTTGGCAGTCTCCGGCGGCGGCCTTGGCCATCGCGGCGGCCCGGCCGCGCCGCGGGTCGTCCTCGGCGATGGTGAGCGCGGAGAAGTAGGCCAGCACCTTGGCGCGTTCGATGGCGACGTACATGTCGGCGGCCTTGTGCTTGACGGCCTGGAACGAGCCGATGGGCACGCCGAACTGGTGTCGTTCCTTCACATGGGCGACGACCAGGTCGAGGATGCGCCGGCAACTGCCCACTGTGCTGACCGCCAGGCCCATCAGGGCCAGGTCCGGCACGCCGGCGACCAGGTCCGGGGCGTCCACCCGGGCGATGTGCAGAGTCGGGTCGAACACGGAGAGCCGCTCGGCCGCCAGGTCCTTTCCGTCCCGTACGACCACGCCCTCGGAGGTGAGAAGGGCGATCTCGTCCGCGCGGTCGGCGTCGAGGACGAAGCGGCCCGCCCCGTCGAAGACACCAGCGCCCGAGCCGCGCGGCAGCCGTCCGGCCAGCGGCGCGAACCAGGTGGCGGTGGCGAGGAAGGGCGTCGGGTCGGCGGCGTAGCCCAACTCCTCCAGGATGATGGCAAGTTCCACCGGTGGGGCCTCCAGCCAACCCAACTCCAGGTAAGTGTCCCAGAGTTGGTCCTCGGGCAACGACCGTGACCTGGTGACCGTTTCGCGGACCACTCGCTGGAGCAGCCGCTGCTCGTCGTCGAACTCAAACTCCATGCGCGACCTCCAGAAGGACCTTGCCGATGGCGCGGCGCCCCAGGCTGAGGGCTGCGGCGACTTCGGCGAGCGGATACACGGCGTGGACGCGGGGCCGGATCCTTCCAGCGGCGAACAGTCCGTGGAGTTCGGTGCGGGCGGCGACCAGGTCGTCCCGCTGGTGCCGCGCCCAGCCGCCGAGGTCGAAGCCGTGGACGCTGATGCCCTTGAGCATCGGAAGGTTGAGCGGGATACGCGGGATCTCCCCGCTCGCGAACCCCACGCTCACGAACCGTCCGCCCCAGCGCATCGCCCGCAACGCATCCTCCGCGTGGGGTCCGCCGACCGGGTCGATCACGACATCGGCGCCGCCCGCGTCCCGCAGACTCCGCTTCAGATCGTCGTACGGCAAAGTGACCCGCGCGCCCTGTTCGGCGCACACCGCCCGCTTCTCCTCCGTGGAGGCGACGGCGACGACCTCCGCGCCGAGCAGCACGGCGAGTTCGACGGTCGCGAGGCCGACCCCGCCGGCCGCGCCGAGGACGGCCACCCGCTCGCCGTGCTGCACGTCGGCGACCAGGCGGAGCGCGTCGAAGGCGGTGGCGTGGCTGACCCCGAAGGCCGCCGCACGCTCGGTGGGGATTCCCTCCGGGATGCGACTCAGGCCGGCGGGGCGGGCGGTGACGCGTTCGGCGAAGGCGCCGACGAACATCGAGCCGAAGACCCGCTCGCCCTTCTCGAATCCGTGCGCGGAGGCGGCGACCACGCCCGCGAACTCGCTGCCCGGCGTGAAGGGCGGCTCGGCCTTCACCTGGTAGGCGCCGTCAATCACGAGGACGTCGGCGAAGTTGACGGCGGCGTAGTGCACGTCGACCGCTATGCCGCCGTCTCCTTCGGTGAACTCCGGTCCGGGGAAGGGTGGTTCGGGGATGTCCTCGACGACCACCGGGCCGCCGACGGCGTTGCAGCGGGCGGCTCTCATAGCCGGGTCGTGGCGGCGAGCTCGGCCGCCTGGGCGGCCATCTGCAGGACGACGTCGCCGTAGTGGGCCATCTTGGGGTTGCCGCCGTCGCCCCTCACATGCCGGGCGTAGCCGCCCTCCAGGACGACGGCCATCTTGAACCGGGCGAGGATCACGTAGTAGTCGATCTCGCCGACGTCCCGCCCGCTGACCTTGGCGTAGTGCTCCAGCAGGTCGGCGCGGTCGGGCATGCCGGTGTAGTCGACGTATCCCTTCTGGGTGCGGTCCTCGTCGGCGTCCGGCCAGCCCATGATCACCCAGCCGAGGTCGAGCAACGGGTCGCCCACGGTGGCCATTTCGAAGTCGACCAGGGCCGCGAGTTCGGCGGGCGCGCCGTGCCGGAACATGACGTTGGCGAACTGGTAGTCGCCGTGGATGATGCCCGGTGTCCAGTGGGCGGGACGGTGTTCCCGAAGCCAGGCGGCGGCCTTCTCCAGGCCGGGTATCTCGCGGAACTTGAACTTGGCGAGGTGGGCGAGCCAGCGGTCGACCTGCCGGTCGTGGAAACCGTCCGGGCGGCCGAAGCCCTCAAGCCCCTGGGCCCGCCAGTCCACGTTGCCCAACTTGGCGATGCCTTCGACGAGTTGGTACGCGAGGCCGGGCCGCAGGGTGGGGTCGCTGAGGAACGGCTCGGGCCAGCCGCCGGAGTTCATGGGCGACCAGCCGTCGACGTGCGCCATGAGGTAGAAACAGGAGCCGAGCACGCTCGTGTCGTCGCACACGGCGATCGCCTCGGGGTGCGGGACGTCGGTGCCGTTGAGGGCGTTGAGAACGCGGTATTCGCGCAGCATGGTCTCGTTGCGCCCCGGCGGAACCTTCTCCGGCGGCTTGCGCAGCACCATGCTCACTTCGCCGCGCCGGATACCGTAGATGTCGTTGGAGGTGCCTCCGGAGATGTACGACGTCTCGACGGGTTCGCCGGGGGCGATGCCCTGGTCGTCCAGCCAGCGAGCGAGGGATTCCGTGTTGGCGAGCGTCACAGCAGGTCCTCCAACTGCTTCCGGGCCCATTCGCGGCGGGTGGGCAGGTGCTGGGTGGGCCACAGGCCGGGGGCGGCCTCGTAGCCGCGCAGGACGTCACGGGCGACGGTGATCTTGTGGACCTCGGTGGGTCCGTCGACGACGGCCATGACGGCTGCGCCGTTCCACATGTCGGAGAACGGCATTTCGTTCGAGACACCGAGAGCGCCGTGCAGGTGCATCGAGCGGTACACGATGTCGTGCAGCACCTTCGGGGTGAGGAACTTGATGGCGGCGATGTCCTTACGGACGCGCTTGTAGTCCTGGTAGCGGTCGATCTGCCAGGCGGTGTAGAGCACGAACAGCCGGAACTGGGCGAGTTGGGCGTAGGAGTCGGCGAGGTCGGCGCGGACGAGTTGCTTGTCCGCGAGCCGCTCGCCCTGGGTCTCGCGGGACAGGGCCCGCTCGGCCATCATGTCCAGCGCCTTCTGGCTCTGGCCGACGACCCGCATCGCGTGGTGGACTCGGCCGCCGCCCAGCCGGGTCTGGGCTATCGCGAAGGCCTGGCCCTCGCCGCCGAGCAGTGCGTCGGCGGGGACGCGGACGCCGTCGTAGGCGATGAGCGCGTGCATGCCCTCGTCGGTGGCCTCGCCCATGATGCCGAGGTGGCGCTCGATGCGGACGCCTGGGGTGTCGCTGGGCACGAGGAACATCGACATGCCCTTGTAGGGGCTGACGTCGGGGTTCGTCACGGCCATCACGATGACGAACCTCGACGTGCGGGCGTTGGAGGAGAAGAACTTGCGGCCGGTGATGACCCAGTCGTCGCCGTCGCGTTCGGCGCGGGTGGTGAACATCGTGGGGTCTGCGCCGGCCTGGGGTTCGGTCATGGAGAAGCAGGAGAAGCACTCGCCCTCCAGCAGCGGCTGGAGGTAGCGCTCCTTCTGCTCGTCGGTGCCGTAGCGGGCGATGATCTCGGCGTTGCCGGTGTCGGGAGCGGCCGTGCCGAAGATGACGGGGGCCCAACTGGACTGACCCAGGATCTCGTTGATCAGTGCCAGCTTGACCTGGCCGAAGCCGCGTCCGCCGAGTTCGGGGCCGAGGTGCGGTGCCCACAGGCCCTCGTCGCGGACCTGTTGCTTCAACGTCCGTACGACGGGGCCGAGTTCATCGTCGAGCGGGTGGTAGGCCCGGTCCGGATACAGGAGGTCCAGGGGTTCGACGCGCTCGGCGCGGAACCGCCTGATCCACTCCAGCTTCTCCTCGAACTCCGGCTCGGTGGAAAAGTCCCATGCCATGTCAGACGAACCTCCTGCCAACCCGGACGGATACCGGTGAGAATATCATTCTCATCTCACGCAAGTAAGAGTCTCGAAACTTGCAGTGCGGTCTTCGGTAGGGGAAGCCGGGGTGTTACCGCTGAAGTGGAGTATCGTTCTTCATGTGACAGCTGTCCCCGAAGAACAACCAGCCTGGCGCCAGCGCGCCGTTGAGCGTTCCACCCGTGCCGCCAAGCTCCGCGCCGAACAACGGGTGCAGCGCTTCCTGGACGCGGCACAGGAACTGATCGCGGAGAAGCGGACGACGGACTTCACCGTCCAGGAGGTCGTGGACCGCTCCAAACAGTCACTGCGCAGCTTCTACCAGCACTTCGACGGCAAACACGAGCTGCTGCTCGCCCTATTCGAGGACGCGTTGTCCAAGTCGGCCGCCGAGATCCGTGAGACCGCCGGCTCCCAGTCGGATCCGCTCCAGGCACTGCGGCTCGCGGTGGAGATGCTGTTCGAGCAGTCGCTCTCCAACCCCGGCGTGGAGCGCCCGCTGTTCAGCGACTTCGCGCTGCAGCTCCTCGTGAAGCACCCCGCACAGGTGGCGACCGCCCACCTCCCCCTGCACCAGGTGTTCACGGAGTTGGTCGAGCAGGCCGAGGACGCCGGTGTCATCCCCGCCGGGAAGCCTCGCCGTCAGGCCTCGATCCTGATGCAGACGGTCATGTTCGTCGCGCAGGGCAACGGCGTTCCGGCCGGCAGCCACGCCGCGGCGGTCAGCGCCGAGGAGGTCTGGCAGTTCTGTCTCGGCGGCCTCTCGGGCGTCCCCGTCCGCAATTGACGGTTCGTCGGACTCGGCTGACGGCTCCCTCTGTGTAATTGACGCTCTCCATGGCGGAGAGTACGGTTCTCGCCCACCGAACGGGAGGTGGGCGATGACCGAGCCGCTACGCCATGGAGTGCAGCGCTACCGGGTCGTGCAGTGGGCCACGGGGAACATCGGTGCCCGCACGATGCGCGCCGTACTGGAGCATCCGCACCTGACCCTGGCCGGCGTGTATGTCCACACGCAGGCCAAGTCGGGCCTGGACGCGGGTGAGTTGAGCGGCGGGGAGTTCGGCACGACCGGGATCCTCGCCACGCACGACATCGACGAGATCCTGGCGCTCGACGCCGACTGTGTTCTCTACACCCCACGCACCTGCGACTTCGACGAAGTGTGCGCGCTGCTCTCGTCAGGCGTGAACGTCGTGTCGACGCGCGGCGAGTTCCATCACGCGCCCAGCCTCGACCCGGTCACGCGGAAGCGGATCGAGGACGCGTGCGCGGAGGGCGGAACCTCCGTCCACAGCACGGGCAGCAGCCCGGGATTCATCACGGAGGCCCTGCCGATCGTCCTCACCTCGATCCAGCGGCGGCTCGACGCGCTGACGATCGACGAGTTCGCGGATCTCTCCCAACGGGACTCCCCCGGGCTGCTGTTCGAGGTGATGGGCTTCGGGCAGCCCCCTGCCGAATTCGGCGAGCAGCGGCTGACCGGACTGCGCGACAGCTTCGGCCCGTCGTTGCGACTGCTGGCCGAGGCGCTCGGGACACCGCTCGATTCGGTGGAGGCGACCGGCGAGGTCGCGCTCGCCCGGCGCACGACCACGATCGCGGCGGGCACCCTGCCGGTCGGCACGGTGGCCGCGCAGCGGATCACCGTCTCCGGGCTGCGGAAAGGGCAATCCCTGCTGCGGTTCCGCGCCAACTGGTACTGCACCACCGACCTCGACCCCGCCTGGGACCTGCGCGCCACCGGCTGGCATGTGTCGGTGGAGGGAGACGCGCCGCTCGACATCGACCTGCGCTTCCCCGTCCCCCTCGACCGGATGGCCGCGATGTCCCCCTCCTACACCGCGAACCGCGCGGTCAACGCCGTCCCCTTCGTCTGCGCCGCGCCCCCGGAATCCGCACCACGGCCGACCTGCCGCAGATCGTCGCCGACCTCCGCTGAGGTCGGCCCGATCCCCACCCGATACTCGGGATGCTCAGGCGGTGGTCGCCGGTGCGGCGGCCTCCGGCTCGCTCTCCTCGTCGATCGCGTAGTTCAGGAAGTCGTCGACCATGCGGTGGAACAGCGTTGCCAGTTGCTGGAGTTCGTCCGTCGACCACCCGGAGAGGGCCATCTGCATTCCGCGCGCACCGGCGTCCCGGACACTGGCGACGGCCTTCTCACCGGCCTCGGTCAGCTCGATCCGCTGGGCGCGGCGGTCGTCGGGGTCGGGCACGCGGGTGACGTACCCGGACTTCTGCAGCTGCTGCACCGTACGGGTCACATGCGAGGCCTCGACCCCGAGGCGGTTCGCCAGCTCCCCCGGGCGTAGCGGCTCGGAGTCGGCGACCTGTCGCAGCAACGCCACCGCCGCACGGTCCAGGGGCACACCGGCGAGGGACATGAGCCGGTCGTGCTGGCGGGCGCGCGTGCTCAGGTAGGTGATCCGAGTGAGGGCTCGCTCGATCTCGGTCACCTCCGGGGAGGCGGGGGCGGTGGGGACCGGAGGTGTGGACATGAGACCCACTTTACCATATTGTTGCGTAACTCAAGTAAGTTACGGCGTGCGTTTACCCCGTCTACGGCGCAGAGAGTACGTCACCCGCAGGACACCATCGACGCCGACGTCACCAGCGCTTCTGGCTTGCGAAGAATCGCCCGAAGAAGTCCGCCTTGGCCGCGTCCGCCAGGGCGAGCGGGCCGAAGCGGTCGCCGAGTTCCATCGTGATCGGGAAGCGACGGTTCGCCGCGGGCCAGCGGGTGAGGCCATGGCCGTCGGGGTCGCCGTGGGTCGCGAAGTTCACCACGTAGTCGGACAGGGTGTCGGCGACCGTGCGGTCCACGTCGGTCCAGGGCAGGTTCGTGGCGTAGAGGTTGTCGAAGACGTAGTTGATCTCCGAACCGTGGTAAGCGCCATGGGAGTTGGGCCCGGTTGCCGTCGGCGGGACGTGCTCCCAGTAGTACGTGAACACCGGGCTCTTGGCCGTCTTCGCCCACTCGGCCGCCCACAGGTTCGCGGAGACGCGTGAGCCCTCACGGGCGGAGGCGTTGCGGGCCCGGCCCGCCTCCGCGTCGGTGGTGGCGGGGTAGAGAGTCAGGAACTCGTCGGCAAGAGTGCCGTATCCCTTCTGGGCGGTGGCGAGGTAGTCGGCGAGCTTCACTGTCGGGCTCGGGGAGGCGCCGTTCTCGTCCTTGTTGCCGCCGGCCAGTACCGGTACGTCGTTCAAGTGGCCGCCCGCCAGGGCCTGTTCGTACGTCCACGGCTTGACCCAGCCGTCGAGGACCGGGCGGAACTCCGGCGGGTTGCCGTTCACCGGGCCGCTGACCGTGGTGTCGTTGGCGTTCTGACCCGCCATCAACTTGTCGCTCGCCACGGCCCGGAGAGCGTCGAGCGAGGTGGCGCCGAGCGCGGCGGCGTATGCGGTGCCCTGGCTCTCTGCGGTCTCCAGAGTGCGGTACGACGCTGCCAGCGCGGCGATTTCGGGGTCACCGGTGGCACGGGCGCCGGCGCTCTCGGAGATCGCGCCCTGGAACAGGCCCTTGGCGAGCGGGGAGTAGATGAGGTGCATCACGGAGGCGCCGCCCGCCGACTGGCCGGCGATCGTCACCCGGTCCGGGTCGCCGCCGAACGCGGCGATGTTGCGCCGTACCCAGCGCAGGGCCGAAATCTGGTCGAGCAGACCGTAGTTGCCGGACGCCCGGTGGCCGGACTCGGCGCTGAGTTCGGGGGTGGCGAGGAAACCGAACGCGCCGGTGCGGTAGTTGAGAGTCACCACGACCAGACCCTTGGCGGCGAGACCGGCGCCGTCGAAGCCGGGGTCGGAGGCGTAACCGCCGGTGAACCGGCCGCCGTAGATCCATACCAGGACCGGGCGCTTCTTCCGCGAACTCGCCGCCCCCGTCCAGACGTTGAGGTTGAGGCAGTCCTCGCTCATCGTGACCGGGGCCGAACCCATCGTCTGCTGCGGGCAGATGTCCCCGAAGGTGTCCGCGACGCGTACGCCCGTCCAGGAGTTGGCCCGCTGCGGCGGGCGCCAGCGGTTGGCGCCCGCCGTGGTCGCGGCGTAGGGCAGCCCCTTGAACACGGTGACGCCGGAGACCAGGGAGACCACACCGGACACCCGGCCGGTGTCGATTCGGAGCGGGCCCGTCAGCGGGGCTGCGGAGCTGTCGCGGTCCGCCGCGTCGGCGCCGGTCGCGCTGCCGACGAGTGCGGCCGTCGCGGCGACGGTCAGCGAACCGTTGAGGAAGGTCCGGCGGTTCAGGGCGTTCGAAAGCATGGGGGGCTCCCTGGTCCAGGTACTTGCGAACGTAAATTCCCTGGACCGGGAGCGCCAACAATATTGTCAACTTCAGAGCGGATCCACAGCATGCTCCCGCAGCGGCCCCACGGACAGCCCGCGCATCTCGCAGGTGTCGAGGATCCGGGGCACGGCGCCGAGGGTGGCGCGCCAGGAGCCGGGAGCCGAGGTGCAGTCGGAGTCGTGCAGCAGGATCGTGCCGCCGCCGCGCAGATCCTCGGTGACCGTGCGGTGGACCGACTCCGGTGTGGCGCGGGCCCGCCAGTCCTCGCCCCAGGCCGTCCACAGCACCGGCGTGAGGTCCAGGCGGCGGGCCGCGAGGTGGCCGACGGTCGACATCACGCCGTAGGGCGGGCGGAAGAGCCGTGGAGTCCGGCCGGTGATGTCGGCGACCGTGTCGCGGGCGCGGGCCAGGTCGTCGTGGGTGGCGCGCGGGCCGCGCAGCAGGAGGGGGCGGTGGAGCCAGCCGTGGACGGCGATCTCGTGTCCGGCGGCGGCGATCTCGCGGACCAGGCCGGGGGCGCGTACCGCCTGGTTGCCGAGGAGGAAGAAGGTGGCGCGGACCCGGCGCTCGTCCAGCAGGCGCAGGAACAGTGGGGTGGAGAGCGGGTCCGGTCCGTCGTCGAAGGTGAGCGCCACATGGTCGGGCCGGCCCCGGCCGGAGAGCCGGGGCATGACGCGGTTACGGAGCGGGCCGTAGGTGGAGAGGACGGGGGCGGCGTACGCGGCGGCGAGGAGGGGAAGTGCGGGGAGCGCGGCGCGGGCGGCGGTGCGGACGAGGTGGGCGGCGGTCATGAGTGGCGTCCCTTGGCGTGGCCTTCGTGACCTTCGTGACCCGCGTGGAGTGCGTCGTGTTCGTGGTGTTCGTGGTGTGCGTGGCCCACGTCGTCGAGGTCGAGGTCCTGCCCTATGGCATGTATGAGGCGCGGGCCGCCATCTGTCGTGGCGACGGCCGTGCCGACCGCGCCCGCCCAGACCGTGCAGGCCAGGACGGTGGTGATCGCGAGCCGCAGGGCGGCCGGACGGACCGCACGGGTCCGGGGGACGGCGAGCGGGGTGGCGGGCCCGGCGCCGGCCCGGCAGACCCGTACCGTCTCGGCGGCGGGGCCCCGGTCCGCGCTCATGGCCGGAGCCTGGTGTGCTCCGGCGCCGGTGCGGCGGGTTTCCCCGGCGACCGTGCCTCGGCTCTCGTCGGCGAAGCCGCCGTGGTCCTTCCCTTCGGCCGGTTCCGGTCCCCCGCCCGGAACCTCGCCTGAAGCCCCGCCCGCGAACAGTGCGAGCCCCGCCTCCCGCTGCAGCAACCCGCGCGGGCCGTCTATCAACTCGCCCAGCACGTGCTTGAGTTGGGCCGGGTCCCGGATCCACGCGGCGACGCCCGCCTGGTCGAGGGCGGACGCATTGGTCAGTCCGTGGCCGGGTATGCAGCCGTAGCTGGCGACGGGCAGGCCCGCGGCGAAGGCTTCCAGCGAGGTCAGTCCGCCGGCGTTCTGGACCAGGACGTCGGCGGCGTGCATCAGACCGGGCATGTCGTCGACCCAGCCGTGGACGTGCTCGATGCCGTCCGCTCGGAGCTGTGCGGCCAGCGCCTCGTTGCGGCCGCAGACCACGACCGGTACGGCCGCACCGCAGTCGCGCAGTTCCCGGGCGACCTGCCGCACCGGGCCCACGCCCCAGGAGCCGGCGACCAGCAGGGCCAGCGGGGCGTTCGCGGGCAGGCCGAAACGAGTGCGGGCCGCGGCGCGCTCCGTCGCGTTCACCGGATGGAAGCGCGGGTCGGCGACCGGGCCGCACACCCGGACGTCGCGCGCGCCGGCGGCTCTGGCCTGCGCGGCGGGCACGGCGTGCAGCGCGAGGTGGACGTCGACGCCGTCGGCCACCCACAACGGGTGGACGGAGAAGTCGGTGAGGTAGGTGAGAACGGGCACGGTGAGGCGGCCGGCGAGGCGGAGGCTGCCCAGGACCCTGCTCGCGCCCGGGTAGGTCGAGACGACGGCGCCCGTGTCGGCGGGCAGGGCGCGCAGCAGCCGTTCCTCGGCGGAGCGCAGCAGGGCGCGTGCGACCGGGCCGCCGCCTCCGGCGCGTTCGGTGCTGCTGTAGATCCGCTGGTAGAGCCAGGGTGTCCGGACGAGCATGCGGTGGTAGCCGTCCCGCACGAGCCTGCCCAACCGGGCGGGCAGCACGTCCAGCAGGTCGAACCGGTCGACCGCGAATCCGGCCGCGACCAGGCGCCGTTCCAGCTCGGCGGCGGCGCCGTCGTGACCGGCTCCGACGCTCGCCGAGACGATCACGACCCGGTCGGCCGCCGCCGGGCGGCGGGGCGCGGTCGCCCGTCGGGGGCGCAGGGTGGCGACCGCGAGGGCACGCAGATGCACCGTACTTCCGAGGTGGGGCATGGGCTTCTTCCTCCGCAGGTGGAGTGGAGCGGCGAAACTCTACAACATGTAGTAGGTGACGTCGTACAACATGTAGTAGGTCGGCGGGTAGGCTGGGGCGCCGAGCGGTGGAAGGCGGTGGGGTGAACAGTGCACGACCCGAAGAGCGACGAACCCGGCGCGACGTCCGGCAGGCGGGCGCGCGGTGAACTGGAGAGCGGCGTTCTCGCCGCGCTCTACGGGGCCGACCAGCCGCTGACCGCACGCCAGGTAAGGGACGGACTGCCGGGGGATCTGGCCTACACCACCGTGCTGACGATCCTGTCGCGCCTGTACGACAAGGGGATGCTCGTCCGGCATCGCGCGGGCCGCGGGTACGCGTACGCGCCCGCCCGCGACGAGGCCACGCACACGGCGGAGCGGATGCGTTCCCTGCTGGAACACGGGACCGACCGCGAGGCGGTGCTCACCCGCTTCGTCTCCGAACTCTCCGAGGAGGACGAGCAGTTGCTGCAGCGACTGCTCTCCGGGCACGAGGGGCCGCAGCACACCGGCCGCGCCGACGAAGGACCGTGAGCCGGTGCTGATCAGTGTGTACGTCCCCCTGCTGATCACCATGGTGATCGCGGTGTTCGCACCCCGCGCCGCCCCTCTGCTGGCCCCGCGCCCGGCGGCCTGGTCGCTGGCCTCCGCGGCACTGGTGGCATCGCTGGGCTGGCTCGGCTCCCTGGGACTGCTGGCGTTCGCGGGCCTTGCGCAGATCCCCGAGGTCGCCGAGGAGGGGCAGTGGTCGGTCGCCGCCGTACGCGCCTCCGACCCCGTCTACCTCACGGTCGCCGGGACCGCCGCACTCGCCCTCCTCGCGTCCGTCGCGAGCCTCGCCGTCACCACCACACGTCAGCTACGGCACCTGCGCTGGGCCCGCCGCGAATGCCAACAGCTGCCCGGCGACACGGAGTTGGCCGTTCTCGACATGGCGACACCGGAGGCCTTCGCGCTGCCGGGGAAACCGGGGCGGATCGTGGTGTCGCGCGGGATGCTGCGCTGCCTGGGCGATCGCGAACGCGAGGCGCTGCTCGCGCACGAGCGGGCCCATCTGCACGGTCGGCACCACCTCTTCCAGACCCTCTGGCGACTCTCCGCCGCCGTGAATCCGCTGCTACGGCCACTGTCCGCGGCCGGCGGTTTCGTCCTGGAGCGCTGGGCCGACGAGGAGGCCGCGGTGCGCGTCGGCGATCGTGCGGTGGTCGCCCGTGCCGTGGGCCGGGCGGCGCTCGCCACCTCGGCGAACCGATCCCGCCCGGTGCTGGCCGCGACCGGCGGGGCGGTGCCGCAGCGAGTGCGGGCGCTGTTGGCGCCTCCTCCCCCGCGCCGGGCGCTGCCGTTCGTCGCGGGCGCGGCACTGCTCGTGGTGTGCTGCGCGAGCCTGGCCGATGCCGCGACCGACAGCGAGCAGATGATCGAGACCGCACAGCACGCGGCGTGCGTGACGGCTCAGGTGGCGGCCACGTCGGCGGCTCCGGCGGTCCCGCCGCGCGGGCTGTGCTGTGAACACGTGCACTTGGACGGACCCGCCCACCACCACTGACCGGTGTGCGGCTCCCCCCCTCCCCGGGGGGAGCCTTGCGAAAGTGTGACGCTCGCACGAGTAAGTGACACACTTTTTCAGAGACCCACCCACCCCCCTCAACAGCGCCGATCACAGCATCCGCCCGGAATACCTCCGTGTTATCGTCGCCCTAGCCATCGCCAGGAATCCTGTCGATCGACCCCGACGCTCGGACTGCACTCCCCCGTCGCGCACACTCCATGAATGGAGCGGTATGTCTGTTCTGGCCCGGCCGACGGTGGCCGCCTTCGCCGCCAAGTCCCTGCAGCGCCTCTCCCTGATGGCGGACCGGCGTCCGAGCGGGCGCGGCTCCGCCGCCTCCTCGCATCAGCGGTTCCCGCAATTCCCGCGCACCACACGGGAGTTGACGATCCCGACCGCGGTCGCCCCGGCGCGCGCCACGGTGTATCTGCCGGCCGGCGAAGGTCCGCCTCCGCCGGTGCACGTGAACTTCCACGGCGGTGGTTACGTCGTGCCGCTGACCGAACTCGACGACCCGCTGTGCCGTTTCCTCGCGGTGGAGGCAGGTGTCGTAGTGGTCAACGTCGACTACGTCGTCGCACCGCAGCACCCGTTCCCCGCACCGCCCCGGCAGGCCTTCGAGGTCGTCCGGTGGATCGCGGAGCACGGCGCCGAACAGGGCTGGGACGGCGGCCGACTCACCGTGGGCGGCCAGAGCGCCGGGGGCGGACTCGCAGCGGCGGTGGCCCGGCAGGCGCTGGAGGAGGGCGGTCCCCCGATCGCGCTCCAGGTGCTGCACTATCCGCCGCTGGACCTCGCGACCAGCGCGAAGGACAAGCGGGCCGCCATCGCCAAGCCGGTGCTGCGGCCCTGGATGGCCGAGGTCTTCGACACCTCGTACGTCCCGGATCCGAAGGTGCGTGCCGACCGGCTGGTGTCGCCCGCCCACCCCTCGGACACCGCGGACCTCAAGGGCATCGCGCCGGCGCTGGTCGTCACGGCGGAGTACGACCTGCTCAAGGCCGAAGGCGTGCGCTACGCCGACCGGTTGCGTACGGCGGGCGCTCTGGTGGAGCACGTGGACGTCGCCGGAGCCGACCACGGCTACGACGGCACGGATGACGAACGGGCCCTGCAGACCTATGCGTTGATCGCCCGTCAGGTACGGGAGGCCGTGGGTACCGGCTGAACCACCCGCGCGGACAACACACTTCGCCGACCGCCCTCTCCAGGACGGTCGGCGAAGTGCCGCCGGGTCACACCGACGGCACCGGCTCCGGCGGAACGAGGCCGAACTTGCCTGCCGCCTCGGTCAGTTCACGCCACACCTTCGGCGCCACGGGAATGCCCTTCGCAGCGCGTCCCTCGGCGACCGCCGCGCTGCGCTCGCCGGGGTAGAAGACGCCTTCAGCGTCGTCCGCCGGCGGCAGTTGCTTGAGGGTGGCCAGTGTCGCGTCGACCGCTTCGGTGAAGGCGGCCGGGTCACCGAAGGCCGCCGGGTCAAGAGCGATGAGCAGCGCGTTCTGGCGGTGCTTGCGGCCCTGCGGGTCGTCCGAGTGGAACGCGGCGAAGATCGGCGCGCCGACCAGCACACTGGTGAGCAGTTCGAACGCGAGGGACATCCCGGCCCCCTTGGCGCCGCCCAACGGCAGTGGCATGACGGCCAGTTCGGGATCGGTGGTCGAGGTTCCGTCTGCGGTCGCGGCAGCGCCCTCGGGCAGCAGGGTACCGCTCGCCTTCGCCTGGCGGATCTTGCCCAGGGCGATGGTGGCGGTCGCCATGTCGAGCAGCAGGGGGGCATGCGCCGAGGCCGGTACGGCGATGGCGAGCGGGCTGGTCGCCACGGCGGCGCCCTTGACGCCGGTGTAGCCCATGTTGGGCATCCCGGCGACGTAGCCGATACCGACGAGGCCCTGCTCGGCGATCTTCGACACGTAGTAGCCGATGGCGCCGGTGTGGACGGTCCGGCGGACCCCCACGGCGGCAACTCCACTGGTCCTGGCCCGGGTTACCGCCTCGTCGGCGGCTGCGCTGAGGGCGACCGGGCCGGGGGCACGGTCGGCGTCCAGCACGGCGGCGGCCGGGGCGGTGGACTCGATCCTGATGTCGGCGTCGGCGTTGGCCACGCCCTTGGCCAGCAGCTCCAGGTAGGCGGGGACGCGGGCGATGCCGTGCGAGTCGACGCCGCGCAGCGCGGCCCACACGAACACGTCGGCGGTGGTGCGCGCCTGCTCGACGTTCAGGCCGCCCTTCTCCAGGAGAGCGGCGGAGAAGGTGCGCAGATCGTCGGCGGCGACAAGGACCTTGCCCGGCTTGGGCGTTGCGGTGTCGGACATGGTGGCGGATGCCTTCCTGGTTCAGCGGGTGACGAGTACGTCGACGACGGCGGTGGTGCCCTCCGACACGGCCTTGAGCGCACGCTCCAGCGCGGGGGCGAGCGCCTCGGGCGCGTCGACCGTCTCGGCGTGCATCCCGAACGGCTCGGCGAACGCGGCGAGCCGGGGCAGCCGGTGCAGATCGGTACCGAGCCACTCACCGGTGTCGGCGGCGGCGCCCTCGGGGTAGAACCTGCGGTGGTTGAGGTTCATCGACTTGTAGACGCGGTTGTTGAACACCACGATCAGCAAAGGGAGTTCGTAGGCGTTCGAGGCGTCGTACGACTGGATGACCGGGTTGTAGGTGAACGCGCCGTCCCCGATGGTGAGCACCACCGGGCGTTCCTGGACGGCGAGTTTGACGCCGAGCGCGACCGCGATGCCCTGGCCGAGGCCGCCCTGGACGTAGAAGTACGAGTCGGGGTCGGCGGTTCGGACATGGCGCTTGACGACACGGCTGTGGGTGATGGTCTCGTCGACGACGATCCCGTCCCGGCCCTCCAGCAGCTTGCGCAGGGTCGCGGCGACGAGCACCGGGTCGATGCCCTCGGCGTTGGCGGCCTTTGTCTCGGCCTGGGTGATCGCCGTCTGCTCGGCCGCGAAGCGGGCGTCCTGTGCGGCCCTGCGTTCCGCCACTGCCGTCCCGTCGAGATCCTTCGCCCGCTTGGTCAGCTGGCGCAGGGTGTTGGCGACGTTGCCTTCCAAGTACTTGTCGGCGAACAGGACTTGGTAGACGACGTGGGGACGCTGCGGCACCTCGTCGATGACGACGACGGTCGCCTTGGAGGGGCGGCGCGAGGGCGGGTAGAAGGGGGCACGGCAGTTGACCAGAAGGATCAGGTCCGCCTCGTCCATCCACGGGCCGATGTCGCTGCCGGCGTGCAGCGGGTGGGTGCGCGGGAAGTTGCCGCAGACCGCCGAGTCGGGTTCGACGACGGGGATGTTCCACGCCTCCGCGAAGGCGACGAGGGCCTCGAAGCCGCCCGCCTCGCGCCCTGCGGTCTCCGTGACGACGACCGGGTTCTTCGCCTCGCGGATCAACTGGGCGACCGGGTCGACCTCTTCGGGCGAGCTGTGCGTGGAGCCGGGCGCCACGATGGGCTTCGCCTCGCGGCCGTCCCACTCCTCCAGGAGGATCTCCAGGGGGACGTTGAGGTACGCCGGTCCCGCCGGGGCACGCCACGCCAGTTCCGCCGCCCGCGTCACCATCGTAGGAAGGGTGTGGACGCTGGCGGCCTCGTTGGACCACTTGGTGAAGGGCTGTGCGATCTGGTGCGGGCCGCCCACGACGGACAGGTTGCGGTACCACTGGCCGCCCGGGTCCTGGCCGGGGCCGTCGCCGTAGGTGGTCGACTCCGAGGAGCTGACCACCATCGGGACGCCCGCGAGCAGCGCCCCGTGCACGGCCATCGAACCCTGGAGCAGACCGGGGGCCGCGTGCAGCAGCACGCCCTGCGGCCGGCGCTTGACGAGTCCGTAGCCGGTGGCCATGCCGACGGCGACCGTCTCGTGGGTCAGGTCCAGGTACTGCGGGCAGGGCAGTCCGTCGCGGTGGCGGCGGGCCAGGGACTCCCAGACCGGGGCCCACTCGGAGCCCGAGGAGCAGAAGATGTAGTCGGCGCCGACGGCGTTGAAGGCGGTAACGAGAGCATCGCCGCCGTCGGCGCCCGGGGTGTTGGTGGTGTCGGTCATCTCTCGCGCTTCCTCAGCCCTCGATCGGCCAGTTCAGGACCTCGGAGATACCGCGGCCCATGATCCATTCAAGCTCCTCGGGCGTGAAGTCCCAGTGCTTGGTGAACTGCTCGATCGTGTCGGTGTAGGTGATGCCGTGCCCGAGCAGCCGCGTGATGTCGGTGCCGTAGAAGCAGCGCTGCGGGCCCATCTTGTCGACCATCTCGCGCACGTACTTCTGGATGTTGTTGTTCGGGAACGGCTGCGTGGAGTAGCCCGGGAGCGCCGAGAGCTTCACGTAGATGTTGGGGTGGGCGGCCAGGTCGGCGGTCTCCGAGACCCAGTAACCGATCGCGTCGTCGACACAGCGGGCCATGATGCCCATGTGGTCGATGATGATCTTCAGCTCGGGGTGCTTGGCGGCGATCTCGCCCAACTCCCGCTTCCAGATGGGCGCGTGGACCATCGTCGGGACGCGCAGCTCCTCGGCGATCGGCCAGTACCAGTCGTTGGTGCCGTCGATCATCCAGTTGCGGTCCTGCGGCCGGTGGAAGGTCAGGCGCGTGCCCTTCACATGCGGGTTCTGCGCGAAGTCCGCCAGCATCGCCTTGCCCTCTTCGGGCTTGTTCTGCGGGATGCGCGCCATGATCCCGAAGCGGTCGGGGTGCGCCTCGCAGGCCTCCAGGGCGTAGTCGATACGGTCCCCCTCCCAGGACGGCGGCAGGATCAGGGCCCGGTTCACGCCGGCCTCGTCCATCAGCTCCAGGGCCTCCTCGTACGAGAAGGGGTCCTCGCGGTGTCCGTTGAGACGGATGCGCTCGCGCGCGCCCGGGACCCAGGGGCGGTCCGGGGTCTCTTCCTTCCAGATGTGGATCTGCGTGTCGACAACGAACATGTCCGGAACTCTTTCTCTCGAACGGTCTTTACGGAAGGAACGCTAGGCGGGCGACGGGGCCTTGCCGAGCGCTGGGAGTGCAAGCAGTAGTTGCGCGAAACACCGCTGTACGCAGGGCATTCTCAGTTTGCGGACGAGGCGCTGAACACGGCCTCGACGATGTGCTCGGCGATCGCCATGGAGGCGGTGGCGGCCGGCGAGGGCGCGTTGCGCACAGCGGTGATCCGGCCGACCCGATGGATGCGGAAGTCGTCCACGAGCGTGCCGTCGGGGTCCAGTGCCTGGGCCCGGACGCCAGCCCCGCCGCGTACGACGTCGGAGACGCCGACACCGGGGACGTACAGCTTCGCGTCCTTCATGAAGACCGACGCGGACAGCGAGCCGCGGTACTCCTTGATGCCGGTCCGCCAGTGCTGGGCGGCCATCCGCCAGGTGCCGGGGTAGGCGGCGAGTCCGGCGAGATCCTTCAGCGAGAAGCGGCCGAGCTTGTAGCCCTCCCGGGCCAGGGCGAGGACGGCGTTCGGGCCGACCTCCACGCTGCCGTCGACACGCGGGGTGAAGTGCACGCCGAGGAAGGGGTAACGGGGGTCCGGCACCGGGTAGACGAGCCCGCGCACCAGGTGTGTGCGCTCCGGTTTGAGGAGCATGTACTCGCCCCGGAACGGCACGATCTTCGGCGCCTTCTTGTCCTGCGCCAGCTTTGCCACGGCGTCGGAGTGCAGCCCCGCGCAGAGGATCAGCCGGTCGACCCGCACACACTCCTGCCCGGACGCGACCTCGATACCGCCCGGCACGGTGGTGATGGACGTGACCGGGAAGCCGAGCCGCACCTCGCCGCCGGAGGCCTCGATGTCCTTGGCGAACTCGCGGGCGACCGCCGGGTAGTCGGTGATCGCGGTGCGCGGGGAGTGCAGGGCCGCGATACCGCCCACATGCGGCTCCAGCTCCTTGATCTCTTCCTGGGAGATCCTGCGGAGTTCGGGGACATGGTTGTTCCTGGCCCGCTCGTACAGGTTCTCCATCCGACCCAGTTCGTCCGGCCGTACGGCCACGACGAGCTTGCCGATCTCCTCGTACGGCAGGCCGCGGTCCTGGCAGTACTCGCGCAGGATCGATACGCCCCGGACGCACAGGTCGGCCTTGAGGCTGCCCGGCGCGTAGTAGATGCCGGCGTGCACGACCCCGGAGTTGTGGCCGGTCTGGTGGACGGCGACCTCGTGTTCCTTCTCCAGGACCACGACCCGGGTGCCGGGGCGGCGCAGGGCGATCTCGCGGGCGGTGGCCAGGCCCACGATGCCGGCGCCGACGATGCCGATCGTCTCGTCAGCCATCGGCATCCTCCTCTCTCTGACGTGCTCGCTCGCTCAGGCGCCGATGTGGACGGCGACGGTCTTGACCCGGGTGGAGAAGCGCAGGACCTCGTCGCCCTGCTCCTTGTAGCCGGTGCCGGAGTCGTGGAAGCCGCCGAAGGGCAGGTGCACGTCCCAGCCCGGGGTGGTCGCGTTGACCGCGATCTGCCCGCACTCGGCGTCGTCCGCGAAGCGGTACGCGGAGGCGAGGTCGCGGGTGAACACCGCCGCGGCCAGGCCGAATTGGGAGTCGTTGACCGCGTCGACGGCCTGCGCGAAGTCGTCCACGGCGCGCACGGCGAGGACCGGTCCGAAGACCTCCTCGCGCCAGATCGCCGTCTCGGCGGTGACATCTGCGAGCACGGTCGGCTGCACGAAGCAGCCGTGCGCGTGGTCGCCCTCGGTGTCCGCCGAGCCGCCGGTGAGGACGGTGGCACCCTGCTCTACGGCGCCCTTGAGGTGGGCGAGGACACTGTCGCGCTGCTTGGGGCTGGACAGCGGGCACAGGGTGGTCGCCGGATCACTGCCGGGGCCGACTTTCAACGCCTCGACCTCGGCGACCAGGAGCCGGGTGAACTCCTCGTACACCGGCCGCTCGACGATGACTCGGCTGGTGGCGGTGCACCGCTGTCCGGCCTGGCCGAAGGACGCGGCCACGACGGTCTTCGCGGCGAACGGGAGGTCGGCGTCCACCAGGACCACCGAGGCGTTCTTGCCGCCGAGTTCGCCCTGGAAGCGGACGTTGCGGTCGGCGAGGCGGCGGCGGATCCGGTTGCCCACCTCGTTCGAGCCGGTGAAGGTGATGCCGACGATGCGCGGGTCGTCGAGGAGCGCCTCCTCGATCTCGGCCGTACGGCCCGTCACCACGTTCAGGACGCCGGCGGGCAGGCCGGCGTCGTGCAGGGCGCGGGCGAAGTGCAGGCCCGACAACGGTGTCTCGGTGGCCGGCTTGAACACGGCCGCGTTGCCGGTGGCGAGCAGCGGGGCGAGCTTGCGGGCCGGCGTGATCAGCGGGTCGTTCCAGGGGCTGATCACGAGGATCACGCCGATCGGCTCGCGCTGGGTGTGCACGCGGGTGTTCGGGCGGGCGTCGTGCAGAAGGGTGCCGTAGCCCTGGCGGGCCAGGCCCGCGTAGTAGTCGAGGAAGTCCGCGGCCTTGAGGGTCTCGCCCCGGGCCTCGGCGCCGGTCTTGCCGTTCTCGGCGGTGACGTCGGCGGCGATCTCGTCGACCCGCTCGCGGATCAGCCTGGCCGCGTCCGTGAAGATCCGGGCCCGTTCGAAGGGGCTGGTGCGCTTCCATACGGCGAAAGCGCGCTCGGCGTGGTCGTAGGCGCGGGTGACGTCCTTGGCGGCGAGGGCGGGGATGCGCGCGAGGGGGGTGCGGACGTCGGCGGGGTTGTGCACCTCGATCCACTCGCCGGTCGCCACCCACTCTCCACCGGAGAGGGTTTCCAGGCTTCGCATGAAGATCACTTCCTTCGTCCGCCGCGGTGCGGGTCCGCGGTCTGCACAGTCAGCGGCCACAACGGGCCGAATGCGACAACACACCATGTGAGGGCGGTACCACCAGCCCCACGCAGGCAGGCATTGCTTGCGCCGTGCGCAGGTCGGCGGAGGGTTGTTCCGTGCTGGAATCGGCTGGCCGGACGGCATGTGCCACGCCGCCGGGAGCCGAGGATCCGCCGCGGATCGACCGAGGAGAGACACGACATGGCCTACGCAGTCATCGCCCGCTACTTCTGCGACCCCACCGACGAGGCCACGGTGCGGGCCGCGTTGCTGAAGGTGCGCGAGCAGACCCGTGCCGAGCCGGCGAACCTGGCGTACGAGGTGCACGCCGAGGCGGACGTACCGGGGAGTTTCGTGCTGTACGAGCAGTACGCCGACGTGGCCGGTTTCGAGGCGCACAAGGCGGCCGACCACTTCGACGAGCTGATCGTGCGGACGATCTGGCCGCTGCTGACCGACCGGAAGGTGACGTTCGCCGAGGTCCTCTGACGGACCTTGCTGGGAAGCGCGGTGCCGCGCTTCCCAGCTCGCGCGTCAGAACTCGTTGCCCCAGACATAGCGGGCGACCGTCTCCACCAGCTCGATCTTCCGGCGCTGTTCCTCGGTGGTCAGCAGCGGCCGGCTCGCCACGTCGGCGAAGCCCCGGGACGGTGCTACGGCTCCGTCCTCCAGGTCCTTGAACTCGCCGACCGCGTCGAGCCTCGCCATCACCGTGTCGATGTCCTCCAGCCCGGGCATGGTCGCGTCGACGACACCCAGGCAGAAGTCACGGCCCTCCGGCAGGGCCTTGACCAGGGCGAGCTCGGCAGGGGTGCCCTGGTCGAAGGGCAGGATCCAGCGGTCTGCGCCGATCGCGCCGTAGAGCAGCTCGGCACGGGCCCGGTCCACCGCGGCCGGGGCGACCGGGCCGGGGGCCACGCCGATCCGTACGCCCTCGGGGCGCTCGTCCAGGCGTACCGCCAGGGCGTCGACGGCGAGTGCGTCCTCGAAGGAGAGCGCGCCGGGGTCCGCCGGGTCGGTGGCCAACTGCCCCAGCAGAAGGGGGTTGTTGAGCTGGATCAGGCGCACTCCCTTAGCGACCAGTGTCTCGATCTCCGTGAGGACGATCTCCGCGAGGGCCTCCCCCAACTCCCGTGCGGAGGAAGGGCCGAGACCGGGCTGGAAGGTGGTGGCGGCGAGGTACGCGGGCGAGGGCAGCGAGACCTTCGGGGCGATCACCGTGAGTTCGGTGAGCCGTGCCGCCCAGTCCGCGAGCAGGGGGCCGTTGGCCTTCGGCAGGGATTCCGCGACCCAGCGGACCAGGCCGTCGGCGTCGGTCTCGTCAGTGCGCCGGAAACCTGATACTCCGTCAAGAACCGCGCTGCGGAAGTCCTCTCGGGGGAAGTCGCCGTCGGTGACGACGGTGGAGCGCAGCTTGCGCTGGAAGACGACCGCCTCCCTGACCGCCTGGAGCTCAGCCTCCTTCAGCGCTTCGGGGTCGCCGGCCGCGCGGGCGGCGGTCAGCTCGACGGGGCGGACCAGGCTGCCCTGGTGGTCGATGCGGTAGTTGAACGTATCCGCCATGGCTCATGCGTCCTTTCCGGGCGAGGACGGGGCGGGCTTGCCCGCAACTCCCCAGGCGGCGAACTCCAGTTCGTAGCCGAGCGAGGCGAGGACCTCCTCGGCGATCTGCTGGTCCTCGTCGGCGGTACCGCCCGCGATGCCGAGGCCGCCGATGATCTCGCCGTCCTTCTTGATGGTGAGGCTGCCTTCGGTCGCCATGATCGGCATTGCGGCACCGGGGAGTTGGGAGAGCTGGGAGAAGAAGACCGGCTGGCTCTCCTGCCACTTCTTCAGCATCTTGCCGGGCCGCTGCATGATGGCCGCCGTGTACGCCTTGGCGCGGGCGATGTCCGGGGTGAGCGGGCGGGCGCCGTCCGGGCGGCGGATGGCGATGGGGAAGCCGCCCGCGTCCACGACGGCGACGCTCACCGCCTTTCCGATCGACTGGGCGCGTTTGTGGGCGGCGTCGATGATCTCCTCGGCGGCGTCCAGGGTGAGGCTGCTCATGCTGCTTCCTTCGGTGCGGTGAGGGTGCGGCGCAGGTGGGCGACGGCGGCGTTGTACTTGGCGGGCGTCTCCCAGTACATGGAGTGCGGGGCGTCCGGGACGATCTCCAGGTGCGAGCCGGCCAGCAGTTCGTGGGCGCGGGTCACGGTCTTCACGCTGAGCACCGCGTCCTTCTCGCCCGCGAGGAAGGCGACCTTGACGCCCGAGTCCCGGATGTCGTCCAGGGACGGGCCGTTGGTGTCGAGGTTGCGCAGGTCCTGCATCTTGGCCACGTTGAACGTGCCCATCTGCTGGAACAGGAAGGTGAGGTCGGCCCGCTCCTCCTGGAACCGCTTCGTCAACAGGCGGTCGATGACCGGCAGTTTGACGGCCTCGGCGCGGTCGGCGGCTGCCAGTTCCCTCAACTCGGGGTGGCTGATGCCGCCCAGCGAGTGGCCGAGCACGACGGAGCCGACCCGCTCGGGCCGCAGCAGTCCGGCGCGCAGGGCGGCGACGGAGCCGATGGACTGGCCGACCAACATGGCGTCGGTCAGGTCCTCCTGGTCCAATACGGCGACGACGTCGCCGGGAAAGTCCTGGCCGTCGAACTCGGGCATGGACGAGTCGGACTTGCCGAAGCCGCGCAGGTCCACGGTGACGACCGTGAACTCGGCTCGCAGCGCTGCCACTTGCTGCCACCATGCGGCGTGGTGGCCGCCGCTGCCGTGCACGAACAGGATCGCCGGACCGCTGCCGTGGCGCTCGTAGTAGATGGAGGTGCCGTCGGAGTCGGCGATGGGCATGGGGGTGAACTCCTGTACGCGCGGGATTAGTTGGGGCGCCGACCGTGGAAGACGAGCTCGATCATCGTGTGGTCGGGGTCGTGGATGTAGCAGAACTTCGACTGGTTCTCGGGCCGTTCGATCGGCCGGGTGTGCCGGATGCCCAAGTCCCCGAGGTGGGCGAGGAACTCGTCCCAGTCGTCGACCTCGACGGCGAAGTGATAGGGCGCCATGCGCTCCATCTCCTCGACCGGTGTGAAGTGGAGGTCGAAGTTGCCGCGGGTCATCAGCACCACACGGGAGTTGGACTTGGGCATGATGCGCTTCATCCCGAAGACCTTCGTGTACCACTCGGCGGTCCGGTCGGGGTCGGTGGTGGGGAAGTTGACGTGGTGGATGTAGCGGGGTGCGCTGCTCATGACGGATTCCCTTCACTGTGTACGGGGTTGGACAGGACGCCGATGCCGCTGATCTCGATGTCCACGGTGTCCCCTGGTTCGAGTTGGCAGGTGGACTCGGCGCCCATCCACAGCACGTCCCCCGGGTGCATGGTGATGTGCTTGGTGAGCTCGACGATGTGGTCGAACGGGTCGAAGACCATGTCGCCGGTGGCGAACGAGGCGCGGACCTCCCCGTTCACACGGAGTGTCGTGGTCTGGGCCAGGGCATCGACATCGGTCTCCATCCAGGGGCCCATGGGCTTGAACGTGTCGCTGTTCTTGCTGCGCCAGAAGGAGCGGTCCTGGTGCTGCCAGGTGCGGGCGCTGACGTCGTTGCCGATGGTCCAGCCGAAGACCGACTTGCGGGCCTCGTCGTACGTCGCGTGGCGCAAGGTGCGGCCGATGACGGCGACCAGTTCCGGCTCGGCCTCGAAGCGGCCCTCGACCTCGTCCGGCTTGACGATGGGCGAACGGTGGCCGGTGAGCGCGTTGTTGGCCCGGTAGCCGACCTCGGGGCGGGTGGGCGTCTCGGCGCGGGCGTGCGCGATGTGCCGCGGGTAGTTCATGCCGACGGCGTAGAAGACGGGCGGGACGACGACGGGCAGCCAGTGGGCGTCGGCGACCGGCACCGTGCCGAGGACCGAGGGGTCGCCGTCGAGGGGGGACTCGGACAGCAGCTCGATGTCCTCCTCCCCCACGCGGCCCCACACCGCCCGGCCGCCGACCGCAACACGGGTGTACCTCATGGCGGTTCAGCCCGCCAGCAGGTGGGAGACGCGCTTGGTGACGAGGTAGGCGTCGAGGGCCTCGGGGCCGCCCTCCCTGCCGTAGCCACTCTCCTTGACGCCGCCGGAGGGGGCCTCGGCGACGGAGCCGCCGCAGTGGTTGATGGAGAGGATGCCGGCCTCCAGCGCGTCCGAGAGTTTCTCGGCGGTGGCGGCGGACTCGGTGAAGCCGTAGGCGGCGAGGCCGTACGGCAGGGCGTTGGCGAGGGCCAGCGTCTCGTCCAGGTCGGTGAACGGGACGATCGGCGCGAGCGGGCCGAAGGGCTCCTCGTGCATCAGCTTCGCGTCCGCCGGTACGTCGGTGAGGACGGTCGGGGCGTAGAAGTAGCCGTCGCGCGCGAGGCGTTGACCGCCGGTGAGCACCTTGGCGCCGCGTTCGACGGCGTCGGCGACCAGGTTCTCCATGGCCTGCAGTCGCCGCTCGTTGGCGAGCGGGCCCATGGTGGTGTCGGCGTCGAGGCCCTCTCCCACGGTGACTTCCTGGGCTGCCTTCACGAACTCGGCGGTGAACTCCTCGACGATGCTCGCGTGGACGAAGAAGCGGCTCGGCGAGGTGCACACCTGGCCGGCGTTGAAGAACTTCGCCTGGGCCGCCTTGCGGGCGGACTTCACCGGGTCGGCGTCGGCGCAGACGATGACCGGGGCGTGGCCGCCGAGTTCCATCAGGGTGGGCTTCATGACCTCGCCGGCCTGTGCCGCCAGGAGCTTGCCGACCGGGACCGAGCCGGTGAAGGCGACCAGGCGGATCCGCGGCGAGGGGATCAGGTGGGCGGAGACCTCGGCCGGTTCGCCGAAGACGAGGTTGAGGACACCGGCCGGGAGCCCGGCGTCGGCGTAGCAGGCGACCAGGGCGGCGGCCGTACCCGGGGTCTCCTCGGACGCCTTGATGACGATCGAGCAGCCTGCGGAGAGGGCGGAGGAGAGCTTGCGGTTGGGGCCGCCGACGGGGAAGTTCCACGGCACGAACGCGGCGACGGGGCCCACGGGTTCACGGCGGACGGTGAGGACGGTACCGGGTGCGGACGGGATGATCCGGCCGTAGGCACGGCGGGCGTCCTCGATGTGCCAGCGCAGGGTGTCGGCGGTGCGCAGGGCCTCGGTGGTGCCCTCGCGCAGCGGCTTGCCCTGTTCCTGGGCCATGATCCGGCCGATCTCGGGAGCGCGCTCGGTGATGAGGTCGGCGGCTGCGTGCAGGATCGCGGAGCGCTTGCCGATCGGGGTGTTGCGCCAGGTGCGGAAGCCCTCGGTGGCCGCTTCGAGGGCGCGGTCGAGGTCGGCGGCGGTGGCGAGGGGTACGTCGCCGATCACCTTCTCGGTGGCCGGGTTCACGATCGGGGCGGTCCGTCCGGTGCCGCCCTGGCACCACTCGCCCGCGATGTACATGCGGACGGCGGGGTAGCCGTGGTCGGAGGTCATGAGTGGGTGCCCTCTCAGGCTGGGGAGGAGAGTCAGGTGGCGGGGGCGTCCTGGTCGCGGTTGGAGCGCAGTGCCCAGATGTGGTGCGGCGGGGTGGTCTCGTGGACGCGGGTCTCGTAGGTGTCGTCGACGCGGTCCATGTCGGCCGCGTACTCGACGCGACCTCCGCAGGGGGCGTGGACGAATCGGAAGACGTTGGAACCGACCGTGTGGCGGCCGAGTTTGCGGGCCTCCCGCCAGCCGCGCTCGATCATGAAGTTGCCGCCCTCGATGACGTCGTCGAAGCCGGGGACCTCGTAGGCGATGTGGTTGACGCCGGCGCGGTCGGGGCGGTGGCACAGCAGCACGGTGTGCTGGTCGTCGTCGCCCGGTGCCTGCATGAAGACGCCCATCGGTTCGACGACGTCGGTGGGCCGGAAGCCGAGCCGCTCGGTGTAGAAAACGACGGCCTCCTCGCGTCCCTCCTTGGCGATGTTCAGCGCGACATGGCACATGCGCAGCGGGAAGGCCCGGGTGAGCGGTTCCAGCGCGGTGTTCCAGCGGTCGACACTGCCCGTCGCGTTGGCGGGGCGGGGGGTGACGTCCACGTCCTTCGGGCGGGCCAGGGTGAGTCCGACGCCGAAGCCGCTCTCGTCCACGGTGTGGAAGACACCGTCGGCGCTCTCGTGGATCTTGCGGTCACGGCCGGCGGCGGCGACCAGCCGGGCCAGTTCCTCGGGGGTGTCGACGCCCCAGACGACCTCACGGATCGTCGGCCCGGCCTCCACCGGCGGCGGCAGCAGCGGGCCGGGCACGGTATCCAGGTGGAGGGTCTGTCCGGCGAGCGTCTCGAAGACCGCGTGCTCCTCGGTGCGCTCCAGCAGGAACAGCCCGAAGTCGACGAAGAAACGCACACATTCGTCTACGTCGTCGATGCCGTAGGTGACCGATTCGATTCTCTGGATTCCCATGGATGCCTCGTTTCGCGGGTCGCCCGGCGAGCCTAGATTTCAGGAGGTGAAGGCCTCAATGGTCCGGGCTCGCCTGAATTCGCAATCGTTTCTTGCGGCTACGCACGGATGGCCGGAATGGGGTTCTGGGCGAACCATTCGGCAAGGAAGTCCAGGAAGACGCTGACCTTGCGCGGGGTGGCCTGGCCGGGGCCGTAGATCGCGAAGAGCGGGCGGTCGGGTACGGCAAGTTCGGGCAGCAGGACCTTGAGGGCGCCGGAGAGGAGGTCGTCGTAGGCGGGGCGCTGTGGGAGCAGGGCGATGCCTCGGCCGTGGACGGCGGCCTTCTGGAGCGCGAGGTAGGAGTTGGAGGAGAACGCCACGTTGCGGATCTTGTGCAGGGTGCTCGTGTGTCCGTGGCCGATGCGCCAGACCGGGTCGTTGACGTGGACGAGGCACTCGTGGTGGGCGAGGCCGTTGGGTTCGGTGAGCGGGCCGCAGCGCTCCAGGTACTTCTCGGAGGCGCAGAGCACGAAAGGCAGGGAGGCGATCTTCTTCAGGCGGACGCTCGAATCGCGGAGGTCACGGGTGTGGAAGGCCACGTCGAAGCCGCTGTCCAGGAAGTCGTACGTACGGTCCGACATGCCGCCCAGCTCGAAGCGGACGTGGATCTTGGGGTGGGCGGCGGAGAAGGCGGCGATCGCGTCTCCGAGGTCCAGGCTGCCTATCCACTTCGGGCAGATGATGCTCAGGGTGCCCTCGGCGCGGTCGTGGAGGTGCGAGATGACGGCGTCCTCGGCCTCGATCTCGTCGAGGATGCGGGCCGCGAACTCGGCGTACCGCAGTCCCGGTTCGGTGAGGCTCACCGAGCGGGCGGTGCGGTTGACGAGGCGGACGCCCACCTGTCGCTCCAGTTCGGCGACGTGGCGCGACACGAGTGAGCCCGACGAGCCCAGCTTCTTGGCGGCGCCGCTGAAGCTGCCGGCCTGGGCGACGGTGACGAAGCTGTGCATGAGGAGCAGTCGATCCATGATTCCTCCGGAGGCCCACGTGTGCCAGGGGTGGGCCCCGGCGGCGGTGCCGGTCGTGCGTAGGGGTCCGACACGATCCGGAATGTCCTTGTAGCGGCTCTGTCAGGACATTCCGGCGATGTGCCGGACGGGCGGCTCGGGACGGTGCGGGGACAGGCATCGCTGCCCGCGCGACTGTGTCGCTTGGGGCAGTACTGGGGTGCCTTGTTCAAGTTGTCCTTGGTGACCAACAAAAGAGGAATGTTGGCAATATTGTCAACCTTCTTCTTGGCCAGGATGCCGACGGCGTCTTGACCGCGGTCCGGTCGATCGACCAGGCCGAGTTCGCGACGGTGGCGGAGAGCCGTCCGTCCTTGACGACGGCCAGTCCCTCGTCCGTTCCCCTGGCGGTCACGATCTTCACGGCCTTCTTGCCGGCCGCGCCGAACGCCTTGCGGGCGGCCGGCGCCGTACCGCGTCTCCCCCCGGGGTTCGTCACGCGCGCGGCGCGGTGCCGTAGGCGCCGTCCGGGGCGACACGGCCGTAGCCGCGGATGTCCGGGAACGGGGGTTCCTTGTCTGCCTGGAGGTCCACCTGAAAGGTGTTGAGGCACATGCCGAGCATGGTGAAGTTGCCGAGCGCGCCGATGGTGTCGACGAGGCCCTTGGAACCGAAGTGCTCCAGTGCGGCGGCGAAGGTCGCGTCGGTGACGAAGTGGTCGTCGAGGATCTCGCGGCAGAACTGGTAGAAGGCCTGGTCCGCCTCGTTGTCGAAAACGGCCTCGCGCTTCTCCGCGATCGCCTTGACGGCGGCTTCCGGAATGCCGGCCTCGATCGCCTGGTGGACATGGGCGTTCCAGGAATACTGCGCGTCCCAGTTGCGGGCGGCCATCAGCAGCGTGAGTTCGCTCAGGTGCTTGGGGAGGCTGCTGTCGAAGCGGGCGAACGCACCGAGGGATTCGGCCCGTTCGCACATCTCCGGGCTGTGCAGCCAGACCCGGAAGGGGCCGCGGACGGCGCCGCGCCGGCCGGCGATGCGGGCGGCCAGTTCCTGCTGGCGCGGGTCCATTTCCTCTTCGGTGAGAACGGGGAGCCTCATGGGCCGATACCTGCCTTTTCTTTCCGGCACGCTACGTGCACGGTTCGTGAAGCCGTGCGATGCGTACCGACGCTACAGCCGGGTCCGGAAAGCCCACCCCTCTGGAAGCGCAAGGTAAAGCTGCACGCCAGAGGGCACCCATTCCCCCGCGCGAGGCCTAACGTCGTTCGACGCAGAAGTGTGTAAGTGGAAAGGAACTCCGGATGACCACGATCATCAAGGTCGCGTCCGTGCCCGTACTCGACCGGGGCGGTGCCGTCGCCTCGACACCCCTCATCACGACACCGTCGGCGGGCGGGGAGAACCTGATCACCAGTGGCATGAGCGTGTATCCGGTCGGCTCCGGGGCGCCGTTGCACTCGCACAACTGCGACGAGCACGTGACGATCCTGGAGGGCGAGGCGGAGGTGTGGGTCGACGGCGAGGTGACGCGGCTGGAGCAGTACGACACCACGTACGTCCCCTCACCGATCCCGCACCTGTTCCGGAACGTCGGTGACACACCGTTGCGCATCCTGTGGGTGTACTCGTCGGGGTACGTGACCCGGACCTTCACGGAGACCGGCAAGACGGTGGAACACCTGTCGGCGGAGGACCAGATGGGCAAGGACTGACCCGCCGCACACGGAGGCGCCCGCGTCTTTCGACGCGGGCGCCTCCGTGTGTGCCCTTCCCGGTCAGTGGGTGCCGACCAGCTCCTGCGGGGTGCTGGTCCGGGCGGCCTGCTTCGAGCTGCGCAGGGCGGCGATCCCGATGAAGACCATCGACGACAGACCGGCGATGGCGAAGGACGTGAAGCCCCAGTCGCCGTTGCCGGAGGCGAGCAGCCGGCCGCCGAGCCACGGGCCGAACACGGCGCCGAAGCGGCCCATGCCGGAGGTCCAGCCGACCGCCGTGGCGCGGTTGTCGGGGGTGGAGCGGATGGAGACCGTCGCGTAGATCATCGTCTGGGCGCTGTTGAGGAAGACGCCGGTGAGGAAGACGACCAGCATCGTCACCGCCTGGCCCATGTGGACACCGAGCAGGAAGACACCCACGGCGGTGAGCGCGAACCAGATCGCCGAGATGCGCGGGGCGCCGAAGCGGTCGGCGGCGCGGCCTGCGGCGAGCATGCCCACGATGCCACCGAGGTTGAAGACGACGACGAAGGTGAGCGCGTCGGCGAGCGCGTAGCCCTCGGCGCGCATCAGGGTGGGCAGCCAGGTGGCGACGCCGTAGACGAGGAGCAGGCCGCCGAAGGAGGCGAACCAGTACAGCAGGGTCTGGATCCACTGGCCGCCGCTGAAGAGGTTGCGCAGGGCGTCCCAGCGGTCGGCCGCGGTCTTCTTGCCGGTGGCGGCGGGGAGTTCGACCTCGAAGCGCTCGGCGAGGGCGGTGGCCTCGGCGGCGCGGCCCTTGGCGACCAGGAAGCTCAGCGACTCGGGCAGGAACTTCAGCAGCACCGGGACGAAGAGCAGCGGCAGGACGCAGACCCAGAAGGCGGCGCGCCAGCCGACCGGATCCACCAGCCACTTGGCCACGTAGGCGGAGAGGATGCCGCCGGCGTGGTGGGCGGTCATCAGCATGCCGATGGTGAGGGCGGTCCGGCCGCGCGGGGCGTAGTCGGAGACCATGCTGATCGCGGTGGGCAGCAGCCCGCCGAGGCCGACGCCGGCGAGGGTGCGGCCGAGGCCGAAGACCTCGACGCTGCCGGAGACCGCGCAGATGCCGGAGGCGAGCGAGAAGAGCGTCACGCAGGCGATCATCAGCTGCTTGCGGCCGATCCGGTCCGCGACCGTGCCCGCGGTCAGGGCGCCGACCAGCATGCCGAAGGTGGCGTAGCTGCCGAGGTCGCCGGCCTGGTCCGCGGTGAGACCGAAGGTCTTCGTCTCCAGCAGGTGCGGGAGCACCGAGCCGTAGATGAACATGTCGAGGCCGTCGAAGAGGACGGCCAGC
Source organism: Streptomyces sp. STR69 (assembly GCF_024519455.1). GTDB lineage: Bacteria > Actinomycetota > Actinomycetes > Streptomycetales > Streptomycetaceae > Streptomyces. The sequence continues at coordinate 33,171 of NZ_JALJRY010000024.1, read as the reverse complement.
CAGCACAGACCGATGACCAGCAGGGCCAATCGGCTGCCGCGGGCGGACAGAGCGGGGGACGGGGAGGGGGAGGAAGACATCGTTGGTTACCTCTCGTGCTTGGTGCGCCAGACGCTAAGGAGTCACCCCCCGGATAGTCAACATTTTTGTCAACAATCTCATCGACAATCGCGTGAGGGTGACTCCGGTGACTCCTGCGCGCCGCTCAGCCGACCGGCGGAGTCCCGTGCGTGTGGAACGACTCGATGGTCTTCAGGCCCCAGGCCTGCCCCTTCTTCCGCTCTTCCTCGGTCCAGGTGATCAGCGGCCAGTCGGGCGCCAGGACAAGTCGGGTGAGCGGATTGCACAACTCGATGCGGTTGCCGCCGGGTTCGTAGACGTAGAGGAAGAACGTCTGCTGGATGGCGTGCTTGTGCGGGCCCGTCTCGATGAACACGCCCGTGTCGATGGCGAGATCGGCCGCGCGCAGGATGTCCTCACGGGTGTCGGTCGCGAAGGCGATGTGGTGCAGCCGCCCGGTCGAACCGGTCCAGTCCTTGGTGTACACGACGTCGTACGACTTGTTCGTGTAGGTCAGCCAACGCGCCGCGATCCGCCCGCTGTTGAGCTGGATCTGCTCCGTCGGCCTTGCGCCCAGCACGTGTTCCTGGAACTCGGCACTGGAAAGCACGTCCGCGGCAAGGAAGTTGATGTGGTCGAGGCGCCGTACGCCGACACCCCGGTTGGGTTTGGCCTGCGGCTGGTTCTTCAGAGCCGGTTTCAGCTCGTCGGGGGCCTGGTAGTGCTCGCTCTCCCAGTACAGGGCGTGCTCGTGGCCGTCGGGGTCAGTGGTGATGTACAGCTTGCCGAGGCCTGGCTCGTCCTCGACCCATCGGCCGGTTCCGCCCGCCTCCTCGATCGCCTCGATACGGCGCTGGAGGGCCTCCTCGCTGGAGGTGCGCAGGGCGAGGCGGCCGAGGCCGGGCTGTTCTCGGGCGGTGAGGACCAGGCTGTGGTGCTCGTAGTCGTCGTAGGTGCGGAGGTAGACGGTGTCGCCGTCCTGCCCGTTGGCGGTCAGCCCGAGGTAGTCGGTGAAGAAGGCGACACTGGCGTCCAGGTCCGGGGTGAAGAGCTGGGCGTGGCCGATATGGGCGATGTCACCGAGCGGCGGAGCCATCGTTGCCTCCAAGGGGTCGTACGGGTGCGGGTGTGGGGGTTGTGTCGGCGGACCGGGGGAAGACGGTGCCGTCGAAGATCTTGCGGGCGGTACGCACCACGGCGGTTCTGCGGACCACGGGAGCGGTCTCGCCGGATGCGGGGGTCACGCTGGTTTCGATGTCCAGGAATCCGCTGGGATGCTCGATGCGAATTCGGTCACTTTGCGCAGAGACGTCGGCGATGCCCTCCCCCACCCCGCCGGGCAGGAGCAGCCCCGCCGCCACGCTCGCGGCGCCGAGGACGCCGATCGAGGTGTGGCAGCGCACGGGGATGAAGGTGCGGGTCATCACCGCTCCGCCGTCCCGGGGCGGTGCCAGCAGGCTGAGCTTGGGCACGGTGGTGCTCTCGACGTCCCCGAGGCCCATCAGCTTGCCGGCCTCCAGGCGGATCTCCCGGAGACGGTCGGCGAGCATCAGGTTCTCTTCCAGGTCCTGGGGGCTCTCGTAGCCGGTGACGTCCAGTGCGGTGGCCGGGATCAGGACGACCGGCATGCCGTTGTCGACGCACGTCACCTCGGTGCCGGCGAGGACGTCCCGGATCCGGCCCGTCGGCAGCAACGGGCTGCTGCCCTGCGGGAATTCGATGACCACGGCGGCCGCGGTGCCGGGTACACCGGAGATTTCGGCGGCGCCTGTGTAGTCGACCCGGCCGCCGGGCGTGGGGAAGCTCGTGATCGCCAGTTCCCCGGTGTTGAGCATGCGGATACGGACGGACGTCTCGCCGTCGGCGGGGGCCACGAGCCCCCGCTCCACGGCGAACGGGCCAATTCCGGCGAGGATGTTGCCGCAGTTCTGACGATCCGTCACCTCAGGTCGGTCGACAGCGACTTGCAGGAACAGATAGTCGACGTCGGCCTCGGGGTCGGCCGAGACGGAGACCACGCCGACCTTGCTGGTGAGCGGGTGGGCGCCGCCCAGGCCGTCGATCTGGCGCGGGTCGGGGCTGCCCATGACGCGCAGCAGCAGGTCGTCGCGTTCGGCGGGGTCGGCGGGGGGGTCCTCGGCCAGGAAGTAGGCGCCCTTGGAGGTGCCGCCGCGCATCAGCATGCAGCGCACCTCCGCGGGCCCGGTCACGACCCGGCTCCGGTGTACTCCTCGTACGACCGGTACTCGACGCCGAGTTGCTTGAGGGTGTCGCGCAACCCGTAGCGGTCCAGGCCCAGTTGACCCTCCAGGAAGGCGGCGCGGGTGGCCGCTTCCTTCGCCTCGCGGGCCTCGGACCTCTCGGCGGTCTCACGGGCCTTCTCGCGCGGTACGACCACCACGCCGTCGTCGTCGGCGACGATCACGTCACCGGGGCGGACGACCTGGCCGTCGATGGCGATGGGCACGTTGACCGAGCCGCCGGTGGCCTTGACGGTGCCCTGGGAGGAGACGGCCCGGGACCAGGCGGCGAAGCCCATGTCGCGCAGTTCCTGAGTGTCTCGGATGCCGGTGTTGAGGACGACTCCGCGCACCCCGCGCTGCTGCAGCGCGGTGGCGAACAGCTCGCCGAACAGGCCGTCCGTGCACGGGGAAGTGGTGGTGACGACGAGGATGTCCCCCTCGGCGCACTGCTCCACGGCCGCATGGATCATGAGGTTGTCGCCGGGCCAGCTGAGCACGGTGACGGCGGTGCCGGCGACCCGAACTCCCTGCTGCACAGGGCGGATTGACGGACCGAGCAGACCGGTGCGGCCCATGGCCTCGCTCACGGTGGCCACGCCGAAGGCGGCCAGCGCCTCGACGTCCTTCGCGTCCGCCTTCGGCGGGTTGGTGACGATCACGCCGCCCATGGCTATGCCAGCTCCTTCGCGATCTGCGGGTACGGGCGCATGTACGCCTCGGCCATCGTCTTGTGGGCCAGGCCCAGGTTCGGGCCGGCGTTGCGCTTGAGCTGGACACCGCGGCGGACGGCCAGGTCGGTGTAGTAGTCCCACAGGTGCTGCTGGGCGCCGAGGCACTCCATCGCCTTGCGCTTGGTGTCCCAGACCTCGGTGATGTCGAGGAGGACCTCGGGCTTGAAGCCGCTCATCTCGGGCTGGTGCGGCTCGAAGTAGAAGACCGGCGGGGCGCCGATGATCTCGCCCTCGCCGGGGTAGCCGATGGCCTGCGCCAGGACGCGGGCCTCCAGCGCCATCCGGCTGGCGGCCGGGTGGTCGCCGTTGTACGGGTCCTCGGTGGGGTGGGTGAGCACGACGTCCGGCTGCGTCTCGCGGTAGACGGCGACGAGTCGGTCGGTCAACTCGGCGGTGGCGACCAGGGGGTAGTCGCCGGCGTCGTAGAAACGGACCTCGGCGCCGAGGGTGGCCGCGGCGCGCTCGGCCTCGTCCCGGCGGATCGCCTTGATCTCGTCCAGCTGCTTGCCCTCGCGCCAGGCCTTGGCGGACTCGCCGCGCTCGCCGAAGGTCAGACAGGCGATGGTGACCTTCTCGCCACGGGCGGCGGCCAGGGCGATGGCTCCGCCCGCCCGCCACACGAAGTCCCCGGCGTGCGCCGTGACGACGAGTGTCGATCGTGATGGGGGTCCCCCCGCGCGAGCGTCGTCGAGCGTGGGGGAGGCGGGCGCGTTGCCGTGCGTCATTGCGTCAATCTCCTTGGTGGACAGGTGTGCGCCCGCCCCGGGCGTGCCGAGCCGCCGCGCCTCAGTCGCGCAACGCCTCGATCACACTGGTGAGATGGGCGCGGACGGCCGCCTCGGCCGCCTGCGGGTCCCTGGCCGTGATCGCCTCGATCATGGCCAGATGCTCGTTCAGGGACTGCTGCGGACGCCCCGGCCGCAGCGCCAACTGGAAGCGGTGACGCACCAGTTGGGCGTTGAGCCGTTCCAGCAGGGCCAAGGCCGTCTGCTGGCCGGAGAACTCCCGGACCTTGTCGTGCAGTTCGTGGTTGAGCTCGGAGTACGTCACGGGCTCGCCGTCGGCCACGGCCTTGGTCATGGCCCGGCCCAGGTCCGCCAGTTCGGTCAGCTGCTCGTCGCTGGCCGCGACGGCCGCCTTCGCCGCGCACAGTCCCTCCAGGACCATGCGGCACTCCGTGATGGCGACCGCTTCCTCCACGGTCACCACCCGCACCCGGGAGCCCCGGTTGCGGATCCGCTCGACCAGTCCTTCGGCCGCCAGATCGATCAACGCCGCGCGGATGCTGGCCCGCGTCACATCGAGTTGCTCGGCGAGCTCGTTCTCCACCAGCCGCTGTGCCGGTGCCATGTCGCCGTGCAGGATCGCCTGCCGCAGCTGCGTGAGCGCATGCTGCTTGGCCTGCTCCCCGGTGCTCGGACGGGCTTCTTTCGGCATCGTTGCCCTCCCTGAGTGAGTGCCTGTCGAACCTAAATCTAGCCAAACAAGATTGTCAACAATTTTGTCCGCCGTATTGCAGGCATGGCTCAGCCCATACTTACCTCAGACATGCCGCCGCCCGCCCATGGACCGGCCATGGACGGGCGGTGAACCCGCTTCTACTACGGCTTGTGACGGGTGCAGCTCATCGACTTGCCGTCCTTCGTGTCGCACCACTCCTGGTAGCCGGAGGTGAAGGATCCGGCCCACTTGAAGTGGTCGTCGGGCAGCTTGTCGGGCGTGTAGGCACGGTAGTTGGCCGCGTCCTTCTTGTCGCCGGAGCCGTCGTAGGCGACCAGTTGCGGGTACGGGTGGACGGGCCGGGTGTACTCGACGGTGGGCGCGCTGCTGCTCGCGGAGGCCTTCGTGTCGCCACCGCCGAGCTGACCGCCGGCCGGTCCCCCGGGCTGGTTGCCGCCGCTGGTCTTGGACGCGATGACGGCGCCCGGCAGCTTCCCGGTCTCCCGCCAGTCGATCAGCTTGCTCAGCAGGTCGAAGCTGTCGGGTCCCTCACCGCCGCCGCAGTGGTTGACGCCGGGGAACAGGTACAGACGGTAGAAGTCGTCGACCTCGCCCTGCCCCATGGTGTCGATCATGGCCTGGCGGTAGGCCCGGGTGCCGGTGGGCGGGATGTCGGGGTCGGTCAGCCCGTGCCACTGGATGAGCCGGCCGCCCGCCTGGTGGAACTTGGTGAGATCCGGGTCGGTGGCGTCGTAGATCCCGGAGACCTCGCGCTGGTACGCCTTGAAGGTGTCGACGGTGAACAGCGACCCGTCGAGCTTCAGCGTCGGGTCGGCCTCCCACTTGCCGACCCAGCGCAGGAACCCGAGGCCGATCCCGTACAGCTGCACCGAACTCTGCCCCTGACCGGCCTTCGGAATGAACAGCCCCTCCCAGGCGGCCTCGGAGCCGTAGGGCTGGCCGCCGGTGTAGAGATGGGTGCCGTCCGGTGCGGTCACGCCCGCGTACGCCTTCCGTACGACGTCGATCTGCTCGGCGGTGAGACAGCCCGAACTGTCCTTGTTATCGGCGCACTTGAGGCTCGCCGGGTCGAAGGTGCAGGCCGCCGGGTCCTGGATGAGGTCGTTGTTCAGCTTGGGGTCGGCGCACTTCGCGATCACGGCCCTGTGGAGCATGGGGAGTTTCGAGGCGGGCAGGATCGTCGAGCCGTCCGCGCGGAAGTCGACGGTGGAGAGATACGCCTCCTGCATCGCGTTGAGCGCGGTCTGGTTGAAGGCCGGGGCGCCGACCAGGGCGGCACTGAAGTCGCCGGGGTAGCGCTGCACCTCCATCAGCGTCTCGCGCCCGCCGTCCGAGCAGCCGTCGTAGTAGGAGTACGTCGGCTCGGCGCCGTAGAAGGCCTTGGTGATCGCCTTCGCGGCGGTGGCGAAGGCATGCTCGGCCCGGTAGCCGAAGTCCACCTTGAGCTGTGGGTTCGTCGCCCAGACCTCGGCGGAGCCGCCGCCCGCGCCGGAGGTGGAGACATGGCCCTGGTTGTCCTGGCCGAGGGCGAAGGAGCCGTCGGTGACGGGGACGCAGCCGGTGGAGGCGGCAGGCCGGGCACTGACGCCGACCATCCCGCAGTAGCCGCCGCAGCCTTCCTGGAGATAGCGCTGCCGGTACGTCTGTGTCGGCAGCCGCAGTTCGAACTGGATCTGCGGGGCGACGGTGCCCTTGACGTCGCAGTACTCGTACGCGTTCGTACCGCCCTTGGCCACGACGGTCGCGGAGGCGACGGAGGTCGCCGCGTCGTCGAGGGCGCCGAAGTCCTTCTGGAGCAGGTCGGCGCAGTCGATCGTGGGCTTGGTGACCGGCAGGTTCCTGCCCACGTCGCCCACGGCGGTGACCCTTGTGACGCTCGCGTCGGCGTCCGCCGAGAACGTGTCGGGCAGCAGCGCGAGGCCCGTGACGAGGGCCGCGACGACGACGGCCACCAGGAGGACGATCCTCGTCCGCTTCGAGGAGTGGGCATGACCAGGGCTCATGGGCTCAGCGTCGAGCGGGCGCCCGACGGTGGCCACCGACGTGGGCCGAAGGGGTGAGCGGCTCAGGTCTCGCGGTAGAGCGCGGTGAGCAGTTCCAGTACGGCCTGGGTGGCGGGGTGCGGGTCGTCCTTCCACCAGGCGAGCCGTACGGCGATGGGCTCGCCGTCGCGCACCGGCCGGTAGACGACGCCGGGCCGCGGGTACTGGTTGGCGGTCGACTCCGCGGTCATGCCGACGCTGCGGCCGGTGGCGATCACGGTGAGCCAGTCGTCCACGTCGTGGATGTCCTCGGTGACCGGGCGGGAGTCGGCCGGCCACAGGTCGGCGGTCGTGGTGCCGGTACGGCGGTCGACGAGGAGGGTCCGCCCGGCGAGGTCGGCCAGCCGGACCGAGCGGCGCCGGGCCAGCGGGTCGTCGGAGGCCATGGCGCACAGCCGTCGCTCCAGCCCGACGATGGCCGACTCGAACCGCCGGTCGTCGAGCGGTCTGCGGACCACGGCCAGGTCGCAGGCGCCTTCGCCGAGTCCTGCGGTGGCCGAGTTGACGCGGATCAGGTGCAGGTCGGTCTCCGGATGCGCCCGGCTCCAGCGGCGCTGGAAGGGGAGCGTGTGGCGGCCGAGCGCCGACCAGGCGTAGCCGATGCGCAGATGGGCGTGGCCCGAGGTGGCGTCGCGGACCAGGTCGTCGACCTCGGCGAGGACCCGCCGGGCGTGCGCGACCACCCGCAGCCCGGTGCTCGTCGGGGTCACCGATCGGGAGGTGCGCCTCAACATCCGTACGCCCAGGGTCTGTTCGAGGGAGGCGAGGGTGCGGGAGACGGCTGCCTGGGAGACGCCGAGCGCGTGGGCGGCGTCCGTGAAGGTGCCCTCGTCGACGATCGCGACGAGACAGCGCAACTGCCTCAGCTCCAGATCCATGACTCCAGCGTATAGATCGTCCGGCTCATGCATTTTGCGCAAGTACGGGTGAGGCGCACGATCGGAGCATGCCTGGAGCCTCCGCAGCGACAACTCCCTCGCCCACCACGCCACATGGCACCGCTCGGTCGTCGCGGGTGGGCCTCGCCGGGGTGGCCACCATGGCCGGCAGCGGGCTGTCCAACCAGACCGGTGCGGCGCTCGGTTCCCTCGCCTTCCCCGTCATCGGGCCGGTGGGGGTGGTCGCGGTGCGCCAGTACGTCGCCGCGGCCGTCCTGTTCGCCGTGGGCAGGCCGCGACTGCGCGAGTTCACCCGGCGGCAGTGGTGGCCGGTCCTGCTGCTGGCGGTGGTGTTCGGGACGATGAACCTGTCCCTGTACACCGCGATCGACCGGGTCGGCCTCGGTCTGGCGGTGACGCTGGAGTTCCTGGGCCCGCTGTCCATCGCGCTGGCCGCGACCCGGCGCCGCGTGGACGCCTGCTGTGCGCTGATCGCGGCGGCGGGCGTGGTGACGCTCATGCGGCCTCGCCCCTCGGCCGACTACCTGGGCATGGGACTCGGGCTGCTCGCCGCCACCTGCTGGGCGTCGTACATCCTGCTCAACCGGACCGTCGGCAACCGCATCCCCGGCGCGCAGGGTTCGGCGGCTGCGGCCGGAGTGTCCGCGCTGATGTTCCTGCCGGTCGGGATCGTCGTCGCCGTCCGGCATCCGCCGACGCTCGCGGCGGCCGGGTGTGCGGTGGCGGCCGGGGTGCTGTCGTCGGCGGTGCCGTATCTGGCCGATGTGTTCACGCTGCGCCGGGTGCCGGCTCCGGCCTTCGGGCTGTTCATGAGTGTCAACCCGGTGCTCGCCGCCGTGGTCGGGTGGATCGGCCTCGGTCAGCGGCTGGGCTGGGCGGAGTGGGCGGGCATTGGAGCCATCGTGGCCGCGAACGCGCTGAGCATTCTCACGTCACGGGACTGAACCGACCGAGACCCGCCCTTCCGCTGTGACTGGCCGGTGTCCTGGGCGGGGCCGTCAGTGCCGCATGTGTCGACGCACCCACGCGGCCTGCCCGCCGTCGACGAGCAGATCGGTACCGGTGATGAACTGGGCCTGCGGGCCGGTGAGGAAGGCGACCGCGTCGGCGATCTCGCCGGGTGTGCCGGTGCGTCCCGCTCCACAGTCGCCCAGCATCTTCAACATGTGTCCGCCGTGCGGCGATTCGGCCTCCGCCTTCGACATCGCGGTGGAGACGACGCCGGGGCTGACGGTGTTGATGCGGGCACCGCGCAGGTTCCAGGCGAGCGCGGCGGCCTCCACGCGCACATGGTTGGCGCGTTTGGCGACCATGTAGGCGCGCAGCGAGTCGTCGCCGACTGCCGTGACGGCGGCGAGGGAGAGGAGTTCGTCCGCCGGGGCCGTGGCCAGGGCGGCCTCTTCCTCGGGGCTGAGCGAGGCGTAGTGCCCGGCCATGCTGGACACGGCGACCAGCGCGGTGCCGCGTCCCGCCACCGCCTCGAAGGCGTCGATGACGTGGACCGTGCCGAGCAGGTCGACCTCCAGGATCGTCCGCGCCGACGCGATCGAGGCGGAGACCCCGGCCGTGTGCGCCACGGCCAGGACCCGGCCCTCGCCGGCCGCGGTCTGCGCGAGCTTCTCGACGGCCGTACGGTCGGAGATGTCGGTCAGGACTCCGTGTGCCGCGTAGCCCTCGGCGCGCAACGCGGCCACGGTGCGGTCGAGTTGGCCGCGCGAGGCGTCGGCGAGGAACAGGGTGCGTCCGCTGCCGAGGCGGCGGGCGATCGCCGTTCCCATGCCTCCGGCGCCGGTGACCACGACGACGTCGCGGGGTTCCTCAGACGGTCGTTGCGCCATGGACGGCCTCCTGCCAGTTCACTCCGGCGGCGATGGCCGACCGCCAGCCGCGGATCGCTTTCGGGGGCATGCCGACCGCGAGGGCGCCGGCGAGCCGGTCGCCGGTGCGGTAGGCGGCCACGAACCGCCGCTCGCCCAAGTCCCCCTCCACGACGGCGACTTCGTCGTGGCCGCGCAGATAGCCGTGGGCCTGGATCTTCATGTCGTACTGGTCGGACCAGAAGTAGGGCACGGGCGCGAACGGTCTGCGCGTGTCGGCGCCGAGAAGGTTGCGGGCGGCGGCCATGCCCTGCTCGGCCGCGTTGGTGCGGTGCTCGATCCGCATCGACGTACCGAACAGCGGGTTGTACCAGCGGGCGACATCACCGGCCGCGTAGACGTTCCGGGCGGCCTCGCAGTACTCGTCGCACACCACTCCGTCGCCCGCCGACAGACCGCTGTCGGCGAGCCACGCGGTGTTCGGCAACGAGCCGATCGCGACGAGCACTTCGTCGGCCTCGATCTCCTCGCCGTGCGCGAGTTGTACGCCCTCGTCGGTCACCTCGGTGACCGAGACCCCGGTGCGCAGGTTCACGCCGTGGTCCACGTGGGCCTGGGCCAGTACCTGGCCGACCTGCTCGCCGACCGCGTGCGCCAGGGGGACGGATGCCGGTTCCAACAAGGTCACTTGAGCGCCGAGACGCCAGGCCACGGCGGCGGCCTCGGCGCCGAGGAAACCGGCGCCGACCACGACCAACCGCCGCCCGGGACCGAGCCGTTCGCGCAGTGTGAGCGCGTCGTCGAGCGTGCGCAGAACGTGCGCGCCCTCGCCGGGCAGCCGCCGGGGACGTACCCCGGTGGCGATGATCAGCCCGTCGTACGGCACCTGCGCACCGTCCGAGAGCGACACCTCCTGCGCGGTGAGGTCGAGCGCGGTCGCGGCGACACCGAGGCGCAGATCGAGGTCGTGCCCGGCCAGGTCGGCCGGGGTGCGCAGGGCGACCCGGTCCGGTTCCCACTCGGCGGCGAGGACCTGCTTGGACAACGGCGGCCTGTCGTACGGCAGATGGGACTCCTCGCCGACGAGGGTGACGGTGCCGTCGTAGCCCTCGCGGCGGAGCGTCTCGGCCGCCGCGAGTCCGGCGGCCGAGGCTCCGACGACGACGATCCGCTTCACTGCTCCACCAGCCGGATGGCCGCGGCCGGGCAGACCGCCACGGCTTCCCGTACATCGGCCACGAGTTCGGCACCGGGGTGCTCCTCCAGGAGGACGGCCACACCGTCGTCGTCCCGCTGATCGAAGACGTCGGGGGCGGCGACCACGCACTGCCCGGAGGCGACGCATTTCGGTTCGTCGAGTTCGACCTTCATGGCTGTGTCCTTTGCTCTCTTGTGCATTGACGTGGAGGTGGTCACCAGGCGACGGGAAGACAGGCCACGCCGTACGTCGTGCCGGTGCGGTCGAACGCCAACTGCTCGATGGGAGCGGCCAGTCGGAGGGTCGGGACGCGGCGGTAGAGGGTGCCGTAGACGACCTGGAGTTCGAGGCGGGCGAGGTTCTGGCCGAGGCACTGGTGGGGGCCGTAGCCGAAGGCCTGGTGTTGACGGGCGGAGCGGGTGATGTCCAGGCGGTCGGCCTCGGGGAACGCCTCGGGGTCCCAGTTCGCCGCGTGCAGGTCGAAGATCATGCCCTCGCCGGCCCGGATGGTGACGCCGCCGATCTCGATATCGGCCTTGGCGACGCGGCGGACGCCGGTCTGCACGATGGTGAGGTAGCGCAGGAGTTCGTCGACCGCTCCGGCGATGACCTTCGGGTCGTCCGTGTCGCGCACCAGGGCGAGTTGGCCGGGGTTCTGGAGCAGGGCGAGGGCGCCGAGGCTGATCATCGTGGCGGTGGTCTCATGCCCGGCGATGAGCATGGCGACGCCCATGTGGACGGCCTCGGCGCGGGTCATCTCGCCGGTCTCGACCCGGCCCGCCATCTCGGAGAGCACACCCTCGCCCGGGTTCTCCAGCTTCAGCCCGATGAGCTTGTCCAGATAGGCGGCCAGCGCACCGCTCGCCTCCCGCGCCTCCTGGGGCGAGGCGGCGCTGTCGAGCGCGATGCTGCTGCCGCGCTGGAAGAAGTCGTGGTCCGCGTACGGCACTCCGAGCAGTTCGGCGATGACCAGTGACGGGACGGGCAGGGCGAGCGCCGTGAGCAGGTCGGCCGGGTTGGGACCGGCGAGCATGTCGTCGATCAGCTCGTCGACGATCTTCTGGACGGGCGCCCGCATGGCCTCGATGCGCTTGACGAGGAAGGGCGCGTTGACCGTCCGGCGCAGCCGAGTGTGCTCGGGGGCGTCGGTGTTGGTGATCAGCCGCGGGGTGTGCGGGGCGATCTCGGCGCGGTGCGCGTTGACGTAGGGAAAGCCGGGTTCCAGGTCGTCGTCGCTGACGCGGGGGTCGGTGAGCAGGGCGCGCTGGTCGGCGTGCCGGGTGATCAGCCAGGGCGTGGCGCCGTTCCAGATGCGGACCCTGCCGATCGGTTTCCCGTCGCGCAGCCCGTGCACGGCCGGCGGCGGGGCGAGGGGGCAGCGCGCGTCCCGCTGCATCGGGTAGGCGGGGACCGTCGCGGCCGTGTCGGGCGCGGTGCCGGTCAGGGTGTCGGCCATGTCTCTCCTCGGTAGTGGGGGGCTCCGCGTGGGGCGGGACGCGGGGTACTGGGAACGAGGCCTCAATGAGCACATGCAAACAGAGCGGACTGACACCTTCCGGTCAGTTGCCTGACATCGACCTGACGTGATCCAGATCACCTATCGTCAGTGTTGCCATGAACCGGACAGAGATGTCAGGGAGGGTTACCTCAGGTGAATTACCTGAGAGTTGACCGACGGGCGCGTTACGGCGGCGACTCGCGGCCGCAACCAAAAGGGGGCGGGGTCACGTCACCGCGACCCCGCCCCGCAGTCCACTGCACAGCGCGTCCACATTTGCTCCGCAAAATCTCACCGCGGTCATCCCGTCGGGGGTCGGCCGCCCCTACCGGCGACTCCGCAGCAGCGACCCGAGCGCCAGGCCCGCGCCCAGACCGGCCAGAACGCCGACCGATGCCCGCCACGCGGGCGACGTCCCCACGGCGGGTACGGCAGGTGGGCGGGAAGCGATCGGTGAGCGGGTCGGAGGTCCGGATGCCGCCGCCCTCGCGTGTTCCTCGCCCACGACGGCCAGGAAGCGACGACCGACACGGCTTCCCGACGAACTGGCGATCCACGAGGCGTGGGCCCGGATCCAGTAGCGCCGCCCGGCCTCGCCGGTGAACATCCCGGCGAGCATGTCCCGCAGCAGGCTCTCGCGAATGGTCCCGATCTCGAAGCCCATCCAGGCGTAGTTCATCATGAGGTCGGCATAGACGTGCCGCTTCCGTTCATGCGGATCGACGATGTCCGTGTCGCCCCAGACAGGCTGGAACAGCGCCATGTCGTCGAGTTCCAGGCGGACCAGCTCAAGGTAGTAGCTGCGGATCCCCTGGACCTGATCCGCCCTGGCCTGCCGGTTCTGGACGCCCAGGGAAACGGCGACTCCGGCCAGCGCCAGCGCCGAGACGATCGCCGACGTGAAGCCGTACGCCGCGCCGACCTGACCGAGCCTGTCCCAGTCCACGCCCTTGGAGTCGGAGAGCTCCTCCAGCGCGAAGGGCGACAAGAGCACCACCGTCAGCGCGAGTGCCGCGGCAGCGACCAGCCCCAGAACTCTGCCCGCGCGACGCGCCGCCCCCACGGACCCATGACGAACCATCAGGTCGATCACCCCCAGGCGAGCCTGCCCCAGTGACTAGGCCGAGCCTGGAGCAGCCTACTTCCGGCCGACGCGGTCGACATCGCCCACCTGCACAACCTCAACACCCCCTACCCGGCCGCCCTCCCGAGCCAGTAGCCGAAGCCCCGGCGCGTGTGGATCAGCGCGGCTCCCTCCTGGTCCACCTTGCGCCTGAGGCGGGAGATCAGCTGCTCCATCGCGTTGTCGCCGCGGAAGTCGCCCCAGACGTACCGGCTGATCTGCTCCTTGGACAGCACCTTGTGCGCGTTGACGAGGAGGTGGCGCAGCAGCCGGTACTCCGCCGGCGTGAGATCGAGTGTGCGCCGGCCGCGCCGCGCCTGGCAGGTGGTGTCGTCCAGGACCAGGTCGGCGTAGTGCAGCGCACCGTCCCTGCCGCCACCCCCGGTACGCAGCAACACCTGGATACGGGCGAGCACTTCGGCGATCCGGAACGGCTTGGTGACGTAGTCCCGCTCCCCCGCGCCCAGTTCGGGCAGCAGCCTGTCCAGGGCGTCCCAAGCGGTGAGCAGCAGGACGGGCGGGCGGTGCGTGACAAGTCGGCCGCCCTGCTCAAGGGCGTCCATCTCCGGCAACTCCGCGTCGATGACGACGAGTTCGAACCGTTGCTCCGCCAGCCGCGACACCACTTCGGTGCCGCTGCCGGCCGTCCCGATCCGGTAGCCGGCCAACTCCAGTGTGGTGGACAGAAGTTCGGCGTTGTCCGGCTCGTCCACGGCGACGAGCAGGTGTTGCCCGCCACCGCGGGCGAGTGATCGTGTCTCACTGATGCTGCCGTACGTGGACATGCGCTCAGCCTACCGCCCTGCTTGCCTGACTCAAGCAATATCCATTCGATTGCTTGACTCAAGTAAGTCCCATATGCTTGCCTAACTCAAGGAAGCCCGACCGTGAGGACGGGTAGCGGAAAGCAGGAGCACAACTGAGCCCTCGCTCACCAGAGCCGGGGCCGCCTTGAGCGGAAGGCGGCCCCCGCGCCGAACCCGTGGGGACGGGGGTCGGCGCTGTCCCGGACCCGGTCGCCGGCCACTCCCCCAGATCGGCGCCGGGTCCGTGGACACACCCTCCTCATGTTCGAAGCGCAGGCGGGAAGTCGTCAGGCCGGTTTCCGGCGGGTCCGGTACAGGCTGATGCCCGCCCCGAGCGAGACCGCGCCCATGCCGACGCCGGTCAGGACGGCCTGCGGGCCGTCGGCGACGAAGGGCGCGGCGGTGGCGACGACCAGATTGAACAGGAACAGGAACCACAGCACGGGTCTCGACGCGAGCAGCGGTTTCATGAATGGTTTCCTCCGGATCGAGCAGACTTGGATCTTGGTTGACGTGGTGCTTCAACGATTCCGTCGTCCGCCCGACGACACGAGGGAGCGATCTCCCGAACCCTCGGTGGAGCGGTCTCCCGGGCCCGTGGTGGAGTGGGCTGCACCCGTGCCGCGCGGCCCGCGAGCCCGGGCCGTTGCGCCTAACCTGATCTCCATGCGCGCAACCCTGCGGCAGGCGGGCCGGGCGACACTCCAGCTCGTCATCTCCGCCGCGATGGCCTTCGGGTCGTACATCTTCATCACCGTGCTCCTGATCACCGCGATCCTCACGGTCTCGGTGGTCGGCGCGTTCATGCTGCCCGAGACCGTGCTGCTGATACGGCGGATCGCCGGGGCCAAGCGGCAGCAGGCGGGTGCCTGGACGGGGCGGAAGATCCCCGAGGCGTACCAGCCGCTGAACGGCACGGTCCGGGAGCGGCTGCGCACCGCGGTCCGTGATCCGAGCACGCTGACCGACTTCCGCTGGATGGTCGCCTACTACGGCTACGGCGCGCTGCCCGTGCTGATGCTGCCGTTGTGGCCGCTCGGTCTGGTCGTCGACGGGGTGTGGTGCGGGCTGCTGCGCCGCGAGGCCGTCGTCCTGCCGTTGATCAGCCGGCTCGCGGACCTGGACGCCGAGTGGTCGACCGCTCTGTTGAAGCCCTCACCGAAGGCTCAACTGGCCGTACGGGTCGAGGAGTTGGTGCAGACCCGGGCGGGCGCGATCGCCGCGCACGGGGCCGAACTGCGCCGGATCGAGCGGGACCTGCACGACGGGACGCAGGCCCGGCTGGTGTCGCTGTCGATGCGGATCGGCCTTGCCAAGCGGGCCTACGACCAGGATCCGGCGGCGGCCCGCCGGATGCTCGACGAGGCGCAGACGCTGGCCGAGGAGGCGCTGACGGATCTGCGGCACGTCGTCCGCGCGATCCATCCGCCGATCCTCACCGACCGGGGCCTGGTCGGCGCGGTGCGCGCGCTGGCCGCGAGCAGCGTGCTCGCCGTCGCCGTGACCGTGGACGGGCTGACCGACGGACACGACGGGCCGCGTGCCCCGGCGGCGGTGGAGGCGGCTGCGTACTTCGTGATCGCCGAGTCGCTGACCAACGCGGCCAAGTACAGCGGCGCCGACCGCGCCGAGGTCCGTCTCGCCCGCGCCCGCACCGGACTGCGCGTCCAGGTGCGCGACGAGGGCCGGGGTGGCGCCGACGAGGCAGGCGGATCGGGGCTGCTCGGCATGCAGCGCCGGGTCGCCGCGCTCGACGGCAGTGTGACTGTGACCAGCCCCGTGGGGGGACCTACCGTGATCGAAGTGGAGCTGCCGTGCGTCTGGTGAGCGTAGTTGAGGCGGGACTGTCATGAGGGTCGTGATCGCCGAGGACAACGCCCTGCTGAGGGAGGGCCTGGTCCTCCTGCTGACGTCGGCGGGGCACGAGGTGGTGGCCGTCGCGGGCAGCGGGCCGGAGGTACTGCCCGCGCTGCTCGAACACCGGCCGGACGTGGCCGTGTTGGACGTACGGATGCCGCCCGGCTTCCGCGACGAGGGGCTGCGGGCCGCGCTGGAGGCACGGGAGAAGATCCCGGGACTGCCGGTGCTGGTGCTGTCGCAGTACGTCGAGGAGTCGTACGCCGCCGAGCTGTTGGGCGTCGGGGCGAGCGGGGTCGGCTATCTCCTCAAGGACCGGATCGGCCGTGTGGACGAGTTCCTCGACGCACTGGACCGGGTCGCGGCCGGCGGTACGGCGCTCGACCCCGAGGTGGTGACGGAGCTGCTGACCCGGCGCCGCAATTCACCGCTGGACTCGCTCACCCCGCGCGAGCGCGAGGTGCTGAAGCTGATGGCGGAGGGCCACGACAACACGACGATCGCCAAGACCCTGGTCGTCACGGAACGCGCGGTCAGCAAGCACATCGGCAACGTGTTCCTGAAGCTGAGCCTGCCGCCGAGCGACAGCGGGCACCGCCGGGTGCTGGCCGTGCTGGCGTATCTGCAGAACGTGTGACACGCGCGCCGCCGGTCGTGCCACGGGATGACACGGCCGGCGGCGCGTACTGCGTTCTCAGTAGCCGCGATTGTCGGCAGCCGCACGACGACGGGACGGGGGTCCGGCCGCGAGTCTGGGGCGGTCCCCGAGAGCAGATGTGGAGCACTCCGTCCCGTGGCTACTTTTCTCCATCGACTGGGCCGACTCGCCTTCCGGCGGCGCTGGTTGGTCACCCTGTTCTGGGTGGCCGTGCTGGCCGCCGTCGGTTTCGCCGCCGTCAGGGCTCCCGAGGCCCCCGACGAGGGGTCGTCCATGCCCGGGATCGAGTCCCAGAAGGCGTTCGACCTGCTGGGGCAGCGCTTCCCGGGTTCGGCGGCGGACGGCGCGAACGCGCGGATCGTGTTCGTGGCCCCGCACGGCGAGAAGATCACCGCGACCGCGAACAGGGCGGTCGTCGAGAAACTGGTGACCGAGGCGACCGACGGGTCCCAAGTCGCAAGCGCCGTCGACCCGTTCACTGCGAAGGCGGTGAGCGAGGACGCGACGACCGCGTACGCGACCGTCACCTTCAAGGTGAAGGCGCACGACCTCACCGACACCGCGAAGTCCCATCTGCAGAACGCGATTGACACGGCCCGCGCTTCCGGCCTGACCGTCGAGGTCGGTGGCACCGCACTCGCGACCCAGCCCTCGGCGGGCGGCAGCGCCGAGGCGATCGGCATCGCGATCGCCGCCCTGGTGCTCCTGATCACCTTCGGTTCACTGGCGGCGGCCGGACTGCCGCTGCTGACCGCGATCGTCGGGGTGGGGATCGCCATGTCCTCGATCCTGGCCCTGTCCAAGGCCCTCAACCTGTCGTCCACGACAGGCACGTTGGCCACCATGCTGGGCCTCGCGGTCGGCATCGACTACGCCATGTTCGTCGTCTCCCGCTATCGCGAGGAGCGTTCCAAGGGTCACGCGCCCCAGGAGGCCGCGGGTCTCGCGGCCGGTACGGCGGGTTCGGCAGTTGTGTTCGCCGGTCTAACCGTTGTCATCGCTCTGGCCGGTTTGTCGGTGGTCGGCATCCCGACGCTCACCAAGATGGGGCTGGCCGCCGCCGGTGCGGTCGTCGTCTCCGTCCTCATCGCGCTGACACTGGTCCCGGCGCTGCTCGGGTTCTGGCCGAACGCCGTGCTGTCCCGCGCCGCCCGCAAGAAGGGGCGCATCGAGGAGAACGGCGAGAACAACGGCGGCAGCCGCTGGGCACGGTTCGTGCTGCGCCGTCCCGTCACCGTGCTGCTGCTGGGCGTGGTGGGCCTCGGGGCGCTCGCGCTCCCGGTGGCGGACCTCCAACTGGGCATGCCTGGCGACGAGGTGAAGTCCACGGCGACCACCGAACGCCGTGCCTACGACGACCTCGCGACGGGCTTCGGGCCCGGTTTCAACGGGCCGTTGACCGTCGTGGTCGACTCGAAGTCGGCGGGCGACACGAAGGCCGCGGTGTCGACGATCTCGAAGCGGATCGCGGCGACCGAGGGCGTGGTCTCCGTCTCCCCGGCCCGCTTCAACCCGGCGGGCGACACCGCCGTCTTCTCGGCCGTACCGTCGACCGGTCCCAGCGACGAGCGGACGAAGGACCTCGTCCACACCATCCGCGCCGAACGCCCGGCGATCGAGTCCGCGACCGGGACGACGTTCCTGGTCACCGGTACGACCGCCGTCAACATCGACGTGGCCCAGAAGGTGCAGAACGCGCTGATCCCCTACCTCGCGGTGGTGGTCGGCCTGGCCGTCGTCCTGCTCCTCCTGGTCTTCCGCTCGGTCCTGGTCCCCCTGAAGGCGGCCGTCGGCTTCCTCCTGTCGGTGCTGGCCTCGCTCGGCTCGGTCGTCGCGGTCTTCCAATGGGGCCACGGCGCAAGCCTGTTGGGCGTGGAGCAGACCGGCCCGATCATGAGCATGATGCCGATCTTCCTGGTGGGCATCGTCTTCGGACTCGCCATGGACTACGAGGTGTTCCTCGTCGCCCGCATGCGGGAGGCCTACGTCCACGGGGACCGGCCGGCGCAGGCGATCGCGACCGGGTTCCGGTACAGCGCCCGGGTGGTCGTGGCCGCCGCGCTGATCATGATGGCGGTGTTCTCGGGCTTCATCGGGGCCGGCGAGTCGATGATCAAGATGATCGGCTTCGGGCTCGCGGCGGCCGTGCTGCTCGACGCCTTCGTCGTCCGGATGGCGATCGTGCCCGCCGTACTGGCGCTGCTGGGAGGGGCCGCCTGGTGGCTGCCGCGCCGGCTGGACCGGCTGCTGCCGAACATCGACGTCGAGGGCGAGGCGCTCACCCGCAGGGAGCCATCAGCCCCTGCCGTACCCGAGCCGATACCGATCACCCGTGCCTGACCCCGCCCTCCCCGCGACGGGCCGCCCGCAGAGCGTGACGCGGGCGGCCCCGGCGGCCGTCCCAGAACCCCACCGGAGGGACCCGGCACCACGTCAGGACCGGTCATCGCCCACCATGGTCCCAGGAGACCCACCGGAGACATCGATGCACGACAGCTGGCAGCGCTACGCGGACGAGCACATCCGCACCGTCGACACCATGTCGGCGGTGCTGCTGTTCGCCATGTTCCTCTTCGGCAGCGAGCTGAACGTGCCCCGCGGTCCCGGGCCCGACGCGGTGGCCCCGACGATCGCGCTCGCCGCCGTCTCCTGCGCGGCCCTGTTCTGGCAGCGGAGCCGTCCCCGTGCGGTCGTCGCCGTCACGGCGGTCGCCGCCGCCGGGGCCGCCGCGCTGGGCTGTCTCCTCACCCCGCTGATGCTGGGGCCGCTGATGCTGGCCCTGTACCGGCTGGCCGTGCTCACCCGCCGCAGGACGGCCCGCCGCTACTTCCTCGCGTCGGTCGTGCTGGTGGTGACGACGGCGACGCTGATGGACCCGGTGCACCACCCCTGGCCGTTCAAGACGGTCGGCCCGGCCGCCTGGCTGCTGCTGCCGGTGGTCGCCGGGAACGCGCTCCGGCTGCGGGACGCCTATCTGGAGGCGGTGCAGGCGCGCGCCGAGTACGCCGAGCGCAGCCGGGAGGAGGAGGCCCGGCACCGGGTGGCCGAGGAACGGATGCGCATCGCGAGGGAGTTGCACGATGTCGTCGCCCACCATCTGGCCCTGGCCCACGCCCAGGCCGGCACCGCCGCCCACCTGGCGCGCACCCATCCCGACCATGCGCAGCGGATCCTGACGGAACTCGCCGGTACGACGTCCTCCGCGCTGCGCGAGATGAAGGGCACGGTGGGTCTGCTGCGCCGGGCCGGCGATCCCGGCGCACCGCTGGCCCCGAGCCCGGGGCTGGCCCAACTCGCCGAGCTCACCGGCTCGTTCGCCACCGCCGGACTCACGGTCGCCGTCACCACGGAGGGCGAACGGCGCCCGCTGTCGGCCGGGGTGGACCTGACGGCGTACCGGATCGTGCAGGAGGCTCTCACGAACGTCAGCAAGCACGCCACGACCGGGTCGGCGCAGGTGCGCCTGCGCTACTCCCACGACCGGCTGACCGTCACCGTGTCCGACGACGGCCCGGGTGCGCCGACCGTCCCGGCGCCGCCCCCGGGCCAGGGTTTCGGGCTGATCGGGATGCGGGAGCGCGCCCGGTCGGTCGGCGGTGCCCTGCGGGCCGGGCACCGGGTCGAGGGCGGCTTCGAGGTCACCACCGAACTGCCGCTGTACCCCAGCGCCCCGGAACCGGAAGAAAGAACCCCATGACCATCCGTGTGCTGCTCGCCGACGACCAGGCCCTGCTGCGGGCCACCTTCCGGATCCTGATCGACACCTGCGAGGACATGGAGGTGGTCGGCGAGGCGGCCGACGGCGCCGAGGCGATCGCGCTGGCCGGTGAACACCGCCCCGACCTCGTCCTGATGGACATACGTATGCCGGGCACCGACGGCCTGACAGCCACCACCGCCATCTGCGCCGACCCGGCGCTGTCCGGCACCCGCGTCCTCATCCTCACCACCTTCGAGGTCGATGAGTACGTGGCGCAGGCGCTCCGGGCAGGCGCAAGCGGTTTCCTCGGCAAGGACGTCACCGCCGAAGCGCTGCTCTCCGGCATCCGCACGGTCGCCTCCGGCGAGTCCCTGCTCTCCCCGCTCGCCACCCGCACCCTGATCACCCGTTTCCTGGCCACCCCCGCGCCGAGCGCCCGGCTGGCGACGTCCGACCGGCTCGGCGTCCTCACCGCCCGGGAGCGCGAGATCATGGCCATGGCGGCCGAGGGCCACTCGAACGACGAGATCGCCGAGCAGCTGTACGTCAGCCCGCTGACCGTCCGCACCCATGTGCACCGCGCCATGACGAAGCTGGACGCCCGCGACCGGGCCCAACTCGTCGTGATGGCCTACCAGTCGGGGCTCGTGCAGGCTCCGCCACCGTCCGGTTCCGCGCTCTGAGGGAGCGCCCGTTCAGGCGAACCCCCCGCCGAAAAGGCGTGCAGCCACCGCTCGCCGTCGACACCTGTGGCGTGCCCTTCCCCCACATCGCACCCATGCTCGCCACGCCCGGCACCCTCCCGCCCGCCGGGCAGGACGCCCGCTGGGCCTACGAGACCAAGCAGGACGGCCAGCGCGTACTGGTGTATCTCCCCGGCGACGGCAGCGTCCTGCTGCGCGCCCGCTCCGGTGCGGACATTACCGGCGCCTATCCCGAACTCCTGCCCCTGGGCCTTGAGTTGGGCAGCACGCGGGCAATCCTGGACGGTGAGGTGCTGGCTCTGGACGAACAGGGCCGCGCCGACTTCCAGTTGCTGCAGAAGCGGATGGGCCTGGCCGGCTCGCCCGCCCTGGCGGCACACCGAGCCGCGAACACCCCTGTCCATCTGGTGCTGTTCGACGTCCCGCACCTCAACAGGCCGCTCCTCGGGCTCCGTTACGCCGACCGCCGCGGCGAACTGGAGCGACTGGGCCTGCACGGCCCGAACTGGTCGACTCCCGCCGCGCTCACCGGACATGGCGCCGAGGCGCTGCGGGCCACCCGCGAACACGGGCTGGAGGGGCTGGTCTGCAAGCGGCTCGATTCGGCGTACGAGCCCGGGGTGCGCTCCCGGGCCTGGATCAAGATCCGCAATCTGCGCAGCGAGGACGTGCTGGTCGGCGGGTGGGTGCCGGGCAAGGGGCGGCTGTCGGGTCTGCCGGGCGCGGTACTGGTGGGGCAGCGCGCGGCCGGGCGGCTGCGGTACGTCGGCAATGTGGGCACAGGTTGGAGCGAGGCCGAACGTGCCGAACTCGCCGCGCTGTTGCGGGCCGCCGGTACCGACAGCTGCCCCTTCGATCCGGTACCGGCGGTGACCGGGGCGCGCTGGGTGGTGCCCCGGCTGGTCGGCGAGGTCCGCTACAGCACCCGTACCCGGGCCGGGATGCTGCGGCAACCGTCCTGGCTGCGACTGCGCCCCGACCTGGCACCGGAGGAGTCGGCCGCCGATCTACCGGAGAGCCGATGAACTTGCGTAGATCAAGTATTGGGCGTCGTGTCACCATCGTGACACCTCACCCCCTTGGCGCGTACATGAAAAGTAGGGACTCTGAAAGCCCTTTCCATCCACAGCCGTTGGGCTGCGCCCGAAATGGAGGACGCAGTGTCGTCCCAGACGTCCCGAACCCGCCGCCGCAGGTGGCTCGCCGGCCTCGGCGGTGCCGCCGTGCTCGTCATCGCCTTCCCCTCCGCCGCCTTCGCCGCCCCGCCCGCGGCGCTGCCCGCGAACGCCGAGACGGTGGAGAAGACGTATCTGCCCGCCTTCGACTACGACACGGACGGCTGCTACCCGACGCCCGCGATCGGCCCCGACGGCACCATCAACGGCGGTCTGAACCCGACGGGTTCACTCAGCGGCGAGTGCCACGACGCCTCGGACCTCGACAACACCAACAGCTACTCGCGCTACAAGTGCAACAACGGCTGGTGCGCGTACATCTACGGCCTGTACTTCGAGAAGGACCAGGCCGTCGCCAACTCCAGCATCGGGGGGCACCGCAACGACTGGGAACACGTCGTGGTGTGGGTGCAGAACGGCACGATCCAGTACGTGTCGACGTCCAACCACGGCTCGTTCACCGTGCACGCGGCGTCCGAGGTCCGCTTCGACGGCACGCACGCCAAGATCGTCTACCACAAGGACGGCATCGGTACGCACGACTTCCGACTGGCCGACGCCAACGACGAGCCGCCGGAGAACGACAAGCACACCTGGCAGTACCCGCCGCTCGTCGGCTGGAACGGCTACCCGGCGGGCCTGCGCGACAAGTTGAGCGCCTACGACTTCGGCAGCGCGAACTTCGGACTCAAGGACGCCAACTTCGTGGCCCACCTCACCTCGGCGAAGCCTTCCGGAATCACGTTCGACCCCGCCGCCTGACGGTACCGTCCGCAGGGCACCATCGTTCTCAGGGCTCCCGGGACCATCTCGACCCCGGGAGCCCGAGAGGACGGAACGTGGCAGCTGAACGCAGGGTCTCGCGGCGGGCTCTCCTGATCGCGCTGGGCATCGCCGGAGCGACGGCCATCCCCGCGGGTGCGCAGGGCCCGGACCCCGGGAACGGATACACCATGCCCACCCTCGCCTTCGACGACCCGGCCACCCAGCACCGGCTCGGCGCCCTGTACTCGTCCGCGCTCGGGTCCGTGTCCGGCGCCAACACCATCGGCGCGGACCGCTCGGTCTACGACAGGGCCGGACTGCTCAGCTATCCGCCCGGCACGGTCGTCCGGGCGGGCGGCGGCTATCCCGCGCCCCAGCGCTGGACGCGGGACGCGGCCGTCAACGCGTGGAGCGGCGTCAGCCTGCTCGCGCCGAAGGTCGCCCGCAACACCCTGTGGTCCGTGGTCGACCGCGCGCGGGACGGGCTCGTCGTCCAGCAGGACAACCAGTGGTGGGACCAGATCGTGTGGGTCCTGGCCGCCCATCGCCACTACCTGGTCACCGGCGACCGCGACTTCCTCACCCAGGCCCACGACACGTCCGCGCGCACCCTCGCGACCCGCCGCGCCCAGCACCTCAGCCCGTCGCTCGGCCTCTTCGAGGGCCCGGGCTTCATGAACGACGGCATCTCCGGCTACCCGAGCCCGCCCGCCTCGACCTCGGTCCACTCGTCCTTCGTCCTGGACCACCCGCACACCGACAAACTGATGTGCCTGTCGACCAACTGCCTCTACTACGGCGCCCATCTCGCCCTCGCCGCCATGTCCGAGGCTCTCGGCCGCCCCGTGCAGGCCGCCTCGCTGCGCTCGGACGCTGAGCAGCTGCGCACGGCGATCGACCGGCACCTGTGGCGCGCGGACGCCGGCACCTACGGCTACCTCGTCCACGGCGAGGGCCCGCTCGCCGGACACCTCGACACCTCGCAGGAGGGCGCGGGACTGGCCCTCGCCGTCCTCCTCGGCGTCGCCGACTCCGAACGGGCCGGCCGGATCCTCGACTCCACGCACTGGCAGCCGTACGGCATCGTCAACGTCTGGCCGCACTTCCCGCGCTTCGACGACCGGCGTCCGGGGCGGCACAACGTGATGGTCTGGCCGATGGTCCACGGACTGTACGGCCAGGCCGCGGCCGACGCGGGCCGCACCGAACCGTTCGCCCTCGCCGTCGACACCCTCGCCGGTCTGATCGCCACGAGCGGCGGCTTCTACGAGCTGTACAACTCGGTGACCGGTGCCGTGGACGGCGGCTGGCAGGGCGGTGCCAGTGGACACGCGAACCACTTCGTGTCGCAGCCCGACCAGACCTGGTCGGCGACGGCGTATCTGCGGCTGATCCACGACGGCCTGTTCGGTCTGACGTTCACGGACGAGTCCCTGCGGCTGCGCCCGTGTCTGCCCCCGACCTGGGGCACGGTGAGTCTGCGCGGGCTGCGGTACCGGGGCACGACCCTCGACATCACCCTGAGCGGCGGTGGGAGCCGGGTGCGGTCGTGCACGGTCGACGGGCGGCCGGGGGAACCGGTCGTAGCCGCGGACGGGACCGGTCACCACACTCTGCGCCTGGTGCTCACCGACACGGTGTGACGCATATGTCACTCTCGCCGGGTGCGGGGTCCGGTCCACGGCAGGGTGCCGGAAGGTCTATCGTGTCCGCATGTCCGTGCCTGAACTGATCCGAATCGTCTCCCGCGACTCACCCATGGCGCTGGCCCAAGTGGAGCGTGTCCGCGCCGAGTTGGCCGTCCTTCATCCACAGGTGCGCACCGAGGTCGTGCCGGTGAAGACGACCGGCGACAAGTGGATGGGTGATCTGTCCGCCGTCGAGGGCAAGGGGGCGTTCACCAAGGAGGTGGACGCCGCGCTGCTCGCGGGTGAGGCGGATCTCGCGGTGCACTGCATGAAGGACGTGCCCGCCGACCGGCCGCTGCCCGCCGGTACGACCTTCGCCGCGTTCCTGAAGCGGGACGACATCCGCGACGCCCTGGTCCACCCGGGCGGGCTGACCCTCGACGAACTGCCCGCCGGTACCCGCATCGGCACCTCCTCGGTCCGCCGGGTCGCACAACTGGCCGCCACGCACCCGGAGTTGGAGTGCGTGCCGTTCCGCGGCAACGTCAACCGGCGACTGGAGAAGCTCGCGGCGGGCGAGGCGGACGCGCTGCTGGTCGCGATGTCGGGCCTGGAGCGCATCGACCGGATGGACGTGGCCACCGAGGTGCTGTCCGCCGAGGCGATGATGCCGCCGATCGGTGCGGGCATCCTCGCCCTGCAGTGCCGTGAGGGCGACACCGACGTCATCGACACGATCAGCGGGCTCGGTCACCCCGAGACACATCGTGAGGCGACGGCGGAGCGCATGTTCCTGCATGTCCTCCAGGGGCACTGCAACAGCCCGATCGCCGGGTACGCCCAGGTCGACCGGAGCGGTGAACTGTCGCTGCGCGCCTGTGTGTTCACCCCGGACGGCAAGACCCGGCTCAACGCCCACGAGTGGGCCGGACGGCTGGACCCGGCGACGCTCGGCACGTCGGTGGCGGTGGCGCTGCTGCGGCAGGGTGCCCGCGAGATCATCGACGGCATCCCGCACTGACCGGAAGGGCCCGGACCCGCAGGTCTCAGGGGGTGCCGGGCTCCGCCTGGTCGCGGAGGAAGTTGCTCACCTGGTGAGCCAGGCCGTCCCGTCCGGCACCGGCCGCGACGGCCTCCTCGCACAGACCGGTACCACCCGCCCACAGGCGCCGTTCGGTCCACTCCTCCTCCACCCGCAGCTGCACCTGTACGTCGACCTGCGTCAGGGACGCCTCCGCACCGGCCGCGTACAGGACGGCGGTGGCGCGGCGCAGCGGATAGACGTCGAAGCCCTCGATGAACTGCGAGCTGCGCCAGTCGATGAAGGCGCTCTCGCCGTCCGGACCGACCCTGACGTCGATCTGCCCGTCCTCCAGGTGGATGCCGAGGTGCCGGGCGCCGCGGTTCTCGACGGTGACACGGAGAGTGAAATACGTCAGCCCTTCGGCGGCGTCGTCGCGTCCGCGCGGCGGCTCGGCTGCCGCCAGGCTGTGGACGCGGACACGCAGACCGGCATGTTCGTCGTACTCGTGCCAGTCCCCGACCACGTTCGGCTCGTACACAATGCACCCTCTCGACCTCAGAGAGCTGCTTCCTATCTGTGTGCTCAGCGCACTGTCAAATGAGCAGAATGCGCTGTGGCCAGCGTTTTCGCCCGCTTGATCACTGATCAAGCCGTGCGCAGGAGGAATCCGCTTTTCGGCCACCGAACCACGGTCGGGGGCGTGCCGCACATCACGTCCCCGACAAGATCAGCGGGCCAGCCGTCCGAGCAGCGAGGAGGCGGCGGCGATACCCAGGGCGGCGGCCACCAGAAGGACCGCGAAGTCGGTGCCCACATGCGACGGGGTGCCGAGCAGCAGCCCGCGCAGGGCGTCCACTTCGTAGCTGAGCGGGTTCGCCTTGCTCACCGCCTGCAGCCATCCGGGCATGATCGCCACCGGGTAGAGGGCGTTGGAACCGAAGAACAACGGCATGGTGATCGCCTGTCCGAAACCCATCAGCCGGTCCCTGCTGAGCACGATGCCGGCGATGGTCATCGACAGACAGGAGAAGAAGGCCGAGCCGAGGATCACAATCGCCCCGACACCGATCAGCTTCAGCGGGTTCCAGGTCAGTGCCACCCCGAGAATCGCGGCGATGACGACCACGACGACGGCCTGGATCAGCGACTTCACCCCGGCCGCGAAGGCCTTGCCGGTGATCAGCGCCGAGCGCGGGGTGGGGGTGACGAGGAGCTTGTTGAGGATGCCCGCGTCCCGCTCCCAGATGATCTGGATGCCGTAGAAGATGGCGATGAACATCGCGGACTGGGCGATGATGCCCGGGGCGAGGTAGTCGATGTAGGGGATGCCGCCGGTGGGGATCGCCTTGATGCGGGTGAAGGTCTGGCCGAAGATCAGCAGCCACAGGGCCGGTTGGACGGCCCGGGTGTACAACTCGGTGCGGTCGTGGCGGAGTTTCTGGAGTTCGACCGCGCACATCGCGATGACGCGGGCCGGCAACAGGCGCCATCCGGCCCGGGGTTCGGGTGGGGTGAGCAGCAGGTTCAGGTCGTACTCGGGGGCGGGGTCAGCCGACGCGGTTCGCGGTGCGGCGGGTGCTTCGGACATCGCGGAAACCTCCTGACTGGTCTTCGAGACCGCTGCCGGCGATGTCCCGGAAGACGTCCTCAAGGGTGGGCAGCGGATCGGTGGCGGGGGCGCCGTCGGCGCGGCGGCGTTCGCCGAGGCCCTCGCGGAGCTCGTCCGGGGTGCCCAGGGCGCGGATACGGCCGCGGTGCATCAGGCCGACGCGATCGCAGTACTGGTCGGCCTCGTCCATGTAGTGGGTGGTGACCAGGACGGTCATGCCGGTGGCCTCGCGCACGGCGTTGATGTGCTCCCACACGCTGGTGCGGGCGATCGGGTCGAGGCCGATGGTGGGCTCGTCGAGGATGAGCAGACGGGGCGCGCTGACCAGGGCCTGCGCGAGTTCGAGCCGGCGGACCATGCCACCGGAGTAGGTGTTGGCCAGCCGGTCGGCGGCGTCGGTGAGGTCGACGGCCCGCAGCGCCTGGGCGACGCGTGCGGCGCGTTCTCTGCGCGGGACGTCGAAGACGCGGGCGAAGAGAGCGACGTTCTCCCGGCCGGTGAGCCCGCTGTCGGCGGACAACTGCTGCGGGACGTAGCCGAGCATGCGGCGCACCGACATCTGGTCCTTGGCCGTGTCGTGGCCGAAGACGTGGACCATGCCCGCCGGGACCGGCAGGAGGGTGGTGATACAGCGGATGGCGGTGGTCTTCCCGGCGCCGTTGGGGCCGAGCAGTCCGAAGACCTCGCCCTCCCCCACGGACAGGTCGAGCCCGTCCACCGCGGTGGTCTCGCCGAAGGAGTAGGCGAGCCGGGTGCAGCTGACGGCTGCGGACCGCTCGGTGGCAGTGTCCTGCGTCATGAGTCCTCGGCCTCCTCGTGCAGATTGACGGCCAGCTGATGCAGGGCCGGGATGGCTGCGCGCAGCGCGTCCCGGTCGGCGGGGTCGAGACGGTCGACCTGCGCCCGTACGAGGGCCGCGCGCCGTGCGTGCCAGTCGCCGAGTCGCGTCTTGGCCGTGTCGGTGAGCTGCAGTCGGGCGGCGCGCCGGTCGGCGGGGTCGGTCTCGCGGATCAGGAAACCGTCCCGGGCGAGCTGGTTGACCAGGGTCGACACCGAGTTGCCGGCGAGGAACAACTCCTTGGCCGCCTCCGAGATACCGATGCCGGGCCGGATCTCGACCAGGCGCAGCAGCTCCACCTCGGCGCCGCGCAGTCGCGGCATGGTCATCTCGCTCCGCAGCCGCCTGCGGATCAGCCGCTGGACACCGACGAGCGCGTCGGCCAGCTCTTCCGGGAAGTTCTCCGTCTCCACACCCGGAGATTACCTCTTTAGCAGAGGTAACTAACCCAAAAGGATGGTCAAGACACCCGCTCGGGAGGCAGCGGGACCGATTCCGGTTGGACACTGAGAAGAAGACCGGTGGCCGCCGGTCCCAGGAGATCGGAACGCGACTGCCATGAACCACGACAGGAATCCGTCCCTCGGCGAGCCGGACGCCGTCTCCACCCGTTCGATGTTCGGCGCCCCCTGCTGGGTGAGTCTCACGAGCCGCGACGTGGAGACCACCGAGGCGTTCTACGAGGCCGTGTTCGGCTGGAAGTGGCGCTCGGCCCGACTCGGCGACCAGTTCCGGATCGCCACGGCGAACGACATTCCGGTGGCCGGCCTGGGCGCGGTGGCCTCCATGTGGCAGATCCCGGTGGCCTGGACGCCGTACTTCGCCGTGCCCGACGCGGATGTGGCCGCGGCCCGGGTCCGCGAGCGCGGCGCCACGGTCGCCGTCGGCCCGCTCTCCTTCCCCCCCGGCCGCGCGGCCCTGCTCGGCGACCGGGACGGCGCGACCTTCGGCATCTGGGAGGGCGACCTCATGGGCGGCTGGGAGACCTGGCGCCGCTCGGCACCGGCCTTCGTCCGGCTGCACACCCGGGACGCCTTCGACGCGGCGATCTTCTACGGCGAGGTCCTCGACTGGGCGTCGGCGGACCCGGCGAGCTGCGAGGTCCGGTACGAGGGCGGCGAGGTCGTGCTGCGCAGCGGCGGCAATGTCGTGGCGCGGATCGAGTCGGGCACGCTGGAGGCGACACCCGACCCGACCGTGCGCCCGCACTGGCAGGTCCACTTCGCGGTTTCGGACATCCGCTCGTGCGCCCGGGTCGTGGCCTCGCACGGCGGGAGCATCCTGCGGGAGAACGGCCACGAGGCCGTGCTGCGCGACCCGGACGGCGCACAGTTCACGGTGACCTCGCGCAGTGCCCCCTGACCTTCAGCGCCTGGCAGGGCGCGACAACAGCACCAGGCTGCGGGCCTCGACCACCATCTGCGTGTCCGCCTTGTGCTCCGTCTCGTCCGGGGTGCCCTGCGGCTCGGCGGTGTCGATCAGGGTCGTCCAGCGCTCGCCGTAGGTCATGTCCGGGAGACGGAAGTCGACCGGCTCCCAGTAGCTGTTGAGCAGGAGCAGGAAGGAGTCGTCGACGACGGGCCCGCCGTGCGGATCGCGCTCGGCGATGGCGTCGCCGTTGAGGAAGACACCGACCGAGTGCGCGTCGGAGCGCTGCCAGTCGCGGTCGGTCATCTCGCGGGCGTCGGGCAGCAGCCACACCAGGTCGGGCAGCGGCTGTCCGGGGTGCACGGCGGTCTCGCCGCGGAAGAACCGGCGCCGGCGCAGCACGGGATGCGCGGCGCGCAGCCCGATCACATACCGCGTGAACGCGGCGAGTTCGCGCTGCTCGTCGGTCAACTCCCAGTCGATCCAGGAGACTTCGTTGTCCTGGCAGTAGGCGTTGTTGTTGCCGCGCTGACTGCGCCCCAGTTCGTCTCCGTGACCGAGCATCGGAATGCCCTGCGAAAGGAGCAGCGTGGCAAGGAAGTTGCGCTGCTGACGGGCGCGGAGCTCCAGCACGCCGGGGTCGTCCGTGTCCCCCTCCACGCCGCAGTTCCAGGACCGGTTGCTGTTCTCGCCGTCCCGATTGCCTTCCCCGTTGGCCTCGTTGTGCTTGTCGTCGTACGACACCAGGTCGCGCAGGGTGAACCCGTCGTGTGCGGTGACGAAGTTGACGCTGGCCCGTGGACGCCGACGGCTGTGCTGGTACAGGTCGGAGGAGCCGGTGAGCCGGGACGCGAACTCGCCGAGCGTGTGCTCGCCGCCCCGCCAGAAGTCCCGTACAGCGTCCCGGTACTTGCCGTTCCACTCCGACCACAGCGGCGGGAAGTTGCCCACCTGATAGCCGCCCTCCCCCACGTCCCACGGCTCGGCGATGAGCTTGACGCGGCTGATCACCGGGTCCTGCTGGATCAGGTCGAAGAAGGCCGACAGCCGGTCCACCTCGTGGAACTGCCGGGCCAGCGTGGCCGCGAGATCGAAGCGGAAGCCGTCGACATGCATCTCGGTGACCCAGTGGCGCAGCGAGTCCATGATGAGCTGAAGGACGTACGGGTGCCGCATCAGCAGACTGTTCCCGGTGCCCGTCGTGTCGTAGTAGTGGCCCCAATCACCGTCCACCAAGCGGTAGTAGGAGGCGTTGTCGATGCCCCGGAAGGAGAGGGTGGGGCCCTTCTCGTTGCCCTCGGCGGTGTGGTTGTAGACGACGTCCAGGATCACTTCGAGCCCGGCAGCGTGCAGCGCCTTGACCATCGCCTTGAACTCGGTTACCTGTCCGCCCCGTTCGCGGTGCGCGGCATAGGCGTTGTGGGGCGCGAAGAACCCGATGGTGTTGTAGCCCCAGTAGTTGGACAGGCCGCGGTCCTGGAGCACCCCGTCCTGCACGAACTGGTGCACCGGCATCAGCTCGACGGCGGTCACCCCGAGCGAGACAAGATGGTCGACGACGGCCGGGTGCGCGAGTCCCGCGTAGGTGCCCCGGAGTTCTTCCGGAACCTCCGGATGGGTGCGGGTCAGCCCCTTCACATGGGCCTCGTAGATCACGGTGTCGGCGTACGAGCGCCGGGGCGGACGGTCGTCGCCCCAGTCGAAGGCGGGGTCGGTGACCACGCCGAGCATGCCGTGCCCGGCGCTGTCGCCAGGAGCAGGGCCGGCCGAACGCTCGTACAGCGAGGGGTCGTTGTCGATCTGTCCGTCCACCGCCCGGGCGTACGGGTCGAGGAGCAGTTTCTCCGGGTTGCAGCGGTGTCCGGCGGCCGGAGCCCACGGACCGTGCACCCGGTAGCCGTAGCACTGGCCGGGACCGATGCCCGGCAGATAGCAGTGCCACACGAAGCCGTCCGCCTCGGTCAGCCGGACGTTCCGGTGGCTGCCGTCGTCCTCGACGAGGACCAGGTCGACGCGCTCGGCGACCTCGCTGAACAGGGCGAAGTTGGTGCCCTTCCCGTCGTAGGAGGCACCCAATGGATAAGGGTGCCCGCTCCACACGGACACCCCTTTCCGACGCTGGCTCGCGGTCACCGGGCGCCCTCCAGGACGCCACGCGTCGGGCGGGCCGGCAGAACGGCCGGTAGCGCGCGGGGCAGCTGGAGCATCTCCCGCAGGCGCGGCGCGGGAGTCGTGGGGACGCGCGGGACGCGTTCGCCGCTGGGGGCGCGCTGCGAGAACCAGATGACCTTGCTTCCGGTGTCGGTGGTGCAGCAGCCCCAGCCGTCACTCATCGCGGCGATCCGGGCGAGGCAGGCGCGCAGGTCCTGGTCCGGGCGCAGATCGCGGTCGTTGTCGCCGATCGCGGTGATCAGGTGCTGGCCGTTCCACCAGAGCTCGATCGACGTGTCCTTGTCCGTGGCGTGCTCGTCGATGGCGCGCAGCAGCAACTCGGCGCCGCGGCAGACGGGGTCCACGAGAACTTCGAGGTCCCAGAGGCGGAGATGGGCGGCCAGGATGCGCCCGACCTGCCCGACCCGTTCCGGACTGACTTCCACGTCGAGGTGGTAGTAGCAGGGCACTGCGGTCTTCATCTTCGTTGGCTCCCTACCGGCGAAGCTCGCGCTTCCCCTCGCCCTGCGGGGCCGGGGCCCCGAACACGAAGCGTGAGCACTGATCGCTTCTGAGTCAGCTCCAGAGTGCGAGCGCTAGGCCATTCGTGCAACACGAGCGACCGATGAGGTAGTTGAAGATCCAACAAGACGCTTGGTCATCACCTGTGCACCATGAGTGAAAGCCTCGACTGCCGTGCCGGAGCCATGCCGCTCCGTGCACGGCCGCCACCCGACGGTCGGGAAACGCGGTCCGCCGAGGCGGAAGGTGAACAGCGCCATGCTGCTACCCGCCAAGGCCGAAGTGGCCCGCCAACTGCGGCGCTACCGGGTGTGGGAACGCGTGATGCTCGCGTCGCCGGGCGACCGGACGGCACGGGCCACCTTCGAGGACTCGGGCTACACCCTGTG
Organism: Streptomyces sp. STR69; assembly: GCF_024519455.1. Lineage (GTDB taxonomy): Bacteria > Actinomycetota > Actinomycetes > Streptomycetales > Streptomycetaceae > Streptomyces. The sequence continues at coordinate 905 of NZ_JALJRY010000024.1, read as the reverse complement.
CGTGCTGATGGGGAAGCGCTGCGCGCGCGAGGCCTCGGAAGCCGCCGAACGCTATCTGAGCAGCAGCAGCGTGGGCTCGTACCTCCAAGAGCAGAACGGACGCCCCCGTACGACGCCTGTCGTGCACCGCGGGCCACCTGTCACCGCCGCCGTCACCGTCGACCGGCGTTCCCCTGCCGGAAGGTAGTCCCCCTTCCGGCGCAGCTTGGCCCCCCACCGGGTGAACAGCCCGGCCACGAGCACGGCGGAGGTGAGACCCATGAACGCGACCCCGGCACCGATCGGCCGCATTCCGGTACGTGACGTGCGCCCGGCCGTGGAGAGCGGCGCGCGCCCGGCGAAGGCGGTGGTCGGCGAGACGTTCGAGGTCACCGCCACCGTGTTCCGCGAGGGCCACGACGCGATCGGCGCGAACGTCGTTCTCCGCGACGAGAACGGCCGTCCCGGCCCTTGGACCCCGATGCGTGAACTCGCCCCCGGCAGCGACCGCTGGGGCGCGGAGGTCGCCCCGGACACTACGGGCCGTTGGTCCTACGTCGTGGAGGCCTGGGGCGATCCCGTCGCCACCTGGCGCCGGGCCGCCCGCATCAAGATCCCGGCCGGCATCGACGTCGGACTGATGCTGGAGGAGGGCGCGGAACTGCACGCGCGAGCCGCCACCGGAGTGCCCGAGGGACCGGCACGGGCTGCGGTGCTGGCCGCCGCGAAGACGCTCCGCGACGACTCGCTGCCGGTGGGGACGCGGTTCGTGGCCGCGTCGACGCCGGAGGTGGAGGGGGCGCTGGAGCGGTATCCGCTGCGGGAGTTGATCACGGTCTCCGAGCCGCGCGCGTTGCTGGTAGAGCGGGAACGGGCGCTCTTCGGCTCCTGGTACGAGTTCTTCCCGCGCTCCGAAGGCACCGCCG
>NZ_JALJRY010000023.1 GCF_024519455.1 Streptomyces sp. STR69 | reverse complement strand
GGTGGCGGGGTGGTGTGGTGTTTCGGTTGGGGGGTGCAGTCTTTCCTGGGCGTGGTTGAGGAAGTAGGCGTACTTTTCTCGGATTTCGCCGCTGGGGTCGCGTCCCTGTTCCCAGCCACCGACCGTGGAGGGGCTCACTCCCAGTGCCCGGGCCACCTGGGTGCGCGAGAGGTTCAGTGCCTGGCGCAGGGCGCGCCGCTGCTCGGCAGGGGGCAGGGCGGCCGGTGTACGGGCGTCGGCCAGGAGTGCGTCGATCGCGTCGAAGTCGGTCATCGTGGTGTTCCCTGGGCGGCGGGGGTGGGGGTGGTGCGGCGGCGGTGAGGGGGCAGGGTGTCACAGGCCCGGGTGGGGCCGGCGAGCAGGTCCAGGGCGTCGATTCCGTAGTGGGCGGCGAGGGCTTCGCAGTCGTTCAGGCTCCATGCCGCGCTGCCGGACTGGCGGCGGCTGATCTGCGTCTGGCTGACGCCCAGAGCTGTGGCGAGGTCTGCCTGGGACTCCCCCGTGATCTGCATGAGTGCGGCTGTGGCTGCCCGCACGCGCTCGCCGAGCGTCATCGTCATGGGACGACCCTAGAAGATCTATGCGTTTTGAGCATGAGGATTGGTGAAAGTGTGTGACTTGCGTGTCGGCGTCAGGAGTGCAGGTCCCGCGCGGGAGCAGCGCGGACCGGTTCGGCGGCGGGGCTCTTCGGTCAGGGGGGTGAGTGCGCGGTGGCGGGGTGCGGTTCTCGCGGGCTGCTCTTTGAACGGCTGGACGAGTGGGACTCACCTGATGGGACTCACCTGATCCGGTGAGTCCCGGTGTCTCTCGACTGGTGCTCAGGTCCTGCCGGCCTGTCGGGAGGCTGTTCTGTCCGCGTCGTCCGGGGCGGCCGGGGCGGCCGTGTCTCCCGTGGTGCGGCGCTTGTCGTCATTGAGGGGACGCCGTTCCGGCCGATTGTGGGGGGCTGTGGTCTTGCCGGGGGCCGGCCCGTGTTGTCAGTTCGTGTCTTGGTCGAGGGGGGTGATCTCGCGTACGGCCTCGGCCACGGCGGTGAAGTCCTTTTTCAGGATTGCGTCGTGGTTGCTGGCGACCTTCGCGCTGATGCGGATGTTCGGGTTGCGGGCGGTCACCGCGTCGAGGGCGGCGCGGATGCGTTCCTGTTCGTCGCCCTTGCTTCCCAGGGACGCGCCCGAGGCGACCACGTAGCGCACGGGGACGGTGATGGCGTCCAGTACGGGGGCCAGATCGTGCTCGCGGGCGAGTTTGCCGAGTTCGATGTTGGTGTCGGCCATCTGCCGGGCGTTCATTCGCGGGGTCAGGCCTGTCGGGCGCAGCAGTGGCAGGAACCAGCCCATCCTCCCGAACAGTTTCCGGATGCGGCGTTCCATGGCCTCGTCCAGCCAGTCGTAGGGTTGTGCGCCGTCGATCAGGACTGCGCCCAGGGCGCGGTCGGGGTTGCGGCTGGCCCAGTGGGCTCCGACGAATGCTCCGTAGGACCAGCCTGCGACCAGTGCCCTGTCCACGCCTCGGGCCGCGAGGACGGCGTCGACGTCCCGGACGGCGGCTTCGAAGGAGTAGTCCGCGGACTGTTTCGATTTCCTGCCGCGGGCTCGCTCGTCGTAGGTGATGTGTCGCCATCCGGGCCCGAGTTCGGTGATGACGCGGCGCCAGTATCCCTGGGTGGCGAACTGGCCGTTGAGGTAGACGACGGGGATTCCGGTACCGCCGGTGTCGGTGACGGCCAGGGCTGTGTCGTCGATGGGGACCATGCCGGTCCATGTCGTGTCGGTTGTGGGAGTGCTGTTCTTGTTCATGGGTCTTCTCCTGGTGGTGTCGGGGTGTTTTTTCAGAGGCTGCGGGCGGTGATGTCGCCGTGGGAGGTGGTGGCGTGGATGTCGAGTGTGGGGGTGCCGTCGTTCTTGAGGGTGTTGGTGATGCGGCCGTGGGCGGTGCCGGCGTCGAGGTGGGCCGGGGTGCCGGGGGCGGCGGTGACGGTGATGTCGCCCAGCTGGGTGTTCAGGACGAGGGTGCCCCGCAGGGCCTCGGTGATGCGGATGTCGCCTCGTTCGGTGCTGATCTGTGCGGGGCCGTCCAGTTGGCCGACTTCGATGTCGCCGTCGGTCGCGGTGAGGTGCAGGCTCGTGGCCTGGTCGATCCGGATGCGGCGGTGGGCGCCGTCGAAGGCGATGTGGCCGAGGTGTCCTTCGCAGTGCAGTTCGGCGCCGGCGGTCCTGGCCTCGATGTGGGAGCCGGTGGGGAGTCGGATGGTGACTGCGAGGGATCCGGTGGGGCGGGGGAGCTTGTTGCCGGGCTGTGGGGCTGTGATCTGCAGGGTGCGGTCGGTGCAGGTGATGGTGGTCTGCTCGGCGGCCTTGGTGTCGCGGTTTCTGGAGGGGTCGGCGGGCTGGATCTCGACGGTGGTGTCGGTGCGGTCCGTGGCGATGAACCGGATGCGTCCGGCGGGGATGTCCATGACGGCGGAGATCGGGGTGGGGGTGTCGAACTTCTGCATGGTGTTCTCCCTTGTTCGCAGGTTGTTTCTGGTATTGGAAACGCTACGTTGCTTTCCATTGCAGGGCAACATACTCGTTGCATAAAATTGATATTCGTGCAGGTAGAGAGCTTCAAACTGTTGCAATGACTCCGACGGTAACGCAACATCCATCTTCCTGATCATTGCAATGGGAGAAGGGTGAACGCTATAGTGAGGGGGTCAGGGACCGCTGCGAGGGATCACCGAGGAGACCGCGATGCCGGGAGGCAGACTCACCCAGCAGGAACGCCAGCAGATCGCGCTGGGGCTGGCCGACAGCCTCCCCTATGCCGAGATCGCCCGGGCCCTGGGCCGTCCCACCTCGACGGTCACGCGTGAGGTGATGCGCAACGGCGGTCCGACCGCCTACCGCGCCGACCTGGCCCACCGCGCCACCGAACGCCGTGCCCACCGGCGCAGGGCCGCCCCCTCCCGCGGGCCGGAGTCGGCCCCGCCGGCGCACGGGCGTGACGCCGAGGCCGTGGCCGAGTACGAGGAGACGTTCACCACCGTCCTCATGGGCTCGGGTCTGCCCAAGATCCCGGCCCGGGTGCTGACCTGTCTGTTCACCGCCGACAGCGGCACTCTCACCGCGTCCCTGCTCGCCCAGCGTCTCCAGGTCAGCCCGGCGTCCATCTCCAAGGCCATCACGTTCCTGGAGAGCCAGAGCCTTGTCCGCCGGGAACGTGACGAGGGGCGCCGCGACCGCTATGTCGTCGACAACGAGCTCTTCTACCAGGCGACGATCGCCAGCGCCCGGGCCAACGACGAACTCGTCAAGATCGCACGCCGGGGCGCCGCCGTCCTCGGCCGTGACACTCCCGCCGCCGCCCGCCTGGAGAACGTCGCCCGCTTCCTCGACTTCATCAGCGAAAGCATCACCCGCGCCGCCGAGCAGGCCCGCGAAGTACTCCACACCGGCCCGGGGACTCCCTCGGAGGACCCCGCACCGACAGACGCGGACCACCGCTAGCCGGCTGCCGCTCTGCGAGGAGCCGGCCGTGCAACGGGCCGGGCCCGCGACGGGCACTCGCCGTCCCGGGTGGTACCCGGCACACCTTTCCCCCTGCATGACCCCACTATGGCGTGCAGGTGGCATCACTTCTGGGCATTGCGCGTCCGCTGCGGGCTAGGTCGAGGCCCTCGCTCGGCGGGATCTCGTAAAGCGGCAGGCCGGAAGCGGTCCTATGTGGGTGTCCGGCATCTGTTTCCCTGCGGCGCCAGGTCGGCGTGGATGCCACTGGCGAAGCATCCAACTCTTTGACCTGCTGCTTTTTGATGGCACTCACAGTGTGGCGCCATGCATGAAAACAAGTGACGCCATAAGTGGCCCCATTGGGTAGACATGTGTGCCATGATGGCGTCACTTCATCGCAGTGAGGCAGCAGAGGGGTGGATCATGGAAACCGTAGGGAGTCAGCAGCAGGCGGCACCCGGTGCCGTCGCCGCCTTCGCCCGCTTCGTGCTCTGTGGTGGCGGAGTGGGGGTCGCCTCCAGCTTCGCCGTGGCGGCCGTTTCCGCCTGGATGCCCTGGGCCCTGGCCAACGCCGTCATCACCGCGGCCTCCACCGTCCTCGCCACCGAGCTGCACGCCCGTTTCACCTTCGGTGCGGGCGGCCGGGCGACCTGGCGGCAGCACGCGCAGTCGGCCGGGTCCGCGGCAGCCGCGTACGTGGTGACCTGCGCGGCGATGTTCGCCCTGCAGCTGCTGGTGGTGTCACCCGGCGCGGTGCTCGAACAGACCGTCTACCTGACCGCTTCCGCACTCGCCGGCGTCGCACGGTTCGCGGTCCTGCGCCTGGTCGTCTTCGCGCGGAACCGCTCGCGGGTCGCGATCACCGTCCCCGCCGCCCAGCCGGTGTCCGTGCCCATGGCCCGCGCCGCGGCCCCGGCCGCGCTCTGCCACGCCGCCTGACCCTCGGGCGTACCGGATGCCGAAGTGACAGGCGGGCGGCGGGAGTTCGAACGCCCGTCGAGGATCCCTCAAGCGGGTGGGGGCAGCGTGAAGCGGACGCGCAGGCACGGCCTGGACCGCTTCAGCAGCCGGAAGGAAGTCAGCTCATGGCGCAGACACCGTGGAACGCGAGGTTCGAGGCGGTTCTCCGGCAGGGTCTGCCCGGCCTGGGCAGGGACCGGGCGCCTGCCGTCGACGTGCCGCTGGAGACGTACGGGCTCGACTCCCTCGCCCTCATCGGCATCGTCGGCGCCCTGGAGTCCGCCCATGGTGTCGTCCTCGCCGGTCAGGTCACCGTTCCGGTACGCGCCCTGACCGCGGGCCAGCTGTGGGGCATCCTCTCGGCCGCGCTGCCGCCGGCCGGGGACTCCGGCCGGCCTCTGTCCTCCGCGGTCGGCGCGCTGCGCGTCCCGGCGCCCTGGATCATGGGCTGACGGGACGACGGGCTTTCGCCGCTCCCCTCACTCACCGGTGCGGCCGGTGCTCAGGCCCGGGCGCGGCTGACGTAGATGTTGCCGTGCCTGGTGCGGGCGCGGATCGTGACGGTGTCCTCGGTCTGCTCCGGGCTCTCGGACGCGGTGAGGGTGTTGCGCACCTGGCCCGAACCCGCGCTGACGTCGAGCCAGGCGGCCGTGCCCTCGCGGACACCGACCTCGATGGCGCCGTACGCTGTCTCCAACTGGACGGTGCCACGGGCCACTTCGTCCACGCGTACGGTGCCGTGGGCGGTGGTGGCGGTGACCGAGTCGGCGGCGCGCCGGATCTCGATGTCGCCGTTGGCATTGTTCACCCGCAGCTCGCCGGTCGCACCGTCGACGGTCGTGCTGCCGTGGGAGTTCTTCAGGACGGCCGGGCCGTCGAGCAGGCCGACGCGCAGGCTGCCGGTGCTGGTGGTGATCTCGGCCTTGCCCTCGACCCGCTCGACGGTGATCGAGCCGTGCGACACGGTCAGTTGCAGCGGGCCGGTCGTGTCGAGGCGGGTGTCGCCGGACGAGGTCTTCACGCGGACCTCGCCGAGCCGGCCCTCGCCGAGCACCTGGGTCCAGGACCCGCTCACGTCGATGTGCGAGCCCGTGGGCAGTTCGACGGTCACGTCGACGGTGCCGGAACGGCCGAACAGGTTGAGCCGGGGCGTGCGGACGGTCAGCGTGCCGCTCGCGTATCTGACCTCGGTCTGGTCGGCCGTCCGCGTGTCCACGCTCTTGTCCGGGTCGCGGGGGCGCACCTCGACGACGGTGTCGGTGCGCTCGCCCGCGGTGAACTGGATGGAACCGGCGTCCACGCGCGCCGTGACCGCGATCGCCTCGGGGGTGTCGAAAGTAGGCATGGCTGCCCCGTCTCTGAGTCTTCAGGGTGTCCCCGCTGGCGGGACATGATGTGAGCGGAGTGGCGCGGACGCGGTCAGCGCACCCAGCCGGTGAAGCTCTGCCCGACGGCCTGGGTGCGTTCCGGGGCGCGGACCCGGGTGCCGCCGTCGACCGCGGCCGACACGGCGCGTACCAGCCAGGCGTTGACCGACAGGCCCTCGCGGCCCGCAGCCTCCTCGGCGCGTGCCTTGAGGTGGGCCGGCAGCCGCAGGTTGACGCGGGCGGGGCCGCCCTCGTCGCCGTCGGCCGGGGCCGGGGCCCTGAACAGTTCGGCGGACTCGGCCGGTTCCGCGACGGCGCCGCCGCCGCCGGTGGGGGGCAGGGTCACCACGAAGGCGGGGTCCAGACCGCGCAGCAGTACGTCGACCGAGCCGGGCGCGAGCTCACGGGTGATCTCGTCCATCGCGGCGGAGAGCACGTTGAGCATGACCAGCCGGGTCGCCGACTCCAGAGGAGCGGTCAGCCGCTCGGCCAGCTCGCCGGCTTCCTTGCCGCCGGCCTCGGCGGCCACCGTGAGTTCCCGGCGGAGGGTGTCGACATACGGCGTGAGATCCATGGCGCCATATTTGCATCATATTGGCACCATACGCAAGCAAGGGGGCCGTCCGAGTCGCTGCGGTGCCGTGTACGCACCCGCTGTCCGCGGCCTGGTGTCCGATGGTGCCGTATGACGCCAAGCGGCACCACCCAGTGCCGTGCGGTCGGTGTTCTCGCGCGTCAAGTGCCGTGGCGCGGGCGGGAGTTCGAGCACCGCTGCGCCGGCCCGCGGGCTAGGCGGCGGGCTCGACGCCCGCGCGCAGCAGGCCGTAGGTGTACGCGTCCTCCAGTGCGGCCCAGGACGCCGCGATGACGTTCTCGGCGACGCCCACCGTGGACCACTCGTGCCGGCCGTCCGTCATGGAGATGAGGACCCGGGTCGTGGACTGCGTGCCGTGCCTGGCCTCCAGGATGCGGCCCTTGTAGTCGACCACTCCGAGGCGGGCGAGCTGCGGGTAGATCTTTTCCAGGGCTACGCGCAGGGCGCGGTCCAGGGCGTTGACCGGGCCGTTGCCCTCGGCGGCGGCGACGATGCGCTCGCCCTTGGCCCACAGCTTCACGGTGACCTCGTTGGCGTGGCTGCCGTCGGGGCGGTCCTCCAGGATGGCCCGCCAGGACTCGACCCGGAAGTAGCGCAGCGGCCTGCCCTCGACCTCCTCGCGCAGCATGAGTTCGAAGGAGGCGTCGGCGGCCTCGTACGTGTAGCCCTTGAGCTCGCGCTCCTTGACCCGCTCGACGACGCGGCCGACCAGTTCGCGGTCGCCGCCGAGGTCGATGCCGAGTTCCCTGCCCTTGAGCTCGATGGAGGCGCGGCCCGCCATGTCCGAGACGAGCATCCGCAGCCGGTTGCCGACGAGTTCCGGGTCGATGTGCTGGTAGAGGTCGGGGTCGACCTTGATCGCGGAGGCGTGCAGGCCCGCCTTGTGCGCGAAGGCGGAGACACCGACGTACGGCTGGTGCGTGGCGGGGGTGAGGTTGACGACCTCGGCGATGGCGTGGGAGATGCGGGTCATCTCGCGGAGCTTGCCCTCGGGCAGGACCTTCATGGCGTACTTCAGCTCCAGGGCGGCGACCACGGGGAAGAGGTTGGCGTTGCCGACGCGCTCGCCGTAGCCGTTCGCCGTGCACTGCACATGGGTGACGCCCGCGTCGACGGCGGCGAGGGTGTTGGCGACCGCGCAGCCGGTGTCGTCCTGGGCGTGGATGCCGAGCCGGGCACCGGTGTCGGCGAGGACCCTCTGCACGATCGCCTGGATCCGGGCGGGGAGCATGCCGCCGTTGGTGTCGCACAGCACGACCACGCAGGCGCCCGCCTCGTGCGCGGCCCGGACGACCGCCTTGGCGTACTGGGGGTTGGCGCGGTAGCCGTCGAAGAAGTGCTCGCAGTCGACGAAGACGCGGCGGCCCTGGGCGACCAGGTGGGAGACAGTGTCGCGGACCATCTCCAGGTTCTCCTCGAGAGTGGTGCGCAGCGCCAGTTCCACGTGCCGGTCGTGCGCCTTGGCGACCAGCGTGATCACCGGGGCACCGGACTCCAGGAGCGCTTTGACCTGGAGGTCCTCGCTCGCCTTCGCGCCGGCCCTGCGGGTGGCGCCGAAGGCGACGAGCCGCGCGTGCCGGAGGTCGAGCTCGCCCTGGGCGCGGGCGAAGAACTCGGTGTCCCTCGGGTTGGCGCCCGGCCAGCCGCCCTCGATGAAGCCCACGCCGAAGTCGTCCAGGTGCCGGGCGATGGCCAGCTTGTCGGCGACCGTGAGGTTGATGCCCTCGCGCTGCGCGCCGTCACGCAGCGTCGTGTCGAAGACGTGGAAGAGATCGTCGAGTCCGCCGGTGACGTTCCCTGTGCGTTCGCTCGGGCTGCTGCTCACTGACCTGTCTCCTGTCCGGGATCTCGGTCCACCGGGATGACCGGCTGCACCTTCCATCTATGGCCCCTCGCGCTCGCTTCCCGGTCGAGGACGGGCACAGACCCACGCCCATGGCCGGGCGGACGACGGCCCCGGCCTGCGGGAAGGCGGTGTGCGCCGGGGTCGCGGCTTCTCTGCCGTTCTTCGGGCGCTCCGGAGTCCGTCGCGGGTGACGAGCCGGAGCGGCCCGGTGCGTCACTGCGGCTGGTTGCCGTGTTTGCGGGAGGGCTGTGCCACGTACTTGGTGCGCAGCACGGCGAGGGCGTCGATGAGCCTGGCGCGGGTCTCCGCAGGGTCGATGACATCGTCCACCAGGCCGCGTTCGGCGGCGTAGTACGGGTGCATGAGCTGTTCCCGGTACTCCTTGATGTGCTGCCTGCGGGCGGAGTCGGGATCGTCGGCGTCCGCGATCTCGCGCCGGAAGACGACATTGGCGGCGCCCTCCGCGCCCATCACCGCGATCTCGTTGCCGGGCCACGCCAGTGACACGTCCGAGCCGATGGAGCGGGAGTCCATGACGATGTAGGCGCCGCCGTAGGCCTTGCGCAGGATCAGCTGGACGCGGGGGACGGTCGCGTTGCAGTAGGCGTAGAGGAGTTTCGCGCCGTGCCGGATGATGCCGCCGTGCTCCTGGCCGACGCCGGGCAGGAAGCCGGGCACGTCCACCAGTGTCACGAGCGGGATGTTGAAGGAGTCGCACATCTGGACGAAGCGGGCCGCCTTCTCGCTGCCCCTGATGTCGAGGACCCCGGCGAGCGCGGCGGGCTGGTTGGCGACGATGCCGACGACCTGGCCGTCCAGCCGGGCCAGGGCGCACACGACGTTGGGCGCCCATGCCTCGTGCACCTCGAAGAAGTCGCCGGCGTCGACGACCTCCTCGATGACCCCGCGCATGTCGTAGGCGTGTTTCTCGTCGGACGGCACCAGGTCGCGCAGGGCCGGGGTGAGCCGGTCGGGCCGGTCGGCGCCGGGCTCGGACGGTGGCTGTTCACGGTTGTTGGCGGGCAGGAGGGACAGCAGGTAGCGGACGTCGGCGAGGCAGCTCTCCTCGTCGTCGTGGGCGAAGTGGGCGACTCCGGAGAGGGTGGTGTGGGTGTCGGCGCCGCCGAGTCCGTCGTGGCTGATGCGTTCTCCGGTGACGGCCTGTACGACGTCCGGTCCGGTGATGAACATCTGCGAGGTGCCGCGCACCATGAACACGAAGTCGGTCAGTGCCGGGGAGTAGGCCGCGCCGCCCGCGCAGGGGCCCATCATCACGCTGATCTGCGGGATGACCCCGGAGTTGCGGACGTTGCGCTGGAAGATGCCGCCGTAGCCGGCGAGGGCGGTCACCCCTTCCTGGATGCGGGCGCCTGCGCCGTCGCACAGACCCACGATCGGGGCCCCGGCCGTGGCGGCCATGTCCATGATCTTGTGGATCTTCTCGGCGTGCGCCTCGCCGAGGGAGCCTCCGAAGATGCGGAAGTCGTGGGCGTAGGCGAAGACGACCCGTCCGAAGACCCGGCCCCAGGCGGTGACGACGCCGTCGGTGTAGGGGCGTTTGTCCTCCAGGCCGAAGCCGGCGGCGCGGTGTCTGCGCAGTCCTTCGACCTCGGTGAACCGGCCCTCGTCGAAGAGGAGCCGGAGCCGCTCGCGGGCGGTGAGCTTGCCCTTGGCGTGCTGCGTCCGGGTGGCCTTGTCGCTGGGTCCTTTGCGCATGTCGGCGCGTACGGCCTCGAGTTCGGCGACCGTGCCGCGCCGCTGCCCGACCGGTGTGTCGTCCAGGGCGGTCATGGGTTTCCCTTCCGGCCGTCGTGATCGGCCGTCCGTCCGATGGGCCGGCCGCCAGCTTCCGCCCGGCCGCTCGAAGCCGGTTGGAGCGCCGGACGACGATCGCCACGGACGCGCGGGGCGCTCCAGCGCGGTGCTCCAGCGGCGTTCGAGGTCCCCTCGAGTGCGGCCTGCGACGCTCAGGATCGTGCGCTCCGGTGCGGACGGTCATGAGCCTTCTTGGAGCAGCGAAGGGCCCGCCGGTGTCCCCACCATCCCCCGAGGGCGCCGGCGGGTCTCCTGCCTGTCCGCCGCCGGAGGGGCCGGCGCCTGTGCCGTCCGGGCGGTGGCTTCACGAGCACGGGGCACCGCATGGCGCATATTGACGCCATTAATGGCTCATCATGGCGCCAACTGTGTGCCATAGTGGAGCCGAGCAGTTCGGAGTGACGCCGGGTACGGCGTTCGACACGAAGGAGCCCCCCACCATGTCCATCACCCTCAGTGACCAGGACAAGCTGACCCTGCGGACCGCCGCCTACGGTGCGGTGACGCTGATGGCCGCGGCCGCCGGTGCCGATTCCCCGCACAAGGTGGCCACCCAGGGCAGCATCGCGCTGACCACCGGCACCGGTCTGGTCGGCCATGTCCTCGCGGAGAAGTCCCCGGTCGGGGATCTGGGCGGCAAGTCCGCGGCGGAGATCGCCGACCGTGTCCTGCCCGCCCTGACCGCCGCCGTGCAGCTGCTGAAGAAGCAGGCCCCGGAGGAGGCCGACAACTTCCGCAGCACCGTCCTCGTCGCCGTCGAGGCGTCCGCCCGCACCGCCAAGGGCGGCCCCGGTCCCACCCTCACCGCGACCGCCGACAAGATCACCGCGGCCCTCGACGCCGCCTGACACACCCGCCCGCCACCGGTACGCCGTCGCTTCCCCCGCCTCACCCCCTGGCTCCGCCGGAGAGCTCTCCGGCGGAGCCGGCCGTCTTTGCGCACCGCCCCGTGTCCCGCCGGCGGGACACGGCAAGCCCGCCCGCGAACAGCCGCGCACCGGCGCCGAGTTGTCTTGAACCGCTCCCCCGCGTGCGTGAGCGTGGAGGTCATCCAATGCCGTGACAGGCGCAGCGGAAAGAGGGGGCACACGTGGGACACACCGGCACGGACACGGATGTGGTGGTCGCGGGCGCCGGGCCCACGGGCCTGATGCTCGCCTGCGAACTGCGGCTGGCGGGCGCCGAGGTGACCGTGGTCGAGCGGCTCGCGCAGCGCTCGGGCGAGTCGCGGGCCGGCGGGATCCACTCCCGCACCCTGGAGGTGCTGGACCAGCGCGGCGTCCTGGAGCGCTTCCTCGCGGAGGGACAGCTGCAGCCGGTGGGCCACTTCTCCGGCCTCTACCTCGACTTCGACGAGTCGGAGTCGCGCCACCCCTACCCGCTGATGATCCTGCAGTCCGCCATCGAGCGGCTCCTGGAGGAGTGGGCGGCGGAGCTCGGCGTGCAGGTGCGCCGCGCCTGCGAGGTGCGCGGCATCGCCCAGGACGAGAGCGGTGTGAGGGTCGAGACCGGCGGGGCGCAGGAGGCGCCCGCGACGCTGCGCGCCCGCTACCTCGTGGGCTGCGACGGCGGGCGCAGCACGGTGCGCAAGCTGGCGGGCATCGGCTTCCCCGGCACCGAGGCGACGATGACGGCGCTGATCGGCGACGTCGAACTCCCCGGTCTGGGCGAGGACTACGTCTGGGTACGGCGCACTCCGGGCGGCGACTACTCGGCGATCGCGTTCGAGCCGGGCTGGCACCGGGTGATCACCTCGGAGTTCGACCGGGTCGCGGACCGCGACGAGGAGGTGACGTTCGAGCGGCTGCGGGAATCCATGGTCAGGGTCGCAGGCACCGACTTCGGCATGCGCAACCCCCGGTGGGTCTCCCGGTTCAACGACGCGGCGCGGCAGGCCGACCGGTACCGCAGGGGCCGGGTGCTGCTCGCCGGGGACGCGGCGCACATCCACTTCCCGGCCGGCGGGCAGGGGCTGAACATGGGCGTGCAGGACGCGGTCAACCTCGGCTGGAAGCTCGCCTCCGTGGTGCGCGGCCGGGCCCCGGAGAGCCTGCTGGACACCTACCACGCCGAGCGGCACCCGGTCGGGGAGCGGGTGCTGCACAACACCCGGGCGCAGTCGGCCCTGGTGCGTCCCGGACCGCAGACGGACGCGCTGCGCGAGGTGTTCGGCTCCCTGATGGTGTTCGACGAGGTCAACCAGTACCTGCGCCACCTGCTGACGGCCCTCGACATCCGCTACCCCCTCGACGGCGACCACCCGCTGACCGGCCGCCGGGTCCCGGACGCCGACCTGAAGGCGCCGGACGGCGCCACCCGGGTCCACGAACTGCTGCACGCCGCCCGCCCGGTCCTGCTCGACCTGGCCGGCGACGCGGCGACGGCGGCCGTCGCCGCGGGCTGGGCCGGCCGCGTGGACGTCGTCGAGGCACGCAGCGAGGACGAGCACTGGATCGTCCCGGCCCGCGGCGAGATCCCCGCACCGGCCGCGCTCCTCATCCGCCCCGACGGCCATGTCGCCTGGGCGGCCGAGGACGGCACCGCACCCGACACCGGCGCGCTCAAGGCCGCCCTCGAGACCTGGTTCGGCCCGGCCCTGCAGGGCTGAGCGACCCCCTGCCCCGAAACGAACGGCACCGGACCGCCCCGCGACGGGACCGGCCGTCACGACCCGAGACCCGACCGAAGGGACAACCCATCGTGAACAGCACGTGGTTGCGACGCTTCACCACGACCGCGGCGGACGGGCCACGGCTCGTGTGCTTCCCGCACGCGGGGGGCTCCGCGACGGCGTTCAAGGACCTGGCACGCGCACTGCACCCGGACATCGACGTGCTGTGCGTGCAGTACCCGGGCCGCCAGGACCGCTACCGCGAGGAGCCGTTCACCGCGCTGGCCCCGCTCGCGGAGGCGGTGACGGAGGAGCTGGCCCGTGAACTGGCCGCGGACGGGCGGCCCTACGCCCTGTTCGGGCACAGCATGGGCTCGCTCGTGGCGTTCGAGACGGCCCGGCTGCTGGCCCGGCGCCGGCTGCCCGCCCCGCAGCGGGTGTTCTTCTCCGGCCGGGGCGGCCCCGACCTGCGCGACAGCGCCTACGACCTCTACGACGACGCCGACATGCTGGCCGAGGTGCGCCGGCTGGGCGGCACCGACCAGTCCATGCTCGAGGATCCCGACATCCTGGAACTGGTGCTGCCCGCGCTGCGGGCCGACTACCGCATCCTGGGCACCTACCGCGCCACCGCGGGCGAGCCGCTCACGGTCCCGGTGACCGCCCTGATCGGCGACAGCGACCCGATCGCGACGGTCCGGGACGCCCACACCTGGCGGGAGCACACCACCGGCGACTTCACGGTGGAGGTGTTCCCCGGCGGGCACTTCTACCTCTTCGACCAGACCGACCGGGTCGCCGCCGCCGTCACCGAGGGACTCCTCACGCGGGCCGCCGCTTCCTGAGCGGGGCGCGGAGCAGGAGGAGGGGCCCGGGTCGAACCCGGGCCCCTCCTCCTGCTGTGCGCCCCGCTCAGGCGTAGGTGTGGAAGCCGCGGCCGGACTTCCTGCCCAGCAGGCCGCCCTCGACCATGCGCAGCAGCAGCGGCGGCGGCGCGTACAGGGGCTCCTTGAACTCCTCGTACATGGCCCGCGCGATGGAGACGGTGGTGTCCAGGCCGATGAGGTCGGCGAGCCGCAGCGGGCCCATCGGATGCGCGCAGCCCTGCACCATGCCCTGGTCGACGACCTCCGCCGTCGCCAGGCCCGACTCGACCATGCGGATCGCGGACAGCAGGTACGGGAACAGCAGCGCGTTGACGAGGAAGCCCGCCCGGTCCGGGAAGGCGATGGGCTTCTTGCCCAGGACGTCGCGGACGAAGACCAGCGCCCGCTCGCCCACCGCCGCGTCCGTCAGCACCGATGAGACCAGCTCGACGAGCGGCAGCGCGGGCACCGGGTTGAAGAAGTGGATGCCGAGGACCTGGCCGGGGCGCCGGGTCGCGGCGGCGAGCCGTACGACGGGCAGGGAGGAGGTGTTGGTCGCCAGGATCGCGTCCGGGTCCTCGACGATCTTGTCGAGGGTGGCGAACAGGTCCAGCTTGAGCTGCTCGTCCTCGGTGACCGCCTCGATCACCAGCTGGCGGTCCGCCAGGTCGGCGAGGTCACGTGTGAACGACACCCGGCCCAGCGCCGCGTCGCGTTCCTGCGCGGTCAGCCTGCCCTTGGCCACGCCCCGCTCCAGCGAGGCGGCCAGCCGCTGCGGCGCCGTCACCAGCGATGCCTCGGAGAACACCGCGACCCGCACGTTCAGCCCGCTCTTCGCGCAGAGTTCGGCGATGCCGGTGCCCATGATGCCGCTGCCTGCGACGCCCACCCGCTCGATACCGGCTGTGGCGCTCTGTGTGGACGTGGTCATGCCCGGGTCCCCCAGTTCAGAAGTGTCGCTCCGATCGACATGCCGCCGCCGAACCCGGCGAGCAGCACCAGTTCCCCCTGCTTCAGCGCGCCGGTGCGGTTGGCCTCGTCCAGGGCCACCGGGACGGAGGCGCTGCCGACGTTGCCGTACCTGACCAGCGTGCGGTGGGTGAGCGCGGCGCCGAGTCCGGTGCGCTCCACGACCTCGCCGAGCATCACGCCGTTGGCCTGGTGCGGTACGAAGTGGTCGACCGCGCCGATGCCGACGCCGGCCCTGCGGGTCAGGGCGAGGAGCGCGGGCGGGACGTGCTCGGCGACGAAGTCCCGTACCCCGCGGCCGTCCATCCTGAAGAAGTGGCCGCCCTCGGCGACGGTCTGCGCGGACGCCGGCCTGCGGCTGCCGCCGGCCTCGACCCGGATGAGATGGTGCGCGTCGCCGCGGCTGGCCAGATCGGTGGCGATGATCCCGTACGGCTCCGGGACCGCGCCGACGACCGCGGCGCCGGCGCCGTCGGCGAACAGGATCGCCGTCCTGCGGTCGGTGAAGTCCAGGATCCGCGAGTAGACGTCCGCGCCGATGACCAGGATGCGGGCGGCCGGGTTCACGGTCACCAGGCTGTGGGCCAGTGCCAGGGCGTAGACGAAGCCGCTGCACACGACGTTGACGTCGAAGCAGGCCGCGCCGTAGGCGCCCAGGCCGTGCTGGACCAGGTAGGAGGTGGGCGGCTGCGGGAAGTCCCCGGTGGAGGTCGAGACGATGATGTGGTCGATCTGCTGCGGGCCCAGCCCGGCCTGCTCCAGCGCACGTTCGGCGGCCTTCACCGCCAGGTCGGACGTCGCCTCGTGCTCGGCGGCGTAACGCCGGGACTTGATCTGCGTCTTGCGCTCGATCCACTCCGCGGTGACACCGACGCGCTCGGCGACCTCCTCGTTGCCGACCTCGTGCTTGGGCAGGTAGGAGCCGGTGGAGAGGATGCCGATCCCCATGTCAGGACACCTCGGCGTCATCGGCCGCGCCCCGGCGGCGCAGCGGGTTGAGGCGCTGGGCGCCGATCTTCTCGCGCAGCGCGGGATCGGTGACACCGAGCCCTTCCTCGGGGGCGAGGCAGAGCACGCCGACCTTTCCGGTGTGCTTGTTCAGCTGGACCAGCCGTGCGGCCTCGCCCACGTCCTGCAGCGGGAACACCTCGGACAGGACGGGCGCGAGATGCCCCAGCTGGAAGAGCCGGTTGCACTCCGCCTGTTCCTGGAGGTTCGCGGCGTGACTGCCCACGATCCGCTTGAGGTTCATCCACAGATAGCGGTTGTCGAAGTGGTGGTCGTAGCCGGTGCTGGAGCCGCAGGTGACGACGGTGCCGCCCTTGCGCACGACGAACACCGAGATCCCGAACGTCGCCCGTCCGACGTGGTCGAACACGACGTGCGGGTCCTCGCCGAGCTGCCTGCGGATCTCCCGTCCGAGCCGCTTGCCCAGCTCGATCGTCCGCTCGGGGGTGAGCGCGTCGTCGCCGCCCATGCCGATGTCGCTGCGGTTGATCACCACGTCGCAGCCCAGGCGCCGCAGCACCTGCGCCTTCCGCTCGGAGCCGACCACGCCGACGGCGATACCGCCCGCGTTCTTCACCATCTGCACCGCGAACGCGCCGAGGCCGCCGGTGGCACCCCAGACGAGGACGATGTCGCCCTGCCTGATCCGCGCGCCGTTGTCGCCGACCAGCATCCGGTAGGAGGTGGCCGCGGTCAGCAGCACTCCCGCCGACTCCTCCCAGGTCAAGTGGGCCGGCTTGGGCAGGAGTTGGCTGGCGCGGACCACCGCGTAGTGGGCGAGGCCGCCGAAGTTCGTCTCGTAGCCCCAGATCCGCTGCCCCGACCCGAGCATCGCGTCGGCGTGCGTCGCCGGTTCCTGCTCGTCGACCTGGACGCAGCTGACGACGACGTGGTCGCCCGGCTTCCAGTGCCGTACCCCGGCCCCGGCGCGCACGACGACGCCGGAGGCGTCCGAGCCGACCACGTGGTGGGGCAGGTCGTGCCGGGCGGCCCAGCCGCCCTGACGGGCAGCGCGCCTGAGGAACTCGAACGTGGGCACCGGCTCGAACGTCGCCGACCACACGGTGTTGTAGTTGATGGAACTCGCCATGACGGCGACGACCACCTCGTCCGGCGCGATCTCCGGCATGGGGACCATGCCGACGTGCAACGACTTGCGGACGTCGTTGTCCGCCACACCGTCGAACATGCCGAGGTCCGCGGCCAGCAGGTGCGCCGCCTCGTACTCCGGGGGGAGTTCGTGTCGCCCCAGTTCGTCCGGGCCGGCCCCGGACAGCAGGGCCTCTGTCAAAGAATCCACCTGATTCCCTTTCACGTTTGCCGTGCCGAACCACTGCTGACCGGACCGGACCGGGCCGGGCGCGGTCTCAGAGGACCGCGCCCTCCCTCGTCCGCCTGCGCAGGCTCGGCCTGCTGGACTGGCCGAGGTCCTTCCACATGTCCGACAGGCCGGTGACGGTGCGCGCCGCGAACAGGCGGCGGATGGACACCTCCTGCTTGAGTTCCGCCCGGATGAGGCCGACCAGCCGGATCGCGCGCAGCGAGTTGCCGCCGAGGTCGAAGAAGTCCTCGTCGATGCCGACCCGGTCCAGCTCCAGGACCTCGGCGAACACCTCGGCGAGGATGCGTTCGGTGTCGTTGCGCGGGGCGCGGCGGGTGTCCGGCTCGGACTGCGGCTCGGGCAGTGCCGCCCGGTCGACCCTGCCGCCCGCCGTCACCGGCAGGCGTTCCAGCACGGTGAACAGCGCCGGGACCACGGACTCCGGGAGTCGTCCCGCGGCGAACCGGCGCAGTTCGTCGCCCGGGACGGCCCGGCCGTCCACCGGCACGACATAGGCCACCAGGCGCCGCTGCCCGGTGGCGTCCGCCCTGACGGCGACGACGGACCGGGCGAGGGCGGGATGCTCGGACAGCACCTCCTCGACCTCGGCCAGCTCGACGCCGACACCGCGTACGTCGACCTCGGCGCCCGCGTCGGCCACATGCTCGATCCGGCCGTCGGCGCCCCAGCGCACCCGGTCGCCGGTGCGGTGCATGAGCCCTCCGGCCGGACCGAACGGGCAGGGCACGAAGCGCTCCGCCGTTCGTCCGGGCCGCCCGAGGTATCCGCGCGCCACACCGGGCCCGGCCACGTACAGCTCGCCGGTGACGCCGGCGGGGACGGGTGCCAGGCCCGGGCCCAGGACGTAGAGGGCGGTGTTGTCCGCCGGACGGCCCAGGGTGCCCGCGCGGTGCTCCGGTTCGCCGGCGCTCAGGCGGTCGGCCGCGGCGAACCCGGCGGCTTCCGCGGGGCCGTGGCCGGTCACGACCCTCAGCCCGGGGCAGGCCCGGCGGACTTGGCGCAGGGCGGCCGCGGGCACGCGGTCGCCGCCGGTGAACACCTCGCGCAGCCCGGCGAGGGACGCGGGGTGGCGGGCCGCGATCTCCGCGAACCGGCCGGCGGGCAGCCACACGGCGGAGACGCCGTGCGCCGCGCACGCCTGCGCCAGCGCGTCGGCGCCGAGCTCCCCGGGAGGAGCGACGACGACGCGGCCACCGCCCAGCAGGGGTGCCCACAGTTCGAGGGCGAGGGTGTCGGAGGTCGCCGGGGTGTGCCACAGCACGGTGCTCCGCGCGGCGTCGCGCCAGGTGCGGTCCAGGACGAACCGCTCCATGTTGCGGTGCGTGATGCCGACCGCGGCCGTCGAAGCGGGTGTCACGGTCAGGAGGTTGTCCGGGTGCGGGAGCGGCGCGGCCTGGGCGGTGGCGGCGGTGGCGGAGGCGAGGTCGGCGAACACGAGCGCCGGTATCCCCAGGCCGGCGGAGAGCGCCTGGGCGGTTGCCGCGTCGGTGAGCAGGGCTCGTGCCGCGGCGTCGCCGGCCACGAGCTCGACCTGCGCCGCGGGCAGCGCCGGGTCGATCGGCAGGTAGGCTCCGCCCGCCTTCACCACGCCCAGGAGGGCGACGGCCAGGTCCGCCGACCTCGGCAGCGCCACCGCCACGACCGTGTCGGGCCCGACACGGTGTGCGCGCAGTGCGTCGGCCAGGCGGCTCGCGCGTTCGTCCAGTTCCCGGTAGGAGACCGTGACGTCGCCAAAGACCAGCGCGACGGCGTCGGGGGCCGCCTCCGCCTGCCGGGCGAACAGCTGCGGAACCGTCAGCGCGGGAAGGGGTGCGTCCGTGTCGTTCGGTGCCGTCAGCACCCGCTCCCGCTCGGCGCCGGTGAGCGCGTCCAGCGCGCCGACCGGCTGTTCCCCGTCGGCCACCACGGCCCGGATGTGGGCGATCAGCTCTTCGCCGATGAAACGCAGTCCGGCGCGGTCGTAGAGGCGTGCGGGGGCGTCGAGGCGGATGTACAGGTCGCTGTCGGCGCTGCCGTCGGTGTAGACGCCGATCGACAGTTCGTCGAAGGAGCCGGTGGTTCCGCCGAGGTAGCGCGCCAGGTGGTCGCCGAAGCGGAGCTGCTCGACGAACTCGACGACGTTCATGACGGCGCCGAAGCTGCCGCGGTCGCTCAGGGCGGTTCCGCTCGCGCGCTGGATGTCCGAGTAGTGGCAGGCGGTGTGGCCGGAGATCTCGTACGTCTCGTCGACGATCGCGTCGGCGAGGTCGGTGAAGGTCGCGTTCAGCGGGACCCTCACCCGTACGGGGACGACGTTCACCGCGAGGCCGGGTGTCCTGCTCGCGACGCCGGTCCGGTTGCCGACGGCGAGGGAGAGCAGGAACTCCGGGCGGTCGCAGCGGTGGCGGAAGAACACGGCCGCGGAGGCGGTCAGCATCGTGGACATCCACACGCCCAGGGACTTCGCCGCCTCGGTCCACGCGTCCGCCTCGGCGCGCGGGACGGTCAGGGTGCGGCTGACCATGCCGATGGGCTCGGTCAGTTCGCCCCACCGGTCGGCGTCGTTCATCGGTTCGGCGAGCGCGGCGCGTTCGGTGTCGGAAAGGGCGACGCGCGGGACCTGTGCGGGGGCGGGCGCGTCGGCGAGGTAGTCGCGCCAGAACCCGGTGTCGTCGGTGAACTCCGGGGAGGCGAGGTAGCCGGCCGCCTCGGCGGCGAACGACTCGGTGTCCCAGGGGTGCGGCAGAGCGGGAACCTGCTCGCCGCGTGACAGGGCCGTGTAGACCTCGGCGAGACGCTTGGAGAGCAGGCCGCCGGTGCCGAACCCGTCCGAGATGAGGTGGTGGTAGGCGATCACCACGAGCGAGCGGGCCGGCGCGAGGGTGATCACGCCCATCCGGAACAGCAGATCGTGTCCGAGGTCGAACGGCTCGCGCACCAGATCGGCCAGCGCCTCGCGCGCCGCCTGCTCGGGGTCGGCCTCGACGGACAGGTCCAGGAGGAAGGGCCGCCAGTCCCCCAGCTCGCGCGGTGTCAGGCGCAGCCCGTCGCCGTCGTCGGCGAAGGTGACGCGCAGGACCTCGGCCTCGTCCAGCACGTGCAGGAACGCGGACTCCATGACGGCCGCGTCCAGTCCGCCGTCCACGTCCCACATGGTCAGCGCATGGTTCAGTGTGTCGGCAGACATTTCCTCCGCCAGCCACAGTCCTTTATGCGCGGCCGAAGCAGCGAATGCACGCACACGGATCAACCCCTCAGCAAATCAGGTCCGGGAATCGGAGGAATTCGCAGATCACCCCACCTTCACGGAAGGTGAATCAGCAGGTCAAGACAGTTTGGTGCGGGGGCGGGACAAACCGTTTTCGGGCTTGCGGTGTCCCGCCGGCGGGACATTCCGCCGGCGGGACATTCCCCTTGCGGGATCATTTCCGCAGGGCGTGACCACGCCCGGAACACGGTCGGGTCGGCGGGTCGGTCAGCGTGCGCCGGACTTGGCCAGCGAGGACACGATGTGCCGGGCGATCAGCCGCGGGGAGGGGTGGCGCAG
The DNA here is from genome assembly GCF_024519455.1 of Streptomyces sp. STR69. GTDB lineage: Bacteria > Actinomycetota > Actinomycetes > Streptomycetales > Streptomycetaceae > Streptomyces. Next base: position 127,103 of record NZ_JALJRY010000023.1, on the reverse strand, counting down.
CACCACGTTCGGCCGCAGCTTCAGGCCGGTCGACGCGGTCAGGCGTTTACTCAGGTCCGCCGACAGCATCGAGTCGAAGCCGATCTTCGTGAAGTCGCCGTCGGGATCGACGGATTCACCGGAGGGATGCCCCAGCACGACGGCGACCCGCTCCAGGACATGGTCGAGGACGAGGGCCTGCGCGTCGTCGGGAACGAGCGCCACGATCCGCTCCGGCAGCGGAACCTGCTGCTCGTCGGCCACCGGCGGCTCCTGCGGTGACGCCTGTGCCACCGCGGCCGTGGTGGGTGCGGAGCTGAGCCAGTACCGCTGACGCTGGAAGGCGTAGGTCGGCAGATCCACCCGCCGGCGGGTGGTGAACAGGGCGGACCAGTCCACGCTCCCGCCCCGGACGTGGAGCGCGGCCAGCGAACCGAGGACGGCCTCCACCTCGCCCCGGCCGCGCCGCGACGACGACAGCACCAGCGCGTCGTCCAGGTCCTCGGCCATCTCCTGCACGGGGACGGTCAGCACGGGGTGCGGGCTCATCTCGACGAACACCCGGAACCCGTCCGCGGCCAGCTGCCGTACCGAGGATTCGAAGCGGACCTTCTCGCGCAGGTTGTCGTACCAGTAATCGGCGTCCAGCCGCGCGGTGTCGATGATTTCGCCGTACAGGGTCGAATAGAAAGGCAGTTCCGACGATTTCGGGCTCACGTCGGACAGGGCGCCGATCACCTCGTCCCGCACCCGTGCCACCTGATGGGAATGCGAGGCGTAATCGACCTTGATGCGCTGGGCCTGGGAACCGCCGGCTTTCATCTTCTCGATGAATTCGTCGAGCGCTTCCGGTTCCCCGGACACCACGACCGCGCGGGGTCCGTTGACCACGGCGACGCCGACCCGGTCGCTCCACGGCGCCAGACGCTGCTGCACCACCGCTTCGGACTCCGCGACGAACGCCATCCCGCCGTGCCCGATCAGCTCCACCAGGGCCTTGCTGCGCAGCGCCACGATCTTGGCGGCATCCCGCAGGGACAGCGCGCCGCACACATGGGCGGCGGCGATCTCGCCCTGGCTGTGGCCGATCACCGCGGACGGCTGAACGCCCCAGGACCGCCACAGGGCGGCCATGGACACCATCACCGAGAACAGCGCCGGCTGCACCACGTCCACCCGGTCCAGGGCCGGCGCGCCCTCCGTCCCGCGGATCACGTCGAGCAGCGACCAGTCGGTCCACTCGGCCAGTGCGGCCGCGCACGCGTCGAGGCTCTGCGCGAAGACCGGGAAGGCGGCGTACAGCTCCCGCCCCATGCCGACCCACTGGGAGCCCTGGCCGGGGAACATGAAAGCGACGCCGCCGAGGTTCCCGGCCGTGCCGCCGACCACCGCGGCGGACTCCTTGCCCTCGCTCAGCGCCCCGAGCGCGTCGAGGAGTTCGTCCTTGGTGCGGCCGAGCACCACCGCGCGGTGCTCGAACCGTGAGCGGCCCGACGCCAGCGACCAGCCGGCGCCGCCGAGGTCCAGGTCCGCGTCGGCGGCGGCGAAGTCGCGCAGCCTGGCCGCCTGCTGCCTGAGGGCCCCTGCGGTCCTGCCCGACACCACCCACGGCACCAGGCCGCCGACGACGCCCGCGCCCGTACCGCGCCCGTCCGTCTCCGGCGCCGGCTCCTGCGGCGGGGCCTCCTCCAGGACGACGTGCGCGTTGGTGCCGCTGACGCCGAACGAGGACACCCCGGCCCGCCGCGGACCGTCCGTCCTCGTCCACTCGCGTCCCTCGGCCAGGATCTCCACCGCGCCGGCGGACCAGTCCACGTGGTGCGAGGGCTCGGCCACGTGCAGGGTCCTGGGCAGGTGGCCGTGGCGCATGGCCATCACGGTCTTGATGACCCCGCCGACCCCGGCGGCGGCCTGGGCGTGCCCGAGGTTCGACTTCAGGGAGCCCAGCCACAGCGGCCTGTCCTTGTCCCGGTCCCGGCCGTAGGTGGCCAGCAGCGCGCCGGCCTCGATGGGGTCGCCGAGGACGGTTCCGGTGCCGTGGGCCTCGACCAGGTCCACCTCGGCGGGCGTGACGCCCGCGTTCGCCAGGGCCCTGCGGATCACCTTCTCCTGGGCGCGGCCGTTGGGGGCGGTCAGTCCGTTGCTGGCGCCGTCCTGGTTCACCGCGCTGCCGCGCACGACGGCCAGCACCGGGTGGCCGTTGCGCCGGGCGTCGGACAGCTTCTCCAGGAGCAGTACGCCCACGCCCTCGGCCCAGCCGGTCCCGTCGGCGCCGTCCGCGAAGGCCTTGCAGCGGCCGTCGGGCGAGAGGGCGGCCTGCCGGGAGAACTCCACGAACATCGCGGGCGTCGCCATCACCAGCGCCCCGCCGGCCAGCGCCAGGGAGCACTCCCCCGACCGCAGGGACTGCACCGCCAGGTGGAGGGCCACCAGCGAGGACGAGCACGCCGTGTCCACCGACACCGCGGGCCCGGTCAGGCCCAGCTCGTAGGCCACGCGGCCGGAGGCGACGCTCAGGGCGCTGCCGTACAGCAGATAGCCCTCCAGGTCCTTCTGGCCGCCCTCCAGGAACCGCCATCCGTACTCGGAGGAGCTGATCCCGGAGAAGACGCCGACCTCGGACCCGCGCACGTCGGCAGGGACGATGCCGGCCCGTTCGAAGGCCTCCCAGGAGGTCTCCAGGAGCAGGCGGTGGTGCGGGTCGACCGCCAGTGCCTCACGCGGGCTGGTGCCGAAGAAGTCCGCGTCCCAGCCGGCGGCGTCGGCCAGGAACCCGCCCTGGCGGGTGTACGCGTGGCCGGTGGCGTCGGGGTCGGGGTCGTACACGTCGCGCCAGCCGCGGTCCTGCGGGAAGTCGCCGATGACGTCGCGGCCCTCGCGGACCACGTCCCACAGTTCCTCGGGCGTCGATACGCCTCCCGGGTAGCGGCATGCCATGGCCACCACGGCGATCGGTTCGCCGCGGCCGGCCCTGAGGGCGTCGTTCTCCTGCCGGAGGCGGTCGCGTTCCTCCAGGAGCGTGCGCAGCGCCCGCTGGACCCGGTCCGCGCCGTCCGCCGTGCGTTCCGAGGAGTCGGTCATGCCATTCACCTACTTCTCTTCCAGGGCCAGGTCGACCAGTGCTTCGAGATCCAGGTCCGACAGTTCGTCCGCGCCGGCGCTCTCGTCCGCCGCCGGGGCGGCGCCGTCCGCTTCGGGTGCCCGGGCGCAGGCCAGGACCAGTTCGAGGAGGCCCGCGCCGCGCAGGCTGTCGATGGACACGGTCCGCAGCACGTCCCGGATCGCCGCGTCCTCGGTGGCGCTGGCCGTTCCGGTGTCCGCTGCGGGGCGCAGCAAGTCGCTGATGTGGCCGCTCAGTTCGCGTGGTGTCGGATAACTGAAAACGATGGTGGACGGCAGTCGAAGACCGGTGGAGGCGTTCAGGCGGTTGCAGAGTTCGACGGCGATCAGCGAGTCGGAGCCGAGCCGGGTGAACGCCTCGTCGACGTCGACACTCGCACCGGAGGTGTGTCCGAAGACGACGGCGACCTGTTCGCGGACCCATTCCAGGACCGTTGCCCCGGCTGCGTCGCCCGACAGGCCGGCCAGCCGGGCAGGCAGTCCCGCCGGGCCGCTGTCGGTGGCCGTGCTCGCCCTGGTGCGGCGCGGGCGGCCGCCCTCGACGAGGTCGCGCAGCAGCGGCGGCACCTCGTCGGCGTCCTTGTCGCGCAGCGCGGTGAAGTCGATGCGGGCCGGGACGAGGACCGGCTTGCCGCCGGCGCACGCCGTGTCGAACAGGGCCAGGGCTTCGGGGGTCGGCATCGCGGCGATGCCCGTGCGCCGCAGCCGCGAGAGGTCGGCGGCGCCGAGTTCGCCGGTCATGCCGCTGCTCTGCTCCCACCAGCCCCAGGCCAGTGAGGTGCCGGGCAGGCCCGACGCCCGGCGCCGGGCCGCCAGACCGTCCAGGAAGGCGTTGGCGGCGGCGTAGTTGGCCTGTCCCGCGGTGCCGAGCGTGCCCGCGAGCGCGGAGAACTGGATGAACGCCGACAGGTGGTGGTCCCGGGTCAGTTCGTGGAGGTTGACCGCGCCGCCGACCTTGGCGCGCAGGACGTGGTCGATGCTCTGCGCGGTCAGCGACTCGACGGTGCCGTCCGCGAGGGCTCCCGCCGCGTGCACGACCGCGGTCAGCGGGTAGCGGCCGGGCAGGCCGGTGAGCAGGTCCGCCATCGCGGCCCGGTCCGCGACGTCCAGGGCCGCGACCTGTACGGACGCTCCCGCGCTCCGGAGGTCGGCCACCAGCTCGGCGGCTCCGTCGGCGGCGGCGCCGCTGCGGCTGGCCAGCAGCAGGCTGCGTACGCCGTGTTCGGCGACGAGGTGGCGTGCGACGAGCGAGCCCACTCCCCCGGTGCCGCCCGTGACCAGCACGGTGCCGCCGCCGAGGCCGTCTCCCACGTCGAGGACCAGCTTGCCGATGTGGCGGCCCTGGCTCATCTCGCGGAACACCGCGCGCGCGTCGTGGATGTCGCGCAGGGAGAGCGGGGTCAGTTGCACCTGCCCGTCGGCGAACAGGTCCATGACGGCCCGGAACATCTCCTGGAGCGCGTCCGGGCCCGCCTCGTAGAGGTCGAAGGGCCGGTAGTCGACTCCGGGGTGGTCGGCTGCGACCTGCCGGGGGTCGCGGATGTCGGTCTTGCCCATCTCGACGAAGTGCCCGCCGCCCGGCAGCAGGGTCAGTGAGGCGTCGACGAACGTGTGCGCGAGGGAGTTGAGGACGACGTCGACACCGCGGCCGCCGGAGGTGCGGCGGAACTTCTCGGCGAACTCCAGGTCGCGGGAGGACGCCAGGTGCGCCTCGTCCAGTCCCAGGGCCTGCAGGACGGGCCACTTGGCGGGGCTGGCGGTGGCATAGATCTCGGCGCCGGCGTGCCTGGCCAGCTGGACGGCGGCCATGCCGACGCCGCCCGCCGCGGCGTGGATGAGGACGCGCTGGCCTTTCCGGAGGTTCGCCACGCGGAGGAGGCCGTGGTAGGCGGTGAGGAAGGTGCACGGCACGGACGCCGCCTGGGCGTAGCTCCAGCCGTCGGGGACGGGCACGAGCATGCGGTGGTCGGCCACGGCCGTGCGGCCGAAGGCGCCGCTGAAGATGCCGGTGACCCGGTCGCCGGGTGCCAGGTGGGTGACGTCGTCCGCGGCTTCGAGGACGATTCCGGCGCCCTCGCTGCCGAGTCCGGCGTCGATGGCGGTGCGGTCCACCAGGCCCAGGGCGATGGTGACGTCGCGGAAGTTGAGGCCGGCGGCCTGGACGGCGACGCGGACCTGGCCCCGTGTCAGGGGTGCCTCCACCTCGGGGCAGGGGATCCAGGTCAGGTTCTCCAGCGTGCCTCTGGTCGGGATGCCCAGCCGGTGGGCTCCGGCCGGCGCGGGTCCGACGCGGTGGTCGGCGGGCTCGGCCGCCGCCAGCCGCGGGACCAGCAACGTCCCGTCGCGCAGCGCCAGTTGGTCCTCCGCCAGGGCGAGCGCGTCGGGCAGGCGGGCCCAGGAGGTGTCCGCGTCGTCGATGTCCACCAGTCGGAACCTGCCGGGGTGTTCGGTCCGGGCGGAGCGGATCAGGCCCCACACGGACGCGCCGGGCAGGCTCTCGACCCGCTCGCCGGTGTTGGCGTCGACGGCCAGGCGGGTGAGCACCACCAGGGTGGAGGCGGCGAGGGCTTCCTCGGCGAGGAGGCGCTGGACCTGCTCCAGTACCCGTTTGTCCGCGTCGGCGACGGTGTCGAGCAGGCCGGTGCCGGTGGTGACGGCGTCGTCCAGGGCCAGGACGATGTGGCGAGGTGTCTCCCCCGCGAGGACCTCGTCCATCGACGCGTGACGGACGGCGCCGGTGTGCGCGCCGGTGAGCCGGGCGGCAAGACCGCCCGGTGTGCCGAGGACGGCCCACGGCCCGTCGTGGGTCTCCCCCCTGTGCTCCTTCACCGGGCGCCACCGCAGTTCGTACAGCGGCCGTTCCTGCCCGCCGCGTGCGGAGCGGACCTGCTCGGCGGCGGCCGGCCGGAAGGCCAGCGTGGCGACGGTGGCGACCGGGCGGCCGTGCTCGTCGGCGACCGTCAGCGACACGGCGTCCTCGCCGGCCGGGGAGAGGCGGACCCTGACGGTGGGTGTGCACGGCCCGGTCAGGTGCACGCCGGACCAGGCGAAGGGCATGCGGCCCTGCTCTCCGGTCACCTCGATGACACCGCCGGCCACGGACGCGTGCAGGACGGTGTCCAGCAGGGCCGGGTGCAGGGCGAAGGCGCCGGCGGCGGTGGGGTCGGCGGTGTCGGGGAGGGTGGCGAGGGCGAAGAGGTCCTCGCCGTGCTGCCAGACCTCCCGCAGTCCGCGGAACAGCGGGCCGTAGTCGAATCCCGCGTCCGCGAACGCGTCGTAGAGGCCGCTGGTGTCGAGCCGCCTCGCCCCGGCGGGCGGCCATGCGGTGAGTGCCGGGGTGGCTTCCGGTGCGGTGCCCGGTGCCAGGTTCCCGGTCGCGTGGCGGGTCCAGCCGCTGTCCGCGGGGGTGTCCTCGGCGGGCCGCGAGTACACGTCGATGCAGCGGCGTCCGCTCGCGTCGGCCGCGCCGAGAACGACGCGTATCCGCACGTCGCCGGAGGCGGGCAGGATCAGGGGGACGGCCAGGGTGAGTTCCTCGACCGTGCCGCAGCCGACGTGGCCGCCGACGGACAGCGCCAGGTCCAGGTGGGCCGTCGCGGGGACGACGACGGCGCCGAACACGGTGTGGTCGCCGAGCCAGCCGTGGGTGCGCAGGGACCACAGGCCGGTGTAGACCCTCTCGTCGGTGCCGGGATGGTCCAGCACGGCACCGAGCAGGGGGTGTCCGGGAGCGGAGAGGCCGGCGGAGGCGACGTCCGTGGTCCGCGTCCCGGCGAGGAAGTCCAGCCAGTAGCGCTTCCGCTGGAAGGCGTACGTCGGCAGGTCCACCCCGCGGCGCGGGCCGAACAGGGCGCCGAAGTCCACCGGGGCGCCGCTCACGTGCAGCTGGGCCAGTGCGCCCAGCAGCGCCTGCGGGGCTGTGCGGTCGCGCCGCGACGCCGATACGACCAGCGCGTCGTGCACCCCTTCACCGGCGAGGGCCTCCTTGGTGATGCTCGTGAGCGTCGCCCCCGGCCCCACCTCCACGAAGACGCCCGAGCCGGCGGCGCGGGCGCTCTGCACCGCGTCCCAGAAGCGCACGGGGTCACGGACGTGGTCGACCCAGTAGCGGGCGGATGTCAGCTCCTGGAGGGTGACGTCGCGGCCCAGCCGGGTGGAGACGACGGGGATCGTCATCTCGCCGTCGGTCAGTTCGCCGAGCGCCGCCGCGAACTCGTCGAGGATCGGGTCCATCAGCGGGGAGTGGAAGGCGTGGTCGACCGGCAGGAGCTTCGCCGAGACGCCGTCGGCGGCGAGCCGGTCGCGCAGGGCGTGGACCTGCTCGCGCAGGCCGGACACGACCACGGACTCCGGGCCGTTGACGGCGGCGACACCGACGCGGTCGTACGCGCCGAGGAAGGCGGTCGTCCGCGTGGGCGAGGCACGGACGGCGAGCATGGCGCCGGGTTCGGTGACCGTCTGCATGACGCGTCCGCGGGCGGCGACGAGCCGGACCGCGGTGTCCAGGTCGAGGACGCCGGAGACGTGGGCGGCGGCGATCTCGCCGACGGAGTGGCCGATGAGCCGGGCGGGCCGCGGGGCGTAGCGGGCCAGGAGCCGGTACAGGCTGACCTGGAGGGTGAACAGGGCGGGCTGGGCGATGTCGGTGCGGTCGCGGCCGGCGGGATCGTCGGCGAGCAGGACGGGCTTGAGCCGGTAGGGCAGGTGGGCGTCGAAGCGGGCGCAGATCTCGTCGAGGCTCTGCGCGAAGTCGGGGTAGGTGTCGTACAACTGGCGCCCGGCGCCTGCCCACGGGGCGCCCTGTCCCGGGAACAGGTAGACGGGGCCGCCGGGTTCACCGGCCGTGCCGCGCACGACCGCGGCGCAGTCCCGGCCCTCGCTCAGTGCTTCGAGCGCGCTCAGCAGTTCGTCCCGGTCGTGGCCGAGGACCACCGCGCGGTGCTCGAAGCGGGTGCGGCTCGACACCAGTGACCAGCCGGCGTCGAGGAGGTCCAGGTCCGCGTCGGCGGCGGCGAGGTCGTGCAGGTCGCGTGCCTGCGCGCGCAGCGCCTGCTCCGAGCGCGCCGACAGCACCCAGGGCACCGGCCCGCTGCTGCAGTAGGGCAGGTCGTCCTCGTCCTCGTCGTCCTCCTCGGGCGCCTGTTCCAGGATCACGTGCGCGTTGGTGCCGCTGACCCCGAACGCGGAGACGCCCGCGCGCCGGGGGCGGCCGTCCGGCGTGGTCCACTCCCGGGCCTCGGTCAGCAGCTCCACGGCTCCGGCCGACCAGTCGACGTGCGTCGAGGGGCGGTCCACGTGCAGCGTCCTGGGCAGCACCCCGTGCCGCATCGCCATGACCGTCTTGATGATGCCGCCGACCCCCGCAGCCGCCTGCGTGTGCCCGATGTTCGACTTCAACGACCCCAGCCACAACGGGACTTGGGCATCCCGGTCCTGGCCGTAGGTGGCCAGCAGGGCGCCCGCCTCGATGGGGTCGCCGAGCGTGGTGCCGGTGCCGTGCGCCTCGACCGCGTCGACGTCGCCGGCCCGGAGCCGGGCGTCGGCCAGCGCGGCCCGGATCACGCGCTGCTGTGCGGGACCGCTGGGCGCGGTCAGGCCGTTGGAGGCCCCGTCCTGGTTGATGGCGGAGCCGCGGATCACCGCCCAGATCCGGCGCCCGTTGCGGCGCGCGTCGGAGAGCCGTTCCAGGACGAGCATGCCGACGCCCTCGGCGAAGCCGGTGCCGTCGGCCGCGTCCGCGAACGCCTTGCACCGGCCGTCCACCGACAGGCCCCGCTGCCGGGACATCTCGCGGAACACCTGGGGCATCCCGACGACGGTGACCCCGCCGGCCAGGGCCAGTGCGCACTCGCCCTGCCGCAGCGAGCGCACCGCCTGGTGCACGGCGACCAGCGAGGACGAGCACGCGGTGTCCGTCGACACCGCCGGTCCCTCCAGGCCCAGCGCGTACGACACCCGCCCGGAGGCCACGCTCAGCAGGGAGCCGGTCTGCGCGTAGCCCGCGATGGCCTCCGGGGTGGCGAAGTGGTTGCCGTAGCCGAAGTAGGCGAGTCCGGCGAACACCCCGGTGTCGCTGCCGCGCAGGGACTCGGGGTCGATGCCGGCCCGCTCCACGCACTCCCAGGACGTCTCCAGCAGCAGGCGCTGCTGCGGGTCGGCGGAGAGGGCCTCGCGCGGGTTGATCCCGAAGAAGTCGGCGTCGAAGTCGCCGGCGTCGTAGAGGAATCCGCCCTTGCGGGTGTAGCAGGTGCCGGGGTGGTCCGGGTCCGGGTCGTAGAAGGTCTCCAGGTCCCAGTTGCGGTCGTCGGGGAAGTCGTCCACGACGTCCGCGCCCTGTCGCACCAGCTCCCACAGGTCCTCGGGAGATGCCACCCCGCCCGGGTAGCGGCAGGCGGCGCCCACGATCGCGACGGGTTCGGCGGCGGCGTCGGTCAGTTCCTGAAGGCGCCTGCGGGTGTCGATCAGTTCGATCGACGTGCGCTTGAGGTAGTCGAGAACCTCGGCGTTGTTGTCGTCTGTCATCGCTTTCCCCTAGCCGAGCTCTTTGTCCAGCAGCGCGAGGAGTTCTCCCGCCGAGGCCGCACCGATCTGGTCGGCGATGGCGACCGGCGGCCCGTCGTCGCCCGCCGTCGCACGGACTCGGCCCTGCAGCTCGCCGAGCAGAGTGGAAATCGTGGCCCGGTCCCGCTGTGCGAGCGTGCGGAACGCGTCGTCGAGCCGGGCGCCCAGTCCCTCGATCTCCTTCACCAGGTGATCGGCCGGGGACCGCTGTTGCGCGCCGGGGTCCGGGGTGATGCGCGTGCCCAGGAAGCGGGCGACGGCGGCCGGGGTCGGGTGGTCGAACACGAGCGTGGCGGGCAGTTTCCGGCCGGTCACCGCCGCCAGCTTGTTGCGCAGCTCCAGCGCCGTGAGCGAATCGATCCCCAGCGTCTTGAACGTCACCGCGGGACCGACCCGCCCGGTGTCGGCGTGACCGAGGACGAGCGCGGTCTGCACCCGTACGGCGTCCAGCAGCAGCGCCTGTGCCTCGTCCGCCGGCAGTGACCTCAGCCGCTGCTCCAGCGGCACGTCGGCGGGCTCCTGGCCCGCCGGGCCCGCGCCGGGGCCGGCGGAGGTCCGGGCCAGGGTGCGCAGCAGCGGCGAGAGCGTCTGCCCGGCCTGCGGGGTGCCTGTCGCCGCCGGGTCCAGCAGCGCCGGCACGAGCACCGGTTCGTCGGCCGAGAGCGCCGCGTCGAAGAGCGCGAGCCCCTCCTGCGACGACAGCGGCCGTACGCCCTGGCGCCGCATGCGCTCGACGTCGGCTTCGCCGAGGCCGGCGCTCATGTCGCTGCGTTCGGCCCAGAAGCCCCAGCACAGCGCGCCGGCGGGCAGTCCCCGGCTGCGGCGGGCCTCGGCGAGGCCGTTGAGGAAGGCGTTGGCCGCCGCGTAGTTGGCCTGTCCAGGGGTGCCGAGCACACTGGAGACCGAGGAGAACAGCACGAACGCGGACAGCTGCAGGTGCTCGGTCAGCTCGTGCAGGTGCCAGGCGCCGCGCACCTTCGGCGCGAGGACCGCGTCGAGGCGGTCCTCGGTCAGGGCCTCCACGACGCCGTCGTCCAGGACGCCCGCGCAGTGGACCACCGCCGTGAGCGGGTGCTCGGACGGTACGGCGGCGATCAGTGCGGCGACGGCGTCGCGGCTGGTGACGTCGCAGGCCACGACCTCGACATGGGCCCCGGCCGCGGTCAGCTCCTCGCGCAGCGCCGCCGCGGCGGGGGCCGCCGGGCCGCGCCTGCTGGTCAGCACCAGCCGCCGCACCCCGTGCCGCTCGACGAGGTGGCGGGCCAGGATCGCGCCGAGTCCGCTGGTGCCGCCCGTGATCAGTACCGAACCGGAGCCGAGCGCGGGCGCCCCCGGTGCTCCGTCGCGGGGCCCGCGAGCGGCGGACGCGGTGGTGGCACGGGCCAGTCGGGGGGTGCTCACGCCGCCGGCCCGGATCTTCAGCTGGGCCTCGCCGGTCGCGGCGGCCGCCGGGACGCGGGCCCAGGACTCGGGCCGGCCGTCGGTGTCCACGAGCGTGAAGCGCTGCGGGTTCTCCGACTGCGCGGTGCGGACGAAGCCCCAGACGGCGGCCGCCGCGGGATCGGCGTGGGCCACCTGGTCGTCGTGGAAGGCGTTCCGCGTCACGAGGACCAGGCGGGAGGCGGCGAACCGCTCGTCGGCGAGCCAGTCCCGCGTCCACCGCAGTACCCGGTGCAGGCGCTGTTCGACGGCGGCGGGTGTGTCGTCGCCGTCGGTGTCGCCGCCGTCGGCGCGGGCGATGACGACGGGGGGTGTCTCCGCGCCGGACGCGACGAGGTCGGCGAAGGCCGCCCCGTCCCCTCCCTGGGCGTCGAAGTCCGCTCCCAGCACCGTGTACCGGCCCGCCGGCTGCCCGGAGGCAACCGCGACGGGGACCCAGTCCACCTGGAACAGCGCGTCCCGGTGGTCGAAGCCCAGCGCGGTCAGCTGCCCGGCGTCCGCGGGCCGCAGGCTCAGCGAGGCGACACCGCCGAGCGGTGTCCCGGTGCCGTCCGCGAGGGTCACGGACAGGGTGTTCCCGCCCGCGGGGGCGAGCCGCACCCGCAGGCGGGTGGGCCGGCCGGGGTCGAGGCGAAGTCCCGTGCAGTGGAACGGCAGCCGGCCCTCAAGCCGGGAGGTGCCGGCGGACGGATCCAGGTCGGCCGGGAGCAGCGCGGCGGTCAGCAGCGTCGGGTGGATGCGGAAGCGGTCCTGTTCCGCGCCGTCGGCCGCGGGCAGCTCGACCTCGGCGAACAGGGTGTCGCCCCGGCGCCACACCGCGCGTGTGCCGTGCAGCAGGGGTCCGTGGCCGAAGCCGAGGGCCGAGAGCCGGGTGTACGCGTCCTCGAAGGGCACGGCGGTCGCGCCCGCGGGCGGCCACTCGGTGAGGCCTTCCCGGGCGGGGGCCGGTGCGGTGCCGGATCCGGCGGCCCCGACGGCGTTGCGCGTCCACCCGCGCTCGCCGGCGGCGCGCGAGTGCACGCCGATCGCGCCCTCGCCGTCGACGACGACGCGGATCTCGCGTTCGGCCGTGCGGGAGAGCACCAGCGGGGCTTCCAGGGTGAGTTCGTCGACGGCGTCGCGGCCCGCCCGGTGCGCCGCCCACACCGCCAGTTCCGCCAGCGCCGCCCAGGGCACCAGGACGGCGCCGTGGACCACGTGGTCGGCGAGCCACGGGTGGCGCTCCAGCGACAGGCGTCCGCTGCCCACCACTGCGCCGCGGCCGTCGTCGTCGGGGAGATCGATCACGGCGTCGAGCAGCGGGTGGTCGGAGGTGTTCGCGACGGTGGTCTCGGCAGGGGTGTCCAGCCAGTAGCGCCGGCGCTGGAAGGGGTACGTGGGCAGCTCGACGTGCCGGCCGTCCGCGCCCTCGAAGGCCGTCTGCCACGACACCGCGGCGCCCGCGACGAAGGCCTCGGCCGCGGACTGGTAGAGCCGTGCGAGGCCGCCCTCGCCGCGGCGCAGCGAGCCCACCACGAAGCCGGTGGCGCCGGGGGTGGAGTCGAACATCTCCTGGATGTTCATCACGAGCAGCGGGTGCGGACTGAGTTCGACGACGGCGCTGTTGCGCTCCTGCTCGACCAGGCGTCCCATGGCGTCCGCGAACCGCACCGGTTGCCGCAGGTTGCGGTACCAGTAGTCGGTGTCCAGCCGCAGGGGGTCGATCGGGCCGCCGGTGACGGTCGAGTAGATCGTCACCGGTGAGGGTGCGGGGGTGATGTGGCCGAGTTCCTCCTGGAGCCGGCCGTCGAAGCGGTCCATCAGCGGTGAGTGGCCCGGGACGCTGGACTTGATCAGCCGGGCGCGGGCGCCCTCGGCCTGGCAGGCCGCGACCAGTTCCTCGACCGCCGCGGTCTCGCCCGACACCGTCGTGGAGTTGGGTCCGTTCACGGCGGCGATGCCGATGCGGGACTCCTGGCCCGCGAGCAGTTTCCGTACGCGGTCCTCGGGCAGCAGGATGCCGGCCATGCTGCCCTGTCCGGTGACCGTGGCCAGGAGCCGGGAGCGCAGGGCAACGATCTTGGCGGCGTCCCGCAGGGTCAGGGCGCCCGCGACATGGGCGGCGGCGATCTCGCCCTGGGAGTGGCCGATGACCACGTCGGGGCTCACCCCCAGCGAGCGCCACACCCGGGCCAGCGCCACCATCACCGCGAACAGCACCGGCTGGACGACGTCGATGTCCTCCAGGTCCGCCGAGTCCGGTCCGCCGCACACGGTGTCGATCAGCGACCAGGACACCCACGGCTCCAACGCCTCGGCGCAGGCGCGCAGTCCGTCGGCGAAGACCGGGGAGGTCTCCCACAGCTCCCGGCCCATCCCGATCCACTGGGCACCCTGGCCGGGGAACACGAAGACCGTCCTGCCCACCGGCCCTGCGGCTGCGGACACCGCGCCGCCGGACGCGGGTTCCTCCCCCGCGGCCACGGCGGCCAGCGCGGCGAGGAGTCCGTCCCGGTCGGCGCCGATGACCACCTGGCGGTGCTCGAACAGCGACCGTGTCGTCACCAGCGCCCGTCCCACCTCCGCGGCCGTCGCGCCGGTGTCCGCGGCCACGCTGTCGCGCAGCCGCAGCGCCTGCGCGCGCAGCGCCTGCTCCGAGCGTGCCGACAGCACCCACGGCACCGGCGCCCCGGTGGGCGCCCGGCCGGCGGCGGGCCGCGCGGCGTCACCGGCCGGGGTCCCGTCCGGCTCGGCGGCGGGCGCCTGTTCGAGGATCAGGTGGGCGTTGGTGCCGCTGATGCCGAACGCGGAGACGCCCGCGCGCCGGGGCCGGCCGTCCGGCGTGGCCCACTCCCGGGCCTCGGTCAGCAGCTCCACCGCGCCCGCCGACCAGTCGACATGCGTCGAGGGACGGTCCACGTGCAGCGTCCTGGGCAGCACCCCGTGCCGCATCGCCATGATCATCTTGATGATGCCGCCGACCCCCGCAGCCGCCTGCGTGTGCCCGATGTTCGACTTCAACGACCCCAGCCACAACGGGACTTCGCCGTCCCGTTCCTGCCCGTAGGTGGCCAGCAGGGCCTCCGCCTCCATGGGGTCGCCGAGCCGGGTGCCGGTGCCGTGCGCCTCCACCGCGTCCACCTCGCCGGCCGGCAGCCCGGCATCGGCCAGGGCCGCCCGGATGACCCGCTGCTGCGCCAGCGTGTTCGGCGCGGTCAGGCCGTTGGACGCCCCGTCCTGGTTGATGGCGGAGCCGCGGATCACCGCCCAGATCCGGCGCCCGTTGCGGCGCGCGTCGGAGAGCCGCTCCAGGACCAGCACGCCCGCGCCCTCGGAGAAGCCGGTGCCGTCGGCCGCGTCCGCGAACGCCTTGCACCGGCCGTCCGCCGACAGGCCCCGCTGCCGGGCGAGTTCCACGAACATCCCCGGAGTCGGCAGCGCCGACACCCCGCCGGCCAGCGCCAGCGTGCACTCCCCCGACCGCAGGGACCGTACGGCCTGGTGGATCGCCACGAGCGACGCGGAGCAGGCGGTGTCGGTCGACACCGCCGGGCCCTCCAGCCCCAGCACGTACGCCACCCGGCCCGAGGCCACGCTGAGGTACGTCCCGGTGAGCCGGAAGCCCTCCACCTCGCCGGCCGCGGCGCCGCCGACCCGGGGGCCGTAGTCGACGCCGTAGAGGCCGGTGAACACGCCGGTCGCCGAACCCCGCAGAGCGGCCGGGTCGATGCCCGCCCGCTCCAGCGCCTCCCACGACGTCTCCAGCATCAGCCGCTGCTGCGGGTCCGTCGCCAGCGCCTCGCGCGGGCTGATGCCGAAGAACTCCGCGTCGAAGTCCGGGAGTTCGGGCAGGAAGCCGCCGGTGCGCGTGTACGTCCTGCCGTGCGCGGCGGGGTCGGGGTCGTAGAGCCCTTCCACGTCCCAGCCGCGGTCTTGGGGAAAGTCGCCCATCGCGTCCACTTCGCCGGACACGACTCCCCACAGCCCTTCGGGGGACGTCACCCCACCCGGGAAGCGACACCCCACACCCACGACGGCGACGGGTTCGCGCGCGGACTCCTCCAGCTCGCGCACGCGCTCGCGCAGCTCCTGCGCGTCGCCGACGGCACGTCGCAAGTAGGAACGGAGCTTGTCGACTTCCTCCACCAGGGGCCTCCCTCAACAGTCGATTGGAAGAACGGGTGCGGCTACACGTAGCCGCGGTCGATCAAGGCGTAGAGATCGTCGTCGCTACGGCCTTGCGGACCTGTTTCCTCCACCGTCCCCGCGGCGTCCGGGGCCGGGGCCGGGGCCGGGGGCTCCTGGAGGGAGAAGAGGTGGTCGGCGAGCCGGCGCGGAGTGGGGTAGCTGAACGCGACGGTGGCCGGGAGCCGCACCGCGGCCGCCGCGCGGAGCCGGTTGCGCAGCTCCACCGCCATCGAGGAGTCGAAGCCCAGGGCCTTGAAGGTGTCGCCCGCGCGCGCCTCGAGGTCGGCGGCTGTCAGCCCGCCGCCCTTCGCGGCGAGGAGGGCCGCCGTCTCGGCGCACACGAGGGCGAGGGCCTGCGACGGCGAGCCGAAGTCCGCCGTGCGCACGTCCGGGCCGTCCGCGTGCGCGGCGGGGCCGTCCGTGCCGGCGGGCGCGGTCAGCCAGTGGCGCCGGCGCTGGAAGGGGTAGGTCGGCAGGCCGATCCGGCGGGTGGGGGCGGGGGGGAACACCGCCGTCCAGTCCACCGGCACGCCGCGCACGTGCAGTTGGGCCAGCGACGCCAGGACCTCCCCCGCGCTCCCGTCGTGGCGGCTGAGGGTGGCCACCACCGCGGGCGGGGCGGCCAGCGCGTCGGCGGCCTCCTCCATCGCCACCCGGAGCACGGGGTGCGGGCTGATCTCCACGTACACGCCGCCGCGTTCGCGCATCAGGTTCTCGACGACCTCGCCGAAGCGCACGGTCGAGCGCAGGTTGTCGTACCAGTACGAGGCGTCGAGGCGGCGGGTGTCGAGCGGTGCGGCGGTGACGGTGGAGTGGAACTCCACGGCCGTCGCGCGCGGGGTGACGCCCGCGGCGGCCTGAAGCACCTGGTCGCGGATGCGTTCGACCTGGTGGGAGTGGGACGCGTACTCGATCCTGACGCGGCGGACCCGGACGCCGTCCTCGGCGGCCCGGGCGGCGAACTCCTCCAGGGCCCGGAGGTCGCCGGCGATCACCACGGAGGCGGGTCCGTTGACGGCGGCCACCGACAGCCGCCCCGGCCAGCCGGCCAGCCGCTCCTGGACCCAGGTCAGGGGCGCGGCGACCGCGTTCAGCCCGCCCAGGCCGGCCAGCTCGGTCAGTGCCCGGCTGCGCAGGGCGACGATCCGCGCCGCGTCCGGCAGGGAGAGCGCACCGGCCGCGCAGGCCGCGGCGATCTCTCCCTGCGAGTGCCCCACCACCACGTCGGGGACCACTCCCAGGGACCGCCACAGTTCGGCGAGGGAGACCATCATCGCGAACAGCGCGGGCTGGACGACGGCGTCGCCGCGCTCCAGCGACGGCGCCGCCTTCGCCCCGGTCACCAGGTCCACCAGGGACCAGTCGAGCCACGGCTGCAGCGCCTCGGCGCAGGCGTCGACGGAGCGGGCGAAGACCTCGGAGTCGGCGTACAGCTGCCTGCCCATGCCCAGCCACTGCGAGCCCTGGCCGGGGAAGACGAAGACGACCGGGCCCGTGGGCTCGGTGGCGGTGCCGCGCACGACCCGGGCCGCCGCACCTCCGGCCGCCACCAGGTCGAGGCCGGCCAGCGCCTCGTCGCGGTCGTCGGCGAGGACGACGGCCCGGTGCTCGAACAGCGACCGGGTCGCGACGAGCGAGTGCCCGATGTCGGCCGCCGGCAGGGACGCGTCGGCGCTCACGAGCGCGTGCAGCCGGGCGGCCTGCTGCCGCAGGGCCTGCTCCGAGCGTGCGGACAGCACCCAGGGCACCGGCCCGGCGACGACCGCCGGGGCCGGGTCCTGGCCGCCGGTGGAAAGCGGGGCCCGGGCATCGGGGGCCTGTTCGAGGACGACGTGGGCGTTGGTGCCGCCCATCCCGATCGACGACACCCCCGCCCGGCGCGGCCGGCCGGGTCCGCCCGGCCAGTGCCGTACGGCGCTCAGGACGTCGAAGTCGTCGTGGAAGCCGGGGACGGCGGGATTGGGGGTGCTGAAGTCCGGGTGGGGGACCAGGTGGGCGCGGTGCACGCAGAGCGCGGCCTTCACGAAGCCGGCGATGCCCGCGGCCGGCTCCAGGTGGCCGACGTTCGCCTTCACCGAGCCGATCGTCAGGGGGCGGGTGCGGCCGGTCGCGCGGAACACCTCCCGCAGGCCGGACAGTTCGGCCGGGTCGCCGAGCCGGGTGCCGGTGCCGTGGGCCTCGACGTAGTCGACGTCCTCGAACGCGATGCCCGCGCGGCGGACGGCGGAGAGCACGGCCGCCGCCTGCCCGGCGGGGCTGGGGTCCGGCATCCGGGAGGACGCGCCACCGCTGTGGACGCCCCAGCCGCGCACCACCGCGTAGATGCGGTCGCCGTCGGCGACGGCGAGGTCGAGGCGCTTCAGGACGACGAACGCGCCGCCCTCGCCGCGGATGAAGCCGTTGGCCCGTGCGTCGAAGGGGAAGCAGCGGCCGTCGGGCGAGAGCGCGCCCAGATTCGCCAGGCCCGCTCCCGCCTCGGGGTCGACGATCAGGTGCACGCCGCCCGCGAGCGCCGTGTCGGCCGCGCCGCCGCGGATCCGTTCGCAGGCCAGCGCCAGCGACACCAGGGAGGAGGACTGGCCCGAGTCCGCGCACAGGCTCATGCCGCGGACGTCGAACAGGTGCGAGATCCGGTTCGCGATCAGCGCGCCACCGAAGCCGAGCGCGGCGTAGCGGTCGTCCCGGGCGGCGCCGGACAGCCTGCGCAGCGACTCGTAGCCGGAGGGTCCCGCGCCGACCACGACGTCGACCTCGCGGCCGGCCAGGGCGGCGGCGGGCAGGCGGGCGTCCTCGACGGCCTCCCAGGCGAGTTCGAGGCCCAGCCGCTGCACGGGGTCCATGGCCGCCGCTTCCTCGGGCGCGAGGTCGAAGAAGGCGGCGTCGAAGCCGTCGACGGAGTCGAGGAAGGAGCCCGAGCCCAGGGTGTCGGCGTCCGGGTGGGACAGGTACGCCGACCGTGCGTCGGCGGCCCGCTGCCCGGGGAACGTGCCGATGGTGGACCGCCCCTCGCGCAGCAGGTCCCAGAACTCGGCCACGCCGTGCACACCGGGGAAGCGGCACGACATCCCGATCACGGCAATATCGGTGGCTGCGCCACTCATAGGGGTTCCTTCCGGTTCCTTCGGTGTACGGCGGGCACGGGCGGCGCCACGGCGCTCACAGCCAGCGGGTCAGCAGCTTCGTCAGCCCGTCCGGCGCGTTCATGAAGTCGTAGTGGCCGCCGCCGAGCACCCGGAACTCGACGGAGTCGGCGTACCGGCGCCAGCCCTGGAGATCGGCCGGGGTCACGTCCTCGTCGTCCTGCCAGTGCAGGACGACGACGGGGCAGTCCACCGCGACCGGGCTCTCGCGCCGGTACTTCTTGGCCGCGGCGTGGTCGCGCAGCAGGACCATGAGGCCCAGGTCGAGCATGTCGGGGCGCGGTTCGATGCCCCGGCCGCGGACGAACGCCTCGACCTCGTCGCGCAGTTGGGACTCGGTCATGGTGAGCATCCGGTCGCGCGAGGCGTCGTGCGGGGCCGGCTGGCCGGACACGAACAGGCGGTCCGGCGTGGGCAGTCCGGCCTCGGCGAGCCTGAGCACGGTCTCGTAGGCGGGCAGCGCGCCCGCGCAGTGCGCGAAGAACGCGAAGGGCCGGTCGAGCAGCGGCGCCAGGGCTTCGGCCAGGTCGGCGGCGAGGTTCTCGTAGGTGCCGTAGTGGGGGTGGCCGAGCCGGTTCTCGCGGCCGGGGAACTGCACCGGGCAGACCTCGATGTCCTCCAGCGCGGCCGGCCAGGCGCTGAAGGCGGAGGCGCCCGATCCGGAGAAGGGGAAGCAGAAGAGCCGGGCCGCGTGGCCGGTGGACGGCGGCCGGACGAACCACGGCGACAGGGCGGCGGTGGAGCCGGTGGTCATGGCGTCCTTCG
Organism: Streptomyces sp. STR69; assembly: GCF_024519455.1. Lineage (GTDB taxonomy): Bacteria > Actinomycetota > Actinomycetes > Streptomycetales > Streptomycetaceae > Streptomyces. The sequence continues at coordinate 107,931 of NZ_JALJRY010000023.1, read as the reverse complement.
TTTCTGCGCGACGATGGGGAGGTGGGTCATCCCGGCGATGAAGTACGACCGCAGGTGCTCCGGTTCACCGGCGAGCTCGATCGGTCCGAACCGCCCCAGCAGTTCCTCGAAGAAGATCCGCAGGGTCAGCCGGGCGAGCGGCGCGCCGATGCAGAAGTGCGGCCCGAACCCGAAGGCGACCTGGCGCTTGGCGTTGGGGCGGGTGATGTCGAAGGTGTGCGGATCGGGGAAGAGGGACGCGTCCCGGTTGGCCGATCCGATCCACGCGACGACCGCCGCGCGGGCCGGGATGGTGCCCCCGGCGATGGGGACGTCGTCCACCGCGTACCGCATGAAGTTGCAGGCGGCCGAGGTCCAGCGCAGCCCTTCCTCGACCAGGTTCGGGATCAGCGTCGGGTCCGCCTGCGCCTTCTCGAACTGCTCGGGCCGCTCGATGAGGGCCTGCACGGTGCCCGAGACGGTGTGCGGCGTGGTGACGTTGGCGCCCAGGAGGATGCTGTAGCCGTCGAGGGCGATCTCCTCGTCGCTCAGCGGTGCGCCGCCCGCATGGACGCTCATGAGGTGGGCGAGCAGGGTGTCGTCCTCGCCGCCGGCCGTGCGGCGCCGCTTGACCCACTCGGTGACGTAGTTGACCAGCTCGTGGTGGGAGATGGCCAGCGTGGCGGCCTCGTGGCCGACCATGAAGTGCGGGTCGGAGGGAGCCGTCACCATCGCCGTCAGCTGGACGAGTTCCTCCCAGTCCCGGGCGGGGATGCCGAGGAGCGGGCCGGTGACCATCGCCGGGAGGAGCAGCGCCCGTTCGGCGAGGTCGAAGGTGTCGCCGTCGAGCGCCGGTTCGAGGAAGCGCACGATCGTGCCGCGGATCGAGTCCTCCCAGGACTTGACCGCCCGGGCGGTGAGCATGGAGCCGAGCGGCCGGCGGACCTCGGTGTGCCGGGGCGGGTCGGTGGAGGTCAGCAGCCTGCCCGCCGCGGGGTCGTCGATCCCGACGTGGGTGGGTGTGGTGCCGCGCTCGGAGGTGAACCCGCGGTGGTCGCCGAGCACGCGGCAGACGTCCTCGTGGCGGGTCACCGACCAGAACTCGCGCCCGTCGGGCAGGACTTGGTGGTGCAGCGGCGCCTTCGCCCGCATCACGTCCCAGACCGGGTGCGGATCGCCCGATGTGTACAGGTCCAGGTCGAACAGGTCGACGTTGTCGAGGTCGACGTCGCGTGCGGGACCCGGCGTCAGCCTCACGTCCTCGTCCTCCCCTGTTCGATCAGCTCGGCGACCCGGGTGGGGGTCTGCGCCAGGTAGAAGTCGCGCACGGACAGCTGGACGCCGTAGTCCTGCGCCACCCGCTCGATGATCTTGATTCCGGTGAGCGAATTGCCGCCGAGCACGAAGAAGTCGTCCTCCGGCCCGACCTCGCGGTCGCCGAAGTGCGCGGCCCACAGTGCCGAGACCTCCTCCACGAGCGAGGCCGGCGCACCGGAGGGCGCGGGCTCTGCTTCCGGCGTCCCGTCCTGTGCGTCACGCCGGTTGATCACTTTCGGCGAAGATTCCATTCCAGTCATTTCCTTCCTCTGTCGGACGGGAATTCCCGTCCAGGCCGCTGCCGGAAGGTCGACGCAGCGACCCGACGGACCAGAAAGTGATGGATCGCCCATTCGAAATGGCGTGCCCGAAGTCACCGCGCTGCCACGGTAGTCGGGCGGGGAAACGCCAGGCAAGAGATGACAGTGCGGACAAGCCCGGCAGGCGTCGGCTGTCCTGCCGACAGGACAGCACGGTGCCTTTTCGGCCCTGCTCGGAGCGTATGACGGGCGGCGGCCGGACACGGCCGGCCCGCCCAAGTCCCGTGCGCCTGCGCGTCGTTGCCTTGCGCAACTCGGAAGATTTATGGTGACGATCGGGTGGAACGCCCAGTGGTTTTCCGGGCGCGTCGAACAATCATGTGCTGGAGGAGATTTCCTTGCTGAAATCGGAACGGCTTGCGGTACTGCCCATCGATTCGTACGACCTGGGCCCGGAATTGTCCATCCTGGACCGGCACGAATACGGCGGCGAATACGACACGTTCACCTTCGGGTCGTGGTCGTCCCATGTACTGGCCAACGGCAGCGGCGCCGATTCCGACGTCGCTTTCCGCCCCCACGAAGGCAGCCTCTCGCTGACCGAACTGGGAAAGCAGCTGCCGAACATCATGTCCCTGGTGACCGAGCATTTCCCCCTGGACCGTCTGCAGTGGGTGCGCGTCTTCGCCCTGCGTGAGGGGATCATCGCCCCGCACGTGGACTTCCTGGAGTGGGCGAAGCCGGGCACCCGGCTGCAGATACCGCTGCGCACCAGCGAGGAGTCGCTGCACTCGGAGAACGACATCGTCTACCACATCCGCCGCGGCGAGGTGTGGAGGATCCACTCGACCGACCCGCACTCCGCGCGCAGCACGTCCACCACCGCCCGGCTCTCGCTCTGCCTCGACTTCGCGGACGCCGAGGTGCCCATCGCGATCCGCGGCGACGTTCCCGCCACCGAGCCGATCCGCGTCGTCGAGCGGCCCGAGCCGACCGAGGCGGAGCTCGAGGAACTCATCGCCTCCGCCGCCGGCCTGACGCCCGAGGAGATGCGGTCGAGGTTCCGCCCGTTCGCCGAGCTGCACTTCGAGCGGCACGCGCACGCCACCGCGGCGTTCGACTGGTACGTGGAGGCCGCGCGGCGCACCGGCGACGAGGACGTCGTCGCCAAGGCCCAGGCCTTCAGGACGTACTGCATCGAGAAGCGGGGCGACGGCGAGGCATTCGACTGGTGAGCGCGCCATCGGCCGTGCGGTCGTCAGGTCGTCGGCCGGCCGACGGTCCGCCGCACCGTCGGCCGGTACGGCCGGATCACGCCTTCGTGGTACCCGTGCGCAGACGCTCGATCATGTGCCTGGTCGTCTCGATGGGACTCTCCTCGGGAAGGTCCCCGGTACGCGAGGGCAGCGCCGCGTTGAGCTTGGCCACCTTGTCGTTCCACTCCTCCTGGCCGGCGAAGGAGACCGTCTCGCCCTCCTGGAAGGTGGGGAACGGGCGGTAGTTGTTCAGGCCGCCCGCGTCGGTTCCACGCACCAGCAGCGGGTCGAGATAGATCCCTTCGCTGTGGATGCGCGTGGTCGTCGCGATGTAGCCGATGTCGAGACCGCACCGTCGCTTCGCGGAGGTGTTCGCCTCGGAGTGGTGCAGCAGGTGCGGGTGGTGGATGGAGACGTCGCCCGGCCGGAGCTCGATGTCCACGACTCCGCGCTTGTCGATCCACTCCTGCACGAGGTCCTCGTCGGACGCGGAGAACAGCATGTTGTCCGTGTCCGTGCGCGACGACGGCTTGTGCAGCGGCAGTTCGTGACTGCCGGGGATCATCCGCAGGCAGCCGTTCTCCGTGCTGCTCTCGTCGACGGCCAGCCACACCGTCAGCGCCTCCATCGGGCTCAGCGTCCAGTAGGCGCCGTCCTGGTGCCACAGCACGGGCTGCCCGTTGAAGGGGGGCTTGCAGATGTAGTGGGCCGTGAAGCACGCCAGATCGGGGCCGAGGAAGAACTCCGCGATGTCCACCAGACGGGGGTCGGAGACCAGACGTGCCCAGAAGGCGTCGTTGCGGATCAGCGGGTGGTGGAAGTGCTCGGGACGCAGATCCGGGTACTTCCGGGTGAGCCAGTCGACGTGCGCGGCCGTCTCCTCCAGGAGCTCGGGGGGAATGACATCGCGGATGATGGAGAAGCCCTGCTCGGCGTATTCCTTCGCTGCCTTCTCCAGTACGCCTTCGTCAAGTGTGGTCATGCTTCAACTCCTTCTCAGGTGTCAGGTACCGCTTGCCGCGCGGAAAAGTGCACGGAGCCGCCCCGGCGTACCGTCCGCCGCCTCCGTGAATTCGGCGCGGGCCGTGCGCGGGTGGTCGAATGGAAGGGCCGACGCGGCATCGCCCTGATATGCGGCCGCTCATCGGCCGGACGGGCGGCCCGCGAATTCCGGCTCACCGCCCTGCAATTCGCCGGTGACGCCGGCCGGTCGCGGCAACGGTCCCCGGTCCTTCTCGCGGCTCGCCCAGCAGTTCCATACTCTCTCCGCCGTCCAAGAGGGTGTCAACGTCTCGTGGAGCTCAAGGCTTTCTCGATGGCGCGCTCATGTTTCCGGTATTGCGCGCCCGGCCGGTCCGGATGTCGATCCGCGCTGTCCCGCTGACGGGACACGGCGCAGGACGACCGATTGTTCCGGCGCACCGGAACAGCGGGAATCGACTCCTCCTCCAGTCACGGTCTTTCACCGTTCGAGCCGACCCGCATATGTTCTTGAGCACCCCGACGAGGCAGCATTTAACCGACACCAGCTCAAGGCTGAGTTGTCCGGCGGATGAGGATGACGTGACTATGTCCGAAGACCCAGGGCCGATCCGGCTGAGCGTCACCGACCTGCACGCGTCGGTCGACGATCCTGCACTCACTTCCATGACGCTGCTCAACGAGCTCGCCGGAAGGTATCCGGAAGCGGTGTCGTTCTCCGCGGGCCGCCCGTTCGAGGGCTTCTACGACGTCGACGACCTGTCACGTCACCTCTCGACGTTCCGGGGCCATCTGGAGGGCGAGAAGGGCCTCCCCGCGGAGCAGGTGCGGCGCACGTTCTTCCAGTACGGCCGCACGAAGGGGTTCATCCACGAGCTCATAGCGCGTCAGCTGGAGGTCGACGAGGGCCTGAGGGTCGACCCCGAGAGCATCGTGGTGACCACCGGCTGCCAGGAGGCGATGGTGCTGCTGCTGCGCGCACTCGTCCGGGACGCCCGTGACGTCGTCCTCGCCGCCACCCCCAACTACGTCGGGTTCATCGGCGCGGCACGGGTGGCCGGCGCCCCGCTGCGATCCGTGCGGGAACACGACGGGGGCATCGATCTGGAGGACCTGGAGCGGCAGATACGGGCGGCGCGGCGCGAGGGCCTGCGGCCGCGTGCCTGTTACGTCGTCCCGGACTTCGCCAACCCCAGCGGCGCGAGCATGTCCCTGGCGGACCGGATCGCCCTGCTGGAACTGGCGGGGCGGGAGGAGATCCTCGTCATCGAGGACAACCCCTACTCCCTCTTCCGTGCCGGCGGTTCCCCGCTGCCCCTGCTCAAGGCCCTGGACGACCGGCATCAGGTGATCCATCTCGGGTCGTTCGCGAAGTCCGCCTTCGCCGGTGCCCGGGTGGGCTACATCATCGCGGACCAGCCGGTGACGGCGACCGGCGCCCCGCACGAGGAGCCGGTGCTGCTCGCCGACCATCTCGCCAAGCTGAAGAGCATGGTGACGCTCAACACCTCGACCGTCGCGCAGGCGGTCATCGGCGGATACCTCCTGGAGAACGGCTGCAGTCTGAAACGTGCCACCGCCCGCGAGGCCGAGGTCTACCGCCGCAACCTCGCGACCGTGCTGGAGAGTCTGCATTCCGTCTTCACCCCGGTGCCGGGCACCGGGCAGGACGTCTCGTGGAACACACCGCAGGGCGGGATGTTCGTCGTCGTCACGCTGCCGTTCCCCGCGGACGACGACATGCTCGAGTACTCCGCCTCCCGGTTCGGCGTCCTGTGGACCCCCATGCACCACTTCTACGGCGGCACGTCCGGATTCCACCAGGCCCGCCTCTCCTTCAGCGTGCTCACTCCCGAGCAGATCGTCCTGGGCGTCGAGCGGCTGGGCAAACTCGTCCAGGACCAGCGCGCACGGCACCTCACCGGACTCGCCCACGCGCGAGGCGGCGGCCGGCTGCTGGAGCCGCAGACCGTGTGAGCGGGGGACGGCGGGAACGGCTCCGGTTCCGGGCGGGTGCCGGCCGGCAAAGGCCGGGACCGCTACGGCGCCGCGGCCGGGGCGGGGCCCCCGTCCTCCCGGGTGTCGCCCGCGAGGCGGGCGTGGAGGTGGAAGTCGTGACGGGTGCCGCCGGTGTCGATGTAGTGGTCCCGCATGGTTCCCTCCAGGCGGAACCCGGCCCCGGCCGCGACTCTGCACGAGCCCGTGTTGAGCACGGCGTGGTCCAGGGTGAGGCGGTGCAGTCCCAGGCCGCCGTCCGCGGCCGGCGCGAAAGCCCAGCGCGCCGCGGTGTCCAGGGCCCTGGCGGCCAGGTGCCTGCCGCGGGCCGCCGGGGTCACCCAGTAGGTCACCACGGCCTGGTCCGGAAGACGGTTGATCTCCCTGATGCCGATCGAGCCCAGCAGGGTGTCCCCCGCGGGGTCGGCGACGGCGAACACCGCGGCGCCGCTTTCCCAGCAGGACAGACGGGGTGTCAGCCAGGCCCGGGCACGGTCGCGGGGCGCCGCCCCGGTCACCGATCTGCCCGCCGCCCAGCGCAGGATGTCGGCATCCCGCAGGGCTTCGGCGACAGCGGGTTCGTCCGCCTCGGTCAGCGGGCGCAGCAGCAGACCGTCCGCGCCGATCGTGCGCAGCGGGAGGGCACTTGCAGACAGGCTCATGCCCTCGTTCTATACGATCAGCCCGGCAGCGGAAGCCCGTTGAGGTCAACACCCCTCCGCTTTCCGGTGCGTTGGGCCGCTTCCAGCGCGCGTGCCACGTGGCCGTACTCCGCCACGTCGGCCGGCAGGTCGACCACCAGGGTGGTCATGCCCAGCTCCGCCAGACGCAGCAGGGCGCCGGCCACCTCGCCGTAGCTGCCGACCAGTTTGGGTGTGTCGATGCCGACGCGCCCGGCGCCGTACCAGAGGCAGTCGTCGTGCCAGTCGGCCTCACCCGCCAGGTCGAGCGTGGTGCGGTGCTGGGTCGAGGTCAGGCCGTCGGTGAAGAGCCTGCGCAGCAGGGCGTCCCCGCGGGAGCCTCCGTAGCGGGCGACGGCCGCTTCCCGCGCCTGCCGGGACGTCCCGCGCGCCACGATGCCGACGATCAGCGCCACGTCCCCGGTCCCGCCCTGCTGCCTCAACCGCTCTGTCTCCCGGGCCAGTTGCGCGTAGGGCTTGGCCATCACCAGGCCGGCGTCCAGCAGGGGCGCGAGGGTGTCGAAGCCGGGGGACGTCGAGACCGGGGCGTAGATACGGGGCTGCCTGCCCGGCAGCGGGCCGGGGGACGGGGCGCGGACGTCGTACCAGGCGGACCGGTGCGGCCGGCCGGACAGTACCGCCCGGACGCAGGCCGCGAACTCGGCGCTTCGGCGCTGCCGTTCGGCGGAGGGTGTCGCGTCGGCGCCGAGGAGGCCGAGTTCCGCTCCGCGGGCTCCGGCGACGATGTTGAGGTGGACGGGTCTGCCGTGGAGATAGGACAGCGAGGACACGCGGCGTGCCACCGCCGCCGGCCGGGACATCGCGGCGGTGACCGCCACGACCGGTTCGAGGGTGCGGCTGCGGGCCAGCACCTCCTGGGCGGCCGTCCAGGGATCGAGGGCCTGCCAGAAGTCGTAGACGAGCATGGCGTCGGCGCCGAGCCGCTCGGCCCATGCGCAGTGCTCGTCCAGGATGCGCAGATAGTCCGCCCCGTCGGCGGGGTGGGCGCCGGCGAACGCCGTGCCGTGCGACGGACAGACGGTCCACAGCCGCCAGGGAACGCGCGCCGCGGGCGCATCGCATTCCGGGAATTGTGGGGCGGCACTTTCCGGCGAGCGGCCGGTCATTCGAATACATTCACGGTGCGCCGCCCGCAATGAATTCCTGACGAGTTCGTCCGAAGAACGCGCGTGATCCGGCTCATGAGGTGTCATCCAACGGCGGGACCCGGTCACCGGTCAACGCCACCGGACGGGCGCTCCAGTGTTTCTGCAGCGGACCGCGAGGATCCGTCCGGACGGCAGGCCGGGCCCGCCGGCCGCCGTGTCCCCGGGCTGCGGGGCGGGCGGGAACCGGGAGGGAAGGGGCGTCTGGAGAGGCGGTCGAGAAGAGCTCGACGGGCACCGCCGGTCCGGAATCCCGGTGCTACGTTTCCGGGGCTTTCCATGGCGACGAGGAAACGAGTCCCCCTGTGCCGACTCGGTCGTACCCCCGGAATTCCGAGAGGGACTGTCGATGACCGCTGAGCTCTGTCAGCCTCCTTTACCCGCTGGAATCGCCGCCCCGGTGACCGGTGCCCGCTCCCTCGCCGATCTGGTGGTGGCGCAGTGCCGGCGCACCCCCGGGCTGCCGGCCGTGGTGGACGGGGAGCGGACGCTGACCTACGCCGGGCTGGAGCGGGCCTCCGCGGCGCTGGCCCGCCGGCTGCGGGCGCTCGGCGCCGGTCCGGAGCGCATCGTCGCCCTGCGCCTGGAGCGGTCCGTGTCGCTGGCGGTCGCCGTGCTCGCGGTCGTGCGGTCCGGTGCCGCGTACCTGCCGCTGTCCCCCGACGACCCGCCCGCCCGGCTGCAGGTGCTGCTCGACGACGCCGACCCGGTCGCGGTCGTGACGGAGCCCGGGGGCGCCGGGGCGGTCCTCGCCGGGTCGGGTGTGCCGCTGCTGGATCCGGAGGCGGCGGGGCCGGCCGGGGATCCGGCGGCGGACGACGGCGGGCTGGACGCCGCGTCCGGCGGCGACCTCGCCTATGTGCTGTACACCTCCGGCTCCACCGGGCTGCCGAAGGGGGTGCTGACCGAGCACCGGGCCATCGTCAACCGGCTGCGCTGGATGCAGGACACCTTCCTGCTCGGGCCCGGGGACACCGTGCTGCAGAAGACCCCGTACACGTTCGACGTGTCCGTCTGGGAGTTCTTCTGGCCGATGATGACCGGTGCCACGCTGGTCATGGCCGCTCCGGGAACGCACCGCGACCCGCAGGCCCTGGCCCGGCAGATCCGCGACCACCGCGTGACCACGGTGCATTTCGTGCCCAGCATGCTCGCCGGGCTGCTGCGGCTCACCGAGGTGGACGCGGGTCCCCGGCTGCGCCGGGTGCTCTGCAGCGGCGAAGCGCTCACGCCGGGGCTGCAGCGGGCGTTCTTCGCCGCCCTGCCCGAGGTCGAGCTGCACAACCTCTACGGGCCGACCGAGGCCGCCGTCGACGTGAGTCACTGGCGGTGCCGGCCACAGGACCCGGCCGACGCGCCGGTGCCCATCGGCCGCCCGATCTCGGGCGTCGACCTGCATGTGCTGGACGAGCAGCTGGAGAAGGTGCCCGACGGGGACCTCGGCGAGCTGTGCGTCGGCGGTGTCCAGGTCGCCCGCGGATATCTGAACCGGCCCGGCCTGACCGCGCAGCGCTTCCCCCGCGACCCCTACCGCGGTGAGCCCGGCGCCCGGCTGTACCGGACCGGCGACCTGGCGCGCCGTCGGCCCGACGGGGTGCTGGAGTACCACGGACGCCGCGACGACCAGGTCAAGATCGGGGGCGTGCGGATCGAGCTGGGCGAGGTGGAGGCCGCGCTGGCCGGGCTTCCCGGCGTCCGCCAGGCAGCCGCCGCGGTGCGGCACAGCGGCTCGGGCACCGCCCTGCTCGTCGGCTACCCGGTGGCCGGGGCGGAGGCGGACGCCGGGCTGCTGGAGCGGTGGAACACCCTGCTGCGCGGCACGCTGCCGCCCGCGCTCGTTCCGGCGGTGCTCGTGCCGCTGGACGCGCTGCCGCTGACCGCGCACGGCAAGACGGACCGGGCGGCGCTCCCCTGGCCCCCGCCGCGGGAGGAGGCGGCCGGGGGGTCCGGCGCGCAGCCGCAGGACCGGCTGGCGGCCCTGTGGAACCGGGTGCTCGGGCCGGGCGTGGCCGGTGACCGGGACTTCTTCGCCTCCAGCGGCAGTTCGCTCCAGGCGCTGGCCCTGCTCGCCGCCGTGCGCGACGAACTGGAGGCCGAGATACCGCTGGACCTGTTCTTCCGCCGGCCCACGCTGGAAGGGCTGCGCCGGGCCGTGGCGGAGGCGGGCGCCGCGCCGCGCCGGGGCGGCCCCGGGCGCGTGGACACCTCCGGGCCCCTGCGTCCCGCGCCCGTCCAGGAGCGGATGTGGTTCCTGCAGAGCCTGGAGCCCGACAGCACCGCGATGAACGTCCCGACCGGGCTGCGGCTGCGCGGGGCCGCGGAGCCGGCGGAGCTGCGCCGTTGTCTCGCCGCGCTGCTCGCCCGCCACGACGTGCTGCGGACCCGCTACCCGCAGCGCGACGGCAGCCCGCTGGCCGTCGTCGAGGCGCCTGTCGACGATCCCCTGCCCGAGGTCGAGGAGGTGCCGGGCCTCGGCCCGGCGGACCGGGACGAGGAGGTGGTGCGCCGGGTGGCCGAGGCCGGGGCGGCACCCTTCGATCTGGCGGCCGGACCACCGGTCAGGGTGCGGCTGGTCCGTTTCGCCCCCGACGATCACCTGCTGGTTCTGACGCTTCATCACATCGCCACCGACGGCTGGTCCTGGTCCCTGCTCGCCCGGGAGTTCGCGGACGACTGGGCGCGGGTCGCGCGCGGTCTGCCACCGGTGGCTCCCGACGGCCGGCCCCAGCTCCTCGACCATGCGGCCTGGCTGCACGAGGAGTCGGGGCACGAGCGGGCCGGGGCGGAACGGGAGGCCTCCCGCGCCCACTGGCGCCGGCAGCTCGCCGGCGCACCCCCGCGGATCGCGCTGCCGGCCGACCGGCCGCGCCCCCGGCGGCTGAGCGTCCCGGCCGCCGTCCGGCCCGTCGTCTGGAACGAGGGGATGAGCGAGCGTCTCGGCGCCTTCTGCCGGCGCGAGCGGGTCACCGGGCACATGGCGCTGCTGGCCGTGTTCGGCCTCTGGCTGGCCCGGCTCGCCGACCAGGAGGATGTGGTCGTCGCCTCTCCCAGCGCCAACCGGACTCCCGGGTGGACGCGCCCGATGCTGGGCTGCTTCGTGACGACGGTGCCGCACCGGCTGCGGCTGGAGGAGGACGCGGTCTTCCGGGACGTGCTGCGCCAGGCGCAGCGATCGACCCTGCTGGGGCACCGGCACGCCGGGGTGCCCATCGACCGGATCGTGGCCGATCTGGGGGTGGACCGGCAGGCGAGCAGTCTGCCGCTCTTCCAGAACCTGCTGGTGGTGCAGAACATCCCGCCGGCGCGGCCGTCCGCCGGGGCGGGCGAGGTGAGCGTGGTCCAGGTGCAGCCCGGCCAGACGCACTACGAGCTGAAGCTGGAGGTCTTCCCGGCCGAGGCCGGTCTCCCGGCCCGGCTCGTCCATCCCGCCGAGATGTTCGGCCCGGCGCGGAGCGAGGCGATGGCACGGCAGCTCGCGGCTCTCGCCGACCAGGCGCTGTCCGCCCCGGACCGTCCGGTCTGGGACTACTCCCTCGCCTGAGCACCCCCTCCGCCGTCTGACCTGGAGTGCCGGATGACCACGATCTCCCATCCCATCGACCCGAGCACCGTGCTGAGCCCCGAGGCCCCTCACACCGTCCTGGAACTCTTCGAGCGGCAGGCGTGGTCCACCCCGCAGGCGGTGGCGCTGGCCGGGCCGGGCGAGGAGTCCGGCTACGGGGAACTCCTGGGACAGGTCCGGCGGGGAGCCGCCGGACTGCGTGCCCTGGGGCTGTGTCCCGGCGAGGTGGTCGCGGTCGACGGCGCCCACACGGTGGCCGCGGTGACCGGGACGCTCGCGGCCCTGTGGGCGGGAGCCGTCGTACTGCCGCTGGACCCGTCGCTGCCGCCGGCGCGCCGGTCCGCGCTGCTGACAGAGTCGGAGGCGGCCCTGCTGCTGCGGACGGACGCGGCCGGCGCCGACGCGGGCACGTTCCCGGGGCGCGTGGTCGGGTACGGGGAGCTGATGGAGGCCGGGGACCGGGCGCAGGTCCCGGTCCCCGCACCGCCCGGCCCCGACGCGGGCGCCTGCCTGATCCCCGGCTCGGGCGCCTCCCCCCGTCCCGGCGCCGTGCCGGCCCGCCATGACGTCCTCGCCCACCGTGTCGCATGGGTGGCGCGCACCCTGCCCTGCGGCCCGGGCGACCGCGTGGCGCACCTGGCGGGGTCCACCGCCGACGCCCTGGTCAGGCAGGTGCTGCCCGCGCTCGCCGGCGGAGGCACCGTGTGCCTGCCGCCCGCCGGCCGGCCGCCGGACGACCTGGCCGCGGCCCTCGGCCGGCTCGCCGCTTCCCGCGCCACCGTGCTGCACACGACCCCGGCCGCGCTGGACGTGCTGCTCGGCGTGTGCGGGCGGAACGCCGCGCCGGACCTTTCCGCGATCCGCCTGCTGTGCCTGTCCGGCGAGCCGCTGGCGGGCACGCTGGTACGGCGGTGGCGGCGGGCCTTCCCCGCGTCGTCGGCACAGTTCGTGAACCTGTACGGCACCGCCGAGTCCGCTCTGGTCGCGGCCTGGTGGCCGGTTCCCCGGGAGGCGGACGAGGGGATCGTGCCGGTCGGTCACGGCATCGACGGCACGCAGCTGCTCGTGGTCAACCGGCGCGGCAGGCTGTCCGGTATCGGCGAACTCGGCGAGATCCTCGTCCGCTCCCCCTACCTGCGCCGGGAGCCCGGCCCGGCGGCGCTGCTGGAGACCAACCCGTTCCGTCCCGGGGACGCGGACGACCTGGTGCAGCGCACCGGAGACCTGGGCCGGTATCTCCCGGACGGCTCGGTGCAGATCGTGGGACGCCTGGAGGACCAGCTCAGGATCCAGGGGGTGCGGGTCCATCCCGCCGAGGTCGGCGCGGTACTCGGGCAGCACCCCGCGGTCGCCTCCGCCGCGGTCGTGGCACGCCGCCGCGACGACGGGGACGGTGACGGCGGCGGGCAGCAGCTCGTCGCCTACGTCGTCCCGGCCGCGGACTCGGTGGTGGACCCGGGGCTGCTGCGGCAGGCCGTGGCCGAGCGGCTGTCCGCCGCGGCGGTGCCCGCGCACGTCGTGCCGCTCGACGCGCTGCCGCTCACCCCGCACGGCAGGCTCGACCGGTCGGCCCTTCCCGCCGCCGGGCAGCGTCCTGCCACCGCGCCGCAGGAGACGGGTCCGCCGCGCGGCGGGACCGAGGAGGCGATCGCCGCCTACTGGGCGGAAGTGCTCGGCGTGCCGGCACCGGACCGCACGGCGGACTTCTTCGCCCTCGGCGGGCACTCCCTGCTCATGGCGCGCGTGCTGGCCCGGGTGCGGCGCGACTTCGGCACGGCGCTGGACCTGCGTGACCTGTTCGAGGCGCCCACCGTGGCCGCGCTCGCCGCCCGGATCGACGCCTGCGGCCCCGCGCCCGCGCAGACGGTGCCGGCACCGCCGGCGGACGCCGGGGAGCCGGGTGGGCAGGTGCCGCTCACCGCGGAGCAGGAGGGCGTCTGGTTCCTCGAACAGCTCGCCCCGGAGGCCGGCGCGTACAACATGGCCGGTGTCCTGGCGCTGCCCGGCGACGTAGCGGCCGAGCAGGTGCACGGCGCCCTGGACCGCCTGGTGGAACGGCACGAGGCGCTGCGCACCGCGTTCGTCGTGGAGCGGGACCGGCCGGTGCAGCGGGTGCTGCCCCCGGGCCCCGCGGACTTCGGCGTGCTGGCGCCGGCGACGGGCCGCGACGAGGCGCTGGCCCGGCTCACGGCCGAGGGCGCACGGCCGTTCGTGCTCACCGGGGGCAGGCCGCTGCGCGCCCGGCTGATCCGCTGCGTCCCGGACGCCGCCGAGCAGTTCCTCGGCCTGACGATCCATCACCTCTCCTGCGACGGATGGTCGTGGGACATCGTCCTGCGGGAGCTGGACGAGCTGATCTGCGCCGCGCGGGAGGAGCGCAAGCCGGTCCTGGCGGCGCCCCGGCTGCAGTACGCGGACCACGCCGTGCGCTCCCGCCGGCCCGGTCAGGAGGCCCGGCGCGCGGCCGCGGTCGCCTACTGGCGCCGCCACCTGGGCGCTCCGCCCCCGGTCCTCGACCTGCCCACCAGCCGCCCCCGTCCGCCGGTGCAGACACATCGCGGGTCCCTGCGCCCGGTACCGGTGCCGGACGGCCTGGCGGCCCGGCTCACCGAGTACTGCCGCAGCCGGGGGGTGACCCCGTACATGGTGCTGCTCGCGGCCTTCGGGCTCGTCCTCGCCCGTACGGCGGACCAGGACGAGGTGGTGCTCGGCACCGACAGCGCCGGACGCGACCGGGCCGAGGCGGAGGAGACCGTGGGCTTCTTCGTCCGCACCCACGCGCTGCGCCTCGATCTCGGCGGCGGGCCGAGCTTCGACGATGCCGTCGGCCGGGTCCGCGAGCTGCTGCTGGCCTCGCATCCGCACCAGCATCTGTCGTTCTCCCGGCTGGTCGAGGCGGTCCGGCCGGTCCGCGACCCGAGCCGGACCCCCGTCTTCCAGGTGATGCTGCGCATGCCGCCGAGCGGTTCTCCCCGGGCCCGGCGCGTCCTGCGCCAGTTGTCGGACGGCGAACTCCCGGCGGACGCCGCCCTCGCCCCGGCCGCCAAGTTCGACCTGACGCTCGTGGCGCGGGCGGAGCCGGACCGGCTGCGGCTCGACGTCGAGTACAACGCCGATCTCTTCGACACCGTTCTGGTCGATGCCATGGGCCGGCGGCTGGTCGGACTGCTGCACGCGGCTCTGCGGGCACCGGACCGGCCGGAGGCCGTGCAGGAGGCGGGCCGCCCGGCCCACCCCTTCGGTGCGGCCCTGCCCGGCCGGCCCCAGCCCAGGGTGATGGCGGAGTTCGCCCGGCAGGCCGCCGCCGCCCCCGACGCACCCGCCCTGCGCTGCGCCGACGGGCACATCGGCTACGGGGACCTCGCCGCACGGGTGGCCGCCACCGCGCGGCGTCTGCGCCCGGGCGACGTCACGGCGATCGTCGGCGGCAAGCACCCGGACTCGATCACGGCGCTGCTCGCCGCCGTCCAGGCCGGTGCCGTCGCCGTACCCGTCGACGAGGAGCTGCCGGCGGCCAGGCAACGCGAACTGGCGGAGCTGGCCGGAGCCACGGTGGTGCTCGCGGCGGGCCGCGACGCCGGCCCCTCCTGGTGCGAGGACGCGGCGCTGCCCGTGCTCACGGTCGCCCCGGCACCCACCGCGGTCTTCGGCGCCGTACCGGATGCGCCGCCGCCCGGCGTGTCGCCCGATCCCGCAGCGCCCGCCCACGTGTTCTTCACCTCCGGGAGCACCGGGACGCCGAAGGCCGTGCTGGGCCGCCACCACGGGCTCGACCACTTCGCGGCCTGGGAGCGGGCCGAGTTCGCCGTCCGCCCCGGTGACCGCGTCGCCCAGCTCACGACGTACTCCTTCGACGCCGTCCTGCGGGACGTGTTCGTGCCCCTGAGCGCCGGAGCGGCGCTGTGCCTGCCCCCGGCGGCGGCGCGGGAGGACGCGCTGCGCCTGCTGGAGTGGCTGGCGGCCGAACAGGTCTCCGTCGTGCACACCACCCCGTCCGTGGTGGCGTCCTGGCTGACGCTGGGTGCCGACGCCGCCGGGCCCGACCTGTCGGCGCTGCGGCTGATCTGCCTGGCCGGTGAACCGCTGACCGGGGAGCTGGTGGCACGGCTGCGGGCCGGACTGCCCAGCTGCCGCGCC
Source organism: Streptomyces sp. STR69 (assembly GCF_024519455.1). Classification (GTDB taxonomy): domain Bacteria; phylum Actinomycetota; class Actinomycetes; order Streptomycetales; family Streptomycetaceae; genus Streptomyces. Next base: position 92,598 of record NZ_JALJRY010000023.1, on the reverse strand, counting down.
GAGATCGTGAACTTCTACGGCCCCACCGAGACCACCATGATCAAAACCTTCCTGCGGGTGCCGGAGCCGCCCGGGGAGGGGACGCAGCCTGTCGGCGGCCCCCTGCCCGAAACGCAGGTCGCGGTACTGGGCCGGGACGGCCGGCCCTGCCTGCCGTACGAGCGGGGCGAGGTCGTCATCCGGACGCCCTACCGGGCGGAGTACCTGTCCGGCGGCGACCGGGGATTCCGGCCCAACCCGTTCCACCGCGGCGCGGCCCCGGACGACCTGCTCTTCTGGACGGGCGACACCGCCGTCCTGCGGCCGGACGGCGGGATCCTGCTGACGGGGCGCCGGGACGCCATGGTCAAGCTGCGCGGCATCCGCGTCGACCCGGCCGAGGTCTCGGCCGCGGTCGCCACGCATCCGCAGGTGGCCGACTGCCATGTGGAAGCGCACCGGGACGCGGGCCAGGTCTCCCTCGTCGCCTACGTCGTGCGCGTCCGGGACGCGCAGGTGAGCACCGAGACGCTGCGCGCGCACGTGGCCGAACGGCTCCCCGCGGCGATGCTGCCCTCCCTGATCCTCTTCCTCGACGCGCTGCCCCTGCTGCCCAACGGCAAGCCGGACCGCAACGCGCTGCTGGGCGGCCGCAGGGACGGCCCGGAGGCGGGCACGGCGGCCGGGCCTGTCGAGCCCCGCACGCCGGAGGAGGCCCGGCTGCTGCCCCTCTGGCGCAGTGTTCTCGGCAACGACGGGGTCGGGGTGACGGACGACTTCTTCGCCGTCGGCGGGCACTCCCTGCTCGCCACGGTCCTCATCACCCGGATCCGCAAGGAGTTCGGTGCGGCCGTGTCGCTGCGTCACCTGCTGGCCGCGCCGAGGGTCGACCGGCTGGCCCCGGCCCTGGCCGGGCTCGGCGCCGGCCGTGCCGACGGCCCGGGCGGCCCGGACGGCGCCCCGGAGCACCAGGGCCCGCTGCTCCTGCTGCGGGAGGGACGGCCCGAGGCGGCTCCGCTGTTCCTGGTGCACCCGATGGGCGGCGACATCGTCTGCTACCAGCCGCTGGTGCGAGCCCTCCCGGCCGGGCCCCGGCCCGTGCACGCCTTCCGCGCCCCCGGCCTGGACGGCGGGCCGGTACCGCGGGACCTGCGCGAACTCGCCGCCAGGTACCTGCACGAACTGCGGCGCCTGCAGCCGTCCGGGCCCTACCGGCTCGGCGGCTGGTCGTTCGGCGGTGCGGTCGCCGTCGAGATGGCCCGGCAGCTCTCCTTCGACGGGGAGCGCACCGAACTCCTCGTCCTCCTCGACAGCTATGCGCCGGGCAGCGCGGCCTACGGCGACGCCGGTACGTCCGCCCGTGACGATCTGCGCGCCTTCGCCGAGGACGTCGGCCGGCTCACCGGCGCCGACCGGGAGGGGATCGAGGCGGACCTGCTCCGGCCGCCGCGGGCCGACGACCCGGAGCCGGCCGCCGAACTGCGCCGCCGCTTCGCCCTGTTCGGTGCGCACCGCGGGTGCGCCGCCCGGCACCGGGCGGCCACGATCCGGCTGCCGGAGACCCGGCTGCTCCTCTTCGTCGCCGGCGCCCAGCGCAGGCCCGAGGGAACCACCCCGTCCCTCGGCTGGTCCGAACTGCTCGGCCGGGCCGTGGAGCCGGTGGTCGTCGCGGACACCGACCACTACTCCGTCGTCGCCGACGCCGGTGTCGCCGCGCTGCTCGGCCGGGCCCTGGAGGATCCGGCCGGGCCGGCGGGCCACTGACACGGGGCGAGTGAACGGACCGGGAGAGAGGGAAGTGCAGCCGTGTTCGACGCACTGGGTCTGGACGAGCTGACGAGCCGCGTCTACCTCACCATGATCACCCATCAGGGGCAGCCCGTCCGCGCCCTCGCGGGCCGGGCGGGCCTGGCGGAGGACGCGGTCCGGTCCGCGCTCGACGTGCTGGCCAGGAAGTCCCTGCTGCGGGCGGCCGACGGCGACCGGGAGGGGTTCGTTCCGGTCAATCCCTCCGTCGGCCTGGCCGCGCTCCTCGCCGAGCAGGAGCGGGAGGTCGACGAGCAGCGCGTGCGGCTCGCCCGGACCCGGCAGGAGGTCGCCCGCCTCGCGTCCGAGTGGGCCGCCGGCCAGGAGGAGTGCGGCAGTGTCGAGCGGGTGCGGGGCGCGGCTGCCGTGGCCTCCCGGGTCGGCGAGCTGGCCCAGGGGGTGCGGTCCGACGTCGTGTCCTTCGTGCCCTGCGGGGGCGGCGGCGCGTGGGCGGCGGACGGGGCGGCGGCCACGGGCAGGGCAGCGGCTGCGGCTACGGCTACGGCTACGGCTACGGGCGGTGCAGGAGCCACGGACGGCACAAGGGCTGCGGACGGCCCAGGGCCTGCCGGCCGGACGGGGCGCGCCGGGGTCCGGGTCCGCACGGTCTTCCTCGACCGGGCCCGCAGGGACCGTCCGCTGGGCGAGGACGTGCGGGCCCTGCTGACGGCCGGGGCGGACGTGCGTTCCGTTCCGGCCCTGCCGCTGGGCATGTCGGTCTTCGACGGGAGCACGGCCGTGGTGCCGTTCGACCCGGACGACCCCGGGCAGGGCGTCGTGGTGCTGACCTCGCGCGGGGTGGTGACGGCCCTGTGCGCCCTGTTCGAGGCGGTGTGGCAGAGCGCCCGGCCGTGGCAGGCCGACGCTCCCGAGGCGCCCTCGGACCGGGCGACCGCGCAGGACCGCGAGCTGCTGCGCTTCCTGCGCGCCGGGCTGACCGACGAGGCCATGTCCCGGCAGCTGGGGGTCTCGGTCCGCACCACCCGCAGGCTGCTGGCCCGGCTCATGGCCCGGCTGGGGGCGCGCTGCCGGTTCGAGGCGGGCTACGAAGCGGCACGGCGCGGCTGGTTGTGAGTGCGGTGGCCGGTCCTGGCCATGGCAGGCGTCTGCCCCGGCCGGGGCGGTCCCCTGCGCGCTGCCGCGTGCCATCCTCGGTGGGTGTACGCGATCCTCGTTCGTCTGGGCAGCGCGGCGGCCCCCGCCGGCGCGGTGCGGCCCCGGGCCGCCGCCCGGTCTCTGCGTGAGGGTCTGCGCGGCGCCGCGGAACACGCCTATGTCCGCCCGCGCGGCGACGGCATCGAGGGTGTCGTCTTCGCGGCGGCCGGGAGTCTGGCCGAGGCGGGCGAGCTGGTGGAGGCCGCGTGCCGGCGGCTCCTCACCCAGCCGGCCCTGGCCGGCTGGTCCCTGACGTGCTGCGAGCCGGACGTCCTGAACGTGGGAGCGGCCTGGCTCCCCGCCCCGGGACCACCGCCCGCCCCGTGACGCGTGCGGCCCCCCGGCCCCGAGCGCGGCCCCGGAGGGCCGTCCCGGCTCAAGGGGACGCCCTCCCCCGCCGGACCCCGGGACCGGGTGATCTGCCCGGGGCCGGACCTCGGAGGGGCAATCTCGCGGAGGCCGCTACGCTGCGCCGTCCGCGTGGGCCAGGAGGGTTGTGCGGTCGACCTTGCCCGTGGCGGTGGTGCCGAAGCGGGGCAGCACCGTCACCGACGCGGGCACCATCGGCCTCGGGAGCGTCTCGCTCAGGCTCCGCCGGACGGCGGCGGCCTCGGCGTCGCCGGTGACGAAGGCGCGCAGGCAGGGTTCGCCGGTGCGGTCGTCCAGCAGGACGACCGCCTCGCGCACCCCCGGGGCCCGGCGAGCGACCTGCTCGATCTCCTGGAGGTCGATCCGCCACCCGTTGAGCTTGACCTGCGTGTCGCGGCGCCCCGACACACGGAGGTTGCCGTCGCCGTCGAGCCGGCCGAGATCGCCGGTGCGGTACACGCGGACGACGCGGCCGGCCAGTTCCACCGTGGTGAAGGGGGACGGCCCCCGCTGTTCGCCGAGATAGCCGACGGCCAGTCCGGGACCGGCGATGACCACCTCGCCGAGGACACCGTTCGGCAGCACCGCGCCGTGCTCGTCGACAACGGCGAGGGCGGCGCCGGCCACCGGCCCGCCGACATGGATGTCTCCCGCCGGGCTCATCGGGCCCGCCGTGGCCGTCGCCGTGGTCTCGGTGGGGCCGTAGAGGTTCCACACCTCGACCGTCGGATAGCGGATCCAGATCCGGCGGAGCAGTTCCGCGGAGAGCGGCTCTCCGCCGAGCAGCAGCCGGTTCAGGCGCATCGTGGGGCCGTCTCCGGCGTCCTCCTCGTCGGCGAGCAGGGCCGAGAAGTAACTCGGTACGCAGTTCAGCGTGACCGGGTCGGCCGCGTAGCTCAGTTCCGCCCGGACCGCCGGGAGGTCCAGCCGATGGGCCGTCAGGAACTGGACGCAGCCGCCGGCGTACAGCGGGCCCAGCGTCTGCTTGAAGCTCGCGTCGAAGACGGGGCTGGAGATCACGGGCAGCGCGCTGCCGTCGGCCAGCAGGTCCCGGGCGGCCCAGGACAGGTAGTTGTCCAGACTGGCCCGGGCGACGGCCACCAGCTTCGGGACGCCGGTCGTCCCGGAGGTGCGCAGCAGATAGGCCGGTGCCGAGGAGGCCCCGGCGGGCGCCGCGGGGAGTTCTTCCCCGGTGTCCCCGACGCTGTCCAGCGCGAGGACGCGGCACTCCGGGGGGACCGGCACGGCGGGGGCCGCGGAGCCGGTGAGCAGCATCGACGCGCCGGAGCGGACGAGTGCGTCCCGCAGTCGTGCCGCGGGTTCCTGCGGGGACAGCGGCAGGAACGTGGCACCGCGCCAGGAGATCGCCAGGAGCGCGGTGAGCAGATCGGGTTCGGCGTCGGCCAGCACCGCGACCACGGCCCCGTCGGCGAGCCCGTCCAGCCGGGCGGCCACGGCGGCGGCACGACGGTTCAGCCGACGGTATGTCCAGGTGCGGGTGGACTGCCGGCAGGCCGGTGCGTCGGGCCGGGACCCGACGTGCTCCCGGAAGCGGGTCACCAGGTCCGGGGCGGGCGCGGGCGGGGCCGGGGCGAGCAGCGCGGCCTGCCGCTCGGCCTGGTCCGGGGGCAGCAGCGCGAGCCGGGCCAGCGGGGTGCCGGGGCGGGTGAGCAGATCCGTGAGGAGGGCCTCCCACAGGTCCAGCACGGCCCGGAACCGGTCCTCTTCCGTCGGCGCGGCGGACTCGGCGTGCAGCGTCAGGCGGGTGCCGGTCCGGCGCAGCGAGAGGGTCATCTCCCGGCCGACCGGGTACGCCCAGTGCAGCAGCTCCCAGGAGCGGGGCATCGGCGGGGTGCCGCAGCGGTCGAGGACGAGGTCGGGAGGCGGGTCTGCGGGGGTGTGGGCCACGGCACCGGGCATGGCGGCCCGGAGTCCGCCCCCGGCCCGGGCCGGGCCGAGGGCTGCCCGCGCGTCCCGGGCCGTGTCCACCGCCCGGCCGGCGGGGACCACCCGGGCCGGCGGGTCCGTCGGGCCGGGGGCGGCGTGGACGGCGGCGAGCGATTCGGGGGCGACGCCCAGCCGCTGCAGGACGACGGCGAGCGCGAGTTGTGCCACGTCGTCCGGGTCGCAGCCGGTGTCCCGCGCGAGCCGGTCGAGCGGCGTCACGAGGCCGGCGGGCAGGACGCGGTCGAGGTGACGGACGCGGGGGCCCGAGCCCGTGCCGGGAATCACGTCGGCGAGACGGAGCAGGTCGGTGGGGACCGCGGCCCGCCGGTCGGCCCGCAACCGCGCCGCCTGCGCGGGTCGCCCGTCCTGCGGCCGGGCCCCGTGCTGCGCGGTGATGTCCCGCGGGCCCGGTGCGTCCTCCCGCGCGTCCGGCCCGGCCAGCCGGCGGGCGGTCTCCGCGAACAGCAGGCCGATGGTGGCGGCGTCGGCCGCACCGGTGTCGCAGGAGAGCGTCAGTTCCGGGCCGTCCTGCGTGTCGTGCACGGCGGCCCGCAGCGGCGCCGGGGCGAGTTCGCCGCCGCTGCGGTCCCCGGGCGCGTCCTCCGGCCGCGAGACCCCTTCGAGCCGCGGGTCTTCGCCTGTCGTGCCGTACGGCACGGGTGCCGCGGCCAGGGCTCCGCGGAGCGCGGAGCGGACCGCCGCGGCGGTGGCGGACGCGATACGGACGGACACGGTCAGCCGGCGCTCGCCGGACCCGGCCGACGCGCCCTCGAACGGCCCGGGTCGGTGCGGCGTCCCGGCGTCGTCCGTCCGGCTCCCGGCCGGGGCGGGGTGAGCGGGCATCATCAGCTCCTTGGCACAGGGAGAGGCAGTGCTCCGGGCGGCGACGCGTCCACGGCATCCACAGAATCCACGGAATTTCCCTTGGCGCCGCCGATCGCGGCGAAAGAAACAGAAAGCACCGGCCCCTGAGATGCACCGGCCGGGAATTCCTGGCCGTTTCACCGGAAGGCCTCGGGGATCTGGATATTTCGGCGCGTCACCGATATTCCTGGGGTAATCCTGTCCCGTGCCGGCACGGGCACGCCAGACCGGTGTGGTGGCCGTTTCCTGCCAGGGCAGTGCAATGCCACCGCAGAACGGGCCCCGATTCCCGGCCGCACTGTTTTTCTTGACACCGCCGGGGCCCGATATTACGTTTCCGTGGCCCCGGGTGAAAATTCCGTTCCCTTCTTCTCCGAGGAATTTCTCATGCTCGACGCGTCACCGCGGACGGGGACACCCGCCGCCACCGCTGTCGCCCCGTCAGAGGTGCATGAAAGCCTCGCGCGACACGTCCTGGTCGACGGTTTCCCCTTCGTCCTCGACCTCGAACGCAGCCGCGGATGCCGGCTGGTCGACGCCGTCTCCGGCGCCGCGTACCTGGACATGTACACCTTCTTCGCCTCCAGCCCGCTGGGCATCAACCCGCCCGAACTCGTCGAGGACGCCGCGTTCATGCGCGCGCTGGCGACGGCGGCGGCCAACAAGCCGGCCAACTCCGACGTCTACACCACCCAGTTCGCCGAGTTCGTGGACACCTTCGCGCGGGTCCTCGGCGATCCCGGGCTGCCGCACCTGTTCTTCGTCGAGGGCGGCGCGCTGGCCGTCGAGAACGCGCTCAAGTGCGCCTTCGACTGGAAGAGCCGCCACAACGAGATGCACGGCCGGTCCCGTGACCTGGGCACGAAGGTGCTCCATCTGACCCGGGCCTTCCACGGGCGCAGCGGCTACACCCTGTCCCTGACCAACACCGACCCCGTGAAGACGGAGCGTTTCCCCCTCTTCGACTGGCCGCGTATCGACGTACCCGCGATGCGGTTCCCGGTGGAGCAGCACCTGGCGGAGACCGAGCGGGCCGAGCGGCGGGCCCTGGAGCAGGCCGAGCGCGCCTTCCAAAGCCTCCCCCACGACATCGCCTGCTTCGTCGCCGAACCGATCCAGGGCGAGGGCGGCGACAACCACATGCGCCCCGCGTTCCTGCAGGCCATGCAGGCCCTCTGCCACACCCACGACGCCCTCTTCGTCGTCGACGAGGTGCAGACCGGGGTGGGGCTGACCGGGACGGCGTGGGCCTACCAGCAGCTCGGCCTCGCCCCGGACGTCGTCGCCTTCTCCAAGAAGGCGCAGGTCGGCGGCATCATGGCGGGACGCCGCGTCGACCTCGTCCCGGACAACGTCTTCACCGTCGGCGGCCGGATCAACTCCACCTGGGGCGGCGGGCTGGCGGACATGGTGCGGGCGCGCCGCCTGCTCGACGTCATCGAGGAGCAGCGGCTCATTCCGCGGGCGGCCCGGCTGGGCGGGTACTTCCTGGACGGACTGAAGTCCCTGGCCCGGCGCTACCCGGAGCTGGTGACCAACCCGCGGGGCCGCGGCCTGATGTGCGCCTTCGACCTGCCCACGGCCGCCGTACGGGACAGCCTCCTGGTGCGGCTGCGGGAGGAGGAGCGGGTGCTGCTGCTGCCCGGCGGCACACGGACCGCCCGGCTCCGCCCGGCGCTGTCCGTCTCGGCCCAGGAGATCGACGAGGCACTCGAGGCGCTCGAACGCGTGCTCGACCGGGAACGCGGAGGACAGCAGTCGTGACCACCACCCCGCTCAGCTCACCGGCCGCGCAGCAGAGCCCGCGCGTCTACCGGTCCGTCAACCCCGCACGCCTGGACGACGTCGTCGCCGAGGTGGGCCTCGTCGACGCCGCCGGCTTCGCGGGTGTCTGCGCCGCCGCCAAGGCCGCCCATCCCGACTGGGCGCGGACTCCGGCGCCGGTGCGCGGCCGGATCGTCGCCGCGATGGGGCGGCTGGTCGAGGCGAACGCCGAGCGGCTGGCGGCCCTGGTGACGCGGGAGATCGGCAAGCCCTTCCACGAGGCGCTGGGAGAGGTCCGCGAGATCATCGACACCTGCGACTTCTTCCTCGGTGAGGGACGCCGTCTGTACGGGCAGACCGTGCCCAGCGAGATGCCGGCGAAGGAGCTGTTCACCTACCGCGAGCCCGTGGGCGTCGTCTCCGTGATCACCGCGGGCAACTTCCCGGTCGCCGTGCCGGCCTGGTACATCGTCCCCGCCCTGCTCTGCGGCAACACCGTGGTCTGGAAGCCGGCCGAGTACGCGGCGGCGAGCGCGACGGCGCTGTACGACATCCTGACGCACGCCGGTCTGCCCGCCGGAGTGCTGAACCTCGTCCACGCCGAGGGCGAGCAGACCTTCGCGGGCCTGGAGCTGGGGCTCGGCGCGGGCACCATCGACAAGATCGGCTTCACCGGGTCCACCGAGGTCGGGTCCCGGATCGGGGAGCTGGCCGGGCGGCATCTGCAGAGTCCCTGCCTGGAACTGGGCGGGAAGAACCCGATGGTGGTCGCCGCGGACGCGGACGTGGACCTCGCCGTCCAGGGTGCGCTGTTCTCCGGATTCGGCTCCGCCGGCCAGCGGTGCACCTCGCTGGGCACCGTACTGGTGCACGAAAGCCTGCACGGCGTCTTCCTGGAGCGCTTCGGTGAGGCCGTCGCGCGGGCCGCGGTGGGCGACCCCGGCCGTGAGGTGCTCTACGGGCCGCTGCTCGACCGGCGGTTCGCGGACCGGTTCGAGGAGTACCTCGGCTGGATCGGCCCGCACCACCGTGTCCTGGGCTCCGGTGCCGTGGGACGCATCGACGCGGCGCGGCCCAGGGCCGGGTTCGTGGGCGACCCCGCGGCGGGGCTCTTCTACCATCCGACCGTCGTCGACGGCGTCGGCCCCGAGGACCGGATCTTCCGTCAGGAGACGTTCGGGCCGCTGGTCGGCGTCATGGCGTTCCGTCACCTGGACGAGGCCGTCGAGCTGGCCAACGCGCCGGGCTACGGTCTGTCGGCGTCCGTGTACACCGCCGACGCGGCCACCGCCTTCGCCTTCCGGCGCGGTGTGCGGGCCGGGATGATCAGCGTCAACAACTCCACGTCCGGGGCCGAGGCGCACCTGCCCTTCGGAGGCAACGGCCGTTCCGGCAACGGCTCCCGGCAGTCCGGCATGTGGGTGCTGGACCAGTTCACCCGCTGGCAGGCGATGAACTGGGACTTCTCCGGCCATCTCCAGCGCGCGCAGATGGACGTCGACATTCCGGCACCCGATCTGTCCTTCCGGCTCGCCTGACCGCCCGGCGGTCCGTACGGCCGCCTCCCGCCGGAGGCAGCCGCGCCGGCCCGGGCGCTGTCGGACCGCCGCTGTCAGGCCGGCGCGGCGCATTCCGCGACGGCCTCGGCCAGCAGGTCGGCGCCGACTGCGGCCTGGTCCTCGCGCAGCACCAGGGGCGGTGAGACGCGGACGGTGCGGTCGCCTGCCTGCAGGACCAGCAGGCCGCGCCGGAAGCAGGCGGCCTCGACCCGGGAGGCGAACCGGGCCGAGGTGAAGGTGATGCCGATCATCAGCCCGAGACCGGTCACGCTCTCCACGTGCGGCTCGTCCGCGAGGTGCTGGAGCCGGTCGAGCAGGAAGGCGCCCTGTTTCAGGGAGTTCTCGGCGAGCGACTCGGTGACGAGGTCCGTCGTGGCGAGGGCCGCCGCGCAGCTGACGGGGTTGCCTCCGAACGTGGAGCCGTGCGCACCGGCCGGCCAGTCCATCACCGAGTTCCGCGCGATCATCGCGCTGAGCGGCAGTCCGCTCGCCAGGCCCTTGCCGGCCAGCAGGATGTCCGGCGTCACGCCGAACCGCTCGCAGGCCCAGAAGGCGCCGGTGCGCCCGCAGCCGGTCTGCACCTCGTCGGCGATCAGCAGGATGCCGTGCCGGTCGCACAGCTCGCGCAGCCCGCGCAGCCAGGCCGGGTCGGCCGGCACGTATCCGCCCTCGCCGAGGACGGGCTCCACGAGGATCGCGGCCACCTCGCCGGGCGAGGTCAGCCGTGCGAAGAGCACGTCCTCCAGATAGTTCGGCACCGTGCTGCGGGTGCCGTCCCCGTGGATGAAGGTGTCGTTGTACGGGGCGTGGAACACGCCGGACGGCAGCGGGCCGAACCCGTCGCGGTAGGAGTGCTTCGACCCCGTCACGGACACGCTGCCGTAGGTGCGGCCGTGGAACGAGCCGAGGAAGGAGACGACGTTCGGGCGCCCGGTGTGGCGTCGGGCGAGCTTCAGGGCCGCCTCCACCGCCTCCGTGCCGGAGTTGCCCAAAAACACCCGGGCGTCCTCGCCGAAGGGGCTGAGCCGGGCGAGCCGGGCGCACAGCTCGGCGTAGACGGGGACGTAGAAGTCGGAGCTGCAGTAGTGCAGCAGTCGGCTCGCCTGTTCCTGGACGGCCGCGACCACGCGGGGATGGGCGTGTCCGGTGGAATTGGTGGCGATGCCGGCGTTGAAGTCGAGCAGGATGTTGCCGTCGGCGTCCTCCAGGAGGCAGCCCTCGCCGCGCACCGGTACGCAGGGGTAGGCGCGGGGCAGCGACGGGCTGGTGACCCGCTCGTCCTCGGACACGACCTGCCGGGCCAGCGGTCCGGGCAGCGGGGTGCGCAGCACCGGCCCGGAGTGGTCGCCGAGCCGGCGGACCTGGTCGTTCATGAGGTGACACCTCGCAGAGTGTGGAGGGTGCGGCTCTGTTCCCGCACGTAGAGCTGGGTGTAGTGCTCGCCGCCGCCGCCGCGGCCGGTGCTGCCGGAGCCCTTCCAGCCGCCGAACGGCTGCATCCCGGGCCAGGCGCCGGTGGTGGCGCCGGCGGGCCGGTTGACGTAGACCACGCCGCAGTGCACGCCGTCGAGGAAGGCCGCGATCTCCTGCTCGTCGCGGGAGAAGAGTCCGGCCGACAGACCGAACCGGGTGGCGTTGGTCTCGGTGAGTGCCTCGTCGAAGGTGTCGAAGCGGGAGACGGCGACCAGCGGCAGGAACAGTTCCTCCTGCCAGAGGGGTTCGTCGCGCGGCACCGCGACCACGGTCGGCTCCAGATACACGCCGTGCGCGTGGATCCCGCCCGTCAGCCGGGAGCCGCCGGTGAGCACGGCCCCCGAGGCCGCGGCGCTCTCGACCGCCCGGGCGAAGCGCCGGGCCGCCCGTTCGTCGATGACCGGCCCGTAGTCCGTCGTGCGTTCGCGCGGGTCGCCCACGCGCAGTCGTGCGGCCCGCTCGAGGACCGCGGCGACCAGTTCGTCGTGGACGGCGTGCTCGACGAGCACCCGGGAGCACGACGAGCACTTCTGCCCGCCGAACCCGAAGGCGGACCGCACGATGCCCTCGGCGGCGTCCGCGATGTCCGCGTGCCGCGTCACGATCGTGGTGTTCTTGCCGCCCATCTCGCAGACGACCGGGCGGGGCCACGGCCCGGCCGCCGTGCGCTGGAGGATCTCCGTGCCGACGTCGTGGGAGCCGGTGAAGGTGATGCCGTCCACGCCCGCGCCGACGAGTTCCGCGCCGACCGTGGGTCCGTCACCGAGCAGGACCTGCAGGGCGGCGGCCGGCACGCCCGCCGCCACCACGGTCTCCCTCAGCCGCAGGGCCGCCAGGTAGCCGTGCTCCGATGCTTTGACGACGACGGTGTTGCCCGCGGCGAGGGCCGCGGCGGCCGGGCCCGCGATCAGCGCCAGCGGGAAGTTGAACGGCGCGATCACGGCCCACACCCCGTGCGGGCGCAGCACGCTGAGGGTCCGTTCGCGGGGAGAGGCGCCGGCCATGGGCTGCTCGAAGCCGCCGTCGGTCCGCCACCGGCCGCTGTAGTAGCGGAAGAACTCGGCGGCCTCCTCGGCCTCGCCGACGGCTTCCAGGCGGGTCTTGCCGATCTCCAGGGTGAGCAGGGCGGCCAGCTCGTAGACCTGCTCGGAGAGCCGTTCGGCCGCCGACTCCAGTATCTCCAGGCGCTCCTGCCAGGGCCGCCCGGCCCAGGCGGGTCCCGCGGCGCGGGCCGCCGCCACGGCGTGGTGCACCTCGGCGGTGCCGGCCTCGGCGAAGTGCCCGACGACGATCCGCCGGTCGAGGGGCGAGTGTTCGGTGCGGTGCGGTGCGCGGCCGGCGCCGGGCGGGTGCCCGGCACCGGTGCCCGGCGCGGCCAGTGCCTGTTCGTAGGCCCGGTGCAGTTCCTCCCCGGGCAGGGCCAGGTCCGCGTACGTGAGTCTGCTGGATGCCATCGATGCGTCCTTGGAAAGTCGGGGCGGGGGCGGCCTCAGGCGGTGTGCCGTTCCCACCACTGGCGGCCCTGCGGCGGCAGCGTGTGCAGCGGGTCGTAGTAGTGGAAGGTGCGTGCGGCGGCGGAGGTGCCGAAGCCGGCCCCGGTGGCGCTGGGCTCCCAGCGGGAGACGCCGGTGACCCGGTCGTACTCGGCGGCCTGGTGGACCCAGCGCTTGCCGAGGTAGGGCACGTCGCACACCAGGCGGGGCGTGGCGAAGCCCGGGAGGTGGCCCATCAGGTCGCTCTGCAGTTCCTGGGCCCGGCTCAGCGGGATCCGCCAGTGCTCGCTCTCCGGGATCATGTCGCAGAGGTAGAAGTAGTACGGCATCACGGCGGCTCCGTCGAGCAGCGCGAAGCACAGGTCGAGCAGCGCCTCGGCGCGGTCGTTGACCCCGGCGAGCAGGACGCCCTGGTTGCGTACGTCCCGGATTCCGGTGGCCAGGACGGCCCGGCTCGCCTCCGCCACGAGCGGGGTCACGGACTGGGCGGTGTTGGCGTGGGTGTGCAGCGCGAGGGCGACGCCGCGGCCGGTGGCGCGGGCGGCGAGCCGGGCGAGGCCGTCGAGCACGTCCGGTGCGAGCCAGTGCTGCGGCAGTCCGACCAGTGCCTTGGAGGCGAGGCGGATGTCGCGGATGTGGTCGATGTCCAGGAGCCGGCCGACGAACTCCTCCAGGCGCGGCCAGGGCATGTTGGCGACGTCGCCGCCGGAGACCACCACGTCCCGGATGCCCGGGGAGCGGCGCAGATAGCCGAGCATGGCCTCGGTGCGGTCCACGGGACGCAGTTGGAACCTGGTCTTGGCGACCGTGGGTGTCGAGGTGCCGACCAGGTCCATGCGGGTGCAGTGCCCGCAGTACTGCGGGCAGGTGGACACCAGCTCCACCAGCACCTTGTTGGGGTAGCGGTGGGTGAGGCCCTCCACCGCCCACATCTCGGACTCGTGCAGCGAGTCGCGTGCGGCCAGCGGGTGGGAGCGCCAGTCCGGCCGCCGGTCGGAGGCGAGGGGCAGCATGTAGCGGCGGACCGGGTCGGCCCGGAACGCCTCGGTCAGCGATCCCGGGCCGGCCGGACTCACCCCCGGCATCAGTGTGTTGAGCATCTGCGGAGGGACCAGCAGGGACATGGTCGCCTGCTTCTCCTGGTCGACCTGCAGGTCGTCGTAGACGCGGTCGTCCAGCAGGCCGCCCAGGACCCTGCGCAGTTCCCGGACGTTCTTGACGCAGTGGCTGCGCTGCCACTGGGCGGAGCGCCACTGGGCGGCGGTGACGGTGCGCCATCCGGGAAAGCGGGTCCAGTCGGGTTCCTCCAGTGCGCGGGGGCGGTAGAGGTACGGCGTCCGGGGTTCGGTCGGGGCGACGGTGGTTGCCGTCATGCGCTTACCTCCGTGCGGTGCGGTGCGGCGGGGGTCGGGCGGGGTGTGCCGTCAGTTCTCCCTGCGGGCCTCCCGCAGGGATCCGGCGAAGGAGGCGACCGCGGGCCGCCGCAGCGCGGAGTAGTGGTCGGCGTCGACCGGCAGGACGTCGGGCCCCTCGCCGCCGGTGAACCGTTCCCAGCCGAGCGCCGCCGAGGTGCCCTCCGGGCGTTCCTGCCCGGTGGCCCGCACCAGCAGGAACCGGTCGACGTCGAGCCGGCGGGCGTTGGGCCGGTAGCGGGCGGCGGCGGTGGAGTGGGCCAGATACATGCCGAAGCGCCGCCGCAGTTCGTCGTCGGGGGCGCCGGCCGAGCCCTCGGGCAGGAGCAGGGACTGCGCTGCGGGGATGTCGCCGGGGAATCCGGTCCCGGCGAGTTCGGCGGTGAAGGAGCGGGCGCGGTCCCGGGCGTCCCCGTCGAATCCGTCGTAGGCACGCGTGCCGGGTGCATACGTGTCGACCAGGAGCAGCAGTTCGGTGCGCTCGCCGTCGAAGGACAGCTGGCGGGCGATCTCGTAGGCCACCAGTCCGCCCAGCGACCAGCCCGCGATCCGGTAGGGCCCGCTGGGCTGCGCCTTGCGCATCTCGAAGAGGTAGGCCGCGGCCATCTGGCGGATGTCGTTGCGCGGCCTCTCGCCGGGGACGGTGCCCTGGGCGCGGAACGCCAGGACCGGCCCGCCGTCGCCGAGTTCCGCTGCCAGGGCGCGGAAGGGCAGGACGTCCCCGCCGATGCCGTGGACGCAGAACAGCGGGCGGGTGCCCGGGCCGTGGGAGAGCCGGACCAGCTGGCCCTCCTCCTCCTGCCTGTGCTGCTCCTCGTCGCGGGCGGAGTCGACGGCCCGGGCGAGTTCGGCGATCCGGGGCTTCTCCAGGACCTGGCGGAGTGTCAGCTGTGCGCCCAACTGCTTGCGCACCCGGGTGATCATGACGGTGGCGAGCAGGGAGTGTCCGCCGATCTCGAAGAAGTCGTCGTGGACACCGGGTTCGTCCTGCTGCAGCAGCGCGCCCCAGATCTGCGCCAGCGCCCGTTCGGTCGGTGTGCTCGGCGGGGCGGGCCGGCGCCCGGCGGCGGGCCGTGACCGGTCGAGCAGCGCGCGGCGGTCCACCTTGCCGTTGGGCAGCAGCGGCAGCGCGGGCACGGTGAACAACAGCCCCGGCACCACCGGTGCGGCGAGGCGTTCGGCCAGGTGCCGGCGCAGGGCCTCGGCCGTGACGTCGGTGCCCTCGCGCGGGCTGAAGAAGGCGACCAGCTGGGTGCCGCCGTCCTGCGCGACGGCCTCGACGTGGCAGGCGGCGACGTCCGGATGCGTCAGGGCCGCCGACGCTATCTCCGCGGGGTGCACGCGCACCCCGCGGATCTTGAGCAGTCCGTCGCGCCGCCCCTGTGCGACGAACGTCCCGTCGGGCCGTTCCAGGCCGATGTCCCCGGTCCGGTAGGGGACGCCGTGGATGCCCGGCAGGACGTCGAGCAGTCCCGGTTCCTGCGGCGGGGCGAGGTAGCCGAGGGTGCCGAAGGGGGTGTCGATGACGATCTCGCCGCGCTCACCGGGCGCGCACGGCCGTCCGTCGCGGCCCAGCAGCCGGATCCGGGTGCCGGGCAGCGGCCGGCCCACCGGCTGGACCCCGGGCACGGGGGGCGCGGGCACCTCGAAGAAGCTCTTGATCATGGTGGTCTCGGTCGGCCCGTAGAAGTTGACGACCTTGGCCGCGCAGTCGGCGAACAGCCGGCGGAAGCCGGCCACCGTGGCGTCGAGCAGCGGCTCGCCGGCCAGGCAGACCAGGCGCAGCGCGCGCAGTCCCACCCCGTCGGCGTCCGCGGCGACGGCGAGCAGCGAGCCCAGCACGCTGGGGGTGGTGTGCAGCACCGTGATCCGTTCGCTCTCCAGCCACTGCAGCAGGCGCAGCGCGTCGTCGCGGACGGCCGGTGCGGGCAGCACGACCGTGCCGCCCGAGGACAGCGGCAGGAACACGTCGCGCAGCACCGCGTCGAAGGAGTACGAGGTCAGCTGGGCCACCCGGTCGTGGGCGCCGACGGCGAACTCCGTGCGCTCCCAGTCCACGAAGTGGTCGAGGGAGCGCCGCATCCCGAGGACCGGCTTGGGCTCGCCGGTGGTGCCGGAGGTGAAGAAGACGTACGCCGCGTCGTCGGGCACCCGGCAGGCGGGGATCGCCGACAGGTCCGGCGGTGGCGCCGTGAACCGGGCGTCGGGCCCGAGGTGCAGGGTGGGCACCGGCAGTGCGGCGTCCGGTTCGCCGACGACGACGGCCAGCTGGACCCCGGCCCGGGCCAGCATCTGCCGGCGCCGCACCGGGGGCAGCGAGGAGTCCACCGGGACGGCCACGCGGCCGCGGTCGGTGGCGGCGAGGAGCGCCGCCACCGAGGCGAGGTCGCGTCCGCCGAGCACGGCGACCACGGCATGCTCGGGCAGGGCGGCGTCCAGCGCCCGGACGGCGTCGGCGAGTTCGGCGTACGTCCAGTCGTGCTCGCCCTCGCGCACCGCCGCCGACCGGGGCGCACGCCGCGCGGCCTGGGCGAACAGACCGTGCGCCGAGGGCGGGGCCGGTGACCGGGTCCCGGTCACCGGTTCGGTCCGCGGTCGGGGCCGGGGCTCGGCGGGGGTGTCCGGGCCGTCCTCCCGTCCGGCCGGGACGGCCAGGGCCGACTCCGGGGTACGGGGGGCGCGCACCGACTCGGCGAGCAGAGCGCGGTACCGGGTGCCGAGCGCCTCGGCGACCTCGTCGTCGAACAGGTCGGTGTTGTACTCCAGTTCGCAGACCAGGCCGCCCTCCGTGGCCCGCACCATCAGGGTCAGGTCGAACTTGGAGGTCACGAAGGTGCCCTCCAGGTCCACCGGGTGCAGCGCGGTCGCCGGCTCGGTGCCCACCCCGCTCGGCGGCATCCGGAACAGCACCTGGAACAGCGGGGTGCGGCCGGCGTCGCGCTCCGGGTTCAGCGCCTCCACGATCCGGGAGAAGGGCACGTCCTGGTGCGGGTACGCCTCCAGGAAGGTGTCGTGCACGCGCTGCACCGCCGCCAGGAACCCCGGTGAGTCCGCGAAGCCCATGCGCACGGCGTGGGTGCGCACGAAGAAGCCCACGGTCTGCTCCAGCTCGGAGTGGTCGCGGCCCGCGCTGTCCACGCCGACCACCACCTCGTCCTGGTAGGCGGACCGGGACAGCAGCAGCCCGAAGGCGGTCAGCAGCGCCGTGTAGCGGGTGAAGCCGTGCTCGTGGCAGAACCGGTCGAGTTCCGCGGCGAGCGGCACGTCGATCGTGAAGCGCCGCACCCTGCCGTGGTGGGTGAGCCGGGCCGGCCGGGGCCTGCTCAGCGGCAGGTCGAGCTGGGGAGCGTCGGCCAGCTTCCCGGTCCAGAAGGCCAGATGACGCTCCAGCTGTGTCCCGTCCGTCTGCTCGTGCTGCCACACCGCGTAGTCGCCGTAGCCGAGGGGCGCCGGCCGGACGTCCGGGTCGCGGCCGTCCAGGGACGCGTTCAGCTCGCCCGCCATCACCTCCCACGACCAGCCGTCGCACACGATGTGGTGCACGGTCAGCCCGAGCAGCAGGCCCTGCGGCTCGGCCACCAGGCGGGCCCGCAGCAGCGGCCCCCGGGCCAGGTCGAAGGGGTGTGCGGCAGCGGTGGCGAGCGTGGCGAGGGCCGCGGCGCGGTCCTCGGCGGCGGGCAGCACGGCCAGGTCGGGAGCGGTCGCGTCGAGCACGGTCTGCACCGGCCGCCCGTCGCCGTTCTCGCCCGGCCCGAAGACCGTGCGCAGCGCCTCGTGCCGCCGCAGCAGCCCGGTCAGCGCGCGCTCGACGTCCTCCACCGCCGTGCCCGGTGCCACCTCGAAGGCGCCGGACATGTGATAGGCGAAGCTGTCGGGGGCGATCTGGTGGACGAACCACAGCCCTTCCTGCTCCTGCGACAGCGGCAGCGGCCCGCTGCGCGTGCGCCGGGTGATCGTGTCGCCGCCGCCGGCCCCGGCCCCGCTGTCGCGGGCCACCGCGGCGAGAGCGGCGACCGTGGGGTGCCGGAAGAACTCCTGCATGCCCACGTCGGCGCCGGTGTCCCGGCGCAGCCGGGAGAGCACGCGCACCATCGTCAGCGAGTCGCCGCCCAGTTCGAAGAAGTGCCTCTCGCGCGGTACGGCCGCGGGTGCGAGGCCGAGGACCCGCGCCCAGACGGCGGCGACCTTCTGCTCCAGCGGGTCCGTCACCGGCTCCTGGGATCCGGCGGGCCGTTCGGCGGCGGAGGGGGGAGCGGGCAGCCGGGTGTGGTCCAGCTTGCCGTTTGGGGAGAGCGGCAGAGCGTCGAGGGGGAGCAGATGGGCGGGTACGGCGGCGGTGGACACCCGGGCCGCGACCAGATCCCGCAGCTCCTGCTGCCAGGTCCCGGGGGCGTCCGGGCCGAGCACCACGTAGCCGACGAGTTCCGCGCCGCCGCCCGCGGCGGTGCGCGCGACCGTCGCGGCCTGCCGTACCGCCGGGTGTGCGGCGAGTGCGGCGGCCACCTCCGCCGGCTGCACCCGCACACCGCGCAGTTTGACCTGGTCGTCGAGGCGCCCGGCGATGAACAGGGTGCCGTCCGCCTCGAAGCGGCCCACGTCGCCGGTGCGGTAGATCCGGTCGGCCGGATCCCGGCGGAAGGGGTTGGCGGCGAACCCGGACCCGGTGGCCGGCTCCAGATAGCCGCGGGTCAGGAACGGCGAGCGGACGACGACCTCACCGGGCTCGCCCACGCCGCACGGCGCGCCGCGGCGGTTGAGCACCAGCAGCTGGGTGTCACCGATCGGTGTGCCCACGGCGAGAACCGCGTCGTCGGTGTCCTCGGGCACCTCGTAGCAGGACTGCAGGATGGTTCCCTCCGTGGTCCCGTAGAGGTTGAGCACCAGGCCGGTGAACTCGGGGAACCGCGCGCGCCAGCGGCGTACCAGGGCGCCGGTGAGCGGTTCCCCGGCCAGCCCCAGCAGCCGGACGCCGCGCAGCGAGGGGCCCGTGTCCTGGGCGGCGTGCAGCCAGGAGGCGAGCACGCTGGGGACGGTGTGGACGACGGTGACGCCCTCGGCGTCGAACCAGGCGAGCAGCCCCTCGGGGTCCTCGAAGGGACGGTCCGTCGGCGGCAGGCTCAGGGTGGCCCCGCAGCCGAGTGCGAGGAACACGTCGCGCAGCACGGCGTCGAAGGAGAACGAGGCGATCTGCGCGACCCGGTCGTGCGGCCCGAAGCCGTACCGGGTCTGTTCCCACTCCACGTAGTGCGCGAGCGCGCCGTGCCAGCCGAGCACTCCCTTGGGGCGTCCCGTCGTACCGGACGTGAAGATCACGTACGCCGGGTCCTGCGCGGCCGGCTCGGCGAGCACGGCGGGTTCGGTCGCCGCCAGCTCCCCGTACCGCAGCACCTCCCGGTCCAGGCCGTCCGCCGCACCGTCGGTGGCCACCACGGTACGGGCGCCGGCCTCCTCCAGCAGGATCCGGATGCGGTCCGGCGCGTGGGCGGGGTCCAGGAGGAGCACGACGGCGCGGGCGCGCATGACGCCGAGGAGCGCGGCCACCGTCTCGAAGCTGCGCCCGCCGTGCACCCCGACGGTCTCGCCCGGCCCGACCCCCGCGGCCACCAGGCCGGAGGCGATGCGGTGGGCCGCGTCAGCGAGGTCGCGGTAGGTCCACTGGCGGGTTCCCCGGCGCACCGCGGGGCGGTCGGGTGCCTCGGCGGCGAGGCGCTCCACCTGCGCGGTCAGCGGGGCGGGCAGGGTGAACGGAAGGGGGGCCGCTGCCTGCTCCGCGGTCGGCGGGGCCGGCGCGGTGGCGGTGAGCAGGCCTGCCTGGCTGCTGTGCGAGGTCATGACGGCAAGTTCCTCCGGGTCGGTTGCGGCAGGGGGTGCGGACTCATCGCCGCAGGGGGTCGAGGAGTGAGAAGTCGTAGACGTATCCGTCCGGGTCGGCCAGTGCCCGGTCGAGCAGGGTGGCCAGCTGGGCGGCGATCGTCGCGGCCCGGCCGGCGTCCAGGGCGTCGGTGGCGAACACCAGCCGGGTCGGCAGCGGCGGTTGCGGGGAGAGCACTTCGAGCTTCAGCAGATAGTGGGTGCGCGGGCTCGGCTGTTCGACGACCTCGACCCGGTGGCCGAGGTGCTGCGCGTGCCACGGCGGGGTGTTCTGCACGACGAGGAGCGCCTGCAGCAGGGGGGAGCGGCCGGGACCGCGGTCGGTGTCGGCCAGCGGCATCCGCTCGATGGGCAGCCGTCCGTGGGCCTGCGCGGCGGTCGCGACGGCCCGGGCCCGGGTCAGCAGGTCCATGAAGGTCTGGTCCTCGTCCAGTTCCAGGCGCAGCGGCAGGGTGTTGATGAAGCAGCCGACGAGGGGTTCGACGTCGACACCGGTCCGGTTGGCCACGGGGGCGGCGACGATGACGTCCTCCTGCTGGGCGAGCCGGCCCAGCAGCAGCGCGTACCCGGCGAGCAGGACGGTGAAGACGGTGACCTCGTGCCGGGCGCAGAACGCGCCGAGCCGTTCGGCGAACCCCTCGGGCCACTGCACCTCGGTGACGCCCGCCGCGATGCTCAGTTCCTGGGGGCGTCCGGGGGATCCGGCCGGCCGTGGGGGCGGCGGCGGGTCGCGCAGCACCTCGGTCCAGAAGGCCACGTCCTCCTCGCGCTCCGCCAGCCCCGCCTCCCAGGCCGCGTAGTCCTGGTACTGCACGGGCAGCGCGGGCAGCGCGGTGCCGTCCTGGGCCCACAGGCGGGCGAAGTCGTGGGCGAGCACCGACCAGGACCAGCCGTCGGTGACGATGTGGTGCAGGCCGAGGGCCAGAAAGTGGTCGTCGTCGGCGAACGACAGCAGCCGGGCGCGCAGGAGGGGCCCGCCCGCGAGGTCGAACGGTGCGGCGCCGATCTCGGCGCAGGCCGCCCGCGCGGCCCGGTCCCGTTCGGGTGCGCTCAGTCCCCGGTGCTCCCGCAGGGGCACCTCGATCGCGGTGGCGTCCGCGATCACCGGGACCGGACGGCCGTCGAAGTCGGGGAAGGTGGTGCGCAGCACCTCGTGGCGGTGCGTCAGTCCGGTCAGGACGCGGGTCGCGGCCTCCTGGTCGATCGGTCCGGTCAGCCGCAGCCCGCCGTGGATGTTCATCGCCACGTCCCGCGGATCGGACCGGTGCAGCAGCCACATCCGGCGCTGGGCCGACGACAGGGGCAGCCGGCCGTTCCGGGGCACGGGCAGCACCCGCGCGGATTCCCGGCCGCCGGAGGTGAGTGCCTTGTCGACCAGCTGCACCAGCGCCTCGATGTCCGGGTTCTGCAGGAAGTCCGCCGTGTTCAGGTCGATGTCGAACTCCCGGCACGCCGCGGCCACCAACTGGCCGGCGAGCAGCGAGTCCCCGCCCGCCACATGGAAGTTGGACCCCTCGCGCGGGACCATCTCCCGCCAGATCCGGTGCACCCGGGCGGCCGTGCCGTCGGGCTCCTGATCGCCGGGGGGCCAGGAGGCTTCCGGTTCCGCGCCGGTCTCCCGCGCCGGCGGCGGCCACGGCAGCTTCCCGCGGTCCACCTTGCCGTGCCGGCTCAGGGGCAGTTGCTCCAGCGGAATCAGCACACCGGGCACGAAGGCGGCGGGCAGGGTCCGCAGCAGCCGTTCCCGGAGGCCGGCCGTGTCCTGCGCGCCGCACCGGCCCGCCACCCAGCCGACGAGCACCGGCCTGCCGGTGGGCCAGGTGCGCAGGTCCACCACGGCCTGTTCGACGTCGTCGAGCGCCTCCAGGGCGGCCTCCACCTCGCCCGCCTCGATGCGGACGCCGCCCAGTTTGACCTGGTGGTCGATGCGGCCGTGGTAGTCGATGACGCCGTCGGCGCGCTGCGAGGCGAGGTCTCCGGTGCGGTAGAGCCGGGCGCCGGGCTCGTCGGCGTAGGGATCCGGTACGAAGCGGGTGCGCTGCTCCTCGGGCCGGTTGAGGTAGCCGCGGGCGATGACCGGGCCGCCGATGCACAGCTCGCCGGGTTCGCCCTGCGCAACGGGGCGCAGGTCCGGGTCCAGGACGTACAGCCGGGCCCGGTCGATGGCTCGTCCGATGGGCACCCGGTCCGGGTCGTCGCCCGGGGCGCACTGCCAGTGCGTCACGTCGATGGCGGCCTCGGTGGGGCCGTAGAGGTTGTGCAGTTCGGCGGTGGGCAGGACCCCGAAGAAGCGGTCCCTCACCCGTGGTTTGAGTTCCTCGCCGCTGACCAGCACCCGCCGCAGCGACGCGGCCCGGGGGTCCGGCAGTTCCTTGAGGAACTCCTCCAGCATGCTCGGCACGAAGTGGGTGACCGTCACCCGGTGCCGGTGCACGGTCTCCAGCAGGTAGCGCGGGTCGCGGTGGCCTCCCGGCCGGGCGAACACCAGCCGCACGCCGGTGATCAGCGGCCAGAACAGCTCCCACACCGACACGTCGAAGGTGTACGGCGTCTTCTGCAGCACGGTGTCGCCCGGTCCGATCGGCAGCGCCCGCTGCATCCACTCCAGCCGGTTGACGATGGCCGCGTGCTCGGTCAGCACGCCCTTGGGCAGGCCGGTGGAGCCCGAGGTGTAGATGAGGTAGGCCAGGTCGCCGCCCGTGGGCGCCGCCGGCTCGCCCGCGCCGGCGGGCACGATGCCGTCCAGGACTTCGCCCGGGTCGAGGACGGGCACCCGCCACGGCCGGGCGTCCACCCCCGACCCGGCCGTCGTGAGGACCGCGACCGCGGCCGAGTCCTCGACGAGCAGCCGCAGCCGCTCCGCCGGATCCTCCGGCGCCAGGGGCAGATAGGCGGCACCCGCCTTGATCACTCCCACGACCGCCACGGCCAGGGCGGCCGACCGCTCAAGGGCCAGGGCGACCACCCGGTCGGGCCCCGCCCCGAGCGCCCGCAGCCGCGCGGCGACGGCGTCCGACCGCCGCGCGAGCTGCCCGTACGTCAGCGTCTCGTCGTCGCTGACGACGGCCACCGCGTCCGGTGTGCGGGCGCACTGCCGGTCCAGCAGCTCCATCAGGGTCGATGTGCTCACGTGCATGATCACTCCGCTGTCGTCTCGTGCGGGCCGGCAGGAGGGCGTCTCAGGACGTCCGGTATCCCAGGCGGGCCGCCTGGTCGAGTTCGCCGATCAGATCGCGGTGGGAGGCGTCGTCGGCGGCGAGGTCGGGGGCCACCTCGTCCACCACGAGCCGGATCCGTGACGCGAGGTCCCGACCGAGTGCGAGGGCCTCCCCCGCCGTGCCGGCCCGGACCACGACGTACCCGGCCCGGTCCAGCGACCAGCGCAGACGCGGAACGCTGCTGCCCACGGGGAAGTTGACGTGCAGTTCGAGGACCTGGGGGTGGGCCCGCACCTCCTCGGCGCCCAGCACCTCGCGCACCAGGCCGCGCTCGGCGGTGAAGAAGCACACGGCGGTGCCGCACCGGGCCTCGGGCGAAGCGGGCAGCTCCTCGGCCGCACCGGCCGCCCAGGCCAGGCCCAGCTCCTCCAGGTCGATGCCGTACACGGCGTCGGCCAGGGTGTTCAGCCGGTCGCCGCCACGGCGGTTGTGCCCCTCGACGATCTTCGGGCCGGCACCGGTGAGCTTCACCTCGACGTGCGAGAGCCCGTCGGCCAGGCCGACGCAGTCCAGGAAGGAGGCGACCAGTTCCTCGACGGACCGCAGCTGTTCGGCGTCCAGCGCGGCCGGCAGCGAGTGGCCCAACTCGATGAAGTGCGGGCCGGTGATCTTGTCGCAGACGGCCAGCATGACGTAGCGCCCGTGGAAGCTGATGCCGTCCACACTGATCTCGTGGCCGTCGAGGAACTCCTCCATCAGGAACAGGTCGAGCCCGACCTCCCGCAACCGCTCCGCCACGGAGGGGACCTCGTCGGCGGAGTCCAGGCGGAAGATGCCCAGGCTCGCCGAACCCGCGACCGGCTTGGCGATGAACGGATAGCCGTGCTCCGCCCCGAAGGCCGCCAGATCCCCCTCGCCCCGGCCGAGCGCCGCCGCGACAGTGCCGACCCCGGCCTTGCGCAGGTGCTCACGCATCGCCCACTTGTCCGTCAGCAGCTTGACGGTCTCGTACGACGGCCCGGGCAGCCCGAGCGCGTCGGCCAGGTGCGCGGCCGGCAGCAGGGACTCCTCGTAGACGGTGAAGACGCCGTCCAGCGGCCGCGCGGCGTGCAGGGCCCGCACGGTTTCGACCAGCAGGTCCCGGTCGTGGTAGTCCAGCACCAGCGTGGTCACCGCGTCGGTGAGGTCGGCCGGCAGACTCCGGAACTCCTGCGGTGTCTGCACCGACAGGACCTCCAGGCCCAGCGCTGCGGCGCGCCGCAGCAGCGGCTCCCTGGCCGCGATCACACATACCCGCTTCTTCGTCGACACGTTGTCATCTCCCACTTGTCGGATGGCCCCGGTCGGGGGCCGCCGGGGCCAGGACGTTCCTGAGCCGTTCCGGCAACTCGTCCTCCAGGGCGCCCAGCCTGCGCAGCTCACGCGCCATCCCCCGCTGGGGCGGATGGCCGCGCCGCACCCGGAGCGCGTTGTAGCGGACCGCGCGGACCACGCCCGTCCACCGCGGCAGCACCTGCTCCTCCAGCCAGTCGCCGAGCCCGGCCGCCGCGGGACCCAGCAGTGCGGTGGCCTCGTCGCGGAGCACCTCGCGGAACAGTGCGCGCCCGCGCGCCGCCACCCACAGGTCGCTCTGCACGGCGAGGACCTCCGGAGTGCGCCCGGCCTCCTCCAGCAGATCCGCGAGCGCGGCCGTCGCGGCCCCGCCGGTCAGCCATCCGGGCCGCGGGAGACTTGGCGCCGCGGCGGTGGTGCCGAGCATCCGGCTCAGTACGCCGGCACCGCTTCCCGCGCCCGGGCCGGCCGCCGGGGCCGGCTCCAGCCACTGATAGGGCAGGTCCAGCCGGTGGGCGGGCCCGGCGTCGCCGCTGCCCAGGGCCAGCCGCTCCCGCGCGCGGTGCGCCGGCTCCGGCGGCAGGGGGCAGGCGGCGAAGGGGCCGAGGTCGCGTGCCCGGACCGGGGCCCGGTACGGGCCGAAGTCGCCCTGGTCGTCGCTCCAGGTGAACACGTCGTCGATCTCCAGCTCTCCGGCACGGCAGGTGACGGCGAACCAGTGCGGTGCGGGCGCGGCCCCGGCCAGCCACGGCAGCCGGCCGGCGCAACCGGTGACGATCACGGCGCCGTCCCGGCGGGCGGCCGCCGCGACGGCGCGGCCCGCCTCCTCGGCGTCCGCCGCGCCCCGCCGCACCAGCGGCAGGGCGAACGTGTCCCCGTCGCCGGTGAGCGGCGTGTGCTGGTGCACGACCTCGCACCGGGTTCCCTCGCGGCGCACCGCGAGGAACAGCTGCCCGCCGAGCACCGCCCGGTGGGACAGGCCGCGGGTCTCCATCAGGACGGCGACCGCGGCCGTGTAGCAGGACAGCAGGTCGCCCCGGACCTGTGTGCGCACGGCGGTCACCGGATGCCGCCTGCCGCAGCCGCCGTGCCGTGCGGGTGCGGCAGCGGCAGGAGGTCCGCGCCGTCCGTGGGGCCGCGGCCGGCGGGCCCGGTGCCGCGGGAGGGGCGGGCGGTCCGGATCTCCGGCGGGGCCTGGGCCGCTCTAGTCATCGCCGCCTCCGCGGGGCAGGGAGTCCAGGCCGGTGCCGGGGAAGGACTGTGCGGCGCGGTCCATCAGCGCGAGACGGCCGCTCGCGCCCGCCAGCCGGTCGTTGCCGTACATCAGCGGGGCGGCCCGCAGGTCCCGGAAGAGCAGCTCCAGGTCGGTGCCGCCGTCGCGCCGGTAGCCCCAGGCCAGGCCCGCCAGCCCGAGCAGGGCGTCGACGGCTTCGTACGTCTCCTGCGAGACCGTCGCCTTGACGTTGTTGATCAGGATCTGGAAGGCGGGCGAGTCCAGGCGGGCGCCGTCCCGGTCCGGTCCCTCACCGGTCGGCGCGGACCGTCCGCGGTGCTCGGCGAGCGCGGCGAGGACAAGCGCCTCGGCGCCGTCGATCCGGGCACGTGCCCGGGCCAGCGTGCGGTAGGCGGAGTCGGTGCGCGTGAGTGTTCCGGCGCGGAGCAGTTCGACGACCTGGCGCAGTGCCCGGCGGGCGGCGCCGACCCAGCAGGCGGCCCAGCCGAGGTGGCCGATCGGGGCGAGGGTGCGCATCGTGACGCGGGTGAACCCGCCCTCGGGGTCGATGAGCTGACCGGCCGGCACCTGGCCCTCGAACTCCATGGCCACGTTCCCGGCGGCCCGCATACCGAGCAGATCCAGCGGCCCCAGCACGGTGGCGCCGCACTGGGCGCGGTCGGCGTAGACGAGCAGCACGTCGTCCGGGGCGACGTCGGGGGCGCGGCGCAGGGACAGCAGGAAGGCGTCGGCGTGCGCACCGCCGCTGACCACGGGGGCGGCGCGCCGGAAGGTGACGGTGTCGCCGTCGGCGCGGGCGGCGGCGTGCGCGGTGAGCACGTGACCGCCCTTGCGGGGCTCCGTGGTCACCGATCCCAGCAGCAGCTGCCGCTGTGCGACCTCGCGCAGGACCCGGTCGCGCAGCGGCTGCGGGGCGTGGTCGCGCAGGATGGCCACCTGCTGGCAGTGCATGACCCAGAGCACACCGGCTCCCGGGCAGGCGCCGCCGATCCGGGCCGCGAGCGCCACCAGGCCGGTCAGGTCGCCGCCCGGACCGCCCAGTTCCCCGGGCACGCCGTGGCCGAGCAGCCGGTGCGTGCGCAGGAGCGACACCACGCGGCCTTCCGGGTCGCCGTCGGCGTCGGCGTCGCGTGCGCAGTCGGCCAGTTCCTTCTCCAGGGCGTCCAGGTCGGCGGGGGTCACAGCCGGGCACCCGCACCGAGCAGCGGTTCGACGGCCGCCCACAGGCTCGCCTCGGTGGCGAAGTTCTCGTCGGTGAAGCGGTCGTCGGGGAACGCGAAGCCGAACCGGTCCTCCAGGTCGAGCACCAGGTCCACGGCGCGCATCGAGTTGAGGCCGAGGGTGCGCAGCCGGACCTCACGGTCCAGGCCCGCCTCCTCGCAGGTGAGATGGGTCAGCAGGACGTCACGGAAGGCCTTGCGGGCGGCGCTCATGGTTGCCTCCTGGGATGGATGTCGTGGTGGCTCAGCCGCAGGGCGGTGGCGGCGCGGACCCGGCCGGCGTCGAGGAAGACCTCGGCCGGCGGGCGGCGGCCGAGGAACGCGAGCAGGCTCGCGGTCATCCCGTAGGCCCCGCAGTTCGGGATGGTCAGCAGATCGCCGGGACGCACGTCCGGCAGCGGGAGGCGGGCGTTGAGAACGTCGAGGGTGGTGCACAGGGGGCCGGTCAGGACGGCTTCGCCGGCCGCCTCCTCACCTGCTGCGCCGGCCGCTTCTGCGGATCCCGCGGCGAGTGTCACGGCGGCCGCGGTCATCGGCGGGATGCGCCGCAGTCCGGCCATGCCGCCGAGCGCGTTGATGCCACCGTCGGCGATCACGATGCGGCGGCCCTTGCTGACCTTCACGTCCTGCACGCGGACGACGAACCGTCCCGCCGCGCCGGCCAGATAGCGGCCGGACTCGAAGGCCAGTTCCAAGGGACGCTCCGCGAGCGGGGCGAGCCGGTCCTTGAACAGGTGCGTCAGCACCGGCCGGAGCGCGCCGAAGTCGGGGCGGTGGCCCGGTGCGAGGTACGGGTGGCCGAATCCGCCGCCCAGGTCCACCGTGCGCAGGTCGATGCGGAGGGCCTCCTGCGCCGCGGTCACGGCGTCGGCCGCCGCGGCGAACCAGCCGGCCAGCTGGTCGGGTTCGTGGACGTTGCTGCCCGTGTAGACGTGGTAGCCCACCAGGTCCACGCCCTCGGCGCGGAACGCCTCGGGAGAGCGCCGCACCCAGGAGACGTCGCTGCCGAACTGTGTGGGCGCCCCGCCCATGGCCAGGCCCGCACCCGCCGGATACGTCTCCGGGTTGAGCCGCAGCAGGGCCTGGGCCCGGGTGCCGGCGGCGCGGGCGGCCGCGCCGAGGCGGGCCAGGTCGACCGGGGACTCGGCGGAGAAGCGGCGCACACCGTGCTGCAGGGCGTGCCGCAGTTCGGCCGTGGTCTTCCCGGGGCCGGTGCACAGCACGGCGGCGGCGGGCAGGCCGGCCGCCCGGGCCGCGTCGAGTTCCGACTCCGAGCAGACCTCGGCGGCACAGCCCGCGGCGGTCAGCTCCCGCACCAGCTCGGGGTGCGGGTTGGCCTTGAGCGAGTAGTAGAGCGTGGCTTCTTCGGGCAGCGCCCGACGCAACGCGGCGTGCGCCGCGCGCAGTTCGGACAGCTCGTACACGTACAGGGGGGTGCCGTAGCGCTCCGCGAGTTCGGCGAGCGGTGCGGGATCCGTCATGCCGTGCCCCCGGTCAGCAGGGCCTCCAGCGCCGCGGTGTCGGTCTTGCCGTTGCGCCTGAGCGGGAGGGCGGCCAGTGCCCGGATGTGGTCGGGGACCTTGAACCACTCGATGCGGTCGGTCAGTTCACGCCGGATCTCCTCAGCGGGGCGGCCGGTCACCACGGCGAGCCGTGCGGGGCGGTCCTCGCGCCCGGGGAGGCAGTGCGCCTTCTCCACGCCCGGTATGTCCTCCGCCGCGAGGGCGATCTCGGCGGCGCTGACCCGGAAGCCGTTCGCCTTGTAGACGTCGTCGTCACGCCCGCTCACGTACACGTAGCCCTCGGCGTCGACCCGGCCCCGGTCGCCGGTGAAGAGCATGGTCTCCTGGGCCGGCCCGACCCGCCGGAACCGCTGCGCGGTGAGCTGCGGATCACCCCAGTAGCCACGGGCCAGGTGCGGCCCGCGCACCACCAGTTCGCCCTCCTCGCCCGGCGGCAGGACCTGTCCGGTGCGCGGGCACAGGACGAGGACCTCGGTGTCGTCGAGCGGGCGGCCCACCGAGGTGGGCCGCTCCTGCCACTCCTCGGGCAGCAGGACGGAGACGCGTTTGCACTCGGTGAGCCCGTACATCGCGACGACGTCGATCCCGGGGAACGCTTCCCGCGCCCTGGCCGCCAGCCGGGGCGACAGGGCCGCGCCCGTGTTGGTGAGCATGCGCAGGGGCGGCCGCCGGGACTGCCGCTCGGCCAGCCTGCACAGCGACCAGGTGAGCCCGGCCACCGAGGGCAGCACGGTCACCTCGTGGCGCAGCAGGAACCGCACGAGGCCCGGTCCGGCGTCCACGCCGTGGCCGAGCGCGACCGCGGCACCCGAGTACAGGCCGAGATAGAGCTGGTAGAGGCCGTAGTCGAAGGTCAGCGGGAGCACACAGCCGATCACGTCGTCGGGCGTCAGGCGCAGCCGGCGGGCGATGGCCCGGACGGCGAACAGCACGTTGGCGTGCGTGCTGACCACGCCTTTGGGCCGGCCCGTGGACCCGGACGTGTACAGGATGCTCACGGGGTCGGACGGAATCGCGGCGGCCTCGGGGGCGGTGCGCGCGGGGACGGGGAGGGAGAAGGGCCGCAGTTGCCCTACCGGCAGGTTCTCGGCGCGTGCCGCGGCGGCGAGCGACGAGGACGCGTCGGCGAGGACGCGGGCGGGGGCGGCGTCGGTGAGGAGATGCCGGGCGGCGTAGCCGGGCAGCTCCGGTTCCGCGAGGACGTGCACGGCTCCGGCCGCGGCCGTCGCGAGCAGCAGCGCGAGGACGCTCGCCGGGTCCTCGCACGCGATGACGACCCGCTCGCCCCGGGCGAGCCCGGCCCGCCGCAGTTCGCCGGCGGCCGCGGCCGCGGCGTCCCGCAGCTCGGCGAACGTGACGGTGCGGTGCGCGCAGACCACGGCGGTGCGGTCCGGCCAGCGGGCCGCGGCACGGGTCACGAGATCGCTCAGCAGGCGCAGCGAATTCTCCTCGCCCGCACTGAATTCCAGCTGCTCCACAGACAATTCCGGCAAGCGGTCAGCCATGGAAAATGACCGCCTCGCGTCGCTCGTGACGGAATATCCGGGAGCGCATCGAAGGAGCTTGCGGAATCGGGTTCATGAGTTCTCATACAACGGTCGGGCGCAGCAATCGGTCAATGCCGGCCGTTGCGTGTTCAAGCGATCCTTCAGTGCGTCACAAGCGGGTCCGGGACGGCGGTCCGAGCAGGTCGCGGAGGGAAAGGACGCATTCTGGAGGGACGCTGGAGAAGCACTCGACAGGCCCTGTCGGCACACCCGTCCGGTGCTACGTTTCCTGGGTCCCCGAGTGCCCTTTCATGAGCCACCCATGTCCCTGCGTGGAAAGTGCGGCCGTGCGGCACTCGCGTCATCGACCCTGGGGGAACGGTCTATTTAAATGTGCGGACTATGTGGATTCATCAGCACGAAGGCGATTCCCGCCGAGGCCCCTGAACTCAGGTCCATGCAGAACGCCATCCACCATCGCGGCCCCGATTCCTTCGGCTCCCACGTGGAGGAGCACGTCGCTTTCGGTTTCGCCCGGCTGGCCATCAACGACCCGGCCGGCGGCCAGCAGCCGATGTACAGCGAGGACGGCCGCGTGGTCGCCATGACCACCGGGGAGATCTACAACCACCGTGACCTCAGACGGCAGCTGGCGGCGCGGGGCCATGTCTTCAAGACCACCTGCGACACCGAGGTCGTCCCCCACCTCTACGAGGAGTACGGCAGCGACTTCGTCCGCAGGCTGGACGGGCAGTTCGCGCTCGTGCTCTACGACCGGCGCGAGCGTCTCTTCCTCGGCGCCCGGGACCACTTCGGGGTCACCCCGCTCTTCTACACGAGCACCGGCGACACGCTCGTGTTCGCCTCCGAGATCAAGGCGATCCTCCAGCACCCGGCGGTGGAACGGGACGTGGACCCGGTGGGCCTGGACCAGGTCCTGACCCTGCCCGGCCTGGTCAGCCCGCGCACCATGTTCCGGGGCGTGCGGAGCGTTCCACCGGGCACCACGGTGCTGTGCCGGCTCGGCGAGCAGCCGCGGGAGCAGAAGTACTGGGATCTCGTCTATCCCCGCGCCGACGAGCCCGTGGAACAGCACAGCGAGCGCCACTACGCCGAACGCCTGGAAGAACTCCTCGTCAAGTCGGTCGAGAAACGCCTCCTGTCCGACGTGGGCGTGGGCCTGTACCTGAGCGGCGGCCTCGACTCGTCGCTGGTCGGCGCCATCATGCGGCGGCTGATGCCGGACGCGGACATCCCGTCGTTCTCCGCGGCCTTCCCCGAGCGGGAGCTGTCCGAGGCCGACCACCAGCGCACGATGAGCCGCGTCCTGCGCACCGAGCACCACGAGCGGTTCATCCACGGCGACGAGATCAGCGAGCGGCTCGCCCAGGTGATCCGGCACACCGAGTGCCCCCTGAAGGAGTCCTTCGACGCCGCCGCCATGGCACTGTCGGAGACCGTCCGCGACAACGGCGTCAAGGTGGTGCTGACCGGACAGGGAGCCGACGAGTTCTTCGGCGGCTACATCGGCTACCGCTTCGACCAGGTGCGCGGCGGCCAGGTCACCGGCTTCGGACCGGACGAGCTGCGCGAGGCCGAACTGCGGGGCCGGGTGTGGGGCGACGAGAACTTCTTCTACGAGGGTGACGACGTCGCCTTCCGCACCACCAAGCGCGCCCTGTACGCGGACGGCCTCCTGGAGGACTTCCCGGACATCGACTGCCTGGAGCATCCGCTGCTCGACCGGGAACGCCTCGTGGGGCTGCACCCGCTGCACCGCCGCTCCTACATCGATCTCAAGGTGCGCCTCGCCGACCACCTCCTGGGCGACCACGGCGACCGGATGGCCTTCGCCAACTCCGTGGAGAGCCGGCACCCGTTCCTCGACCGGGAACTCGTGGAATTCCTGGCCACCGTGCCACCGGACCTGAAAGTGCGGGGCCTGGAGGAGAAGTACCTGCTCAAGCAGGTGGCACGCGACTGGATCCCGGCATCGATCGTGGACCGCGAGAAGTTCGGCTTCACCGCTCCGGGCAGCCCCTACCTGCTGCGGCAGCGGGACGAACTCGTCGAGTCGCTCCTGGAGCCCGGGCGGATCGAGGCGGACGGCTACTTCGACCCGGCCGCCGTCGCGCGACTCGTCGAGGAGTACTCCCGGCCCGGGTTCCGGATCAACGTCCCCTTCGAAAGAGACCTGCTGATGACTGTCATCACGTTCAACCTGCTGCTCGACGAGTACGGCCTGCCGCGGCGGGGCCGGTGATGGGGGCCCGGAAGGACGGTCCGGTCGTCGTCGGGGTCTCGGCGCACTTCCACGACTCCGCCGTGGCCCTGCTCGTCGGCGGCGAACTGGTCAACGCGGCGCACGAGGAGCGCTTCACGCGTAGGAAGCAGGACCCGGGCATTCCGCACCGGGCGCTGCGGCACTGCCTGGACGAGGCGGGGCTCACCATCGCCGACGTCGACTGCGTGGCGTACTACGAGGACCCGGTCAAAAAGCTCGACCGGCAGCTGTGGATGGGGCTGCCGAAGGTGCCCGACACCCGGCCGGAGGCGCTCTTCCGGTTCGACGCGGACCGGCCGCGCCGGGACATCCGGGAGGTCCTCGGCTTCGACGGCCGCCTGGAAATAGTCGAGCACCACCTCTCCCACGCGGCCAGCGCCTACTACTACTCCGGCTTCCCCGACGCGGCCGTCCTGACCGTCGACGCGGTCGGCGAGTGGGCCACCACCACCTGGGGCCGGGGCGACGGCGACCGGCTCGACCTGGTCGACGAGGTCCGCTTCCCGCACTCCCTGGGCCTGCTGTACTCGACGGTCACCGGACACCTCGGGTTCGAGGTCAACGAGGGCGAGTACAAGGTGATGGGCCTCGCGCCCTACGGAGAGCCCCGGTTCGCCGACCGGGTACGGCAGCTGATCACCGTCGCCGACGACGGCACCTTCGCCCTCGACCTGTCCTACTTCGACTTCCGCAACCCCGACGGCATGGGCACCGAGCGGCTCACCGAGCTGCTCCAGGTGCCGCCCAGGGAGCCGGAGTCGGAGATCGAGCAGATCCACTGCGACCTCGCCCGCAGCCTCCAGCTGGTCACCGAGGAGACCCTGCTCGCCCTCGCCGCCCGGGCCCGGCGCCTGGTGCCCAGCGACCGGCTGTGCATGGCCGGCGGCGTCGCGCTCAACGTGGTGGCCACGCGCCGTGTCGTCGAGGAGGGCCCGTTCGAGGAGGTCTTCGTCCAGCCGGCCGCGGGCGACGCCGGGGGCAGTCTCGGCGCGGCGGCGGTGGCCCACCAGCGGATCACCGGCAGCCGGATCTCCCCGGCCCGGATGCGCTCGGCGCTGCTCAGCCCGCCGGTTCCCGCCACCGAGGTGGCCAGGAGCCTGGAGGCGGCGGGCGAGCGCGGCTTCCAGGACTTCCGCGGCCGCGAGCCCGAACTGCTCGGCGCCGTCGCCGACCGGCTCGCCGCGGGGAAGGTCATCGGCTGGTACCACGGCCGGATGGAGTTCGGGCCGCGGGCGCTGGGCGGACGTTCCATCCTCGCCGACCCGCGCGGGTCCGACATGCGCGACCGCATCAACGCCTCCGTCAAGATGCGGGAGGCCTTCCGGCCCTTCGCGCCCGCCGTGCTCGCCGAGAAGGCCGCCGAGCACTTCCGGCTCGACCACTCCTCGCCGTTCATGCTGGAGACGTGCGAGGTGATCTCGCCCCTGGATCTGCCGGCCATCACCCACGTGGACCGCTCCGCCCGGGTGCAGACCGTCACCGCGGCCGACAACGGCCGCTTCTACCGCCTCATCAAGGCGTTCGAGGAGCGGACCGACTGCCCCATCGTCCTGAACACCTCGTTCAACCTGCGCGGCGAGCCGATCGTGTGCACCCCGCAGGACGCGCTGCTGTGCTTCCTGCGCTCGGCCATCGACTGCCTGGTGCTGGAGGACTTCGTGATCGACCGGGAGAACCTGCCCGCCTCCTGGCGCACCTGGTTCGAAGGAACCCGCCCGCCGCGCGCGTCGGTGGTCAGCGACTCCGTCTACACCCTCCTCTAGGCGAAGGCAGTCCCATGAGCACTGATGACCTGAACCGCGTCTACACCCGGCGCCTGAGCGAGCTGCTGTCCGGCGAGAACGGCACGCTGGCCCTGGCGCTGCTGCAGAAACTCGGCACGGCCCACCCCGCCGAGCCGCCCGCACCCGTGCCGGCGGCCGCCACCGCCCCGGACACCGTGGGGGTGTGGCGCCGCACGGAGCAGGAGTACGTCCGCGATCCCGCCCGGCGCGACCAGTGGCGGTACTGGGCGGACCTCGACCGGCTGCCGCTCGCACCCGGCCGCCGCCGGACCGTGGTCCTCGGCGAGTCCGCCGCGCGAGGCTACTTCTACGACCCGGCCTTCAGCTTCGCCAGTGTCCTGGGTGGGATGCTCACCCCGGTCGCCGGGCTCGCCGACGTCGACGTCCTGGACCTGGCCCGCACCAACGCGAACTTCGGCGACCTGGAGCAGGTGCTGGAGGAGGCGGCCGGCCTGCGGCCCGACGCCCTGGTGGTGTACGCGGGCAACAACTGGAACAACATCGACCCGACCCCGCATCAGCTGCAGCGGCTCGCCGAGGCCCTGCGCGAGGGCGGCTACCCGGCCGCCGGGCGGCTCTTCCAGGACTTCGTCGTGGAGCGTTCCGGCCGCTTCCTCGACCTCCTCGCGGCCACCGCCGCCGGATGCGGCGCACCGGTGACGCTGGTCGTCCCCGAGTTCAACCTCGCCGACTGGGAGGACGAGCGCTCCCTGGTGTGTCCCGCCCTGCCCGGGGACGCCGGGGCGCGCTGGCTGCGGCTGCGGGCCCGTACGCTCGACGCGCTGGAGGCCGGCCGCCACGAGGAGGCCCTGGGCCTGGCCCACGAGCTGACCCGGCTCGACGGCGGCACCAGCCCGGTCAGCGGCCGTCTGCTGGCCCGCGCCGCCGCCGCGAACGGTGACGAGACGACCCGCGAACAGGCCCTGGTGACCGCCAAGGACGCCGCGGTCGGCCTCTTCACCCTCCACTCGCCGCGCATCCTCGCCGTTGTCCAGGCCGAGATGCGCCGCAAGGCGCAGGAACACGGCTTCCACCTCGTCGACCTGCCCCGGCTCTTCCGCGCGGCGGACGACGGCGCCCTGCCCGGCCGGCGCTTCCACCTCGACTACTGCCACCTCTCCTTCGGGGGGCTCGCCCTGGCCGCCGCCGCTGCCGCCTCGGCCACCGCCACCGCGCTGGGCAGCCCGGCACCCGCTGCGGCCGACCTGGTCCGGGCGGCGAGCGGACCCACCCCCGCCCAGGCGGCGGCCGCCCACCTCCTGGCCGCGGTGCACAACGCCCACTACGGCCAGCCCGCCGAACTGCTGCGCCACCACCTGGACCGGGCGCTGGAACTCGACCCCGGCATCGCCCCCCGTATCGAGGACTACCTCGACTACCAGACCCGCACCGCGCCGCACTGGATGTGCGCCAGCTACGAACGGTCCGCCGTCCTGCCGCAGTTCGCCCGCTATCTCGTGGCCGGCGACACCCGTCTGACCGGCAAGCTCGCCGACCACACGCTGCGCGAGGGCATGGTGGAGGCCCTGGCCGCGGCGGGCGTGGACGTGCGGGAGAGCTACGAGAAGCTGCTGATCGCCGAGCAGGCCGGCGACACCGTGGACCTGCTGGCCGACCAGGCACAGGCCACGACCTTCGGCGAACGCCTGGGAGCGTCCACCGGCAGCGGGGCCGCGTACCTCCTGGCACGCGATCTGACCAGCGAGTTCCACCTCGTCGTCGACGATCCCGCGGACACCGTGCTCACCCTCGCCTGGCGGCTGCCGCGGCCCCGGACGGCCGAGGCCGCCGTCACCCTCACCGTGAACGGCAAACCCTGCTTCGAGCAGCCGCTCGGCGACACCTGGACGAAGCACTCGCTCACCGTGCCCGCCGGGCTGCTGCGCCGCGGCCGGAACGTGCTGAGCATCGCCTGGCCCCTGCCCGACACGGCCGGGGACGAGGAGATCGCCGCCGGGGCGGCCGCCCTGGAGCGCGGGGCACTGCCGCAGAGCCTGCCGGCCCGCGGGCACGTCTTCGCGTTCACCGCCCACAAGGCCCCCGTGCGGCGGGCTTCCTGACACGGCAGCAGCCCGGCGGTCGCCGGGCTCGGGAACTGGAGTCACCATGCGTTTCGGCATCATGTTCTTCGCCTCCGCCACCGGCGACGCCCACGAGACCTACCGCACGATGCTGGACGCCGCCCGGCTCGCCGACGACGGCGGACTCGACGCCGTGTGGACCCCGGAACGGCACTTCGACACGTTCGGCGGTGTCTTCCCCAATCCGGCGCTCACCAGCGCCGCGCTGGCCACGGTGACGCACCGGATGCAGCTGCGGGCCGGAAGCCTCATCTCGCCCCTGCACAACACCGTCCGGGTGGCCGAGGACTGGTCCGTGGTCGACAACCTGTCCGACGGGCGGGCCGCCATCTCCTTCGGCGCGGGCTGGAACACCAACGACTTCGTCCTGAGCCCGGCGTCCTACGCCGGCCGGCGCGACGTCATGCTCGACCAGCTGGAGACCGTGCGGGCGCTGTGGCGCGGAGCCACGGTCGAGCTGCCCAACGGCGCGCAGCGGCCCACCACGGTGCGGCTGCACCCCGTGCCCGTCCAGCGGGAGCTGCCGGTGTGGCTGACCTCCTCGGGCAGCATCCAGACCTTCAAGGACGCGGGCGCGCTCGGTGCCAACGTCCTGACCCACCTCATCGGCCAGGACCTGGACCAGCTCCGCGAGAAGATCGACGTGTACCGCAAGGCCCGCGCCGAGCACGGTCACCGCGCCGAGGACGGCATCGTCTCGCTGATGCTCCACACCCACCTCGACGCCGACGCCGAGACGGCGATCGCCCGCTCCCGCACCCCCTTCCGCGAGTACCTGCGCTCCGCCGTCGTTCTGGAACGGCAGGCCGCGGGCGGCGGCGGCACCATCAGCGGCGGCCTGTCGCTGCCCGACGAGGACATCTCCGACGACCTGATCGAGGAACTCCTCGACGTCACCTACGAGCGCTATCTGCACCAGGGCTCCCTGATCGGCTCCCCCGACAGCTGCGCGGCCATGATCGAGCGGCTCACCGCCACCGGCGTCGACGAGGTGGCCGCCCTCGTCGACTTCGGCCTGCCGGCCGACGGCATCCTGGCCGGCATCGCCCCGCTGTGCGCCCTCGCGGACCGCCACCGCTGACCCACCCCCATCCACCACCGCGAAGGAGAGCACACCGTGCCGAACCGACCGCCCCCCGGCGGCGTGGCCTCCCGGCTGCGCACGCTGGCGGACACCCTGATGCTGGGCCGGCGGGAGACCCGGCTGCTGCTGCTGACCGCCGGTGTCGACTCCTTCGGGACGGGCCTGTACAGCGCCACGTCCATCCTGTTCTTCACCCTGGTACGGGACTTCTCCGTCACCTCGGTCGGCCTCGGCATCTCGGCGGGCAGCGTCTGCGCCCTGCTGATCAGCCCCCAGATCGGGCGCCTGGCCGACCGGATGGGCGCCCACCGGGCGCTGATGCTGCTCTTCCTCGTCCGCGCCGCCGGCTACAGCCTGTACCTGCTGGCCAAGCCGTACTGGGCGTTCGTCCTGCTCACCTGTCTGGTCTCCACGGCCGACCGGGCCAGCCCCGCCATCAACCAGAGCCTGATGGGCGCCCTGTTCGGCGAGAAGGACCGGGCGACCATCCTCGGCACGGTGTTCTCCGTGCGCAACGCCGCCATCGTGCTGGGCTCGATGGCCGCGACGCTGCCGGTCATGCTGGACTCGCCGTCCCTGTACCAGGCGTGCATCCTGGCCAACGCGGCCTCCTTCATCGCCGCCGCGACCCTGCTCGTGCGGATGCGGGCGAGCGCCGAGGCGGCCACCGGTACCGGCCCGAAGACCGCCGAGCGGACCGCCGCGGCCGGTGTCCGCTCCCCCCTGCGCTCCCCCGCCTACCTGCTGATCACGGCCGTCAACGCGGCACTGCTGACCCACAACACCATCCTGACGCTGGTGCTGCCCCTGTGGATCACCTCGCACACCGACGCGCCCCGCTGGATGCTGACCACCCTCCTCGCGCTCAACGGAGTCCTGGCCATGCTGGCCCAGATCCCGGTGAACCGCCGCTTCTCCAGCTACCGGGCGGCCACCCGCGCGTCGGCGCTCAGCGGTGCGGCGATCGGCGTGGCCTGTCTGGTGTACGCGGCCTCCGGAGCGGCCACGAGCGCCCTCGGGGCCACCGCGCTGCTGCTCCTCGCGGTCCTGGCCCACTCGGCGGGCGAGTGCCTGCACATCGCCAGCACCCCGCTGTCCTTCTCCCTCTCTCCGCCGCAGGCACGCGGCCGCTACCTCACCTTCTACAACCTCGGCCGGGTGGGCCAGGACCTGGTCGGCCCCGTGCTGCTCGGCACCGCCCTGCTGCACCACACCTGGGCATGGTGGGCCGTGGCCGCCGGGGTCGCCACGGCCGGTGCGCTGCCCCTCCTGCTGCTGCGCGGGCCCGCACCGGTCTGGGCGACCCCCGTCCGCGCCACCGTGGCGGACAGCGGTTCGCCCGGCCGTCTCACCCCTCAGGGACACGACCATGCAGATCAATGACGTGTACCAAGCCGCCGAGCGGATCGGCGGACGGGTGGTCCGCACCCCCGTGCTCACGCTGCCCGAACTCGACACGGAACTCGGCGCGCAGATCTTCCTGAAGGCCGAACTCCACCAGATCACCGGGGCGTTCAAGATCCGCGGCGCCCTGAACAAGCTGCTGACCCTGCCGCCCGACACGCTGCGCAAGGGCGTCGTCGCGGCGTCCTCCGGCAATCACGGCCGGGCCGTGGCGACACTCGCCCGCGGCCTCGCCGTACCCGCCGTCCTCGTCCTGCCCGCCGACGCCCCGGCCGCGAAGATCGAGGCGGTGCGCCGGGAAGGCGCCCGGGTCGTCCTCTACGACCCGGTGCGGGACGACCGTGACGCCCTGACCGCCTGCATCGCCGCCGAGGAGGGCCTGCAGATCCTGCCGTCCTCCGACGACCCGGTGGTGGCCGCCGGTCACGGCACGCTCGCCCTCGAACTGTTCGCCACGACCGGCCCCCTGGACCGGCTCGTCGTCCCCGTCGGCGGCGGCGGGCTGGCGGCGGGCTGCGCCACCGTGGCCAAGACGCTGTACCCGGACATCGAGGTCATCGGCGTCGAGCCGCGCGACGGCGACGACACCGCGCGGTCGCTGCGCGCCGGGCACCGGGTGTCCGTGCCCACCCCGGACACGCTGGCCGACGGACTGCGCCACCAGAGCCCGGGCCGGTTCACCTTCGAGGTCAACCGCTGTCTGCTGGACACGGTCGTCACCGTCGACGACGACGAGATCGCCGCGGGCATGGGCGAGCTGTGGCGGCACGGCCGCCTCGTCGTGGAACCGAGCGGGGCCTGCGCCCTGGCCGCGGTCCTCGCCCGGCGCCCGGACCCGGCCGGCCGGCGCGTCGGCGTCGTGCTGTCGGGAGGGAACGTGGACGAGGAACGCTTCCACCGGATCATCGCCCCCCACGTGGACCGCCCCTATGCCTCGGCGCGCTGACCTGACGTCCGTCCTCGTCCTCGCCGGGAGCGAGGACGACCTCGCGGCCGGTGCGGCCGAGGCCTGCCGGACCCTGACGCGGCAGGGGCTGCGCACCGTCCTGCTGGGCTCCGGCCCGGCGGTGCTCGCCGCCGTCGACGCCGCCCACACCACGTACGCCGAACCGCTCACGCCCTGGTTCGTGGAGCAGGTCATCGCCCGCGAACGGCCGGACGCGATCCTCGCCGACCTGGGCGGGGCCGCCGCGCGCACCGTGATGGGGGCCCTGTGCTCGGCGGGGGTGCGCGAGAAGTACGACGTCGAGTTCATCGGCGCGGCCCACGCCACCGCGGGCCGCACCACGGGCGGCCCCCAGGCAGGGGCGGGCCGGGAGCACGCCGGGGCGGGGTGGCGGGAGTTCGACGTGCAGGTGCTGCGCGACCGGTCCGGCGGCACCCGCGTCCTGTGCGCCGCCGAACAGGTCGACGCGGCGGGCGCGGGCGCCCGGTTCACGGTGTCCCCGCCGCAGACCCCGACGACCCCGCAGCTCCGCCGTCTGACCGACCTCGCGCGCACCGTGGCGCGCCCCCGGCCGGCCGACGCCGACTGCGGTGCTGTCGCCGACTGCGGTGCCGGCGCGCTGAGCGTGCGGATCGCGCTCAGCCCCGACGGGCGGCGCGTGGCCCTGGTCGAGCCGCGGCCCGGCGAACCGTGGAGCGTGCGGCGCGCGGCCACGGCCGACGGGCTGCCGCTCGGCGGCCCGGTCGCACGCCTCGCCGTCGGCGAGACCGTGGCCGAACTCGGCCTGCCGCCGGCGGGTCCGGACCTGGTCACGGTGACCGTGCCGCACCCCGGCCGGGACACCGGGACCGTCACCGCCAGGGGAGCCGGCTTCCGCGACGCCTTCAACAAGGCGCTGGAACTCGCGGTTCGGGCCGGCGGCGAACCGCCGTGGTCCGAGACCGCCGAGGACCCGGCCGCCCTCCTGGCCGCGCTGCGCGTCCCGGCCCCCGACCGGATCACCACGGTCGTACGGGCTCTGGACTGCGGAGCCGAGCCGGCCGCCATCGCCCGGGTCACCGGGATCCATCCCTGGTTCCTGAGCGAACTGTCCGCCCTGCACCGCACCGCCACGGCCCTGCGCCATGCCCGCCCGCTCGCCCGGCACCACCTGCTGCGGGCCAAGCGGCAGGGCTTCGGCGACCGCCGGATCGCCGCCCTGAGCGGCGTACCGGAGCAGAGGGTGCGCGGGGTACGGCAGACGATCGGCCTGCACCCCGGTCATCCGGCGGCCCACGCGGCCCACA
Source organism: Streptomyces sp. STR69 (assembly GCF_024519455.1). Lineage (GTDB taxonomy): Bacteria > Actinomycetota > Actinomycetes > Streptomycetales > Streptomycetaceae > Streptomyces. The sequence goes on along the minus strand of NZ_JALJRY010000023.1, from coordinate 52,084 downwards.
CCCCGGTGTACACCGGCGGACGGCTCCAGGTCACCGGCGACGGCCGCGATGCGGTGCTGGTGCTGGGCCCGGGCACCTGGGCGGGCGAGGGCCCGGACCACTCCTGCCGCCAGGCCGCCCTCGCGCTGCGCGCGGCCGGCTTCGCGCCCGTGCTCCTCGCCTCCGACCCGCGGACGCTGTCCGCCGCCCGGGACGCCTTCGACCGCGGCTACCTGGAGCCGCTGAGCGCCGAAACCGTCCTGGAGGCGGTGGCGGCCGAACGCCGGGCGGGTACCGTCGCCGCGGTACTCGGCCAGTTCGGCGGCCCGGCGGCGGCGGCCCTGGCACGCGAACTCCACGACGCCGACGCCCCGTTGAGCGACCTGTCCGCCGCTACGGCCCGGCCGGTCACCGACCCGGGCGCACTCGACCGGGCCCTGGCCGGTTCCGGACTGCGCACGGCGGCCCGGCGTACCGTCACATCCCGGGCCGAGGCCCTGGCCGCCGCCGGTGAACTCGGCTACCCCGCCGCCGTCACCCGCCCGCACCGGCCCGGCGGCGCGACGCGGAGCACGGTCGCGGACCCGACCGCCCTCGCACACCTGTTGCGCGGGCACCTCCCGGGCGGGCCGGTCCTCGTCGAGCACGCCCTGCAGGCCTGTGTCGAACTGGGCGTGGACGCCCTGTACGACGGCCGGGAACTGGTCCTGGCGGGCGTGTTCGAGTATCTCGACGGCGACCACGGCGATGCCCCCGTGTGCGTGTCGCCCCCGGTCTCCCTGGGCCGCGGCGGTGTCGCCCGGCTGGCCGAGGCGGCCGAGCGGGCCGCGCGGGCGCTGGGCGTGCGCGGCGCGCTGCACGTGCGCCTCGCGTCGGCGGGTGAGGTGCTGTACGTCAGGGAGGTCGTCCCCGGCACCGCGCACACCGCCGCGTTCACCACGGCGGCCACCGGCGTGCCCCTGGCGCAGGCCGGAGCCCGTATCGCGATGGGGGCCGGCCTGAGGGCCCTGCGCGCCGAGGGGCTGCTGCCCGCGGGGAGACCGCCGGCGTCCGCGGCTGCCGACGCGCGGGTGTTCCTACGGGCCCCCGGCGACGGCGGCCGGTACGGCGGCGCACTGACGGCGGCCGGGCCCGAGTTCGGGGCCGCCTACGCCAAGTACCTCATCGGCCGGTACGGTTCGCTGCCCACCAAGGGCCGGGCCTACCTCTGCGCCACCGGCCGGGAGCTGCGGTCCCTGATCCTGCCCGCCCGCAGGCTCACCGCCTACGGCTTCGAACTGTTCGCCGGCGGCGACACGTTCGTCGCGCTGCGCCGGGCAGGCGTGCCCGCCACGGTCCCGCCCGGGCCCGCGCACCCGGAAGCCCCCGTCGTACGGCTGCTGCGCGCGGGCCAGCTCGATCTGGTGCTCAGCGCCCCCGGCCCGGCGGACGACGGGGAAGAAGCCGCCGCCGTACGCGCCGCCGCCGCCCGTCAGGGCGTGCCCTGCTTCACCGGCGTCCCTGCCCTGAGCGCGGGAGTCCAGGCCATCGGCGCCGTCCTGGACGACCGGGTCCAGGTGGCCCCGCTGCCCCGGCGGGACCGCCACCGGCCCGTGCGGCTCCGCGGAGAGCCCGGCCACGACCACGAGGAGAAGCCATGACGTCCGCCCAGCACCGGCCGAGGATCGTCGGCCTCGGTGGCTCGCCCCGGCCCGGATCCACTGCCGAACAGGCCCTGCGCTGTGTGCTGGACGAGGCACGGCGGCTCGGTGCCGACACCTCTCTGATCGCCGGCACGGACCTGGCCGTGCCGCTGTTCGACCCGAGCGCGGGCATCCGGCCGCCCGGCGTCTTCCGTCTGCTGTCCGAAGTCGCCGCCGCCGACGGCATCGTGCTCGCCAGCCCTGCCTACCACGGTTCGCTCTCCGGCCTGGTGAAGAACGCCCTGGACTACCTGGAGGAACTCCGCGACGAACCCCGGCCCTACCTCACCGGGCGTGCGGTGGGCTGCATCGCCGTCGGGCAGGGGTGGCAGGGCGCCATGACGACGCTGGGCGCCCTGCGTGACGTCGTCCACGCCCTGCGCGGCTGGCCCACCCCCCTCGGCGTCGCGATCAACACGGCGACCGGGGCGTTCGACGCGGACGGCACCCCCGTGGACCCCGGGCTGCGGGACCGCCTGCACCAGGTGGCGGCCGAGACCGTCGGTTTCGCCCGGCAGGCACGGCCGTCGCAGCACAGGGACAGGGCCGTCGAGCGTTCCGGCGCCAAAACCCGGGCGGTGGCCGCGCATGGCGCCTGACCCGTACGGAATCCGGCCGGTGGCGCCGCACGCCGGCACGTCCCGGATCGGGCCGCTGCCCGAGGCCTCCGCGGCGGCGCTGGACTGTCTGCAGACCGGGCTCGCCCTCCTCGCCGACCACCACCACGGCCCCGGCACCCACCTGCGGCTCGGAGTCCGGCCCGGGTTCCGGACCCGGCCGACGGCCTTGCTGCCCACCGTCGAGGCGACCACGGCGGACCGGCTCGCCGAAGCCCGTCGCCGGCTGGGCCTGCGGGTGGGGCGGCGGCACTCCGCGCGCGCCGCCGCTCCCCCGCCGGCCGGCCCCGGTCCGTACTACACCGTCGCGGACGCCTACCACCTGCCCTGGGTGCCGTACCACCGACAGCGCCACATGGAGCACTCGTTCCTGGTCGAGTACGGTGCCGGGCGGGCCACCGTCCTCGACGCCTACCACAACGACACCCCGTGGGGCAGCGCACGCCCCGGCGCCTGGACCGTCGCGCTGCCGCACCTCACCGAACTGCTCGCCGAGGCGGGCGCCGAACTGTTCGTCCTGGACCCGGCCCCCCTGGACCCGGCCGGGGCCGCCGCCGACGCACCGCCCGAGCCTGCGGCCGTGCACCACTACGTCGGCGCCTACCGCGACCACCCCGACCGCCCCACCGCCTTCGAGCACCTCAACCTGGAGGTGTGGCTGCAGGTCCGGGCCTGGCGGCTGCACGCCCTGAACACCGGCGCTCCGGTCGCCGGCGAACACGCCGAGCGGTGGCAGCGGCTGTCCGAACGCATCTACCTCGCCTCACGCCGCGTGACGCGCGGCAAGGGCGAACCGCCCGGCCTGTTCGACGAGTTCGCGGCCCTGCTCCTGTCGGCACCGGCCGGCGCCGGCGGGCCGGTCCGGGCGGCCGGGGACAGGTCCGGTGCGCAGGACGGGCGCGCCGGCCTGGCCGTACGGGAGGCCCTGACCACCGTCCTGCGCCTGCCGCCCGGTGACCTGCCCGACGGACGGCCGCTGAGCGGCATACCCGGCTTCAACTCCTTCCGGATGGTCGACATCCTGGAGCACATCGAGAGCGCCCTCGGCATCGAGGTGCCCGCCGGCGAACTCACCGCCGACAGCCTCCGGGACGCGGGCACCCTCCGCGCCCTCGTGCTGCGCCACCTCACCGCGCGGGCAGGGGCGGCGGGAGGCCGCCCGTGAACGGGTTCACGCACCGCAGCGCCGCCCCGGGCGTGCACTACGCGGCCGCCCCCTGCGACCGGGTCCTGCGCAGCCTGCCGGCCCACCCCGCCGACCGGGCGGCCGCCCGCACCCTGGACGGCACCCGGGCGACCGAGTTCCTGGCGGTACGCAGCCTGCTGCGGGCCCTGCTCCGCGTGCTGGCACCCGGGCTGCCCGGCCCCGTCATCGCCGCCCACGACACCGGCCGGCCCCATCTGCCGCAGCATCCCGACACCGGCATCAGCTTCTCCCACTCGGGCGGCTGGGCCGCGGTCTGCGTCGGCTTCGGCCGGCAGGTGGGGGTCGACATCGAGGTCCCGGGCCCGATGTCGCCGCAGATGGTCCGCCGCTGCTGCACCCCCCGGGACGCCGCCCGGCTGTCCACGCTGCCCGGCCGGGACCGGGAGACGGCGTTCGCCTGGCTGTGGACCGCGCAGGAGGCCTGCGTCAAGGCCCTCGGCACCGGTCTGGCCGGAGCGCCCTGGACCGTTCCGGTGGGCATCGGGCAGCGCGGCGGCACATGGAACGGGGTGCGCTGGCGTGCCCAGTACGACGCCTCCAGGATCCCTCTCACGTGTGCCTTCACGGCGGCGTGCGGCCCGAGGACGAGACCATGACACCTCCGACGCTCTACGCCTGGTTCGACGCGAGCAGCCGCCGCCACGCCGGCCTCGCCGCCGTCGACTGCGGCGACCGCACCATCGGCTACGACGAACTGCGCTTCCTGGCCGAGCGCTCCGCCCGGCGCATGCTGCGCAGGACCGGCACCCCGCCCGCCACCGTCGCCCTCCACGCCGCACCCGGCCTCGACGCCTACGCCGCCTATCTGGGGGCCCTGCGGCTGGGAGCCTGCGTCGTCCCGCTCAGCCCCGCCCACCCCGCCCGGCGCACCGCGCGCATCCTCGCCGCCGCGGCCCCGGACCTCGTCGTCACCGACACGGACGGCCCCGGCCACGGCGTACCGACCCTCCGCCTGGCGGCCGGCCCGGACCGCGAGGACGGCACCCCGGACCTCCCCCCGGTCCCGGGCGAGGCCGACGCGCTCGCCTACCTTTTGTTCACGTCCGGCTCCACCGGTGCGCCGAAGGGCGTGCCCATCCGCAACACCCATGTCGGCGCGCACCTCGCCCATACCGTGCACGCCCGGGGCCTGGGACCGGGATCGCGGGTGTCCAACACCTTCGACCTCACCTTCGACCTCTCCGTCTACGACCTCTTCGTCACCTGGGCCGCCGGAGCGACGCTCGTCCTGCCCCCGCCCCGCGCCGCCCTTCTGAACCCCGTGCGCTACGTCGAGGAGGGCGGCCTCACCCACTGGTTCTCGGTCCCCTCGCTGATCACCCTGGCCCGGCGCACCCGCGCCCTGCGCCCCGGCTGCATGCCCACCCTGCGGCACAGCCTCTTCGCAGGCGAGCAGCTCACCCGCCCGCAGGCCGAGGCCTGGGCGGAGGCCGCACCGCACAGCACCCTCACGAACCTGTACGGCCCCACGGAAGTGACCATCACCTGTGCCGCGTACGAGCTTCCCGCCGACCGGGAGGCCTGGCCGCACACCTGCAACGGCACCGTGCCCATCGGCCGCGTCCATGCGGGGCTGGAACACCTGGTCGTCGACGGCGACGGCGCCCCGGCCGACGAGGGGGAGCTGCTGCTGCGCGGCCCCCAGCGCTTCGCCGGCTATCTCGACCCGGCCGACAACCACGGCCGGTTCACCGACCTGCCCGACCTGCCGGGCGACGGCACCGCACGCGCGGCCGGACCGCAGGGCGTGCCGGGCCCGGACCTCTGGTACCGCACCGGGGACCGGGTCCGCCGGGACGGGGACACCCTGGTCCATCTCGGGCGGCTCGACCACCAGGTCAAGGTCCGCGGCTTCCGCGTCGAACTCGGCGAGATCGAGGCGGTGCTGCGCGCCCGTCCCGGGGTCACGGAGGCCGTCGTGGTGCTCGCCGCCCGCAGCGGCGGCAGCCTGCTGGCCGCGTACACCGGGGACAGCGGCCTCGGGCCCGAACTCGCCGCGCTGGCGGCCGAGTCGCTGCCCTCCTACATGTGCCCCGAGTCCGTCGTGGAACTCGACCGGATGCCGCTGAACGCCAACGGCAAGATCGACCGCCTGCGGCTGCTCGACCTGCTCACCTCCCCGCAGGCCCCGGTACCGGGGCTCGCGGTGTCCCGCTGAGAGTTCACGCAGAAAGGAACCGTCACCGATGGCCCCCGCCACCCCCGTCCGCGTTCTCGACGACCTCCTCGTGCGCCATCTGGGCCGCGGCCTCGACGCCGCCGACGACGGCCGCACCCTGGTCGACCTCGGCATCGAGTCCCGCCAGGTGGTCCAGATCGTCGCCGCGCTGCCCCTCGATCCCGACGTGGAGATCGACTTCGCCCGGATCGGCCGCCGCAGCACGCTGAGGGACCTGCGGCACTGGCTCGCCGGGCTTCTCGGCGCACAGCCCGGCCCGGGCGGCGCGGCATGAGCATCTGGTCCGAGGACGTGTGGGAGCCGGCCGCCCCCGCGCTGCCCCTCACCGCGTCCCAGAAAGGGCTGTGGGTCACCCACCGGCTCGGTCCCCGGCAGCTCTACAACATCGTCATCGCCGTCGAGCTGGACCCCGGGACCGACGCCCGCCGCATCAGGGACGCCCTGGCCGCCGTCCTCACCGCCCAGCCCGCCCTGCGCACGGTCGTCGCCGATCCGCTCACCGGCACGGGCCGCATCGACGAGCCGCTCACCGGTGGCGAACTCCCCTTCGAGGACATCGGCCGCTGCAGCGCCGCCGAAGCCGGGGAAACCATCGCCCGGCTCGGAGCACGCCACTTCGACCTGGAGCGGGGCCCCCTGCTGCATTTCGCCCACGTCCGGCCCGACGGCCGCTGCGTGCTCGTCATGGCTGTCCATCACATCGTGTTCGACGGGTTCTCGATCCAGCCCTTCGTCGACGACCTCGCCCGCTGCCTCACCGCCCCGTCGCCGGCTGCGCCCGGCGACCGGCTGCGCGCCACGCGGGAGACCCGTCTCATCGGCGAACACACGGCCCAGGCCGCGGCGGAAAGCTCCGCCGCGACGGCACGCCAGGCGGCCGAACTGGCCGCGTCCGTGGCCGGCACGGCGCCGGCGCCGCCCGTGACAGCGGCGGCGGCACCGCCGGCCGGCGCGCCGGAGGGCGACCGCACCGCGCGGCGCATCCGCTGGGAGCCGGACTCCGCGACCTGCGCCGCGATCCGGTCGGCCCACCGCGCACTCGGCCTGACCGCCTATGAGTTCTTCACCGCCGTCCACGCCACCGCGCTGCACGCGCACACCGGCGACCGGACCGTCGTCCTGGGCAGCCCCTTCCTGGCGCGGCACACCTTCGGGTCGCTCGGCCTGTGCGGCTTCTTCGTCAACACGCTGCCGCTGGCGCTGCGTCCGGGTGCGGAGCGGTCCTTCGCGCGGTTCGCCACCGAGCACGTGGCGCCGGCCGTCACCTTCGTACGCGACCGGGCCAAGGTCTCCCTGCCCCAGCTCCTCACCGTGCTGCGGCCGGAGCGCTCCGCTCACCGCACCCCGCTGTTCTCCTGTGTCCTGGCCATGCAGGACACGGCGGTCTGCACGCCGCCGGTGCGCTCCGTGCGCATCCACGGCAACGACACCGCCAAGTACGACCTGTGGACCGGTGTGACCGACGCGCCGGGCGGGGGCCTCACCCTGGAACTGGAACACGCCTCGGCGGTGGTGCCCCCCGCCGAGGCCGACGCGCTGTGGGCGACGTTCGGGAAGGTCCTGCACTCGGCCCTCGAACGACCGGAGACCGGCATGCCGGTCTCCGGTCCCGGACGGCGAAGCACCACTCCCCCGTCGGTCTTGGTGAAGACCCCGGCCAGGAGACGATGACGGCGCGCCGGAGCATCAGCTCCTCGACGTCACGGAAGCCGATGCTGTCCACGGCCGGCCCCGCCCCCGTCCAGGGGTGGGCGCCGGCCGGTGGAGGAGGTCAGGCCCGCTTCTTGAACGTGGACAGCGCCCACACGTACCCGACGACGGCGAACCCGAGGCACCAGGCGACGGCCGCGAACGCGTCGCCGCCGGCGACATGGCCGGCCAGCAGCCCGCGCAGCGTCTCGATGATCGGGGTGAAGGGCTGGTACTGGGCGAACTGCTTCACGCCGGCGCCCATCGTGTCCGCGGGCACGAACGCGCTGCTGAGGAACGGCAGCATGATCAGCGGCACGGTGGCCAGGCCGGCCGACTCCGTGGTCTTCGCGGCCAGGCCCATGGCGACGGTGAGCCAGCTGGCCCCGACGGCCAGGAGCACGAAGAGACCGAGCACGCCGAGCCAGTCGAGGGCGCTCGCGGCGGGGTCGAAGCCCATCGCGAAGGCCACCCCGACGATGGCGGCGGAGGCCACCAGGCAGCGCACCGTGGTGACGACGACGTGTCCGGTGAGCATGGCCCCGCGGGAGACGTCCATGGTCTTGAACCGGTTGATGATGCCCTTGGTCATGTCGTCGTTCACGGCCGTCGCGGTGGCCCCGAGGCCGTAGCTGACGGCCATCACGAGCAGGCCCGGCGTCGCGTAGTCGATGTAGTGCTCACCGACGCTGAACGCGCCGCCGAACACCTTGACGAACATCAGCATGATGACGATCGGGAACAGGACCGCGTTGAACACCGTGGTCGGGTTGCGCAGGGTGTGCTTCACGTTGCGGCGCAACATGATGCCCGAGTCGGCGACTGCCGTCGCGACCGTGCTCATCGCGCGATCGCCTCCTTCTTCTTCTCGCTCGTGGCCTCGGCGCCCGCGGTGTCCGCGCTGTCCGTGCCCGTCTGCTCGGTCAGGGCGAGGAAGACGTCGTCGAGGTCCGGGGTGTGCACGGAGAACTCCTGGGCGTCGAGGGTGTGTTCGTCGAGCCGGTCCAGCAGGGCCCGCAGCGACCTCGACCGGCCGTCGCTGGGCACCTGCAGGATCAGCTCCTCGTCGTCCCGCGTGGAGCCGGCGAAGATCCGCGCGGCCGCGTCGAGCTGGAAGACGTCGGCGAACCGCAGCCGCACGTGGGTGCCGGGGATCTGGCGCTTGAGCTCGTCGGCCGTGCCCTGGGCGACCAGGCGGCCCTGGTTGAGGACCGCGATCCGGTCGGCGAGCTGGTCGGCCTCCTCCAGGTACTGGGTCGTGAGGAAGATGGTGGTGCCCTCGGCCACCAGCTCGCGGACGATCCCCCACAGCGTGCGCCGGCTGCGCGGGTCCAGACCCGTCGTCGGCTCGTCGAGGAAGATGATCTGCGGGCTGCCGACCAGCGTCATCGCCAGGTCCAGCTTGCGGCGCATACCGCCGGAGTAGGCCGACGCGAGCTTGTCCGCCGACTCCGCCAGATCGAACCGCTCCAGCAGCCGCGCGACCACCTGGTCCCCGGACCGCACGCGTTTGAGGTCCGCCATCAGCTGCAGGTTCTCGCGGCCCGACAGCAGATCGTCCACCGCGGCGAACTGGCCCGTCACGCCGATGGCGGCGCGCACCTCCTTGGTCGCGGTCGCCACGTCGTGCCCGGCGACGTGCGCCGTGCCGGCGTCGGCGGTGAGCAGCGTGGTGAGAACGTTGACCGTAGTGGTCTTCCCCGCCCCGTTCGGACCGAGCAGGGAGAAGACCGATCCCGCGGCGACCTCGAAGTCGATGCCGTCGAGCACGACCTTGTCGCCATATGCCTTGCGCAGCCCTGAGACTGCGATCGCGGAACTCTTCATACCCCCACTCTCCGGCCGGGCCTGACAAGGTCCTGTCACACCCCTGACACGGCCCTGGAGTCCCCCTCGACGGCGTGAGCGCCCGCGCCCGGAGCGGAATCCGAAGCGGGAAGGGCGCCCGCCGAGGCGGACGCCCTTCCTCCCACACCGCGGCCCGGACGGCCGGCCGGTTCGCACCGTCACCGCGCTAGCGGCCGCCGGCGCACTCCGCCTCGATCACGTCCAGCACCTCCCGGCCCTGGTCGACCAGGTACATGTGGTCGCCGGGGAATTCCCGGTAGCTGAACGCGGCGGTGGTCGCGTCCCGCCACTGCCGTCCCTCCTCGGCACTGACCAGGCCGTCGTGGTCGCCGCGCAGCGAGGTGATCGGCACCGACACCGGGTCGTCGGTGCCGGGGACGTAGGCCTCGTGCATCTCGCAGTCGGCCTGCAGGGTGGGCAGGATCAGCTCGCGCATCTCCGGGTGGTCCAGGGCCTCGTGCCGGAACCCGGCGAACTCCTCGACGCGGGCGAGGAACTCCTCGCCCCGCAGGCCCGCCGCCCGCCGCTCGCGCTGCGTCCACGGCCCCGGCGAGCCGCTGACGACCAGCCGCTGGACCCGCACGCCGCGCGTGCTCAGCAGGTGCGCCAGCTCGTAGGCGAGCACCGCGCCCAGGCTGTGCCCGAACAGCACCGCCCGGCTCCCCTCGCCGAGGTCGGCGACGATGTCGTCGATCTCGTTCTTGGCCGCCTCGACGACGTTGCGGTACGGCTCGTCGAGGATCCGCCGCTCCCTGCCGGGCAGTTCGACCGAGGTCACCCGCCAGCGGCCGGCGGCCAGGTCCTGCCACGGGTGGAAGAAGGAGGGGCCAGCTCCGGCGAACGGCACACACAGCAGCGTGGTCCGCTCTCCCTGTTGCGCTGATGTGCCGGGTCCGCTCACGCCGACCAACTCCTCTCGCTCGCTTCTCGGTTCGTCCTGTCCGCTCACCGCTCCGCCAGCTTGCGGGCGACGACCCGCATGATCTGGCCGGCGGGCTTGGGCATGTGCAGGTCGTGGTGGGTGGCGTCCACGTCGTACTCCTCGATGGTGCCGAGGACGTGCGGCCGCCAGTCGGGGCCGTACGACGTCACTCCGTCGACCTTGTCCAGCCGGGCGTTGAAATACAGCACGTCGCCGCGGTAGACCGGCGACTCGAAGACGCCCATCTTCTGCAGGTTGTTGGCGCCCACCTGCGACATGGTGTCGAGGAAGGCGTCCATGTTGCCGGTGTTCATGAACTTGCCGAAGACTTCCTCGACATCGGCCCGGTAGAGCTCCTTCGTCCGGCCGGCGACCTCGCGGAAGCCGTTGTCCGCGGCGGAGTTGGCCGGCTGGGAGTCCAGGACGGCGATGAGGCCGACCTCCAGCCCGCGCCGGTCCATCGCCTCGGCGACGGCGTGCGCGATGGGGCCGCCGAAGGACCAGCCGATCAGGTAGTAGGGGCCTTCCGGCTGGACGGCGAGGATCTGGTCCAGGTAGTCCTCGACCATCTCCTCCACCGAACCCGCCATCGGGTCCCTGCCGTTGGAGCCTCGGGACTGCAGGGAGTAGGCCGGCCGGTCCGGCACGTAGGGCGCGAAGGTGAAGAACGCCCAGCCGAGGCCGCCGCCGCCGTGGAAGAACCACATCGGCTCCTTGCCCGTGCCGGGATCCCGGTTCAGCGGCAGCACGACGTCGAAGGAGTCGTCGTGGCCGCCGGGGATGCTGCCGATGAGCAGCAGCGCCGCGAGTTCGGCCACCGTCGGGTACTGGATGATCGTCCGCAGGGGCATGTCGACGCCGAAGTGCTTGCGGATGCGGGCGCTGAGCCGGGTGGCGAGCAGGGAGTGCCCGCCGAGTGCGAAGAAGTCGTCGTCGATGCCGACCCTCTCCAGCTTGAGCAGCTCGCCGAAGAAGGAGCACAGCTCCTCCTCGTGGGAGTTGCGCGGCTCGCCCTTGCTCGCGGTGATGGTGTGCTCCGCGGGCAGCGCCCCTCGGTCGATCTTGCCCGCCGGGTTCAGCGGAAGCCGCGACAGCGGCACCACCGCGGCCGGGACCATGTAGTCGGGCAGCCGCGCGCCCAGGTAGGCGGGCAGTTCGGCCAGCAGCGGGCCGATCGCCTGCGCCAGCGCGGGCGCGTTGGCGCGGACGCGGCCGGCCACCGTGCCGGGCACGAACCCTCCGGTGACGGTCCGCCGCTCGGGCAGCAGCACCGCGTCGAAGCTGTGGGTCCGCTCGCCGGACCAGGTGAGCACGGCGTCCAGGCCCTGCCGGCGTGCCCAGGCCGTGACGTCGTGGGGGTCGAGCGGCCTGCCGGTGGGGGCGTCCTCGCCGGCGGCACCGGCGAGGGCGGCCGCGGCGGCCTCCTCCACGAGCCGCGCGTTGGGTATCCCGCTCACCCGCAGCGGGCCGCCCGCCCGCTGCACCCGTCCGGCCAGTGCGGCCAGGTCGCCGACCTCGCCGCCCCATGGCAGCGCGGGCACACCGGTCAGGTCGAGGGCGTCGGCCGGCTCCTTGTGCAGGACGACCTCGTAGCGGTGGCGGGTCAGCGCGTTGTGCGCCTGCCCGGCCTTGAGCCGGATGTCGGCGCCGACGGCGTGCCGCGCCGCCCACTCGGCGAACCACTCGGGGGCGACGAGCAGTTCCCGCTCGGCGAGCAGCGCCTGCTCCACCGTCGCCCGGATCTCCTCGTGGGAGGCGTAGGGCTGCCGGGCGCGCTGCTCCGCCGTCGCCAGGATCCGCTGGGTGGCGGCGTTGCGGACGTCGCCGACGACGATCCGGCCGCCGGGCGCGAGCAGGTCCAGGGCCTGGGTCAGCACCTGGTCGAGGTGGTCGGCGCTCGGGAAGTACTGGACGACGGAGTCGAGGACGACGGTGTCGAAGCCGCCCGGGGGCAGTCCGCAGACGTCGGCGGCGGCCTGGACGGTGAGGCGGACCCGGTCGCCGTGGCCCTCCCGGTCGGCCTGGGCGCGGAGCCGGTCGATCGCGTCGGCGGAGAGGTCGGTGCCCCAGTACTCCTCGACCTCGCCGGCGATCCTGGCGAGCAGCAGGCCGGAGCCCACGCCGATCTCCAGCACCCGGCGCGGCGCGTACCGCAGGATGTGGGCGGCCGCGGCGTCCTGCCACTGCCGCAGCTCTTCCACGGGGACCGGCTCGCCGCCGTAGACGCTCTTCCAGGGCTGGAAGTCCTCGCCCCAGGTCTCGTCGGCGGAGCCGGCGTGGGCGTCGTCGTGGATCCGGCGCCACTCCTCCACCTGGGCGGCCGTGTCGGCGACCGCGGCGTCGGGGTCGGGTTCGACGTAGGCGACGAGGCGCTGGTCGCCCTTGTGGTCCTCGCGGACCACGACCGCGGCCTGCGCGACGGAGGGGTGTCCGCCCAGGACGTGGTCGATCTCGCCGAGTTCGATGCGGAAGCCGCGGACCTTGACCTGGGAGTCGGTGCGGCCGAGGTATTCGACCTGGCCGTCCTTGTTCCACTTCACCAGGTCCCCGCTGCGGTACATGCGCGCGCCGGCGGGGCCGAAGGGGCAGGCCACGAACCGTTCGGAGGTCAGAGCGCTCTGCCCGAGGTAGCCGCGGGCCAGGCAGGTGCCGGCCAGGTACAGCTCACCGGCGACGCCGGGTGCGACCGGGCGCAGCGCCGCGTCGAGGACGTAGACCTGGTTGTTCCAGATCGGTGTGCCGATCGGTACCCGGTCGGCGCCGGGCACGTGCTGCCAGCCGGTGACCTCGACGGTGGCCTCGGTGGGGCCGTAGAGGTTGTTGGCGGTGCAGCCCGGGAGCAGGTCGGTGAAGCGGTTGGCCAGTGCGGCGGGGAACGCCTCGGCGGCGACCTCGATCCAGCGCAGGCTGGTGCAGTCCTGGGCGGAGGGTTCGGTGACGAACGCCGACAGCAGGGAGGGCACGAAGAACGCGGCACTCACCCGCTCCTTCTGGATCAGCTCCGCCAGGTAGGCGGCGTCCCGGCGTCCCTCGGCGCTGGCCACGACGACGCAGGCGCCCGTCTGCAGGTTGGAGAACATCTCCGGCACGGAGGCGTCGAAGCTCGCCGAGGTGCTCATCAGCATCCGGTCCTCGGCCGTGACGCCGAAGTGTGCCAGGCCCCACTCGATCCGGTTCGTGATCGACCGGTGTGCCACCGGTACGCCCTTGGGGCCGCCGGTGGAGCCGGAGGTGAAGATGACGTAGGCGGCGTTGTCCGGCGACAGCGTGCGCTCGGGGTCGGTCTGCGGGTAGCGGGAGACGTCGGGCAGGGTGTCCTCGAGGAGCAGCAGGGGGTCGGCGCCCGCCAGGATGTGCCGCACGCGTTCGGCGGGCAGTTCGGTGTCGATCGGCACGTAGGCGGCGCCGGCCTTGACGACGGCGTAGATCGCCACCAGCAGGTCCACCGAGCGGGGGATCCTCACCGCGACCAGCTGCTCGGGGCCCGCGCCCCGCTCGATCAGCCAGTGCGCGAGCCGGTTGGCGCGGGCGTTGAACTCGCCGTAGGTCAGCCTCTCGTGCTCGCCGATCACCGCGACGCGGTCGGGGGTGCGGGCGGCCTGCGCCTCGAACGCGTCGGGCAGGGTGGTTTCGGCGACCGGGTGGGCGGTGTCGTTGACCTGCCGCACCAGCCGGTCGCGCTCGTCCTCGCCCAGCACCTCGATCGAGCCGATCGGGGCCTGCGGCCGGGCGGCCACCTGTTCGAGGACGCGTACGAACCGGTCGGCGAGGGCCTCGGCGGTGTCGCGGTCGAAGAGCTGGGTGGCGTACATGAGGTCGCCGCGCAGCGCCCCCGTGCCGTCGTGGGCCAGGCTGAAGAACAGGTCGGCCAGCGAGGTGTTGGTGAGGTACTGCTCGAACCCGACGGTGAGTCCGGGCAGTTCGAAGTCGGCCTTCTCGAAGCTCTGCCAGGCGAACATCACCTGGAACAGGGGCTGGTAGGCGGTGGAGCGCTCCGGGTTGAGCAGTTCGACCAGGGTCTCGAAGGGCACGTCCTGGTGCTCGTAGGCCCCGAGCGCCTTGTCCCGCACCTGTGGGAGCAGGTCGGCGAAGGACGGGTTGCCGGAGAGGTCGACGCGCAGCACCTGGGTGTTGACGAACAGCCCGACCAGGTCGGCCAGGCCTTCGTCGGTCCGTCCGGCGATCGGGTTGCCGATGGTCACGTCCTCGCCGCCGCTGAGCTTGCCCAGCAGCACCCCGAGGGCGGCCTGCACGACCATGGACATGGTCATCCCGCGTTCGTCGGCGAGCCGCTGCAGGCCGGCCGCCACCCGCGGCGGCACCACGAGGGGGAGCGAGTCGCCCTTGGAGTCCCGGGTCGCGGGCCGCGGGCGGTCCAGCGGCAGGCCGAGCGGCTGGGGCACTCCGGTCAGTTCCTTGCGCCAGTAGTCGGCCTGCGCCGCGGCCAGCGAGCCGGGGTCGGCCACGTCGCCGAGGAGTTCGCGCTGCCACAGCGCGTAGTCCTTGTACGTCACGGCCAGCGGCTCGTAGGCGGGTGCCCGGCCGGCCAGGCGGGCGGTGTAGGCGGTGGTCAGGTCGCGGGCCAGGGGGCCGCCGGAGACGCCGTCGGAGGCGATGTGGTGGATGAGCAGGACCAGGAGGTGTTCCTCGGGCGAGCAGCGGAACAGGCGCACCCGGAAGGGGATGTCGGCCGTCAGGTCGAAGCGGTGCGCGATGAACGCGTCGACCGCGTCGTCCAGGCCGCCGGGCGCCACCTCGACCACCGGCACCTCCACCGGGGCCTGTGCCGCCGGCAGGATCCGCTGGTGGGGCTCGTCGTTGTCGTCCAGCACATAGGTGGTGCGCAGCGTCTCGTGCCGGGCGACCACGTCCTGGACCGCCGCGACGAGGGCGGCCTCGTCCAGCGGCCCCGTCAGCCGGAAGGCCGGGGAGATGTTGTAGGTCTCGGCCCCGCCCTCCAGCTGGTGCGTGAGCCACATGCGGCGCTGTGCAAACGAAAGCGGAATCACGGGTTCTACTCCTCTGCGATCATCCTGCGGAGAGCGGGGCGAAGGGGTACGGCCGATTCCTCCGACCAGGCGGCGAGCGCGGCGACCGTCGGCAGGTCGAAGATCTTCCGGATGGGTATCTCCATCCCGATCTCGGTGCGGGCGCGGGTGATCAGCCGGGTGGCGAGCAGGGAGTGCCCGCCGAGTTCGAAGAAGCCGTCGTCGACGCCGACCTTCTCCAGGCCGAGCACCTCGGCGAACAGCCCGGCCAGCGCTTCCTCGCGGGGGGTGCCGGGTGCCCGGAAGGGGGTGGCGGACGTGAGGTCGGGTGCGGGCAGGGCCTTGAGGTCGAGCTTGCCGTTGGGCGACAGCGGCAGCCTCTCCAGCGGCACATAGGCGGCGGGGACCATGTACTCGGGCAGCCGGCCGGCCAGGTGCTCCTGGATCTCGGCCGGGTCCGGCGCGCTCGCGCCCTCGGCGGGGACGAGGTAGGCGGCCAGGTAGGGGGTGGTGTCGCCGGGCCGCTGGGTCACGACGGCGGCCTGGGCGATGCACGGATGGGTGGTCAGGGCGGCCTCGACCTCGGCGGGTTCCACGCGGTAGCCGCGGATCTTGACCTGGGTGTCGATACGGCCCAGGTGCTGCAGCTCTCCGTCGGGGGTGAAGCGGGCCAGGTCGCCGGTGCGGTACATCCGCGAGCCCGTGGGCCCGTAGGGGTCGGGGACGAACCGGTCGGCGGTCAGGGCCGCCTGGCGGTGGTAGCCGCGGCCGGCCCCCGCCAGGTACAGCTCGCCCGGGGTGCCGGTGGGCAGCAGGCCCAGGCCGGGGCCGAGGATGTAGGCCCGCACGCCGGGGAAGGGCCGCCCGATGGGCACACCCGTCGGGTACGGCTGGTCGGGGTCGAGGAGGAAACCGGTGGCGTAGAACGTCTCGCTGGGGCCGTAGCTGTTGATGACGCGGGCCTTGGGCCAGCGGGTGCGCACCCGTTCCGCCAGGGCCGGGGTCAGCACCTCTCCGGAGATGTTCAGTGCCGTGGGGTCGATGCGGTCGGCGAGCTGGTCGACGAGCTCGGCGAAGGCGGAGGGCACCGAGCAGATGACGTCGACGTCCCAGCTGTCGCGTTCGGCCAGCTCCAGCACGTCGCGCACGATCTCGGCCGTGCCGCCCCGGGTGAGCGCGGCGAACGTCTCGAAGGTGGCGACGTCGAAGCCGAAGGAGGCGGCGACGAGGATGCGCCGTCCGGCCTCCGCCCCGGCCTGCGCGACCAGGGTGTCCACGGCGTTGACGACGGTGGACTGGGTGACGCCCACACCCTTGGGCACGCCGGTGGAGCCGGAGGTGTAGATGACGTAGGCGAGGCTGTCCGGACCGGCCTTCGGCCCGGTGCGCGGGGCGGGCGGGGCCTGGAGGTCGACGTCGTCGAGGACGAGGACGGGGATGTCCGTCGCGGGGACGAGGGCGCGGGTGCCGGCGTCGGCCAGGACCAGACGGGGCCGGGCGGTGGGCAGGACGTGCGGGAGACGGGCGGCGGCGTAGGCGGGGTCGACGGGCAGGTAGGCGCCGCCCGCCTTGAGCACGCCCAGCAGGGCCACGACCGTGTTCACGGTGCGCGGCAGGACCACGCCGACCACGGTCTCCGGGCCCACCCCGTGCCGGGCCAGTTCGGCCGCGAGCGCCTCGGCGCGGGCGTCCAGTTCGGCGTACGTCAGCGACTGGCCCGCGGCGACCACGGCGACCTTGTCCGGGATCCTGGCCACCTGCGCCTCGACCAGCTCGGTGAGCGTGACACGGCGGGCCCGGGCGGCGTCGTCGTCGGACCGGGCCAGCATCCGCTCGCGTTCGCCCTCCCCGAGCGCGTCGATCCGCGCGAGCTTCAGCGCGGGGTCGGCCGCCAGCTGCCGCAGGAAGCGGACGAGGCGGGCCGCGTACGTCCGTACCGTGTCCCGGTCGAAGACGCCCGGCGCGTACTGGATGACGAGCTGCAGATGCGGGTCGGCCGCCGCCGTCAGGCACAGCGCGTAGTGGTTGCCCGCGGAGGGGCGCAGGCCGGTGAAGGTGATCCCGTCCGCGGCGTCGCTGGCGGCGCCCAGGCCCTCCCGGTCGACCGGGTAGGACTCGAAGACGACCAGCGTGTCGAACAGGGACCGCACCCCGGCGGACCGCTGGATCTCCGCGAGCCCGTGGTGGTGGTGCTCCGCCAGGGCGGCCTGGCGGCGCTGCAGCCGGTCCAGGACCTCGCCGACGGTGTCGCCGGGCGCGTGGGTCACCCGTACGGGAAGGGTGTTGATGAACATGCCGACCATCGACTCCACGTCCGTCACCGCGGGCGGGCGCCCGGAGACGGTCGCGCCGAACACCACGTCCTGGCGGCCGGTGAGCTGGCCGAGCAGCAGCGCCCAGGCGCCCTGCACCAGGGTGTTGACGGTGATGCCCAGCTCGGAGGAGCGGCGGACGAGTTCGTGCGCCTCCTCGACCGGCAGCGCGACCTCGACCTGGTCGCGGACGCCGTCGTCCGCGTCGGCGGAGTCGGGGGCGAGCAGGGCCGGCTCGTCGATGCCGTCGAGTTCGGCCGCCCACGCCCGCGCCGCCTCCTCGGGATCCTGGCGGGTGAGCCAGGACAGGAAGTCGCCGTAGTCGCGGGGGGCGGGCAGCGCGGAGGTGTCGCCGTCGGCGGCGTACAGCAGCAGCAGGTCCTGCATCAGCAGCGGCGTGGACCAGCCGTCGTAGAGCGCGTGGTGGGCGGTCAGGACGAGTTCGGGCCGGTCGGGGTCGAGGACGGCGAGGGCCAGGCGCATCAGCGGCGGGGTGTCCGCGTCGAAGTAGGCCTTGCGGTCCTCGGTGAGGAACTCCTCGAACGTCTCGGTGCGCCGCGGCTCGTCGAGGGCGCTCAGGTCGAGGTGGCGCCAGGGCAGCGTCACCGACTCCGGGATCACCTGGACGAGGTCGCCGGCCGCCCGGTCGACGAACGCGGCGCGCAGGACGGGGTGGCGGTCCAGGAGTGCCTGCCCGGCGCGGTGCATCCGCAGCGGGTCGACCCTGCCGGACAGATGGAACACGAGCTGGATGTGGTACGGGTCGAACGACGCCCCGGCGAGTTTGGCCTGGAAGAGGATCCCGGACTGGGCGGGGGTCGTCGGCCAGATCCTGGCCAGCCTGCCGAAGCGGGTCTCCCAGGCGTCGATCTCCGTCTGGCCCACGGCGACGAGGGGTGCGTCGCTGGGGGTGAGCCCGCCCGCGTCGGGGGTGGTGGCGTGGCGGGCCAGCGCGGTCAGGGCCTGGGTCCACAGTCCGGCCAGTTCGGTGACGTCCTCGCGGGTCAGGACGCCGGTGGGGAAGCCGAAGTAGGCGGTCAGTTCGTCGCCGTCGCCGGTGTCGGTGGCCACCGCGTTGATCTCCAGCGCGGAGAGGACCGGCATGTCCGCGTCCGGTGCGGCGATCAGGTCGCGGTGGGTGGTGTCGGGTGCCCAGCCCAGGCCCCGCAGTTCCTCGGGGATGTCCGCGCCGGAGGCCTTGCCGAGGTAGTTGAAGCCGATCTGCGGGCGGCGCAGGCGGGCCAGTGCGGGCGCGGTCCTGGCGTTGAGGTGGCGCAGCAGGCCGTAGCCCATGCCGTGGTCGGGGACGGCCCGCAGCTGTTCCTTGACGGCCTTGACGGCCCGGCCCGCGGCGGGGCCGCCGGCGAACGCGTCGGCCAGGTCGATGCCGGTGAGGTCCAGGCCGACCGGGTACATGGCGGTGAACCAGCCGACGGTGGCGGACAGGTCGGCGCCGGGCACCAGGTGGTCCTCGCGGCCGTGGCCCTCCAGCCGGACGAGGGTCGAGCCGGCGGGCACGCCCCGGGTGCGGCGCCAGCGGGCCAGGGCCAGGGCGAGGCCGGCGAGGAGGCCGTCGTCGACGCCGCCGCGGAAGACGGCGGGCACGGTGTTGAGGAGGGTGGCGGTGACATCGGCCGGCAGCTGGACGCGGACGGTGTCCACGGTGGAGGTGACATCGCGTGCGGGGTCCAGCGGGCGGGCGCCCAGGACCGGTTCGTCACCGGCGAGGATGTCCTGCCAGAGCGGCAGTTCGGCGATCCGCTCGGCGCTGGCGGCCTGCTCGGCGAGCGCGTGCGTCCACCGCCGCAGCGAGGTGCCCGCGGGTGCGGGAAGGGGGTCGAGACCGCTGGTGACCCGCTGCCAGGCGGAGACCAGGTCGGGCAGCAGGATCCGCCACGACACCCCGTCGACGACCAGGTGGTGCAGCACGATCAGCAGCCGGTCGGCCTCGGTGGCGGAGGTGAACCGCACGAACTGGGCCATCACGCCCGCGTCCGGGTCCAGGCGGTCCGCCGCCGCGTCCAGCTCGGCCTGCACGGTGCCGGCGTCGTAGGCGACCTCCCGCACCAGCGCGCCGGCGTCGACGCTGCCGGGCTCCCCCGTCCGCAGGCCCTTCTCGACCCGGTCCAGGCGGGAGCGCAGCACGTCGTGCCGGTCGAGGACGGCCTGCAGGGTCGCCGTCAGTGCGGCGCGGTCGATGTCCTCGGGCAGGGTCAGCAGCGCCGACATGCAGAACCGGCCGATGCCGCCGCCCAGCGCCAGGACGTGGGCCGCGGTCGGCGGCAGCGGGGCCCAGCCCACGCCGCCGCCCGGCAGCTCGGCCAGGGTCACGCGCTCCTGTTCGGCCCGGCCCTCGACCAGCTCCGCGAGCCGGGCGACGGTGCGGTGCTCGAAGATCTCCCGCGTGGTGACGACGACGCCGCGGGTCCTGGCGCGTGCCACGACCTGGATGGAGCGGATGCTGTCGCCGCCGCCGGTGAAGAAGTCGTCGTCGGCGCCCACCTGCCCGGCGCCCAGGACATCGGCGTACACCTCGGCCAGCACCCGCTCGGTCGCGGTGCGCGGTGCGCGGTACTGGGCGCCGGTGAACTCCGGTACGGGCAGGGCGGCCCGGTCCAGCTTGCCGTTCGCGGTCAGCGGCAGCCGGTCCAGGACCATCAGCTGGGCGGGCACCATGTAGTCGGGCAGCCGTTTGGCCGCGAACCGGCGCAGCTCGGCCACCGACACACCGGCGTCGATGGCCGTGTCGCCGTCCGTGCCGCCGGCGCCCACCAGCTCCACATGGCCGACGAGCCGCTTGGTGCCGGTGTGGTCCGCGCGCACCGTCACGACGGCCCGGGCGACGGCGGGGTGCTGGGCGAGGACGGTCTCGATCTCGGTCGGCTCGATGCGGATGCCGTTCACCTTGACCTGGTCGTCGGCGCGTCCGGCGTACTTCAGCCGGCCGTCCGCGTCCCACCGGGCCAGGTCGCCGGTGCGGTACATCCGCGCGCCGGGCGGCCCGAAGGGGCAGGCCACGAAGCGCTCCGCGGTGGCGGTGGCGTTGCGGTGGTAGCCGCGGGCGACCGGGCCGGCGACGTACAGCTCGCCGACGACGCCCTGCGGGGCCTGGGCGAGTCCGGGCCCCAGGACGTAGGCGCGCATGTTGGCCAGCGGTGTGCCGACCGGGACCGCGCCGGTGTCGCCCGTGTCGTCGCCCTGCCGCGGGACGGTGAAGGTGGTGGCGTAGAAGCTCTCGGTCTGGCCGTAGGCGTTGACGACGCGGGTGCCGGGCAGGGTCCGGCGCGCCTTGCGGACCAGGTCGTGGGAGAGCGCCTCCCCGGCGAGGACGACGGTCTCGACGTCGAGCCGCAGGCCGGCCGCGCCGTCGGTGGCGACCTCGTCGAGCAGCGCGGAGAACACCGTCGGCACGGCGCTGATCGTGGTGCCCGACCAGGAGTCGCGTTCGGCGAGTTCGAGGACGTCGCGGACGATCTCGACGCTCGCGCCGCAGGTCAGCGCGGTGAAGATCTCGAACACGGAGACGTCGAAGTTCACCGAGGTCGCGGCCAGCATCCGGGAGCCCGCCCCGACGCGGGTGCGCCGGCGCAGGTCCTGCACGCCGTTGACCACGGCGGCGTGGGTGACGGCGACGCCCTTCGGGGTCCCGGTCGAGCCGGACGTGAACATCACGTAGGCGAGATGGTCCGGCCCGGCGCCGGTGTCCGGGGTCCCGACGGCGGGTCCGTCCAGGCTCAGGTCGTCGAGGTGGAGGACCCGCTGTGCGCCCGGGGCGACGGTGGACGCCGTCGCGTGGTCGGTCACCACCAGGGCCGGATCGGCCGTGGTGAGCAGCAGGCCGACGCGCGCGGCCGGGTAGCCGGGGTCGACGGGCAGGTAGGCGCCGCCGGCCTTGAGGACGGCGAGGAGCGCGACGGCCAGGTCCGCGGAGCGGGGCAGTGCGACGGCGACCAGGGTGTCAGGACCGACACCGCGTTCCCGCAGCACGGCGGCCAGCCGCCCGGCGCGGGCCTCCAGTTCGCGGTACGACAGCTGCGTCGGCCCGCAGACCACCGCTGTCGCGTCCGGTGTCCGTGCCGCCTGGGCGGCGACGAGTTCGGGCACCGTCGCGTCCCGCACGGGTGCCGCGGTGTCGTTCAGCCGGGTCAGCCGGTCCTGTTCGGCGGTGGTGAGGATCTCCACCCGGCCCAGGCGGGTGGAGGGGTCGGCGACGACCTGGCGCAGCACGCGGACGTAGCGGTCGACGAGGCTCTGGGCGGTGGAGTGGTCGAACAGCTCCGTCGCGTACTCCAGTCGTCCGTAGGCGCGGCCCGAGGGGTCGGGGACGATGTTGAAGAACAGGTCGAACTTCGCGGTGTCGGTGCCCAGCGGGACGGGGGTGACCTCCAGGCCGGGCACGTCGAGCGGGGACCAGGCGAACTGCCAGGCCAGCATCACCTGGAACAGCGGCTGGTAGGCGGTGGTGCGGTCGGGGTCGAGCAGTTCCACCAGGTGCTCGAAGGGGACGTCCTGGTTGTCGTAGGCGCCCAGCGCCCTCTCGCGGACCTGGTCGAGGAGATCGTCGAACGTCGGGTTCCCGGAGAGGTCGACGCGCAGCACCCAGGTGTTGGCGAAGAACCCGATCAGGTCTTCGAGCTGTTCGTCGGGGCGGCCTTCGATGGGGCTGCCGACGGTGAGGTCGTTGCCGGCGCCGAGGTGGTGCAGCAGCACCGCGAGCGCGACCTGGGCGACCATCGGTGCCGTGGCGCCGTGGCGGGCGGCCAGGCGTCCGATGCCGGTGACCAGTTCGGGTTCCAGTTCGAGGTCGACATGGCCGCCGCGGTGGCCGGCCGCGGTGGGCCGCGGGCGGTCGAGCGGCAGCTGCACCGGCTGCGGGACCCCGGTCAACTCGCGGCGCCAGTAGTCGAGTTGTTCGGCGGCGACGCTGTCGGGGTCACTCTCGTCGCCGAGCATCCGCCGCTGCCACACGGTGTAGTCCTTGTACTGCACCGCGAGGGGCTCCCAGTCGGGGGCCTCGCCCTGCCCGCGGGCGGCGTACGCGGACAGCAGGTCCCGCAGGAACGGGGCCATCGACGCGCCGTCCGCGGCGACGTGGTGGAAGACGAACGCCAGCACGTGCTCCTGTGCAGAGACGCGCAGGACGCGGGTGCGCAGCGGCAGGTCGGTGTCCAGCTCGAAGCCCTCGCCCACGAAGGTGCGCAGCGCGTCGTCCACCGCGTCCGCGGCCGTGTCGACCACCCGGAAGGAGGGGTGCGCCTCCCGGGGGGGCAGGATGCGCTGCTGCGGGATGCCGTCCTCGTTCTCGACGAGCAGGGTGCGCAGGCTCTCGTGCCGGGTGACGACGTCGGTCACCGCCGCGGCCAGGGCCTCGGTGTCCAGCGGCCCGTCCAGGCGCAGCACGAACGGGATGTTGTACGTCGCGGACGGCCCTTCCAGACGGTGGAGGAACCACAGCCGACGCTGTGCGAAGGACAACGGGATCATCGTGGCACTCCTAAACGTTCATCTGTCGCAGCTGGAGGCGGTTCGACTTGGCCGACTTCTCGATGCGGGCCGCCAGTTCGGCGACGGTCGGGCTGCGGAACACGGTGGTGACCTTCACGTCGACGCCGAACTCGTTGCGGATGCGGCCGATCAGCCGGGTGGCCAGCAGCGAGTGCCCGCCGTGGTCGAAGAAGTCGACGTCGATGCCGACCTCCTCCGCGCCGAGCAGTTCGGCGAACAGCCGGCACAGGACGTCCTCGTGGTGGTTCCGCGGCCCTCGCCCGGTCGCGGTCCCGGCGTGGTCCGGTGCGGGCAGGGCGCCCCGGTCGAGCTTCCCGCTGGGTGTCTTGGGGAACTCGGCGAGCGGCACGAGCGCGGTGGGGACCATGTACTCCGGCAGCCGTTCCCGGGCCAGGTCGGTCAGGGCCGCGAGGTCCAGGAGGGCCGGGTCCGCCGTGCCGGGTGCCGGCACCACGTAGGCGACCAGCCGCTGGTCGCCGGGGCGGTCCTCGCGCACCAGGGCCACCGCGCTGTCGACGTCGGGGTGCGCGGCGAGGGCCTGCTCGATCTCGCCGAGCTCGATGCGGAAGCCGCGGATCTTGACCTGGAAGTCGGAGCGGCCGAGGTACTCCACCTGGCCGTCCCGGCTCCACCGCGCGACGTCCCCGGTGCGGTACATGCGGCTGCCGGGCGCTCCGAAGGGGCAGGCCACGAAGCGGCTCGCGGTCAGAGCGTGCTGCCCGAGGTAGCCCCGGGCGAGCTGGTCGCCGGCGAGGTACAGCTCGCCGGTGACTCCGGCCGGGACCGGGCGCAGGGCCGCGTCCAGGACGTACACCTGGGTGTTCCACACCGGTGTGCCGATCGGCAGCCGGTCGGCGCCGGGCACGTACCGGTGGGCGGTGACCTCGACGGCCGCCTCGGTGGGGCCGTAGAGGTTGTTGGCGGTGCAGCCGGGCAGCAGGTCGGTGAAGCGGTTGGCCAGTGCGGCGGGGAACGCCTCGCCGGCGACCTCGATCCAGCGCAGGCTCGTGCAGTCCTTCGCCGAGGGCTCGGCGACGAACGCCTCCAGCAGGGACGGCACGAAGTCCGCGCCGGTCACCCGCTCCCGCCGTATCAGCTCCGCCAGGTAGGCCGGGTCGCGCCGTCCGTCCGGGCGGGCGATGACGACCGCGGCCCCGACCTGCAGCGGCGCGAACAGCTCCGGCACCGACACGTCGAAGCTCGCCGTCGTGCTCAGGAGCACCCGGTCCTCGACGCCGACGTCGAAGTGTGCCAGGCCCCACGCGAGCCGGTTCATGATCGCCCGGTGTGCCACCGGTACGCCCTTGGGGCCGCCGGTGGAGCCGGAGGTGAAGATGGCGTAGGCGGCGTTGTCCGGCGACAGCGTGCGCTCGGGGTCGGTTTCGGGGTACCCGGAGGCGTCCGGGAGGGTGTCCTCCAGCACCAGCAGCGGCCGTGCGCTGTCCAGGACGTGCCGCACCCGGTCCTCGGGCAGTTCGGTGTCGACCGGCACGTAGGCGGCGCCGGCCTTGACGACGGCGTAGATCGCCACCAGCAGGTCCACCGAGCGGGGGATCCTCACCGCGACCAGCTGCTCGGGGCCCGCGCCCCGCTCGATCAGCCAGTGCGCGAGCCGGTTGGCGCGGGCGTTGAACTCGCCGTAGGTCAGCGTCTCGTGCTCGCCGATCACCGCGACGCGGTCGGGGGTGCGGGCGGCCTGCGCCTCGAACGCGCCGGGCAGGGTGTCCGGCGCGACGGGGTGGGCGGTGTCGTTGACCTGCCGCACCAGCCGGTCGTGTTCCTCCTCCCCCAGCACCTCCACGGCGCCGACCGGCACCGACGGGTCCTGGAACAGCTGTTCCAGGACGCGGACGAGCCGGGCGGCGATCGCCTCGGCCGCCTCGTGGTCGTAGAGGTTCTTCTGGTAGTCGAGGGACAGGCGCAGGTAGGGGTCGGAGGAGTTGAGGGTGAGGGGGTAGTGCGAGCCCGCGAACGGGCGGATGGCGTCGATGGTGAAGCCCGCGGAGGTGTTCGCGTCGACGATGCCCTCGCGGTCGACCGGGTAGTTCTCGAACACCACGATCGTGTCGAACAGGGCGGGCAGGCCGGTGCCGCGCTGGATGTCGGCCAGGCCGTAGTAGTGGTGGTCGAGCAGGGTGATCTGCCGGTTCTGCAGATCGGTGACGACCTCGCCGAGGCTGCGGTCGGGGCGGCACAGGGCCCTGGTCGGCAGGGAGTTGATGAACAGGCCGACCATCTCGTCGCTGCCGGTCAGGTCGGCGGGGCGGCCGTTGACGGCGGCGCCGAACACCACGTCGTGCTGTCCGGTCAGTTTGGAGATGAGGACCGCCCACGCGCCCTGGAGGAGCGTGTTGAGGGTGACGCCGAGTTCCGCGGCGCGCCGGGCCAGTTCGCGGCCCTTGTCGATCGACAGCGGCACCTCGACCCGTCCGAGGGAGGACGCCTCCCCCCGGGAGGTGAGGCCCGCGGCCACGAGGGTCGGCTCGTCGAATCCGTCGAGCTCGGCCTTCCACCGGGCGGCGGAGGCCTCCTTGTCCTGCCGCCCCAGCCAGGCCAGGTAGTCGCCGTAGGAGCGGACCGGGGCGAGGTGGCCGGTGCCGGCGTACAGCCGGACCAGGTCCGTGATCACCAGCGGTGAGGACCAGCCGTCGAACAGGGTGTGGTGCGCGGTGAGGATCAGCTTGGCCTGCTGCGGCCCGCAGGTGAGCAGGGCCAGGCGCAGCAACGGCGGCCGGGCGGGGTCGAGTTGGTCGGCGCGGTCGGCGGCGAGGGCCGCGTCGAGGGCCGCGTTCTGCTCGGCCTCGCTGCGGCCGGTCAGGTCGAGGTGGCGCCAGGGCAGGGTGACGTGCTCCGCGACGACCTGCACCGGTTCGCCGTCGGCGGTGGTGAGGAACGCGGAGCGCAGGTTGGGGTAGCGCTCCAGCAGTGCCTGCCCGGCGGCCCGCATGCGGGCCGGGTCGACGGGCCCGGACAGGTGCAGCACGAACTGCATGTGGTAGACGTCGAAGGTGCCGTCGGCGAGCGCCGCCTGGAACTGGATGCCGGACTGTCCCGGGGCCTGCGGCCACACCTCGGCCAGCCGGCCGTAGCGCTCCTCCCAGGTCTCGATGTCGCCCTGGCCGGCCGTGACCAGCGGGGCGTCCGAGGGGGTGAGGCCGCCGATGTGCCCGCTCGCGGCGTATGCGGCCATGCCGTGCAGCACCTCGACCCACAGCCCGGCCAGCTCCGCGGTCCGCTCGCGGGAGAGCACCCCGGTCGGGAACATGAAGGCGGCCTGCAGCCGGGTGCCGTCGGCGGTGTCGGTGGCGACGGAGTTGACCTCCAGGGCGGACAGGGCGGGCAGGTCGGGGTCGGGCTCGGCGATCAGCTCGGCGGACCAGGACGCCGGCCCCCACCCGTCGGCGCGCAGGTGTTCGGGCACGTCGGCGTCGGAGATCCGGCCGAGGTAGTTGAAGCCGATCTGCGGCGCCGGGAGGCCGGCGAGCTGTTCGGCGGTCTCGGGGTTGAGGTGGCGCAGCAGCCCGTATCCCAGGCCCTTGTCGGGGACCTCCCGCAGCTGCTCCTTGACCAGCTTGATCGCCTTTGCGGCGGCGGGGCCGCCGGCCAGCACGTCGGCCGGGTCCACTGCCCGGATGTCGACGCGGGCCGGGTACATGGTGGTGAACCATCCGACGGTGCGGGAGAGGTCGGCGCCGGGGACGGCGTCCTCCTCGCGGCCGTGTCCTTCGAGGCGGACCAGCATCGGGCCGTCCGCGGTGCGCCACCGCTCCACCGCCAGGGCGAGCGCGGCGAGCAGCACGTCGGTCCCGGTGCCCCTGAACGCGGCGGGCAGCTTGGTCAGCACGGCGTCGGTGACGTCGGCGGGCAGCTGCACCCGCACGGTGTCGACGGTGGACCACACGTCGAGTGCCGGGTCGAACGCCCGGGTGCCCAGCGGGGGGTCGGTGGATTCCAGGAGGTCGCGCCAGTAGGGCAGTTCCGCCTCCCGCTCCTCGCAGAGCGCCTCGTCGGCCAGCGCCGCCGCCCAGCGGCGGGCCGAGGTGCCGACCGCGGGCAGCTCGGGCGCGGTGCCGGAGCGGACCTGCCGCCACGCCTGGGCGAGGTCCGCCATGAGGATGCGCCAGGAGACACCGTCGACGACCAGGTGGTGCAGCACCACGAGCAGGCGGCCCGCGCCGGCCCCGGCGGCGAACCAGACGAAGTCCGCCATGGTCCCGGCCTCCGGGTCGAGGCGGCCGACCGCGTCGTGCAGTTCCGTCCTGGCCGCCGCGAGCGCGGACGGCTCCTCCCAGCGGCCGTCGCAGTCGACCCGGCGCAGGAGGTCGGCCGCCCGTACGGTGCCTGCGGGACGCGCGAGGAGCAACGGTTCCTCGCCGGGCACCAGTTGGGCGCGCAGCAGGTCGTGCCGGTCGAGTACGGCGTCCAGCGTCGCGGTGAGGCCGTCCGCGTCGATGCCCGCGGGCAGTTCGAGGACCATCGACATGGCGAACCGGTTCGTGCCGCCGCCGTGCTCGAACACCTGCCGGGCCACCGGCTGCAGCGGCATGGGGCCGACGCCGCCGCTCCCGTCCTCCTCCAGGACGGGTGTGAGGCCCTGGCGGTCGGACGCCACCTCGGCGAGACGGGCCGCGGTGCGGCACTCGAAGATCTCCCGTGTGGAGAGTTCCAGGCCGCGGGCCCGGGCCCGGGCCACCACCTGGATGGAGCGGAGGCTGTCGCCGCCCACCGCGAAGAAGTCGTCGTCGGCACCGACGCGTTCCACGCCGAGCACGTCCGCGTACGCCGCGGTGATGATCGTCTCGGCCTCGGTGCGCGGTTCGCGGTAGGCCTCGCCGAGGAACTCCGGTTCGGGCAGGGCCGAGCGGTCCAGCTTGCCGGTCGGCCCGAGCGGCAGCCGGCCCAGGGCCACGAAGGCCGCCGGCACCATGTAGTCGGGCAGCCGCGCGGCGACGAACCTGCGCAGCTCGGCGGAGGAGGCTCCGGCGAGCACGTCCACGTCGCCGATGCCGCCGGCGCCGTCGTCGCCGACGGCCCCTTCGCCGGTGTGCACCACGTACGCGACGAGCCGCCTGCCGCCCGAGGGCACCTCCCGGCTGATCACCACCGCCTCGCTGATCCCGGGGTGGCGGGTGATCGCCGCCTCGACCTCGGCGGTCTCGATGCGGAAGCCGCGCACCTTGACCTGGCCGTCGCCGCGGCCGACGCACTCCAGCTGCCCCCGCGCGTTGCGGCGGGCCAGGTCGCCGGTGCGGTACATCCGCTCGCCGGCGGGGCCGTACGGGTTGGCCACGTAGCGCTCGGCGGTCAGGGCCGCCCGGCCGTGGTAGCCGCGCCCCAGGCAGGTGCCGACGACGTACAGCTCGCCGACAACGCCCGGGGGCACCGGGGCGAGTCCGGGGCCCAGGACGTAGGCGCGCATGGTGCCCAGGGGGGTTCCGATGGGCGCGACGTCGCTGCCGTCCCACTCCTGGGACGGCGCGAGGGAGAAGGTGGTGGCGTAGAAACTCTCGCTCTGGCCGTAGGAGTTGACGATCCGCGCGCCGGGCAGGGCCTCGCGCACCTGCCGTACCAGCCGGCCCGGGAGCACGTCGCCCGCGAAGACGACGGTGCGCACGTCGGGTGCCTTGCCGAGGTGGCCGACGAGTTCGCTCAGCACCGAGGGGACGCCGCTGACGACGTGTCCGTCCCAGTTGTCCCGCTCGGCGAGTGCCAGCGCGTTCGCGACGATCTCGACCGTGCCGCCGGTGCTCAGGGTGGTCAGCAGCTCGAAGACGGAGACGTCGAAGTTGACGGAGGTGCCGGCCAGCATCCGCCACCCGGGCGGCGTGTCGAGGACGTCCACCAGCCCGCGCACGCCGTCGACGACGTTGCGGTGGGTGATGGCCGCGCCCTTCGGCTCGCCCGTCGAGCCGGAGGTGTACATCACGTAGGCCAGGTTGTCCGGGCCCGGCCGCGCGGTGCGGGCCAAGTCGTCCGGGGCGCCCGCGGCCGGCTCCCAGTCCGCCCGCCGGTCGAGGTGGACGACGGTGTCGATGCCGCCCGCGGGTATCTGCTGCCAGGTCGCGGTGTCGGTGACCGCGAAGCGCGGGGCCGCCTGCGACAGCACGCTCTGTGCCCGCCCCTGGGCGTACTGCGGGTCCAACGGCACATATCCGGCACCGGACTTGAGGATCCCGAGCAGGCCGATCACCAGGTCCTCGGTGCGCGGCAGCGCGAGGAGCACCAGGTCCTCCGGGCCGGCGCCGCGCCGGACCAGTTCTCGGGCGACGGCGTCCGCCCGCTCGTCCAGTTCCCGGTAGCTCAGCGTCCGCCCGTCGCACGCCAGCGCCGGGGCGTCGGGCGTGCGGGCCGCCTGGCTCTCGAACAGCTGCGGGACGGTCTGCCCGGCCGCCGCCGGGGTCCTGTCGTCGGACGGGGCGAGCAGCAGCTCCCGCTCGGCGGCGTCGAGCACGTCGACGGTGCCGATCGCGCGCCCGGGGTCGGCCACGAGCCGGCCCAGTACGCGCACGAACCGCTGCGCGATGGCCTCGGCGGTGTCCTGGTCGAAGAGGCTGGTGGCGTACTCCAGCCGGCACCGTGCGCCGCCCGCGCCGTCCGGGAGCAGGTCGAAGAACAGGTCGAACTTGGCCGTGCGGGTCTCCAGCCGCTCGACCTCGACGCCGAGGCCGGGCAGCCGCAGCGGCGGCACGGGCGGCTGCCAGGAGAGCATGACCTGGAAGAAGGGGTTGTAGGCGGTGGAGCGGTCGGGGTTGAGGAGTTCCACCAGCCGCTCGAAGGGCATGTCCTGGTTGTCGTAGGCGGCGAGCGAGCGGTCGCGCACCTGGTCGAGGAGCCCGCGGAAGGTCGGGTTGCCGGAGAGGTCGACGCGCAGCACCCAGGTGTTGACGAAGAAGCCGACGAGGTCGCGCAGTTCCTCGTCGGTGCGGTCCGTGATCGGCGCGCCGATGGAGAGGTCGTCGCCGCACCCGAGGTGGTGCAGGAGCACCGCCAGCGCCGCGTGCATGACCATCGACACCGTGGTGTCGGCTCCCGTGGCCAGCTTCTCCACGGCAGCGAGCAGATCGGGGTCGATCGAGAACGGGATCCGGTCGCCGTCCGGGCTGATCAGCCGCGGGCGCGGGCGGTCCGTCGGCAGGGCCAGCGGCTGCGGCAGGTCGGCCAGCG
This sequence comes from Streptomyces sp. STR69, assembly GCF_024519455.1. GTDB lineage: Bacteria > Actinomycetota > Actinomycetes > Streptomycetales > Streptomycetaceae > Streptomyces. The sequence goes on along the minus strand of NZ_JALJRY010000023.1, from coordinate 21,992 downwards.
CCCGTCCCCAGTACGCCAGTTGCCTGGCCGACACGCTGTCCGGGTCGGACTCGTCGCCGAGCACGTCCCGCTGCCACAGGGTGTAGTCCGCGTACTGCACGGGAAGCGGCTCCCACTGCGGCGTCCCGCCCTCGGCGCGGACCGCGTAGGCCGTGGTGAGGTCGCGGAACAGCGGCCCGAAGGACTCCCCGTCCACGGCGATGTGGTGCGCCACGACGACGAGGGTGTGCTCGTGCGGTCCGCACCGCAGCAGCCTGGCGCGGATCGGCACGTCGGCGGCCAGGTCGAAGGTGGTGGTGGCCGCCTCGTCGACGGCCGCCGCCAGGTCCTGCTCCGTGACGTCGACGACCACCAGGTCGAACGGCTTCTCCTCGGGCGTCAGCACCCGCTGGTGCGGGACACCGTCGTCGCCCTCGACGATCACGGTGCGCAGGACCTCGTGCCGGTCGACGACGTCGCGGAGCGCCGCCCGCAGCGCCCCCACGTCCAGCTCACCGGTCAGCCGCAGGGCGAAAGCGCCGTTGTAGGTCGGCGAAGGGCCTTCGAACCGGTCCACGAACCACAGCCGGCGCTGCGCGAACGACAACGGGATCATTGTTTCTCCAAATCGGCAGAACCAGCAGGGAGCAGGCCGGCACTCAGCTCAGGTCGAGCAGGTCCAGAAGTTCGTCGTTGTAGAAGTCGTCGATGGAGCACGCCCCCGAGAGGGTCGAGAAGTAGCGGTCGATGTGCTCCTGGTGGCCGACCAGTTGCCGCAGCATCTCGACGCGGCCCTCGGGCTTGAGCTCGGCGACGTTGAGGGCGCCCTGGTAGTGGCTGAGGGCTTCGCCGCTCAGGTCGTTCTCGTAGCGCTTCAGCGCCGTGCGGAGCGCGGCGTCGTCGTGCAGCTGCGTCCCGACGTGGTCGACGAGGGACTGTGCCTGGACGAATGCCTCGGTGATGCCGCGTGCGGTGATGGAGTCCTTGTGGTTCACCGCGTCGCCGACCAGCACCCATCCGGGTCCGTGGGCCTTGCGGAAGTAGTTCTCCTGGTGGCCCGTGCCGTAGAGCTGTTCCACGCGCCGGCCCGCCTGCATCCGCTCGTACAGTTCGGGGGCGGTCGTGCGGAAGGAGTCGAGGTAGAAGGGTTCCACTCCCTTGCGGACGTCGTTGTAGAGGTCCTGCGGGAAGTAGGTCATGAGCAGCGTGAGGTCGTCGTTGGTGGGGATGACACCGATCCAGCGGCCGGGCCGCTCGTACAGCTCGAAGTGCGAGGGGACGTCGGCCCAGTAGCTGTAGTAGGTGCAGCTCACCCGCGGGTGCTCGACGACGTTGTGCGCGCCGGCCCTGCGGGCCACCAGCGAGCGCATGCCGTCCGCGCCGACGACCAGGCGCGCCCGGTCCGTCGCCTCGGCGCCGCCCGGCGTCGTGTAGCGCACGCCGACGACCCGGTCGTCCTCCCACACCAGGTCCTTGACCGCGCAGCCCTCGCGGAAGTCCACGCCGGCCTCGGCGGCCCCCTCGGCCAGGAGCGGGTCGAGGACGTAGCGCCGGGGCGCGTACGTGTACCGCAGCCCGTCCACCGGCAGGGAGAAGCCCTCGACGCGGACACCGGGGCCCTGGTAGCTCTGGCGGGTGATCGGCCTGCAGCCCGCGTCGCGGAGCTTGTCGAGCAGCCCCCACCGGTTGAGCAGCCCCATGCCCTGCATGTGGATGTAGTGCGAGGACAGCGTGTCCTGCGGGAACCGCGCTTTCTCCAGGAGCAGGACCCGATAGCCCTGCCGGGCGAAGAGCATGGCCGTCGGCGAACCCGCGCAACGGGCACCGATGACAATCACGTCGTACATGGCGCGCCTCTCTGACCAGGTAGTTTTTTGCACGCAACGCGGCCTGCGGCCGGGAGATCCTTGTGAACCCAGCGCTATCGATGCAGCGGCAGGGATGCGATGTACGCGGAGATCGACGCCACCGTGGGGTGGAGGAACATCTGGTCCATGGGGACCTCGGCGCCCAGTTCGTCCAGGAAGGCGCCCTGGATCCTGACCATGATCACGGACTGGCCGCCGAGGGCGAAGAAGTCGTCGTCGTCCGCTATGTCCTCGCGCCGGAGTTCCCGGCACCAGATGGCGCGCACGCTGTCGGCAGTCATCACAGTCCTCGGTTCTCGAGAGCGTCGACGAGCGCGGCGCGGTCGACTTTCCCGTGCGGGCTCAACGGAATGCGCGGAACGTCCACGAACCTGGCCGGGACCATGTTCCGCGGCAGTGTCCGAAGGAGGCGGGCGCGCACGGCGTCCTCGGCGAGGGCGCCCGCCTCCGGGACCACGAACGCGGTCAGCTCGGCCTCGCCGCCGTCGGCGTGGGTGACCGCCACGGCGGCCTCCCGTACCTCGGCGAGCCTGCCGAGCGCGCGCTCGATGTCGGCGGGATCGATGCGCATGCCCCGCACCTTCACCTGCGCGTCCATCCGGCCGGCGACGACGAGGTCACCGGTCTCGGTCACCCGGCCGCGGTCGCCCGTGCGGTACAGCCGCAGCGGCGCGCCGTCGACCTCGATCGTCGTGAACCTGGCGTTCTCGGGGCCGGAGGCGCCCAGGTAGCCGGCGCCGACACCGGCGCCGGCGATGCAGATCTCGCCGTCCTGTCCCGCCCCGACCCCGCGCAGCTGCTCGTCGAGGAGGTGGATGTCGGTGTTGTACGCCGGCCTGCCGACCGGTGCGATGTCGTGCTCGCCCGCCCGGTAGCCGGCGAGGTCGTACGACGTCGCCACGTCCGTGCACTCGGCCACGCCGTACTGGTGCAGCAGGGTGCAGGTGTTGCCCTCGCGCCGCATCCAGTCGGTGAGCCGCTCGGGCTTGAGGGCCTCCCCGCCGAAGAGCACGTAGTCGAGGCGGGTGAGGGCGTCGCCGCGGCGCGCGGTCTCCCAGTCGATCAGCACGTACAGCGTGCTGGAGGCGCAGTGCACCACGCGGATGTCGTGCTCGCTCAGGACGCGGTAGGCCAGCATGGCGTCGAAGTTGCGGCTCGCCAGCAGGTACTGGGTGGCGCCGCAGAACAGCGGTGTCATCAGCGCGCGCTGGGAGAGGTCGAACCCGAACGCGCTGACGACGAGGTGGTGCGAGCCGCTGTGCAGGCCGTACTCGGCCTTCAGCCAGTTCATCAGGTTGAACCAGCCCTCGTGCCGCACCGCGGTCAGCTTCGGCGTACCGGTCGATCCGGACGTGAAGACGGCGTAGCACACGTCGTCGCCCGTGACGGGGACGCCGGGAGAGGTCGCCGGCAGGCCCGCCAGGTGCTCGCCGAGCCGGTCGAGGTCGACGACGTCGACGGCCGCCGACCCGACCATCTCGGCCGTCGCCGGGGAGGCCACGATCAGGGCGAGATCGGGGACCTGGGCCAGCAGCAGCTGGAGCCTGGCGGCCGGGTAGGCCGGGTCGAACGGCACGTAGGCCGCGCCCGCCTTCAGCGTGCCCAGGACGGCGACGAGCAGGTCGGTCGAGTAGTCGAGGCAGATGCCCACCTTCGCGCCCCGGCCGTGGCCGCGGGCGGCGAGGAAGTGCGCGAACCGGTTGGCTCTCGCGTCGAGTTCCGCGTACGTCACCTGCCGGCCGGCCCGGACGACGGCAACGGCGTCGGGGGTGGCCTGCGCGTGCGCCTCGAACTGCTGGTGGACGACGGGCGCCGAGGGCAGGGCGACCCGTTTTCCCTGAAGGATCATCAACTGACTCCGATATGAGGGGTGTCCGGTCGGACGGGCCACCGGCCCACCACGCGGTACGGGCGGCGGCACCTTCGGGCGGTGCGTCTGTGAGCGGTGCGTCTGTGAGCTGCTGCTTCTTCAGGCGGTGCGCAGGTCGGCGGTACGCAGGTCGGCGGTGCGCCGGTCGGCGGTGTCGAGCATCCGGGTGATCCACCGGCCGACGGGCAGGCCGTGTGCGGCGGCCGCCCGGGAGTAGTGCTCCAGCTGGTCGGCGGACAGCTCGATGGTGAGCGTGGTGGCCTGCTGCCGGCGCCGCTCGGCGAGGGCCGGCTCGACGGGCGGCGGCAGCTCCTGCTTCCCGGCGTCCGTGCCCGGGGAGAGGCCGGTCCCGTCGCTCTGCGCGGCCAGGCCGGCGCGGAGCGCCCTGCGCAGTTCGTTGCGCGACCACTTCCGCTGTTCGGCCATGCGCAGCCAGTAGTCCTGCTCCGGCGGCGAGAGGCGGGTGACCTCGGCGTGGTGGGCGAAGCTGAGGCTGTCGCGCCTGCGGTGGGGCTCGAACCGCCGGGCCACCCACGCGTAGTTGCGCAGGGTCTGGTAGTCGAGCCCGGTGCGCTCGATCGCCTCCTTGTACCGCCGCCACCCGTAGGTGGCCTCGCCGTAGATCAGCCAGTCGGCGAGCCACCACGCCGAGGAGTTCACGAGTTCGCGCAGGTTGGTGCCGATCCGCTCCCAGGACCGCTCCGGCAGGTTGGGAGGCAGGACCATGCCCGACTTGCGCACCGTGGCCTGCGGCCCCACGAAGGACAGGACCGCGTCGCCCTGCGCCGGCTCACGGCCGGCGTCCACGGGCCTGGGTTTGTTCCCGCCCCCGGTTCTCACAGCCCCCGTCACAGCCTTCATCTCCCCACTCGAAGTGTCTTCCTGGGCGCGGACCGGCCGGGGCGGACGACAGCGTCGTCCCGGCCGGGTCCGCGGGGGTGCGGCGTTCAGTCCACCGCCGCCATGGCCTCCTGCAGGCTCTTGGGCCGCAGGTCGGTCCAGTTCTGTTCGACGTACTGCAGGCACTCGGCCTTGGCCGCCTCGCCGAAGACCACCCGCCAGCCCGCGGGCACCTCGGCGAACACCGGCCACAGGGAGTGCTGCTCCTCGTCGTTGACGACCACGTAGAAGCGGCCGTCCGCGTCGTCGAAGGGGTTCGTGCTCAACTGGGCACCGTCCTTGTCCGTCAGAGGGTGACTCGGGATGGGACATCGCCGGGCCGGCTGCGCGAGGCGCCGGGCGCGGGTCCGCCGTGCGGTGTCCGTCCGGTCGACGGGACACCCGGCTGTCCGGTCGACAGGACAGCCGGCGCCGGTGGCGGCCCCGGCGATGTCCCGAAACCGTAGGGAGCCGGTCGTCGGCGCTACAAGGGGCGCCGGGCTCACCGGCCACCTGCCGTCCGCCCTCGTCCGCACCCCGCCGTGATCCTCTGTACCCGGCCGGTTTCCTGTGCCACGATGCCGCGCCCGCGGGCCGCCGCCCGCCTGGCGGTGCCGCACCCGCCGGCCGGCCCAACAGCCCACGCCACCCTGCCCCGGACCCGGCCGGGGCACCGGCCACAGCGCACCCGCGGGCTCGACCACGTCACACCCGAGGCCCGCTCAAGAACCGCCCGACCGGCAGCGGAGTCCCCCCGGTGCCGGTGCCGGTGCCGGGCCCGCCCGGGTCCGGCAGTGTTCTGTCGTGCGGAGGCGTGCGGTCCGGTCCGAGGGGAGCGGTGGACGGCACACGACCCGCGCTGTGCCTGTTCGTCCTGCGCCACGCGGGCGGCTCGCATGTGCTGTGCCGCCCGCGGGCCGGCCTGCCGGACACCGGGGAGGTGCGGCTGCCCGGCTGACCGGCGCCCCGGGGCGCGGCCTTCTCCTCGGCCTGCCGCAGATCGGCGACGTCCGAACCGGGCTGCTCCTGGGTCCTGTTCGGGCACGGCAGGGGCGCCCTCGTGGCGTACGGGACCACCCGGCGGGCCGTCGGGCGGGGCCGGCCGGCGCCGGTGCGGGCCGGTGTCCCCGCGCGCCGCGCCACGGGTGGCGGGCGGTGCGGCGGGCGGCGTGAGCTGCCCGGCGCCGGGCTGCGCGCGTCCGAAGGTGCTCGGCGGCACGCCCGGCGCTGTCCGAACCGGTCGTCCGGGCCGGCCCGCTCCTGGCGGGCGGCCGGCGTCCCGTTCCCGGCGGCGGGGACCGCTCCGCGTCACCGCGGCGGCCGGCCGGGCGGAGCACGCCGAGCGCTTCCCGGGCCTGCGGGTCTTCGACGGCGGTCACTTCTCCTTCCTTCCGGGACGATCCCGCTCCCCTTGCCGCGGCGGATCGCACGGGACGCGGCCACGGCGCCGGACGCGGCACGGGCACAGGCGTCCGCCCCTCCCCCGCGATGACCCGGGCCGCTCCCGGCGTGTCCCGGAGGGTCCTCCCCGTCCCGGCAGAACGATCGGTTCCGGCCGCCCGCGCGACACCGCGGCGGACGAACGGACGTCACCGCACCTGCGCCTTCCCGGCCACGGTGTCGCCGCACGAGTTGCCCGCGAGCGGGCCGTCCTACGGTGCCGCCACGAACCGCACCGGTACGGATCCGGCCAGTGTGCGCAGGAGACGAGGAAACGGGGAAACGGGGATGACGATGCGGAACAGGCCAAGAGCCGGCGTGGTCGGTCTGGCGGCGGTGGCCCTCACGGCCGCCGTCCTCACGGGCCCCGCCCGGGCAGCGGGCGGCACGGCCGTGGGGGCGGCCGGCCACGGGAGCACGCAGCGGGCGATCGAGGCGGCCGTGGCGGCCGGTGTTCCCGGCGTCACCGCCGAGGTGCGGGACGCCGCCGGGGTCTGGAAGACGGCGGCGGGCGTCGGCAACCGGGAGACGGGCGCGCCGCGCGGCAGGAACGACCGGTTCCGCACCGGCAGCGTCACCGACACCTTCGTCGCGACGGTCCTGCTCCAGATGGAGGCGGAGAAGAAGATCGGCCTCGACGACCCGGTCGAGCGCTACCTGCCCGGTGTGGTGAGCGGCAACGGCAACGACGGCGCCACGATCACCGTCCGCCAGCTCCTCAACCACACCAGCGGCCTGTTCGACTACCTCGCCGACGAGCCGTACTACCGGACGTACACCATGGGCGACAGCTTCCTTCAGCACCGCTACGACACCCTGACGCCCCAGCAGCGGCTGCAGGTGGCCTTCTCCCACGCGCCGCTGTTCCAGCCCGGTGCCCGGCACTCGTTCTCCCACACCAACGACGTCCTGGCGGCACTGATCGTCCAGAAGGTCAGCGGCAGGCCGTACGAGGACGAGGTGCGCCGGCGCATCATCGAGCCCCTGGGGCTGCGGGCGACGTCCAACCCCGGCACGAGCAGCGACCTGCCCCGGCCGAGCAGCCGCGGCTACTCCAAGCTCTTCTACGACTCCCAGCCGGACCGGATCGACGACGTCACCGAGCTGAACGGGTCGCAGAACTGGGGCGACGGCGACATCATCTCCAGCGCCCACGACCTGAACCTGTTCTACCGGGCCCTGCTGGGCGGAAGGCTGCTGCCGGCGCAGCAGCTGAGGGAGATGAAGACGACCGTCGTCAACCCCGACCTGCCGATCTCGTCCTACGGGCTCGGCATCGAGCGCCTCACGATGAGCTGCGGCGACATCTGGTACCACGACGGCGGCGTGGTGGGGTCGCTGACGCTGGCCGCCTTCACCGAGGACGGCCGCCACGAGCTCACCTTCAACTACAACGGCGACTGGGACGCGTCGGGGATCCTCCCCATCCTGAGCGCCGAGTTCTGCGACGAGACGTCCGGCTGACGCCGCAACGGACCCCTACCGCGTCCCACCAGGAGAGCCGATGACAGTGCGAGCAGCCGTGGCCGGAGCGAGCGGCTACGCGGGGGGCGAACTCCTGCGCCTGCTCCTGGCCCACCCCGAAGTGGAGATCGGTGCCCTGACCGGGCACTCCAGCGCGGGACAGCGGCTGGGCACGCTCCAGCCGCACCTGGCGGCGCTGGCCGGGCGGGAGGTGGGGCCCACCACCGCCGGCGCCCTTCGGGGGCACGACGTCGTCTTCCTCGCCCTGCCGCACGGCCGGTCCGCCGCCGTGGCCGGGCAGTTGGGCGACGACACGCTCGTCGTCGACTGCGGGGCGGACTTCCGTCTCGCGGACCCGGCCGACTGGGAGACGTTCTACGGCTCGCCGCACGCCGGGACCTGGCCCTACGGACTGCCCGAACTGCCGGGCGCCCGCGCGAAGTTGGCGGGCGCCCGGCGCATCGCGGTGCCGGGCTGCTACCCGACCGCCGTGTCCCTGGCGCTCTTCCCCGCCTACGCGGCGGACCTGGCCGAGCCGGAGGCGGTGGTCGTCGCGGCGTCCGGCACGTCCGGCGCCGGCAGGACGCCCCGGGCGGACCTGCTCGGCAGCGAGGTCATGGGGTCCATGCGGCCCTACGGCGTGGGCGGCGGCCACCGGCACACTCCGGAGATGGTGCAGAACCTCAGCGCCGTGGCGGGTCACCGGGTCGCCGTCTCCTTCACCCCGACCCTGGCCCCCATGCCGCGCGGCATCCTCGCCGTCTGCTCCGCCGCGGCCCGGCCCGGCGTCGGCGCCCGGGACGTACGGGCCGCGTACGAGAAGGCACTGGCCGGCGAGCCGTTCCTGCGGCTGCTGCCCGAGGGGCAGTGGCCCAGCACCGCGGCCGTGCACGGGTCGAACGCCGTCCAGGTCCAGGTGGCCCTGGACCCGGCGGTCGGCCGGGTCATCGCGGTCGGCGCCGTCGACAACCTCACCAAGGGCACCGCGGGCGGCGCCGTGCAGAGCATGAACATCGCCCTGGGTCTCGCCGAGGGGCTGGGGCTTTCCACGACCGGAGTCGCGCCGTGATCCGGGGCGGCACGGACATCGGCCGCCGGCGCGGCGGGCCGAACGAGGAGGTGCAGTGAGCGTCACCGCAGCACGAGGCTTCACGGCGGCGGGCATCGCCGCGGGAATCAAGGACAACGGCAGCGAGGATCTGGCGCTGGTCGTCAACAACGGGCCGCGCTGTGCCGCGGCGGGTGTCTTCACCTCCAACCGTGTGCAGGCCGCCCCCGTCCAGTGGTCCCGGCAGGTCCTGGCCGACGGCGGGATCCGCGCGGTCGTGCTCAACTCCGGCGGCGCCAACGCCTGTACCGGAGCGCAGGGACTGAAGGACACGCGGGCCACCGCCGAGCGGGCCGCCGAGCTGCTCGGCCTCGACCCCGGCGACGTGGCGGTCTGTTCCACCGGGCTCATCGGGGTGCCGCTGCCGATGGACCGGCTCCTGCCCGGCGTCGGGAGCGCCGTCACCCGGCTGTCCGCGGCCGGCGGCGCGGACGCGGCGCGTGCGGTCATGACCACCGACACCGTGCCCAAGACGGCCGCCGTGGCCCGGGGCGGGTGGAGTGTCGGCGGCATGGCCAAGGGCGCGGGCATGCTCGCCCCCGGGCTCGCCACCATGCTGGCCGTGCTCACCACGGACGCCGACCTCGGCAGCGGCGCGCTGGCGCGGGCGCTGCGGGACGCCGTCCGGGTCACCTTCGACCGGGTCGACTCCGACGGCTGCATGTCGACCAACGACACCGTGCTGCTGCTCGCCTCCGGCGCCGCCCGCATCGCCCCCGCATACGGCGAGTTCGCGGAGGCCGTCCGCACGGTCTGCGCCGATCTGGCCCGGCAGCTGATCGGGGACGCGGAGGGCGCGAGCAAGGAGATCCGCATCGAGGTCACGGGCGCCGCGAGCGAGGACGACGCCGTCGAGGTGGGCCGCGCCATCGCCCGCAGCAACCTCCTGAAGTGCGCGATCCACGGCGAGGACCCCAACTGGGGACGGGTGCTGTCCGCGATCGGCACCACCCGGGCCGCCTTCGAACCCGACCGGCTCGACGTCGCCATCAACGGCGTGCCGGTCTGCCGGGGCGGCTCCGTCGGCGAGGACCGCGCGCTGGTGGACATGACCGGCCGCGGCGTCGACATCACCGTGGGCCTCGCCGCCGGCACCGACTCCGCCGTCGTCTGGAGCAACGACCTCACCGCCGCCTACGTCCACGAGAACAGCGAGTACGCCTCATGAGCCCTTTCGGACGGACCGGCGCGGCGGTCGTGCCGGACGGCGGCGGCCCGGCCGCGGGCAACGGCACACGGGAGGACGCGGCGGGCGCCGGGGCGGCCAACGCGGCGCTGACCGGCCGCTGGCAGAGCGTCATGATGGACAACTTCGGCACTCCCCGGCTGCCGCTGGCCGAGGGCCGGGGCTGCCGGGTCCGGGACGCCGAGGGCAACGCGTACCTGGACTTCTTCGCCGGCATCGCGGTCAACGCGCTCGGCCACGCGCATCCCGCGGTCGTAGGGGCCGTCTGCGCGCAGGTCGCCTCCCTCGGGCACGTCTCCAACCTGTTCGTCGCCGAGCCGACCGTGCGCCTCGCCGAACGCCTGCTGCACCTCGCCGGGCGGGAGGGCCGGGTCTACTTCTGCAACTCCGGCGCCGAGGCCAACGAGGCGGCCTTCAAGATCGGCAGGCTCACCGGCCGTACGCACATGGTGTCGGCCGTCGGCGGCTTCCACGGCCGCACCATGGGGGCCCTGGCCCTCACCGGCCAGGGCGCCAAACAGCGCCCGTTCCTGCCGCTGCCGGGTGAGGTCGCCCATGTGCCCTACGGGGACGTGGCGGCCCTGCGCGCCGCCGTCACCGAGGACACCGCGCTGCTGGTCCTGGAGCCCGTGCAGGGGGAGAACGGCGTGGTCGTGCCGCCGCCCGGCTATCTGCGGGCGGCCCGCGAGATCACCGCGGCGAGCGGAACCCTCCTCGTCCTGGACGAGGTCCAGACCGGCATCGGGCGCACCGGCCACTGGTTCGCGGCCCAGGCCGACGGGGTCGAGGCGGACGTCGTCACCCTCGCCAAGGGCCTCGGCGGCGGTCTGCCCATCGGCGCGACGCTCGCCTTCGGCGCCGCCGCGCACCTGCTCACACCCGGCACGCACGGCTCCACCTTCAGCGGCAACCCCGTGGTGTGCGCGGCCGCCCTGGCCGTACTGGACACCATCGAGCGGGAGGGTCTCCTCGACCGGGTGGTCCGGGCCGGGACGCGGCTGCGGCGCGGTCTGGAGGACCTGGCCCATCCGCTGGTGCGCGAGGTCCGCGGTGCCGGCCTGCTGGTGGGCGTCGTGCTCCGCGGGAACCTCGCGGCACGCGTGCAGCAGGCCGCCCAGGACAGGGGTCTGCTGGTGAACGCGGCGGTGCCGGACGTGATCCGGCTCGCCCCGCCGCTGATCGTGTCGGACCGCGAGGTGGACACCTTCCTCGACGGGTTCGGGGCGGCGCTGTCCGAGGTCCATGCCGGAACCGATGTCACCACGGAGCGTTCACCCACAGCCCATTGCAACTGACCAGGTTGCCACTGTTGCATTAAATTCATATCCATTGCAACAATTTAACAGCTTTGAACTGCGACAACGCATACAGTGCGCAACAGCCTTGTTGCCAGATCATTGAATGCAACGTAGCGTTTTCTACATCGGAAACAACAAGCCCAAGGAGCACCCGATGCTGAAGACCGAGTACGCGACGCAGAAGTTCGACACCCCCGCCCCCATCTCCGCCGAGGTCGACATCCCCGCCGGACGCATCCAGTTCATCGCCGCCGACCGGGCCGACACCGTGGTCGAGATCCGGCCCGCCAACCCGGCCAGGAGCCGCGACGTGAAGGCGGTCGAGGGGATCAGGGCCGCCTTCGAGGACGGCGTCCTGCGGATCGCGGGCACGGAGGCGGCCCACCGGTTCCTCGGTCACTCCGGGTCCGTCGAGGTCTCCGTCATGCTGCCCGCCGGCTCCCGGGTCGAGGCGAAGGCCGCCGGCGCCGAGTTCCGCGGCGTCGGACGCCTCGGCGACGTCGCCTTCTCGGGCGGCTACCGCTCGGTCAAGCTCGACGAGGCCGCGAGCGCCCGCCTCAGCGTCCACGAGGGCGAGGTCTCGGTCGGCCGCCTCAACGGCCCCGCCGAGATCAGTGTCCAGAAGGGCGGCATCCAGATCGGCGAGGCCGTGCGCGGCACGGTCAGCCTGAGCAGCCGGCACGGCGACATCACGGTCGCCGCCGCGCGCGGCGTCTCCGCCTCCCTGGACGCAGAGACCGGTTACGGCCACATCCACAACTCCCTGCGGAACACCGGCACTTCGGACCTGAGCCTGCACGCCAGCACCACCTACGGCGACATCACCGCCCGCAGCCTCTGACCGCCCGCAGCCCCGGAGGAACACCCTCATGAGCACTTTGGCCATCGCGGCGAACGGGCTGCGCAAGTCCTACGGAGACAAGGTCGTGCTCGACGGCATCGACCTGGCCGTCCCGTACGGGACGGTCTTCTCCCTGCTCGGCCCGAACGGCGCCGGGAAGACCACCGCCGTCAACATCCTCTCCACCCTCGTCCGCGCCGACGCCGGCGACCTGCGCGTCGGCGGCCACGACCTCGCCGCCGACCCCCAGGCCGTACGCGCCGCGATCGGCGTCACCGGGCAGTTCTCCGCCGTCGACAGCCTGATCACCGGCGAGGAGAACATGCTCCTCATGGCGGACCTGCACCATCTGCCCAGGGCCGAGGGGCGGCGGGTCGCCGCCGCCCTCCTGGAGCGGTTCGACCTGGCCGAGGCCGCGAGGAAGCCCGCCTCCACCTACTCCGGCGGCATGAAGCGCCGCCTCGACCTCGCCATGACCCTGGTCGGCAGCCCGCGGATCATCTTCCTGGACGAGCCGACCACCGGCCTCGACCCGCGCTCCCGCCACACCATGTGGGGCATCGTCCGCGAGCTCGTCTCCGACGGCGCCACCGTCCTGCTCACCACCCAGTACCTGGAGGAGGCCGACCGCATCGCCGACCGCATCGCCGTGCTGGACAACGGCCGGATCGCCGCCGAGGGCACCGCCGCGGAGCTGAAGCGGCTCGTCCCGGGCGGGCACGTGCGGCTGCGCTTCACCGACCCCGCCACGTACCGCTTCGCCGCCTCCACGCTGCGCGGGGCCACCCGGGACGACGAGGCGCTGGCGCTGCAGATCGTCAGCGACGGCACCCAGCAGGAGCTGCACTCCATCCTCGACTGGCTCAACGCGGCCGGCATCGAGGCGGACGAGCTGACCGTGCACACCGCCGACCTCGACGACGTGTTCTTCGCCCTCACCGACAACGGCGGGCTGCCGGTCCGGCCCGACCAGCCCGAGGAGACCCTGCGATGAGCTCCTCCCCGGCTCCCACCCGCCCGACCCGGTTCTCCCTCGCCGTGCGCGACTCCTCCACGATGCTGCGCCGCAACCTGCTGCACGCCCGGCGCCACCCCTCCCTCACCCTGAACCTGCTGCTCACCCCGGTCATGCTGCTGTTGCTGTTCGTCTACATCTTCGGCGGCGCGATGAGCGGCGGCGCGGGCCGCTCGGCCTACCTCGCCTACCTCGTGCCCGGCATCCTGCTGATGACGATCGGCTCCACGGTGATCGGCACCGCGGTGTCCGTCTCCACCGACATGAGCGAGGGCATCATCGCCCGCTTCCGCACCATGGCCATCCACCGGGGCTCGGTCCTCGTCGGACATGTCGTCGGCAGCGTTCTGCGGTCGGTGCTGAGCGTGGTCCTCGTCGCCGCCGTCGGCGTGGCCATCGGCTTCCGCTCCAGCGGTGCCGGCGTCCTCGACTGGCTCGCGGCGTTCGGGCTGATCGTCCTGTTCGCCCTGGCGCTCACCTGGATCGCGGTCGGCACGGGCCTGGTCAGCCCGACCGCGGAGGCGGCCAGCAACAACGCCCTGCCGCTGATCCTGCTGCCGCTGCTGTCCAGCGCCTTCGTCCCGCTGCGCTCCATGCCCGGCTGGTTCCGGCCGATCGCCCACTACCAGCCGTTCACCCCCGCCGTCGAGACCCTGCGCGGCCTCCTCCTCGGCACGGAGATCGGCGACAGCTGGTGGATCGCCCTGGTGTGGTGCCTGGGCCTCGCGGTGCTCGGCCATGTCTGGTCGACCTCGAAGTTCGGCCAGGACGCGAACTGACACCCGTCCGCCGGTTCCCTTTCCGACGCACGGCCGATCCGCGGGCGCCGCATGTCCCGGCGGGAAGGACGGGTGTCGTGCCACGGAGAATTTCTACGCGCAACCGTTCGAGTACCGCTCCGGTGCCGCCCCAGGCCGTTCCGCGAGGCTTGTCGACGGTTATATGCACCGTTCTCAGGAGGCATGATGGCGCATCACGCCGGTCAGACCGCGCAGTCGCACGGCGGCACGGCGGCCACCGTCCCGCAGGTGACGCCGCGGCCGGCACGCGCCACGGCGTCCGCGCCGCGCCGGGTCCCGGTGCTGACGACCAGGGTGGGCCTGCAGATGCCCGCCAAGATGGCCTACGACGAGTGGGAGCGGGCCGGCCGGCAGCTCGCCGACGTCCTGGACTCGTCCTCCTGGTGGCTGGGCGACTGGCTGGTGTACGGCAAGGACCACTACACCGACCGCTACCAGCGCGGGATCCGCGCCGCCGGCCTGTCGTACCAGACCCTGCGCAACTACGCGTGGGTCTCGCGGCGTTTCGACCTCACCCGGCGCCGCCCCGCCCTGAGCTTCCAGCACCACGCCGAACTGGCCTCCATGCCGGTCGCGGACCAGGAGGTCTGGCTCGACCGCGCCGAGCAGCGGGAGTGGTCCACCAAGCAGCTGCGCGGCGCCCTGCGCGCCGCGCGCCAGGGCGAGCCGCAGCCGGCCGCTCCCGCCGAGCCGAGCCGGCGCCTGGAGGTTCCCGGCAGCCGGCTGGAGTGGTGGCACCAGGCCGCGCAGCAGCTGGGCGTCGACTTCGAGCAGTGGGTGATGACCACGCTGGACAGCGCGGCGGCGACCGCTCTGGAGGAGCCCGGCACACCGGCGGAGCACCCCGGGGTCGCCGAACTCAAGGGCGTGCAGGGCAGGTTGGGGCTCGCCGAGCAGCGGACCCGGCCGGTGGCCATCAGCGCCTGAAGTCCCCGGCGCGGACGCCACCGGCGTCTCACGGCAGCCGGTTCATCAGCCCGGCGACCTCGCGCCGGTACGTGCAGCCGCTCTGCCCGAACGACGCCTGCACCCGCTCGCGCACCTCGCCCGGCTGCTCCTGGCTGAGCTTGAACATGCCCTCGGCCCCCGTGACCGTGAACCGGAAGGCTCCGACGGCGGGCAGGATCCGGCGGAAGTAGCCGAGCGACTCGGTCATGTCCCAGCCGTCGCCGAACGTCTTCTCGAAGGCGCGCACGGTGGACTGCACCACGCCGAGCGTCTCCTCGGCCGAGTCGATCTTCTCCACCACTCCCCTGACATGCACCGCGGTGAAGTTCCACGTCGGGGCGGCCGGAGTCGTCCCGTACACCGTGGGTGACACGTAGGAGTGCGGGCCGGTGAACGTCAGCAGCAGCACGCTGCCCGACTCCAGCGCCGCCCAGTGCGGGTTGGCCCGGTTCATGTGCCCGAGCAGTGTGGCCCCCGTCAGCTCGTTTCCGGCGCTGCCGGCGTCGCCGGAGGCGTCGGGGTCGAGGATGACCGGCAGGTGCGTGGCGAAGGGGCCGTTCTCACAGCTGCCGTTCGTCACCGCGAGAGCCAATGGGTTGTCGCGGATCAGCTCCGCCATCCAGGAATTATTCGGCTCGCGATAAAAGCCGGGCACGAACATTCGCATTCTCCTTTTCGGAAACCGGCCTGTTTCGAGAATCCCGGCCGACCGTACGACCGTCCCGCCGACAGGACAATGCTTCCACGTCCCGAGCGCCTGGAGAAGGTCTGGAGAAGCATTCCAGCGGTCTTCGATTCCTTTTCGAGAAATGCTCCAAAAACACCTTGATCCCGCTTTTCCACGCCCGGAGCCGCACGGTGCCGGCGAGCCCCGCCCCGAGCACGACACGCGGCGCACACGGCGGCGCCGGGCAATGCTCTCCTCGCCACCGCGCAGCGAAGTCACCCCTCTCACCAGGGACTCCGCCATCACTCCAGCGCCACAACACCGGATCTCAGGATCGAGTTGCCAACATCATGGCAAGGTTTTGCCAAGCCGGAAGGCGCTGTGGGCCACCGGTTGATTTCCAGACGCATCGGGAGCATTCACATGGAGACAACGGGCAGGCGGAGCGAAGAGGTCTACGACGTGGTCGGTATCGGGTTCGGCCCGTCCAACCTGTCGCTCGCAATCGCTCTGGAAGAACACGGGGCGAGCACTCCCCAGCATCCGGTCAGGGCCCACTTCTTCGAGCGGCAGCCCGCCTTCGGCTGGCACCGGAACATGCTGCTGCCGTCGACGACCATGCAGATCTCGTTCCTCAAGGACCTGGCGACGTACAGGAATCCGCTGTCCCGGTACAGCTTCGTCTCGTATCTGCACGCCTCCGGCCGGCTGGTGCAGTTCGTGAACAACCAGGACTTCTTCCCCACCCGCCAGGAGTTCCACCAGTACCTGGAGTGGGCCGCCGCCGATCTGGGCGACCGGGTCACCTACGGCACCGAGGTCACCTCGATCCGGTCCGTCGCCGGGGCAGGAGCGCCGGCGTCCGACCTCCTGGAGATCGAGGTGCGCGGCAGCGACGGTGCCACCCGGACGGTCACCGCACGCAACGTGGTCATCTCGACCGGCCTGGTGCCGCGCCTGCCGGAGGGAGTGACGTCCGACGAACGGGTGTGGCACAGCTCGGAGTTCCTCAGCAGGTTCCACGCGCAGGACCCCCAGGACCTCAAGAACGTGGTGGTGGTCGGCGCCGGCCAGAGCGCGGCCGAGATCACCCGGTTCTTCCACGACTCGCTGCCGCACGCCCAGGTTTCCGCGGTCGTCCCGTCCTACGGCTATGCCATCGCCGACGACACGCCCTTCGCCAACCAGGTGTTCGACCCCGCCGCGGTCGACGACCACTACTTCGGCACCGACCGGGCACGGGACGCCTTCTGGCGCTACCACCGCAACACCAACTACTCGGTGGTCGACTCCGACGTCATCCGGGACCTGTACCGGCGTTCCTACGACGAGCGGGTGCGCGACAGCACGCGGCTGCACTTCCGCAACCTCACCCGGGTCACCGACGTCAAGCGCGCCGGGGACGAGACGCGGGTGACCCTGCGCTCGCTGCTCGACGACCGGACGGAGGAACTCGCCGTCGACGCGCTGGTGTTCGCCACCGGCTACGACGGCCTGGACCCGGCCCGTCTGCTCGGCGACTTCGACCGGCACTTCCTGCGCGACACGGCGGGCAGGCACCAGGTGGAACGCGACTACCGCCTCGTCAGCGGGTCGGGGCTGACCAGCGGGGTCTACCTCCAGGGCGGCACCGAGCACACCCACGGCCTGTCCTCGGCCCTGCTGTCCAACATCGCGGTCCGCAGCGGCGAGATCGCCGATTCGATCGTGCTGCGGCGCACCGAGCGGGAGCTGAGCCGCACCCGCCCCGTGCCGGCCGCACGCTCGGCCGCCTGAAGGGGCGGGCCGAACCGCTGTCCCGTTGACAGGACGTGACCCCGCGGCAGGACACTCGAGAACCCGCGCGCGAGACCGCGGCGCGCACCTCTCGGGCCGGCCGGCGTTCACCGTCCCAGGAACCCGCATCACAGCCAAGTCCTTTCGTGCGGCTTTCCAGCACATGTCCACCGGTCGTGGGGTCCAGCCCGCGGCCGGGGTCCCCCACAGAAGGAGTTGTGACCCATGAGCGCCAACTTCCCGGTCGGCGGCCTCGTTCGACGGGCGAGGGTCTCATGACCGTCGGCGTGCACCAGGCCCGGGCCAAGGCCCGCGCCCTCGGCGACGCCGTGCCGTGGCTGGCCCGTCACCAGGGCCGGACGGTCGTCGTCAAACTGGGCGGACACGCCATGGTCGACGAGGACCTCACAGCGGCCTTCGCCCGCGACATCGTCTTCCTGCGCTACGCCGGGCTGCGGCCCGTGGTGGTGCACGGAGGCGGCCCCCAGATCGACGCCGAGCTCGAACGGCGCGGCATGAAACGCGAGTTCAAGGCGGGTCTGCGGGTCACCTCGCCGGCCGCGATGGGCGTGGTGCGCATGGTCCTCGCCGGCCAGGTGCAGCGCGAGCTGGTCGGGCTGATCAACCGTCACGGCCCGCTCGCCGTCGGCATGACCGGCGAGGACGCGAACACCCTCACCGCGGTACGGCACACGCCGTGGATCGACGGGGAACCGGTCGACGTCGGCCGGGTCGGCGTCATCACCGGTGTGGACACCGCCACCCTGGACGGCCTGCTGGCGAGCGGCCGGATCCCGGTGGTCTCGCCGCTCGCCCGCAGCGCCGAGGACGGCCTGGTCCACAACGTCAACGCCGACACCGCGGCGGCGGCGCTCGCGACCGCGCTGCGGGCCGAGACGCTCGTCATGCTGACGGACGTCGCGGGGCTGTGCGCGGGCTGGCCGCACAGTGCCGAGGTCATCCCGCGGCTGACGGCCGACGAGCTGGAGAAGCTGCTGCCGGAGCTGAGCGACGGCATGGTGCCCAAGATGACCGGCTGCCTGGAGGCCGTACGGGGCGGGGTGGGCGCGGCCCGGGTGATCGACGGGCGGATCCCGCACTCGGTCCTCCTGGAGATGTTCACCGACGACGGGACCGGGACGGTGATCGTGCCGGACCCGGACGAGGAGGAGGTCCTGCCGTGAACGAGCAGTGGCGACAGCGACAGCAACCGCGGGCCCTCGGGCAGCCGCCGGGCTCCGGGCGCGCCCCGCGACCGGCGGTCCTCGTCCAGGAGTTGGTCACCGCGGCCGGGACGGACGGGGACGAGGCCCGGGAGTGCGCGCGCCGACTCGCCGCCTGCCTGTCACCACAAGCCAGGTCCGTCCTGCTGGACGCCCTGACCGAGGCGGACCCGTGGCACGACGACGCCCCGGACGGGTACGGGACCGGTGGCGGGCTCTCCTTCGAGGGGCCCGGGTGCGCGGTGCCCCCGGCCCGTTCCACCCTGAGCCTCCTGCCGACGTACCGGGCACCCGGTCCGGACCGGCCGGTCGCGGTCCCCGGGCCCCGCGACGACCCGCCCGCCGCCGTCGTCCGCCTGCGGTTCGCCGACGCGGGCGCGCTCGACCGGGCCGCCGCCGCCTTCGACGGAGCGTGGAGCGACCCCGGGGCCCTCACCCTCCAGGTCCCCGCGGACGCGGGCGTCGCGACGCTGCGGGCCGTGCTCGCGGTCCTCGACGCGGCAGCGCTCGCACCCGAGTCGCTCACCGTGCACACGAACGAACTCGACGACGTCTTCGCCGCGTTCACCGGCCTGCTCTGAGTTCCCGGCAGGACCGCCGCCGCCCCGGAGCACCGGGCGGCGGTGGCCGCGGCGTCAGCGGCCCGCGCCCTGTTCCCGGACTCTGCGCAGCAGGTCCGCCTGGTCCTGGACCAGGCGGTCGATCCGGGTCTGGAGGCTCGCCGCCTCCGCCGCCAGGTCCGCGTCGCGCGGACGCGGTGCCGTCAGCGTGGGGCAGTGGTTGAGGACCGCCTCCAGGCGGCACCGCAGCGCCGGGCCGGGTTCCACACCGAGCGTGGAGACCAGACGGCGGCGCGCGCGCTCGTAGACGCCGAGGGCCTCCGACTGCCGGCCGCACCGGTACAGGGCGACCATCAGCAGGTCGTAGAGGCGCTCGCACAGCGGATGGGCGGCGGTGAGCCGTTCCAGGTCGCAGATGATCTCGGCGTGCCTGCCGCAGTTCAGGCTCGCCTCGTACAGGGCCTGCAGGGTGGTGAGGCGCTGCTCGCCGAGGCGGTCCGCCTCGGCCGTGCACAGGGGGCCGTGACAGCTGTCCTGCAGGGCCGTGCCCTGCCACAGCGCCAGTGCCTGGCCGAGGAGCCGGACCGCGTACCGGGGGTCCTGGGGGGCGGCCGCCCGGCCCTGGCCGGACAGCCGGGTGAAGTGCGCCACGTCGGTCGAGGCCCTCCCCAGGTTCAGCAGGTATCCGGTGGGCAGGGTGCTGATCCACTCGTGGCCCGGGGCCGGCAGCAGCCGGCGCAGCCGGGCGACGTGGCTGTGCAGAGCGCTCGGCGCGTTGGCGGGGGGCCGGTCGCCCCACAGCTCCTCCACCAGGCGGTCCACGGACAGCTGTTCGCCCGCGTGGACGACCAGGGCGGCGAGCAGGATCCGCTGCTTGGGGCCGGAGGGCGCGATGCCCGTCCCGGTCCCCCGGTCGTACACGACGACCGGCCCGAGCAGCCGGAACTCGGTCACCTCGGTCACCTGGGTGCGCACCGGGGCCGGTGCGGCGGGGGCGAGGACGGTCATCGCGCCACCGCGGACGGCGGGCGGGCGGCCGGCAGGGCGCGGCGCACGTCGTCCTGGATCCGCCGGGCGACCTCGGGGAGGTGGTCCTGGAAGTAGAAGTGGCCGCCGTCGAACAGATGCCGGCCCAGGAAGCGCTCGGTGACATCGGCCCAGCCGTCCAGGCGGTGCGGCGGCGCCACCTGGTCCCGGGTGCCGCCGAACACCGACAGGGGCACCGGCAGCGGCGCGGTGAGGGGTTCGGTGCGCCAGGTCTCGCTCATCCGCAGGTCGGCGCGGATGGTCGGCTCGAACAGCTCCCACAGCTCGTCGTGGTCCATGACCTCGGACGGTGTGCCGCCCATCGTCGCCAGCTCGTGCCGCAGTTCCGCGTCGGTCAGCAGGTGCCGGCGCACGGGGTCCCCGTCGGGGTGCAGCGTGCCGCGCGCGGACACGCCGAGCCAGAGCGGCGGTGTGCGGCCCAGGTCCAGGAGGCGGCGGGTCAGTTCATAGGCGACGAGTCCGCCCATGCTGTGCCCGAAGAACGCGTAGTGGCCCGTCAGCCCGGTGTCCAGCTCGCGCAGGAAGTGGTCGAGCAGGGCGCCCGCGTCGTTCAGCGCGGGGCGCCGGTCGCGCGGGCCGCGGCCCGGTGCGTCGGGGACCCGCACGTCCCAGTGGGCCGGGAAGCAGGACGGCCAGTCGCGGTACGCCAGATGCGAACCGCCGGAGTGGTGGAACACGAACAGGCGCAGTTCCGGCTCTTCCGCCTTCTGCATGGGCACTCCATCGACGAGACACTCCGGCGTCCGGCCCGACGACCCGGGGCCCGGACCAGGACGATGACGACGATAGCGGCGTCCCGCCCGCGACGGCCGCCGCCATCAGCGCACCTCGAACGGCTCTCGAGTCCTCGTGGACTCTCCCTCGTACGTCGACGCGCCCGCCCTCGTCGAAGACGGCGGGCGGGCGCGGACAGGGAGGGGATGTGCGTGTACGACCCTAGGCGGGGTTCGGCCCCAAGTCCCGTACCGTGTACGGAACTTCGAGCTCGCCTGGAGCGGTGTCCGCCGCTCCGGATCAGGCCAGGTCGTCGCGGGTCACCCGGCGGTGCGCGATGCGCCACTCGCCTCCGCGGCGGACCAGGACGTCCTCCATGACGCACACGTACAGCACCTTGGGGCCGCCCCGGCCCGGCGTGACGTACACCAGCGCCGAGCAGCGGGTGTGCAGCGACCCGTCCGCCTGCGGCCGTACGTCGAGCATGCCGACCCAGTGGTCGAGGCGGCTGCCGGCCCGCCGCTGCCGTGCCGCGCCGGCCCGCACATAGCCCTCCAGCCCGGCGCGCGCCCGCACCGGCTCGGGCCGGGACGGCAGCTGCAGCAGGGCGTCCTCGGCGAAGACCTCGGCCCAGCACTCGGTGTCGGGCGCGTCCAGGAGCCGCATCTGGTGCGCGTAGAACCGCTGCGCCTGCGCGTACAGGGAGGCGAACTCCCGGCCGGGCAGGGCGTGTTCGGCGGCGCCCACAAGCTCGACGGTCATGTCACAAGCCTCCGCTTCCGTCCGCGTCCCCGGGGTGGGGGGACGCCGGGGGGATTCCGGGCACTCCCAGGGATCCGCATTCGGTACGGACAGTCTTCGAGGCTGCGATGGAGCATCTTTCAAAACCGCCTCAAGCGCTCCTCCGCCGGCCGGTTGCCGCGATGCCGCTCAGGTCGCTGTCTGCGGCTGCGGTACGGCCCCGGTCCGGTCTGCCGGCTCGGGGGCGGGGCCGCCGGCGGACTGCCACCGTCCGGCGCGGGTGAACAGCAGGACCGTGCCGGGAACAGGACGGCGCTGTGCAGGGCGGGCAGGCCGGAGGAGCCGATGACGCCCAGAAAGGCCAGGCCGTTGCCGGGCGGCAGCAGGCCGAGAGTGTCCTTGCCGAGAAAGATCAGCGCGGCCTCCGTCCGGCATCAGGTCGGCGATCAGCGCGCCGAGCGTCCTGGCCGGAAGATCTCCTCCCGGGCCTCGTGCGGCCGATGGGCCGGCGGCTCAGCCGGTGACTGTCCAGGTGTCGCCGCCGGTGAGCAGTGCGGCGAGGTCGCCT
>NZ_JALJRY010000022.1 GCF_024519455.1 Streptomyces sp. STR69 | reverse complement strand
TCGACCAGTGGGGCGTCGAACTGGGCAAGGTCCTCGCCAAGCGCGTCGAACCCGCGCTCACCGAGGGCGCCGACGTGCCCGGCCTGGACGCGTCGACGACGGCCCTGGTCGCCAAGTACCGGGAGCTGCGCGGACGTTGAGACGTGGAAGAGCCCGTACGACCGAAGTCGTACGGGCTCTTCGGCAGGGTGCCGGTGTCAGGCCGAAGCCGGCGGATACAGCGCGCGCGGCAGCTGTGAGGCCGCCGCCGCGTCCAGCAGCCACAGGGTGCGCGAGCGGCCCTGGGCACCGGCCGCCGGTGCCTGGATCTCGCCCGCGCCGGACAGCGCGATCGCCGCGGCCTCCGCCTTGTCCGCGCCCGCCGCGAGCAGCCACACCTCACGCGCGGAGCGGATCGCCGGCAGGGTCAGGGTGACCCGGGTCGGCGGCGGCTTGG
Source organism: Streptomyces sp. STR69 (assembly GCF_024519455.1). GTDB lineage: Bacteria > Actinomycetota > Actinomycetes > Streptomycetales > Streptomycetaceae > Streptomyces. The sequence goes on along the minus strand of NZ_JALJRY010000022.1, from coordinate 201,535 downwards.
GCGCGCCGTGGACGCCGACGACCGTGCGCTCGGTCTCCCGTACGGCGGGCAACTCCGGGAAGAGCGACGCCACATGGGTGTCCGGGCCGACGCCCAGCATCAGGACGTCGAAGGTCGGGACGGAGCCGTGGTTCTCGGGACCGGCGGACCGGGCGAGTTCCTCGGCGTAGCCCGCCGCCGCCGCGTCCACGTCGGCGCCGTAGAGACCGTCCGACGCGGGCATGGCGTGCACGCGCTTCGGGTCCAGCGGCACCGCGTCGAGCAGCGCCTCGCGGGCCTGGGTGACATTCCGCTCCGGGTCGCCCTCGGGCAGGAACCGCTCGTCACCCCACCACAGGTCCAGCCGGCCCCAGTCGATGGCGTCCCGGGCGGGCTGACCCGCCAGAGCTGCCAGCAGACCGTTGCCGTTGCGACCGCCGGTGAGCACGATCGAGGCGTAGCCGCGCGAGGCCTGGGCGTCCACGATCTTCGTGATCAGCCGGGCCGCGGCGGCCTGGGCCATCAGTTCCTTGTCGCGGTGGACGACGAGCTGGGGAGTGCTCACTGCGGATCAGCCTTCTTGCTTCTTGACCGGGGGCATCTTCGCGGGGGTCGGCCGGTCGGCGTCACCCTGGTCCGCCGAAGCAGACGCCGATGCCGGAGCCGACTTGGCAGCCGGTGCCGGTGCCGGAGCCGAGGCGGGCGTCGCCTCCGGAACCGCGCGGACCGGCAGAGCCGGTACCGGCTGGTCGGCGGCTGCCTCGGCCCGCTCCGCCGCCGACTGGATACCGCCCAGCCGGTCCACGCCGAAGCGCAGCGCGGACGCGTAGGTGTCGTCCGGGTCGAGCCGGCGCAGCTCCTCCGCGAGGAGTTCGGACGTCTCGCGGCGCTTGAGCGCCACCGCGCGGTCCGGCTGGCCGGGCAGTGCCAGGGTGGCCATCGCCCCGTCCGACCGGTGCAGCGTGATGGGACCGCCGGTCGTCTCCAGGCGCACCTGGGTCAGACCGGGACCGGCGGAGACCGCCCGCCGGACATGCACATGGAGCCGGTCGGCGAGCCACATCGCGAGCAGTTCGACGCTCGGGTTGGACTCCTCGCCCGCCACCTCGACGGAGACGATCTCCGTGGAGACCTGGTCGAGCGCGGCGGCCAGCATCGAACGCCACGGTGTGATCCGGGCCCAGGCCAGGTCGGTGTCGCCCGGCTGGTAGCTCTCGGCGCGGGACCGCAGCTCGTCGACGGGCTTCTCCGCCGCGTAGCTGTCGGTGACCCGGCGCTGGCTGAGGGCGCCCAGCGGGTCGGCCGACGGGTCGCGCGGCGCGTCCACCGACCACCAGACGACCACCGGCGCGTCCGGCAGCAGCAGCGGCAGCACCACGGACTGGGCGTGGTCGGAGACCTCGCCGTACAGCCGTAGGACGACCGTCTCGCCGCTGCCCGCGTCCGCGCCCACCCGTACCTCGGCGTCGAGGCGGGACTGGGTGCGGTCCCGGGGTGAGCGTGAGACGCGCTTGATGACGACGAGCTTGCGGGAGGGGTGCTCGTGCGACGCGTCGCTGGCGGCCTTCAGGGCGTCGTAGGCGTTCTCCTCGTCCGTGACGACGACGAGAGTGAGCACCACGCCGACGGCCGGGGTGCCGATGGCGCGGCGGGCTTTCACCAGCCCCTTGTTGATCTTGCTGGCAGTGGTGTCGGTGAGGTCTATCTTCATGGCCGGCGCCAGCTCCGTCCCTCTCGTGCGAGCATTTCGTCCGCCTCGACCGGACCCCACGTCCCGGACTGGTACTGCGCGGGCTTGCCGTGCTTGTCCCAGTACCGCTCGATCGGGTCGAGGATCTTCCAGGACAGCTCGACCTCCTCGGTGCGCGGGAAGAGGTTCGAGTCGCCCAGGAGGACGTCGAGGATCAGGCGCTCGTACGCCTCGGGGCTGGACTCCGTGAACGACTCGCCGTAGGCGAAGTCCATGGAGACGTCCCGGATCTCCATCGAGGTGCCGGGCACCTTGGAGCCGAAGCGGACCGTGACGCCCTCGTCGGGCTGGACGCGGAAGACGATGGCGTTCTGGCCCAGCTCCTCCGTCGCCGTCTGGTCGAAGGGGGAGTGCGGGGCACGCTGGAAGACGACCGCGATCTCCGTGACGCGGCGGCCCAGGCGCTTGCCGGTGCGCAGGTAGAAGGGGACGCCCGCCCAGCGGCGGTTGTCGACCTCGACCTTGATGGCGGCGTAGGTGTCGGTCTTCGACTGCGGGTCGATGCCGTCTTCCTGGAGGTAGCCGACGGCCTTCTCGCCGCCCTGCCAGCCCTCGGCGTACTGCCCGCGGACCGTGTTCCTGCCCAGGTCCTTCGGCAGCCGCACCGCGCCGAGCACCTTCTCCTTCTCGGCGGCCAGCGCGTCGGCGGAGAAGGAGGAGGGCTCCTCCATCGCGGTCAGCGCCATCAGCTGGAGCAGGTGGTTCTGGATGACGTCACGGGCGGCGCCGATGCCGTCGTAGTAGCCGGCCCGGCCGCCGATGCCGATGTCCTCGGCCATGGTGATCTGCACGTGGTCCACGAAGGACCGGTTCCAGATCGGCTCGAACATCGTGTTGGCGAAGCGGAGCGCCAGGATGTTCTGGACGGTCTCCTTGCCGAGGTAGTGGTCGATGCGGAAGACCTGGTCCGCGGCGAACACCTCGTGCACGACCCTGTTGAGGTCCTCGGCCGACTTGAGGTCGTGGCCGAAGGGCTTCTCGATGACCGCGCGGCGCCAGGAACCCTTGTCCTGGTCGGCCAGCCCGTGCTTCTTCAACTGCTGGATGACGACGGGGAAGGAGCGCGGCGGCACCGACAGGTAGAAGGCGAAGTTGCCGCCCGTGCCCTGTGCCTTGTCCAGTTCGTCGATCGTGTCGCGGAGCCGCTCGAACGCGTCGTCGTCGTCGAAGGTGCCCTGGACGAAGCGCATCCCCTGGACGAGCTGCTGCCAGACCTCCTCACGGAACGGCGTACGGGAGTGCTCCTTGACCGCGTCGTGGACCTCCTGTGCGAAGTCCTCGTGCTGCCACTCGCGCCGGGCGAAGCCGACGAGCGAGAAGCCCGGCGGCAGCAGACCCCGGTTGGCGAGGTCGTACACGGCGGGCATCAGCTTTTTGCGTGACAAATCGCCTGTGACGCCGAAGATGACCAGGCCCGACGGCCCCGCGATACGCGGGAGCCGTCGGTCGGCGGGGTCACGAAGCGGGTTCGCTCCGGAACCGGAATGAGGAGCCAAGGTCTCAGCCCTCCGAGGGGGCGAGGCGCGCGAGTTCCGCCTCGGTCGACTTGAGCAGGTCGGTCCAGGCCGCCTCGAACTTCTCGACGCCCTCGTCCTCCAGCAGCTGCACGACCTCGTCGTACGAGATGCCGAGCGCTTCCACGGCGGCGATCTCGGCGCGGGACTGCTCGTACGTGCCGGAGATGGTGTTCCCGGTGATCTGACCGTGGTCGTCGGTGGCCTCAAGGGTGGCCTCCGGCATGGTGTTCACCGTGTTCGGCGCCACCAGGTCGTCCACGTACAGCGTGTCCTTGTACGCCTTGTCCTTGACGCCGGTCGAGGCCCACAGCGGACGCTGCTTGTTGGCCTGCGCCTTGTCGAGGGCGGCCCAGCGCGGCGTGCCGAAGACCTCTTCGTACGCCTCGTAGGCGAGCCGCGCGTTGGCCAGACCGGCCTTGCCGCGCGCGGCCTTGGCCTCGTCGGTGCCCAGCGCGTCGATCCGCTTGTCGATCTCGGTGTCCACGCGGGACACGAAGAAGGACGCCACGGAGTGGATCTTCGCCAGGTCCAGGCCGCGCTCCTTGGCCTTCTCCAGGCCCGCGATGAACGCGTCCATCACCTCGCGGTAGCGCGCCAGCGAGAAGATCAGCGTGACGTTGACGCTGATACCGAGGCCGATGACCTCGGTGATCGCCGGGAGACCCGCCCGGGTGGCCGGGATCTTGATCAGGGTGTTGGGACGGTCCACCAGCCACGCCAGCTGCTTGGCCTCGGCGATCGTCGCCGCCGTGTTGTGCGCGAGGCGCGGGTCGACCTCGATGGAGACCCGGCCGTCCTGGCCGCCGCTCGCGTCGTAGACCGGGCGCAGGATATCGGCGGCGTCACGGACGTCCGCCGTCGTGATCATGCGGATGGCTTCCTCGACGGTCACCTTGCGGGCGGCCAGGTCGGTGAGCTGCTGCTCGTAACCGTCGCCCGAAGAGATGGCCTTCTGGAAGATCGACGGGTTGGTGGTGACGCCCACGACGTGCTGCTGGTCGATCAGTTCGGCGAGGTTGCCGGACGTGATCCGCTTGCGCGACAGGTCGTCCAGCCAGATCGCGACGCCTTCCTCGGAGAGGCGCTTGAGTGCGTCTGTCATGGAAAATGCATCTCCTACGTGTCGTTTGTCAGCGTCAGCTCTGGGCGGCGGCGATGGATTCCCGGGCCTTGGCGGCCACGTTCTCGGCAGTGAAGCCGAACTCCTGGAAGAGCACCTTGCCGTCGGCGGAAGCCCCGAAGTGCTCCAGGGAAACGATGCGACCGGCGTCCCCGACGAACCGGTACCAGGTCAGACCGATCCCGGCCTCGACCGCGACCCGCGCCTTGACCGACGGCGGCAGGACGCTGTCGCGGTACTCCTTGTCCTGCGCGTCGAACCACTCCACACAGGGCATGGACACAACTCGCGTCGGCACCCCGGAGGCCTCCAGCTGCTCGCGCGCCTCGACGGCCACGTGCACCTCGGAACCGGTACCGATGAGGATCACCTCGGGCGTACCCGTGGACGCCTCGAAGAGGACGTAACCGCCCTTGGCGGTGTCCTCGTTGGCCTCGTACGTCGGCACACCCTGACGCGTCAGCGCGAAGCCGTGCGGGGCACCCTTGCCGTAGACCTTGGTGTAGCGGCGCAGGACCTCGCGCCAGGCGATCGCCGTCTCGTTGGCGTCGGCCGGGCGGATCACGTTCAGGCCCGGGATGGCGCGCAGCGAGGCCAGGTGCTCGACCGGCTGGTGGGTGGGTCCGTCCTCGCCGAGGCCGACGGAGTCGTGCGTCCACACGTACGTCACCGGTACGTGCATCAGCGCGGAGAGCCGGACCGCGTTGCGCATGTAGTCGGAGAAGACGAGGAACGTGCCGCCGTAGACACGGGTGTTGCCGTGCAGCGTGATGCCGTTCATCTCCGCGGCCATGGAGTGCTCGCGGATACCGAAGTGGATCGTGCGGCCGTACGGGTTCGCCTCCGGCAGCGGGTTGTCCGCCGGGAGGAACGACGACGTCTTGTCGATCGTCGTGTTGTTCGAGCCCGCGAGGTCGGCCGAGCCGCCCCACAGCTCCGGGATGACCGCGCCGAGCGCCTGGAGGACCTTGCCGGACGCGGCACGGGTGGCGACACCCTTGCCCGCCTCGAACACCGGGAGCTTCTCTTCCCAGCCGGCCGGCAGCTCGCCCGCGGCGATGCGGTCGTACTCGGCGGCGCGCTGCGGGTTGTTGGTCCGCCACTCCTGGTACGACGGCTCCCACGCGGCCTTCGCCTCGCGGCCCCGCTCCAGCGCCTGGCGGGTGTGCTTGAGGACGTCGTCGGAGACGTCGAAGGACTTCTCGGGGTCGAAGCCGAGAACGCGCTTGGTGGCCGCGACCTCGTCGGCGCCGAGCGCCGAGCCGTGCGCGGCCTCGGTGTTCTGCGCGTTCGGCGCGGGCCAGGCGATGATCGAGCGCATCGCGATGAACGACGGCTTGTTCGTCACCTTCTTCGCGGCCTCGATGGCGTTGTAGATGGCGTGCGGGTCCAGGTCGCCGTCCGGCTTCGGGGCGACGCGCTGGACGTGCCAGCCGTAGGCCTCGTAGCGCTTGACCGTGTCCTCGGAGACCGCGGTCTCGGTGTCGCCCTCAATGGAGATGTGGTTGTCGTCCCACAGGAGGATGAGGTTGCCGAGCTCCTGGTGGCCGGCGAGCGAGGACGCCTCCCCGGAGATGCCCTCCTGGAGACAGCCGTCACCGGCGATCGCGTAGATGAAGTGGTCGAACGGGGACTCGCCCTGCGGGGCGTCCGGGTCGAACAGGCCGCGCTCGTAGCGGGCGGCCATGGCCATGCCCACGGCGTTGGCGACACCCTGGCCCAGCGGGCCGGTCGTCGTCTCCACACCGGTGGTGTGCCCGTACTCGGGGTGCCCCGGAGTCTTGGAGCCCCAGGTGCGGAACGCTTCGAGGTCGGCCAGCTCCAGGCCGAAACCGGCCAGGTAGAGCTGCGTGTAGAGGGTCAGGGACGAGTGACCGGCGGACAGGACGAACCGGTCGCGCCCCACCCAGTCGGCGTCGGCGGGGTCGTGGCGCATCACCTTCTGGAAGAGGGTGTACGCGGCCGGGGCCAGGCTCATCGCCGTACCGGGATGGCCGTTACCGACCTTCTGTACGGCATCGGCTGCCAGGACGCGCGCGGTGTCCACCGCGCGCTGGTCCAACTCGGTCCAGTCGAGGTCTGTTGTGGTCGGCTTGGTGCTCACCCTGGGTCAGGGCTCCTCTCCACATGTCACGCATGTCGAATGCCGGTGCACGCGGCGCCCACCGGCCGTTGTCGAGCCTACCCCCGTAAGAACGTGCATTTTTTCGAGTCATTCCAGACTGCCGGGACTCTCGGGGATCCGCCTCCCGACCGGTCCGTTCCGTATTCGGCAACTGAATACGGAGGTGCTCGTTCGAGTGCTCAACAGAGTGCTGATCAGCTCTTCCGGAGGCGGTGCCCAACACGACCCCACCCCCGCGAATGTCCGGGTCTGGGCAACGTCTACAGTGGCGTGGTACGCGCGAGCCGTTACGGGGAGTTCACACCCGGAGGCTTGCTGGGATGTCTCTGTCAGGGGTGTGCGTGACGGCCGTTGAATCCCGTCCAGCGGGGATTGTCGGGGCGAGTCAGAGCCCGAGCCGGCGGCCGATCGGGGCCCGGGTCATGGCGTTCGTGGCGCTGACCAAGCCGCGGATCATCGAGCTGCTGCTGATCACCACCGTTCCGGTGATGTTCCTGGCCCAGCAGGGTGTGCCCGACCTCAAGCTGGTCCTCCTCACCTGCCTCGGCGGCTATCTCTCCGCCGGTGGCGCGAACGCGCTCAACATGTACATCGACCGCGACATCGACGCGCTCATGGACCGCACCTCGCAGCGCCCTCTCGTCACCGGGATGGTCAGCCCCCGCGAGTGCCTCGCCTTCGGCATCACCCTCGCCGTCGTCTCGACACTCCTCTTCGGCCTGACCGTCAACTGGCTGTCCGCGTGGCTCGCGCTCGGAGCGCTCCTCTTCTACGTCGTCGTCTACACGATGATCCTCAAACGACGTACCTCGCAGAACATCGTGTGGGGCGGGATCGCCGGCTGCCTCCCGGTCCTCATCGGCTGGTCCGCGGTCACCGACTCCATGTCCTGGGCTCCGATCATTCTTTTCCTCGTCATGTTCTTCTGGACGCCGCCGCACTACTGGCCGCTCTCCATGAAGGTCAAGGACGACTACGCGCGCGTGGGCGTGCCGATGCTCCCGGTCGTCGCCTCCAACAAGGTGGTCGCCCGGCAGATCGTGATCTACAGCTGGGCCATGGTCGCGGTCTCCCTTCTCCTCACGCCCCTCGGCTACACCGGCTGGTTCTACACCCTGGTCGCGCTGCTGGCCGGCGGCTTCTGGCTCTGGGAGGCACACGGCCTGCAGAACCGCGCCAAGGCCGAGGTGACCGGCGGCAAGCTCAAGGAGATGCGGCTCTTCCACTGGTCGATCACCTATGTGTCGATCCTCTTCGTGGCGATCGCGGTGGACCCCTTCCTCAGGTAGTGCACCGGCTCCTCCTGAGGCAGGAGTCACTCCCCCCGCCCGTCGCCGTTGGGTCTACCCGTCGGTAGCATCCTGGCCATGGCAGACACGCAGCAGGTTGACGCGAAGGCCGAGCGCCAGGTGGCCCGCCTCGCCAAGCAGATCGGCACCTTCTCCAAGGCGCACGGCGGGGCCGAGGGCCAGGTCGCGTACATCGGGGAACGCGGCGCCCGCATCGTCCTCGTCGGCGAGGACGGCGGCTGGGGCGACCTCGTGGCCACGTCCTACGAGATCGCCCAACAGGCCGTCGAGAAGTCCGGGATCACCGTCCACGAGGACTTCGACGGAGAGTTCGCCGCGAAGGTGACGACGGGGCGGTACGAGTGGAAGCGGATGGCGGGCATCCAGATCGGCGGCCCGAGCAACGGCTGACGACTGGGCGCCCCCCTCACACGGGGTGCGTACCAGCAACACCTCACCCCCGGTTCACCCGTTAGGCCCCGTACAAGCGACGCGGTCAACTGCCACGGGGAGCCCGGATGATCGAAACGCCGTCCCTCGTGGACCAGTACTGCCACGGCGTACTGAGAACGGAGCTGGGCCTCGGCACCTTCGAGGCCCAACTCGCCCGCACCGAGGGCCCGCCCGCCCCCGGCACCACCCTCTTCGACACCCAGACCGGATTCGCCGTACGACGATGGTGCCCGCCCCTGCTCGGTCTGGAGCCGCACTGTCCGCCCGCCCGCTATCTCGCCCGGCGCCGTGAACTCGGAGTACTGGAAGCGGAGCGCAGGCTGCTGCGCGGCAGTGGTATCACGACGTACCTGATCGACACGGGCCTGCCCGGCGACCTCACCGGGCCCGCCGAGATGGCGACCGCCGGGCAGGCGGACGCGCGGGAGATCGTCCGCCTCGAACTCCTCGCCGAACAGGTCGCCGACACCTCCGGCACCGTCGAGTCCTTCCTCGCCAACCTCGCCGAGTCGGTGCACGGCGCCGCGGCCGGCGCGGTGGCCTTCACCTCCGTGGCGGGCGTACGGCACGGTCTCGCGCTCGCGCCCGAACCCCCCGGCCCGGGCGAGGTCCGGGGCGCGGCGGGCCGCTGGCTGGCCGGGCGGCGGGTCGGCGGGCCGCTCAGCGATCCGGTCCTGCTACGGCACCTGCTGTGGATCGCTGTCGCGTCCGGGCTGCCCCTCCAACTGCACGCCGGATTGGGCGAACCGGGCGCGCGCATCGACCGCACCGACCCCGTCCTGCTCACCGACTTCGTGCGCGCGACGGCCGGGCTCGGCACCGACCTGGTCCTGCTGCACAGCTACCCGTACCACCGCCACGCGGCCCATCTCGCAGGTGTCTTCCCGCACGTCTACGCCGACTCGGGCGCCGCGCTCGTCCGCACCGGCGCCCGCGCCGCGACCGTGCTCGCCGAGATCCTGGAGCTGGCCCCGTTCGGCAAGATCCTCTTCTCCAGCGGGGCCCACGGGCTGCCCGAACTGCACGTCGTGGGCGCCCGGTTGTTCCGCGAGGCCCTGGGGCGGGTGCTCGGCAACTGGGTCGCCGAGGGGGCCTGGTCGCTCGCCGACGCGCAGCGGGTCGCGGGACTGATCGCGGTCGGCAACGCGAAGAGGGTGTACGGGCTGGAGTGAGCTGTACAGACTGGACCCATGCCGACCGACGCGTTGCTCGACCGCTTCCTGAACGAACTGGCCCCCCTGGAGCCCGTCGCCGTGTGGGCCCACGGTTCGCTCGGCGGGGGCGACTACCAGGAGGGCCGCAGCGACCTGGACCTGATAGCCATCCTCGACCATCCCCTCAAGCCGAGCACCGCCCGCCGGCTCGTCGCCCTGCACCGCGGCCTGCGCACCGACCCCCTCGCCGTCCGCCTGCACTGCAGCTACCTCGCCCCGGGCACCCAGGACGCCCCGAACCAGCGCCACCTCACCTGGGCCCACGACCACGTCACCCGTCGGCCCGTCACGCCTGTCACTCGGCGTGAACTGCACCAATTCGGGCGGGTGTTGCACGGCGGATCACCGAAGGACCTGCTGCCGGCCGTGACGGACCAGGAGCTGGCCGAGTTCGTTGTACGGGACCAGCGGGAGTTCTGGCGGCCGGCCGTCGACAAGCCGCAGATCTGGCTCGAGAACGGCTGGGTCGACGTGGGCCTGACCACCTTCGCCCGCGCGACCGTCACCCGCCGGGACGGCCGCCTGATCACCAAGCGCGAGGCCCTCGACCTGCTGCCCTCGCTCGGCGCTCCGGTGGAGGTCGTGGAGGACGTCGTACGGCGGCGTTACGACGATCCGGTACCGTCCGCCGCCTCCGTAGAGGGCGATTGGCTCCACCGCCGGGCGGAGCTGACCCGGGCCTATCTGGGCCCCGCGATCGACGACTGGGTGGCCCGCTACGGGTGATGCCTCACGCACGCGTGGGCAGCGACTGTTCCACCGACGGGCCCGGCAGGTCGGCCACGACCTCCGGCCGCTCGCGCAGCGACAGCAGCACCCGCAGCACCCCGATCCACACCAGGCAGGAGCCGAGCATGTGGAGGGCGACCAGGGCCTCGGGGAGGTTGGTGAAGTACTGGACGTATCCGATGACGCCCTGGGAGAGCAGGATCAGGAACAGCTCGCGGGTGCGGTCCAGGGGGCCCTTGGGGGCGTCGACCGCCTTGAGGACGAACCACAGGGCGAAGGTCAGCGTGACCACGATCCAGGCGAGCACCGCGTGCAGCTTGGCGACCGTCTCCCAGTCGATCGGGATCCGGTCGACCTCCTTGGAGTCACCCGCGTGCGGACCCGCGCCGGTCACCACCGTGCCGACCGCGATCAGCAGCACGGAGGCGGTGACCAGGAACCACACCAGCTGCTGCACGGCCTTGCCTACCAGCGGCTTGGACTCCGCGTCGCCCTCCCGGCTGCGCTGCCACATCAGCGTGGCGACCGCGATCAGCGCCGAGGAGAGCAGGAAGTGGGCCGCGACCGTGTACGGGTTGAGGCCGACCAGCACCACGATCCCGCCGAGGATCGCGTTGCTCATCACGATCCAGAACTGCGCCCAGCCAAGCCGGGTCAGGGTACGGCGGTAAGGCTTCTCCGAGCGCGCCGCGATGATCGCCCAGCCGACGGCGGCGCACAGCACGTACGTCAGCATGCGGTTGCCGAACTCGATGGCTCCGTGGAAGCCCATCGCGCTGGTCGTGGTCAGCGAGTCGTCCGTGCACTTGGGCCAGGTCGGGCAGCCGAGCCCCGATCCCGTCAGCCGCACGGCACCGCCGGTGACCACGATGACCACCGACATCACGAGCGCGGCGAGAGCCGCCCGCTGAACCGTCCGGGGATCCGGGGTCCAGCGTGCGGCGATGAAGGCGAGGGGGTTGCGCACGGCGGCTACGACATCGGCGCGGGTCACGTTTGGCACGGGGACCATCGTAGGGGGGTGCTTGTGCACGCTTTCACGAGGGTCCGGCACAGGCCTACTCCCAGCGGAAGAACGCCCCCGCCGCCCCCAGCCCCACGACCGCCCACACGCCCAGAATTCCCAGGTCCCCCCACGGCATCCCCGCCCCGTGCTGCAACACATCCCGCAACCCGTCCGAAAGCGCGGAGATCGGCAGCAGCCCCAGTACGTCCTGCACCCCCGACGGGTACTTGTCCATCGGCACGATCACCCCGCCGCCGACCAGGAGCAGCAGGAACACCAGGTTCGCGGCGGCCAGGGTGGCCTCCGCCTTCAGCGTGCCCGCCATCAGGAGACCGAGGCCGGAGAAGGCCGCCGTGCCGAGGACCAGGAGGAGGAGTACGGCGAAGGGGTTGCCGTGCGGGGACCAGCCCAGCGCGAAGGCGATCGCCGTCAGCAGGATGATCTGGAGGATCTCCGTGACGAGCACCGACGCCGTCTTCGCGGTCATCAGGCCCCAGCGGGGGAGCGGGGAGGACGCGAGGCGCTTCAGGACGCCGTAGCGGCGCTCGAAGCCCGTCGCGATGGCCTGGCCCGTGAACGCCGTCGACATCACGGCGAGCGCGAGGATGCCGGGGGCGAGGAAGTCGACGGACTTGCCCTTCCCGGTGTCGACGATGTCCACCGAGCTGAACAGGACCAGCAGGAGGGTCGGGATGACCACCGTGAGGAGGAGCTGTTCGCCGTTACGCAGGAGCATCTTCGTTTCGAGGATCGCCTGTGCCGCGATCATGCGGGGGAGGGGCGCCGCCCCCGGTGCCGGGGTGTACGTCCCAGGGGCGGTGGTCGTTGTCACGCGCGCAGCTCCTTGCCGGTCAGCTCCAAGAACACGTCCTCCAGGGTGTGCCGTTCGACCGAGATCTTCTCCGGCATCACCCCGTGCTGCGCGCACCACGAGGTGACCGTGGCGAGCAGCTGCGGGTCGACCTTGCCGCCGACGCGGTAGGAGCCCGGGGTCAGTTCGGCGGCCGTGGAGTCGGCCGGGAGGGCCTTCAGCAGGGAGCCGACGTCGAGGCCGGGGCGGCCGGTGAAGCGGAGGGTGTTCTCGGCGCCGCCCCGGCACAGGTCCTCGGGGGTGCCGTGCGCGACGACCTTGCCGGCGTCGATGATCGCGACGTCGTCGGCGAGTTGCTCGGCCTCGTCCATGTGATGGGTCGTGAGGATGACGGAGACGCCGTCCGCGCGGAGGTCGCGGATGAGGTCCCAGGTGGCGCGGCGGGCCTGCGGGTCGAGGCCGGCGGTCGGCTCGTCCAGGAAGACCAGTTCGGGGCGGCCCACGACGGCCATGGCCAGCGCGAGGCGCTGCTGCTGGCCCCCGGACAGTCGGCGGTACGTAGTGCGGCCGCAACTGCCGAGGCCCAGGCGCTCGATGAGGGCGTCCACGTCCAGCGGGTGCGCGTGCAGCTTGGCGATGTGGCGGAGCATCTCGTCGGCGCGGGCGCCCGAGTAGACGCCGCCGGACTGGAGCATCACGCCGATTCTGGGGCGCAGTGCGGCGGACTCACGGACCGGGTCGAGGCCCAGGACGCGCACCGTGCCGGAGTCCGGCTTCCGGTACCCCTCGCAGGTCTCGACCGTGGTCGTCTTGCCCGCTCCGTTGGGACCTAGCACTGCGGTGACACCCGTACTGGCCACCAGGTCGAGGCCGTTCACCGCGGTCTTCGTGCCGTACCGCTTCACCAGGGCCTGGACCTGGAGCACGGGCTCACTTCGCATGGGCCCGAGTCTAGGTAGGCCGACCTTGCCTCAGAGCGGCGGGGGCAGGATCTCCTCCTCACGGGGACGGTGCAGGGGCAGCCACCGCTCCGCGTAGGCCACGGCGTCGCCCACCGGGAACAGCCGCACGTCGGCCGCGCCCACCTTTCCGCGTACGACGGAACGGTCCCGTTCGAAGTCGTGGCCCAGTTCGTCGAAGCGGTCGGAGGAGATCGACACCTCGGTCACCGTCTCCCAGCCGTCCGGGCCGGGACGGCCGAGATCGACCAGCGGGGACGGGATCCGGTACTCGGCGAGATGGAAGCTGGTGCAGGAGTCGTAGCCCGCGCCGAGCAGCAGCACGCGCGCGTGGAGACCCTCCAGGCGGGCCAGCGGGCTGCGCTCGCCGAGCCGGCAGTCGGGGGCGTGGCCGTCGAGGATCTCGGCGGCGTGCGGGCCGATCGCCGCGAAGGAGGTCTGCGGGTGCGCGGAGCGCAGGGCGCCGGGCCAGGTGCGGACGGTCTCCGGGACGACGCCGACGCCGAGCGAGGGCGTGACGAGGGGGTCGTAGGACGGCATGGAGGTGCGGATGGTGTCCCACCACTCGCGGGGGACCGGCGGGTTCACCCAGTGGGCCGGGTCCGAGAGGTCGCCGGTCTGGGTGGGGACCACCAGGGTGCCGTCCGGGCCGAGTGCGCCGAGGATTCCCTGGACGACCGACACGGCGCCTCCGCAGACCCATCCGAGGGAGCTCAGGGAGGTGTGCGCGAGGAGGATCTCGCCGGGGCGCACGCCCGCCTCGCGCAGGTCGGCGGCGAGTGTGTCCCGGGTGACAAGTGGGCCGGTGGGAGGGGGTGCGGGCATGGTCGTGGAGTCTCCCGGAAGGGGGTCGGCGGCGCCACCCGATTGATCGATCAAAGATCGTTTCCGCAGGTCAGATTAGGTATACCTAAGTGACGCAGCGCACCGCCGGGTGGCGGGGGCGCGGGTTGCCTGCCTCTGAGGAATTACGCAACAATGGCGTTGTGAAAAACGTTGGCGAGGCTCCGCAGGAGGAACTCGCGACCGGTGAGCGGTCCACCCGCAACCGTGTCGCGCGCTCCATCCTGGACCACGGCCCGTCGACCGTGACCGACCTCGCAGGCCGGCTGGGGTTGACCCAGGCCGCCGTACGCCGTCATCTCGACGCACTTGTCGCCGACGTCGTCGTGGAAGCACGTGAGCAGCGGGTCTACGGAGCGCGCACGCGCGGCCGTCCCGCAAAGGTGTTCGCCCTGACCGACTGCGGCCGGGACGCCTTCGACCAGTCCTACGACAAGCTCGCCGCGGACGCGCTGCGCTGGATCGCGCAGCGTGAGGGCGGGGACGAGGCCGTCGTCGCCTTCGCCCGTGACCGCATGGCCGCCCAGGCCGTCGCGTACAGCAAGGTCGTCGAGGCCGCCGCCCCCGAGGATCGCGCGGAAGCCCTGGCCAAGGCCCTGAGCGTGGACGGGTACGCTGCTACGGCGCGTAGCGCACCGGTCGGTGAGCAGCTCTGCCAGCACCACTGCCCGGTCGCCCATGTCGCCGAGCAGTTCCCGCAACTGTGCGAGGCGGAGACAGAGCTCTTCTCCCAGCTGCTCGGCACCCATGTCCAGCGACTGGCGACCATCGCCCACGGCGACGGTGTGTGCACCACGTTCATCCCAAAGATTTCCAAGACCACATCTGACACATCTGCAAGTACCGCCGGGAGGAACCCCGCATGACGCTCCCCATCGAGGAGACTGCCCACCCCGAACTCGAGGGTCTGGGTACGTACGAATACGGCTGGGCCGACTCCGACGTGGCCGGTGCCTCCGCCAAGCGCGGCATCAACGAGGACGTCGTCCGGGACATCTCCGGCAAGAAGAGCGAGCCGGAGTGGATGACCAAGCTCCGCCTCAAGGGCCTGCGCCTGTTCGAGAAGAAGCCCATGCCGAACTGGGGCTCCGACCTCTCCGGCATCGACTTCGACAACATCAAGTACTTCGTGCGCTCCACGGAGAAGCAGGCGGAGTCCTGGGAGGACCTGCCCGAGGACATCAAGAACACGTACGACAAGCTCGGCATCCCCGAGGCGGAGAAGCAGCGCCTCGTCGCCGGTGTCGCGGCCCAGTACGAGTCCGAGGTCGTCTACCACCAGATCCGTGAGGACCTGGAGGAGCAGGGCGTCATCTTCCTCGACACCGACACCGCGCTGAAGGAGCACCCGGAGCTCTTCAAGGAGTACTTCGGCACCGTCATCCCGGTCGGCGACAACAAGTTCGCGTCGCTGAACAGCGCGGTGTGGTCCGGCGGTTCCTTCATCTACGTGCCCAAGGGCGTGCAGGTCGAGATCCCGCTCCAGGCCTACTTCCGCATCAACACGGAGAACATGGGCCAGTTCGAGCGGACCCTGATCATCGTCGACGAGGGTGCCTATGTGCACTACGTCGAGGGTTGTACGGCGCCGATCTACAAGTCGGACTCGCTGCACTCCGCGGTCGTCGAGATCATCGTCAAGAAGAACGCCCGCTGCCGCTACACGACCATCCAGAACTGGTCGAACAACGTCTACAACCTGGTCACCAAGCGCGCCGTCGCCTACGAGGGCGCGACCATGGAGTGGATCGACGGCAACATCGGCTCCAAGGTGACGATGAAGTACCCGGCCGTCTACCTGATGGGCGAGCACGCCAAGGGCGAGACCCTCTCCATCGCCTTCGCGGGCGAGGGCCAGCACCAGGACGCCGGCTCCAAGATGGTCCACATGGCGCCGAACACGTCCTCCAACATCGTCTCCAAGTCGGTGGCGCGCGGCGGCGGTCGTACGTCCTACCGCGGTCTCGTCGAGATCGGCGAGGGCGCCCACGGCTCCAAGTCGAACGTGCTGTGCGACGCGCTGCTCGTCGACACCATCTCCCGCTCGGACACGTACCCGTACGTGGACGTCCGCGAGGACGACGTGTCCATGGGCCACGAGGCGACCGTCTCCAAGGTCAGCGACGACCAGCTCTTCTACCTGATGAGCCGGGGCATGACCGAGTTCGAGGCGATGGCGATGATCGTGCGCGGCTTCGTCGAGCCGATCGCCAAGGAACTGCCGATGGAGTACGCCCTCGAACTCAACCGGCTGATCGAGCTGCAGATGGAAGGCTCGGTCGGTTAAGACCGGCCTTCCGTACAGCAGTAAGCGAAACCTGACGCAGGAAAGAGAGCAGACCGACAGCCATGGCTGAGGCTCAGAGTATTCCGGTGGGGTCCACCACCGCCGGCGCGGTGGCAGTTGCCGCCGAGTCGACCGTCGCCACGCGCATGAGCGCGCCCCCCTCCTTCGACGTGGCGGACTTCCCGGTCCCCCACGGCCGCGAGGAGGAGTGGCGGTTCACCCCGCTGGAGCGCCTGCGCGGGCTGCACGACGGCACCGCGGTCGCCACCGGCGAGGGCGTCAAGGTGGACGTCCAGGCCCCCGAGGGCGTCACCGTCGAGACCGTGGGCCGCGAGGACGCGCGACTCGGCAGGGCGGGCACCCCCGTGGACCGCGTCGCCGCCCAGGCGTACTCGGCGTTCGAGAAGGCCGGCGTGATCACCGTCCCCAAGGAGACGGTCCTCACCGAGCCGATCCGGATCGCCGTGCACGGCGAGGGCGGGGTCGCCTACGGCCACCAGGTCGTCGAACTCGGAGCCTTCGCCGAGGCCGTCGTCGTCATCGACCACACCGGTGACGCTGTCCTCGCCGCCAACGTCGACTACGTCATCGGCGACGGCGCCAAGCTGACCGTGGTCTCCGTCCAGGACTGGGACGACAAGGCCGTGCACGTCGGCCAGCACAACGCCCTGATCGGCCGGGACGCCACGTTCAAGTCGTTCGTCGTCACCTTCGGCGGCGATGTCGTACGACTGCACCCGCGCGTGGCCTACGCCGGACCCGGCGGCGAGGCCGAGCTGTTCGGCCTGTACTTCACGGACGCGGGCCAGCACCAGGAGCACCGTCTCCTGGTCGACCACAACGTCCCGCACTGCAAGTCCAACGCCGTCTACAAGGGCGCGCTCCAGGGCGAGGGCGCCCACGCGGTGTGGATCGGTGACGTGCTCATCGAGGCCGCCGCCGAGGGCACCGACACATACGAGATGAACCGCAACCTCGTGCTGACCGACGGCGCCCGCGTCGACTCCGTGCCGAACCTGGAGATCGAGACCGGCGAGATCGTCGGCGCCGGACACGCCTCCGCGACCGGCCGCTTCGACGACGAGCAGCTCTTCTACCTGATGGCCCGCGGCATCCCGGCCGACGACGCCCGACGCCTGGTGGTCCGCGGCTTCTTCGCCGAACTGGTCCAGCAGATCGGTGTCGCCGACATCCAGGAGCGGCTGCTGGAGAAGATCGACGCGGAGCTGGAGGCGTCGGTCTGATGTCCTTCGTACGCGCCTGTGGGCTGAGCGAGCTGGAGGAGGACACCCCGAAGCGGGTGGAACTCGACGGCACGCCGGTCTCGGTCGTCCGTACCGCGGGAGAGGTGTTCGCGATTAACGACATCTGCTCGCACGCGAACGTCTCGCTCTCCGAGGGCGAGGTCGAGGACTGCCAGATCGAGTGCTGGCTGCACGGCTCCGCGTTCGATCTGCGCACCGGCAAGCCGTCCGGCCTCCCCGCCACGCGCCCCGTACCCGTTTACCCCGTAAAGATCGAAGGGGACGACGTGCTCGTCTCCCTCACCCAGGAGTCCTGAGGAACCCATGGCAACGCTTGAAATCCACGACCTGCACGTCACCGTCGAGGCCGACAACGCCACGAAGGAGATCCTCAAGGGCGTCGACCTCACCGTGAAGCAGGGCGAGACCCACGCCATCATGGGCCCGAACGGCTCCGGCAAGTCGACCCTCGCCTACTCGCTCGCGGGCCACCCGAAGTACACGATCACCGGCGGCACCGTCACCCTCGACGGCGAGGACGTCCTGGAGATGTCCGTCGACGAGCGCGCCCGCGCCGGCCTGTTCCTCGCGATGCAGTACCCGGTCGAGGTCCCCGGTGTGTCGGTGAGCAACTTCCTTCGTACGTCCGCCACCGCGATCCGCGGTGAGGCGCCGAAGCTGCGTACCTGGGTGAAGGAGGTCAAGGAGACCATGGAGCGCCTCTCCATGGACCCCGCCTTCGCCGAGCGCAACGTCAACGAGGGCTTCTCCGGCGGTGAGAAGAAGCGCCACGAGATCCTTCAGCTGGAGCTGCTCAAGCCGAAGATCGCGATCCTCGACGAGACGGACTCCGGCCTGGACGTCGACGCCCTGCGCGTCGTCTCCGAGGGCGTCAACCGCGTCCGCGAGACCGGTGAGGTCGGCACCCTGCTGATCACGCACTACACGCGCATCCTGCGCTACATCAAGCCCGACTTCGTGCACGTCTTCTCCGGCGGCAGGATCGTCGAGTCCGGCGGCGCCGAGCTCGCCGACAAGCTGGAGAACGAGGGCTACGAGGCCTACACCGCGAAGGGTGGCGTATCCGCGTGACACAACTGCCGGGCCTCCTCGACACCGAGGCGCTCCGCAAGGACTTCCCCATCCTGGACCGCACGGTCCACGACGGTAAGAAGCTCGTGTACCTGGACAACGCGGCGACCTCGCAGAAGCCGCGCCAGGTGCTGGACGCCCTGAACGAGTACTACGAGCGCTACAACGCCAACGTCCACCGCGGTGTGCATGTGCTCGCCGAGGAGGCCACGGCGCTGTACGAGGGCGCGCGGGACAAGGTCGCCGCGTTCATCAACGCGCCCTCCCGCGACGAGGTGATCTTCACCAAGAACGCCTCCGAGTCGCTCAACCTCGTGGCGAACATGCTGGGTTGGGCCGACGAGCCCTACCGCGTGGACCACGAGACCGAGATCGTCATCACGGAGATGGAGCACCACTCCAACATCGTGCCGTGGCAGCTGCTCTCGCAGCGCACGGGCGCGAAGCTGAAGTGGTTCGGCCTCACGGACGACGGCCGGCTCGACCTGTCGAACATAGACGAGGTCATCACCGAGAAGACGAAGATCGTCTCCTTCGTGCTGGTCTCCAACATCCTCGGTACGGTCAACCCGGTCGAGAAGATCGTGCGCCGCGCGCAGGAGGTCGGGGCCCTGGTCCTGATCGACGCCTCGCAGGCCGCTCCGCACATGCCGCTGGACGTGCAGGCCCTCCAGGCCGACTTCGTGGCCTTCACCGGCCACAAGATGTGCGGCCCGACCGGCATCGGCGTCCTCTGGGGCCGCCAGGAGCTGCTCGAAGACCTCCCGCCGTTCCTCGGCGGCGGCGAGATGATCGAGACCGTGTCGATGCACTCGTCGACGTACGCCCCCGCCCCGCACAAGTTCGAGGCGGGCACCCCGCCGATCGCCCAGGCGGTCGGTCTCGGCGCGGCGATCGACTACCTGTCGGCGATCGGCATGGACAAGATCCTCGCCCATGAGCACGCGCTGACCGAGTACGCGGTGAAGCGCCTGCTGGACGTCCCCGACCTCAAGATCATCGGCCCCACCACGGCCGAGGACCGGGGCGCGGCGATCTCCTTCACGCTCGGCGACATCCACCCGCACGACGTGGGCCAGGTCCTGGACGAGGAAGGCATCGCGGTCCGGGTCGGCCACCACTGCGCACGGCCGGTCTGCCTCCGCTACGGAATTCCTGCGACCACGCGAGCGTCGTTCTATCTGTACTCCACGCCGGCCGAGATCGACGCACTGGTCGACGGTCTGGAGCACGTACGGAACTTCTTCGGCTGAGGAGCTGGCTGAACGTGAAGCTGGATTCGATGTACCAGGAAGTCATCCTGGACCACTACAAGCACCCGCACGGGCGGGGCTTGCGGGATGGCGACGCCGAGGTGCACCACGTCAACCCGACGTGCGGCGACGAGATCACGCTGCGCGTGAAGTACGACGGCGAGCAGATCACGGACATCTCCTACGAGGGTCAGGGCTGCTCGATCAGCCAGGCATCGGCCTCCGTACTGAACGACCTCCTCGTCGGCAAGGAGCTGTCCGAGGCGCAGAAGATCCAGGAGACCTTCCTGGAGCTGATGCAGTCCAAGGGCCGCATCGAGCCCGACGACGACATGGAGGAGGTGCTGGAGGACGCGGTCGCGTTCGCCGGTGTCTCCAAGTACCCGGCACGGGTGAAGTGCGCCCTCCTCAGCTGGATGGCGTGGAAGGACGCGACGGCCCAGGCCCTGGGCGGAGTCGACGCCGACGCGGAAAGGAAGACGGCATGAGTGACACCGAGACCATGGAGATCAAGCCCGCCTCCGAGGAGGAGGTCCGCGAGGCCCTGCTCGATGTCGTCGACCCCGAACTGGGCATCGACGTCGTCAACCTCGGCCTCATCTACGGCGTGCACATCGACGACGCGAACATCGCGACCATCGACATGACGCTGACCTCGGCGGCCTGCCCGCTGACGGACGTGATCGAGGACCAGGCCAAGTCCGCCACGGACGGCCTCGTCAACGAGCTCCGCATCAACTGGGTCTGGATGCCGCCGTGGGGCCCGGACAAGATCACGGACGACGGGCGCGACCAGCTTCGGGCGCTGGGCTTCAACGTCTGAGCTGCTGGCTCACCAGAAACGGCCATACCTTTGAGGTATGGCCGTTTCGCTGCATCACATAGTCGTCGACGCGCACGATCTGCCGGGGCTCGCCCGTTTCTGGTGCGGGGTGCTGGACTGGCGGATCCTGTCCGAGAAGGAACGCGAAGTCGTCATCGGGCCAGGGGAGTTCGCGGCGACCGGCATCTGTTTCATGCCGGTGAGCGAGCCGAAGAAGGCCAAGAACCGACTGCACTTCGACCTCGCCCCCGACGACCAGGACGCCGAGGCGAGCGAAGTGAGATGGGGTCCCCCCGGCCGAAGGCTGGGGGAGGATCCTCGCACTGGGGGCGCGACGGGTCGACATCGGACAGGGCGAGACCGTGGGCTGGGTGGTGCTCGCCGACCCGGAGGACAACGAGTTCTGCGTACTACGGCCCAAGGCCTCGCTGATCGCCTTTCGTGAAGTGACCGTCCAGGGGCCCTAGTTGAGCCCGGCCACCAGCCGGAACGCCGAGTCCGCCCGGTACAGGCTGCTGTTCTGGTACTGGTCCAGCTTGAGCTGGAAGTTCTGGTGACGCAGATAGCGGCCCGGGTAGTTGACCGACTCCAGCATCACCGCGCCCGAGTAGGACGACGTCCGGGGGCAGAAGGTGGCGTCCTGCTTGAAGAGGGACGAGCCGTCGTTGTGTTCCGCGCGGAGGATGAAGTTGCGGTGGCGGAGGTAGCTGCCGTCGGCCGTCGTGAACGAGTAACAGGAGCTCTTGGCCAGCCCCTTGACCACTTTGAAGGTCGAGGCGCGGCGGGCCGTGGCGGAGCCGGCCGGGTTGAGCTTGACGTAGTCGCCGCTCACCTGCCAGTAGCGGTCCGGGTAGTTGACCGAGCGGACCGACTTCCAGGCGGTCGAGGAACTCGACGACCCGGACGACGACCCGGAAGAGCCGGACGAGCCCGACGAGGACGAACCGCCGTGGGACGAGGCCGACTTGGACGGTGCGGGCGCCTTCGCTGAGGGTGTGGCGCTGTGCTCCGCGCCGGTGTCCGACGCGGTGGGTGACTTCTCGGAGGCCGGTTTGTGCTCGTCGGGCGTGGGCGTGCCCTTCTTCGACGGCGAGGCGAACGAGAGCAGGCCGGGACCGTCCGCTCCGATCGACGACGGATCCGTCGCCTCCTTGGTACGTGCTGTGTCGTCAGGTTCCTTGTCCGTGATGACGATCGCCGTGGCGCACACGGCGATCGTGGTGAGGGCGAGCGCCCCGGCCAGCCAGAGCCGGCGGGTTCCGGGGGCCCGGGAGGTGTCGGGGGTCCAGCCGTTCTCCCAAGCGGTGTTGTGCGGGGGAGGGGGCTGAGACGTGCTGTCTGGCATGCGCTGTTCCTCCAGCGGCGCCCATGGCGACGGCCGTGGCCGTGAAAACCAGGTGAGTGAACGGTGAAACAGTAGTGGAGTGAGAGGGCTGTGAGCAGCCGTTTCAGTGAGCGGTTTCTACGAGTTCCGGGGCCGACGTGCGACGTATGGGACTTCACCCCTCATTCCCAGTGCTCTTTTATCGACTCCGTTATCAATTCCGTTATCAACTCCCCGCAGAACGTGGCTACTTGGGTGAGGGGCTCACCCCGGCCGAGTTGACGCCGCCGCCATGGGCCGACCGCGACTCCCGCTGTTATGTACACTCGTACACATGGGATTCCTGATGCTCCTCACGGCGATCGCCGCGGAGGTGGGCGGCACCACCGCCATGAAGTTCAGCCACGGCTTCAGCCGGCTGTGGCCCTCGGTCCTCACGGTCGTCGGATACGTGCTCTCCTTCGCACTGCTCGCGCAGACCCTGAAGTCCATGTCGGTCGGTACGGCCTACGCGATCTGGGCCGGCCTCGGCACCGCCGCCATCGTGGGCATCGGAACGGTGTTCCTGGGCGAGGGGATGACCTTCGCGAAGGCTGCCGGTATCGCGCTGATCATCATCGGCGTCGTCGTCCTCAACCTGGGCGGCGCGCACTGATGGCCCGGCGCTACGACCCCGAGCGGCGCCAGCGGATCATCGACGCGGCGATCCGGGTCGTCGGACAGAAGGGCATCGCGGGACTCAGCCACCGCTCGGTCGCCGCCGAGGCCGATGTGCCGCTCGGCTCGACGACGTACCACTTCACGACCCTCGACGAACTGATGGTCGCCGCACTGCGCCAGGCCAACGAGGGCTTCGCCAAGGTGATCGCGGCGCGCGGCGCTCTGGAGGACCCGCACACCGACCTGGCCGCGGAGTTGGCCGGCTGGATGGGGGAGTGGCTCGCGGGCGACCGCACGGGCGTCGAGCTGGAGTACGAGCTGTATCTCGCCGCGCTGCGCCGCCCCGCGCTGCGCCCGGTCGCCGACGAATGGGCCCGCGACCTCGCCGAACGCCTGTCCCGGCGCACGGACCCGGTGACCGCGCGGGCCCTGGTCGCGCTGATGGACGGGATCTGTCTGCAGGTGCTGCTGACGGACGCGGCGTACGACGAGGAGTACGCGCGGGAGGTGCTGGGGCGGGTGATTCCCTGACGGGAGGCGGGGAGGCGGGGAGGCGGGGAGGCGGGGAGGCGGGCGCACGGCGACCGGTGACTGGTGACCGCCGCCCGGCGACCTGCGGCCCGTCGGCCTGAGACCTGCGTGTGGCCCGTGACCTGTTGCCGCGGCATACCGCGACCCGCGCCCCGTAACCCGCTTCACTCGCGCCCCGGGCCGACCCGCGCCCTGCGTACGCCCCGTCAGCCGCTCTCGTCAGCTGCTCCCGTTGGCCGTGGCACGGGCCGTGCCGCGGGCCCGTGCGTGTCGTTCCCTGAGACGCCCCGTGGACGAGTTGGTCCCCGCCGCCCCCTCCAGGTTAGGTTTCCCTCATGACCGACACGACCGCACCTCGCACCACCGGCGCCGTTGCCGCCGGCCTCGCCACCGTCACCGCCGACGGAACCGTCCTCGACACCTGGTTCCCCGCGCCCGGACTGTCCGCCGAACCCGGCCCCGCCGGCACCGAGCGGCTGTCCGCCGAGCGCGCCGTGGAACTGCTCGGCGAGGGTGCGGCGAAGGCGATCGGTCCAGACGCCCGCCGGGGCGTCGAAGTGATCGCGGTCCGTACGGTCATCGCCTCCCTCGACGACAAGCCGCTCGACGCGCACGACGTCTACCTGCGCCTGCACCTCCTCTCGCACCGGCTGGTCAAGCCGCACGGCCAGAGCCTGGACGGCATGTTCGGCTTCCTCGCCAACGTCGCCTGGACCTCGCTCGGCCCGGTCGCCGTGGACGAGGTCGAGAAGGTCCGGCTGAACGCGCGCGCCGAGGGCCTGCACCTCCAGGTGACGTCCGTCGACAAGTTCCCGCGCATGACGGACTACGTGGTCCCCAAGGGCGTCCGGATCGCCGACGCCGACCGGGTCCGCCTGGGCGCGCACCTCGCCGAGGGCACGACGGTCATGCACGAGGGCTTCGTCAACTTCAACGCCGGCACGCTCGGCACGTCGATGGTCGAGGGCCGCATCTCCGCCGGTGTCGTGGTCGGCGACGGTTCGGACATCGGCGGCGGCGCGTCCACCATGGGCACGCTGTCCGGCGGCGGCAACGTCCGTATCACCATCGGCGAGCGCTGCCTGGTCGGCGCCGAGGCGGGCGTAGGCATCGCGCTCGGCGACGAGTGCGTGGTCGAGGCCGGTCTCTACGTCACCGCCGGCACCCGCGTCACGATGCCCGACGGCCAGATCGTCAAGGCCCGCGAACTCTCCGGCGCCTCCAACATCCTCTTCCGCCGCAACTCGGTCACCGGCACGGTCGAGGCCCGCCCGAACAACGCGGTCTGGGGCGGCCTGAACGAGATCCTGCACAGCCACAACTAGCAGCGCCGTGACGTGAGTCGAGCGCCCTCCGGCCACCGGAAGGGCGCTCGACGCGTATCGGGACTCATGGCCGTACGGCCGCCGCGAACCCCGCCAACGCCGTGAAGTCCCCCTCGCGCAGCCCGAGTCGGGGGTTGACATGGTGCAGCAGCGCCGGGCCGGGATGGTGGGCGGTCACGAAGTCGCCGTCCGGCGCGCCCTGTTCGTCGTCCACCCAGGCGAAGGGGCGGCCCTCGGCGTACGTCACGATCGCCTCCGTCTTCCAGTGCACACCGTCGGGCCGCTCGGCGAACAGAGCGTCGCCGAAGTCGACGTACGGCAGTTCGGGCAGGCCGACGACCGGGGCGATCCAGCGGTTCGCGGCGGCCATCCACGTGGTCGCCCAGCACAGGTCGTAGCCGAGACCGAGGAGCACCGGTCCGTGCGCGGGGTTCAGCCAGACCCGGAGCGGGGGGCCGGGGCGCACGGTGGCCCTGATCGTCGTATAGCCCTCGGGGCGGCGCTCCGGCTGCGCGGCATACGGGTTGAGGGGGCCGTCGACGTCGAGGAACAGCAGGGGGCGGCGGCTCATGCGGCCACCGTAGGGGAGCGGTGGTCCGGGGCGGGTGGAATTTTCTCGTGCCGACAGGCATAGCGGGCGCTGTCCGCACGCGTCACAGGGATCACAGGGGCGGGGCATCGGGTGCCGTCGGGGAAGTGAGTGAAGGTGACGATGGATGCCGAAGAGCTGGAAGGTTTCCGGGACTTCGTGGACAACAGGTCGTCGGCGCTGCTGAGGACCGCCGTGCTGCTCAGCGGGGGAGACCGGCACGCCGGTGAGGATCTGCTGCAGAACGCCCTGGCCAAGGCGGCCGGACGGTGGGAGCGGATCGACGAACCCGAAGCGTATGTACGGCAGATCCTCTACCGCCAGCAGGTCAGCCGGTGGCGGCTGAAGTGGCGAAGACGTGAACTGACCGTCGCCGAACCGCCGGAGACCCGCTCGGCCCCGGACACCTCGTCCGCCGCCGAGCTGCGCGTCGTGATGCGCGAGGCGCTGTCCCGGCTCACCGCCCGCCAGCGCACCGTCCTCGTGCTGCGCTACTTCGAGGACCTGCCGGAGGCCGAAGTGGCCCGGCTGCTGGGCTGTTCGGTCGGCACCGTACGGTCCACCACCCACCGTTCCCTCGCCCGGCTGCGCGTCCTGGCGCCCGAACTGGCCGCCCTGGGCGCGGCCGACACCGAACTCCGGCCGTCCGGTGACCACTTGCCCGTGGAGGTGCGTCCGTGAACGTCGACGATCTCGTACGCGAAGCCTTGCGTGAACAGGCCGCCGAACAGCCCCCGGCGGGACCGGGGTTCGCCGACCGGGTGTTCGCCGTCCGCCGGCGCCGCCGTACCCGAAGGCTGGTGACCGTCGTCGCCGTCACCGTCGCGGTGGCCGCCGTCGCCGTGGGCGTGCCGCTGCTCGACTCGGGGAAGAGTGATGTCCGTCCGGCGAATGTCGTGGACCCGGACAAGGTGAGCGGTCACCCGAGCCAGTCGCCGCCGCAGGAGCTGATCGCCGCCGGGCACGCGGCACTTGCCGCCTACTACATCCCGACCACGGTCAAGAAGTCGGCCACGGAATCCGTCTCCGAGCGCACCTACTGGCTGCTCGACCAGAAGACCGGCACCTATGTGAAGGCCCCCAAGTGGTCGTTCGTCGCCATCGCTCCGGGCATGAAGACCGCCGCCGTCCTGGAACGGACCCTGCCCGCCTCCCGGATCGGCCTGCTCGACCTGGCCTCCGGTGAGGTGAAGCGGTGGATCCCGGTCGGTCACAAGGTCGGTGGCCTGTCGTTCTCGGCCGACGGCCGGAAACTGGTCGCGACGACCTACACCTACAACCCCGACGCGGAGTTCCACCCGGCGGACCCGAACGCCAATGTCGGGGAGCCCGCACGACCGTCGGTCCGCTCCGGTTTCTACGTCCTCGACGTCGCCTCCGGCAAGGGACCCTGGGGCCCGGTCGATGTCGGTGACGGTCAACGCGCGGACGGCCGGAACGGCATGATCAACAACCGCCAGGACTTCGCCCTCACCCGCGACGGAAGACATGTCTGGGGCGGCGTCCCCTCGGACGACATCGGCAAGCTGTTCTACGACTTCTCGGGCACCGAGGTCCCCGCACCGACGGGCGCCGACAAGTACCGGTCCTGGTACATCCAGGCGGGGGTGTCTCCCAGCGGCAAGCTGGTCGCCGGTGACTTCGCGGGTCAGCAGTGGCACACCTCGTCCTACGTCACCGGCTCCGCCACCGGCGCGAAGACCGAGGTCCACGGACAGGAACTGCTCGCCTGGGCCGACGACAGGACGCTCATCGCCTGGGACATCGGGAAGGGCGCGGGGGAGAGCGAGTTCCACCAGCGGCTGGTGCTGGTCACCATCGGCAGTGACAAGGAGGTACCGCTGAGCGGCTTCCGCAAGGGCACCGACGTAAGCGCCGGACGCTGGCAGCCCGTGTTCGCGCAGCGCTGAGCACAGCGGACACCTCGGTCAGCCGGCCATGAACTCCTCGTACGCCGCCACCAGCCCGTCGACCGCATCCCGGCCGGCGGGCCGGAGCGGCGCCCGGACCGAACCCCCGGGCAGACCCAGGGCGTTGAGGAGGGCCTTCGAGGTGACCGTGCCGGGCAGTCCCGCCGCCGTCATCAACTCGATGAGGGGCGTGGCGCGTTGCTGGAGGCGGGCGGACACGGGGGTGTCGCCCGCCTCGAACGCGTCGAGGATCGCGCGCAGTTGGGCCGGTACGACGTTGGCGACGGTGCTCACATACCCTGTGGCCCCCACCGCGTACAACGCCAGAATGTGTTCGTCGCAGCCCGCGTAGTACGCCAAGTCGGTCCGGTCCAGCACCTTTTGGGTGCCGAGAAAGTCGTAGGAGCAGTCCTTGACCGCCACGATCCGGGGGTGCTCGGCGAGCCGGATCATGGTCTCCGGTTCGATTCGGGTGCCGGTGCGGCCCGGGATGTCGTAGAGCACGAGGGGGAGTCCCGAGGCGTCGGCGACCTCGCGGAAGTGGGCCTCCAGGGCGTCCTGCGGGGGTCTGCTGTAGTACGGGGAGACCACCAACACACCGTCCGCGCCCGCCTTTTGGGCCTGCAGGGCGAGTTCCACGGTGTGCCGGGTGTCGAAGGTGCCCACGCCCGAGACGAGGGGGACGCCGTCGCCGACGGCCTCGCGGACGGCCGTGACGAGCGCCGCCTTCTCCGCGTCCGTCGTGGTCGGCGACTCACCGGTCGTCCCGGACAGCACGAGCCCGTCGCATCCCTCCGACACCAGCCGCTCGGCGAGGAGTTGGGCCCCGTCGAGGTCGAGCGCACCCGACTCGGTGAAGGGGGTGATCATCGCGCAGAGGGCACGGCCGAAAGGGGACGCGGCGGAGGTTGCGGCGTTCGTCATGGGAGTAGTCTCGGCAGAGCGACAGTGAAGCTCCACTTAAATTTCCTACAGGGTATTGATAAGGAATACTGCGGAATGGCTGAAGTGGGCAGGACCGACGTGCGCGGGAGCGGAGCGGCCGGCGGAGGCATCGAGCGACTCGACCTCGGCGAAGTGCCGTACGAGGAGGCCGTCGAGCGGATGACCGGCTGGGTCCGGCAACGCCGCGCCGGCGAGATCCCCGACCGGCTCGCCCTGCTCAGCCACCCGCCCGTCATCACCTACGGCTCCCGCACCCCGCCCGCCGAACTCCCCGCCGACTCACCGATCCCCCTGGTCCCGGTCGACCGCGGCGGCCAGGCCACCTACCACGGCCCCGGCCAGCTGAT
Organism: Streptomyces sp. STR69; assembly: GCF_024519455.1. Classification (GTDB taxonomy): domain Bacteria; phylum Actinomycetota; class Actinomycetes; order Streptomycetales; family Streptomycetaceae; genus Streptomyces. Next base: position 173,410 of record NZ_JALJRY010000022.1, on the reverse strand, counting down.
CGGCTACCTGGTCCTGAACCTGCGCGAGCGCGGCCCCGCCGACATCGTGCGCCAGGTCGAGCACGCCCTGATCGACGCCTGCGCCACCCTCGGTTTCGAGACGCTACGAAGGGACACCCCGCCGCGTGCCCAGTCCCTGGTCGGCGTGTGGACACCGGACGGCGCCAAGCTCGCCTCGATCGGCATGCGCATCAGAGGCGGCATCACCAGCCACGGCTTCGCCCTCAACATCGCCCCCGACCTCACGGAGTTCACCCGCTTCACAGCCTGCGGCCTGCCCGGCGTGACAATGACCTCCCTCGCCGAACTCGCCGCACACCAGGGCCGATCCGCACCCTCGCAGCAAGACGTCCGGGACGCGGTGGCGAAGGCGTTGGGGGCGGCTTGAGGCACCGCCGCCGCCAACGTCCCCGCCTTCACCGGGGTGTTGGCGAGACTGCCCGGTGGTACGCCTCGCGGTACCTGCGCAGCCGGGGCGCGCGGATGGCGGGCAGCCGGACCAGCGTGTCCTCGAAGGCGGCGTGGTGCGGTGTCAGTAGGTACAACGGGCGCGGCGGCAGCGGGTAGTCGTCGCGCAGGACGCCCGCCGGGAGGCCCCCGGTCGCGGGCAGGGGCGAAGTCTCGCCGGGGTGGGCGAGGTAAGCCCAGACCCCGCTGTCCAGCGGCACCACCGCTCCCTCGTCGCCCGGCGGACGCCAGGGCGCCCCGGTGAGGGGGTGGCGGGGGACGAGGAGGACGTCGGGGCGGGGCTGGGGCGGGCGTGTCCCCGGCCCGGCCAGTCCTGTGGACCGGGCATCCGGCCCCGCGGGGAGGTACCGGTCGACGGCGTGACCCAGCAACTCGGCGACGGCACCGGCGGGGAGGCTCACCGGGCGGTCCTCGGTGACTGCCACGAGATGGGCCAGCGCGACCGCGACCGCGGCCTCCCAACGTCGGCTCCACGAACCGTCGGGTTCGACAGGCGGGACGCGATGGTCGGCGCGGGTCAGGTCGTCCCAGTCGGGAGGCGGACCGGCCGGGAGCCCCGAGGAGCGGCGTGCGACCGCGTCGGGTTCGAGCCACACCGTCTGCCACATTCCGCAGTCGTCCATGCGGGTGGCCACGGCCCGTCCGCATCCCACACACGCCAGGTTGGGCCCGGCCCGGCCGTCCACACCCCGGCAGTAGCCTTCGCACTTCTCGGGGATCAGGGTCATGGACCGGGAGTCGCCGGGAGCGATGACGATCCTGTTCCGTGCGCCGAAGGAAACGGAGTACACCGGCGCGAACACGCCCTGCCGGGCAGCCGCGTCCGCCCCGACCTCCGCCCAGCGCCGCCAGGGCGGTCCGGTGGGCCGGGGATCGACGGCGTATGTCGAGGGTTCCATCAGCGGAGGGTGGAGTTGCTCCCACCCGCCGTGGTGGACGTGAACAGGCAGGGCGACCCGGGACACCGGCGCCGTGAGCTCGGTACCGCACCCGGCGCACGCGAACACGTCCAAAAACCTCAACAAGCTCCCCCTCGCCCCGAATTCACGGGGAATTGTGCCTGGCCCGCAGCGGAGACTCCATTGGATTTCGGAATGACGCCCGGGCCGCGTCCTTCGGGCCCCGGACCCCAGGCCGCTCCCCCCGGCCCAAGGCCCTATGTCCAATTGGCCCCTTCATGGTTCACCATGGTCAGGAAGGTCACAGGCGTGGGAAGTTCATCCACCCCCTGGTCACGGGAGGCGTCATGAAGCTCGGCAAGGCACTGGCCACCGGAGTCGCCGAGGAGCGGCCGCAGATCCACCACGAGGAACTCGAACTCCCCGAGAGCATCGCGGAGTTCACGGAGGAGAAGGCGCCCGAAGAGGTCCCGGCCGCCCGATGAGACTGCGGCTCCCCGAGGAACGCCCGACGGAGCCGCCGACCGGATTCAAGATCGCCCACCCGGTGCTGTCCCAGGACGGCACCCGGGCCGGGTTCACCGGTGTGTCACTGGGGGGCGCGCTGCCGTACGGAGTCGTGGCCGACGCGTCCTGCGTCTACGGCCGACGGCACCGGGCACCCGCGCGCCGCTGCGACTGCGGCTTCCACTGTGTGCACGAACGGACGGCGGCGGAGGCCCTGTTGTGCACCGCCGAGCACCGCGCCGCAGTCCTCCTCGACATCACCGTCCTCGGCGCCTACATCCGCTTCGAACGCGGCTTCCGCTACGCCCGCCAGCGCGTCCGCACCGCCACCGTCGGCCCCTGTGCCTGCGCCGCCCGGGCCGTCGCGCTCGCCGACGCGGGCTGGGGCAGGCCGGGTTGGCGCGCCCTCGCCGCCGCCTGCGCGGGGTGCGTGCGTGGTCGTACGTCCGTCTCGCTCGCGGCGTTCGCCCGGCTGGCCGGGGACGGACTGCGGGTGGTGGCCGGGAGCGGCACCGAAACGGTGACCGCCGAACCCGGACCGCCCGAGGGACTCGGTGTGCCCGAACTCGTCGCGGAGGCAGCCCTGTTGCAGGCCCGGCTCGACTGGTTCCAGAGCAGGCTGGCGCGACTGGAAGGGGGCACGGCACAGCAGTAGCCCGGCCCTTGACCTCAATATTGGTCGAGGTTGAAGGCTGGTCGGTGCACCTACCCGAACCGAGCAGCGGAGGCCCGCATGACCCGTCGTACCGACTCGCACCCCGATCTCTCCGACCCCCGCGTCGGCGCTCCCTTCTTCAGTACCTGGTGCGTCGGCACAGGGCTGCGCCAGCGGCAGACCGTCGAGGCGGTCGCCGGCGCGTGGGAGCGCCGGCCGTGGCCCGCCGACGACCTCCTCGGCCATCACCTCTACACCGGGCACGACACCTCCACCGTGCTGCACTACTCGCAGTGGGTGAGCGAGCAGGCCTACGAGGCCTTCGCCAAGACCCGCCGTCAGGAGCTCGTCGACGAGATCGACACCGCCGTACCGGGCATCGAGCGGCTCGGCCCCGGCCGCTACGGGCACTACCGCAGCGGCGGTCTCACGGACCGGGGCGGGCGCGGCGGCCGGGTACCGGGGTGCGTCGTGATCGTCGACGTGGAGTTCGAGGGACCCGACCCCGACCGCCAACGGGCCTGGGTGGACGCCGTGTTCGAGGCGCTGGAGAACGAGCCCGCGCCGCACCCCGGCGGTATCGCCGCCCACTTCCACCTCTCCACCGACGGCACCCGCGTCCTCAACTACGCCGAGTGGGACAGCCCCCAGTCCCACATCGAGGCCCTCGCGGCCCCCGGCGCCGGCATCGGCTCCGCCACCGCGCAGTGGCAACGTGTCCAGACCTGGCCCGGCCTGAAGAGCACCACGGTCAGCCGCTACGACCACGCCCTCGGGCTGGTCCCCAGCTGATCAAAGACACGGCGGCGACTGCGTGGCCCTCCTGAGGCCGGCCTCGGCGACCAGCTGCCAGCACTCGGCCTCGGCAGCCGCGTCCAGGAAGTCCACCTCCCGCCACCGGTCGGGCCGAGGAGCCGGCGAGACGCACCTCCCCGGGGCCGCGGATCTCTGATTCGATCGCCGGCTCCAGGGCAGACACCGATTCCGTGAGAGCCGCCGCCGTGAGCGCGCTGCGGCGCTTCGAGACGCGTCTCCACCGACAATCTCACTCCCCTGGACAGAAAAAGTGTTCGGTGAGACGGTGGACGCATGCTGGACGTCACCGTGATCGAGGACCCCGAGGCCGCAGCCGTCTCGCTGGACCCCATAAGGGCCAGACTGCTCGCCGAGCTGGGGGCGGGACCCGCGTCCGCCGCCATGCTGGCCGGCAAGGTCGGACTGCCCCGGCAGAAGGTGAACTACCACCTCAAGGCGCTGGAGCGGCACGGCCTGGTCGAGCTGGCGGGGGAGCGGCGCAAGGGCAATGTCACCGAGCGGCTGATGCGCGCGACCGCCGCGTCGTACGTCATCTCACCGCTCGCGCTCGCCGCCGTGCAGCCGGACCCGGACCGGTTCCGCGACCAGCTCTCCGCGCGCTGGCTGCTGGCGCTCGGCGCCCGGCTGGTGCGGGATGTCGGCTCACTGATCACCGGTGCGGAGAAGGCCCACAAGCGGCTGGCGACGTACGCGCTGGACGGCGAGGTGCGTTTCGCCTCCGCCGCCGACCGGGCCGCGTTCATCCGGGAACTGACCGCCGGGGTGAGCGCCCTCATCCGCAAGTACGACGCGGGGGAGGCGGAGGAGGGCCGCGACCATCGGATCGTGGTCGCCGTCCATCCCACGGTCAAGAAGCCATCCACCCCAGAACTGGACCAATAGAACCAGTGGAACCAGTAGTACTCAGGAGCTAGACATGTCCAAGGAATTCGAGATCGTCTACGAGTTCGAGGTCGACGCCACGCCGGAGCAGGTGTGGGCGGCCATCACCGACGGCACCGGCGGCTGGTTGTGGCCGATGGAGTTCGACGGCGAGAAGCGCGTCGGGCCCTTCGGGTCGACCCTCACCAACTTCGACCCGCCGCACCGGCTCACCGCCCTCACCGAGGACGTCGGCTTCCCGACCCAGAGCCTCAACCAGATCGACGAGACCATCGAGCCCCGCGACGACGGCCGTCGTGCCTGGGTGCGGTACGTGCACAGCGGAATCTTCACCGACGACTGGGACAACCAGTACGACGGCGCGCGCAAGCACAACGCCTTCTACCTGCACACACTGCGGGAGTACGTCACCCACTTCGCGGGCCGGCAGGTCGCGTTCGCGACGCTCAACGGCCCCGACGCCTCAACTGCCGCCGATGCCTTCGAAGTTGTCGGCCGGGCGCTCGGTCTCGGGGACGACACCGCTGAGGGGGCACGGGTCCAGGCCCGCGGGCCCAAGGGTCAACTCCTCGACGCCGTACTGGACTTCCGCGACCCGAACTTCATCGGACTGCGCACCGACAGCGCGCTGATCCGCTTCTTCGGGCGCAACCACTGGGGTGCCCCGGTCGGCATCAGCGTCCACGACTTCGCGTCGGACGCCGACGCCAAGACGAACGAACTCGCCTGGCAGAACTGGCTGGACGGGGCCTTCGCCTGACCTGGTGCAAGTCGGCGAGACCCCGTCCACCCACCCCCGTGGGCCCGTAGGTGCTACGGCTGGAAGCGCAGCACCTGCGGGTCGTGGTCGCTGATCTGGTCGTTGAACTCCGCGTTGATGTGGACGCTGTCGTACTCGAAGCAGTCCTTGCGGATCGACGGGCTGATCAGGATCTGGTCCAGGACCTGCTCGTTGCCCTGGTAGTCGTACGTGTAACGCTCGTTCTTCGGCAGGGACTTGATCGCCGAGTACAGCTCGCCGTCGCCTTCGAGGATCTTCGCGGTGTCGGAGAACTCGAAGTCGTTCATGTCGCCGAGCGTGATCACGTCCGCGTTCTTCTGCGCGGCGAGGATCTCCTTGACGAAGGCGTTGACCGCCGTCGCCTGCGCGTGCCGCTGGGTCTCCGAGCTGCGGGTGACCGGCTGGTACTGCGCGGTCAGCGGCTGGTCGCCACCCTTGGAGATCAGGTGGTTGGCGATCACGAAGACGGTCTTGCCCTTGAAGACGAACTCGCCCGCGAGCGGCTTGCGGCTTGCGGTCCAGGCCGCGTTGGCCGGGTCGATCCGGCCGGGGGAGACCGTCAGCTGGGCCTTGCCGTGCACCTTGGTGACACCGACGGCCGTCGTCGAGTCGCCGCCCGCGCGGTCGGTGAAGGAGACCCGCTGCGGGTTGAACAGGAACACCTGGCGGATGTTGCCGCCGGGCTCGCCGCCGTCCTGGTCGTTGACCGGGCTGATCGAGCGCCAGTCGTACTTCGGGCCGCCCGCCGCGACGATCGCGTCGATCAGCTTGTTGACCGTCACGCTCGCGTCGACCGTGCCGTCGTCCGTCGCACCGTTGTTGTCCTGGATCTCCTCCAGGGACACGATGTCGGGGGACTGCAGGTTGTTCACGATCGCGGCGGCGTGCGCGGCGAAGCTGCCGTCCGAGGGGTCGAGGTTCTCGACGTTGTACGTCGCCACCGCCAGCTGGCCGCGCGACTGCTTCTTCGTCGTCTCGCGCTGGAGGCCGCCGCTCTTCACGGTGCCGATCTCGTTCGCGACGAGGGTGTAGCCGCCGTACTGGTTGAAGTCCAGCGGTCCTGCCGTGGTGCCGGTGAGCTTGTCGCCGACGTTGACGACCGGGAAGTCCGCCGTCGCGCCGAGGGACTGGATCTGCAGGCGGCCCGTGTTCTGCGAGTCGTAGGAGCCGTAGATCGTGCCGCCGCGCTCGGTGGCGTTCTCGTGCGGCTTCACCGTGACCCACAGCTCGGAGTACGGGTCGGTCGCGGTGACCACACGCGCGTCGGAGACCTGGACGTTCATGCCCTCAAGGGACTCGTAGTAGTCCAGGGCGTACTTCTTGGGCTCCAGGGTCAGCGCGTTGATCGAACCGCTCGCGGCGGTGTCGCCGGCCGGCGTGTACTTGCTCGGCACGGACTTGGAGTCGATCACGACCGGGGCCGGCACGGCGTTGCCGCTGGAGACGACGGTGACCGTCGGCTTGGTGATCTCGGTCAGCGCCTGGTTGCCCGTGGCGGCGCCGCCCGGCACGTACTCGGAGACCGTGCCGGAGACGGTGACCGAGTCGCCGACTGCGACCTTCGGGGTCGAGCTGGTGAAGACGAACACGCCTTCACTGGTCGCCGGGTTGTCGTCCGGGGTCGCGTCCTGGAACCAGAAACCCTTGGACGAACCGTAGGTGCGGACGCCCGTGACGATGCCCGGTACGTCCGCGACCTTCTGGCCGGCGTACGGCGACACCCGGGTCGTGCCCTGGATGTCGTGGATGCGGACGCCGTCGGCGTGCGCGGGCGAGGTGAGAACGATCGTGGACGCCACGGAACAGACGGCGGCGACGGTGAGCGCGGCGAGGCGCGCGGAGGACTTGCTCGGCAACGGGATCCCTCCGGGGACATGCATGAGCCGGGACGAGGGTGGATGGAGCTGTGCAGCGGCGGTGGGAGCCGCGACCGGTGGGGCGGTGGCGACGCGCGTAGAAGATACCTGAACCGGGTGTCCATGACATTTCTACGCGCGTCAATCTCATTGCGGGGCAGCCCAGTTGTCAAGGTTTCAGCCATGTACACCTCGTGGCCGGGACATGAACCGGGCGGCATGGGTCGAAATCCGTCTAGGCTGAGCGGCTGAGTCGTGTGTCGTGTACGGCCGTCGTACGGCCTTCGAGGCGCCCTAGGAGAACCCACCGATGTCAGACAGCTCCCCCCTGCCGCCGGTGCGGCTGCACTCCGAAGCGGAGCTGGCGCGTGACGCGCTGTCCACACCCCTGCTCGCCCGCGCGGCCCGGCTCGCCCGCTGGGCAGGCCCCGACACCCGCATCGACGCCGGTGGCAGCCTTGTCGACGAGCAACTGCCCGCCGCCGCCGAACTCCTCGGGCTGACCGGCGACGACGCGGCGGCCGACGCCAGCGAGGCCTGGCGGGTCGCGGTCGACACCGGGCTCGTCGAGATCGTCGACGAGGACGAGGGCACCGTCGCGGCCGGCGAGGAGCTGGCGCTGCTCACCTCGGGCTCGCCGCACGACGTCCTCGCGGTGTGGCTGGGCGCCCTCGACACCCTCCTCGCGGACGCGAGCGTGCCCGATCTGGACGGTCTTGTCGACGCCGTGGAGGAAGGCGGCGAGGTCGATTTCTCGTCACTCGACTGGGACCCCGAGGCCGAGGCCGAGTTCCTCGACGGCGTCCTCGGCAACCTCTATCTCCTCACTGTCAACGAGGAGGGCCCCGGCGACGGCCCCGTCCCGCTGCCCGCGCTGGCCGCGTCGATGATCGTGCCCAGCGACATGGGGGAGCCCACCAACGACGTACTGGAACAGGTCTCCGACGCGATGATGCGCCTCGACGACCAGTTCCGGCTGCTCGCACCGGTCGGGATCGTCGAGTACCAGCCCGTGGACGAGGCCCTGATGGCCGACTTCGACGAATCGGCCGACGGATCCTCGCCCTCCGTCGACGAGACCGACGTCACCCGCTACGGCATGGTGCGGCTCACCCCCCTCGGCCTCTACGGCCTGCGCGCCCGGCTCCAGGAGGCCGGCTTCGTCGCGCCCGCTGTCGGAGACCTCGCCGACAAGGGCGCGGACGCGCTCCTCGACGGTACGTCGGCCTTCCCGCAGGGAGCCGCGCGGGCCGAGACCGAACAGTGGCTGGCCGGCCGCCAACCCCTCGCAGCCGCACGGGAGTTGCTGGCGGCGGCCCGCGGTGCCGACACCGGCGCACCGCTGCGCCGGCTGCTCTGCCAGCAGGCCCTCTCCCTCGTCGGCCCGGAGGCCGAACCCGCTCTGCGCGAGGTGCTCGACGACCCCGAACTGGGCGGCCTCGCCCGGGTCTGCCTCAGCGAACACGGCGCGAGCGACGTCCCCGCGCCCTCCGAGGAACTCGTCTTCTGGCTGACCGTCGACACGGTGGCCGCGCAACTGGCCGCCGAGGGCAACTCCGAGGAGTTGCAGGCCCTGGTCGAGGGCCTGGCCCAGCAGCACAACGGCTTCTTCGCGGCGGCCTGGCGGGTGGACCACCCGGCGACCGCGGACATCCTGGAGGCGATGGGACGACTGCACCCCGACAAACGGATCGCGAAGGAAGCACGCAAGGCCGCCTTCAAGGCGCGTTCCCAGCAGGGGAGTTGAGACCGCCTTCAAGGCGTGTTCCCAGCAAGAGAATTGACGCGGAAAGCCGGGGTGTGGGGCCGTCGGCCTCCCCACACCCCGACCGTTCACCGCCTCAGCAGTGGTAGCTCGTCGTGTGCTTGAACGACGAGGTGTCCCCGTTGAAGCCGTACGTACCCCGGTAGGCCGGCGGGTTCTGGAACTCGCCGACGAGGGTCATCGCGTTGGCGTAGGAGCCCTGGCCGGTGCGCTTCGCGTCGAGGCGGATCGTCTCGCCCATGAAGCCGCCCGTGATGTCCCAGGGGGCGCCGCTGATGCCGGAGGTGATCTGACCGCCGGTCACGACGTGCGGGTAGGTGTTGGGGTTGTACCGCACCTCGATGGCGATGGTCATCGCTCCGTTGTGCAGTTCCAGCTTGGCGGACGCTGAAACGGCCTCGGTGGTCATGTCCTGCTGGGAGGCGAACGCCTCGTCGCGCGTCTTGACTTCCGCGCCCTGGGGATTGTGGAAGCGGTGCTCGGAGCCGGAGTGGCTCTTCTGCCGCTTGGCCTGCGTGGTCATGCTGATTCCCTCTTCCGGTACGGCTGTTGAGTGACCGTTACGGGTTCCGATCGACCGTCAGGCCAACTGCTCGGCGATCTCCACCCGCAGCAGTGCGCGGACGTTCTCGATGTGGTTGGCCACGGTGACGACCGAGGAGCCCGCGAAGAGCAGACCGGTCGCGACGTTGTCGAGGGAGGTCACCAGCGAACCGGAGTCCCCGCCCGCCGAGATGCTCGTCGTCAGCACCTGGTCCTTGAACCGGGCCGTGCCCGCCGTGCCGTAGCCGACATCGATCGTGACGTCGGTCGCGATGATCCGGCCGAAGCTGATGTTCGTCGTACGGCCGGTCTTCTTCACCAGGTCGCCGACCGAGACGTTGGCCTTGCGCCGCCAGGCGCGCGGCGCACCGCTGAAGTGCTGCTCACGGGTGGCGTCCTGGAAGTCCACGGCGCCGAGCGCGCAGTCCACCACGTTGTTGTGGCGCTCCACCGGGGTCTGCGGCGCGAACTGGATCGGGATGAACCGGTCCAGGGTCGCGAGGCGGTCCGCCGGGTCCGTGCCGCCGTCGTACGCACCGGGCTGCAGGATGGGGCTGCCCAGCTGGGCACGGTTGCAGTCGGCCAGCACGTGGTTGTTGGAGAGGACGTAGAACTTCGCGGGGGTGCCGAGGCCGGGGCCCGGCGGGTCCACGGAGGCGCCCGGCAGGAAGTCGTACACCACGCTGCCCATCGTGCCCGCGGTCACCCGAACGTTGCCGATGGAGACGCCCGAACGGGCCGGGCGCATACGCCGCTTGAGCATCTGCGGCTCGAACTGGCCGAGCCCGCCGAGCTCTTCCAGCAACGGCTGTGCGAGGCCCGCGAGTTGCTCGGACGTGCTGCTGTCGGGCTGGTAGGAGGCACCACGGTCCTCGGAGCGGCCCGAGGTCCTGCGTTGCTGCTGCTGACGCTGCGCGGCGACATGGCCGACCGCGACGACGTCGGTGGGGGTGCCGTCGTCCATCACCCGCGGGATGACATCCCGCTCGGGGAGCTGGGACTCCGGAACCTTCTGGGTCACGAACACCAGCACGGCTGTTTCGCCGGTGGCCTGTCCGTCGATCCACTTCACGCCGTGGCCGAAGCCGACGACGTTGGCCAGCGGCGACTGCGGCCGCAGGAAGTCTGAATTGGCTTGCTGGCGGGAGCTGTCACTCAGCTGACCACCAGTCGGTCCTCGCATCATCTCGGGCTGGCTCACGCCAGACCACCTCATCGGATTACGGCTCTTGGTCCCTTATGGGCTGCGACGATCGCGCCTTCTCGAAAGGGCCGTTCAAGGGGGCACTTCCCGCTCACACGGGCCGGATTCGTGAACCGGCCTTCCGCGGTGTGCTCTTCAGGTCTATGGCCGGGGGCAGGCAGAGTCAAGGCAATCTGAAATGAATCACGAATTTCGCCCCGATCCATACTTTCCATCCGATCCATCCCCTTTGACCTTGCTTTCGAAGCGACGGCCGGTCAATCCTTCCGAGGCGGAGGACTTTTGGGTCTCGTGGGAGAGTGCATACGGATTCATGGAAGAGAGACTGGTGATGTCGCTCGGTGTTCAACTCCCGTTCAGACCTGGGCGGGAGCGTGGCGCCGACCGAGGTCCGCCACCCTCCACGGCACACCCACCGTCACAGGAGACACCATGTCGCTCACCCGCAGAGACTTCGCCGCGAAATCCGCGATCACCGGTGCCGGGGTCGCCCTGGCGGGCAGCGTCGGCGCCCTCGCCACCGCCCCCAACGCCCTCGCCGCCACCGACACCGAGACCGCGGCCGAGGAGTCGGCGACCGGCTACGGCCACGGCCATGTCGGCGTCGGCTACGGCCCCCTGGTCGCCGACCCGGACGGCCTCCTCGCCCTCCCCGTCGGCTTCAAGTACCGCGTCATCACCTACAGCGGCAAGACCAAGCTGGAGTCGGGCGAGTTCACCCCCTCCAACCACGACGGCACGTCCACCTTCGACGGCCCGCGCGGCGCCACCCTCCTCGTCAACAACCACGAACTGGCCGGCCCCCGAGCCAACTGGCCCCACCCGGTTCCGCTGACCGAGGGCCTCGTCTACGACCCCGCCGCGGCCGGCGGCTGCACGGTCGTCGAGGTCCGCCGCGACCACGTCGCCGAGTGGGTCGGCATCGCCGGCACCGCCACCAACTGCGCGGGCGGCAACACCCCTTGGGACACCTGGCTCACCTGCGAGGAGACCGAGGACAAGACCGGCACCAACGGCTTCACCAAGGACCACGGCTACGTCTTCGAGGTCGACCCCGTCGACCGCCGCGCCAACCGGAACCCCAAGCCGATCAAGGCACTTGGCCGCTACGCCCACGAGGCCGTCGTCGTCGACCCCAAGCGCGGCCACCTCTACCTGACCGAGGACGCGGCCAACCCGAACGGCCTCCTCTACCGCTGGACCCCGCCCGAGCACTTCCACCACGGCCGCGGCAAGCTCCGCACTCTCGCCGACGACGCGGGCGTCCTTGAGGCCTTCAAGTGCTTCGACTCCGGCGGCAAGTTCATCGACGACCTCTCCCGCGCCACGAAGATCGGCACGGTCTACGGCGTCGACTGGGTGACCGTCCCCGACCGCGACGCGAAGTCGGTGTCGGTCCGCAAGCAGTTCGCGGCCGGCGAGGTCACCCGCGCCCGCAAGCTGGAGGGCATGTGGTGGGGTGACGGCGGCACCTACATCGTCTCCTCGTTCGCCCGCACCGAGAGCCCCGTCCAGCACGACGGCGCCGTCTGGTTCTACGACCCCAAGCGCCGCACCCTGACCCTGAAGGTGCTGATCGGCGTCAACCCCGACCCGTCCGTGGACGGCGCGTTCGACGGCCCCGACAACATCACCGTCTCCCCCTACGGCGGCCTCGTCATCGCCGAGGACGGCGAGGGCATCCAGCACCTGTTCGGCGCGACCGAGAGCGGACGCACGTACCCGATCGCCCGCAACGAACTCAACATCGGCACCGAAGAGAAGCCGGAATACAGCGAGTTCACCGGCGTGACCTTCTCGCCCGACGGCAAGACGCTCTACGCCAACATCCAGACGCCCGGCATCATGCTCGCCATCACGGGCCCCTGGAAGCGCCAGAAGAAGTAATTAATTCGTTCGCCCGACTCGCGGCCGCCTCCTAGAGTGAAGAACGTCCAGGTGCGAAGGCAGGACCTACTTCCACTGATAATGGGGCGGCCGCGGGTTCGAGTCCCGCCACCGGTACAACGCGCCGGTGTAGCTCAGGGGTTAGAGCACCTACGTCGGTTCCGCCGGCCTTGAACTCTGGACACCACAACTTCATGCACCTCCCGGTGCGCGGGCTGCGGCTACTTCTTCCAAAGAATCCCATGCCGCCGCCGATTTGATCTCGGGAGGCTCGGCATTTGGTGGGTGCCCGGTGCGCAGGCAGCGGTTACTTCGGGAACTGGTGGGGGTGAGTCCCTCATGCGGGTTCGAATCCCGTCATCGACTCAGGTCGATGTGGCGGAATGGAAGACGCGCCAGTTTATAAGCACCGCAGTCGACTTCGACCTCGGGCACTCTCCCTTTGCCGCTCCTCCCTCCGGAACACCAATGAATTCGGGGGGAATTCACCATGGCGCGATTCAACACCAAGGCGGCGAAGACCCAGCCCACTTCGCGGGTCACCTCCACGGGCCGAGTGCTCCGTACCTACCAGGGCGGCCGAGGCAGTGAGCGGGACACGCGCTCCGAGCTCTTTCTGCTCTCCGTCGCCAACTTCGTCTCCCAGCAGACCTTTTACGAGTCCGGTGCCGACCGCGACGACCGCTTCGCGACCCTCGTCCGCGAGCTCGCCGTCACCGACCCGGCCTGGACGGCCGGCCTCCTCGGCTGGCTGCGCGGCGAGGGCAACCTCCGTACGGCCTCGATCGTGGGCGCCGCCGAGTACGTGAAGGCCCGCCTCGACGCGGGCGCCACCGACGGCCCCTCGAACCGACAGGTCGTCGACTCCGTGCTCCGGCGTCCGGACGAGCCCGGCGAGCTGCTCGCGTACTGGACCACACGCTACGGCCGCAACATCCCCAAGCCCGTCAAGCGCGGTGTCGCCGACGCCGTACGACGCCTCTACGGCGGCACGTCGCTGCTGAAGTACGACACCGCGTCCAAGGGTTACCGCTTCGGCGACATCCTCAACCTGGTGCACGCGGCGCCGGACCCGGACAAGGCGTGGCAGGGCGAGCTCTTCCAGTACGCCCTGGACCGCCGGCACCACCCGGACACCGCCGTACCGCCCGCGTCGAACCGTGTCCTGACCGCGCACCGCGAGCTGATGGCGCTGCCGGTCGCGCAGCGGCGATCGGTCGTCACGGCGCCGGACGGAGCCGAGCGGCTCGTGGCGGCCGGGATGACCTGGGAGGCGCTGGCCGGCTGGCTCCAGGGCCCGATGGACAAGGCGGCCTGGGAGGCCGTGATTCCGTCCATGGGCTCGATGGCGCTGGTCCGCAACCTGCGCAACTTCGACGAGGCCGGGGTCTCGGACGAGGTTGCCGCGCGGGTCGCGGCGAAGATCAGCGACCCGGCGGAGGTCGCGCGTTCGCGGCAGTTCCCCTTCCGGTACCTCGCCGCGTACCAGCACGCGCCCTCGCTGCGCTGGGCGTACCCGCTGGAGCGGGCACTCGGCCACTCGCTGGCCAACGTGCCCGCGCTGCCGGGTCGGACGCTGGTGCTCGTGGACCGCTCGGGTTCGATGTTCTACTCGAGGCTGTCCGACCGCTCGGAGCTCAACCGGGCCGACGCGGCGGCGATCTTCGGCACGGCGCTCGCGCTGCGGGCGGCGGACGCGGACCTCGTCGAGTTCGGCACCACGAGCAAGCGCCTCGACCTCGGCGCGGGCGAGTCGGTGCTCAAGGTCCTGGGCCGCTTCGGCGACCTGGGCGGCACCGACACCACCTCGGCGGTCCGCTCGCACTACCGGGGCCAGGACCGGGTGCTGATCATCACTGACGAGCAGTACGCGTACAGCCACCACGGCGACCCGACCGAGCAGATCCCGGCCCACGTGCCGGTCTACACCTGGAACCTCGCCGGGTACCGGGCAGGCCACGGCCCGTCCGGCAAGGCGGGCCGGCACACCTTCGGCGGCCTCTCGGACGCGGCCTTCCGGATGGTTCCGCTGCTGGAGGCCGCCCGGGACGCGGACTGGCCCTGGGCTGCCTGAGCGAAGACGTGTGGCCCGCACTTCCACGGGGGGTGCGGGCCACACCCTTGTCCGACGGGAGATTGACATCTAACATTTCAGTTCATGAACGCCCTACGGCCCGTGCCGCGCACCCTCCTCCGCGACCACGCCTACGCATCCATCCGTGACGCCATCGTGGCCGGGGAGATCGAACCCGGCGCGGTGGTGCGGGACGCCGAGCTGGCCGAGCGGCTCGGGCTGTCGCGGGCGCCGGTGCGGGAGGCGTTCTCGCGGCTGGTGGAGGAGGGGCTGCTGGAGAGCAAGCCGCAGAGCTACACCCGGGTGACTCCGGTCGTGGCCGCGGAGGTGCGGGACGCCGCCGCCGTGGTCGGGGCCATGCACGAGCTGGTCACCCGGGTCGCCGTGCCCCGGCTGCGGGACACGGACCTGGACGCGATGCGCGCGGCCAACGACCGGTTCGCCGCCGCCGTGGCCGCCGGTGACGTGGACGCGGCCCTGCGCGCGGACGACGAACTCCACGACGTACCGGTACGGGTGAGCGGCAATCGAGCCGCCGCCGCCACCGTCGCCCGTTACACCCCGCTCATCCGCCGACTGGAGCGACGACGCTTCGGCGAGGGCGGCTCGTGCCGCTCGGCCGGACTGCACGAGCGGCTGATCGAGGCCTGCGCCGAAGGTGACACGGACGGTGCGGTCCGCGTCACGGCCGACATCTGGCACACCCTCGCGGACCTGGCCGACGCCGACTGACCCTGGAGATCCCATGTCCCTTTCCTCGTACGACCGTTACCCCCTCCTCTTCGGCCCCTCGCCCGTCCACCCGTTGGAGCGCCTCACCGCCCACCTCGGCGGCGCCGCCCTGTGGGCCAAGCGCGAGGACTGCAACTCCGGTGTGGCGTACGGCGGCAACAAGACGCGCAAGCTGGAGTACCTCGTCGCCGACGCCCTCGCGAAGGGCTGTGACACCCTCGTCTCGATCGGCGGCGTGCAGTCCAACCACACCCGTCAGGTCGCCGCCTGTGCCGCCCGCGCCGGGCTCAAGTGCGTGCTGATCCAGGAGAGTTGGGTGGAGTGGCCCGACTCCGTCTACGACAAGGTCGGCAACATCCTGATCAGCCGGCTCGCCGGAGCGGACGTACGCCTGGTGAAGGCGGGGTTCGGCATCGGCTTCAAGGAGAGCTGGGAGCAGGCGCTGCGTGAGGTCGAGGAGAGCGGCGGCAAGCCGTACGCCATCCCGGCCGGTGCCTCCGACCACCCGCTCGGCGGCCTCGGCTTCGCCAACTGGGCCCACGAAGTCGCCGAGCAGGAGCGGGAGTTGGGCGTCTTCTTCGACACCGTGGTGGTGTGCTCGGTGACCGGCTCCACCCAGGCCGGCATGGTTGCCGGGTTCCGGGCGATCGAGGAGGCGGGCGGGCGTGAGCGCCGCGTACTCGGCATCGACGCGTCGGCCAAGCCCGCCGAGACCCGCGAGCAGGTGGCCCGCATCGCGCACGGCACCGGCCAACTGATCGGAGTCAAGCGGGAGTTGACCGTCGACGACGTCGAACTGGACGACCGCTACCACGCCGGCATCTACGGCATCCCGGACGAGACCACCCTGGAGGCGATGCGCCTCGCCGCCCGCACCGAGGGGATGGTCACCGACCCCGTGTACGAGGGCAAGTCGATGGCCGGGATGATCGACCTCGTCGCGCGCGGCGAGATCGGCCGGGACTCCACGGTGCTCTACGCCCACCTCGGCGGACAGCCCGCGCTGAACGCGTACAGCGCGCTGTTCTAGACCCCTTGTCCTAGGCCCCCTCGGTCTTCTTCCCGGTGATCACGAACGCCGACACCAGCAGCGCGGTCAGGGCGATCAGCGCGCCGACGCCGAACGCCCGGGCCGAGCCGTGGACGAGGATGTCGGACGGCGATCCGGTCGCGTGCCGGGTCGCCGTGCCGAACACCGTGACCAGGATGGCCAGTCCGAGGGTGCCGCCGAGCCACTGGAGGGTCTGCAGGAGGCCCGACGCGGCGCCCGCCTCGCGAGGCTCGATGCCCGCGAGGATCGTCGCGTTGAGCGGCATGAAGCTGAGGCCGACGCCCACGCCCATCAGGACGAGCGGCCCGAGGAGTCCGGTCAAGTAGCCGTCATCGGGGCTGAGTTGTGAGAGCCAGCCCGCCGAGGTGGCGAGCAGGGCCATGCCGGTGAGCAGAACCGGCTTGGCGCCGAAGCGGGCCAGCAGGCGCGGTACGAAGCGGACCACCGTGAAGATCGCCAGGGTGATCGGCAGAAAGGCGAAGCCCGTGCGCAACGGGCTGTAGTCCAGGACCCGTTGGCTGATCAGGGTGAGGAAGTAGAACGCGCCGAACATGCCCGCCGGCAGCAGCAGGACGCCCGCGTAGCCGCCCGCGCGGTTGCGGTCCGCGAACAGGCGCAGCGGCATGATGGGTTGGGCGGCCCGGGACTCGACCAGGGTGAAGCCCACCAGCAGGGCCGCCGCCGCGCTGAAGCCCAACTGCGCCTGGAGATCGCCCCAGCCGTCCGACGAGACCCGGATGAACGCATACACCAGTGAGCTCATCCCGGCGGTGCCGGTGAGTGCGCCCGCGGCGTCGAACCGGCCAGCGTGGCGCGGGGTTTCGCCGACGAAGCGGGGAAGCGCGAGGGCCACCGCGATGCCGATCGGCACGTTGATCAGCAGGGCCCAGCGCCAGGATGCCCACGAGGTCAGCATGCCGCCGACGACCAGTCCTATCGACCCTCCGATGCCGGCCATGGAGGTGTAGATGCCGAGCGCGTGGTGGCGGCGCGGGCCCTCCGGGAAGTTGGTGGTGATCAGGGCGAGGGTGTTGGGCGCGATCAGCGCGGCGCCCATGCCCTGCACCGCGCGGGCCGCGAGCAGCCAGGCGCTGTCGGTGGCCAGTCCGCCGAGCAGGGAGGACGAGGCGAAGAGCAGGACGCCGATCGTGAGCGTGCGGCGGCGGCCGACGATGTCTCCGATCCGGCTGCCCAGGAGGAGCAGTCCGCCGAAGGCCAGGGTGTAGGCGTTCAGGACCCAGGACAGGCCGGTGGGGCTGAAGGCGAGGTTCTTCTGGATGTCGGGCAGTGCGACGTTGACGACGGTGGAGTCGACGCCGACCATCAGATACGCGGTCACGATGACGAAGAGGACGGTGCCGAGCCTGGCGGGCCCGGGTGGTGCGGAGAGAGGATCGGCGGTGGTGGACGGTGCGGACGGGGTGGACATGGAGTTCTCCCGGTCTGGCGTCCCCGGCTGAGAGGCGTGCGGGCAGCGCGGACTGCCCGCCAAGATAAGCGGGGACTGTCTCCGTTTAGTACTCGGTAAGATACGGAGAGAGTCCCCGGTTCGCAAGGAGTATCTGGATGACGCAGGTCAGACCCATGCGCGCGGACGCCCGGCGCAACTACGACCGCCTGCTGAAGGTGGCGGCCGAGGCGTTCGCCGAGCACGGGGAGAACGCTTCGCTCGACGACATCGCGAAGCGCGCGGGGGTCGGATCGGGCACGCTCTACCGGCATTTCCCGACCCGGCAGGATCTGCTGGAGGCGGCCTACGTCGACCGGATCGAGGCGCTCTCGGCCCGCGCGGACGAGATCGCGAAGGAACTCCCGCCCGGCGAGGCGCTGGTCGAGTGGCTGTACTGGGTCGGCCTCGGCATGATTCAAGTGCGCGGCATGAAGGCGCTGTTGGGGTCGGCCGTCACCGATGGCAGCCAGGCCGCGCTCACGGCATGCGCCGGCTCCATGAAGGGCGCGGCGCAGCGGCTGGTCGAGGCGGCACAGCGGGAGGGGACCCTGCGCCAGGACGTCGAGCCGATCGAGATCCTGCGGCTGGCCCACGGGGTGTCCACGGCTTCCGAACTGGCGGACGGCCAGGGGAAGTTCATCCGCCGTTATCTGTCCCTGCTGACGGACGGGCTACGGCCTGCCGCCGCCCAGGGGGAATGAACGCCGGGCGCCCCTTGGCCAGGGGCGCCCGCAGCGGTCGTAGGACTGTGTCTGTGGTGGTTACAGTGCTTGGGCCGCCGGCTTCACCATGCCGCGTACCGTGCGGGACTTCACGAAGTCGCCCATCGCGGTCATGTCCCATTCGCCGGAGAACTGCTTGACCAGCTTGGCCATCATGACGCCGGTCTGGGCCTCGGCGTTGGTGAGGTCGAAGCGGACCAGTTCCTCGCCGGTCGCGGCGTCCAGGAGGCGGCAGTAGGCCTTGGCGACCTCGGTGAACTTCTGGCCGGAGAAGGAGTTGACCGTGAAGACCAGGCCGGTGACCTCCTGGGGGATGCGGCCGAGGTCGACCACGATCACCTCGTCGTCACCGCCGCCCTCGCCGGTGAGGTTGTCGCCGGAGTGCTTGATCGCGCCGTTCAGGATCGACAGCTTGCCGAAGTAGCAGCTGTCGACGTGGTTGCGCTGCGGGCCGTAGGCGATGACCGAGGCGTCCAGGTCGATGTCCTTGCCGCGGAACGCGGGCTCCCAGCCGAGGCCCATCTTGACCTGGGAGAGGAGTGGCCGGCCGCCCTTGACCAGGGACACCGTCTGGTTCTTCTGGAGGCTGACGCGGCCCTTGTCGAGGTTGATCTTCCCGGCGCCGAGCGGCGGTGCGGCGGGCGGGGCCGGGGGAGCGGCGGGTACCGGGGGTGCCACCGGGGTCTGCACCGTGGGTGCCGGCGGGGCCACCGGAGCCGGAGCCGCGGCCGGTTCCTCCACCGAGACGCCGAAGTCCGTCGCGATGCCCGCCAGGCCGTTCGCATAGCCCTGGCCGACCGCGCGGGCCTTCCAGACGCCGTTGCGCAGATAGATCTCCACGACCACGAGTGCCGTCTCGGCGCCGAGCTGCGGGGGCGTGAAGGTGCCCAGGACGCTGTTGTCGTCCGCGTTGCGGATCGTCGCCGTGGGCTCGATGCCCTGGAAGCTCTGGCCGGCCGCGTCCGGGCTGGCGGTGACGACGATCTTCTCGATGCCCGGCGGGACGGCGCCGGTGTCGACGATGATCGCGTCGGGTGCCGTACCGCCGCCGGAGCGGTAGGTCACGCCGGGGCCTGCCGGCTGGTTGTAGAAGATGAAGTCGTCGTCGGAGCGCACCTTGCCGTCGCCCGTGAGCAGCAGGCCCGATACGTCGAGCCGCACCGGGGCGGCGACGTCCACCGTCACGCGCGCGGCGGAGAGAGGGATGTTCGAGCCGGGGGTCATAGCTGTCATGCCTCGTGAACGACCGAGACCATTTTGCCGTTCCCTTACCAAGTGACCAATTGGCCAAGCTTTGGAACTACCGGCCCGAATCCCGTCGACCGCCTGTCGATTTCCCTAGGGAATCACCACGATCTTCCGTCCCACCCCCGCCGCGAACTGCTCCAGCGCCTCCGGATACCGCTCCAGCTCTATCCGGTCGCTGATGAAGATCCCGGGGTCGAGGACTCCGTTCGCGAACAGCTCCGCCGCCCGCTCGAAGCTGTGCAGCACCGCCATGGAGCCGGTGATGGTGATCTCCTGGTTGTAGATGCGGTACGGGTCGATCGACACCCGGGTCGCGTAGTCGGCCACCCCGAACTGCAGGAACGTGCCCGCCTTCGCCACCCGGTCCAGGCCGTCCTGGATCGCCGCCGCGTTGCCGGTCGCGTCGATCACGAGGTCCCAGCCCTGCGGCCGGTCCAGCTCGTCCGCGTTCGCCGCCGACCCGGAGACACCGAGCGTGCGGGCCGTCTCCAGGCGGGCCGGGTTCAGGTCCACGATGTCGACGCTCGCCGCGCCGGTCCGCTTGGCCAGCTCCAGCATCATCAGGCCCATGGTCCCGGAGCCGTAGATCAGGACATGGGCGCCCAGGCGGGACTGGAGGACGTCGTAGCCGCGCACCGCGCAGGAGAGCGGTTCGATCAGGGCCGCGTCCTCGGTGCGCACGTGCTCGGGCAGCTTCACGCAGTTCGCCACCGGGGCCAGCGCGTACTGGGCCGCGCCGCCCGCCGTGGTGACGCCGATCGCGGCCCAGCGTTCGCAGAGGTTGTTGTGGCCGTTGCGGCACTGCCGGCACTCGAAGCAGTAGAGAGACGGGTCCACTGCCACCTGGTCGCCGACCGAGACCTCGGTGACCTGGGTGCCGACCGCGACGATCTCGCCCGCGAACTCGTGGCCCGGCACGATCGGCAGCTTGGGCGCGAACTCGCCCTGGAGGATGTGCAGATCGGTGCCGCAGAGGCCGCACGCGGCGACCTCGACGACGACCTCGCGGGGACCCGGCGTCGGGTCGGGGACCTCGATGACGACGGCGCGGCCCACGGACTCGATGACGGCGGCCTTCATTTGACGGCTCCCAGGGAGAGGCCCTGGACCAGCTTGTCCTGGGCGGCGAACCCCGCGGCGAGCACCGGCAGGGAGATGACGAGCGACGCGGCGCACACCTTCGCCAGGAACAGGCCCTGACTGGTGATGAAGCCGGTCAGGAACACGGGCGCGGTCTCGGCGACGACACCCGTGAGGACCCGGGCGAACAGCAGCTCGTTCCAGCTGAAGATGAAGCAGATCAAGGCGGTTGCCGCGATCCCCGGGAGGGCGATCGGGGCCACCACGCGCGCGAGGATGGTCGGCAGCCGGGCACCGTCGATCTGTGCCGCCTCGATGATGGCGACCGGGACCTCCGCGAGGAAGGACTGCATCATCCACACCGCGATCGGCAGGTTCATCGAGGTGTAGAGGATGACCAGGAGCCAGATGTTGTCCAGCATCCCGGCGTTCTTCGCGAAGAGGTAGATCGGCAGCAGGCCCGCCACCACCGGAAGCATCTTCGTGGACAGGAAGAAGAACAGGACGTCGGTCCACTTCTTCACCGGGCGGATCGACAGCGCGTAGGCCGCGGGGAACGCCAGCAGCAGCACGAAGAGCGTCGAAGCCACGGACGCGACAAGGGAGTTGACCAGCGCGGGCCAGGGGCTCGCGCCGCCGCCCGTGCCGAAGAACTCCCGGTAGCCGTCCAGGGTGAGGGCGGCCCCGAAGGACGGCGGATTGGTCGCCGCGTCGGTCTCCGAGTGGAAGGACGTCAGCGCCATCCAGGCGATGGGCAGGAAGAACACGATGCCCAGGAGCCAGGCCACCAGGCCGAGCCCCGAGCCTTTGCGGCGGGCACGCGCGCGTACGGCGATGCTGCTCATGCGCGGGACGCCTCCTCACGGAACAGGGACGACACGACCCGCAGGGCGAAGGTCGCGATGATGATCGAGCCGATGACGACCAGGACGCCGGCCGCCGAGGCGAGGCCGTTCTCGTGGGCCTGGTAGAAGCTCTGGTAGACGGTGTAGGGCAGGTTGGCTGTGCCCAGACCGCCGGACGTGATGGTGAAGACCGCGTCGAAGTTCTGGACGATGTAGATCGAGCCCAGCAGGGCGCCGAGTTCGAGATAGCGGCGCAGATGGGGAAGCGTCAGATAGCGGAAGACCTGCCAGTCGCTCGCGCCGTCCACCTTCGCGGCCTCGATCTGCTGGTGGTCGCGGCTCTGCAGCCCGGCCAGCAGGATCAGCATCATGAACGGCGTCCACTGCCACACGAGCGAGGCCTCCACGGCGAGCAGCGGGGTGTTGGAGATCCAGTCCGGCTGTGGGCCGCCCACATAGTGCAACAGCCCATTGAGCAGGCCGTATTCAGGGTTGTAGAGCACATGCTTCCAGAGCAGGGCCGCGGCCACCGGCACCACCAGGAACGGGGCGATCAGCAAGGTGCGGACGAAGCCCCGGCCGCGGAACCTGCGGTCCAGGAGCAGCGCGAGGAGCAGGCCCAGGACCAGGCTGGCCACCACCACCGCGACGGTGAGCAGGACGGTCGTCCACACCGAGTGGCGCAGGTCGGCGTCGCTGAGGACCTGCTGGTAGTTGTCGAAACCGGTGAAGTGCCGGGCCTTCGGATAGAGCGCGTTCCAGTCGAAGAAGGAGATCACCAGCGTGGCCACGAACGGGAGTTGGGTCACGACGATCATGAAGACCAGGGCGGGGAGCAGCGGGGCACGGGTGGCCCAGGCGCGCAGCCTGTCCGAGGGCGGACGCGCGGTGCGGGTCGGAGTGGCGGCCAGAGGGGCCGTTGTCGTGGCGGTCATCGTCCCTCGTACTCCTTGGAGATCTTCTCGGCGAGCTTCTGGGACTTCTTCAGGGCCGAGTCGACGGACTGGCGTCCGGCGATGGCCGAACTGATCTCCTGGGAGACCTTCGTACCGAGGTCGGTGAACTCGGGGATGTCGACGAACTGGATGCCGGGCGCGGGCCGCGGCTGCACACCCGGGTCGTTGGGCTTGGCGCCCTCGATGGCCGCCTTCGTCTGCTCCTGGAAGGCGGCGGCCTCTTTCACGTACTCGGGGTTCGTGTACGTCGAAGCCCGCTTGCCGGCCGGCACGTTGGCCCAGCCGTCCGTCTCGCCGACCAGCTGCTCGTACTGCTTGCTGGACGCCCAGGACACGAACTTCCAGGCCTTGTCGGAGTTGTGGGACGCCTTCTGGATGCCCCAGGCCCACGTGTAGAGCCAGCCCGAGGAGTCGGTCTTCTCGACCGGCGCGGGAACATAGCCGATCTTGCCCTTCACCGGGGAGCCCTTGGCCTCCAGTGAGCCCGCCGCCGAGGTGGCGTCGTACCACATGGCGACCTTGCTCTGGGTGATGTTGTTGAGGCACTCGGCGAATCCGGACTGGGCCGCGCCGGACTCGCCGTGCTTGCGGACCAGGTCGACATAGAACTTCGTCGCCTGCTCGAACGCGGGGGAGTCGAGCTGCGCCTTCCAGTCCTTGGTGAACCAGGTGCCGCCGAAGGTGTTCACGACGGTCGTCAGGGGCGCCATCAGCTCGCCCCAACCGGGCAGCCCGCGCAGGCAGATGCCTTTCATCCCGGGCTTCGCGCCGTCGACCTTGGCAGCGATGTCGGCCACCTGGGTCCAGGTCGGGTGCGCGGGCATGGTGAGGCCCTTGTCGGCGAGCACGTCCTTGCGGTACATCAGGAAGGACGACTCGCCGTAGAACGGCTGCCCGTAGAGCTTGCCGTCGTCTGCGGTCAGGGACTCCCGCATCGGCTTGAGGATGTCCTGCTCGTCGTAGGCGGGGTCCTTGGCGACGTACGAGTCCATCTCGTGCAGCCAGCCGTTGCGGGCGTAGATCGGGATCTCGTAGTTGGAGAGGGTCGCCACGTCGTACTGGCCGGCCTGGTTGGCGAAGTCCTGGCTGATCTTGTCGCGGACGTCGTTCTCGGGCAGCACCGTGAAGTTGACCTTGATGCCGGTCTCCTTCGTGAACTGCGGGGCCAGCTTCTGGAGTTCGGTCATCTGGGGGTTGTTGACCATCAGGACGTTGATCGAGTTGCCGCCTGATCCGGCGCCGCCCGCTCCGACCCAGCAGCCGGAGAGCAGCGGGGCGAGCAGCGTCCCTACGGCGGCCAGGGCGAGCGTGGCTCGCGGCGGCCGTCGTCGGCTCTGGGTTCGCATGGATCGCTCCTGCAGATATGGGGAGAAAAAGGGTGCGCACGGGAATGGCACACCCTTGGTGGGTGAGTTGGGATTTCAAACTGCGCGCCGGACGCTCAGGGCGTGCTAGACGCGGATGACCTGTGGCCCCAGCAAGGAGTACCGGTGGGCTTCGGCCGACGGGAGCAGCGTGCTCGTGACGATCGTCTCCAGGGCGCCGATCTCGGCGAACCTGCAGAAGCTGACCGCCCCGAACTTGGTGTGCACACCGGCGAACACGGTGCGCCGGGCGGCGCGGATGGCCTGTGCCTTGACCTCGCTGACGGCGGGGTCCGGTGTGGTCAGGCCGTGTTCGCGGGAGATGCCGTTGGCGCCGATGAAGGCGAGGTCGAGGACGAAGCCGGCGAGCATCTTCGTCGTCCAGTGGTCCACGGTGGCGAGGGTGCCGTGCCGGACCCGGCCGCCGAGCAGCAGCACCGAGGTGTTCTCGGACTCGGCGAGTACACCCGCGACGGGCAGGGACGCGGTGACCACGGTCAGCGGCAGGTCCCTGGGCAGTGCCTCGGCGATGAGCTGGGGGGTGAAGCCCTCGTCGACGAAGACCGTCTCGGCGTCCCCGAGCAGCTCGGCCGCGGCGACCGCGATCCGGCGCTTCTCTGGGACATGGCTCGTGGCGCGGAAGGCGAGCGTCGTCTCGAAACCGGCGCTCTCCACGGGGTAGGCGCCGCCATGGGTCCTGCGGACCAGCCCGTGGTCCTCCAGGGCGCGCAGATCGCGCCGTACGGTCTCCTTGGCCACGCCCAGCTCGGCGGCGAGCGCGGTGACGTCGACCGAGCCGGTGCGGCGCGCGGCCCGCACGATCTCCCGCTGACGTTCTTCCGCCGAACTCGTCCCCATGGCCGACACCGCCTTCCCGCTCACCTGGAGTACTGCCCGTTCGGGCCCGGTGGGACCCTTGGGGGAAGTTCTACAGCCGGTGCGCGGCACTGACCAGGCCTGTTGCACGCCCGATGCTGCCCGTGTGTGACCGTTTACCGCGTGCCGTGCCCGTCGCGGACCTGCACGGCTGTCCGTCGGGGCGTGAGATCGGGCAGCGTCCGCGCCCGAACATGCCGACGGGCGGGCCCGTTCGGTGCCCGCCCGCCGCCGCGAAGGTACTTTTCCCGTCAGTACGACCGAATGTACGGCCCGTGTCAGTACGGCCAGATCGGCGGGTCGTTCACGAAGTGGCCGCCGAGATAGGCGTGCGCCTCGACGCCCGGCTCCAGCTCGCCCTGCTCGGCGATCAGCTTCTCGGCGTACGGCTCGGAGTCGTCCCGCGGCTCGTAACCGAGCGCCCGCGCGGTGGACAGGTCCCACCACAGACGGGTGTTGGCGGAGGAGCCGTAGACGATCGTGTGCCGTACGTCCTCGGCGGTCAGGGCCGCGTGGAAGAGACGGGCGCCGTCGGCGGGGCTCATCCAGATCGACAGCATGCGCACGCTGCTGGGCTCCGGGAAGCAGGAGCCGATGCGCACGGAGACGGTCTCCAGGCGGTGCTTGTCCCAGTAGAGCTGCGCCAGGTCCTCACCGAAGGACTTGGACAGGCCGTAGAAGGTGTCGGGGCGGTGCGGGGTGTCGATCGGGATCAGCACGCTTGAATCAAGAGGTGTGTCGCCCTGGGGGCGCGGGGTGTAGCCGACCGCGTGGTTGGAGGAGGCGAAGACGATGCGGCCGACGCCCTCCTCGCGGGCGGCCTCGTAGAGGTTGTACGTGCCCTCGATGTTCGACGTGAGGATCTTGTCGAAGGAGGCTTCCAGGGAGATGCCGGCGAGATGGATGATCGCGTCGACGCCCCGCACGGCCTCGCGGAGCGCCGCCTTGTCGGAGAGGTCGGCGGTGATCGCGTCCGGCTCGCCCTCGATCGGGCGCAGATCCAGCAGCCGCAGTTCGTAGCCGTACGCGGGGAGCAGCTCCCGCATCAGGGTGCCGAGCCCGCCTGCGGCGCCGGTGAGCAGAACGGTGCGGGGAGCGGGCATCCTCGGTCTCCTTGAGGGATCGGACTCATCCATGGACGGCATTCACATGCATGGACAAGCTAGAGATCGGTCGCAGTGCCCGTCAAGTGTGGCGCGGACCTGGGAAATCCGCTCCCCTGTTGCTCATTCGCGCGCTTGACCCACCCTGAGGCGGCTCCTTAGGGTGAGGTTGTTCAGAGATGTAGACATTGATCAGAAGAACGTACGCGCTTGTTCAAGGGAGAGCCCGTGACGCCAGCCCCTCTCGCCGACCGGCTCAGTATCCCCAGCGGGCCGCTGTTCTTCCCCGTCACCGCGTACGGCCCCGACGGCGCCGTCGATCTCGACGTGTACCGCGCGCATGTCCGCCAGGGCGTCGAGGCCGGCGCCGCCGCCGTGTTCGCGTGCTGCGGCACCGGCGAGTTCCACGCGCTGCTGCCCGAGGAGTTCGAGGCGTGTGTGCGGGCCGCCGTGGAGGCGGCCGAGGGCCGGGTGCCGGTGGTCGCGGGCGCGGGCTACGGCACCGCGCTCGCCGTACGGTACGCACGGCTCGCGGAGGCCGCCGGGGCGGACGGGCTGCTCGCCATGCCGCCGTACCTGGTGGTCGCCGGGCAGGAGGGACTGTTGCGGCACTACCGCGAGGTGGCCGCGGCGACCGCGCTGCCTGTCATCGTCTACCAGCGCGACAACGCCGTGTTCACCCCGGCCACGGTCGTCGAACTCGCCCGCACCGAGGGCGTCATCGGGTTCAAGGACGGCCTCGGCGACCTCGACCTGATGCAGCGGATCGTGAGCACCGTACGCACCGAAGTCCCGGGCGACTTCCTGTACTTCAACGGACTGCCCACCGCCGAACAGACCCAGCTCGCCTACCGGGGCGTCGGCATCACCCTCTACTCGTCCGCCGTGTTCTGCTTCGTCCCCGAGATCGCGCTCGCCTTCCACCGGGCCCTCGCGACCGGCGACGACACCACGGCGAACCGTCTCCTGGACGGCTTCTACCGGCCGTTCGTCGAACTGCGCGCCCAGGGACGCGGTTACGCGGTCTCGCTCGTCAAGGCGGGCGTACGGATGCGAGGTCTGGACGTCGGCGAGGTCCGCCCGCCGCTGACCGAACCGACCGAGGATCACGTCAAACAGCTCGCTCAACTCATCGAGCGCGGCTACACATTGATCGAAGCGCCGATCGAAGCGCAGATCGAGGCACAGCCGGAGTCGCAGATCGAGGAGGGCGTGTGAAGGCGTCGGCGTTCGTCTATCCCTGGGACGTCAACGGCGACCCGGAGGCGGGCAAGAGGATCGCCGCCCTCGGCGTCCGGCAGGCGACCCTCGCCTCCGCGTACCACTCCACGCGCGCGTTGACCCCGCGTCACCCGCGCCACCGCGTCGTCACCGCCGAGCACGCCGCCGTCCTGTACCCGCCGGACTCCCGTTGGCAGGAGCGGGAGTTGAGGCCGTACGCGGCCGGCGACTGGGCGCCAGGCGACGCCTACGGGGAGGCCGCCGGTGCCCTTGCGGACGCGGGCCTGGAAGTGCACACCTGGGTCGTCCTCGCCCACAACTCCCGCCTGGGCGCGGAACACCCGGACACCTCTGTGGTCAACGCCCACGGCGACCGCTACCCCTGGGCACCCTGCATCGCCCAACCGGCCACGCGCGCATACCTCGTCGACCTCGCCGCCGAAGCGGCCGTACGCCCCGGCGCGCACGGCACCGAGCTGGAGTCCCTGGGCTGGTACGGCCTCGCCCATCTGCACGCCCACGACAAGACCGGCGGAATCCCCCTCGGGGACGCGGGCCAGTACCTGATGTCCCTGTGCTTCTGCCCGACCTGCCGGGAGGGCTACGGCGAACAGGGCCTCGACGCCGAGGAGTTGGCGGCGACGGTACGTGCCGCGCTGGAACCGGTGTGGCAGGGGGCGCCCTCCGACGGCGGCTGGGCGGGGGTCGGGAAACTCCTCGGCGAGGCGAACGCGACGGCCACGCGCGCGTGGCGAGACGACCGGGCCCGCACACTCCAGGAGACGGCGGTCGCCGCGGTCCGGGCCGCCGCACCGGCCGACTTCCAGGTACTGCTGCACGCGGACCCGGAGTCGTACCACTGCGGCGCCAACGCCGGGGTGGACCCCGGGCACATCCTCTCGGTGGCCGACGGTGTGGTGGTCCCCTGCACGGGCGGCGCGGGCCTGCTGACCCCGTTCGCCGAACAGGGCCGGGACGAGGCCGTGTTGGCGGCCAACTTCACGGTGGTCTCCGGGATGGGGGGACGCCCGGGGGCACTCGCGGCGGACGCGGCACGGGCACGCGGCCTCGGGGCGACGGAACTGCGCCTGTATCACGCGGGGTTGGCGTCGGACGGAGACCTGTCGGAGGTACGGTCGGCGCTGGCCGGGCTCTGATCCGGGGACGGGCTCCTCCCGAACAGTGCCGGAAACGCGCCCGTCCCAACCAGCGCCAACCACGCCCCCGTTGTGAGCAGAGCCAGCCCGACCAGGGGCAACAGCAGCCGGAAGTCGGCCAGTTCGACCAGTGCCGCGCCCGCCGCCAGGCCGATCACGTTCGGGGTGAAGAGCAGCGTGTTGGCGGTGGCCGTCGCCCGGCCCAGCAACGGCCCCGGCACCTCGCGCTGCACGGCGGTGAACGCGGCGATCAGTACGCACGGGAGCCCCAGACCGACCGCCGCGCCGCCCACCAGGACCACCGGGTCGGACGGCACCGCCCGCGCGGCCACCCCGACCGCCGCGAGGGCGATCCCGGCCGCCCCGAACCGGCGCTCGCCGAGCCGTCGTAGCGCGGGCCCGGAGACCAGGCCGACCGTCGCCGAGCCGATGCCCTGGGCCGCGTACAGCACCCCCGTGTAGGCGGGAGCGTGCCCCAGGGCCTCGACGATCGCGTAGCTCGTCGAACTGGTCAGGGAGGCGAGGAACATCATGGTCCCGCCCGCCAGGACCAGCGGGCGCAGCCGGGGACGGCCCCACAACTCGCGGACGCCCTCGGCGGTTTGGGTCCGCCAGTCGCCGGCGGGGCGCCGGGGCCGCTCCTCGTGCGCGCGCACGAACAGCCACAGGCCCGCCGCCAGTGCGCACGTCGTCGCGTCCAGACAGGCCACCGCGGGCCCGCCGAACGCTGTGTACAGGCCCGCGCCCGTCAGCGGCGCGACCAGCTTCATGCCCTCCACCGCCGTCATCCGCAGCCCGTTGAAGTCACCGAGGAGATCCGGGTCCACCACGGCGGCGACGAGGGCCGACTCGGCGGGGTCCTGCACGACGATGACGGTGCCGTAGACGAACAGGACGGTGAACAGGAGCCACAGGTCGGCGCGGGAGTCGACGGCGAAGAGGCTGAGGAGGAGCGCGGCCAGGCCGAGGTTCGTCCGGATCAGCAGGGGCTTGCGGCGGACGCGGTCCGCGATCGTGCCGAGGGCCGGGCCGCCCAGGGTCGGCGCCCAGACCGCGAACACGCACAGCGCGGCCAGACCGTTCGAGCCGCTGAGGTCCTTCACCCACACGCCGGCCGCCAGCCCCAGCGCGGACGTGCCGAAGGCGGACACCACCAGACCCGTGAAATACAGCCCCGCGTTCCGGTCCCGGAGGATGCGGGTCACCGTCCAGTTCTTCGTCATGCCTGGTCATCGTGGGTCTAAGGCCGGGGGTGAGACATCGGGCAGGTGCCCTAGAAACGCGTCGCGCGGGACGGATCCGGCGTCGCCGCATGCGCTACCTCATGCCGATCGTCATCGGCCTCGTCCACGTGCTGCTCATGTCCCTCGTCCCCGAAGCGCACCGGCGGCGCCTGAACGCCGTGACGGTCGCGGGGGCGGGCGCCGCGTATCTCAGCGGAGGCGGCCTGGGCGGCTGGGAGTTCGCGTTCACCGCGCTCGCCACCTACGTCGCCTACCGCGGCCTGGAATCGTGGGCCTGGATCGGTATCGGCTGGCTGCTGCACACCGCGTGGGACATCGTGCACTACCTCAAGGGCCACCCCATCGTCCCGTTCGCCCACGACTCCTCGCTGGGCTGCGCGATCTGCGACCCGGTGATCGCGTTGTGGTGCCTGCGCCAGGGGCCGTGCGCGCGGGAACTGATCCGGGGCCGGGCGATGAGTTCCCGGACCGCCGTCGGTCTACCCCCTGAGTGAGGACCGATCCCCGGAAGGGAAGAGCATGACCGACAGCATCTTCGACCTCGGCCCGCAGACCCGTGTCGTCGCCCGGCTCGTGGAAGGCGTCACCGACGAGCAGCTCAGAGACGTGACCCCGTGCCCCGGCACCGCCGTACGCAACATGCTGGGACACCTGCTCGGCCTGTCCGTCGCCTTCCGCGACGCCGCGCGCAAGGACCTGGGCATCATGACGGACACCGCACCGGACACCGCCGCCTCCGACATCGGCCCCGGCTGGCGCGAGGACTTCCCCAAGGTCCTCGACGGCCTCGCCGAGGCCTGGCGCGACCCGGCCGCCTGGACCGGCATGACCCGCGCGGGCGGCATCGACCTCCCCGGCGAGATCGCCGCCGCCGTCGTGGCCGACGAACTGGTCGTCCACGGCTGGGACCTGGCCCGCGCCACCGGCCAGCCCTACGACCCCGACCCGACCGCGCTCCAGGCCTCGTACGTCTTCCTGCTGGCGGCGGCCGAGGATCCGACCGGCGGCGGGGGCATCTTCGGACCGGTGGTGCCGGTACCGGCGGACGCCCCGCTCCTGGACCGGGCGGTGGGCCTGAGCGGACGGGATCCGGGCTGGAAGCCGTAGACCGGCGCCCTGAGCCGTAGACCGGCGCCCTGAGCCGTGGACCGGCGTCCTCAGCCGTGGACCGGGAACGACGCCTGGAACGCCAGCCGCTCGTCGGCCACGTCGCCGATGCGGGTGAGGACCTCGTCGAGCGCCATGAACTCCTCCCACACCGCCCGGCCGCTCGCCTCCGCCAGCCGGGCCACGACAAGATCCTCCAGCTCGGGAACGCGCTTGTTCTTCCACACCTTGTCGGCGAGGCTCACCAGGAGGTCCTCCAGACCGACACCCGACCGCGCCCACGAGGCGTGCGTCGCGGCGAAGCGGGCCCACTCCGGGCTGACGGCGTGACGCAGCAGAAGATCCCGTCCCGCCTCCTCGTGCGCCGCCCCCGGCCCGGACAGTTCGGAGACGTGCACAGCCTTCCCCACGTCGTGCGTCGCCGCCCCGAAGAGCACCGCCTCGCGGTCGAACAACGCGGCTGGGCAGTGCTGTTCGACCCAGTCGACCAGCTGATGTGCGACGTCGTGGACGGCTCGCAGGTGGGCCGCCAGCCGCGGCGGACTGCCCAGCTCCGGCAGGAGTTCGACGACACGGTCCGGCAGCGGGAGCAGCGGCGGGTCGACGGCACCGGTCATCACCCTCGACAGAAGAGTGTCGGCCATCACCGCGTCAGGGTACTGACCGCGCTGCCCGAGCACGGGCGGTCCGGGGTCGAGCACTACGGAACGCCCTGAAATGTGAGTACGGCGGGCCCCGGAACCGTACTCTTCCCCACCATGCCTCTCAGTCTCACGATCCTCGGCACCGCCTCCCCGCATCCACGCCCCGGCCGCCCCTGTTCCGGGTACCTGCTGCGCGGCGGCGGCGCCGAGGTGTGGGTGGACGCGGGCACCGGAACGTTCGCGGAGTTGCAGCGGCACACGGATCCGGCGCGGCTCACCGCGATCTGGATCTCGCATCTGCACGCCGACCACAGCGCCGATCTCCTCGCCGCGGCCTACGCGTTCGCCTTCGGCGGGATGACCCCGGCCGCCCCGATCCCGCTCTACGCCCCCCAGGACTGCGCCCGCCGCCTCGCCGGCTTCTTCGGACAGCCGGACGTACGGTTCCTGAGCGGCGTCTTCGACTTCCGCCCGCTCTACGACGGCCACGCCGTCCGGCACTGGAACCTCCGCCTCACCGCACGCGCCGTCGTCCACGACACCGAGGCGTACGGGTTGCGTGCCGAGTGCCAGGGGAGTGTCCTCGGCTACTCCGGGGACAGTGGACCCTGCGAGGCGCTGTCCGAACTCGCGGGCGGCGCCGATGTGTTCCTCTGTGAGGCCGACATCGACCGGCATCGCGAAGGCGAACGGCAGGTGCATCTCACGCCCGAGGACGCCGGCGCCTGCGCCAAGGGTGCGCGCGAACTCCTCATCACCCACGTGGGACCCACCCTCACCAGGGAGGCGGCGCTGGAGCGCGCCGCCGCGATCTTCCCCGGCCGGACCTCGGCCGCGCTCGAAGGCGTCACCAAGACCATGTGAAGCGCTTTCTGGTTCTTCTGTCAGAAGCATTGACGAAACACAGGGCCGCTCCTACCTTCAACGCGTCGTACTTCGTACGTCATATATGAGACGCGATACGCGAGATCAGATATCCGAGAACGGGTCCGCGACCGCAGCCACGTGACATCCGAGAGGCGCGCATGACCTCTGTGCCCACGCCGATCCCGTCCCGCACGCAGTTCGTGCTGGAAGGGATCAAACACCGCATCCTCACCGGGCAGTTGACGCCGGGCCGACCACTGGTCGAGACCGAACTCGCCGCACAGTTCGGGGTGTCCAAGACCCCGGTGCGCGAGGCGCTCAAGACCCTGGCCGGCACCGGGCTCGTCGTGATGAACCAGTACAAGGGCGTCACGGTGCGCATGGTGGACGCGGACATGGCGCGCGAGGTGTACGACGTCCGGCTGCTCCTCGAACCCGAGGCGCTGCGGCGCGCCGTACGACTGGGCGCCTCCCTGGACGCCGCACGTGAAGCGCTGACCCGCGCCGACGAGGCGACCGACACCGCCGAACGCTCCCTCGCCAACCGGGAGTTCCACCGCGCCCTGTACCTGCCGTGCGGCAACCCGCTGCTCGGCCGGATGCTCGACGAGGTCCGTGACCAGGCCGCCCTGGTCTCCGCCGTCGCCTGGGCCGCGTCGCCCTCCTGGGAACGGGAGGCCGGCGAACACCGCGAGATCCTGCGGCTCGCCCTCGACGGCGACGCGGACGCCGCGGCGACCGCACTGCACGCCCACATCGCGTCGTTCGTACAACGGGCCTTCCCCGGCACCGAGTTGGGACAGGGACCCGGAGCCGATTCGGGCACCCAGGGAGAGGACGGTCAGGCATGACAGCGGCGTTCGAGGCCCAACGGGCCGCCCTGGCCGACGTGGTGGCGATCCCGGTGACCCCGTTCGCCGCGGACGGCACCGTCGACCAGGACACCCACCGGGCCCTGCTCCGCCGCCTGCTCGACGGCGGGATCGGCATCCTCACGCCGAACGGGAACACCGGCGAGTTCTACGCCCTGACCCCTCAAGAACGCCGACTGGTCACGGAGTTGACCATCGACGAGGCGGGCGAACGCGCCGCGATCCTCGTCGGTGTCGGCCACGACGTACCCACCGCCATCGCCTCGGCCCGCCACGCCCAGGACCACGGTGCCCAGATGGTGATGGTCCATCAGCCCGTACACCCCTACGTCTCGCAGGGCGGCTGGGTCGACTACCACCGCACCATCGCCGAGGCCGTGCCGGACCTGGGTGTCGTCCCGTACATCCGCAACGCCCAGCTCCTGGGCGCCCGCCTCGCCGAACTCGCCGACCACTGCCCGAACGTCATCGGCGTCAAGTACGCCGTCCCCGACGCGGCGCGCTTCGCCGCCTTCGCCCGGGACGCGGGGCTCGAACGCTTCGTATGGGTGGCCGGTCTTGCCGAACCGTACGCGCCCTCCTACTTCTCGGCGGGCGCCACCGGCTTCACCTCAGGACTCGTGAACGTGGCCCCGTCCGTCTCGCTGAACATGATCGAAGCGCTTCGATCAGGTGACTACCCCGGGGCGATGAAGGTGTGGGAACAGATCCGCCGATTCGAGGAGCTAAGGGCCGCGAACGGCTCCGCGAACAACGTCACGATCGTGAAGGAAGCGCTTGCGTCCCTCGGCCTGTGCCGCCGTGACGTACGGCCCCCCAGCAAGACCCTGCCCGAGAGCGAGCGCGCCGAGGTCGCCGCGATAGCCGCCGGATGGTCCATATGAAGGCACCGGAAGAGCTCAGAAGCCACCAGTGGTACGGCACCGACGGGCTGCGCTCCTTCAGCCACCGGGCCCGCACCCGCCAGCTCGGCTACCTCCCCGAGGAACACCTCGGCAAGCCCGTCATCGCGATCCTCAACACCTGGTCGGACATCAATCCCTGTCATGTGCACCTCCGTGACCGCGCTCAGGCGGTCAAGCGGGGCGTGTGGCAGGCGGGCGGCTTCCCGCTGGAGTTCCCCGTCTCGACGCTCAGCGAGACCTTCCAGAAGCCGACCCCGATGCTCTACCGCAACCTCCTCGCGATGGAGACCGAGGAGTTGCTGCGGTCGTATCCCGTCGACGGTGCCGTGCTCATGGGCGGCTGCGACAAGTCGACCCCCGCGCTCCTCATGGGTGCGGCCAGCGTCGACCTGCCCACCGTCTTCGTCCCTGCCGGGCCGATGCTGCCGGGCCATTGGCGCAACGAGATCCTCGGCTCCGGCACCGACATGTGGAAGTACTGGGACGACAAGCGCGCCGGCCTCATCGGCGACTGCGAGCTGACGGAGTTGGAGAGCGGCCTCGCGCGCTCGCCGGGGCACTGCATGACCATGGGGACCGCGTCCACGCTGACGGCCGCCGCCGAGGCGCTGGGCGTGACCGTGCCGGGCGCGTCGAGCATTCCCGCCGTGGACTCGGGGCACGATCGGATGGCCGCGAAATCCGGCATGAGGATCGTTGAGCAAGTCCACAAGGGGCGTGTTCTCTCGTCGATCCTCACCCAAGAAGCCTTCGAGGACGCGGTCACCACAGTCCTCGGCCTCGGCGGCTCCACCAACGCCGTGATCCACCTCATCGCCATGGCCGGCCGCGCGGGCGTCCACCTCACGCTCGACGACTTCGACCGCATCGCCCGCACGGTCCCGGTCCTGGCGAACGTACGGCCCGGCGGTCGGACGTACCTCATGGAGGACTTCCACTTCGCCGGCGGCCTGCCCGGCTTCCTCTCGCGGATCACCGACCTGCTCCACCTGGACCGCCCGACCGTCTCCCACGACACCTTGCGCGAACAGCTCGCCGGCGCGCGGGTGCACAACGACGACGTGATCCGCCCGCGCGACAACCCGGTGGCAGGCGAAGGCGGAGTCGCCGTCCTGCGCGGCAACCTCTGCCCGGACGGCGCCGTCATCAAGCACATCGCCGCCGAACCCCACCTGCTCAAGCACACCGGCCCCGCGGTCGTCTTCGACGACTACCGGACCATGCAACGCACCATCAACGACCCGGAGTTGGACATCACCGCCGACAGCGTGCTGGTGCTGCGCAACGCGGGCCCCAAGGGTGGCCCCGGCATGCCCGAGTACGGCATGCTCCCGCTCCCCGACCACCTCCTCAAGCAGGGCGTCCGGGACATGGTCCGCATCTCCGACGCCCGGATGAGCGGCACGAGTTACGGCGCGTGCGTGCTGCACATCGCACCCGAGTCGTACGTCGGCGGACCGCTGGCCCTCGTGCGGACCGGGGACACCATCACCCTGGACGTAGAGGCACGCACCCTCCAACTCAACGTGGACGACGAGGAGTTGGCGCGGCGCAGGGCGGATTGGACCCCGCCGCCCGCACGGTACGAGCGCGGCTACGGCGCGCTCTACAACGACCAGATCACCCAGGCGGACACCGGCTGCGACTTCGAGTTCCTGGCCCGGCCGGGCAAGGTGCCTGATCCGTACGCCGGTTGAGCACCCTTCTCGTGCCGTTTCCCATGCCCGTTGAGCAAGCGCTTCCTGTACCGAGCTACCGAGCTTCCTGCACCGAGCTTCCTGCACCGAGCTTCCTGCACCGAGCTTCCTGCACCGAGCGTCCTGTACTGAACGGAGAACAGTCATGGCCCAAGCCGCAGCCGTGGCGAAACCGCCCGCGCCACCCCGGCGGCGCCGTGCCTCCGCGACCCCGCGCAGGCTCCCGTACCTGCTGATCGCCCCGGCCGCGCTGCTCATGCTGGGCTTCATCGCCTACCCGGTCATCAGCGTCTTCTACTACAGCCTGCAGAACTACAACCCCACCAAACCGTGGCGCAACGGCTTCGCGGGCCTGGACAACTTCACCCACGCCTTCACCAACGACCCGCAGTTCTGGGACACGTTGACCTTCAGCGCCAAGTGGGTCGTCGTAGAGGTGGGCCTCCAACTCCTCTTCGGACTGGCCCTCGCGCTCATCGTCAACCAGACCTTCGTGGGCCGCTCCATCGGCCGCGCGCTGGTGTTCTCGCCCTGGGCCGTGTCGGGCGTACTGACCTCCGCGATCTGGGTGCTGCTCTACAACTCCCAGACGGGCGTGACCCGTTACCTCGCCGACATGGGAATCGGCCAGTACGGCACGAGCTGGCTCTCCGACCCCTCAACCGTCTTCTCCGCAGCGGTGGTCGCGGACCTCTGGCGAGGCGTCCCCTTCTTCGCGATCCTCATCCTCGCCGACCTCCAGTCCGTCTCGAAGGACCTCTACGAGGCCGCCGAGGTGGACGGCGCGAGCCGCTTCAAGCAGTTCCTGCACATCACGCTGCCGCACCTCAAAGACGCGATCGTCCTCTCCACGCTGCTGCGCGCGGTATGGGAGTTCAACAACGTCGACCTCCTCTACACCCTGACCGGCGGCGGCCCGGCCGGCGAGACGACCACGCTCCCGCTCTACGTCGCCAACACCAGCGTCGAAGCACACAACTTCGGCTACGCCTCGGCCCTCACCACGGTCGCGTTCGTGATCCTGCTCTTCTTCTCGATCATCTATCTGCGGCTGAGCAAGTTCGGAGGCGGCGACAAGTGATCACCGAGATCGCCCCGGCCCGCGAGCGGGAGTCCACCGCACCGCAGCAGCCGCGCAAGGCCCGCCGCGCCTGGGACGAGGTCCCGCGCTGGCAGATCTACGTCCCCCTGGGCATCTACCTCGTCTTCACCCTGATCCCCTTCTACTGGATCCTGCTCTTCGCGTTCCGCCCGGCCGGCTCGACCTCCCTCGTGCCCTGGCCGATGACCCTCGACCACTTCCAGAAGGTGTGGACCGAACGCAGCTTCGGCGTCTACTTCCAGAACAGCGTCTACGTCGGCGTGGCCACGCTCTTCCTCACCACGGTCGTCGCCCTGGCCGGCGGCTACGCGCTCGCCCGCTTCGAGTTCAGGATCAAACGCACCTTCATGCTGGCCCTGCTCTGCTCCCAATTCGTCCCGGGCGCACTGCTGTTGGTCCCGCTGTTCCAGATCTTCGCCAAGCTCCAGATGATCAACTCGCTCGGCAGCGTCATCATCGCGGAGACCGTCTTCCAGCTCCCGCTGTCGATGATCCTGATCAGCGGCTTCATCCGGAACGTCCCGCAGTCCCTGGAAGAGGCCGCCTGGGTCGACGGCTGCAACCGCTTCGCCGCGTTCCGCATCGTCGTCCTCCCGCTGCTGCGGCCCGGGCTGATCGCCGTCGGCTCCTTCGCCTTCGTGCACGCCTGGAACCACTTCCTCTTCGCCCTGATGTTCCTCTCAGACCAGAGCAAGCAGACCATCCCGGTCGGCCTCAACACCCTGATGAGCGCGGACAGCGTCGACCTCGGCGCGCTCGCCGCGGGCGGCATCGTCGCGGCCGTACCCGTGGTGATCGTCTTCGCCTTCATCCAGAAGTGGCTGATCACCGGCTTCAGCGCGGGGGCGGTGAAGGGATGAGGCAACCGCTTACCCTGCTGGCGAAGATCGTCGACGCAGGGAGAATCCCATGACATCCAAGACCGGCCCTACGACCGCCACCGCGCCCACCGCCGCATCCGACTCCACGACGGTCCCCGCGCCCGTCTCCCTGCCCGTTCCCGTCGTCCTCGCGGGCGCTCGGGGCCACGGCCGCTGGCACGTCGAGAACATCCGCCGACTCCAGGACAAGGGCCTCGTACGCCTCGTCGGCCTCTGCGAGCTGACCCCCCTGACCGAGGAGGAGTTCGGCGCCGAACTCCCGGCCCAGTCACCGGACTTCGGAGCGCTCCTCGACTCCACCGGCGCCCGGGTCGCCGTGATCTGCACCCCGATCCCGACCCACACGGACCTCGCCCTGGCCGCCGCGAAGCGGGGCGTGCACCTGCTGCTGGAGAAGCCGCCCGCGCCGTCGTACGCCGAGTTCCGCAGGATGGCCGACGGGGTCGCCGCGGCCGGAGTGGTCTGCCAGATCGGGTTCCAGTCGCTCGGCTCGCACGCCGTGCCCGCGATCCGGAAGCTGATCGCCGAGGGCGCGATCGGCACGCTGACCGGGGTCGGCGGGGCCGGTGCGTGGGCGCGGGACGAGGCGTACTACCGGCGCGCCCCCTGGGCGGGCAAGCGGCACCTGAACGGCGTCGACGTGATCGACGGCGCGCTCACCAACCCCCTCGCGCACGCCGTAGCCACCGCCCTCGCCCTCAACGGCACGACCCGCGCCGAGGACGTCACCCGCATCGAGACCGAACTCGTCCGGGCCAACGACATCGAGTCCGACGACACCTCCTGCGTCCGCGTCACCACCGTCCAGGGCCGCCCGGTCACCGTCGCCGTCACCCTGTGCGCCGAACACCCCGGCGAGCCCTATGTGTTGGTGCACGGCAGCGAGGGCCGGATCACCTACTGGTACAAGCAGGACCGCGCACTGCTCCAGCGGGCGGGCCACGGCCCGGAGGAGTTCGAGTACGGCAGCACGGACCTGTTGGAGAACCTGGTCGCCCATCTCGCCGACGGCGAAGCGCTGTTGGTCGAGCCGGACGCGACGGGCGCCTTCATGAAGGTCGTCGAAGCGATCCGCGAGGCCCCCGACCCGACTCAACTCCCCGCAGACTCCTGGCACTTGATCCCCACCGAGAACCGCCGGGTCGTCCCCGGCATCGACGCACTGGTGACGGCGGCGGCCGACACCCTCGCCCTCTACTCCGAGCTGGGCGCCCCCTGGGCCCCGCCGAAAGAGGTGAGCCCTTGATGATCACCCACGACACGCCGGTGCTCCGCGTCGCGGGCCGCCCGGTCGCCCGGTACGTAACCCGGCCCGAGCTGCCCGCCCGGCTCGCCCCGCGCCCCTATCTGCACCCCGTCACCACCCTGTCCGGCACGGCGGTCACCGAACTGAGCCCCGCCGACCACACCCACCACCTCGGCGTCGGTGTCGCCGTCCCCGACGTCG
Source organism: Streptomyces sp. STR69 (assembly GCF_024519455.1). Taxonomy (GTDB): domain Bacteria; phylum Actinomycetota; class Actinomycetes; order Streptomycetales; family Streptomycetaceae; genus Streptomyces. Next base: position 134,502 of record NZ_JALJRY010000022.1, on the reverse strand, counting down.
AGGGGCACAACTTCTGGGGCGGCCGGACGTACGTCCGCGACCAAGGGCCCACGGAACTGGACAACCACGGCGCCCAACGCCACTCCGGCTTCCAACTCCGCGACCCGGACGGCTTCGTCGAGGAACTCCGCTGGGTCGCCTCCGGCGCCGAGCTGCTGCGCGAACGCCGTACGGTCGCCGCCACCGAACTCACCGACACCGCCTGGGCGTTGGACTTCACCTTCTCGCTCACCAACGTGACCCCCGATGCCCTGTCGATCGGCAGCCCCGCCACCAACGGCCGCCCCGGAGCCGCGTACGGCGGCTTCTTCTGGCGGGCCCGCAAGGAAGCGGAGACCCCGCGCGTCTTCACCGCCGACCGCGAGGGCGAACCGGCCGTCCACGGCACCCGCGCCGACTGGCTGGCCCTCGCCGGCACCGGCTGGACCCTGGTCTTCGCCGGCGCCACGGACCTCTCCCGCCGGGACCCCTGGTTCGTCCGCACCGCCGAATACCCCGGCGTGGGCGCGTCGTTGGCGTCGGACGAGCGGCTGCCGATCCCGCCCGGCGACACGGTCGTACGGCGCGTCGTCACCGTCGTCGCGGACGGCGGCCTGGACCGGGGCGAGGCCGCGGTGCTGGTGCGGAAGGCGGTCAGCCAGTGACGCCCGAGACGTACACCAACCCCGTCCTGAACGCCGACTGGTCCGACCCGGACGTCATCCGCGTCGGCGACGACTTCTACCTCACCGCGTCCAGCTTCGGCCGCGTACCGGGCCTGCCGCTGCTGCACTCCCGCGACCTGGTGAACTGGACCCTGGTCGGCCACGCCCTCCAACGCCTGGAACCAGCAGGGGAGTTCAGGACCCCACGGCACGACTGCGGCGTCTGGGCACCCGCGTTGAGATACCACGACGAACGCTTCTGGATCTTCTGGGGCGACCCCGACCAGGGCATCTTCCAGATCAACGCCCCCGGGATACGCGGCCCTTGGACCCGCCCCCACCTCCTCAAGGAGGGCAAGGGCCTGATCGACCCGTGCCCCTTGTGGGACGAGGACAACGACGAGGCCTACCTCGTCCACGCCTGGGCCAAGTCCCGCGCGGGCATCAACAACCGCCTCACCGGCCACCGTATGCACCCCGACGCCACGACCCTGCTCGACGACGGCAAGGTGATCGTCGACGCGGACCGCATCCCCGGCTGGTTCACCCTGGAGGGCCCCAAGGTCCACCAGCACGACGGCTGGTTCTGGATCTTCGCCCCCGCCGGGGGAGTCGAGACCGGCTGGCAGGGCGCGTTCCGCTCACGCGGCTTCTTCGGCCCGTACGAGGAGAAGGTCGTCCTGGAGCAACGCGACACCGACGTCAACGGTCCCCACCAGGGCGCGTGGGTGCGCACCCCGTCCGGCGAGGACTGGTTCCTGCACTTCCAACAGCGGGGCGCCTACGGCCGGTTGGTCCACCTCCAGCCCATGCGCTGGGGCGACGACGGCTGGCCGGTCATCGGAGACGCCGGCGCCCCCGTAGCCGTACACCGGAAACCGGATCTCCCGCCGCAGCCGCCCGCCGCGCCCGCCACCGACGACGACTTCCCCGGCGGACGGTACGGCCGTCAGTGGCAGTGGACGGCGAACCCGCAGGACGGCTGGGCCACCCACCACTCGGGCGACGGCCTACGACTGACCTGCGCACGCTCCGCCGACGCGCACGACCTGCGCAGGCTCCCGAACCTCCTCACCCAGCGCCTCCCTGGCACACCCGTCGCCGTCGAGGTCGAACTACGGCTGCACAGCGAGGAGTTGGGGGCAAGGGCGGGGCTGGCCGTGCTGGGCGACGCGTACAGCTGGATCGGACTCCAGCGGGGCCCGGACGGGACGGTGCGCTTCGTACACCGCTTGGCGGAGCCGGCCGCCGAGCGTGAACGGGACGCGGGAGAGTCCTGCCCCGCACCCGAGGGCCGGATCCGACTGCGGATCGAGATCGGCGCGGGGGCGCGCTGCCGCTTCTTCTACGACGTCGGGGACGGCCCTCGTCCGAGCGGCCAGGTCTTCGCCGCCACCCCCTGGCGCTGGGTCGGAGCCCTGCTCGGGCTCTTCGCGCTCGCGCCCGCCGGCACGGGACATGCCGGCACGGCCGTGGTCACGCGGTTCCGGATCAGTTCTCTCCACTAACTCGCCCTGCCCGTACGCCTGTTGGGAGTCGCAATGACGCACCTCCGTAGCAAGCGCTTGCCAGCCCCTCCACAAGAAGAGAGCCGACCTATGAAGACCAGCATCCGCAGAAGCCGGCGGGCCGCGATGGCCGTCGCCCTGGGCTCCGTGCTCGCGCTGACCGCCACCGCCTGCGGCGACGACGGCAGTGGCGGCGCGGGGGACAAGGGCGACGAGGGCTCCGGCAAGGGCACGATCACCTTCTGGGACAACAACGGCGGTGTGCGTACCGACATCTGGAAGCAGATCATCGCGGACTTCGAGAAGAAGAACCCCGACATCAAGGTCAAGTACGTCGGGATACCGGCCGCGAGCGCCCAGTCCAAGTACGACACCGCGATCCAGGGCGGCGGGCTGCCCGACGTCGGCGGTGTCGGGACCGCGGTGCTCGCCGAGGTCGCGGTGCAGGGGGCGTTGGAGCCGTTGGACAGCCGGCTCAAGTCCAGTGCGCTGAACGGCAAGTTGAGCCAGAACCTGCTCGACGTCAGCAAGTCCGCCGGTGGCGGGGACACGCTGTACCAGATCCCGACCTCCGCCAACAACGGCACGCTGTGGTACCGCACCGACCTGTTCAAGGCGGCAGGTCTCGACGCGCCCACCACCTGGTCGAAGTTCTACGCTGCCGCCGACAAGCTCACCGACAAGGCCAAGAACAAGTTCGGCTTCACCATTCGCGGTGGTGAGGGGTCCATCGCGCCGGCCCTCGACGCGGTGTACGGACAGACCGGGATCACGTCCTTCTGGAACGGCGACAAGACGACCGTCAACGACCCCAAGAACGTTGCCGCGTTGGCGAAGTACGTGAGCCTGTTCAAGAAGGACACGCCGTCCGCCGACCTCAACAACGACTTCACCAAGATGGTCGCGCAGTGGGACAGCGGCACGATCGGGATGCTCAGTCACAACCTCGGGTCCTATCAGGATCACCTGAAGGCGCTGGGCGCGGACAAGTTCAAGGGCATTCCCAATCCGACACAGGACGACGGCACGCGGGTGCAGATCTCCAACCCCGTCGACGGGCTGAGTCTGTTCAAGTCCAGCAAGAACAAGGACGCGGCCTGGAAGTTCATCGAGTTCGCGGTCTCCGCGGCGGAGAACTCCAAGTTCAACGAGTCGGCGGGGCAGGTTCCGGCGAACACGGACGCGGCGAGTGCAGCGTGGATTCAGAAGTCCGAGCCCACGCAGTTGGCCGCGGCGGCGTTGAACGGGGCGTCCACGAAGATTGTGCAGCTGCCGTATTACCTGCCGGACTGGAACACGATCTCCAAGGCGGACAACGAGCCGAACTTCCAGAAGCTGTTGCTGGGGAAGGTGACGGCGAAGGAGTTCCTGGACACGTTGGCCGACCAGTTGAATGCGGCACAGGCGGATTGGAAGAAGAACCACTGAGATTGGGTGGTTTCGGTTTGCGGGGGGCTGCGGGCCGGTGGGGGCTGGTCGCGCAGTTCCCCGCGCCCCTAGACGTCGGAAAGGTGAACCTGTCGTGTCCCTTACCCGTAGACAAGTCGCGTTAGGTGCTCTCGCTGCCGTTCCCTTACGAGGTGGCTGGCGAGATCGCACTCTCTACATCGCCGGTGATTCCACCGCCGCCCAGAAGTACTCCACCGAAGCGCCCGAGACCGGGTGGGGAATGGCGATCCCTTTCTTCCTGCGGAGGGGAGTGAAAGTCGCCAACCATGCCGTGAACGGCCGGAGTTCGAAGAGTTTCGTCGACGAAGGGCGGCTGGAGGCGATTCTCTCCGCCATCCGGCCCGGTGATCTCCTCCTCGTCCAGTTCGCGCACAACGACGAGAAGATCGCCGATCCAGTCCGATACACGGAGCCCTGGACGACGTACCAGGACTATCTCCGGCTCTACATCGAAGGGGCCAGGGCTCATGGCGCCCGGCCCGTGCTCGCCACCCCCGTCGAGCGGCGCCGGTTTGACGTCGACGGCAACGCCGTGCCCACCCACGGCGATTACCCGGCGGCGATGCGTGCGCTCGCCCAGCAGGAACGCGTCGCGCTGCTCGACATCGAGGCGTTGTCGCTGGCGTTGTGGCAGCGGCTCGGGGTCGAGGAGACGAAGGTCTACTTCAACTGGACCGACACCGAGCAGGACAACACGCACTTCAATCCGCCCGGCGCGATCGCCGTGGCGCGGCTCGTGGCGCGGGAGTTGGCGCGTACCCGGGTGCTCGCGCCGCATGACCTCGTCCGGCTGCGCGACGAGATTCCCACGTCCTGGATCACCTGGCCCGAGGCGACGGACGCCTCGGACCTCCGCTGAGCAAGGAGAACCGCACAGTGCGCATATCTATGTGTCATGGACGCGTCATAGCTTCGCTCGTGGGGTGCACGGCTCTCGCTCTCGCCCTCACCAGCACCACCGCCCAGGCCCATCCCCGCAGCCTCGCCCGCGAGACCCTCGGTGCGGGGGACGGCTGGGCGTCGTACGGCACCGGCACCAGCGGTGGCGCCGCCGCCACCCCCGACCACGTCTACACCGTCTCCAACTGGGCTGATTTCAAGGCCGCGTTGGCCGCCGGCGGCACCGCGCCGAAGGTCATCAGAGTCAAGGGGACGATCGACGCCAACGCCGAGGGCTGCGACTCCTTCGCCGCGCCCGGCTACGACTTCGCCCAGTACCTCGCCACCTACGACCCCGCCGTCTGGGGCTACGACCAGAACCTCGACAACGAGCCCGCCGACAGCCCCGAGGGCCTGCGCCGGGTCTCCGCCGCCAACCAGAACATCGCCATCAAGGCCTTCGTCCCCGCCAACACCACCATCATCGGCATCGGCAGGAACGCCGGGTTCAAGGGCGCCAGCCTGCAGATCACCGCCGTGGACAACGTCATCGTCCGCAACCTGGCCTTCGAGAGCCCGCTCGACTGCTTCCCGCAGTGGGACCCGACCGACGGTGACACCGGCAACTGGAACTCCGAGTACGACAGCGCCGTCATCTACGGCTCCACCCATGTGTGGCTGGACCACAACACCTTCACCGACGGCGACCACCCGGACAGCTCACTGCCCACCTACTACGGGCGGATCTTCGAACAGCACGACGGCGAACTCGACATCGTCAAGGGCGCCGACTACGTCACCGCCTCCTGGAACGTCTTCACCGACCACGACAAGACGATCCTCATCGGCAACAGCGACAGTGCTGCGACGGCCGCCGTCGACCGTGGGCATCTGAAGGTCACGCTTCACCACAACCTGTTCTCCAACCTCGTCGAGCGCGCACCCCGCGTCCGCTTCGGACAGGTCGACTCCTACAACAACCACTTCGTCGCCGAGCCCGGATACGGCTACAGCTACGGCATCGGCAAGGAGTCCCAACTCGTCGCGGAACACAACGCGTTCACGGTTCCGGCCGGCATCTCCGAGGCCACCATCCTCAAGAAGTGGTCCGAGGCGCCGCTCACCGCCGACGACAACTACGTCAACGGCGAGCTCACCGATCTGATCGCCGTCCACAACGCCGGTGTGCCCAGCGAGATCCTCCAGTCCGGTGCGGGCTGGACACCGACCCTGCGCACGAAGATCGACCCCGCGAGGGCCGTGCCGTTCGTCGTCGACCGCAACGCCGGTGCGGGCCGCCTGCGCTGACCCCTGGTCATCTCGCCATCTCGCCATCTCGTCATAAGGAGCACCCGCATGCCCTTGCACGAGCACCTCCAACGTCCCCTGTCCAGACGGCGGTTCCTCGCAGCCGGCGCCGTCACCGGCACCGCGCTCGGCCTCGCGACGGTCCCCGCCCGGGCCGCCACCCGGCCCCGCCCGTTCGGCGGCTACGGTTCACCGGCCGCGCGACTCACCCCGCTCACCCTGTACGTCGACCCGCGTGGCCGGGGCGACTTCACGACCGTCCAGGCCGCCGTCACCGCCGCGACCGGCGCCGGATACACCCTGGTCATCGCGCCCGGCGTCTACCGCGAGACGGTCACCGTCGGGGTCACCGACCCGGCGACCGGCCAACTCACCGACGCCGCGAGCGAGATGACGTGGCTCGGCGCCAGTGAGGACCCGCGTGCCGTCGTCATCGTCTACGACAACGCCAACGGCACCCCGAAACCCGACGGTTCGGGCACCTACGGCACCTCCGGCTCGGCCACCACCCTCATCCGCACCGGCGGCTTCACCGCCCGCCGGATCACCTTCGCCAACGACTGGCTGCGCGCCGACCACCCCGACATCACCGGCACGCAGGCGGTCGCGATCAAGGTGCAGGGCGACCGTTCGACGTTCTTCGACTGCCACTTCCTCGGGCACCAAGACACCCTGTACGCCGACTCGTTGGCGCTCGGCGTCTTCGCCCGGCAGTACTACGCGCGCTGCTACGTCGAAGGAGACGTCGACTTCGTCTTCGGGCGGGCGACGGCCGTCTACGACCACTGCCACTTCCGGACCCTGAACCGCACCGACCTGGCGACGGCACCGTACGGCTTCGTCTTCGCGCCCTCCACGGCGGTCGCCAACCCACGCGGATACCTGGTGACTCACAGCCGCGTGAGCAGCCAAGCCCCGGACGGCTACTACAAGTTGGCCCGCCCCTGGGTGCCGGGCTCGGACACCACCGCCCGTCCGATGCTCACTGTGCGCGAGACGCTGCTCGGTCCGGGGATCGACGCGGTGGCGCCGTACACCAACATGTCGGCCGCCTATCCCTGGCAGAGCCAGCGGTTCGCCGAGTACCGCAACACAGGTCCCGGCGCCGTGATCGGGGTCCCGGAGAACCGGCCCCAACTCACCGCCGACCAGGCCGAGTCGGCGACACGTGAGGTCTATCTCGGCGACTGGAAGCCGGGGCGGCGATGACCCTGCGCAGACGCACGCTCCTGGCGGGGATCGCCGGGGGACTGGTGGCCGCAGGTGCCGCGCCCGCCTTCGCTCTCGACCGGCGACGCGTCCTGCACGTCCGGCCGGGCGGCTCGGTACAGGCGGCCGTGGACGCGGTCGACGGCAGCGGCTGGACGATCGTCGTGCACCCGGGAACGTACCGGGAGGTCGTCAACGTACCTGTGGAGGCAGCGGAGTTGACCTTGTGCGGCGCCACCCGCGATCCGCGTGACGTCGCCATCGTCTACGACAACGCCAACGGGACGCAGAAGCCCGACGGTTCGGGGACATACGGCACGGCGGGCTCCGCGACCTTCACCTCGGCGGCGCCCGGGCTGACCGTACGGGACCTGACCCTCGCCAACGACTGGCTGCGCGCCGACCACCCGGAGATCACGGGAACGCAGGCGGTGGCCGCGTATGTCACCGGTGACCGCTCGCAGTTCGCGCATGTCCGGCTGCTGGCCCACCAGGACACGCTGTTCGTGGACACGACGGCGCTGGACGCCTTCGACCGGCAGTTCTTCTCCCGCTGCTACATCGAGGGGGACGTCGACTTCGTCTTCGGGCGGGCCACCGCCGTCTTCACGGACTGCCACTTCCACACCCTGCAACGGGACGTCGCCTTCACACCGAAGGGCATGGTCTTCGCCCCGTCCACCGCCCGCGCCAACCCGCACGGCATCCTCGCGGTCCGCTCCCGGATCACCTCCGGCGCCGAGGACGCCGCGTACAAGCTGGCCCGGCCGTGGGTCCCGTCGTACGAGACGACGGCCTGGCCGTCCCTCGTCGTGCGGGACACCCGGATCGGGCCCGGCATCGACCCGGTCGCGCCCTACACGAACATGCGCGACGCCTACCCCTGGCAGTCGATGCGCTTCCACGAGTACCGCAACACGGGACCGGGCTCCGTGATCACCGTCCCGGAGAACCGGCCCCAACTCACGCCCGCCGAGGCCGCGTTGCACACCCCCGCGACCTATCTCGGCGGCTGGGAACCCGTCCGCTCGCTCTGATCGACGAAAGGACCCGCACGTCATGCGTCGTATCAGCACCTTCACCGCACTAGCCGTGACCACGGCCTCGCTCGGGCTCGCCGTGATCGCAACTCCGGCGCACGCCGCGACCGTTGTGGTCAGCAACTCCACCGACCTGACCAACGCCATCAAGAACGCCACCGCCGGTACGGTCATCCAGGTCCGGGCCGGCACCTACTACCCGACGGCCACCCTGCAGTCGACGGCCAACGGCACCTCGTCCGCACCGATCACCCTCACCGCGTACGGCTCGGAGACGGTCAAGATCGACGGCTCGTCGCTGCCGTCCGGCTCCTGGATCTTCAAGCTGACCGCCGACTACTGGAACGTCTCCAACCTGACCTTCCAGAACTCCCCGGACAGCGCCGTCGTTTGCCAGTCCTGCACCGGCACCAACTGGAACAACGTCAAGACCATCAACGGCGGCGACTCCGGCTTCACGCTCACCGGTGACGGCACCGTCAACAACACGGTCAAGAACCTCGACTCGTACGGCAATTACGACGCCGCCACACACGGTGAGAACGCGGACGGGGTCGCCATCAAGTTCGGCTCCGGCAGCGGGAACCTCGTCACCGGCGCGCGCCTCTACAACAACTCCGACGACGGGATCGACTTCTGGTCCTTCTCCACGCCGGTCACCGTCGAACACACCTGGTCCTTCGGCAACGGCGTCAACCGCTGGTCCGACTCGGCGTTCGCGGGTGACGGCAACGGCTTCAAGCTGGGCGGTGACGGCGAGGTCGTCGCCCACGTCATCAACAACTCGGCCGCCTGGGGCAACGCGGGCAACGGCTTCACCGAGAACTCCAACACCGGTGCCCTCGTCCTCAACCGCACCACCGCGTACGCCAACAGCAAGTGGGGCTACTACTTCGCCACCAGCTCCGCGAAGCTCGGCAAGAACCTCGCGGTGAGCAACGGCGGCGGCTCGGTCAGCAAGGGTTCCGCGGTCACCTCGTCCGGCAACAACTGGGACTCCGGCATCTCCACCCCGTCCTTCATCTCCACGGACGCGTCGACGACGTACAACGCCCGTTCGTCGAGCGGCACTCTGCCGGCGACGACGTTCCTGACGACGGGGTCTACGACGATCGGGGCGACGATGAACTGACCTGTTCTGTGGGCCCGGTCCGGGAAACGCGGACCGGGCCCACGACCGTCAGGACCGGTGTCCGTCGTGTGGGTGCGTGTCCAGGTGAGGACATGCCAAGGGAAGGTCAAGTGGACCCCATGCGCTGACAATTCCCCGTCCTGTGTGTTGTGTATCGATCGTATAAAGGCCCTCGCGTCGGGCGTGTGATGCGCGTAGACAGTCCCTGACCTGGTGCATCACCCGAACAACCAGATCCGGAGATTCCATGCGGAAGTCCCTCAGAGCGGCCGCCGTCGGCGCCGCCTGTGTCGTCGCCGGTGCAGCCCTCTACGGCACGGGCGTCGCCACGGCCGGCCAGTCGACGGCCAACTCGACCCACGAGCCGTACAACATCGGCCTGTTGACGAAGGACATCGACACCTACTACGGCACCACGCTCGACACCAACGGCGTGTACCAGGCCTCGGCGACCAGCCCCTACGCCAAGGACCTGGCGCGCATCGACGCGTCCGCCAAGAAGTACATAGACGAGGCCGTGCACAAGCACCACAAGGGCGCCAAGCCCGCGGTCGTCTTCGACATCGACGACACGCTGCTGCTCAGCCTCGACTACGAGAAGAAGAACAACTACGGCTACAGCTCGGCCACTTGGGCCGCGTACGTCGCCCAGGCCAACCGCCCGGAGGTCTTCGGCACCCCCGAGCTGGTCAAGTACGCCGCGTCCAAGGGCGTCACGGTCTTCTACAACTCGGGCCTGAAGGAGTCGCAGCGCACCTACGCGGTCGACAACCTGAAGAAGGTCGGCGCCGACGTCAACCTCGACGCCGACCACATGTTCCTGAAGGACGCGGACAACCCGCCGTCCTACCTGAGCAGTTGCGCCACTCCGGGTACCTGGACCTGCACCACCGTGCAGTACAAGTCCGGCACCCGGAAGCACATCGAGGACCTCGGGTACAACATCATCGCCAACTTCGGCGACCAGTACTCGGACCTCGACGGGGGCTACGCCGACAAGACGTACAAGATCCCGAACCCGACGTACTTCGTCAGCTGATCCGTACCGGACCGACTGACCCGAGGGTGGGCACCACCGGCTGAATCGTCCCGTCCGCCGCGAACCGCAGGCGGTCGATCGTGGTCTCCCGGTGCGTGCCGTCCCCACCTGGCTTTCCCGGCCCGTTCAGGGCGAACCGGTGGTAGACGATGTACCAGTCGTCGGTCCCCGGGGCGTTCACCACGGAGTGGTGGCCGGTGCCGAGGATGCCGTACTCGGGGTTCTTGGACAGGATCGTGCCCCGCTTGGTCCACGGACCGAGCGGGGACGGTCCCGTCGCATAGGCCACGTGGTAGTTCTCGCTGCGGGTGTCGTCCTCGGACCACATGAAGTAGTACGTGCCCTTGCGCTTCACCACGAAGGACCCCTCACGGAAGTCACCCGTCGTGATGTCCTTCACCTTCGCCGCGTCGTACGACGTCATGTCGGCGTTCAGCGGCACGACGTACGCGTGTCCGTTGCCCCAGTAGAGATACGACTGCCCGTCGTCGTCCGTGAAGACCGCCGGGTCGATCATCTGGCCGCTCAGTGAACCCCCCTTCGCCACAAGGGGTTTGCCGAGCGCGTCCTTGAACGGGCCCGCGGGCGAGTCCGCCACCGCGACCCCGATCTGCTGCTCGGCACAGAAGTAGAAGTAGTACTTCCCGTCGCGCTCCGCGATCGCCGGAGCCCACGCGTTCTTGTCGGCCCAGGAGACGTCAGGACCCAGATCGAGGATGACTCCGTGGTCCTGCCAGTGGACCAAGTCCCTTGAGGAGTACGCCTTGAAGCTCGTCCCGCTCCAGCCCGCGTAGCCGTCGCTCGTCGGGTAGATCCAGTACTGGCCGTCGAGATAGTGCACGTCGGGGTCGGCGGTCAGCCCCGGCAACACGGGACTTCGCGTCGGTACCGCCTCCACCGTCCAGGTCCGGCTCGTCCCGTCCGCGGCCGTGACTGTGTACTGCTGTGGTGTGCGGAAGTCGCGTCGGCCACCGGACGGCGGGTTGATCCTCGCCCCCGCGCCCACGGCCAGCGTCGGCGCCAAGTGCCGTAGATCCGCGCCCGGTTGCATCGGAAGCACGACCTTCGACGCGGCCTCCGTGACGACCGCGTACCCCTTCTGCCCGTGCGCCGTCGCGTCCACCACCGACGTCGGGGTCGCAGGATACGCGGCCAGCAGCCGGTCGTACTCGGCCTGCGTCACCGGAAGTACCGTGCCGTGCCGGGGACTTGCCGGGAGCTGGTAGTCCGTGGACGGGGTCCACCGGCCGGAGTCGAGGTCGGTGGTCTCGAAGGGGACGTAGCCGCGCAACCCGTACTCGTCGACGAACAGGTACCACTTCTTCTCGGCGTTGGACTTGAACACCGTCGGGCCCTCGCCCCGCTCGATCGCGCCGCTGCCGATGCACTCCGAGACGAAGTCGTACGAGGTGGAGGTCAGCGAGGTCGACTTCTCGCCGGTGATGAACTTCGAGCAGGGGGAGCTGGAGGACGGGTCGCGCTCGTCCTTGGTGTAGCGGTAGTAAGTGTCCTTGTACTTCACGACAGTCGAGTCGATGACGGAGTAGCCCGGGTCGTCCCAGACCTTCGGCGCACTGAAGGTGCGGAAGTCCTTCGTCGTCGCGTACATCATGCGGTTGTACGTCGAGCCGGTGTGGTCGGGGTCGTCGTCGGCGTACAGCTTCGACGCCCAGAAGACGACGTACTCACCGAGCGAGTCGTCCCAATAGGCCTCCGGCGCCCAGGTGTTGCCCGCGTTGTCCGGCGCCACCTTCACCAGCCGCTGGTCGGTCCAGTGGACCAGGTCGGTCGACTCCCAGATCATCACGGACCTACTGCCGTGCCGCTGGACGTCGTCCCAACTGCCGCTGCTGTTCCGGTACATGCGCAGGTCGGTGGCGATGAGGTAGAACTTGTCGCCCTTCGGGGAGCGGATCACGAACGGATCGCGCAGTCCCTTCTCCCCGATCGTCGACGTGAGGACCGGCTTGCCCTGGTTCAACTCGCGCCAGTGCAAAGGGTCGTTGCCCCGGCTGAGGGCGTAGCGGATCTGCTCGCCGTCGGCGGTGCCCTCACCGGTGAAGTAGGCGAAGAGATAACCGGCGTACTTGGGGTGGGTCACGGGCGGTGCTCCTGAGTGCGCGGTGCTGGGCGGGGCGGCGAGCAGAGCGAGAAGGAGGGTGAGAAGGGCAAGGAAGGGGAGCAGGAGGGCGCGGGCGGTGCGGGGTCGCATGGCACATCCTGTGGGGGTGTGGGGGATTCTGTTGAATGACTGTGCCTTCGGAGTGTCACCAGTGGGGTGCGGGGCGTCAATCGGTGCGGGTGGGACGGCCCGGAGCGAAAGTTTCGCTTCTTTTCTCGTGCTCTTTTCCGGTGACCGCGGCAACCCTTTCCGGCCACGGCGGCGACCAGGGATCAGAAACGGGCCGGGGCGGCCCCTCCGGCCCGTTTCGTCCTCGTCATCCAGGAAAGGAACCAACGCCGTGCGTACGAGCACCGGACGCCACCGCAGGACCCGCACCCTCTCGATCGCCGCCGCGGTGGCCGTCGCCGCAGGGGCGGGCGGCGTCTACCTCGGCCTCAACAGCGGTGGCGCACAAGCCGCTTCGTCGACGGTCACCGTGTCCACCACCGCCCAGCTGGAGTCGGCGGTGGCGAACGCCGTCGCCGGTACGGTCATTCAGGTCCGCGCCGGCACCTACACCCCGGCCGCGACCCTCAAGTCCACGGCCAACGGCACCAGTTCGGCCCGGATCACGCTGGAGTCGTACGGCACGGAGAAGGTGAAGATAGACGGCTCCAAGCTGCCCGCGGGCCAGTGGCTGGCCGGGATCTACGGCGACTACTGGACCGTCCAGAACCTCACCTTCCAGAACTCCCCGGCCCAGGGCTTCGTAGCGACGTCCTCCGTCGGTGGCATCTTCAAGAACCTGGTCACCGCGAACAACGGCGACTCGGGTTTCACCCTGCGCGGCGACGGCACGACGAACAACCTCGTGCAGAACCTGGACAGTTACGGCAACTACGACGCCGCCGGACACGGCCAGAACGCCGACGGCATCGCCATCAAGTTCGGCTCCGGAACCGGCAACAAGGTCACCGGCGCCCGCCTCTACAACAACTCCGACGACGGCCTCGACCTGTGGCAGTTCTCCTCGCCGGTCACCATCGACCACTCCTGGGCGTTCGGCAACGGCAAGAACCGCTGGAACGACTCCGCCTTCGAGGGCAACGGCAACGGCTTCAAGCTGGGCGGCGGAGGCGTCTCGGTCGCACACGTCGTCAACGACAACGCGGCCTGGGACAACAGCCTCAACGGCTTCACCGAGAACTCCAACACCGGCGCGATCATCCTCAACCGCAACACCGCGTACTCCAACACAGCGGCCGGCTTCTTCTTCGCCACGAGCAAGTCGCGCCTGGCTCGGAACCTCGCGGTCGGCAACAAGGGTGGTCTGGACAAGCTCGGTTCGGCTGCGGTGTCCGCGGCGAACAACTGGGACGGCGGGGTTGCGACTCCGGCCTTCAAGTCTGTGGACGCGGCGTCGGCGTACGGGGCGCGGTCGGCGAGCGGCACGTTGCCGACGACGACGTTTCTGACTACGGGGTCTACGGCTATCGGGGCGACGATGGACTGAGGCGCCCTTGCTGCGAGTTCCGCCTTTCAGGGGGCGATGCGCAGAGCTGATGAGGCGCGAGGAGTCGCCGGTCGCTGCGAGCTGACCGGGGACTCCTCGCGCGTCATACGGTTGGCTCACTCAGCAACTCGGCCCAGACCTGCTTGCCCCAGCGGTAGGTGTCCGTTCCCCAACGCTCGGCCAGGGCGTCGATCAGCAAAAGCCCCCGGCCGTTGGTGAGCAAGTCGTCATTGGGTTTGACCATCTGCGGCAATGCGCGAGCCCTGTCGACCACACCGATCCGTACGAACCGTTCGCTCGGTCTGGAGACGACGACTCGGATGCTCCGGGTGTTGGTGTGCTTGATCGCGTTGGCCACTAACTCCGTGACGAGGAGAACCCCCGAGTCCGTCAGCTCGTCCAGGTGCCAGGCGGCCAGCGCAGTTCTGACGAGCTTCCGGGCTGCATCGGCACTCTCCTCCAGAGCAGGAAGGGTCTCGGAGTATCCGGGGTGCCCGATGGGGCGTGGCTGCGCTGACACGATCATCTGGACCTCAGGGGTGTCGGTGGACGACTGCCTCGCTCAAGTCAACGGCTGCGCACCCGAAGCGAGGAGGAAAAGTCGGCCCCGCGCGCATCGTGGGCAACCGGAAATTTCTCGCCGCTCACGCTACTGGCGGGGGCGAAGTGGCTACCGTGGGTGCATGGAGGGGAACGCGAGCCTCATCGGCGCCATGGGCGAGTCGGCCCTCAAACAGGCCGAGTTGGCCGAGGCCGTGAACGACTACCTGCGCGCTGGTGGCGTCGAAGGCACGGTGAGCGACCGGACCGTCCGGAACTGGCTCACCGGAAAAACCCGCTGGCCCCACCCCCGCCAACGCGAAGCCTTAGAGGCAGTATTCGGTTGTACGGCCGCGGAGTTGGGCTTCAGCCCGCCGACGGCAACACTCACCACCACCGAACCGGAGTCATCCGTGAGGCGCAGGAACTTCCTCACCGGCACCGCTGCCGCCGTCGCGGCGCCCATCCTGGATTCTCGGCCGACCTCTGTCGGCACCTCGGATGTGATCCGCCTCCGTGGCGGACTGGACGCCTTGATGGCCCTGGACGCATCCAGAGGCGGACACGAAGACTTGGAGCGGTCGGCGCTCGCCGGCGCGGACGAGGCACTCGGCAAGGTCGAGCAGGCCTCCTCCCAGCGCATCCGCCAGCGGTTGTATTCGGTGGCCGCCAACTACCTGTCGACTGCCGCATGGGCCGCCATCGACGGCCGCCAACTCGACCGCGCCCAGACCCGCTTGGACCGCGCCCTGTACCTCGCCGGGATGGCCAAGGACCCCGTCGTAGAGCTGCGCGTCTGGAATTCCTACGCGATGCTCGCCCACCAGCGGGACAAGTTCACTGATGCGGTGGACGCCGGATACGCGGCCCAATCAACTGCGATTGCCAGACGGGACCCCTTCTACGGCTCCCTCGCCCACGCCCGTACGGCCCTCGCACACGCCACTCTCGGAGACCGCCAGGCCACCATCAGGTCTCTTGGGTACGCCGAGGAGGCATTGGGAAAGGCGACCGACGACGAGCGTCGCCCGAGTTGGGTGGGCTTCTACGGGGTGGCCGAGCTGACCGCGATGACGGCCATCGCCCGGGACCGAATCGGGGACTCGGCAGAAGCGGAAGCGGCCTCCCACAAGGCACTGAGTGGCATCCCGAAGCCCTTCAAACGAAACCGCGCCCTGGCCACGGCCCGGCTGGCCCTGACACAGGTCCACCAGCGGGACCTGGACCCGGCGTGCAGGTCGGCCTCGGAAGTCTTCGAGCTGATGTCCGGCCACCCGATCCCTGGCCGCATGCGATCCCTACTCGGTGACTTCTACCGGGACTTGATCACTCTTGCGCCGGACGCATCCATCGCCCGAGAGTGGGGAGACCGCTATCGATCCGAATGGAGCCGAGCCTGATGGCCGACCTGGACGTCCGTCGCTACAGCCGTGGGGACCTGCCGGAGATCCGCCAGACAATCATCGACATCCATGCGGACGCCCAGGGCGAGCGACCGGACGAGTTCCGCAAGAAGTTCCCCTGGTTCGTCGACCAGTGGGGCTCGCGGGAGGGTTACTTCTGCGTGATCGCGTGGGATGGGGACACGGCTGTTGGGTTCGCGTACGGCGCTCCGGCGGTCGACGGTCGGGAGTGGTGGCGCGAGTACGTCGAGCCGGCGCCGGAGAAGACCCTGACCTTCGCCTACTCGGAGTTGGCAGTCCGCCGGGCGTACCGGAAGCAGGGCATCGCCGACCTACTCTCCCGAGCTCTGCTGGAGGACAGGACAGAAGACCTGGCCGTCCTGCTCGTGGATGTCACCCACCCTCGCGTCCAGGCACTGTACGAGGACTGGGGCTTCAAGAGGGTGGGCGAACAACAGCCCTTCCCGGACTCCCCGGTCTTCGCCGTGATGCTGGCTCAACTGCCTTTGGCGTAGGTCCGGAACACAGAACAGAGGAGCGCCCTCTTTCGACCGGGGGCAGAGGGGTGCGAGACCTGGGCAGCGAGTCATTTACCCGTGAGTCGGCCTGCCGGGCAGGCCCGGCCGCACGGGCCCCGGATACCTACAGCCGCACCAGATCTGCCGCCAATACCCCCGCCGGCATCTGCCACGGATGCGACCTGGGACGGTACGTCCGGTCTGACAGCCCCGCTAGACCGCCGTCCTCATACCGGCGCACCCGGGCATGCGCCGACTGTCGCGAGACCCCATACCGTGCCGCGACCTCTGTCTTCGATGCTCCAGCAGCTACTTCCATGACCTCGTGATAGCGCTGCTCGACCACGCTCAACTCCACCAGCGCGGCCCCGGTCCTCCCCATGCGCCACATCCAGGCGCACAGCCAAGCCGAGGCAAGCGGTGTCAAGCATCAGATGAAGCCGCAGTGTCAACTATCAACCGAGACAGGACACAGCCCCACGGGACCTACTGAGTAACAACCTTCTCCACTGGTTCAAGGCGGCTCGCTCCACTCCCCGCGCGCGGCCCGGGCGCCGGCCGGGCCTGCGCTCCTGATGGCGTCGTAAGACGTTGGTCTTGATCCTGCAGACGAACGTCCTGAGCGAACCGGCATGCGGTGATCCGTAGCCGCTCCTGAGGCCTGACCTCCCAAGACAGAGTCGGCCCCGCATGCCGGCTACAACTGGGCCTTCGCCGCCCTCACCGCATCCCCAGGCGCACGAGCCCACTACGACCACCGACGAGCCGCCGAAGAACGACACGTCGCAGCACAACGCAACCTCTTCAACCGCCTACTCGGCTGCCTCCACCACTGCCTCATCCACCACATCCCCTACGACGAACAGACCGCCTTCCCCAACACCGCTTGACTGATCAACCGCATCGGATGTCTGTCTCCGCCCCGCTCCAGCCCGGCCGGCGCCCGTGCCGCGCGCACAGGGATCAGCCGCTTGCCGTCAGAGAAGGGGGACGTCGTGGCTGGGGCGGTCGGCTCCGCGATTTTAGGCAGCCACTTTGGCGCGAGCCTCGAAGATCATGGCCCCAACGTCGTGCTTTACCGGGCAGGTCCACTACCTGCCCGACGCGCCGCAAGCTTACGGGGCCATGATCACTCGCCCCAAAGCAGCTCCAGCCCAAAATCGCTCCACCGATCTACAGCAAGCGTTAGGCCGTCTAGCATGGCATGGTGACGGAGAGTCATTTGACCGCAGAGGCTGATCTACTGATACCGAGAGGTCGCCAGGCGACCCGAACAGGAAGAATTGAGCGAACCATGCTCGCTCGACTCACTCTGGAATTCTGCAACCGGGAAGGCGCTAGCGAATTCCAGAAGATCTGGCTGGAGCGAATTCTCGCTGAGGCATATCGTCGACGCGCATGGGAGAAGCGCAACCGTCGCCTGTTCCTAACTACTCAAAGCGCCATATTGAGTGGGGCTGTACTTTTGCCTGCGCTGGTCACTGCAAGCGCGGAAATCCGGTGGGTTCGCTACGCTTCCATAATCGTTAGCCTATTGGTCGCCATTGCGACCATCGCCGACCGCATTTTGCGACCTGGGCCACGGTGGCGACTATATCGCTGGGGAGCCGACATGCTCTCAGGTGAGGCGTTCCGTTTCTTTTCGGAGCTAGACCCATACAAGGGACTCGCGCCCTCTGATCGATTTTCACTTTTCCTTGGGCGCTTCGAAGAACTCGCAATCGACTTCCATAACCGTTACCGCGAAGACATCGATGAGACCTTGCCCAAGGAAAAGAAACCGGACTCCGACGAGGAATCAACTGCTTAAGGGGGTAGAGCAGAAATAGATCGAGACTGATCTAATTCGTATCGCCGTCTAGTCGTGAGACGCCTCTGCCCTTGGGGAGCTTGCGAGGTGTCGACAGATCACCGTCGTTCGAGCCACCCGAGCGTACTGGAATCCTGAGACATAGTAGAGGAAGAGGCCTAGCACAGCGAGAACGATTGCAACGGTACTTATTGTCTGTGCCTGAGGCACGGATGTTTGTCTAGCTATGAGAGCCGGAACTCCGATTAGTAGGAAAGCCGTCGCAGTCTTGCCCGTATTGGTAGCCGAAACCGGCATTGGCCCTCGGAAAGCGTAGGTGACGACGGCGAACAGCGCAACATCTCTTCCGATGATTAGCCCGGCGAGCCACCATGGAATTATATTTGCCACGCCTAGCATGCAACTCAATGTCAAGATACAAAGCCGATCGGCGACCCGGTCAGCTACAGCGCCGATCCTGGTAACCTGGTCGAACCTGCGGGCTACATATCCGTCCAAGCCATCGCTAACTGCAACCACCAGCATAAGTAGCCACGCGCAAGTCCACGCATCGACAATCATAAAATAAATAAATACTGGCAAAGATAGGAACCTGAAGAGGGTTATAAAATTCGCCACAGTGTGCAACTTCTCGTGAGTGGCACGGATGCCACCCTTTATTTGGGCCATTGTAAATTACCGCCGCCCGCATCAATGCTTCCCGTTACTCTGGTTGAGCTGGAATAGGATGCCCGGATTTGGTTCATATCATTCAAAAGCTCGGTGGAGTTACGCTCATTGTCGGAGACCTGAGCGTGCTCCGATATGAGAACGGTCAGCCACCTCGCACGAGCGAGCCTCCTTCGTGGCGTGCGTCAGGTGTTCACCTTCGCGACGGTCCGACTGCGGACCAAGGTCTCCCGCGGGGCCGGCTCCCGCGCTGCCGCCCTCGCGATGGTCTTCAAGCTCGTTGAGGCCGCCCAGCAGCGGTGGCGGGCCCTGAACGCGCCTCATCTCGTTGCCCTCGTCCGCGCCGGAGCCCGTTTCGAACGCGGCCAGCTCATCGAACGACCCGAGCTCAGCGCGGCCTGAGGCACATCAACTGATCTACAGTTCTAGCCAGTTACTCACCAGAGACACTCGAATCACCTCGCTGACGTCATCCGTTCCTGAAGGGAGTCCTGTGGCATCCGTCAAGGACATCGTCTTCGACAGCCCTCATCCGGCGTCATCCGCCCGATTCTGGGCGCAGGCCCTCGACGACTACGAAATCGCGTCGTACGACGAGGATGAGCTGACCCGGCTGCGCTCCTTGGGCATCAACGACCCGGAGGATGACCCCACTGTCCTGCTGGTTGGCACGGACGGCAGGTTGCCCCGCATTTTCTTTCAGTTGGTGCCAGAGGACAAGCGGGCCAAGAACCGGGTCCATCTCGACCTGAGCACGACCGATGCAGCCGCAGAGGTCAAGCGACTATGCGCACTCGGGGCAACGGTTCAGGCCGAGCGTGAGGACTGGATCACGATGCAGGACCCCGATGGCAACGAGTTCTGCGTTATGCGCCCGTGAGTGGGGGCCAGCCTTCGACCTCTTCGAAGGCTCCGCCACCCTCGCGACATGATCGACTTCAACTGATCCACAGGAATTGACAATTACTCCAGAAGGCGGCCCATGTCATTCTCGCTGGTGCAGGATGTCAGACCTGTCTGACATCCACGGCAGGCATCAAAGGGGCCGGACGGCGGCGCACAGCAGCCTCCCGGGCGACCGTCGGACCAGTCGCCGACGGCCCCAGGGACAGGTGTAGATCGAACTCCTAAAGCGTTTGTTCGCCGTGGAGTTGGGCATCAACGAGCCGCCGCACATCAGCGAACCGCTCATCCTGGCGAGTCCCACCTGCCAGATCGCTCAGGGCATACGCCGTGTATGTGAACCCGTCCGTCGTGTGGAACTGCGCCCCCCAATTGCCGAGGCTCACCGCGCTGACACGCGACCACGGCAGACGTTGAGTGCCCCAGGGATTCACCATGACGATCACGTCCGTCGCGAGTTCCAGGCGTGTGCGCAGCAGCCCCCACCAGGCAATGAGCCCGAATCCCAGTGCAACGGCCGTAACGATCCCCGCGGAGCCCGCGGACTGCGCGTCCGGGTGGGAGAGCACGCCCAGCCAGGCGGACAGCGCCGCGCACATCGGGCCGACAGCCAGCACGTAGCCCATGAGCCGACCGGACCAGCCAACCCGCCACACACCGATGACGCCGTCTCGCACATCGTCCACGGTGCGAATGATCCTCGCCCGTGCCTCACAACGGAACCGTGCGAGCAACGACGTCGCCACCACGACTGACCGCCGGTACCTCGGGACGAAGTGGTCGTGCCAGAAGCGTGCCAGGTTGTAACTTGAGTCTCCAGTAGGGGGAGACGCAAAAGTGTGGGCATGGAAGGCGACACCCTCTACTCGATCGGCGAGCTGGCTCGGCGGACCGGTCTCACGGTCAAGACCATCCGGTTCTACTCCGATCGCGGGATCGTGGCGCCGGCGGACCGCACCCCGGCCGGCTACCGCCTGTACGGCATCGACGCCGTCGCACGGCTCGACCTCGTAAGGACCTTGCGCGAGTTGGGACTTGACCTCTCCACGATCCGGAAGGTCGTGGACCGGGAGCTCTCGCTTCCCGAGGTCGCTGCGGCGCATGCCGAAGCACTGGCCGTGCAGATCCGCGTCCTGCGTCTGCGGCACGCGGTGCTGACGGCGGTGGCCGAGCGCGGGTCGACACCTGAGGAGACGGAACTCATGCATCGGCTGGCACAGCTGTCCGAGGACGAACGCCGACGTCTGGTCGGCGAGTTTCTCGACGCGGCCTTCGGTGGCCTTGTCGCCGCCACCCCCGCGTTCGCCGGGGTCATGCGCTCGATGACCCCCGAGTTGCCCGACAACCCGGATCCGGAACAGGTCCAGGCGTGGGTGGAGTTGGCCGAACTGTCCCTGGACCCGGAATTCCGCTCCTCCGTACGGCAGTTGGCCGAGGAGCAGGCCGCAGAGCAGGTTCGGAGCGCTGCGGCAGGTCCGCGCCGCGATATCGCCGCCGTCGTCCGTGACCAAGTCGGGCCGGCCCTCGCCGCCGGTATCGACCCGGCCTCGCCTCAGGCCGATCCGTTCGTTGCCGCCTTCACCGCGGACTACGCACACCTCTTTGACCGCCCCGACGACATTGACCTTCGCCGTCGGCTGACCGCTCGGCTGGAGTGCGTGAACGACCCCCGCAGGGAGCGGTATCTCCAACTGCTTGCCGTGGTCAATGGCTGGCCCGCCCCGGAGAGTCTGGCACCTGCGCTGGACTGGTCCGTTCAGGCTCTGCGCGTCCGGGCACCGTGACGACTGGGCTGACGTGAGACACGGCAGGGCGAAATCGGTGCTGCATATGATCAGTTCATGACTGCTCCCGTCGTACTTCACGTAGCCGCGACGCCCACCGCCCCCGCTCTCGTTCTTCGACCCTGGCGCCTCGCGGACGTTCCCGGGCTGGTCGAGGCGGGCCGGGATCCCGTCTTGCGTCGGTGGATAACTTCCATCGTCGACAACGAGGTTGACGGGGCGCGGTGGGTGCGGGAGCAGGAGCGGGGTTGGACGGCGGGGGAGCGGTTCGCGTTCGCCGTTCTTGAGGCCCGATCCGGGTCGGTTCAGGAGCAGTTGGTGGGCAATATGGTTCTCAAGGAGTTCACCCCCGGCAAGCCGGCTGTCGAGGTGGGCTATTGGACCGTCGCACACGCTCGCGGGCGGGGAGTGGCGCCCCGTGCCCTCGACGCAGTCAGCGACTGGGCCTTCGGCACCTTGGCCGCCGACGGGCTGGAGCGGCTCGAACTCCTGCACCAGGTGGACAACTTGGCCTCGTGCCGGGTCGCGGAGAAGGGGCGGTACGAGTTCGCCAGTGTGCTGCCCGCCGCGCCGCCCGCCTTCCCCCGCGACGGCCACCTCCACGTGCGGCGGCGCGCGGACCGCTGAGATCCCGAACCCGATGGACGACGCCCCCGCCGGTCGTCACCGGCGGGGGCGTCGCTCTGCTGACCGAGGGGGGCTCAGGTCAGCAGGTCGATGCAGTCGAACGACGTGCCCGGGCTGAGGAAGGCCGAGCCCGTCGAACCACTGACTACGTTGATCTTCAGGATGTTGTACTTCGTGGCGTCCGAACTCCACGCACTGGAAGGGACGTTGAAAACGAACGTGTGGTTGTTTCCACGGTAGGAACCCGTGGTGAGATCGCGGGTCGAGGGCTGTGTGGGAGGCGTGGGGATGGCGGAGACCCAGTCGTTCACGGTGACTTGAGGGCGGGCGTTGATGTACGCCGTTGTCACACCCACTCGCAGTGTGTGCGCCGCGGCTGCCTGCGCCGCCGTCAGTTTGAAGTAGACCAGGACGCCGTCGTTCACGTCCTTCCAGATGTACGCCGGGAAGGACGCGGCCTCGCTTCCGCTCCCGATCGTGACGTTCCCCGTCCACTTCGCCGCCCGCGCGTCGGACGGATGCGCGTACGTCATCAGCTCGGCGTTCTTGAACTCGCGCGGCGTCCCGTCCCAGTTCCCGAGCCGCCACAGGGCGCTCGCGGCGGACGGGTCACCTGTGATGCTCAGGGTGTGCAGCGACGTCGTACCGCCCGCCGTCACCGCCACCGACTGCGTGTGCACGGCGAGTTCGCCCTTGAAGACGGTCAACGTGTACGTCCCCGGCAGCATCCCCTTGCAGGAGAAGGCGCCGGTGCCGGCCGCGGCCTTCGCCCAGTACTGCGCGTCCGCGTTGGAAAAGCCCACTGTGTAGGGGTACTTGGAGTCCATGCCCTTGAGGCCGACCCCTGCCACCTTCCCCCGGCCTGCCTTGCCCACCCAGCCCGTGATGCCGAGCGAGTCAACCCACGACGTGTCGAGATTCGCCGCGAAGAGGGAGGACGAAGGTGTGCCGCCGTCCGTGAAGGCCACCACGAACGGGCCCTGCAGACCGAAGCGTTCGGGCTCGGTCTGGGCCTCGTTGTAGTGCAGGATCTCGTACAGCCCCGCCCCGCCCTCGTTCGAGTGGCGCAGCAGCGAGCGGTAGAAGGGACCGCCGGAGGCCTTCTCGTGGTTGGAGCGGACGACCCACAGGCCGACCGAACCCGTCGTGAAGCCGACGTGGTCGTAGTCGATGGTCCGCTTGCCCGAGTAGTGCTTGGAGCGGGTCGTGCCGTCCGGGTGCTTCCAGACGTCACCCGCCTCGATGATCGTGTCCGTGGTCGAATCCCAGGCGTCTGAGCCGGAGTTGGGGAACACTCCCGGCTTCACCCGCACTATGTAGCGCGTCGCGGTGAAGGACGCGTCCGCCTTGTTCGTCCACAGGTAGACGTTGTTCTCGCCGCTGCGGGCCGCGTACCACTGGGTGATCGGGCCGTGGACCACCTTCACCAGGATCGTCGAACCCGACTGCTTGATGGTGACCGTGGAGGCGCCGAGCCCGGACTCGACATGCGAGTGCTTGCCGCCGTAGCCCTCGTACTCCTTGCCCTTGTAGGCGAGGGACGTGATGTCACCGGTCGACTTGGAGACCTTGAGGACGAGTGAGGCGCCCGTGGTGATTACGTAGTTGGAGCCGTCGTCGGTGTATCCGAACGCGGCGGCGGAGGCGGACGAGAGGAGGCCGGTGCCGCCCGCGACGGCCGCGCCGGTGGCGGCGACACCGATCGCGGAGGCCCCGAGCACCCGCCTGCGGGTGAGGTGCTTCTTGTGCGTGCTCAAGCGACTTGCTCCGTGTGACTCCGTGCGAGAGGAACCTTGCGCTTCCTTGTCGCCGCCGGAGGGGAAGGGGTTGCCGCCCGACCGGAGATTTTTCCGGGGCTGTCGGCTACGACTTCGTTGCCGCGAAGTCGCCCTTCACGGACAGCTGTCGGCCGGCCGCCGTGGCCGCCGCCGAGTAGCTGTCGTCCTTCGCGTCCCGGCCGCCGCGCTCATGGTTGTACTGCCCGGCGAAGACCCAGTCCCCGACCGCCACCGTACGGCCCTCCTTGAGCACCCAGGTGTAGACCAGGAACCCGTCCTGCTCCGTCACCGTCTGCGTGAAGTCCTGCTCGGGCAGCGAGCGCCAGGCGCCCGCAGAGCTGACCCCGGCGGTCAGCTTGACCTTCAACTGGACGGTGAGCGCGGTGAGTTGCTTGGTCGTCTTGAGGGTGACGTCGCTCTGCGCCCAGAAGTCGTTGCTGCCCGGGTCGATCGAACCGTCCGACCACAGCGGGCCGTCCTGTGTACCGGAGGCGGGCGGCAGCACGGGCGCGGACGGCGAGGCCGTCGCGGACGTCGTCGGGGAGGCGCTCGCCTCGGACGAGCTGTGCGAGGTGCCCGAGCCCGAACTCGGCTTCGGGGCAACCGGTTTGACCGGGGTGCGGCTCGTCGCGTCCGGCGACGGCGTGGGGGTCGGGGTCGGTGAGACGGACACCGTCTGTTCGGCGGGGGAGTTGCCCTTCACCGCGGACGCCACCGCGTAGCCGCCGATCGCGAGGACGCTCGCCACCGCCGCCGTCGCGCTGACGACCCGCACCCAGCCGAACACGGGCGGCCGGGTGGCCCGGTGGTCGGGACGCGACTGCGCGGCCATGCCGCGTTCGAGCCGCGCCAGGATGCGCGCCCGGTCGGGCTCGTGGCCCTCGGCCGCCTCGTGCAGCCGGGCGCTCAGCTCGTCGTCGTGGACGTTCTGGTGCCTCATCGGTTCCTCCCTCCGGTCTCGCCGCCGCGCGCCATCGCCGCGTGCATCTGCAGCGGAGGGCTCTGCGGGCCGAGCAGGCGCTGCAACTCGGCCATGCCCTTCGACGTCTGGCTCTTAACCGTACCGACGGAAACACCGAGCGCGAGCGCGGTGTCCTTCTCCGACAGATCGAACGCGTGCCGCAGCACCACACAGGCCCGCTTGCGGAACGGCAGCCTGCGCAGGGCCTCTTGGACGTCGACCACGCCGGCCACGTCCGGGTTCTCGGTCTTCTCCTCGCGCTGCGACCAGAACAGGGCGACCCGCCGCCGCTCGCGCACCGCGCTGCGGATCCGGGTGCGGGCCAGGTTGGCGACGACGCCACGGGCGTAGGCCGCGGGATGGTCGGCGGCGCGCACCCGGTCCCAGCGGTGCCAGAGCGCGAGCAGCGCGTCGGCCGCGAGATCGTCGGCGGCGTCCGCCTCGCCCGTCAACAGGTGGGCGAGACGCGACAGTTCGGCGTAGTGGCGTTCGAAGAAGGCGTGGAACTCCACGGAGGCGGCGTCGTCGACGACTGTGCCCACGGCGGACCTCTCCTCGCTGCGTGGTTGTGTGTGTCATGTAGATGACACGTGATCATTCGGGGGTGACCCCGACGAGATCCGGAAGCGTAGCAGTGATCAATTGGCTGGATTGGTGCAGGCCTTCGAACGCCGTCCGACAGGTCGACGACAGGCTGGTGCGTCGACCCTGATTCCGTAACACGGGGAAAACCTGAAACAGGTTCAACGCGGGAACAATCCAGCCAGCATCCGCGCACCGATCACTGAGGCCAACGAGGAGTACCCGCATGTCCGAGTCACAGAAGGTGGCCGACCGGCCAAGTGCCGAACCACCGGCGGCGAACGGTGTCGACCGGTTCTTCAAGATCTCCGAACGGGGATCCACCTTCGGTCGTGAGATACGCGGCGGCTTCGCCACGTTCTTCACGATGGCCTACATCCTCGTCCTGAACCCGATCATCCTGGGCAGCGCCAAGGACAAGTTCGGGCACTCGCTCGACACCGGCCAACTGGTCACCGCCACCGCCCTGGTGGCCTGTGTGATGACGGTCATCATGGGCGTCGGCGGCAACCTGCCCCTCGCCATCGCCGCGGGCCTCGGCCTCAACGCTGTCGTCGCCTTCCAGTTGGCCCCGCTGATGAGCTGGCCCGACGCGATGGGCCTCGTCGTCATCGAGGGCGTCCTGATCTGCGTCCTGGTCCTCACCGGACTGCGCGAGGCGATCATGAACGCGATCCCGCAACAGCTCAAGCAGGCCATCGGCGTCGGCATCGGGCTGTTCATCGCGTTCATCGGCTTCGTCGACGCCGGCTTCGTCAGTCGTATACCGGACGCCGCGCAGACCACGGTTCCCGTGCAGCTCGGATCCGTCGGCCATCTCGCCGGCTGGCCCGTCCTGGTCTTCTGTCTCGGCGTACTGCTGACCATCGCACTGGTCGCCCGCAAGGTGAAGGGCGCGATCCTGATCAGCATCGTCACGATGACCGTCCTCGCGATCATCATCAACTCCGTCGCCGACATCAAGAGTTGGGGCCTGATGACCCCCAAGGTGCCGGACAAGATCGTGGACACGCCCGACTTCGGACTCATCGGCCACTTCAGCCTGTTCGGGGCCTTCGGCGAGACCAGCGCGATCACCGTGATCCTGCTGATCTTCACGCTGATCCTGTCGGACTTCTTCGACGCCATGGGCACGATCGTGGGTATCAGCGCGGAGGCCGGTCTCCTGGACGACGACGGTCAGGTGCCGAACATCGGCCGCGTCCTGTTCATCGACGGTGCCGCCGCCGTCGCCGGCGGAATCGGGTCCGCGTCCTCCAACACCGCGTACATCGAGTCGGCTTCGGGTGTCGGTGAGGGGTCGCGTACCGGGTTCTCGAATCTGATCACCGGTGGGTTGTTCGGGCTCGCGCTGTTCCTGACCCCGCTGCTGACGATCGTGCCGTTGCAGGCGGCGGCGCCCGCGCTGATCGCGGTCGGGTTCCTGATGATGACCCACGTCAAGTACATCGACTGGGACAAGTACGAGATCGCGATTCCGGCGTTCCTCACCATCGCCGCGATGCCGTTCACGTACTCGATCACCGACGGGATCGGGGCGGGGTTCATCTCCTACGTCGTGATCAAGACGGTGCTCGGCAAGGCGAAGGAGGTCAACTGGCTGTTGTGGGGGGTGTCCGCGCTGTTCCTCGTGTACTTCGCCATCGACCCGGTGGAGCAGATCCTGGGCGTCAAGTGAACGACGGCCCCGGCCACCCGGCCGGGGCCGCTCGCTAACTCTTCAGCGCCGCCTTCATCATCGCCTTGGCCACCGGGGCCGCCAAGCCGTTGCCGCTGATCTCGGACCTTGCCGCGTCCGACTGCTCGACCACTACCGCCACCGCGACCTCTTTGCCGGTCGAGTCGGACTTGCCGTAGGACGTGAACCAGGCGTACGGGCTCTGGTCGTTGTTCTCGCCGTGCTGGGCCGTGCCCGTCTTGCCGCCCACTGTGACGCCGGCGATCCGGGCGTTCGTGCCGGTGCCCTCGGTGATGACCGTCTGCATCGCCGACTGGAGTTGCTGCGCCGTGCGTGAGCTGACGATCTCCTTCGTCGTCGTGCTGTCGTCGTAGTTGTGGACCACATCGCCGCCACTGTCGGTGGTCTCCGACACCATGTGCGGGGAGACCAATTTGCCGTCGTTGGCTATAGCGGCCGACACCATGGCCATCTGGAGCGGGGTGGCGGTCACGTCGTACTGGCCGATGCCCGTCAGGGCTGTCGACGACTTGTTCATGTTCGACGGATAGACGCTCGGGTACGCCCGCACCGGGATGTCCAGTTCCTCGTCGTTGAAGTCGAACTTCTCGGCCATCTCCTTGACCTTGTCCTGCCCCAGGTCCACCGCCATCTTCGCGAACACGGTGTTGCACGAGTACTGGAGCGCGACCCGGATCGAGGCGTTCGTGCAGGGCGCGGACGAACTCTCGTTCCTCAGCGGGGTGACCGTGCCCGGCAGCGTGTACGGCGAGGGGCTGGTCGTCTTCTCGTCCACCGAGGAGTAGAGCCCGTCCTCCAGGGCCGCCGCCGCCACGACCAGCTTGAACGTGGAACCCGGCGGCAGCGGCTGACGCAGCGCACGGTTGGTCAGCGGCTTGTCGGGGTCCGCGTTGAGCTGCTTCCAGGCCGCCGCCGCGGTGTTCGCGTCGGTCAGCGACGAGGGGTCGTAGGACGGGGTCGAGACCACGGCGAGGATCTTGCCGGTCGTCGGATCGATCGCGACGGCCGCACCCTTCTTGTCACCGAGCGCGTTGTACGCCGCCTTCTGCACATCCGGGTCGATCGTCGTGACCACGTCGCCCGGGGCGGCCCGCTCGCCGGTGACCGTGTCCATGACGGTCTTCAGGCCGCTGTCCGTGCCGTCGAGGAGGTTCGCGTAGATCCCCTCCAGCTGCGTCGGCGCGTAGCTCTGCGAGGCGTAACCCGTCACCGCCGCGTAGAGCTTGCCGTCCGTGTAGGTGCGTTTGTAGGCGAGGTCGCTGCTGCTCTCCGTCCGCGTCGAGCCGGTGATCGCGTTCCCGGCCACGATGATGTTCCCGAGCGGGTCCGCGTACGTCGCGATCGCGTTGCGCCGGTTGTCCTTGTCGTCCGCCAGCGCCTGGCCGTCGTAGAACTGCACCCAGGTCGCCCTCACCAGGAGGGCGAGCACCAGGAGCAGTGCGAAGACGGAGGCGCGCCTGATCGTCTTGTTCATCCCGCTCTGAAGACGACCGGACGGGAACGAATCGTTCCCTTACGACACTTTTCTCATCCAGCGCTCATGAAGTCAGCGTCAGCACGAGTTCGTCGATCTCCTCGCCCCGCGCGTTCGCGAACCCCCGGTCCTGCCCGCTGACCCGGAACCCGCACTTCTCCAGGACACGCCGCGAGCCCGCGTTGTCGGCCGCCACGCGCGCGTGCAGCGGGCGTTCGGGCTCCTCGGCCAACAGGTCGCGCAGCGCGGCCGTCGCGATGCCCTTGCCCCAGTAGGCGCGGTCGATCCAGTACGTCACCTCGCGCTCGCCCGGGTCGCCGTAGACCGCGGCGTTGCCCACGACGTCGCCGTCGGCGAGGACCGTGCGGTTCAGAACCCCGGGCAGGGCGCGGATGCGCTTCCAGTGGGCGTCGAAGGCGTCCCTGTCGGTCGGGTCCTTCGCGGTGAAGGCGGCCATCCGGACGGACTCGGGGTCGTTCGTCAGCCGGAAGAAGACCGGCAGATCACTGTCGTGGACCGGCCGGAGCGCGACGTCCATGGGTCAGAGCCTCCGGGTGGCGAGAGTGAGCCGGTCACGGGCGTCGAACAGGGCGTCCTTCACCATCTGTTCGTGCGCGGGGGTCAGCCGGGCCACCGGCACCGAGCAGCTGATCGCGTCGCGGGCCGGGGTGCGGTAGGGGATCGCGACGCCGAAGCAGCGCAGGCCGAGCGTGTTCTCCTCGCGGTCCACGGCGAAGCCCTGCTCACGGACCTGGTGGAGTTCCTCGATGAGCTTCTCGCGGTCGGTGATCGTGTGCTCGGTGAGTGCGGGCAGCGTCTCCGGGAGCATCTTGCGGACCTGCTCGTCCGAGTAGGTGCTCAGCAGCGCCTTGCCCAGCGAGGTCGAGTGCGCCGGGAGGCGGCGGCCGACGCGGGTGAAGGGCCGTAGGTAGTGCTGGGACTGGCGGGTGGCCAGGTAGACCACGTTGGTGCCGTCGAGGCGGGCGAGGTGGATGGTCTCCGTGGTGTCGTCGGAGAGCCGGTCCAGGGTGGGGCGGGCCGCCGCCACGACCTCGTCGCCGTCGATGTACGACGTGCCGACCAGCAGCGCCCTCACACCGATGCCGTACCGCGTGCCCGTCGCGTCCGTCTCCACCCAGCCCAGCTCCACCAGCGTGCGCAGCAGCATGTAGAGGCTGGACTTGGGATAACCGACGGCCTCCTGGACCGCCGCGAGGGAGTGCATACCGGGCCGGCCCGCGAAGTATTCGAGCAGCTCCACCGTCCGCACCGCGGACTTGACCTGTGCCCCGCCGCTTGTCTCGCCTGCCGACATCGCCCTTGACCCCTTCGTTCGACGAGAACCTTGAGTTATCGTCTCCACGAGCATATTCATCATCAGAGACAGCGTTCAGCATATCGAACGAGCCTGGTGAATGACCCAGAACTGCGGCATTACATGTGGAGGGACCCGCGGTGGCAGCAGCACCAGTCTGGAGTGTCGACCCCCGAACCGGGAAGCAGCGGGAACAGGTTGCGGTGGAGGCCACAGCCCAGGAGGTGGACGCCGCCGTCCGCGCCGCGTACGCCGCACGGGGTTCCCTCGCCGACCGCACGGTCCGCGCGGCCTTCCTGCGCGGCGCCGCCGACCAGCTCGAAGCGGCCAAGAACCAGTTGGTCGAGGTCGCCGACGCGGAGACCGCGCTCGGCCCGGTCCGGCTGAACGGCGAACTCGCCCGCACCTGCTACCAGTTGAGGGCCTTCGCGGACATCGTCGACGAGGGCGCCTTCCTCGACGTCGTCATCAACCACCCCGACGACACGGCCACCCCGCCGATCCCGGACCTGCGCCGTTACAAGGTGCCGCTGGGTGTCGTCGCCGTCTACTCGGCCTCCAACTTCCCCTTCGCCTTCTCCGTCCCCGGTGGCGACACCGCGAGCGCGCTGGCGGCCGGCTGCCCGGTCGTCGTCAAGGCCCACCCCGACCACCCCGGCCTGTCCGAGCTGGTCGCGAAGGTGCTGCGCCGGGCCGCCGCCGAGCAGGGCATCCCGGACGGCGTCCTCGGCCTGGTGCACGGCTTCGAGGCGGGCGTCGAACTGGTCAAGCACCCGCTGGTCTCGGCGGCCGGCTTCACCGGTTCCGTACGCGGCGGCCGTGCCCTCTTCGACGCGGCTGCCTCCCGTCCCGTCCCGATCCCCTTCCACGGCGAACTGGGCTCCCTCAACCCCGTCGTGATCACCGAGGCGGCGGCGGCCGAGCGGGCCGAGGCGATCGGCACGGGGCTCGCGGGTTCGATGACGCTGGGCGTCGGCCAGTTCTGCGTGAAGCCCGGGCTGGTGCTGGTGCCGTCCGGCTCCGCCGGGGACGGGCTGGTCAAGTCCCTCACCGATGCCGTCAGCGACACGGACTCCGGGGTTCTGCTGGACCACCGGATGCGGGACAACTTCCTTGCCGGTGTCGCCGAGCGGGCTCAACTCCCTGACGTGGACTCGCCGGTGACGCCCGGCGCGGGCAGCGAGCACACCGTGAGCCCAGGGTTCCTGACGGTTCCGGCGGAGAGGCTCGCGTCCGAAGGGGCGTACGACCTGCTGCTCGAAGAGTGCTTCGGGCCGGTCACCGTGGTGGCCCGCTACGACGACGACACGCAGGCGAATGCCGTGCTGTCGCGGCTGCCCGGGAATCTCACGGCGACGGTTCATCTGTCGGCGGAGGAAGCGGCGGGGGAGGGGCGGGGGGCGGAGATCCTGGCGGAGCTCACGCCGCTCGCCGGGCGGGTGTTGGTTAATGCGTGGCCTACGGGGGTTGCGGTGGCGCCTGCGCAGCACCACGGGGGGCCGTACCCGGCGACGACCTCTACGTCAACGTCCGTTGGTGGTACGGCTATTGAGCGGTGGCTGCGGCCTGTGGCTTATCAGAACACGCCTGAGGCGTTGCTGCCGTTGGAACTCAGGGACGACAACTCCCTCGGGTTGCCTCGGCGTTATGACGGGCGTTTGGAGCGGTAGCGCCATTGGGGGTGCGGTTGAGTGCGGAGTACCGGTCCGTTGTGGCTGGTCGCGCAGTTCCCCGCGCCCCTAAAAACCATTGCCTGGGCCTGAGATAGTTAGTGGATGGACTTGGAACTTCCCGAACTGCCTTTCCCCCTCCGCACTTACGGCCCCGATGGGCACTGGTCCTACGAGGACGGTGTGCTCACCGGGTGGGCCGGATCCCGGCAGGACCGGTTTGTGCCGCCGACCGGTGAGGGACTGGAACCCGCCTCCGACGCGCCCCGGTTGCTCGGGGCGCCGCATGGCGACTTCCAGCTCATCGCTCGCGTCACCGTCGGGTTCGCGGGGTCGTTCGATGCCGGTGTGCTCTATGTCCATGTCGGGGAGCGGGCCTGGGCGAAGTTGTGTCTGGAGTACTCGCCCGATGTGCCCACCGTCTGCACGGTGGTCACGCGGGGGCACTCCGACGACGCCAACTCCTTCACTGTCGACGGGAGTTCGGTGTGGCTGCGGATCAGCCGCACCGGGCGGGCCTTCGCCTTTCACGCCTCGCGTGACGGTGAGCGGTGGATCTTCGTGCGGCTCTTCACCCTCGGTGACGAGAAGGAGACGGACGAGGCCCTGGTCGGCTTCATGACGCAGTCGCCGATGGGGGAGGGGTGTGTCGTGACGTACGACCACCTTGAGTTCAGGCCGAGTTGGCCGGACGACCTGAGAGACGGAAGCTGAGCGAGGCCGTCACCGCGAAGAGGGCCGCGCTGATCGCGAGGCTCTCCCGCAGGCCCGCCGTGAACCCGCCGGAGACCAGCGCCCCGAACACCGCGATCCCCAGCCCGCCGGCCACCTGCCGCGCCGAGTTGAGCACCCCGGCCGCCAGGCCCGCCCGCTCGGCCGGTACCGCGTCCATCATCACGGCGGTCAGCGGCGGGACCGTCAGGGCGCAGCCGAGGGCCATCGGCACGAGCAGCACCGCCACCAGGAGCGGGGGTGTGCGCTCGTCGACGCAGAGCAGCCCGAGCGCGCCCGCTCCGGCCAGCAACTGTCCGATCAGCATGGGCAGTCGGGCTCCGTAGCGGCCCGCCAGCTTGCCCGACACGACGTTCGTCACCGAGATCAGGCCGGCCATCGGCAGGAACATCAGCCCGGCGTACAGCGCCGAACGGCCCTGCACCTGCTGGAAGAAGAGCGAGAAGAGGAAGACCACGCCGTAGAAGGCGACACTGCACGCCGCACCCGCCGCGACCGCCACGGACACCGTGCGACTGCGGAACAGGCCGAGCGGCACCACGGGATGTGCTTGTCGCAGCTCGACCCTGACGAAGACCGCGCCCGCGACGAGGGCGATCAGCGACGCCACAACTCCCGTTGCCCCGCCCTCGATCACCGCGAACGTCACGGCGGTGAGCGCCACCACCGCCGTCAGCTGGCCCGGCAGGTCGAGCGGCGCGGGCCGGCGTTCCGAGCGCGGTGAGCGGACCAGCAGCACCAGCGCCACCGCGCCCAGCGGCAGGTTGATGAAGAAGATGCCGCGCCAGTCCCAGACCGTGGTCAGCGCGCCCCCGGCGACCGGGCCGAGGGCCACCGCGATCGAGCCGCCCGCCGCCCAAGTGGCCACCGCCCGGGCCCGCTTGGCCGGTTCGGGGTAGGCCTGCCGGACGAGGGACAGCGAGGCCGGGAGGACGGCGGCGGCGGCCACGCCCTGGAGCACGCGGGCGCCGATCAGCGTGGGCAGGTTCGGGGCCAGGCCGCAGGCCGCCGAGGCGAGGGTGAACACGGCGACGCCGATCGCGTACGCCCGGCTCGCCCCGGCCCGGTCCGCGAAGGCGCCGGTGGACAGCATGAGGGCGGCGAAGGAGAGGGTGTACGCGTCCACCACCCACTGCAGTCCCGACATCCCGCCGCCCAGCGCCTGTCCGATCGACGGCAGCGCCACGTTCACCACCGACGCGTCGAGGGTGATCAGCGCGAAGCCGAGGAGGGCGGCGGTGAGGGTGAGAGCGGGGGAGAGCGGGGTCAAACCGCCGGTGCGGGGCGTGAGTTGGGTGGTGGTCGTTGGCATGTACCCATGCTGCGGAACCGCGACGGCATAGAGTAGTGGCCGGAACGCCATACAGCCGGAGGTTCTGGCCATGCCGAGGAAACGGCCCCCGCACCGCGTCGCGATCGTCGCGCCGTCCCCCGTCTCCATGTTCAACCTGGCCATCCCGGAGATGCTCTTCGCCAAGGTCGAGGTCGACGGTGCGCCTGGCTACGAGGTGACCATCTGCAGCTTGGACGGCGGGCCGGTGGTCACGACCGGCGGGCTGCACCTCCAGGTGGGCCGCGGCCTCGACGTGCTGCACACCGCCGACACCGTGGTGCTCGCGGGCACCGGCCGGCGGTACGAACCCGACCCGGCCGCGGTCACCGCCGTCCGCGAGGCCGCCGCCGCGGGCAAACGGATCGCCTCCATCTGCAGCGGCGCCTTCGTACTCGCCGAGGCCGGGCTGCTCGACGGCCGCAGCGCCACCACGTACTGGGGCGTGGCGGACGAGCTCCGTGAGCGCTACCCGGCCCTCGACCTCAGGGGCGACGTCCTCTACGTCCAGGACGGCCAGGTCCTGACCGCCTCCGGATACGCCGCCGGCATCGACCTCTGTCTGCACATCATCCGCACCGACTACGGCGCCGCCGTCGCCAACGAGGTCGCCCGCCTCGCCCTCGTCGCACCCGTACGGCCGGGCGGGCAGACGCAGTTCACCCAGACCCCGCTGCCGCCCGAACGCGGCACCGCCTGCGCCGACACCCGGGGCTGGGCCATGCGCAACCTCGACAAGCCGCTCACCCTCACCGACCTGGCCCGGCACGCGGGCGTGAGCGTCCGCACCCTCACCCGCCGCTTCCACGCCGAGAGCGGGGTGAGCCCCCTGCAGTGGCTGCTCCACCAGCGCGTCGAACGCGCCAAGGAACTCCTGGAGACCACCACCCTCCCCATGGACCAGGTGGCCCGCGCCTGCGGCCTGGGCACGGCGGACTCCCTGCGCGGCCACCTGGTCCGCCGCACCGGGCTGACCCCGAGCGCCTACCGGACGCAGTTCAGCCACCTGGGAACCGAAGCGGCGGACATCACGTCATCGGTCGCATGACGAGTGATCGCGACACCGACACCCTGATGATCCGCACGGCCCTGCCGGCCGAGGTCGACGCCATCGCCGGCCTGCACCTCCGTGCCCGGTCGACCTACTACCCCGACGGTCTGCCGCCGTCCGACTTCGACTGGCGCGCCGCCTGGCTGGCCTCCGTCGAACGCCCGGACGGCCATGTGCTGTGCGCGGTCGAGGACGGCCGTATCGTCGCCGTCGCCTCCTTCCGCACCGCGGAGGGCGACCCGGCGGAAACGGTCAAGCTGTTCCAGTTCCACGTCGACCCCGACCGCTGGCGCTCCGGCCTCGGTACGGCCCTGCACAGGGCCTGCGTCGAGCAGTGGCGGGCCGACGCACGGCGGACCGCCGTACTCGACGTGCATGTCGACAACGAACGGGCGCAGGCCTTCTACGTCCGTCAGGGCTGGGTCGCCGACCCGGCCGACGGCGATCACCATCTGGGGATGCGCCTGGACCTCACCGGGGAATGAACCGCGCCGAAGGAACGTTCCTGGGGGGAAACGGAGGGAGTCTCCGTCAACCGCACACGTCCTGGAAAGAGCCGAAGAATGCGCGTCGAGATCTGGTCGGACATCGCCTGTCCCTGGTGCTACGTGGGCAAGGCCCGCTTCGAGAAGGCCCTCGACTCCTTCCCGCACCGCGACGGCGTCGAGGTCGTCCACCGGTCCTTCGAGCTCGACCCGGGCCGCGCCAAGAGCGACATCCAGCCCGTGCTGAAGATGCTCACCAAGAAGTACGGCATGAGCGAGGCGCAGGCGCAGGCGGGCGAGGACAACCTCGGCACGCAGGCCGCAGCCGAGGGCCTCGACTACCGCACCCGTGACCGCGACCACGGGAACACCTTCGACATGCACCGCCTCCTTCACTTCGCCAAGGAGCAGGGCCGCCAGGACGAGCTGATCCAGGCGCTGTACAAGGCGAACTTCGCCGAGGAGCGGTCCGTCTTCGGCGACGACGAGCGCCTCGTCGAACTGGCCGCGGGCGTCGGCCTCGACGCGGACGCCGCCCGCAAGGTGCTGGCCGACCCGAGCGCCTACGCCGACGACGTCCGCGCCGACGAGCGCGAGGCCGCCGAACTGGGCGCGAACGGCGTGCCCTTCTTCGTCCTCGACCGCAAGTACGGCGTCTCGGGCGCCCAGCCCGCCGAGGTCTTCGCCCAGGCCCTGACCCAGGCGTGGGGCGAGCACTCGCCCCTGAAGCTGATCGACAACGGTGACGCGGAGGCCTGCGGCCCGGATGGGTGCGCGGTGCCGCAGGCCTGAAAGCCGCAGGTCAGGGCGGACACATAAGCGTTGCTTAGAGGATTCACGCAAAAATACGCAATGGACGAGGCTCGAACGGCACCGCAGAGTGGGTGCCATGGAGACCTTCGAGAGCCTCGTCCGTGCCGAGTTCGCCCCGAAGAACACCTACCTCAACACGGCGAGCACCGGCCTCCTCCCGAGGCGCACCGTGACCGCCATGCACACCGCCGTCGAGGCGGCCTCGATCGGCACACCGACCGACATGTTCGACGACGTCGAGGCGTCCCGCGCCGCCTTCGCCCGCCTGACGCGGGTACCGGTCGACCGGGTGGCGGCCGGGGCCTCGGTGGCGGTCTACAGCGGACTGATCGCCTCCTCACTCCCGCCCGGCGCCGAAGTCCTCACCGCCGAGGCCGACTTCAGCTCCGTCGTGAACCCCTTCCACATGCGCGCCGACCTCAAGGTGCGCGCCGTCCCGCTGGAGCGGATCGCCGAGTCGGTACGCCCCGGCACCGCGCTCGTCGCGGTCAGCGCCGCCCAGTCCGCCGACGGCCGCATCGCCGACCTGCCCGCGCTCCGGGCGGCGGCACACGAACACGGGGCGCGTACATACGTCGACGCCTCGCAGGCCGTCGGCTGGCTGGACCTCGACGCGGACGCCTACGACTATGTCGCCGCCGTGGGCTTCAAGTGGCTCTTCTGCCCGCGCGGGGTCGCCTTCCTGGTCACCCCGGAGGACCTCGGCGGCCTCAACCCGGTCTTCGCGGGCTGGGTCGCGGGCGAGGCCCCGTGGGACAGCTGCTACGGCCCGGTCGCCGAACTCGCCCACTCCGCCCGCCGGTTCGACGAGAGCCCGGCCCTCTTCTCCTACGCCGGTGCCCGCCACTCCCTCGCCCTGCTGGAGGAGTTGGGCGTGGACGCCGTACGCGCCCACGACCTCGACCTGGCCGACCGCTTCCGCGCGGGCCTGGCCACCCTCGGGCACGAGCCCGTCGCGTCCCCGGGGTCCCCGATCGTGTCGGTGCCCGGACTCGGCGGACGGCAGGGGGAGTTGAGCACGGCGGGTGTCGAAGTCTCGAACCGGGCGGGGAACTTGCGTGCCGCCTTCCACCTCTACAACACCCCGCAGGACGTCGACCGGCTCCTCGGCGTCCTCGCGGGCTGACGCCGGTCGCGCGGCTCACCTCACCGGTGTGAAGTCCCGCGCCCCGATGAACTCCGGCCGTCGCACCGGCGCCGCGAACGGCTCGACTGCCTTGTTCTCCACGCTGTTGAAGACGATGAAGACGTTGCTGCGCGGGAACGGCGTGATGTTGTCGCCGGAGCCGTGCATGCAGTTGCAGTCGAACCAGGTCGCCGAACCGGCCCTGCCCGTGAACAACCTGATGCCGTACTGGGAGGCCATGCCGGTCAGCGCCGCGTCGGACGGGGTGCCCGCGTCCTGCATCCGGAGCGACTGGCGGTAGTTGTCCTCGGGGGTCGCGCCCGCGCAGCCCAGGAACGTGCGGTGCGAGCCCGGCATGATCATGAGGCCGCCGTTGGTGTCGTGGTTCTCGGTGAGCGCGATCGACACGGACACGGTCCGCATGTTCGGCAGACCGTCCTCGGCGTGCCAGGTCTCGAAGTCCGAGTGCCAGTAGAAGCCGCTCGCGCCGAACCCCGGCTTGACGTTGATCCGGGACTGGTGGACGTACACGTCCGAGCCGAGGATCTGCCGCGCCCGCCCGACGACCCGTTCGTCCCGCACGAGCCGGGCGAACACCTCGCTGATCCGGTGCACTTCGAAGACGGACCGGATCTCCTTCGACTTCGGCTCGACGATCGACCGCTCGTCGGCCCGGATCGCGGGGTCGTCGACCAGACGTTCCAACTCCCGCCGGTAGACGTCGACTTCGTCGTCACGGAGGAGTTCCGGCATGGCGAGGAAGCCGTCGCGCTCGAAGGACTGGAGGTCGCCGGGCGGGATCGGCCCGGCTGCGTCGGGGGAGCCCCAGACGACGGGGTCCCTGCGCGGGACGGACACCTCGGTGGTGCCGCGGCTGGGGTACAGGTCGGTGGTGTCGGTGACGGTGGTCATGCTCTTCAGACCTCCTCGGGCTCGGTCAGCAGCGGGTATACGCCGTTCTCGTCGTGGTCCTCCCGTCCGGTGACGGGCGGGTTGAAGACACAGATGCAGCGGAAGTCCTCCTTGATCCGCATCGTGTGCCGCTCGTGTCCGTCGAGGAGGTACATGGTCCCGGGCGTGATCGTGTACGTCTGCCCGGTCTCGCTGTCGGTGAGTTCGGCCTCGCCCTCGACACAGACGACGGCCTCGATGTGGTTCGCGTACCACATCGACGTCTCGGTGCCCGCGTAGAGGACGGTCTCGTGGAGCGAGAAGCCGACCCGCTCCTTGGCGAGGATGATGCGCTTGCTCTCCCAGGTGCCGGACGCGGCCTTGACGTGCCGGTCGGTGCCTTCGAGTTCCTTGAACGAACGGACAATCACGGTGCTGTTTACGCCTCCTTGACGTGGTGTCGGACGGTCGGGTTGTTCAGACGGTTTCTCGTACGGCGCGGGCGAGGATGCTGAGCCCCTCGTCCAGTTCCTCGGGGGTGATGGTCAGTGCGGGCAGCAGTTTCACGACCTCGCCCTGCGGGCCCGACGTCTCGACGAGCAGGCCGAGTTCGAAGGCCCGGGCGCAGATCCGTCCGGCGCGCTCGGGGTCCTTGAACTCGATGCCCCAGACGAGCCCGCGGCCCCGGTACTCCTTGATGTCGGCGAGGTTCTCCTCGGTGATGGAGATCAGTCCCTGCTCGACCTGTTCGCCGCGGGTCCGGGTCTGCTTCTCCATCGCGGAGCCGTCCGCCCAGTACGTCTCCAGGGCGGCGGTGGCGGTGACGAACGCCGGGTTGTTGCCGCGGAACGTGCCGTTGTGCTCGCCCGGCTCCCAGATGTCCAGCTCGGGCTTGAACAGGCACAGGGACATCGGAAGGCCGTAGCCGCTGATGGACTTGGACACGGTGACGATGTCGGGCACGATCCCGGACTCCTCGAAGGAGAAGAACGCGCCGGTGCGTCCGCAGCCCATCTGGATGTCGTCGACGATGAGGAGCATGTCCTGGCGTTCGCACAACTCGGCGAGCGCGCGCAGCCATTCGGGGCGGGCGGCGTTGATGCCGCCCTCGCCCTGCACGGTCTCGACGATCACCGC
Organism: Streptomyces sp. STR69; assembly: GCF_024519455.1. Taxonomy (GTDB): domain Bacteria; phylum Actinomycetota; class Actinomycetes; order Streptomycetales; family Streptomycetaceae; genus Streptomyces. The sequence continues at coordinate 95,379 of NZ_JALJRY010000022.1, read as the reverse complement.
GGCGGGCTTGTTGAGGCCGGAGCCCTGGTCCTCCAACAGCCGCTCGAACCACAGGAAGTCGGGGACCTGGCCGTCGAAGTAGTTGTCGAACGGCATCGGCGTGCCGTGCACCAGCGGGATACCGGCACCGGCCCGCTTGAACGCGTTGCCGGTCACGGCCAGCGAGCCCAGCGACATCCCGTGGAAGGCGTTGGTGAACGACACGATCGACTCGCGGCCCTTCACCTTCCGCGCCAACTTCAGTGCGGATTCAACGGCGTTGGTGCCGGTCGGGCCCGGGAACATCACCTTGTACGGCAGATCGCGGGGCCGCAGCACCAGGTCCTGGAAGGTCTGCAGGAACGCGCGCTTCGCACCGGTCGACATGTCGAGCCCGTGGGTGACGCCGTCGCGCTCCAGGTAGTCGATCAACGCCCGTTTCAGGACAGGGTTGTTGTGCCCGTAGTTGAGCGAGCCGGCGCCCGCGAAGAAGTCGAGGTAGGCGCGGCCGTCCTCGTCGTACATACGGCTGCCCCGGGCCCGGTCGAAGACGGTGGGCCAGCCGCGGCAGTAGCTGCGGACCTCGGACTCCAGGGTCTCGAAGACGCTGAGATCGGGCTGGGTGATGGTCACGCGAATCGCTCCTAAAGGGGTGGGGGGTTCTCGGAGGCCGGGGTCTCAGAGACTCAACGGGCCGATCCGGTACAGCACTTCGGGGTCGTGGGGTCCGTCCGGGAAGTCACCGGCCTCGAACAGGACCGTGCGCTCGACGGTGGCGCCGTGGCGTTCGGCGTACGACGTGAAGAGGCGCTCGGAGGCGGTGTTGCCGGGTGAGATCGTGGTCTCGATCGCGGTCAGCCCGTAGTGGGCCGAGACCCGCTCGGTGAGCCCGTCGAGGAGCCGGGCGGCCAGTCCGCGGCCACGCTGCGCGGCGTCGACGGCGACCTGCCACACGAGCAGGGTGCCGGGCCGGTCCGGCGGCACGTACCCGGTGACGAAACCGACCGGTTCCCCGCGCTCGTCCCGCACGACGGCGGAAGTGCCGGCGAAGTCCCGGCACCACAGCAGATAGCTGTACGACGAGTTCAGGTCGAGGGCGTTCGAGTCCTTGGCAATACGCCAGAGCGCGGCGCCGTCGGCCACCGTGGGGCGGTCTATGTGCAGGTCTGCTCGGGTGGCGGTCATGCAAATTGAATTTACCGAGGGAAATTCGAAATTGCATGGAGGGATGGGGTTACGTCCGCTGCTGCGCTGTGTTATCACGCGGGCGAGTGCGGTTTAAATGTGTGGATTTGACCTGTAGATAAAGGGCAAAGCGGGCGGTCTGTGTAACGGGTCACAAGCGTGTGACCCTCACGAGATCTACGCGAATTATTTGCGTTTAGGGGCACGGAAACCGGGCAGAAGAATTCTGGAATTACATCCGAAATCAGAATTGGGTGCCGGTCGTACCGTCGATGCTTTCCCGCAGGAAATCGGCGTGACCGTTGTGCCGCAGATACTCCTCGACCGAGGGTTACCGCCACGCCCCTTCCACGGCAGTCCGGGCCGCCTCCGGGTCCACCGCTACCCCCTGCGCGGCCAGTGCCGTGCCCAGTGCTGCCAAGCAGCTCTGTACCGCACCCACCGTCGCGTCCACTCCGTAGTGGTTGACCCGGATCATCTCCTTGGACAGGGCGCCACCGCCCGCCGCCAGCGGCAGGGTCGGGTGCGACGCCAGGGCCCTCGTCACCAGCTCCGACGCGACGACACCCGGCGGTGTCCTGAGTGTCGTGGCGACCGGGGCGGCCTCGGACGCGTTGTGGACGTACGGCTCCAGGCCGCCGCCCAGGGCAAGTGCGCCCGCCCGTGTCGCCGCAGCCGCTACCGCGTGGCGGCGCATCACCGTGTCCAGGCCTTCCGACTCGATCCGCGCCACGCATGCCTCCAGGGCGAGCATCTCCAACTGGGCCGGTGCGTGCGGCAGCGCCTTGCGGCCGGCGTCGGTGCAGCGGACCTTCCAGTCCAACAACGAGAGGTAGGAGCGGCGCGGGGCTCCGGGGTTGGACGTCATCCGCGACCATGCGCGCTCGCTCACCGACACCGCCGACACACCCGCGGGGCCGCCCATCGCCTTCTGCGCGCCGATCACGCACAGGTCGACACCCCACGCGTCCGGCAGCACCGGTTCCGCGCCGATGGAGGCCACCGCGTCGAGGTAGAAGAGGGCGCCGTGCGCGCGTACGACCTCGCCGATCTCCGCGACCGGGTTGGTGTTGCCGGTCGCCGCCTCCGCGTGGACGAGGGAGACGAAGTCGATCTCCGGGTGCTCGGCGAAGGCCTCTCGGATCTGCTCCGCGGTCACCGCCGTGTGGAATGGGACCGCCAGGTCGATCACCTCGGCGCCGCAGTCCCGCAGCCAGTCTCCGAAGGTCTGCCCGTAGGGGCCGGTGATGACGTTCAGCGCGACCGTGCCCTGACCGGCCGTCGAACGGATCGCGCCCTCCAACGGCAGCAACGCTTCGCCCTGCATGATCACGACATCCTGATCGGTGCCGAGCAGCCGGGCCACCCGGTCCTCGATCGAGGCGAAGTGCGCGGCGCTCAGCGGGGCCAGGTCAAGGAAGGGGTGCGTCACGGCGGTGCTCTTTCACTCGCGGGGACCGAAGGTGTCCCGGGATCGATGGGAACGAGCGTAACCGGCGCCCCGCACTGCCCTCCGCGCCCCTCTGACCGGCGACTTCTTAGCCCGTACGGCCCCGTGCCCGACACCTCACCACGAGCGGGCCGCCCCGCCCCTCCGAATAATCGGAAGCCACAGTTCCGTCACAGGAGGCCTCCGTGAACACGCTCCTCGGCCGCCGGGCCCGCACCCTGGCCGCCACCACCGCGACGGCCGCACTCGTCCTCGTGGCCGGCTGCACGTCGAGCGACAGCGGCGGCAGCGGTTCTAAGACCGCCGCCGGTGGCGTCGAACTCGTCAAGGCGGGTCGGCTCACGACCTGCACCCACCTGCCCTACCCGCCCTTCCAGTCCGAGATCGACGGCAAGGTGCAGGGCTTCGACGTCTCCCTCATCGACCTCGTGGCCAAGAACCTCGGCGTGAAGCAGCAGATCCTCGACACCCCCTTCGAGAACTTCAAGACCGGCGCCTTCCTCAACGCCGACGAATGCGACCTCGCTGCCGCCGGTATGACCATCACCGCCGAGCGCAAGAAGAACGTCGACTTCTCCGACCCCTACTTCGACGCCACCCAGGCCGTCCTCGTCGACAAGAAGAGCGGGATCACCTCCCTCGCCGACGTGAAGACCAAGGGCAAGAAGCTCGGCGCCCAGGCGCAGACCACCGGCGAGGACTACGCGAAGAGCAAGGGCTTCGACCCCGTCTCCTTCGAGTCCTCCGACGCCGTCCTCAACGGCCTGCGCACCGGCCAGGTCCAGGCCGTCATCATCGACTACCCCGTCGTACAGGGCTGGTTGAAGACCAAGGCCAACGCCGACGCCTTCGAGGTCGTCGACAACCTCAACACCGGTGAGCAGTACGGCTTCACGGTCAAGAAGGGCAACACGAAACTCCTCGCCGCCATCAACAGGGCGATCAAGGACGCGAAGGCCGACGGCACGTACAAGAAGCTGTACGAGAAGTGGATCGGCCCGTACGACGCCTCGGCCGCCTCGCCGTCACCCTCGGCCTCATGACCGACCTGCAACTCCAGCCGAGGGCGAAGGGCCTGACGCGTCGTCAACGGCGCAGGCTGTCCAGGGGAGTTCAGTACACGGTGTTCCTCGGCGCGGTGATCGCCTTCGCGGTCACCGCCGACTGGGGCCGGCTGAAGAACCAGTTCGCGCAGTGGAGCATCGCCAAGCAGATGTTCCCCGACGTCATCACGCTGGCGTTGAAGAACACGGTGCTCTACACCCTGTCGGGCTTCGTCTTCGGACTCGTCCTCGGCATGGTCGTCGCGCTGATGCGGCTGTCGTCCGTCGGACCGTACCGCTGGCTCGCCGGGATCTACATCGAGATCTTCCGGGGCCTGCCCGCCCTGCTGATCTTCATCTTCGTCGGTGTCGCCGTGCCGCTCGCCTTCCCCGGGACGGAGATCGTCGGCGGTACGTACGGCAAGGTCGCCCTCGCGCTCGGCCTGGTGTCGGCCGCGTACATGGCGGAGACGATCCGCGCGGGCATCCAGGCGGTACCCAGGGGGCAGCTGGAGGCGGCCCGTTCGCTCGGCTTCTCGCAGGCGCGGGCCATGGTGTCGATCGTCGTCCCGCAGGCGCTCCGGATCATCCTGCCGCCCCTCACCAACGAACTCGTGCTGCTCTTCAAGGACTCCTCCCTGGTCCTGTTCCTCGGCGTCACCCTGGAGGAGCGCGAACTGTCCAAATACGGACGGGACTTGGCCAGTACGACCGCCAACTCCACGCCCATCCTGGTCGCGGGCCTGTGCTATCTCCTCGTCACGATCCCGCTGAGCTTCGTGGTGCGCCGCATGGAGACGAAGACCGGGGAGGCCGTGCGATGACCGCCCCGTCGGGGAATCCCGAGATCGAAGTGCGCGGCCTGCACAAGTCGTTCGGCACGAATGAGGTACTGCGCGGCATCGACCTGGAGATCGGGCAGGGGGAGGTGGTGTGCGTCATCGGGCCGTCGGGCTCGGGCAAGTCGACCCTGTTGCGGTGTGTGAACCTGCTCGAAGAACCCACCGAGGGGCGGGTGTTCGTCGGCGGCACCGAGGTCACCGACCCCGATGTCGACATCGACGCCGTACGCCGTCGTATCGGCATGGTCTTCCAGCAGTTCAACCTCTTCCCGCACCTGACCGTCACCGAGAACCTCACCCTGCCCCAACGCCGGGTCCTGCGCCGGGACAGGGCGGCGGCCGAGAGGGTCGCCGCGGAGAACCTGCGGCGCGTGGGTCTCTCCGAGAAGGCGGCGGCCCACCCCGCGTCCCTCTCCGGCGGCCAGCAGCAACGCGTCGCGATCGCACGGGCGTTGGCGATGGACCCCGAGGTGATGCTCTTCGACGAACCGACCTCCGCACTCGACCCGGAACTGGTGGGCGACGTACTGGCGGTCATGCGGATGCTCGCGAACGAGGGCATGACCATGATGGTGGTCACCCACGAGATGACGTTCGCACGCGAGGTCGCTGACCGGGTGGTGTTCATGGACGCCGGGGTGATCGTCGAGGACGGCACACCGGACCGGGTCATCACCAAGCCGCAGCACGCCCGCACCCGCCATTTCCTGTCCCGGCTGCTGGACCCCGCGATGGCTGACGTGGACGACGAGGGCAGCGGCCCCTGAGGGGCGCGGGGCTGTGCCGATTTGCGGCTGCGCCGCGTGGGCGCGACCAGCCACGACGGACCCGCACCCGACGAACTATCGTGCGTCCATGAGCGATCTACCGGTGCTGCACATGAAGGGCCGAGTCCTGGTGGGCCCCGAGGACATCCGCGACGAACTCTGGGTCATCGACGGCCGCATCTCCTACGACCGCCCCGTCCACGCCGACGACATCCGGACGGTCGACGGCTGGGCCCTCCCCGGCCTCGTGGACGCCCACTGCCACGTAGGCCTGGGAACCCATGGCCCGGTAGACGCCGAGACCGCCGAGCAACAGGCCCTCACCGACCGCGATGCCGGCACCCTCCTGCTCCGCGACGCGGGTTCGCCGTCCGACACCCGCTGGATCGACGACCGCGAGGACCTACCGAAGATCGTCCGCGCGGGCAGACACATCGCCCGCACCCGCCGATACATCCGCAACTTCGCCCACGAGATCGAACCGGACGAACTCGTCGCCTACGTCGGCCAGGAGGCCCGACGCGGCGACGGCTGGGTCAAGTTGGTCGGCGACTGGATCGACCGCGACCTCGGCGACCTGTCGGCCTGCTGGCCGCGCGAGGCCGTGGAGGCGGCGATCGCCGAAGCGCACCGGCTCGGCGCCCGTGTCACCGCGCACTGCTTCGCGGAGGACGCGTTGCGCGACCTGGTCGAGGCGGGCATCGACTGCATCGAGCACGCGACCGGCCTCACCGAGGAGATCATCCCGCTGTTCGCCTCGCGGGGCGTGGCGATCGTCCCGACCCTCGTGAACATCGCGACCTTCCCGAAGCTCGCCGAGGGCGGCGACGCCAAGTACCCACGCTGGTCCGCCCATCTGCGGCGACTGTACGAGCGGCGCTACGACACCGTGCGCGCCGCCTACGACGCGGGCGTCCCGGTGTACGTCGGCACGGACGCCGGGGGGTCGTTGGCCCACGGCCTGGTCGCCGCCGAGGTCGCCGAGCTCGTCACCGCCGGCATCCCGGCCGTGGAGGCGCTCTCGGCGACCGCGTGGGGCGCGCGGCGGTGGCTCGGGCGGCCCGGGCTCGAGGAGGGCGCGCCGGCGGACTTCGTCGTGTACGAGGCGGACCCGCGCGCCGATGTCCGCGTCCTGGCGTCGCCGCGACGAGTGGTGCTGAACGGGCTGGTGGTCGAATAGTCGCCAGTCGATTCGAATGCGTTCACGGAAAACCCACGATGGGGTGAAGTGACGCGGGATCGCTGACGGTTCACCCTTCGTGGGTAATTCTTACCGGGTCCCAAGCATGTCTCTTCTGGGGGTCCCACACCTTGAACGGCACCAACTTCCGCATGCCCGCACGCCGTTGGGCCACCGTCGCCACGGCCGCCGCTCTCGCCGCCGGTCCCGCGACGCTGGCCGGCGCGGGGTCCGCCCACGCGAGAACCGACCAGGGTCGTGCGAGCGCCGTCGTCCTGCGTACCGGGCTCGACGTGTCCCTGCTCAACAAGACCGTGGACGTTCCGCTCGCGGTCTCCCTCAACGAGGTCCAGGCACCGCAGAGCGCCGAAAAGACCGCGCTCAGCGCCCAGTTGGACGGGGTGAACGGTGGGCAGCCGTTCAGTGTGCTCAGCGCGGACGTCGCCACGGCGAAGGCGACGGTGTCCGCGACGCAGGCCGAGGGGTACACGAACCTCGCCCATGTCCGGCTCCATGTGCCCGGGTTGCCGTTGCTCTCGCTCATCGAGGTCGACGCGGTCACCTCCAAGGCGACGTGCGAGGCGGGGAAGGCGCCGGTCGCCACGTCGCATCTGCCGGGGGCGGTGACGGTGCTCGGTAAGCGGGTCACGGTGACCGCCGGTGGTCCTACGGAGGTTCAGGTGCCGGGGGTCGGGTCGGTGCGGCTCGACTTGTCCAAGACGTCGACCACGTCCCGGACGGCCGCTGCGACCGCGCTCCAACTCAAGGTGTCCGTCAACCCGTTGAAGCTGAACGTGGCGGATGTGGAGGGGACGGTGACGTTGGCGCGGGCGACCTGTGAGGCACCGTCACCGTCACCGTCACCGTCGTCGGCCCCGGACGTGAAGCCGCAGGGGGCTCCGGTGGAGGAGGGGTTGGCCGAGACGGGGGGTAGCTCCATGACACCGTATGTCGCGGGTGGGGCAGTGTTGTTGCTGGCGGTGGGCGGGGGAGCGGTGATCACGGCGCGCCGCCGTCGTGGCTAGGGCAACCACCTTTCCCACCCACCCGTCTCGGATGCTTGAAAGGCGACCTCTCGACCGACCGAGTCGGGTGGTGGGTGGGCATGGGCCGGGGGTCCAGGGGACGGAGCCCCCTGGTACGGGATGTCACTTCCCCGACAACGTCACCGCCTGGTCCAGTGCCTGCAAGAACCTGTTGACCGTTGTCCGGTCTCGTACCGCCAACCGTAGCCACTCCTCGCCCAACCCCGGAAACGTGTCCCCCCTGCGCACCGCGAAGCCCAGGTCGCGCAGATGCCGTCGGACGGCAACCGCGTTGGGAACGCGAACGAGGACGAAGGGGCCCTCGGCGGGTTCCATGACCTGGAGGCCGTCAGGGGCGAACTCGGTGAGGCCGGCGACGAGATGGGCCCGGTCGGCGGCGATGCGGTGGGCCGCGTGGGCGGCCTCCACGAGGGCCGGTGACTCCATGCACGCCTCCGCCGCGGCGAGCGCGGGTGTGGACACCGGCCACAGGGGCTGGGCCCGTTCGAGTTCGGCGATCGTCTCGGGGGCTGCCAGGACGTAGCCGATCCGCAGCCCCGCCAGACCCCACGTCTTCGTGAGGCTGCGCAGCACCACCAGGCCGGGGATGTCGGTCCGGCCCGCGAGCGCCTCGCGCTCACCCGGCACCGCGTCCATGAACGCCTCGTCCACCACCAACGTCCGCCCCGGGCGGGCGAGTCGGGCGATCGAAGCCGCAGGGTGGAGGACGGACGTGGGGTTCGTCGGGTTGCCGATCAGCACCAGGTCCGCGCCCTCGGGAACCGCCCCCGGGGTCAGCCGGAAACCGTCCGCCTCCCGCAGCAGCACCCGCTCCACCGCGTGCCCCGCGTCCCGCAGCGCCGCCTCCGGCTCCGTGAACTGCGGGTGCACGACCACCGGCTGACGGACCTTCAGCGCGCGGGCGAGCAGCACGAACGCCTCGGCGGCACCCGCCGTCAGCAGTACCCGGTCCACCGCCAGCCCGTGCCGCGCCGCGACCGCCGCCCGCGCCGCCCGCCCGTCCGGGTAGGCGGCGAGACCGGTCAGTGAACCGGCTATCCGTTCGCGCAGCCAGGTGGGCGGGGTGTCCGCGCGGACGTTCACCGCGAGGTCGATCAACCGGGCGCCGTCGTCCCGGACTTCGGCGTCGCCGTGATGACGGAGGTCATGGGTTTCGCGCGTGGGCTCGTGCGCGTTGTCCGTGGGGTCGTGGGCTCTGTCAGTGTGCATGGGCGTGCCCACCGTGATGGTGATGCCCGTGGTGGTGACCGTCGTGGTCGTGACCGTCGTCGTCCGGGTGGAAGTGCGGCTGCTGCGGTTGCCCCACCTTGTCCTCGAAACCGGGCAGCGCGATGCGGTACACGCACGAGTCGCAGTTCATCCGCAGATCACCCTTGACCGCCTCCCGGTACCGCTCCATCACCAGGTCGAGCAACTCCGGCTCCGGACCGATGACTTCGGCCGACCGTACCTCGGTCTCCGGGTGCGCCGCCGCCCAGCCCTCCGTCTGCTGTCGCACCCGCTCCGGCAGGATGCCCGTGAACAGGAAGTACGGCAGCACGACTATCCGCCGCGCGCCCAGCTTCACACACCGGTCAAGACCGCTCGGCACGTCCGGCGCCGCCAGGGACACGAACGCCGGCTCCACGCCAGCGTAGCCTCGCCCCTCCCACAGCAGCCGCGCCGCCTTGTGCACCTCGGCGTTGGCGTCCGGGTCCGTCGACCCGCGCCCCACCAGCAGCACCGTCACATCGGCCCGGTCCTCGGGCGTGCGCGCCGACTCGCCCAGTGCCTCGTCGAGCCGCCGCTCCAGCACCTTCAGCAGCGACGGGTGCGGGCCCAGTGGGCGGCCGTACGTGTAGGAGATCCTCGCGTGCCGCTCCTTCTCCCGGGCCAGCGCCGCCGGGATGTCCCCCTTGGCGTGCCCGGCGGACACCAGCATCAACGGTACGGCGGCGAACCGGCGCACCCCGCGCTCCACCAGTTCGGTCACCGCGTCGCCCAGCGGCGGCGGCGAGAGCTCGATGAACCCGCCCGCGACGGGCAGTTCGGGATGGCGGCGGCCCAACTCCCGTACGAAGGACCGGAACGCCTCGGCTCCGGCCTCGTCCCGGGTGCCGTGTCCGGCGATGAGCAGGGCGGGCGGCGGGGTGGTCACGATGTCTCCTCGGACGGTGATGTGGGGTGGTACAGAAGGGCGTTGAGGGCAGCCGCGGCGACCGCCGAACCGCCCTTCTCGGACACGTTGCTCACGGCGGGCAGCCCGCTCTCGCGCAACGCGGCCTTGGACTCGACCGCGCCGACGAAGCCGACGGGCAGCCCGATGACGAGTGCGGGGGAGGCGTCCAGCGTGAGCAACTCCTCCAGGGCGGTCGGCGCGTTGCCGATCACCCACAGGGCGCCGGGCCCGACCTCGTCGTGGGCGAGCCGGATCGCGTGGGCCGAACGCGTCAGCCCGGGACCGGACCTGGCGTCCTTCAGCCGGCACACGGTCTTGAGCTGTGTGATCCCGGCCGCGACCATCGCCACGTCCACGACCACCGGCGCCCCCGCGTGCAGCGCGCTGTGCGCCTTCGCCAACTCGCCCTCGTCCAGGACCAGATCGGACGCGTACTCCAGATCGGCGGCGGAGTGGACGACCCGTTCCACGACCGCGCGGGTCAGCGGCGGGAGGTGCGAGGTGTCCAGGCGGGCGCGCATCCGCCGGTAGGACTCCACCTCGATCGGATGAACCACCCGGTCCACAGGGATCATTCGGCCACCTCCTGCGCTGCCCGATCCGCCTGCCAGCGGTACCCGCGCGGCGTCACCATGCGTCCGGCGATGTCCCGGGTCGCCGTGTTGCCCACGGTCACCACAGTCATCATGTCGACCGTCGCCGGATCCAGCGCGGCCAGCGTCGTCAGTCGGCTGGATTCGTCCGGCCGCGAGGCGTTCCGTACGACACCGACCGGCGTCGCCGGTTCCCGGTGTTCGGCGAGGACGGCGAGGGCCTTCGGGAGCTGCCAATCGCGGCCCCGGCTGCGGGGGTTGTAGAACGTCACCACGATGTCCGCCTCGGCCGCGGCCCGCACCCGGCGCTCGATGACCTCCCACGGAGTGTGCAGATCGGAGAGGCTGATCGACACATGGTCGTGGCCGAGGGGCGCCCCGAGGATCGCGGCGGCGGCCAACGCGGCCGTCACGCCCGGGACTCCGACCACGTCGATGTCGTCCGAGGCCTCCGCCAGCGCGGGCGAGGCCATCGCGTACACCCCGGCGTCCCCGCTGCCGATCAGCGCGACCGCCTGCCCCTTCCGCGCCTCGGCCACGGCCGTACGGGCCCGCTCCTCCTCGGCGCCGAGCCCCGACTCCAGGACCAGTGTCCCGGGCCGCAGCAGATCGCGGATCTGGTCCACGTACTGGTCGAGCCCCACCAGCACGGCCGCGCGCCGGAGTTCGGCCTTGGCGCGCGGGGTGAGCAGATCCCGGGCGCCGGGTCCGAGCCCGACCACCGCGAGCCGACCGCGCGCGAGCCGCCGTGCGACGGCACAGGTCGCCATCGCAGGCTGCCCGTCGGCGCGCTCCGACTTCCGCTTGGGGACGAGGAGTTCGCCCCCGCCGACGAGCGCGGCGGCCTCCGCCACGGACGGTGTGCCCACGGCGGTGAGCGGCGCCTCGGAGGGGTTGGGCACCTCTACGGCCGCCAACTCCTCGGCGGAGTAGGTCACCAGGGGCACACCCAGTCGCTGAGCCGCCTCGACGATGCCGGGCTCGTCCGACTTGGCGTCGACGGTGGCGAGTTCGGCGAGGGACGCGACGGACAGCCCGGCGTCGCGCAGTGCGCTCTCGATGAGTCCCGACACCTCGTCCACCGGCGCCCCCTTGGACGCCCCGACCCCGACGACCAGGGACGGCGGCCGGAGTACGACCTCCCGCTCGGCGGGCTCGACGGTGCGATCGGTGACACGGACGACGTAGGAGCCACCCGTTCCCGACACCCGGAGCGGCGGCAGCGGCCACGCCAACTCGGCGTCCAGGGCGACCGGTTCGCCGTCGAGCAGGGCCCGGGAGACGCCCGCGACATCCCCCTCCACGGGGAACCCGAGCGTGTCGAGGCCGGTCACTCCGACCGCGTCCGTGGCCGTGGTCACGACGGGCCGGGCGGCCAGCAACTCGCCCACCTCCACGGCGAGTTCATTGGCCCCGCCGCCGTGCCCACCGACCAGCGACACGGCGAACCGGCCGCCCTCGTCGACGCACACGACCCCCGGGTCGGTCCGCTTGTCGCCCAACAGCGGGGCGATCAGCCGTACTACGGCTCCCGTCGCGAGGAAACAGACGAGCTGCTCGCACTCCGCGAACGCGGCCCGGACGGCGTCCCCGACGGGACCCTCGTACACGCGCGTACGGTCCGGCCACGCGGCGGCCAGCCGGTCCCGCGCCGTCGCTCCCGCCGCGGTGGCGGAGATGAGGCCGATCACTGAGCAACTCCTTCAACAGATGCCGGAGGCCGGACGCCCCACAGCAGAAAAACGGGATTGGTCGCCGCCAGCCGGGTCACATCACCCGGCAGCGGCGCGAGCCGGGACGACTGCAGCAGCACGCCGTCGACCGCGAACCCGGCAGCGCCGAGTGCCTCGCGCACCGCCGGTACCCGGTCCAGCGCGGCCATCGCGACGACCACGGTCCGCCGGGCCCGCCGGGCGCACGCGGTGACGATGGCGGGCAGTTCGCGCCCGCCGCCGCCGACGAACACGGCGTCGGGGTCGTCGAGATCGGACAGCACGGTCGGCGCCGCCCCGTGCACGGTGTGCACGTCGACGCCGTGCGCCTCGGCGTTGGCACGGATCCGCTCGACACCGTCCCGGGTCTTCTCGACGGCGGTGACGGCGGCGCCGAGCCGGGCGCACTCGACGGCCACGGAGCCGGAGCCGGAGCCGATGTCCCAGACCAGTTCGCCGAGCCGCGGCCCGAGCCGGGCCAGTGCCAGCGCCCGTACCTCGAACTTGGTGATCATGGAGTCCCGGTGCTCGAACTCCCGCTCGTCCAGGGCCCATCGGGCGGGTCCGACGGCGGCTCCGGCGACCGTCCGCGCGGTACCGAGGCTCCGCGACTCGTCCAGGCACAGGACCACACTCACCGCCGTACCCCAGTCCCGGGCGGCGGCCTCGGCGGGCGTGACCCGCTCGACCCGCTCCTGCCCGGAGCCCAACGCGGACGCGACGACGAGGACGCGCCCGGCGGTGCGGTGGCTGAGGGCGGCGCCCAGTTCGGCGGGACCGGCCCCCGGCCCGGTGAGCACGGCGACCTTGGGATGCGCGCGGCACGCGTTGACCGCCGTACGGAGATCGCGTCCGTGCGCGCTGACCACGACCGCGTCGTCCCAGGTCAGGCCGGTGCGGGCGAAGGCGGTGGCGACGGAGGAGACACCGGGGCGGACGTCGAGGACATCGGTGCCGAACCGTTCCGCCAGCGCCCGTACGATCCCGAAGAACCCGGGGTCCCCCGAGGCCAGCACGACGACCGGCTCGCCCTTCTCGACGTACGCCTGGATGGTGTCGAGGGCGGGCGCGAGCGGGCCGAGGACGATCTGCTCGGCGTCGTCCGGGAGCGTGGCGGCGGTCAGATGGCGCCGGCCGCCGACGACGAGGCGGGCACCGGCGAGCACGTCGTCCGCGACCGGCGCGCCCGTCCCCGTACCGACGACCGTGATCATGTGCTCGCACCCCGCGAGCGCAGGGCCCTGCGGGCCTCCGGGTCGGCCTTGCGGTAGCCGTGGAAATGGCCCGGGTGGTAGAGGTGCGAGCGGGTGCCGTGCGCGTCGAGGGCCGGGCCGACCAGGAAGAGGGTGTGCTTCCAGAGCTTGTGCTCCTTGACCGTCTCCTCCAGCGTGGCGATCGTGCACTTCACGATCAGTTCCTCGGGCCAGGTCGCCTGGTAGGCCACGACGACGGGCGTGTCCGTCGGATAGCCGCCCTCCAGCAGCTCACGCACCAACTGCCCGCTGCGGGCGGCCGACAGGAAGATCGCCATGGTCGTGCCGTGGCGCGCGAACTCCCGCACCTCCTCCCCGGGCGGCATCGGCGTCTTGCCGCCGCCGAGCCGGGTGAGCACGACGGACTGCGCGACCTCTGGGATCGTCAGCTCGCGCTGTGCGAGGGCGGCCACGGCGGAGAACGCGGAGACACCGGGGACGATCTCGGTCTCGATGCCGATCGCACGGCACCGGTCGACCTGTTCCTGCGTGCCTCCCCAGAGGGCCGGGTCGCCCGAGTGGATGCGCGCGACACGCAGCCCTTCCGCCACGGCCCGCTCGTACACGGCGACGACGTCCTCCAGGGACATCGTCGCCGAGTCCAGGATCTCGGCGCCCTCGCGCGCGTGGTCGAGGACCTCGGCCTGGACCAGGCTGGCCGCCCAGATCACGACGTCGGCCTCGGCGATGGCGCGCGCGGCACGGAACGTCAGCAGGTCGGCGGCGCCGGGGCCGGCACCGACGAAGGTCACCTTGCCGGTGGGGGTGTCGGCGGTGGCATCGGCATCGGCCATGGGGTCGGATCCTCTCAAGCGGGACAAACAGAACGGGAACGTCAGTACACGTGGGGGTGGAGCGGTCCAGGATGTGCGCGAACAGGGGTTGATCGGATAGCAAGGGGACTATGGCGGTCTTCGTCGCGCTCGGCGCGTTCCTGATGACGCTGGCCGGCGGCTGGACGGCACAGCGGGTGACCGACCGCCGCCATCTCGTCCTGGGCCTGGCCGGCGGCCTGATGCTGGGCGTCGTCGGCCTCGACCTCCTGCCGGAGGCGCTGCGCGCGGCGGGCCGCGAGGTCTTCGGCGTACCGGCCGCCCTGCTGCTCTTCGTGGCCGGTTTCCTCGTGGCCCATCTGGTCGAACGCCTGCTCGCCGCCCGCCAGGCCTCCCACGGCGCGGAGGAAACCAACGGCCGCGCGCCCGAGGTGGGCCTGACGGCAGCCGCCGCGATGGTCGGCCACAGCTTCATGGACGGGGTGGCGATCGGCGCCGCGTTCCAGGTGGGCGGCGGCATGGGCACGGCGGTCGCGCTCGCGGTCATCGCCCATGACTTCGCGGACGGCTTCAACACGTACACGATCACGAGCCTCTACGGGAACGCCCGCCGCAAGGCCATCGCGATGCTGGTCGCGGACGCGGCGGCCCCCGTGGCCGGCGCCGCCTCGACGGCGTTCCTCACCATCCCCCAGGGACTGCTCGGCGGCTATCTCGGCTTCTTCGGTGGCGTGCTCCTCTATCTCGCCGCCGCCGAGATCCTCCCCGAGGCCCACCACGAACACCCCGCGCCCGCGACCCTGCTGTGCACGGTCGCCGGAGCGGCGTTCATCTGGCTGGTGGTCGGCCTCGCGGCCTGATCCACGGCATCTACGACCGGTCACAACTTCCCGCCCCGCCCGCCCTCGCGCCGCGCGGGTGCGATGAGCGTGGACAGATAGGGCAACGGCTCCCCGTCCAGTTCGGCGGCCGGCCGGATCGACTCCTCGGGCAGCCCGAGCGCCGACCCCCACACCGCGTCCTCGATCCGCCCGGTCTCCCGCAGCGCCTCGGCGACCTCCGCCGCCTGCCGCCCGAACTTGTACGCCACCACGGTCCCCGGCCCGGCCAGCGCGTCCTTGAGCACGGCGGACCCGGCCGTCACGGGAACGAGCGTCAACGGCTCGGTCCCTTCGGTGAGTACGGCCCCGGAGCGCGCGGCGAGATCCTGCATGGCGGTGATCCCGGGCACGGTCTCGACGACGGTCCCCGGCACCGACTCCCCGATGGTCAGGGCGAGATAGGTGAAGGTGGAGTAGACGTTCGGGTCCCCGATGGTGGCGAACGCGACGACGGGATGCGCGGCGAGCAGCTCGGCGACCTTCGCCCCGGCGGCATCCCAGGCGGCCTCGCGCCGGGCCCGGTCGGTCCGCTCGTTGAGCGCGAAGACGACTCGGAGGACCTTCTCCTCCGGCACGTAGTGCAGGACGGTCGCCTCGGCGCGCCCCCGCTCACCGGTGTCCATCACCGGCACCACGACGACGTCGGCGGCCCGCAGAGCGTTGACGCCCTTGACGGTCACCAGCTCCGGATCGCCGGGACCCACCCCGACTCCGATCAACCTGCTGCTGCTCATGACGTCCGGCACCTCTCCACGAACCGACGGGCCACACCGGGCTCGGCCGCCCAGTGCGTGTGCAGATAACTCGCGTGCACACCCTGTTGTACGAAACCTTCGACCCGCCGCTCGGGGGCGCGCACCCCCCAGGCGGGAGCCGCCCCCGAGCCGGGCTCGACGACGGTCCGGTGGAACTCGTGCCCGCGCATCCGCGTCCCGGCAACGGCCAGCACACTGTCGCTCAGCGCGACGGCGTCCCGATACCCCAGGGTCAGCCGTTGGCTCATCCGCGCGGTGGCATCCAGCACCCCGCACATCGGCCGGCCGTCCAACTCCCGGCACAGATACAGCAGTCCGGCACACTCGGCGGCCACAGGGGCCCCGCTCTCCGCGAGCGCGCCAACGGCCTTGCGCAACGGCTCGTTGGCGGACAGCTCCGCGGCGTACACCTCGGGAAACCCGCCCCCGATGACCAAGCCGCGTGTCCCGTCCGGGAGTTGTTCATCCCGGAGCGGATCGAATACGACGACCTCGGCACCGGCCGCGGTGAGCAGTTCGGTGTGTTCGGCGTAGGAGAAGGTGAAGGCGGGGCCGCCCGCGACGGCAACCACTTCGCGTGTCGTCGTGCTGGTGACCGGTGCTTCCCACGCTTCACCCGTCAGCGCGCCCGCACTTCGTGCCAGTGCGAACAGAGCTTCCAGGTCACAGCCTTCACGTACCTGCGCCCCCATCGCCGCGACAGCCTCCACCGCGGCCGACTGCCGCTCGGCAACCGGCACCAACCCCAGATGCCGGGACGGCGTGTCCACCTGCGGCGCCCGCCGCAGCACACCCAGCACCGGCACCCCGGCAGCGTCCAACGCCTCCCGCAGCAACGCCTCGTGCCGGTCCGACGCGACCTTGTTGAGGATCACGCCCCCGACCCGCACCTGCGGATCCCAGGACGCGAACCCGTGCACCAGCGCGGCGACGGACCGGGACTGCGAGGACGCGTCGACGACCAGCACGACCGGCGCCCGCAGCAACTTCGCGACATGGGCAGTGGACGCCAACTCCCCCTCGCCCGCGGCCCCGTCGTACATCCCCATCACGCCCTCGACCACGGCGAGATCGCACCCGCGCGCCCCGTGCGCGAACAGCGGACCGATCAACTCCGGCCCGCACAGGTACGCGTCGAGGTTCCGCCCCACGCGCCCGGTGGCGAGCGCGTGATACCCGGGGTCGATGTAGTCCGGCCCGACCTTGTGCGGGGACACGGCGAGCCCCCGCGCGGCGAACGCGGCCATCAGCCCCGTGGCGACGGTGGTCTTGCCGCTGCCGGACGACGGCGCGGCGATGACCAGCCGAGGGACGGAGGACGAGGAGGACGTCATGACGGATTCACCACTCGATACCCCGCTGACCCTTCTGGCCGGCGTCCATCGGGTGCTTGACCTTCGACATGTCGGTCACGAGATCGGCGAAGTCGACGAGCTTCTCGGGCGCGTTCCGCCCGGTGATGATCACGTGCTGGGTGCCCGGACGGTCCCGCAGCACGGAGATCACCTCGTCCGTGTCGACCCAGCCCCAGTGCATCGGGTACGCGAACTCGTCGAGCACGTACAGCTGGTACGTCTCGGCGGCGAGGTCCCGCTTGACCTGCTCCCAGCCCTCGCGGGCCTTCTCCTCGTTGTCCATCTGGGAGTCGCGCTGCACCCACGACCAGCCCTCGCCCATCTTGTGCCAGTCGACGGACCCGCCCTCGCCGGAAGCCCCCAGCACCCGAAGGGCGTTCTCCTCGCCGACCTTCCACTTCGCCGACTTGACGAACTGGAACACCCCGATCGGCCACCCCTGGTTCCAGGCGCGCAACGCCAGCCCGAAGGCGGCGGTCGACTTGCCCTTGCCGATGCCGGTGTGCACGACGACGAGCGGCCGGTTCCGTCGCTGACGGGTCGTCAGTCCGTCGGCGGGTACGACACTCGGCTGTCCCTGCGGCATTAAGCGGCCCTCCTCTGTACGTCCTTGACCAGCCCGGCGATGGAGTCGGCCCGCAACTCGTCCAGCGTCACCGCAGTGCCCTCCAGCTCACCGGCCAACTGCCCGGCCAGGCCCAGCCGTACGGGCCCCGACTCGCAGTCCACGACCACGGAGGCGACCCCGTCCGCCGCGAACAACCGCGCCGCCCGCCCGGCCAGCGCGACCGGCTCGGGACCACCGGTGGCCCGCCCGTCGGTCACCACGACCACCAGCGCCCGCCGCGCGGGATCCCGCAACCGCTCCACCCGCAGCACGTCACGCGCCTTGAGCAGCCCGGCCGCGAGCGGCGTCCGCCCACCGGTCGGCAACGACTCCAGCCGTACGGCGGCGGCGTCCACGGAGGAGGTCGGCGGCAGGGCTACATCCGCGGACGAACCCCGGAAGGTCACCAGCCCCACCTTGTCCCGCCGTTGATACGCGTCGAGCAGCAGCGACAGTACGGCCCCCTTCACCGCGCTCATCCGCTGCCGGGCCGCCATCGACCCGGAGGCGTCCACGACGAACAGCACGAGGTTGCCCTCACGCCCCTCCCGCGTCGCCTGCCGCAGATCGTCCCGGCGCACCACCAGCCCGCGCCCGGCCCGCCCACGCGCCAGCTGATGCGGTGCCGCCGCCTGTACGGTCGCCGCCAAGTGCAGTTTGGTGAGCGCCCCTTGGGGCCGCCGGGCCCCGGTGGTCCGCCCGTGCTCGGTCCGCGCCCGCGAACGCCGCCCGGCGGCACCCTCGCCGATCCCGGGCACACTCAACGCCTTGGTGCGGAAGGGCTCGGAGGCGCGGACGGGCTGCTGCTCGCCGGAGTTCTGGGGCTGACCGCCCTCGCCGGCTTCCGGCTGTGCACCGGTGTCGCCGCCCTGAGGGCCGTCCGAGTCGTCCTCGGGCGATTGCCCACCGCCGCCACCCGGGCCGTCGGGACCGTCCGGCCCCGGATCATCATCTTCGGGTGCCTGCTCCTGCTCGGCGAACTCCTCCAACGTGTCGTCGAGCTTGTTCTCGTCAAGTCCCGGCGCGTCGAAGGGATTTCGCCGCCTGCGGTGCGGCAGCGCGAGCAACGCGGCCTGCCGCACGTCCTCGGCGAGCACATCGGTCCGTCCGGCCCAGGCGGCCAGCGCGGTCGCCGTACGCGCCATCACGATGTCGGCGCGCATACCGTCGACCTCGAAGGCGGCACAGGTCGCCGCGATCTGCCGCAGTGCCCCGTCGCCCAGCCGCACGGACGGCAACAGCGCACGTGCGGCGATGATGTGGGCCCGTACGGAGGACTCCTCGTCCGCCCAGCGCTCGGTGAAACCGGCCGGATCGTCGTCGTAGGCGAGCCTGCGCCGTACGACCTCGACCCGCTGGTCGGGTTCCCGCGAGGCCGCGACTTCGACGGTCAGGCCGAAGCGGTCGAGCAACTGCGGGCGCAGTTCGCCCTCTTCGGGGTTCATGGTGCCGACGAGCAGGAAGCGGGCGGCGTGCCGGACGGAGACGCCTTCGCGTTCGACGTACGACGCGCCCATCGCCGCCGCGTCCAGCAGCAGGTCGACCAGGTGGTCGTGGAGGAGGTTGACCTCGTCGACGTAGAGGATGCCGCGGTGCGCGTCGGCCAGCAGGCCCGGCTCGAAGGCCTTGACGCCCTCGGCGAGCGCCCGCTCGATGTCGAGCGCGCCGACGAGCCGGTCCTCGGATGCGCCGACCGGCAACTCGACCATGCGCGCGGGGCGTTGGGTGCCGGGTCCGGTCTCGTGCGGCCCGTCCGGGCAGGCCGGGTCGGGCGAAGCGGGGTCGCAGGAGAAGCGGCAGCCGGGGACGACGGCGACCTCAGGCAGCAGCGCCGACAGAGCGCGCACGGCCGTCGACTTGGCGGTGCCCTTCTCGCCGCGCACCAGCACACCGCCGACCGCCGGCGACACGGCGTTCAGCAGCAGCGCGAGCCGCAGATCGTCCTGGCCGACAACGGCCGTGAACGGAAAGGGAGTTGTCACTGGTCGTCGCCCTCCAGGTCGCCTTCGAGCTCCAGATAGGTGGCCCGCAGTCGCTCCAGCGTGTCCGCGTCCGGCTCGGCCCACAGGCCGCGCTCGGCTGCTTCGAGGAGCCGTTCCGTGATGCCGCGCAGCGCCCACGGGTTGGACTTCTTCATGAAGTCCCGGTTCTCCGGGTCGAAGACGTACTCGGCGCTGAGCTTCTCGTACATCCAGTCGTCGACGACCCCGGCCGTCGCGTCGTAGCCGAAGAGGTAGTCGACGGTCGCCGCCATCTCGAAGGCGCCCTTGTAGCCGTGCCGCCGCATCGCCGCCATCCAGCGGGGGTTGACCACCCGGGCGCGGAAGACACGGTGGGTCTCCTCGCCGAGCGTGCGCGTCTTCACCTGGTCCGGGGTGGCGGAGTCGCCGACGTACGCCTCGGGGAAGGTGCCGGTCAGGTGGCGGACCATGGCGACCATGCCGCCGTGGTACTGGAAGTAGTCGTCGGCGTCGACGAGATCGTGCTCGCGGGTGTCAACGTTCTTGGCGGCTACGGCGATTCGCTTGAACGCCGTCTCCATGTCGCCGCGCGCCGCCCGCCCGTCGAGGCCGCGCCCGTACGCGTAGCCGCCCCACACCGCGTACACCTCGGCGAGGTCCGCGTCGCTGCGCCAGTTGCGGGCGTCGATCAGCGGCAGCAGACCGGCGCCGTACGCGCCCGGCTTGGAGCCGAAGATACGGGCCGTGGCCCGGCGCCGGTCGCCGTGTTCGGCGGTGTCCTCGTCGGCGTGTGCGCGGACGTAGTTGGACTCGGGGGGCTCCGGCAGGTCGGCCACGGCTCGCACCGCGTCGTCGATCAGTGCGACGACGTGCGGGAACGCGTCCCGGAAGAAGCCCGAGATCCGGACCGTGACATCGATGCGCGGCCGGCCCAGCTCCGTGACGGGCACGATCTCGAAGCCGGTCACCCGGCGCGAGGCGTCGTCCCAGACCGGACGGCAGCCCAGCAGTGCGAGGATCTCGGCGATGTCGTCGCCCTGGGTGCGCATCGCGGACGTGCCCCACACCGTGAGGCCGACCGACTTCGGGAACTCGCCGTTGTCCTGGAGGTACCGCTGCACGAGCGAGTCCGCCAGTGCCTGCCCGACCTCCCAACTCAGCCTGGACGGAATGGCCTTGGGGTCGACCGAGTAGAAGTTCCGGCCGGTCGGCAGGACGTTGACCAGACCACGGGTCGGGGAGCCCGAGGGGCCCGCCGGGACGTAACCGCCGTCCAGCGCCTTGAGGATGTGGTCGATCTCGTCCGTGGTGCGGGCGAGACGGGGGACCACCTCGTCACAGGCGAACTTCAACACCGCTACGGCGTCCGGGAGTTCGGCGCCGATGACGGCACGCACGAGAGCCGGGACGGTCGTGACGTCCCACTCCTGGGCCTCCATGCCCTCCGCGAACCGGCGGCACAGCTGCTCCAGCAGGTCGATCGCGTCGGCCGCCGAACGGGCCGGTCCCTCGACGAGATCCGTCAGCTCCACCGGCACCTTCACGGGAGCGCCCGGCTCGGCCAGCAACTCCTTCTCGACCAGGCCGAAATGCTCGGCCAGCGCGGCCCGCAGACCCGGCAGGGCGTTCGCCTGCCCGCCCCACACCTGCGAGGCGCGCAGCACGGCCAGCACGAGGTTCACGCGCGCCTCATCGACCGGGCCGCCGCCGAGGATGTGCAGCCCGTCGCGGATCTGTACGTCCTTGATCTCGCACAGATAGCCGTCGATGTGCATCACGAACTCGTCGAAGGCCGCGTCGTCCGGCTGGTCGTCCACATGCAGGTCGTGGTGCAGCTCGGCCGCCTTCACCAGCGTCCAGATCTGCGCGCGCACGGCCGGTGCCTTCGTCGGGTCCAGGTCGGACACCAGGGCGTACTCGTCGAGGAGTTGCTCCAGCTTCGCCAGGTCGCCGTAGGTGTCGGCACGCGCCATCGGCGGCACCAGGTGATCGACGACCGTGGCGTGGCCGCGCCGCTTGGCCTGGGTGCCCTCGCCCGGGTCGTTCACGATGAACGGATAGATCAGGGGGAGTTCACCGAGTACGGCGTCGGGCGCGCAGCCGCTGCTGAGCCCAAGTCCCTTGCCGGGCAGCCATTCCATGGTGCCGTGCTTGCCCATGTGCACGATCGCGTCCGCGCCGAAGCTGTTGTCCAGCCAGCGGTAGGCGGCCATGTAGTGGTGCGACGGCGGCATGTCGGGGTCGTGGTAGATCGCGATCGGGTTCTCGCCGAAGCCACGCGGCGGCTGGATCATGACGACGACGTTCCCGAACCGGAGGGACGCCAGCACGATGTCGTCGCCGTCGACGTAGAGGCTGCCCGGCGGCTCGCCCCACGCGTCCAACATGCCCTGCCTGAGGCCCGGTTCGAGTTTGTCGAACCACGCCTGGTAGTCGGCGAGCGGCACGCGTGCGGGCGCGGCGGCCAGTTGCTCCTCGGTGAGCCATTCGACGTCGTGGCCACCGGCGTTGATGAGCCGGTGGATCAACTCGTCCCCGTTGTCCGGGTGTCCGTCGACCCCGTACCCGGCGTCTCGCAGCGCGTCCAGCACCCGGATCGCCGACGCGGGCGTGTCCAGCCCGACCGCGTTGCCGACGCGTGAGTGCTTGGTCGGGTAGGCGGTGAAGACCAGCGCGAGCTTCTTCCCGGCGTTCGGCTTGTGCTTCAACTTCGCGTGCCGTACGGCGATTCCGGCGACCCGAGCGGCCCGCTCGGGGTCGGCGACGTAGACCGGGACGTCGTCCGGGCCCTGCTCCTTGAAGGAGAAGGGGACCGTGATCAGCCGCCCGTCGAACTCCGGGATCGCGACCTGCATCGCCGCGTCCATGGGGGAGAGGGCGGCGTCGGACGCCTCCCACGCCGCCTGCGAGGTGGTCAGGCAGAGCCCCTGCAGGACAGGGATGCCGAGGATGTTGAGCGCCTCGACGTCCCAGGCCCCCTCCTCGCCGCCTGCGGAGGCCTCCGAGGCGTTCGCGCCGCCGGCCGCGAGGACGGTGGTGATCAGTGCGTCCGCTCCGTCGAGGAGCTCGTACACGCCTGATTCCGCGCCGCGCAGTGAACCGCAGTACAGAGCAAAGGCGTTGGCGCCCTTCGCCTCGATCGCCTCGCACAGGGTGTCCACGAAGGCGGTGTTGCCGCTCAGTTCGTGGGCGCGGTAGAAGAGCACGGCGACCGTCGGGCGGTCCAGGTCGAGTTCGGGCTCGCCGTGGATCCCGTACTCGGGCATCTCCTGAGGCGCTTCGAAGCCCTCGCCCGTCAGCAGCACCGTGTCGGAGAGGAACCGGGTGAGTTCGGCGAGGTTCTCCGGCCCGCCCTCGACGAGATACCTGAGCGCCTCGGCCACCACACCCGCCGGCACCGACGACTCGGCCATCAACTCGGCGTCGGGGACGGTCTCTCCGCCGAGCAGCACGGTCGGAATCCCGGACGCCTTCAGCGCGGCGAGCCCGTCCTCCCAGGCACGCTTGCCGCCGAGCAGCCGTACGACGGCGACGTCCGCGCCTTCGACGAGCGCGGGCAACTCTGCCGTGACGTCCACCCGGTTCGGGTTGCCGATCCGGTACCCGGCGCCGGAGGCCCGGGCCGCCAGCAGATCCGTGTCGGCGGTCGACAACAACAACACTGTGCTCATGCGGGCGCTCCCGGTGGAATGAAAGGCAGTCCTTGTGGCGCGCCGGACTCGATGAGCCGCCACAGCGCGTCCGTGTCCGCGTGCTGTTCGATGAGGTCGCCGAGCCGGTCGAGCTGCTCCTCGCGCAGCGCGGCGAACGAGGTGTCGGCGGCCGGCACGAACCGGCGCCCCGCGGCGGCGGCCACCTCGCGCAGGAACGCCCGCCGGAACCCGTCCGACTCCAGCGAGCCGTGCCAGTGGGTGCCCCAGGTCTGGCCGACCCGGCAGCCGTCCAAAAAGGCTTCTCCGCCGGTCAGTTGGGCGACACCGTGATGGATCTCGTACCCCTCGACCCGCTCGCCGAGGGCTTCGCCGATGGGCCGGGTGAGGGTTTTCTCGCGCGCGAACCGCACGCGCAGTGGGAGTACTCCGAGTCCGTCGACCGAGCCCCGCCGGCTCTCGACCTCGTCCTCGATGTGCTCGCCGAGGATCTGGAAGCCGCCGCAGACGCCGAGGATCGGCCGCTGGTCGGCGGCCCTGCGGACGAGGGCGTCGGCGAGGCCGCGCTCCCGCAGCCACTCCAGCGCCTGCACCGTTCCCCGGGTCCCGGGGACGACGACGAGATCGGCGTCGGCCAACTCCTCCGGCCGGTCCACGAACCGCACCACGACGCCCGGCTCGGCGGCCAGCGCGTCCACGTCGGTGAAGTTGGACATGAGCGGGATCGCGCAGACGGCGACCCGCAGCACGTCCTCGCCGACCGGCGGCGCGGTGTTGGACTCGCGGACGGTGCCGCGCAACGAGATCCGCAGCCCGTCCTCCTCGTCGATCCCGAGCCCGTGCTGGAACGGCAGCACGCCGTACGTCCGGCGCCCGGTGAGGCCGAGCAGCATGTCCAACCCCGGTTCCAGCAGCGACACATCGCCGCGGAACTTGTTGACGAGGAACCCGGCGACGAGGGCTTGGTCCTCCGGGCCGAGCAGCGCCACCGTCCCGAAGAAGGAGGCGAAGACGCCGCCGCGGTCGATGTCGCCGACCACGAGCACGGGCAGTTGCGCGTTGCGCGCGATGCCCATGTTCACGATGTCGGTCCGCCGCAGATTGATCTCGGCGGGCGAACCGGCCCCCTCGCAGATCACCGCGTCATACGTGCCCCGCAACTCGGCGAGACAGTCCAACACGGTCCCGAGCAGCGCCTCCTGCCGCCCGCCGTGATAGCCGCGCGCGCTCATCTCCCCCACGGGCTTGCCCATGAGCACGACCTGGCTGGTGCGGTCGCCGCCCGGCTTGAGGAGGACGGGGTTCATCAGCGCGGTCGGCTCGATCCGGCAGGCCTGTGCCTGCATGGCCTGGGCCCGGCCGATCTCGGCACCTTCGCGCGTCACGAACGAGTTCAGGGACATGTTCTGCGCCTTGAACGGCGCCACCTTCACGCCCTGCCGCACCAGCCACCGGCAGATCCCGGCGGTCACGACACTCTTGCCGGCGTCCGAGGTGGTGCCCGCGACCAACAGCCCGCCGCCGCTCATGACTTGCGTCCCTTCAGCAGCAGGCGCCCGGCGACACTGACGCCGAGCGCCAGCCAGCCGACGCGCCGGGACAGCCGTACCGCCCGATCGATGTCGGGTACGGCGACGGCGCGTCCGTCGTCGTTGAGCACGGGCCGGTGCTCGACCCGGCCGCCGTAGGAGAGCGTTCCGCCCAGCCGCACGCCGAGGGCGCCCGCGAAAGAGGCCTCCACGGGACCGGCGTTGGGGCTCGGGTGTTTGCGGGCGTCGGTGCGCCAGGCGCGTACCGCTCCGCGTGGGTCGCCGCCCGCGACGGTCGCGAGGGCAGCGGTGAGGCGGGCGCCGGGCCAGCCGGCGAGGTCGTCGAGGCGGGCCGAAGCCCAGCCGTAGCGGCGGTACTTGGCCGACTTGTGGCCGACCATGGCGTCCAGGGTGTTCACGGCCCGGAAGCCGAGCAGACCCGGGACACCGGCGATGCCGCCCCACACCAGGGCGCCCACCACGGCGTCGGAGGTGTTCTCGGCGACGGACTCGACGACGGCCCGGGCGATCCCGTCGGCGTCGAGGGCCTGTGGGTCCCGGCCGCAGAGGTGGGGCAGGCGCGCCCGTGCGGCCTCGATGTCACCGGCCTCCAGCGCCCGCCCGATGGTGCCGGCCTCGCGCGCGAGGGAGGTCCCGCCGACGACCGCCCAGGTGGCGGCGGCGGTGAGGGCGGCAGAGGCCGTACGGGACGGTCGTAGGGCCGAAGTTGCCACGGCGGCCAGGGAGACGGCGCCGCCCACGCACACGGCGGTGTGCAGGGCGCCCCAGCCTCGGTGGTCGCGCCACAGCAGCTGTTCCACGGCGCCTGCGGCGTGGCCGAACGCGGCGACCGGATGCCCGCGGCGGGGATCGCCGAGCAGGTGGTCACCGAGAAGGCCGGCGGCGGCGCCGTACGCGAAGACGCGATCGGCACGCATCGGCTCAGCCGGTCGCTGAGTCGGACACTGCGCTGGTACGGGACCTCGAACGACAGCCGAGCATGGCGATATGTCCTCACTCAGGGTGTCCACGCCCTGGTTCGACGAGACCGGCGGTGAGAGTTCCTGGCTCCCGGGGTTGTCTACCCCGGTGACAGTGGCGGGACCGCGCCGGATTCGCACCGGCTTCCTCTCCTGCCGCCGTATATGGCTCCGGCAGTCCACCACGGTGTTGGAAGGGGCGTCAACTTGCTGTTGACCTGCGGGGGAGGAGTGTGCTGATGCCCACACGCGGGTCGTCGAAGGGGGCACGAAGACGTGGGGTGCGGGACGGTGATCCGTCCCGCACCCCACGCTCGGTCCAACTGGCGGCCGGTCAGGCCACGATCAGAAAGATCCCGTACGCCACCGCCGTCGCGCAGGCCGCGAAGCACACGTACGCGCCGGTCAGGGCGAGGGTCGCGGAGTCGCCCTGGGCGGTGGCCCGTTCGCGGCGGGAGAGGGCGGTGATGCCGAGGGTGAAGACGGCCACCAGGGCCACGGTGGCCACGAGGCTGACGCCGAAGACGGAGCCGAGGGCTGCCCAGTCGATGTCCATGCTGATTCGTTCCTTCTAACCGGGGGCGCGGGCTCAGACGGCGGCGGCCGGCGGGGTCGCCGGGTCGGACTTCACGGCGGTGGCCGGGGTCGCGGGCGGCGAGGGGATCGTCGCCGTGAGGCCTTCGGAGAGGGCGACCGACGGGGGCGGGGTGACGGCGGCGATCGCGGTGGTGACCACGCCGGCCGGCTCCTCGAACTCGTTGACGTTCGAGGCGTCGACCACCTGGCGGCGGGAGAGCAGCCAGATCGCGGTGCTGGAGGCGACCAGGAAGACGGCCACCAGCGCGGTGCCCCAGTCGCCGAGGTCGGTCACCGACTCGGCGAGCGCGCCGACCAGTGCGGCGGCCGGCAGGGTCAGACCCCAGGCGACGAACATCCGGGTGGCGGTCGACCAGCGGACGACTCCGCCCTTGCGGCCCAGGCCCGCGCCCATCACGGAGCCGGAGACGGCGTGCGTGGTGGAGAGGGAGAAGCCGATGTGCGAGGAGGCCAGGATGACCGCGGCTGCGCTGGTCTGGGCGGCGAAGCCCTGCTGCGGGCGGAGGTCGGTCAGGCCCTTGCCCATGGTGCGGATGATGCGCCAGCCGCCGATGTAGGTGCCCATCGCGATGGCGAGGCCCGCGGAGAGGATGACCCAGGTGGGCGGGTCCGAGTCGGGGGCGATGGAGCCGCCGGCGATCAGGGCCAGCGTGATGATGCCCATCGTCTTCTGCGCGTCGTTCGTGCCGTGGGCCAGGGAGACCAGGCCGGCCGAGGCGATCTGGCCGACGCGGAAGCCCTTGTCGGCGGCCTTTCCTTCGGAGTTCCGGCTCAGCGCGTACGAGAACCTGGTGGCGAGCATCGCCGCTACGCCCGCGACGATCGGGGCGGCGACCGCGGGCAGCAGCACCTTGGTGACCAGGACGTCGCCGTGGACCGCGCCGGTGCCGGCCGAGGCGATGGTGGCGCCGATCAGACCGCCCATCAGGGCGTGCGAGGAACTGGACGGCAGGCCGACGAGCCAGGTCACCAGGTTCCAGAGGATCGCGCCGACCAGGGCGGCGAAGATGACCTCGGGACGGATGCCGCTCTCGTCGACGAGACCCTTGGAGATCGTGTTGGCGACCTCCACGGAGAGAAAAGCGCCCACCAGGTTGAGGGTGGCCGACATGGCCACCGCGACCTTGGGCTTGAGTGCACCGGTCGAGATGGTGGTGGCCATCGCGTTGGCGGTGTCGTGGAAACCGTTCGTGAAATCGAACGCGAGTGCGGTGACTACCACAATCGCGAGAATCAGCGAGAAGCTTTCCATTTACCCAGGCAATCGTTCGAAGTCATTGGTGTGTTGACCGTAGGAAACATGGGTGAACGGAAGGTGAACTGAGGGGGTCTCTGGAGTGTCTGTACGGCCTAGTAACCCCGGGCGAACTTCTTCAGTTGGCTCAAGGACCCGTTGAAGAGATTCTGGTCACCCGGCAGGCTCCCGCTGTTGTCGTACTGCCAGAAGGTCCAGTGCGACCAGCCGGCGGGCAGCGAGCCCGTGTCCGCCGACTCGTGACGGGCGATCCACAGTGCGTGTGCCGAGGTCAGGGCGGTGCTGCTGCCCGTGCAGGTGTTCCACCAGTGGGTGGTCGTGTAGATCACCGGGCGGCGGCCGGTCTCCCGCTTCACCTCGGCGCTGAAGGCCTTGATCCAGCCGACCATTTTCGCCTTGCTCAGGCCGTAGCAGCCGTGTTTCTTGTCGTACGGGTTGTATTCGATGTCGAGCGCGGGCGGCAGCGTCCAGCCGTCCGCCTTCCAGCCGCCGCCGTGCGCCACGAAGTACGCGGCCTGGGTGGCGCCCGACGACTTGTCCGGGAGCGCGAAGTGGTAGGCGCCGCGGACGATGCCGGCGGTGCGGGCGCCGTCGTACTGCTGGGTGAAGTACGGATTGACGTAGTCGGTGGACTCGGTCGCCTTGACGTAGGCGAAGGTGGCGCCCTTCGCCTTCGCGCTCGGCCAGTCGACGCTCTTCTGGTGCGAGGAGACGTCGTGGCCCCTGGCGGGGTTCGCCGCCGGGCTCGCGGCCGTGGCGGGGAGCTCGGCGAGCGCGATCCCGGCGATGCCGAGCGCGACTGCAGGCGCTGCGAGGAGGTGTGTGCGACGGCGGGACGGTTTGCGATCACGGGCCATTTTTCCCCCGGGGATGGCGACGTGCACGGCAAATCCCCCAGAGGCTATTGGAAGATCTGTCGATGCCGATCGGTCTCCAGCCAAGCGGCTTGAGTGGGCGTTACATGCCTATATGTACTCTTTCGGATGCGCGGCTTCCGGCTTAAAGTGCCCCAGTCCGAGCGCGTGTTGGGAACCGGCTGGCAGGATCGCGGCATGGCTGAGCAGCGGCGGGACGAGCGGGGCGGGCGGGATGCCCGGGAGGGCGCACAGGCTGTGGGGGAGCCGTGGCGGAGGCGGGTGCACGCCGAGGAGGCGGACGCCTGGGACGAACTCGTCGTGACGGCCCGCCGGACGGTGTCCGACGGCCTGGTGGTCGGCACCTCCGGGAACGTCTCGGCGCGCGTCGGCGACATCGTCCTGGTCACGCCCTCGGGCGTCCCCTACGACCGGCTGACGGCCGACGACACGGTCGGCGTCGACCTCGACGGCCGACAGGTCCTCGGCACCCTGCTCCCGACGAGCGAACTGCCGATGCATCTCGCCGTCTACCGCAGCACCGACGCCCACGCCGTCGTCCATACCCACGCCGTCCACGCGACGGCCGTCTCGACCCTCGTCCCCGAACTCCCCTCGGTCCACTACATGTCCGGTGCCCTCGGCGGCCCGGTCCGGGTTGCCCTGTATGCGACATACGGCACCGAGGAGTTGGCCGAGAACATGCTCCACGCCCTCGCCGACCGCTCCGCCTGCCTCCTCCAGAACCACGGCACGATCGCCTACGGCAACTCCCTGGACCAGGCGTTCGACCGCACGGCCCAGCTGGAATGGATGTGCCGCCTGTGGCTGACGGCGTCGTCGGTACCGGGGCTGTCGCCGACGCTGCTGTCGGGGGAGCAGGTGGCCGAGGCGGGGGAGCGGTTGCGGGGGTACGGGCAGCGGGGGTGAGGGGATCGGGGTGGTCGACAGTGGCGAGTGCGTTGACACGGAAAAGTGTGAGTGGTTGAGTACTCACATGAAGACGGAACGGCCCCGCCAGTTGTCCACCGCCGAGGAGCGCCGCGAGACGGTGCTGCGCACCGCCATCGGCGCCTTCGCGGCGCGTGGCTACTGGGGCACCACCACGACCGAGGTCGCGAAGGCGGCCGGCATCTCGCAGGCCTACGTCTACCGTCTGTTCCCGAACAAGGAACTGCTGTTCACCGCGGTCGTCGAGTACTGCTTCGTGCAGGTGCGGGCCAGTCTGGAGCGGGCGGCGGCCGAGGCGAAGGGCAGCTCCGCCGAGGTGGTGCTGGAGGCCATGGGGGATTCCTACGCGCGGCTGATCAGCGACAAGGACCTGATGCTGATCCAGTTGCACGCCCAGGCGGCTGCCGTTTCCGAACCCGCTGTCCGTGAGGCGGTCCGGCAGGGCTACGCCCGGCTGGTGGAGTACGCCCGCGGTGCCTCCGGAGGCACCGAGAGGGAGATCCAGGAGTTCTTCGCGTACGGCACGCTGTGTCATCTCATCGTCTCCATGGGGCCCGACGAGGTGGACGCTCCCTGGATGCGCACGTTGTCCGCGGGTGTCACGCACTACTGAGATCCGCACGCTGTACTGAGATCCGCACGCTTTGCCGGCGGGGCACGCAGCCCCGCCTTTTCTTGGCCGTCAGTTGTGAGTGGTTGACCACACATGGAGGAAGCCGTGAGAACCACAGGGACCAGGTGGACCAGCTGGACCAGGTGGACCTTGGACAGCACCCGCAGCCCCGGAGCGGCGCTCACGGCCCTGGCGGGGGCGCAGTTCACCGTCATGCTCGCCACCTCGATCGTGAACGTGGCCCTGCCCCAGATCCGCGCCGGCGTCGGACTCTCGGACAGTGGAACGACCTGGGTGGTCAACGCCTACGGCCTCGCCTTCGGCGCGCTGCTGCTCGCCGGCGGAAGAGCGGCCGACCTCCTCGGCCGGCGCCGCGTACTGCTCGCCGGACTCGGGCTCTTCGGTGCCGCCTCGCTGGCGGCCGGGCTGGCCGCCTCGTCCCCGGTCCTCATCGCGGCCCGCGCGGTGCAGGGCCTGGGCGCGGCGGCCATCGCCCCGGCGGCACTGGCCCTGGTGATGGACCTGTTCCCACCAGGACCCGGACGGGGCAAGGCACTTGGCGTCTGGGGCGCGGTCTCCGGCGCGGGCGGCGCGGCCGGAGTCCTGCTCGGCGGCGTCCTCACCCAGGCCTGGGGCTGGCAGTGGATCTTCTACGCCGTCGCCCTCGGCTCGTCCCTGATCCTGGCCGGTGTCGCCGTCAGTGTGGAGCGGGCCCCGGTCTCCGGCGGCGGCCGGTTCGACCTGCTCGGCACCACCACCGTCACCCTCGCGCTGACCGCCCTGGTGTGGGGCCTGACCACCGCCCGCCGTTCGGGCTGGACGGACCCCGCCGTCCTCGGCGCCTTCGCCGTCACCGCCGTACTGGGTGCCGCGTTCGTCCTGGTCGAGCGCCGCCATCCGAACCCGCTTCTCCCGCCACGCCTGTTCAGCGCCGGTCGCGTCACCGTCGGCAACGCGCTGATGGCGCTGCTGGGTTCGGTGTGGATCGCCCTGTTCTTCTTCCTGCCGCTCTACCAGCAACAGGTCCTCGGCTCCAGCCCGTTGGTCACCGGCCTGGGCCAACTCCCGCTCGCTGCCGCCAACATGCTCGGCTCGACCCTCGCCCCGCAGATCTCCCGCCGGATCGGCGCCACGGCGACCGTGACCGGCGCCCTGCTGGCCGAGGCCGCCGGACTGCTCTGGCTGTCCCGGATCAGCGCCGACGGCAGCTACCTCACCGACGTCCTCGGCCCCAGCGTCCTGGTCGGACTGGGGCTGAGCATCGCCTTCGTCCAGCTCACCGCCCTGTCCGTGGAGGGTGTCGCCCGGCAGGACTCCGGGCTGGCCGGCGGCCTGGTGAACACCTCACGACAGGTCGGCGGCGCGATCGGCCTCGCCGTCCTGGCCACCCTCGCGGGCACCACCACCGCCCACGCGGCCGTCCGTCAGCCGGAGTTGGAAGCCCTCACCGCCGGCTACCGCACCGCCTTCGGCATCTCCGCCGCGGTCCTTACGGTGACCGCCGTCCTTGCCGCTCTGCTGACCCGACGGGGGCGCGCGGCGGAAGGGGGAGCGTCGGTGGGTGCCGGTGCCGGTGCCGGTGCCGGTGCTGATGGCGATGCCGGTGGTGGCTCCGCCTCGTCCACTGCCCGTCTCCGCTGATCCACCGTCAAATCCACCTGGCTCGCTGCCCGTCCAATCCGCCTGATCAACCTGATCGACCTCATCAACCGAAAGGAAGAACCGCCATGTTCACCATCGACGAGACCGCCCCCGTCATCGTCCGCCTGTCCACCACGATCGACGCCCCGCTGGACCGGGTCTGGGCCCTGCACACCGACATCGACGCCTGGCCGAGCTGGAACGCGGACGTCGACCGAGCCACCCTCAACGGCCCGCTCCTGCCCGGCACTTCCTTCACCTGGACGACCCACGGCCTGGACATCACCTCCACGGTCCGCGAACTGGTCCCGGGCGAGCGGATCGCCTGGGGCGGTCCCGCGAACGGCATCGAGGGCGTCCATGTGTGGACCTTCGAGCGGACCGACGGTCAAGTCACCGTCCACACCGAGGAGTCCTGGAGCGGCGCCCCCGTCGAGGCCGCCGTCACGGAACTCGGCCAGGCCCTGCACAACTCCCTGACCGATTGGCTCGCCGCCCTCAAGTCCCGTGCCGAGCAAGCCGCCTGACGCCACGTCACCCCTGCTCACCCATCACCTCTGCACAACCGTCACCACCCATCCGAGAAGCGAGGTACCTGCCATGACCGCCACCACCGACAAGCCCTACCTCATCGGCCACTACACCCCGGCCGTCGACGAGATCACCGCCACCGAACTGACCGTAGAGGGCTCCCTTCCGCCGGAGTTGACGGGCCGACTGCTCCGCAACGGCCACAACCCCAAGCCCGGCGTCACCCCCACCCACTGGTTCAAGGGCAGCGGCATGGTGCACGGCATCCGGCTGCGCGAGGGCCGCGCCGAGTGGTACCGCAACCGCTGGGTGCGCACCCCCGCCCTGGACGGCGCCCCCTACATGACCGAGCACGGCCCGGACCTGACGGCCAGCCCGGCCGGCACCCACGTCATCGAGCACGCCGGACGCCTGCTGGCACTGTGCGAGGCCAACCTCCCCTTCGAACTCACCCGGGACCTCGACACGGTCGGCGCCCACGACTTCGACGGCAAGCTGCGCAGCGCGATGACCGCGCACCCCAAGACCGACCCGCTCACCGGCGAACTGCACTTCTTCGGCTCCTCGCCGTTCCCGCCCTTCCTGATGTACTACGTCGCCGACGCCAAGGGACACATCACCCACAGCGCCGAGATACCGGGCGCCACCGCCTCCCTCAAGCACGACTTCGCCATCACCCGCCACCACGTGGTCTTCGTCGAGGGCACCGTCACCTTCGACCCGGGCGAGCACTCCGGCATCCCGTACGGCTGGAACGACGCGCAGCCGGCCCGGATCGGCGTCATGCCCCGCGGCCCGCAGGGCGCGTCGAAGATCCGCTGGTTCGCCATCGAGCCGGGCAACATGCTGCACGCCGCCAACGCCTACGAGGACGACCGGGGCCGCATCGTCCTGGAGGGGCCGACCGTGGACCGGGAGGGCTTCCAGCTCTCCTGGAACTGGTGGGTCGGCGCCCCCGGCCGCGGCACCGAGCCCAACACCCGCTCCTACACCCGCCGTTGGATCGTCGACCTGGCCGCCGGCAGTGTCGACGAGCAGATCATCGACGATCTCGCCGTCGAATTCCCCACCCTCAACGAGGAGTTCCTCGGCACCGAGCACCGCTACCAGTACGCGGTCTCCTTCCCCGACCAGGAGGGCTTCGGCGGCTACGGCATCGTCAAGTACGACCGCACCACCGGCGCCCGCAGCATCCATCGGGCAGGCGACGCCCGGCTGCCCAGCGAGGCCGTGTTCGTCCCTGCCGAGGGCGCCACCCGCGAGGACGACGGTTATCTGCTCACCGTCGTCTCGGACCTGAAGCAGGACGCCTCCCAACTCCTGGTCCTGGACGCCTCCGGCCTCGACCGGATCGCGACCGTCCACCTCCCGCGCCGGGTCACCGGGGGCATCCACGGCTCCTGGATCCCCGACAGCGACCTGGACACCACCGACAGCGACAACTGACTCCGCGAGGTCACTTCGCGACGGTGCCCCTGGGGGAGTGCCCCCAGGGGCACCGTCGTGTCCCTGGTCCGGGCCGCTCCCTCCCTTCGCCCTCTTCCTGCACCGAAACCACCCCACCCACCACCCCGAGCCACTCCCGCCCCGCTCCGGCTGGCCGGTAGCCGGGTCCGCCGGGACACTGGATCCGTGCGCACAGTCAAAGCGACGGCCGCGGCCGTCTCCGTGGCCCTCGCGGCCGGTGCGGTGGGCGTCGCCGCCGGCCGGTACGCCAGCGACGCCGCACTGAAGGCGCCGCCCGGCCGCCCCCTGCCGACCGAACCCCGGCTCACGGTGCACGCCACCGCCGCCGGACAGATCACCCTCACCCGGGATCTGGCCTCCCTGCGCCCCGGCACCTACGGCCTCGCCGGTGACGGCTCCCACGCGGTCGTCGGCCCCGTCATCGACACGGCGCCCCTCCCCCGGTCTCGGCTTCGCTCGACCGGGGGGACCCCCATCGCCGACACCGTCGTACGCCGCCTCGAACGCGTCACCCACGGCACCCTGCACCCCCGCGACAAGGTGTGGCTCACCCCCAACGTCCACATCGGCAACCCGAGCGCCGCCCTCGGCCTGGACCACGCCGACATCGACATCCCCGGCGAACTCGGCTCCCTGCCCGCCTGGTTCGTACCCGGAGCACGCAGCACCTGGGTGATCGCGGTGCACGGCCTGGCCACCACCCGCGAACTCGCCCTGAACGTCATGGAGTTCCTGCACCGCAACCGCTTCCCGGTACTCGCCCCCTCCTACCGCGGCGACCTCGGCGCACCCCGCAACCCCGACGGCCTGGGCCATCTCGGCGAGACCGAGTGGCGCGACCTGGACGCCGCGATCCGCTACGCCGTGCGCTACGGCGCCGAGCACGTCGTCCTGTACGGCTGGTCCACCGGCGCCACCATGGCGCTGCGCGCCGCCGCCCACTCCGGGATGCGCGAGCGCGTCTCCGGCCTCGTGCTGGACTCGCCGGTGCTGGACTGGGAGACGACGCTGCGCGCCCTCGCCACCGCCCGGCGCACCCCGGGCGCGCTGCTGCCGCTCGCGGTCCGTGCCGCCCAGGGCCGCACCGGTGTGCACGGCGACCGCATCGCCGAGGCCGCCGACCCCGCCCGGCTCAGGGTCCCGACCCTGATCTTCCACGGACCCGACGACACCGTCGCCCCCTGGTCCCTCTCCAGCCGCCTCGCCGCCCGCCGCCCCGACCTGATCACCCTCCAGCCGGTCGCCCGGGCCCCGCACAGCGCCATGTGGAACGCCGACCCGGCCGCCTACGAGGAGATCCTGCGCCGCTTCCTCACTCCGCTGATGTGATCCCGGCCGATTCACCGGCCCGCCCCCTCCGACCTTCCGTTTAGCCCTGTACCACTGGCCTGAACCCGGTCCCCAGCAGCCCGCGGGACCCCCTGCCTTGGCCCTCCCCGTCGCCCGCCGTGACATTCCGTTTGGGTTTTCGGACCGTCAACCGGAAGACTGCACCCGTGACGTCCCGTATCCCGCGCGACTCCAGGCTTCGACTCGTCCGCCCGCGACCCCTGGCCGCCGCCCCCCGAGCGATGAACCAGCGGCGCTCGCGCCGCCCCGCACCCCGCCCTCCGGAGGGCACACCGGCCCCCGCGGAACTGGCCAGAATGGCACGCTCCGGCCTGGCCGGAGCGGCTCGCGTCGCCCACTGGGCCGACGCCGCACTACGACCCGGCCGTGACGGCGCGAGCCCCGACGGCAAAGGCACCCTCTCCGAAGCGACCGCCGAACTCGCGGCCGAGGACCTGGGTCTGACCCCGGCCCAGGTCCGCGCCGACTGGGACACCGCCCGCCTCGCCGGCCTCGTCGAGGTGCACGGCGACAGCGCCCGCCCCGGCTGGCGGCTGCGCGCCTGGGACCGCGACGACAGCGCCGTACTGCGCGGCTGGGTCGCCCTCTTCGACGCCTGGTCGCTCGCCCACCCGGAACCCCGGGAGCACGAGCCGTCCGCCGTCGCCGAGGTCGTCTCGGCCATGCCTCAGGTGCTCTCCTTCCTCCAGCTGTCCGCCGGGCCCGTCCCCGTCGCCCAGCTCCTCGACCTCCTCGGCCAACGCGTCACGGAACTGCGCACCGAGCGCTGCGAGATTCCCTACGGCCCGCAGCCCGAGCCGGTCCAGCAGCCCCCGGCCGCCGCCGACGCTCCTCTCGACCCCCTCCTCGACTGGGCCCTGCACGCCCTCGCCTCCGTCGGTGCCCTCACCTACGGCGACGCCCAGGCCACCCTCACCCCGCTCGGCAGCTGGGCGGTCTGGGTCAAGCTGGAGCAGATCTGCGTGGCCGCGCAGAGCCCCGCCGGGAACATCGAGCAGTCCGCCGAGGACATGCTCCGCGGCTGCTCCCAGCTCCGCCCGAACGCCGCCCGCGCCGAATACCGCGCCTGGCTCGCCGCCCGCACCGTGGGCAGCGCGGTCGGCCAGCTGATCGACGCCGCCCGCGGTGAGGACGCCCTGCTCCGCGGCCTCGCCTTCGAGGCGCTGCGCGTCGTCGGCGCCCCCGCCGAGCCCGACGTCCGCGCGGCGGTGGACGAGGCGACGCTGCGGCCGTACGCCCTGCTGTGGCTGGCCGAGCACGACGGGATCGACCCGGAGGACGCCCACGAGGTCCTCACCCGCGAAGAGGCCACCTGGATGTGGGTCGACACCGCCGCCGCGGTCGCCGACCACGGGGAGGCCCCGCTGCTCGTGCGCCACCTGGAGTCCGCGATCCAGCCGACCGTCCCCATGCTCCTCGACGAGGTCCGCGCCGTGGGCCACCCGCGCACCGTGCAGGTCCTGGTCGCGCTCGCCGCCGCCCACCCCGACCCGGCGCTGGCCAAGGCCGTACGCCGGGCGGCCTTCCAGGTGCACACAGGGGGCAGCTAGGCGGGGTCAGGCACCTGTCGTCCCGGGTATCTCCGGGGCGTAGGTACCGAAGCTCCAGATGTTGCCCTCGATGTCCCGGGCCATGTAGTCCCGGGATCCGTACTCCTGGTCCGTCGGGGGCATCAGGATCTCCGCGCCGTGCTCCACGGCCCGTCGGTGGTGGGCGTCGACGTCGTCCACGACGAGGTACACCCCGACGGGTCCCGCGCTCTTCATCGCCTCGTCGAAACGGCCGCCGCGGCCCTTGGAGCCGAGCATCACCGCGCCGTTGCCCTGCACCAGCTCGGCGTGCATCACCGAGCCGTCCTCGCCCTCGTAGACCGCGAGTTCGGTGAAGCCGAAGGCCTCCGTGAGCTGCCGGATCGCCGCCTTCGCGTCCGTGTACAGCAGGGACGGGTAGATGCTGGGACGTCCGCTGTCCTTGCCTGCCATGCCGATCACTTCCTTGTGCATCGGGTCCTCTTGGCGTTTTCGCCGCTTTGATCGCTTTCGACGAGTCTTGCACCCGCCACTGACAACGCCCCGCGAACCGGCATCCCGGCCGTCAGCGGAAGGTGTTGCACTGCGCCATGTCCCCGGTCCGGTAGCCCTGGTGGAACCACTGCTGCCGCTGCGCCGCCGATCCGTGCGTCCAGGTCTCCGGCGTGACCCGGCCCTGGAACCGCTCCTGGATCCGGTCGTCGCCCACGGCCGCCGCCGCGTCCAGGCCGTCCCGGATGTCGGCCTCCGTGAGGCTGGTGATCAACGGCCGCCCGGTCGACTCGTCCTTCGTGGTCGTCGCGTGATGGGCCCAGACCCCCGCGTAGCAGTCCGCCTGCAGCTCCACCCGCACCGCGTTGCTGTTCGCGCCGGTCCGCCCGTCCTGCGACCGGCTCAGCGTGCCCATCAGGTCCTGCACGTGGTGCCCGTACTCGTGGGCCACGACATACGCCTGCGCGAACGGGCCGCCACTGGAGCCGAACTTCGTCCGCAGCTCGTCGAAGAACCCCAGGTCCAGATAGACCTTCCGGTCGCCGGGACAGTAGAACGGCCCCACCGCCGAGGTCGCCGTCCCGCACGCGGTGGCGACCTGCCCGCTGAAGAAGACCGTGGGGGAGCGGGTGTACGTACCGTTGCGCCGCCGGAACTCCTGCGCCCAGAAGTCCTGCACGCTGTTGACCACCGCCACGATGCGGCAGTCCTCCTTGGTGTTCGCGTCCTGTCCGGTACGGCAGCTCGACTGCACCTGGGCCAGCGAGGACGCGGTCGCCGCCGGTGAGTCACTGCCCGACGACAACCCCAGGTTGTCGGGGCCGACGCCGAAGAACAGCCCCAGGAGCAGCGCGATCAGCCCGGCGAGGCCCCCGCCCACGGTCGCGCGCCCACCGGGAATCCGGCTGCCGCGCACGTCCTGCACCTCGGAGGTGTCCAGATCGGCATCGTCGTCGAACTGCATGGGCAGCCCCGCTCTTCGCGCGTGTGGACCCCCTGGCGTCCATCCTCGCCCGCAGCCCGCGCGGTGGCGCCGGTCGAGCGGCCGAACGGGGGACGCCCCTGGTGGCGCCGAACACACCCGCGCACCGGAAAAACGCTTGCATTGCCCAGTTAGACTTGGCCCATGGCCATTCTCCTCGCGCATTAGACGGCGGGAACGTCCTCAGCCGCCCCTTCCGCCTACGACCCCGCTCTGGAGTCTGACCGTGATCTCCGCCTCCGGTATCGAGCTGCGCGCCGGTGCCCGTGTCCTCATCGAGTCCGCGACCTTCCGAATCGCCAAGGGCGACCGCATCGGTCTGGTCGGTCGCAACGGCGCCGGCAAGACCACCCTGACCAAGGTCCTGGCCGGTGAGGGCCAGCCCGCCGGCGGCACCGTCACCCGCTCCGGCGAGGTCGGCTACCTGCCGCAGGACCCCCGCACCGGCGACCTGGACGTGCTCGCCAGCGACCGCATCCTCTCCGCGCGCGGCC
The DNA here is from genome assembly GCF_024519455.1 of Streptomyces sp. STR69. GTDB lineage: Bacteria > Actinomycetota > Actinomycetes > Streptomycetales > Streptomycetaceae > Streptomyces. The sequence goes on along the minus strand of NZ_JALJRY010000022.1, from coordinate 56,924 downwards.
TGGACACCCTGATCCGCAAGATGCGGGAGAACGAACAGCGCATCGCCAACGGCAGCGGCGCCACCCGCGACAAGGCCATGCGCCAGTACGAGCGCCAGGAGACCGAGTTCCTCACCAAGGGCGGCTACTCCGCCGAGGCCGAGGCCGCCACCATCGCCGCCGCGCTCAACCTGCCCGACCGCGTGCTCGGCCAGCCGCTGCACACGCTCTCCGGCGGTCAGCGCCGCCGTATCGAGCTGGCCCGCATCCTGTTCTCCGACGCGGACACGCTCCTGCTCGACGAGCCCACGAATCACCTGGACGCCGACTCGATCGTCTGGCTGCGCGACTACCTGAAGACGTACCGCGGCGGCTTCATCGTGATCTCCCACGACGCCGACCTCGTGGAGACCGTCGTCAACAAGGTGTTCTACCTGGACGCCAACCGCGCCCAGATCGACGTCTACAACATGGGCTGGAAGCTGTACCAGCAGCAGCGCGAGGCCGACGAGAAGCGCCGCAAGCGCGAGCGGCAGAACGCCGAGAAGAAGGCCGCCGCCCTGCATTCGCAGGCCGACAAGATGCGCGCCAAGGCCACCAAGACGGTCGCCGCGCAGAACATGGCCAAGCGCGCCGACCGGCTGCTCGCCGGGCTGGAAGCGGTGCGTGTCTCCGACAAGGTCGCCAAGCTGCGCTTCCCGGAGCCCTCGCCCTGCGGCAAGACCCCGCTCATGGCGGAGGGCCTGTCGAAGTCCTACGGCTCCCTGGAGATCTTCACCGACGTCGACCTGGCCATCGACAAGGGCTCGCGCGTCGTCATCCTCGGCCTGAACGGCGCCGGCAAGACGACCCTCCTGAAGCTCCTCGGCGGTGTCGAGAAGCCCGACACCGGCGAGGTCATCGAAGGGCACGGTCTCAAGCTCGGCTACTACGCGCAGGAGCACGAGACCCTGGATCCGGAGCGCACGGTCCTGGAGAACATGCGCTCCGCCGCCCCCGACCTGGACCTGGTCGAGGTCCGCAAGACGCTCGGCTCGTTCCTGTTCTCCGGCGACGACGTGGACAAGCCCGCCGGGGTCCTCTCCGGCGGCGAGAAGACCCGCCTCGCGCTCGCCACCCTGGTCGTGTCCTCGGCGAACGTCCTGCTCCTGGACGAGCCGACGAACAACCTCGACCTGGCCAGCCGCGACGAGATCCTCGGGGCGCTGCGCACCTACAAGGGTGCCGTCGTCCTCGTCACCCACGACGAGGGGGCCGTGGAGGCGCTGCAGCCGGAGCGGATCATCCTGCTGCCGGACGGCGTCGAGGACCTGTGGGGCGCGGACTACGCGGATCTCATCGCCCTGGCCTGATCGAGGCGGCTTGATCGAATGCTTGATCCACGGCGTATGGATCATTCGGCCTACCGGTGATCCACCATCTGTGTGAGATCTCCTCGTACCGAGGTGTGTCGTACATCGATTTTCCGGCCGAGTCCTTTATCGACTAGGGCTCGGCCGTTCCGCGTCTCTGACCAGGTATTTCGCGGAGCAACTCGTTCGGCCGTGCGGACACGGCCGTATGGAATTCCACATTCCACTTGTGGGGACGCGCTCCTGTCGTCAAAACCTTGTCTCACGGACCTTGCCGAATGGGTGGCCATGAACGCTTGGAGGGGTGATCATGAGGAGACCAAGAGCGCACTTCCCATGAGGAGGCACGGGTGGCCGAGACTCTGAAGAAGGGCAGCCGGGTAACCGGCGCCGCGCGCGACAAGCTCGCGGCAGACCTGAAGAAGAAGTACGACTCCGGTGCGAGCATCCGGGCGCTGGCCGAGGAGACCGGCCGCTCGTATGGCTTCGTCCACCGGATGCTCAGTGAGTCGGGCGTCACGCTCCGTGGGCGTGGCGGGGCGACCCGGGGCAAGAAGGCTTCGGCCTGATCCCGAGCGCTCATCGGCTTCGATGGTGACCACCCGGTCGGACGACTGACCGGCCGGGTGGTTACTGTGCAGTCACTTAGCTCTGCTCTGTTGACCGCACACATCGGAGGCGCCCCATGGCTTCGCCCGAACAGGACGACAAGGACCTCGGTCCCGTACTCGACAAGGACGGCGTACGGCTCACCGTCGACGACGCGATCGCCACGGTGACGCTGACCAACCCGGCCAAGCGCAACGCTCAAAGTCCTGTTCTGTGGCGGGCGTTGGCGGAGGCCGGGCGGTCGCTGCCGGGCTCCGTCCGAGTCGTGGTGCTGCGTGCCGAGGGCAAGTCCTTCTCGGCCGGACTCGACCGGCAGGCGTTCACGCCCGAGGGCTTCGACGGCGAACCGTCGTTCATCGACCTCGCGCACAGCAGTGACGCCGTGCTGGACGAGGCCATCGCCGGGTACCAGGCGGGCTTCACCTGGTGGCGACGGAGCGACATCGTCTCCATCGCCGCCGTGCAGGGGCATGCCATCGGGGCCGGCTTCCAGCTCGCCCTCGCCTGTGACCTGCGCGTCGTCGCCGACGATGTGCAGTTCGCCATGCGTGAGACCAGCCTCGGACTGGTGCCCGACCTGACCGGCACCCACCCGCTGGTGGGGCTCGTCGGCTACGCCCGCGCGCTGGAGATCTGCGCGACCGGGCGCTTCGTCGCGGCCGAGGAAGCGGTGAGCACCGGCCTGGCCAACATCGCCGTGCCGGCGGACCAGGTCGAGGACACCGTACGCGAACTCGCGACAGCCCTGCTGGCCGCGCCGCGCGACGCCGTCATCGAGACCAAGGCGCTGCTCCAGGGCGTCCAGGGGCGTGCGTACGACGACCAGCGCGCCGCCGAGCGTGCAGCCCAGGCCCGACGACTGCGGGACCTGGCCGGCGTCGGCGAATAGGCGCCAGCCGACCGTGGTTCAACCGACCGTGGCTCAGTCGATCCTCGTGACGAGCACCGCCACGGTCGGGTGACCGGGCAGCACCTCGCCGGCCCTCGCGCGGACCTCCCGGGCCACATCCAGGGCCCGATGGTCCGCGCGTACGGCGATCTCCACGCGCGCGTGGACGCGCGGCAGCGCACCTTCGCCCTGCCGTTCCTCGATGTGCACCGCGCGCCCCAGCCCGCCCAGCGCCCCGGTCAGCCGGACCACGCCGGGGGCGCCGAGCGCGGCTGCGGCGATCAGGGATTCGCCACCGTCATCAACATTGACCACCACGTCAAGTTCATCAACATGGTCAGTGTCGGCGGCGATCTGATCCATATCGTCCACACGGTCAACGTCGTCCATCTGGTCCAGCAAGGCTGTCACCTGTAGATCAACCTCCGTCACCACCAGCCCGAGCCGCTCCGCCGCGGCCGTCGCCAGCGCCGCGCGCAGCCGGGACGCGGTCTCCGGAAGGGGCTCGGTCGCCACGGCCGCGAAGTCGGCCGTGATCCGCAGCGGACCGGGCGGCAGCGCCCCCGGCGGCGGTGGTACGGCGGGCTCGTGCACGTCCTCCGGGTCGGCGAGCGCGATGCGCAGCGCGCCCAGCCGCACGCCCCGTACGTGCTTCGCCACGCCCCGCAGCACGGCCTCGGCCGCCCGCTCCGCGATCCACGCGCCGTCCCGCCGGTCACCCAGGGGCAACAGCCTCCCGAGCCCCAACTGCTGCCGTACTGCTTGCGCCCATGAGTCCGCCGTCATTCCTCCAGCCTGCCGCATCCCCGGCGCGGGAGAATGGAACCGCACTTACCGTGGTCGAAGGACGACGACCGAAAGGGACGTACGGCGATGACCGACATGACGGAGCGGAACCGGACACAGGACCCCGACGGCGAGAGGGAGCCCCTGCTGACCCGTAAGACCCCCACCAAACGCGGCGGAGGCGACCCGGCGTCCCGAGGGCGTACCACCATCGCCGACGGGGTCGTGGAGAAGATCGCCGGGCTGGCCGCCCGGGACGTCCTGGGCGTGCATGCCATGGGCAGCGGGCTGTCCCGCACCTTCGGGGCCGTGCGCGACCGGGTGCCCGGCGGTTCGAAGTCGGTGTCCCGGGGTGTGAAGGCCGAGGTCGGCGAGGTGCAGACCGCCCTCGATCTGGAGATCGTCGTCGACTACGGGGTGTCGATCGCGGATGTGGCCCGGGCCGTACGGGAGAACGTCATCGCGGCCGTGGAGCGGATGACCGGACTCGAAGTCGTCGAGGTCAACATCGCGGTGAGCGATGTGAAGCTGCCCGACGAGGAGGACGACGAGCCGGAACCCCGGCTCCAGTGACCGAGCCGACGGATGAACCAATGAGCAGCGGGCCGACGAACGAGCTGAGGAGCGCAGGATGAGCAGGGCCGTGGTCGGCATGATCGCCGGAATGGCGCTGGGCTTCGCCGGATACTTCGGCGGGTTCGGCGCGTTCCTGCTGGTGGCCGCCCTGGGAGCCATCGGGTTCGTCGTCGGCCGGTTCCTCGAAGGGGACCTGGAACTCGGCGACTTCTTCCGCTCGCGCGACGACCGGCGGCGGTGACGTCCGTGAGCGGCGCGGACGGCGCGGTCGACGAACGCGGCAGACCCAGGGCGGCCGTCCCGCCCGGCGAGCGGGGCGCCACCCGGATCGCCGACCGGGTCGTGGCGAAGATCGCCACGCAGGCCGCGCGCGAGGCGCTCGGGCCGCTGCACCCCGAGGCCGCACCGCCGCATGCCACCGTGGTCGTACACCACGATGCCGCACGCGTGCGCGTGCACCTGGAACTCGACTATCCCTGCGACATCGGCGACCGCTGTCTTCGGGTGCGTCGACAGGTGGTTCAGCGGGTACGCGCGTTGGTGGGCATGGAGGTGCCCGAGGTCGCCGTCCAAGTGGAACGGCTGCATCCGGCACAGGCACACCGCGCGGTACAGGGGAGGACGCGATGAGCGAGCCCCAAGGCTCCGAAGGCACGACCCAACGACTACCGGTCATCGAGAAGGAGACCGACCCCGGACACGGCGGGTACGACCCGGCGGCGGACCGCGGTCCCGCACCCCTGGTCGACGGCGGCGGCAAGGACGGCCGCTTCTGGTCGATGCGCCGCGTCCCCGCGGGCATCGTCGCCGTCCTGCTGCTCGTCGGCGCGGGCGCCCTGCTCTACGACATCACCGCCGTGCGCGCCAAGCGGCCCGCCGCGCACTGGCGCCGCGAACTGACCCGGCAACTCGCCGAACGGCCCCTGGACGACACCTGGGTCCTCGTCGGCGCCGGGATCGCCGCCGCCCTCGGCCTCTGGCTGGTCGTGCTCGCACTCACGCCCGGCCTGCGCCAGGTGCTGCCGATGCGCCGCACCCACGCCGACGTCCGGGCCGGCCTGCAACGCGCCGCCGCCGCGATGGTGCTGCGCGACCGTGCCATGGAGGTCTCGGGCGTGCAGTCGGTCCGGGTGCGCACGAGCCGGACGAAAGCCGATGTCCGCGCGGTGTCCCATTTCCGTGAACTCGACGACGTACGCGCCGACTTGGACACCGTGCTGAGCGACGCGATCACCGGGCTCGGGCTGTCCGGGCCGCTCGCGCTGTCGCTGCACGTCGGCCGTTCCGGACGGAAGGGGTGAGCGCGGTGCTGAGGGTCGTCAACCGTGTGGTGATCGGTGTCGTCGGTCTCGCGCTGCTCGTGCTCGGCGGCTCCGTACTGGCCGTAGGGCTGGGCGTGAAGCCGCCGTCGTGGTGGATCTACGACGGGCGGCACGACGTCCTGCTGAGCAACGCCCGGCGGACCCGCTGGCGGGCCGACGGCTGGTGGTGGCCGACGGTCCTCGCCGCGCTCGCGGTCCTCGTCCTGCTGGCCCTGTGGTGGCTGGTCGCGGTGCTACGGCGGCGCCGGCTCACCGAGGTCGCGGTCCGCACCGGCGACGGCGAGGGCGCGCTGCTGCGGGGCCGGGCCCTGGAGGGCGTCCTCGCCACCGACGCGGGCGACCTGGACGGCGTGGCCCACGCGCACGTGCGGCTGGCCGGCACCCGTACCGCACCCGAGGCCCGCGTCCGGCTCAGCCTGGAACCGCACGTGGACCCCGGAGTCGCTCTCGACCACCTGACGGCCAACGCCCTGGCCCACGCCCGAGACTCGGCGGGCCTGGACGCGCTCCCGACGGAGGTACAGCTGACGGGAGTCAAGCACCGTGCGGAGCGGGTGAGTTGACCGGTTGAGCCGACGGGTTGAGCTGACGGTCCGTCAGAACCCGTGCCGCATCCCACCGTCGACCGGCACCATGATCCCCGTCAGATAGGACGCGGCCGGCGACAGCAGGAACGCCGCCACGCGTCCGAACTCGTCCGGCGTCCCGTACCGCCGCAGCGGGATCCGCGACTCGTTGGCCGCGCGGGTGGCCTCCGGGTCCGCGGAGAGGCCGTCCAGCTCGCGTACGCGGTCCGTGTCGATGCGGGCGGGCAGCAGCCCGACGACACGGATGCCGCGCGGGCCCAGCTCGTCCGCGAGGGACTTGCCGAAACCGGCCAGGCCGGGCCGCAGCGCGTTCGAGATCGTCAGCCCGGGAATCGGCTCGTGCACCGAACCGGACAGCACGAAGCCGATGACCCCGCCCGCCTCCAGCTCCCCGGCCGCCGCGCGGGCGAGCCGTACCGCGCCCAGGAACACCGACTCGAACGAGGCCTGCCACTGCTCGTCGGTGGTGTCCGCGACGAACCCGGGCGGCGGCCCGCCGACGCTCACGAGGATGCCGTCGAAGCCCCCGAAGTGCTCGCGCGCGGCGGCGATCAGCCGGACCGGCGCCTCCGCGTCGGCGTTGTCGACAGCGACGCCCACCGCGTTCGGCCCCAGTCGGGCCGCCGCCTCGGCGGCCCGCTGTTCGTCCCGCCCGGTGACGACGACCTTCGCGCCGTCGGCCACCAGCTCGCGCGCGGCGGCGTTGCCCAGTCCACGGGTGGCGCCGGTGACGACGTACACCCGGTCCTTCAGTCCAAGATCCATGGTCCCTATCCTGCCTTCTCGTCCCCGAACAGGGTGAGGGCGGTGTTCACCAGGCCGATGTGGCTGAACGCCTGCGGGAAGTTGCCCAGTTGACGGCCGGCCACCGGGTCGTACTCCTCCGCGAGCAGCCCCACGTCGTTCGCGAGCCCCACCAGACGCTCGAACAGCACCTGGGCCTCCTTCGTACGGCCCGTCAGGTGCAGCGCGTCCACGAGCCAGAACGAGCACGCCAGGAAGGTGCCCTCGTCGCCCGGCAGCCCGTCCACGGGGGTGTCGGCGGCGGTGTCGTAGCGGCGTACGAAGCCGTCGTGGCCGAGCGCCGCCTGGACCGCGTCGACCGTGCCGACGACCCGGGGATCGTCGGGCGGCAGGAAACCGAAGCGGGGGATGAGCAGCAGGGCGGCGTCGAGTTCCTGCGAGCCGTAGTACTGCGTGAACGTGTTGCGCACCGGGTCGAAGCCTTTCTCGCACACGTCCTTGTGCACCGCGTCCCGCAGCTCGCGCCAGCCCGACAGGTCCCCGGGGAGGTCGGCGTACTCCTCCAGAGTGCGTACGGCCCGGTCGGCGGCCACCCACACCATGACCTTGGAGTGCACGAAGTGCCGGCGCCCGCCGCGCACCTCCCACAGGCCCTCGTCGGGCTGCTGCCACTGCGCGCGCAGCCACTCCAGGAGGACGCTTTGCAACGACCACATGTGCGGCTTGGGCGACAGACCCGCGCGCCGGGCCAGCCACAGGGAGTCCATGACCTCCCCGTAGACGTCGAGTTGGAGCTGGTTGACGGCGCCGTTGCCGATCCGTACGGGCGCCGAGCCGCCGAAGCCGGTCAGGTGCGGCAGTTCGAACTCGGGCAGCCGCCGCTCGCCCGCCACGCCGTACATGATCTGCAGGTCCGCCGGATCGCCCGCGACCGCGCGCAGCAGCCAGTCGCGCCAGGCCTCGGCCTCCTTGTGGTAGCCCGCGGTGACGAGGGCGCCGAGGGTGAGACTGGAGTCGCGCAGCCAGCAGTAGCGGTAGTCCCAGTTGCGTACGCCGCCCATCTCCTCGGGCAGCGAGGTGGTGGCCGCGGCCACGATGCCGCCGGTCGGGCGGTAGGTGAGGGCCTTGAGGGTGATCAGGGAACGGACGACCGCGTCCCTGTAGGGGCCGTCGTAGCGGCAGCGGGCCGTCCAGCGCTCCCAGTCCGCGACGCTGTGCCGCAGCGACTTGTACGGGTCGACGAGCGGCGGACGCGGCTCGTGCGAGGGATGCCAGGTGAGGACGAAGGCGACCTTCTGCCCGGCCTCGACGGTGAACTCCGAGAGGGTGCTGAAGTCCTCGCCCCAGGTGCGCACCTCGGGTTCGCTGCGCAGCCACACCGAGTCGGGACCCGCGACGGCCACCCGGTGCCCGTCCGCCCTGCGCACCCACGGCACGACCGCGCCGTAGTCGAAGCGCAGGCGGAGCGTGCTGCGGACGGTGACCGTGCCGCTCAGGCCTTCCACGACGCGCACGACATCGGGGGCGCGGTGGCGCTGGGGCATCAGGTCGGTGACGCGTACCGTGCCCTCGGCGGTCTCCCACTCGGTGTCCAGGACCAGGGTGTCGGGGCGGTAGGCGCGGCGGGTGCAGCGGTCCGCGCCCGCGGGGGCGATGCGCCAGTGGCCGTTCTCCTCGTCACCGAGCAGTCTGGCGAAGCAGGCGGCCGAGTCGAAGCGCGGCAGGCACAGCCAGTCGACCGAGCCGTCCATGCCGACCAGGGCCGCGGTCTGTTCGTCGCCGATGAGGGCGTAGTCCTCGATACGTGGGTGCACGGGGTGCGGGTTCCCTCCCTACCGGCGGGGCAATCAAGGTTCGGGGCCGGGCGGGTGAAGCGCGGGGGTCAGACCGTCGCCGGTTCCGCCTGCTCCGTCTCCTGCTCCTTGGCCGCCGCCTCCCGGCGGTCGCGGGCCTCGCGCCGCGCCAGGACGACGTAGCCGACCGGGACAGCCGCCGCGAACAGCCACCACTGGATCATGTACGCGTAGTTCAGCGGGGCGTCTTCCTTGCCCGGGTCGGAGATCTGCTCCGGGGTGTCGCCCTTCGCCTCGGGCGCCGTCTGCTCGACATAGCCGCCGAGCACCTGGGCGTTGAGCCGCTTCGCCTGTTCCTCACTGTTGATCAACATGATCTGGCGGTCGGGCAGGCCCTTGATGTCCTTGATGCCACTGGCCGCGGTCGTCTCGTCGGCCATCAGACGCCCGGTGATCGTGGTCCTGCCGCTCGGCGGTGCGGGGATCTTCGGGAAGGCGGTCTGCGCGCCGTTCGCCGGGATCCACCCACGGTTGATCAACACCACCTTGCCGTCCGTCAACACGAACGGGGTGAGTACATGGAAGCCGACCTCGTCGTCGTCATTGGTGCGACGCCGGACGACGACTTCCTTGGAGGTCTCGAAGGTGCCCGTCGCGGTGACGGTGCGGTACTTCTCGGTACGGGTCACCGCGTGCCCGGGGGTGCTGATCGTCTCCACGGGGACCGGCTTGGCGTGCAGGGCGTTCGCGACCAACTGGTTGCGGGCGCTGCGCATCTCGTAGCGGTGCATCTGCCAGATGCCCAGCCTGATCATCGTGGGGATCAGGAGAAGGGTGATCAACGCGAGGATCACCCACTGCCGGGACATCAGGAAGCGGTACACCCCACGACCGTACAACTCGGTCGCGGGGCGCATTCAGGGGGGTCTGTCCTCGGACTGTCCTCAGACCTTGTCGATGATGCCCACCTTCCCCTCCGCCCGCGCACAGTGGCCGCCGCAGAACCAGTGGCCCTCGACCTCCACGCCCTGGCCGATGATCTGCACCCGGCAGTGCTCGCAGATCGGGGCCATGCGGTGGATCGCGCACGAGAAGCAGTCGAAGACGTGTACCGCGCCCTGCGCGTGCACCTCGAAGCTCATGCCGTAGTCATTGCCGCACACTTCACATCTCGCCATGCGCCACAGGGTGGGCCGTCCGCCCGGCACGGGCGAGCGGACGCGGGGCGAGTCGCGTCCCAATCACCCGTCCGTACGGCTCCCCGTGGCGCGCTCAGTCCGCCTGCTCGACGTCCCGGAGCAGTTGCCCGAAGGCCGCCTCGTCCACCACGGGCGTGCCGAACTGGCGGGCCTTGACCACCTTCGAGGTGCCCGAGTCCGGGTCGTTCGTGACCAGCAGGCTGGTCAGCCGGGACAGGCTCGTGGCGACATGCAGCCCGGCCTCCACGGCACGGTCCTCCAGGAGCTCGCGCTCGATGGACGTGTCCCCGGAGAACGCGATCCGCATCCCCTGCTTGAGCGGCTTGCCGTCCTCGAACCGACCCGGGTTCGGGTAGGGGCACGCGGGCCGCTTGCGCGCGGGACGCCAACTGCCCGCCCCGTAGCCGCTGTAGCCACCCGCCTGCTGCCCGATGCGGGGCGCGGGCCGGTCGGCGGTCCACTCGGTCAGCGGCCGGCACTCGTGCAGCGGCAGTCGTACGCCGCCCTGTGCCGCCGCCCGCAGGCTCGGCCGGAACGCCTCGGCGAGCACGCGCGCGTCGTCCAGCGCGTGGTGCGCGCGCTGCTGCACGACACCGAAGTGCGCCGCCAGGGACTCCAGCTTGTGGTTGGGCAGCGGCAGGGCCAGCTCCTTGGAGAGCGCGATGGTGCACAGCCGCTGCCGGACCGGCGGCTCGATCTGCACGCGCGCGTACTCCCGCGCGATCATCTGCCAGTCGAAGACCGCGTTGTGCGCGACCAGCACCCGGCCCTCCAGGCGGGTCGCGAACTCCTCGGCGATGTCCTTGAAGAGGGGCGCGCCCTCCAGTACGTCACTCGTCAGACCGTGAATCCACACCGGGCCGGGATCGCGCTCCGGGTTGACCATCGTGTACCAGTGGTCCTCGACCTCGCCGAGCGCGTCCAGCCGGTACACGGCTGCGGAGATTATCCGGTCGTCCCGGGCCAGACCGGTGGTCTCCACGTCAACTACCGCATACCCCTGGGGATACGCGGCCGGCCACGGAGCGGCTGCGGACACTGCGGGCGAGTGGTCTTCGAGCATGGTCACTGAGGATACGGGCCGTCACTGACAGCCCCGTCCCTCAGGTGGCTTGTCCCGCCCGCCCGTTCGGGTCCGCCGAACGCACGCGCGCGTGGCTATGGACCTTTTGCCCGCCTGGTGCAAGCGTGCTGCCCGCCTGACGGATGACGGCCTACGAAGGGCGGTACGGCGTATGGCACGCGTACGGTACGGCGCACGGACCCAGGCGGAGATCGCCGCCGCACGCACAGCGAGCGCGAAGCTCCCCGACATCTGGTCCACCGGTGTGGTGGCCGTCTGGGAGAGCGACCCGGACGCGGTCGCGGCGGTCCTTCCGCCGCCGCTCAAGCCCACCGGGCGGCCCCTGGTCCGGGTGAACATCAGCAGGGTCGAACTGACCGGATATCCCCTGGGCGCGGGCTCGTTCGCGGTCGCCGCCGCGCACGACGGCGTCGAGGGCTGGTACCCGCTGGTCATGCCGATGACCCACGAACGGGCCCTCACCGGCGGCCGTGAGGTCTTCGGCGAGCCCAAGAAGCTCGGCGAGGTCACCGTCGAACGCGTGGGCCTCGTCGTGCACGCGTCCCTGGCCCGGCACGGCATCGCCTTCGTCGAGGTCCGCGGCGCGGTCAGCGAGGAGCTGCCCCTCCCCGGGCCGACACAGAAGACCGACTTCTACTTCAAGTTCCTTCCCGCGGTGGACGGTTCGGGCTTCGACGCCGACCCGGTGCTCGTGCACTGCCTGCGCAACGAGAAGGTCCGCCGCCTCGAACGCGTCACCGGGGACGTCGTCCTGCGCGAGTCCATGTACGACCCGGTCGCCGACCTCCCCGTACGCACCCTCGTCGACATCACCATCGGCGAGAAGACCAGCGACCAGCGCGGCAAGGTCGTCGAACGGGTCGACGCGCGGGCCCTGTTGCCGTACATCCACCAGCGCTACGACGACCCGCAGCAGATCCACGACGGGCCTCCCGAGGGGAGTGCCTGATGGAGTTGACGGAGGGGCAGGTCGCAGTCGTCACCGGGGCCGCGAGCGGGATCGGGCTCGCGATGGCACGGCGGTTCGCCGCCGACGGGCTCAAGGTGGTCCTCGCCGACGTCGAGCAGGGCGCCCTCGACAAGGCCGCCGCCGATCTGCGCGCGGACGGCGCCGACGTGCACGCGCGCGTGGTCGACGTCGGCGTACGCCAACAGGTCCTGGATCTGGCCGAGTCGGCGTACGACACGTACGGCGCCGTACATGTCCTGTGCAACAACGCGGGCGTCGGCTCGGGTGCCGAGGGCCGGATGTGGGAGCACGAACCGAACGACTGGCAGTGGGCGTTCGCCGTCAATGTGTGGGGCGTCTTCCACGGCATCCAGGCGTTCGTCCCGAGGATGATCAAGTCGGGTCAACCCGGTCATGTCGTCAACACGTCCTCCGGGGACGGCGGTATCGCCCCGCTGCCCACCGCCTCCGTGTACGCGGTCACCAAGGCGGCCGTCGTGACGATGACCGAGTCCCTGTACGCCCACTTGAGAGCGGAGCACGCGCGCGTGGGTGCCTCGGTGCTCTTCCCGGGGCCGCACATGCTGCGCACCGGCCTGTGGGAGTCGCACCGCAACCGGCCCGACCGGTACGCCAAGGAGCGCCCCCGTAGGACCCCTTACCGCAGCCTCGACCAGTGGGAGACCGCCATGAAGGCGGCGGGCAAGGAGGTCGCCTTCACGCCCGTCGAGGAGGTCGCCGGCCTCGTCGTGGACGGTATCCGCGCGGACCGCTTCTGGCTGCTGCCCGAGAGCGAGCACAGCGACGCCCAGATCCGGGCCCGGGCGGCCTCGATGCTCGACCGGGCGAACCCGTCGTACCTCGAAAGCTTCATCCTGGACTGAGGGGGCTGTTGTGACCGACCAGGAGCCGTACCTGATCATCTCCTCCGACTGCCACGCCGGACTGCCCACCGAGGAGTACCGGCCCTATCTGGACGCCCGGTTCCACCGGGACTTCGACGAGTTCCTCGCCGGACGCGACCGGCGCCGCGAGGAGATGACCCGGCTCGGCATCCGCAACGAGGCGTTCGCCACCAAGTGGTTCCAGGACAACGAGGAGGGCCTGCGCGGGGGTTGGGACACCGCACAGCGCCTCAAGGAGCTGGACGGCGACGGGGTGGCCGCCGAGGTGGTCTTCCCGGACGCCGACGCCGTGGACAGCCAGACGGCCGCACCCTTCGGAGTCGGACTCGGCCTCTCCGGGGACCAGGACCCCGAGTTGGGCATGGCGGGCGCGCAGGCCCACAACCGCTGGCTCGCCGACTTCGTCTCCGAGAACCCCCAACGGCACTGCGGGGTGGCCCTGTTGCCGGTGACGGCCCCCACGGAGAAGGTCGTCGCGGAGATCCACCGAGCCAAGAAGTCCGGCCTCGGCGCCTTGATGATCCCCTCCATGTGGGTCGACAAGGAGCCCTACCACGACCGCCGTTACGACCCCGTGTGGGCTGCCGCCGCCGAGTGCGCGATGCCCGTACTCACCCACTCCGGGGCCGCGCCCCGCCACGAGTACGGCGACCACCTGGGCATCTACGTCAGCGAGGTGACCTGGTGGCCCGCCCGGCCCCTCTGGTTCCTGCTCTGGTCCGGAGTCTTCGAACGCCACCCGGGTCTCAAGTTCGGTGTCGCGGAGTCGGGTTGCTGGTGGCTGCCGAACCAGCTGTGGTTCATGGACCGGCTCTACCTGGGCGCCCACGGCGGCAAGAAGCTCTCGCCGTTCGCGGAGCTGAAACGGCCGCCGAGCGAGTACCTCGACCGGCAGGTCTTCATCTGCGCCACCAACACCAAGCGCCGCGAACTGGCCCAGCGGTACGAGATCGGCGTCGACAACATCCTCTGGGGCAGCGACTTCCCGCATCCCGAGGGCACCTGGCCCGACACGCGCGCGTGGCTGAAGCGCACCTTCCACGACATCCCGGTCGACGAGACGCGTCGCATGCTGGGCCTGGCGGCGGCCGACGCCTTCGGCTTCGACGTGGCGGCCCTGGAGCCCCTGGCCCGCCGGATCGGCCCCACCCCCGCCGAACTCGGCCAGCAGGACGACCAGGAGGCCGTGACGGCGTCCTGGGCACGCTCCCGCGAGGTCGGGCGGCACTGGCTGACCGACCACGACTTCCCGGTCCTGGGGGTGACGCCATGAGTGCCACAGACCCCATGAGGCCCGCGAGCGAGGACCGGTACACGGTCATCTCGGCCGACTGCCACGCGGGCGCCGATCTCCTCGACTACCGGCCCTACTTGGAGAAGCGCTACCACGACGAGTTCGACGCGTGGGCGGCCACGTACGTCAACCCGTACGAGGACCTGGTCGCCGACACCGCCGACAAGAACTGGAACTCCGCGCGGCGGATCGCGGAGCTGGAGCAGGACGGGATCGTCGCCGAGGTCGTCTTCCCGAACACCATCCCGCCGTTCTTCCCGTCCGGCTCCCTGATGGCGCCCGCGCCGACGGCCGAGGAGTTCGAGCGCCGCTGGGCCGGCCTGCGCGCCCACAACCGCTGGCTTGCGGACTTCTGCGCGGCTGCGCCGGGCCGGCGGGCGGGTGTCTTCCAGATCCTCCTGAACGACGTCCAGGAGGCCGTCAAGGAGATCCGCCGGGCGGTCGAAGCGGGCCTCAGGGGCGGCCTGTTGCTCCCCGGTACTCCACCGGGCTCGGGGCTGCCGGAGCTTTACTCGTCGACGTACGACCCGATCTGGGCCGTGTGCGCGGAACTCGGCGTGCCCGTCAACCACCACGCGGGCTCGGCCGCCCCGCCCCTCGGCGACGAACCGGCCGCCCGCGCGGTGTTCATGGTCGAGACGACCTGGTTCTCGCACCGCGCCCTGTGGCACCTGATCTTCGGCGGTGCCTTCCGCCGCCACCCGGACCTGAAACTGGTGCTGACCGAGCAGGGTTCCGGCTGGATACCCGGGGTGCTCGACATGCTGGACTACTACCACGGGCGCCTGGTCGCGGCGGCTGCGAAGGCGTCCACCGCGGAGTCCAAGTTCGGCGCGGGGCTCGCCGCCTCCATGGGCAAGGGGCCGTCGGAGGTCTGGCGCGACAACTGCTTCGTGGGCGCCAGTTTCATGCGCCCGCACGAGGTGCCCCTGCGCGACCGCATCGGCATCGAGAAGATCATGTGGGGCAGCGACTACCCGCACGACGAGGGCACTTATCCGTACTCCAGGGAGGGCCTGCGTTTCGCGTACGCGCGCGTGCCGAGCGACGAGGTCGCCGCCATGCTCGGCGGCAACGCGGCCCGCGTGTACGGCTTCGACCTGGACCTCCTGGACCCGATCGCGGCGAAGGTCGGCCCCACGGTGACCGAGATCGCGGAGCCGCTCGCCGAACCGCCGGCGGACGCCACGAGCCCGGTGTTCGCCCGGGGGGCGTCGGTACGGGTGTGGTGAGGCCGGTGGTGGGATCCTTCGCGGTGTGACGGAACCGAGCAACGACCAGAGCCATGACGAGGCCCACGAGGGCACGCTGGGCTCGCGGCTGAACTGGCTGCGGGCCGCGGTCCTCGGCGCCAACGACGGCATCGTGTCCACCGCGGGGCTCGTCGTCGGCGTGGCCGGCGCCACGGACGACCGCTCGGCACTGCTGACGGCAGGCCTGGCGGGTCTCCTCGCCGGCTCCATGTCGATGGCGGCGGGGGAGTATGTGTCGGTCTCCACCCAGCGCGACTCGGAGAAGGCCGCCCTGGCCTTGGAGAAGCGAGAGTTGAGGGAGCAACCGGAGGCCGAACTGGAGGAGTTGACCGGACTTCTCCAGGACCGCGGTCTGTCCCGTGAGGTGGCCATGGAGGCAGCGGCCCAGCTCACGGAACGCGACGCGCTGCGCGCCCACGCGCGCGTGGAGCTCAACATCGACCCCGACGACCTCACCAATCCCTGGCACGCGGCCTGGGCGAGCTTCCTGTCCTTCACGGTCGGCGCGCTGCTGCCGCTGCTGGCGATCGTCCTGCCTCCGGCCGACTGGCGGCTCGGCGTCACCGTGGTGTCGTCGCTGGCCGCACTGCTCCTGACGGGCTGGGGCAGCGCACGGCTCGGCGCGGCGGACACGAGGCCGGCGATGCTGCGGAACGTGATGGGCGGGGCACTCGCGATGGGGGTCACCTATGCGGCGGGGGCGCTGCTGGGGGCGGTGGGGGTGTAGCGGGCCCACAGCCCGGGCGCGGCAGGCCCGTTGGCGGAGATCGCCAACAAGCAAGCGCGTACCCCAGGAAATACTTGTGGGTAACAACGTCTAGTCGTGGCCGATTCGCGGTCCTACGGTTCACCCATGCCGAACCTGCCCGATGCCGTGCTCTGGTCGATACCCGCCTTCGTGCTGCTCACCGTGATCGAGATGATCAGCGTGCGCGTCCACCCCGACGAGGACGCGGCGGGCTACGAGGCCAAGGACGCCGCCACGAGCGTCGGCATGGGGCTCGGGAGCCTCGTCTTCGACTTCCTCTGGAAGATCCCGATCGTCGCGATCTACACCGCGATCTACGAACTCACGCCGCTGCGCGTGCCCGTGCTGTGGTGGACGGTCCCGCTGATGCTGCTCGGGCAGGACTTCTTCTACTACTGGTCCCACCGCGGCCACCACGTGATCCGCATCCTCTGGGCCTGTCACGTCGTCCACCACTCCAGCCGCAGGTTCAACCTCACGACGGCCCTGCGCCAGCCCTGGACGACCCTCACGGTGTGGCCGTTCTACATCCCGCTCGTCGCCCTGGGCGTGCATCCCGCCGCGCTGGCTTTCTGCTCCTCGGTGAACCTCGTCTACCAGTTCTGGATCCACACCGAGCGCATCGACAAGATGCCCCGCTGGTTTGAGTTCGTCTTCAACACGCCGTCCCACCACCGGGTCCACCACGCGTCCCAGGGCGGCTATCTGGACCGCAACTTCGGCGGCATCCTGATCGTCTGGGACCGGCTCTTCGGGTCGTTCGTCCCCGAAGTCGATCGGCCCGTCTATGGGTTGACGAAGAACATCAACACGTTCAACCCGATCAAGGTCGCCACCCATGAGTACGTCGCCATCGCCAAGGACCTGAAGGCGGCGACCGGTTGGCGCGAGCGCGCGGGGCGGGTGTTCCGGGGACCGGGCTGGCAGCCGGCGGCCACGGTGGAACAGACCGAGGAGTCCGTGGCCGCGTGAGAACGTCCCGGGCGCTGCCGGCTGCCTTCGTCCTCGCCACGGTCCTCGACCTCGTCTCCCTCGCCGCGGGCTTCCGCGCCGGCCATCTGGTCACCAAGCCGCTGCTCATGCCGCTGCTCGCCGCGTTCGCCGCCCGCGCGGGCGGCCCTCGGCTCCTGGTCGCCGCCCTGTTGTGCGGCTGGGGCGGCGACGTCCTGCTGCTCTCCGACACCGACCCCGCCTTCATGGCCGGGATGGCCTCCTTCGCCGCCGGCCACGTCTGCTACCTCGTCCTGTTCCGGCGCCACGGTCCGCCACGCGCGCGTGCGGGTCTGCTCGCCGTCGGCTACGCCGTCGCCCTCGTCACCCTGGTCGTCCTGCTGTGGCCCGGCCTGCCGACCGGCCTCCGTGTCCCCGTCGCCTGCTACAGCGCCCTCCTGACCGCCATGGCGTACACCGCGGCCACCAGGCTCGGCCCGGTCGCCGGGCTCGGCGGGGCGCTCTTCATGCTCTCCGACACTCTCATCGCGACCGGCGTCGCCGACTGGCCGCAGCTGCCCGTGCCCGACTTCTGGATCATGCTGACCTATGCGGCGGCACAGTTCCTGCTGGTCCGGGGCGCCCTCGATGCGCGGCCAGCACCGGCGGCGGCGTACCGTGAAGTGCGCTCGACCACCCCCTGAGCGCACCGCACCAGCAGACCAGCGACGAGAAGGACCCTCGCCATGCGCGCCACCACCATCCACGCCCCGTTCGACATGCGCGTGGAGGACGTGCCCGAGCCCATGGTGCAGTTGCCCACCGACGCCGTGGTCCGGGTGCTGCGCGCCTGCATCTGCGGCAGCGACCTGTGGGCGTACCGCGGCGAGTCGGTCCGGCAGCCGGGGCAGCGGATCGGACACGAGTTCCTCGGGATCGTGGAGGAGACCGGCTCCGAGGTGAGCGGCGTCAAGGCCGGTGACCTCGTGGTCGCGCCCTTCATGTGGTCCGACGGCGTCTGCGCGTACTGCCGCGAGGGCCTCACCACCTCCTGCGTGCACGGCGGCTTCTGGGGCGCCGTGGGCTACGACGGCGGCCAGGGCGAGGCGGTGCGCGTCCCCTTCGCCGACGGCACGCTCGTACGACTCCCCAAGGAGGCGGCCTCCGACGACCACCTGCTGTCCGCGCTGCTGACCCTGTCGGACGTCATGGGCACCGGTCACCACGCGGCCCTCGGAGCGGGCGCCCGCAAGGGTGCCACCGTCGCCGTCGTGGGTGACGGAGCGGTCGGCCTGTGCGCCGTGCTCGCCGCCAGGCGCCTCGGCGCCGAACGGATCATCGCCCTGGGCCGCCACGAGGCCCGCACGGCCATCGCGCGCGACTTCGGCGCCACCGACGTCGTCGCCGAACGCGGCGAGGCCGCCGTCGAGGCAGTCCGCGAACTCACCCGCGGCCAGGGCGCGCACTCCGTCGTCGAGGCGGTCGGCACCGAGCAGTCCATGCGTACGGCCGTCAACATCACGCGCGACGGCGGCGCCATCGGCTTCGTAGGCGTGCCGCACGGCAGCGGCACCGGCCTCGACCTCGGGGTCATGTTCGACCGGAACATCGCGCTGCGCGGCGGAGTCGCGCCGGTCCGCGCGTACATCCCGGAACTGCTGCCCGACATCCTGGACGGCGCCATCGATCCCTCGCCCGTCTTCGACCTGACGGTCGGCCTGGAGGGCGTACCCGACGGCTACAAGGCGATGGACGAGCGCACGGCCCTGAAGGTCCTGGTCGTCAACAGTTGATCGATGCCGAGTTGATCAATGTCGGTGCCGGTCAACACTGGAGTCGGTCAATGCCAGCGGATCGGCACCGGTAGGGCGGTCAACAGTCCGGAGATCACGACCACCACCCCCAGGACGACGACCTCGGCCCGCGCGGGTGAGCAGGCGGCCAACGGATCGGTGGCCCGCCGCAGCCGGTGGCGCGCCCACAGCGCGAGTACGGCGACGGTGGCGACGAGCAGTACTTTGGCGAGCAGGGTGCGCCCGTACGCCGTCGTCGTCAGCTGGTCCAGGATCGTGCCGGCCGGCATCCTGCGCAGCGAACTCCACACCCCCGTGGCGGTGATCGCGGCGAGCAGCACAGCGGCCACGCGCGCGTAGAGGCCCAACAACGCGGCGCCCGCCTCGGCCTCCCGCCACTGCCGCAAGGTCCGCAGTACGTGCAGCAGCCCGCCGACCCACAGTGCCGCGCACGTCAGATGCACCGCGGTCAGCTCCGAGCCGACCAGCGGGCTGTGCTCGCCCACCGGGTGCGCGCGCAGCGCCTCCGCGAGGACCACGGCGGCAAGGGGCCACACCTGTGCGGCGGGTCGGCGCGACCGGGCGCACAGGGCCGCCACGGCGAACGCGTTGACCTCCAGGAGCGCCAGCTTGCCGTCGCGGGACTGGTAGAGGCCGCCGACATCGATCTCGGCGAGGCTGTGCGGCACCAGATTGCCCGTCGCCACGACCGACGCGAGCCCCAGCGCGGCGACGAATCCGGCACCGGCCGCGTACAGGGCCCAACTCCCGGGGCCGTTCGGGGGAGCACCGGGCACGGTGCGCGCCAGCCGGTTCACGAACAACTCGCCCAGCGGCACGCACAGCGCGCCGAACAGCACCGCCCGCAGCAGCGCGATGCCGCCGACACCGGGCGCGGCGGCCTCCCCGGTGCCGTGCAGCGCGGCGGACGGGCCGAGCAGCGGGATCAGCGCGGCGAGCAGCACCAGGGCCAGTACGGCGACGGCCCGGCGCGTACCGGGGCGCCGGCGGGGGCCGCTGGTGTCGGCCGCTTCGACAGTCGGTCGTATCAAGGTCACCCCAAGATCTTCACCAGCCGCCATATAACCGGGCAAGTGCAACAAAACGACTGGCGGAACCGGATTCCACTCATGGTTAGGTTTCCGGCCGACCCCCGGATCAAGCCCAACGAGCCGGGTCCGTGCCCCAACGGCCCGGCGGACGCGCCCAGTTCACGGGCCCACCGGTGAAGGAGACCGGCGACAGCGCGTGCCGCAGCCGCCCGATCCCGCTGTCCGTCTCGACCAGCCAGGCATCCGGCTGGTTGTACGCCGTCCCGCTCCGCTCGCTCCCGTACGCCGTTCCGTCCGTCCCTCGCTTCTCGGCCCCGCTCACCGCTTCGCCCGCTCCTCCTGCCGTCAGCCAGGCGGCGGTTCGCGCGAGCGCCAGTCGCAGGACGAGGCCGTGACCCTGCTCCGTCTGTTCCGTCAGTGCCCGCAGCGCCGAGGCCGCCAGCAGATACCCGGTCCCGTGGTCGAGGGCCTGCGCGGGCAGCGCGCCGGGCCGCTCGGGCGATCCCTCGGCAGCCGCGATACCGGTGGCGACCTGCACCAGGCTGTCGAACCCGCGCCGCGCGCCCCACGGCCCGTACGCGCCCCACGCCGACAACTGCGCCACGATCAGGCCGGGCCGGCGGCCGGCCAGCGCCTCGGGGGAGAGGCCGAACCGGTCCAGGGCGCCCGGCCGGTACCCGGTGACGACCACATCGGCTTGCCCGAGCAGTTCCCCGAAGGTCCGCCGGTCGGCCGCCACGCCGAGATCCAGTCGGGTCGACCGCTTCCCGAAACCGGTGTCCGCGTGCACGTCGGGATCCTCGGGCAACCTCGGGGCGTCCACGCGCAGCACGTCCGCGCCCAGCAGCGCCAGCGTGCGCGTGGCGACCGGGCCCGCGATCACCCGGGTCAGATCGAGCACCCGCAGCCCGGCGGCCGGCAGCAACGGATCGCCGTTCAACGGCGGCAGCGCACGAGCACGCGCGTGTGCCGTGTCGAGCCGCTCGCGCTCGACGAGAGGCCGCCGGGCCACCGCGGCACCCTGCGGGTGTACGGCCCACTCGGCCGCCGTCCGCAGTGCGACCGCGAGGCCTCCGGCACCGTACACGGTCTCCTCCACCTCCGACGCGGACCGTTCGGCGAGCACGTCGGCCACGTCCGCCACGGAGGCGTCCCCCGGCAGCCTCAACGCGCCCAGCAGCCGCGCCCGGTGGTGCGGATAGTTCGCGTGGGTACGCACCCAGCCGTCGGCCGTCCGCCAGAACCGCGACAGCGGCGCGAAGGAGACCGGCGCCCGTCCGTCGATCAGCAGATGCCGCTCACTGACGAACGCCGTGGCGACGGCCCCGTCGTCCACCCGCACCCCGGGCACCTCCGTGCGCCCGGCCCGCCGCGCCCCCAACTCGGCGGCGGCCAGCGCGCACGCTCCCACGCAGGCCCGCGCCAACTCCCGTACGGGAAGCCGCGCTTCGAGCGCCCCTCGGCGCGCGACGGTCGAGATACGCGGGACCAGGGCGGGATCGCCACCCAGTGCCGACCACGCCATGTTGATGTCAGTCATGACTGAACTATGCAGTATTGACTCAATCAATATTGGAGGCCGTGGCATTGCCCCGGTGCCGCAGCTCCGTCCAGGTCACACACCAGGACGGCAGCACGCGCACCCGCCTCAGTGTCCGGTCCGCCACCTTCGCGGCACGCCGCTCGGCCGACTCGCTGAACGCGAAGACCAGCTCCAACAGGTCGCCCACGAGCAACACCGCACCCCAGGCGGCGACGTTCACCAGACACCACGCCGGGAGGATCGCGACGGTGCCCACGAGGCGGAACGCCAACCGCCCCCGGGAACGTACCGGTTCGGGTCCGGCGGGGTCCTCGCGCTTGTTCAGCTCGACCATGGCGGTCATCATCCCGTACGGCCGAAACGGGCCGGGCGGAGATCCGCCCGACCCGCAACAGCAGAGAGACAAGGGTTACTTGACCGCCCGCAGCGCGTTGACGATGCCGAACCCGTAGAAGCCGTTGACGCGCTTGCCGCCGACGCAGGTCGCGTCCGCGATGCCGTCGCCGTTGGTGTCGTACACGTCGGTCGGGCAACCCGGGTTGTCCGCCTCGGCCTTCAGCAGCGCCTGCAACTGGGCCGGAGAGGCGTGCGGGTGCGTGGACTTGAGCAGCGCGGCCACGGCGGCGACGTGCGGGGTCGCCATCGACGTGCCCTGGAGGTAGCCGTACGTGTTGTTCGGCAGCGTGGACAGGATGCGGCCGTTCTTCGACGGGGTGTCCGGGATCTGCCGGGCGTCCCCGCCAGGCGCCGCCACGTCGATCACGCCCTTGCCGTAGCTGGAGAAGTACGACTTGGCCTTGGTGACGCCGACCGAGCTCACCGTGACGACACCCGGCAGCTGGGTCGGCACGTCGAAGCACTCGTGCGGGTCGACCGTACGGGTCGTCGCGGTCGAGTCGTCGGGGCT
Organism: Streptomyces sp. STR69; assembly: GCF_024519455.1. Taxonomy (GTDB): domain Bacteria; phylum Actinomycetota; class Actinomycetes; order Streptomycetales; family Streptomycetaceae; genus Streptomyces. Next base: position 34,630 of record NZ_JALJRY010000022.1, on the reverse strand, counting down.
GGAGGCGTCGACCAGGGCGTCGGAGTCGAGGTCGTCGTTCGAGTTGCCGGCCGCCGCGACATTGAGCGTGCCCTTGTGCTGCGCGTACAACTGGGCCCTGTTGACCGCATCGACGATGGCACGTTGATCGGGGTCGTCCATGCAGTTGTACAGCCAAGGATCAACGTAGTAGCTGTTGTTGGTGATCTCCACGCCGTGATCCGCGGCGAACACGAACGCGCAGACCACGCTCTCCGGGTAGAAGAGCTGGGTCGAGTCCGGCTCGGCCACCGTGATCCCGGCGACCTTCACACCCGGGGCGACCCCCGCCACACCGATGCCGTTGCGGGCGGCGGCGATCTCACCCGCGACATGCGTGCCGTGGTAGTGGGCGGAGTCCACGGGACGCCAGGAGCCGTACGTCGTATCGGCCTTGCCGCCCACGCAGTTGGCGGACTGCGAGGCGGAGAAGTTCGGGGCGATGTCCGGGTGGGTGTCGTCGACGCCGACATCGATGACGGCGACCGTCACGCTCTTGCTGCCCGGGTTGATCTTCGCGGCCTTGTCGGCGCCGATCGCGGGCAGGTCCCACTGGTCGGCTTCGAGGGGCTCGCTGTCACCGGCCGCGGCGGAGGCCTTCGCCGTCTTCGCGGCCTGGTCCTTGGAGAGGTACTGCACCGCGCCCTCGTCGGTCGTCGAGGCGAGGCTCAGCGGCGCCGTACGCGTGGCACCGGCCGACTGCACACCGGGCACCTTGCGGATGATCGGCCCGAAGTCGGGGTTCGCCGAGTGGACGACGATCACACCGATCTTCTCGTACGTCACCACGATGGTGCCGCCGGCCGCATTGATCGCCTTCTTGACCGAGTTGATCGTCCAGTGGTCCAGCCGAGTGTTGACCACATACGCAAGGTTGGGCGCGTCAGCGGTCTGCGCGCTGGTCTCCGTGCTCGGGACCGCCGAGGCCGTCGACGGGAGGAAGCCGAGCGAGGCGGTCAACGACAGCACGACCGGTACGGCCAGGGCGAGCCGGCGTCTGGGGCGCAGATGAGCCATGGGATCTCCACATCATCCGGAAACGAAAAGGCCCGAGACGTGATGCCTCCCGGGCAGGTACATGACGAGTGGTGCCAGCTGAAGTTATCTCCCGCGAGGGCTGGCCAGCAATGACTTCCCAAAGGCGAGTCCTGAAAGAAGTCAAAGGAGTTGAACCGGTCCACGCGTGGCGCCGTGACCCTGGGCAGGAAGCGCCAGCAGGATCGAGACCCCCGCGATGTTGCGCAGGGGAGTTGCCCGATCACTCCTGGTGGCGTGATCCGTAGGTCTGTGAGGTCGCAACCAGCATGTCCGCAACGCGAGGAGACACCGTGGCCACCGAGACACCACCGCCCTCGAAAGCCGAACGCAAACTCCCCAGTACCGAGGAGTTCGAACAGGTCCAGGAGAGCGCGGAGTTCGCCGAACTGCGCCGCGCCCACCGCTCCTTCGCCTTCCCGCTGACCGTCGCCTTCATCACCTGGTACCTCCTGTACGTCCTGCTGTGCAACTACGCGGACGACTTCATGGACACCAAGGTCGTCGGCAACATCAACGTCGCCCTCGTTCTGGGCCTCGGCCAGTTCCTCACCACGTTCCTCATCGCCTGGTGGTACGCGCGGTACTCCGCCGCGAAACTCGACCCCAAGGCCGAAGCCATCAAGTCCCGGATGGAGGGCGGCGCATGAGCCCCGCGATCACCCTGGCCGCCGGCGAGGCGAGCCAGCACCGACCGCTGATCATCACCCTGTTCGCGGTCTTCGTCGCCGCGACGCTCGTCATCACCGTCTGGGCGGGCCGCCAGACCAAGAGCGCCGCCGACTTCTACGCGGGCGGCCGGCAGTTCACCGCCTTCCAGAACGGCCTGGCCGTCTCCGGCGACTACATGTCCGCCGCGTCCTTCCTCGGCATCGCCGGCGCCATCGCCCTCTTCGGCTACGACGGCTTCCTGTACTCCATCGGCTTCCTGGTCGCCTGGCTGGTCGCCCTGCTCCTGGTGGCCGAACCGCTGCGCAACTCCGGCCGCTACACCATGGGCGACGTCCTCGCCTACCGCATGCGCCAGCGCCCGGTCCGTACGGCGGCCGGCACCTCCACCATCGTGGTGTCGATCTTCTACCTGCTGGCCCAGATGGCCGGCGCGGGCGTCCTGGTCTCCCTGCTCCTGGGCATCACCAGTGACGCCGGCAAGATCGGCATCGTCGCCCTGGTCGGCATCCTGATGATCGTGTACGTCACCATCGGCGGCATGAAGGGCACCACCTGGGTCCAGATGGTCAAGGCCTGCCTGCTGATCGCCGGCGCCCTGCTGCTCACCTTCCTGGTGATGCTCAAGTTCAACTTCAACATCTCCGACCTGCTCGGCAAGGCCGCCGACAACAGCGGCAAGGGCTCCGCCTTCCTGGACCCCGGCCTCAAGTACGGCGCCACCGGCACGACCAAGCTGGACTTCATCTCCCTGGGTATCGCCCTGGTCCTCGGCACCGCCGGCCTGCCGCACATCCTGATCCGCTTCTACACGGTGCCCACCGCCAAGGCCGCCCGTAAGTCGGTCAACTGGGCCATCGGCCTCATCGGCGCCTTCTACCTGATGACCCTGGCCCTCGGCTTCGGCGCCGCGGCACTGATCAAACCGGACGAGATCATCGCCTCCAACAAGGCGGGCAACACGGCGGCCCCCCTCCTGGCCCTGCATCTGGGCGGAGTCGACTCCAACTGGGGCGCCATCCTCCTGGCCAGCATCTCGGCGGTCGCCTTCGCCACGATCCTCGCGGTCGTCGCCGGCCTCACTCTGGCCTCGTCCTCCTCCTTCGCCCACGACATCTACGCCAACGTCATCAAGCGGGGACAGGCGACGGAGAAACAGGAGATGGCCGCCGCCCGGTACGCCACGGTCGGCATCGGCGCCGTCTCCATCCTCCTGGGCGCCCTCGCCCGCGACCTGAACGTCGCCGGCCTGGTCGCCCTCGCCTTCGCGGTCGCCGCCTCCGCCAACCTCCCGACGATCCTCTACAGCCTCTTCTGGAAGCGCTTCACCACCTCAGGAGCCCTCTGGTCGATCTACGGCGGCCTGGTCACCGCGGTCGGCCTGGTCCTGTTCTCGCCGGTCGTCTCCGGGAAACCCGCCTCGATGTTCCCGGATGTCGACTTCCACTGGTTCCCCCTGGAGAACCCCGGCATCATCTCCATCCCGGTCGGCTTCCTGCTGGGCTGGCTCGGCACGATCCTCTCCAAGGAGGAGCCCGACACCGCCAAGTACGCGGAGCTGGAGGTACGGTCCCTGACCGGCACCGGAGCCCACTGAGTCCTCCCACTGAATCCCCCCACACCGACGGCCGCGTCGTAGATCCCTACGACGCGGCCTCGTCGTACCTCGTGGGATCGGGCCGCTCTCGTTGTCAGAGGTGTCGCGTAGGCTCGCAGGTGTCGGAAAACATGCGATCCGAATTGAGGGAGGAGGCCCACGTGCTCATCGACACCTATGGCCGAGTGGCCACCGACCTGAGGGTTTCGCTGACCGACCGGTGCAACCTCCGGTGCACGTACTGCATGCCCGAGGAGGGCCTGCAGTGGCTGGCGAAGCCCGACCTCCTCACGGACGACGAGATCGTCCGCCTGATCGACATCGCGGTCACCTCCCTCGGTATCGAGGAGGTCCGCTTCACCGGCGGCGAGCCCCTGCTGCGCCCCGGCCTCGTCGGCATCGTCGAGCAGGTCGCGGCCCTGGAGCCCCGCCCCCGGATGTCCCTCACCACCAACGGCATCGGCCTCAAGCGCACGGCGACCGCCCTGAAGAAGGCGGGCCTGGACCGGGTCAACGTCTCCCTGGACACCCTGCGCCCGGACGTCTTCAAGACCCTCCCCCGCCGCAACCGCCACCAGGACGTCCTCGACGGCCTCGAAGCCGCCCGCGAAGCGGATCTGACCCCGGTCAAGGTCAACTCGGTCCTGATGCCCGGACTCAACGCCGACGAGGCCCCGGACCTGCTGTCCTGGGCCGTGGCGCACGACTACGAACTGCGCTTCATCGAGCAGATGCCCCTGGACGCCCAGCACGGCTGGAAGCGCGAGGGCATGGTCACGGCCGGCGACATCCTCGCCTCCCTCCGCACACGCTTCGAGCTGACCCCCGAAGGCACCGACGAGCGCGGCTCGGCCCCGGCCGAGCGCTGGGTCGTGGACGGCGGCCCGCACCGGGTGGGCGTCATCGCCTCGGTCACCCGCCCGTTCTGCGGAGCCTGCGACCGCCCCCGCCTCACCGCCGACGGCCAGATACGCAACTGCCTCTTCGCCCGCGAGGAGACCAGCCTCCGCACCGCCCTGCGCTCCGACGCCCCGGACGAGGAGATAGCCCGCATCTGGCGCCAGGCGATGTGGGGCAAGAAGGCGGGCTCGGGCCTGGACGACCCGTCGTTCCTCCAGCCGGACCGCCCGATGTCGGCGATCGGCGGCTGAGCAGCCGCCGTAGACGAAGGGGCGCTACGGAACGTCGGGTGGGCTCTACGGGATCTCGGGTGCTTCCCAGTCCTCGAACTTGACGACGTCCTTCAGGAACCCGCGTACACCGAGGAACTGGGACAGATGCTCGCGATGTTCCTCGCACGCGAGCCACGTCTTGCGCCGCTCCGGTGTATGGATCTTCGGGTTGTTCCACGCGAGGACCCACACGGCGTCGGCGCGGCAGCCCTTCGCGGAGCAGATCGGCGTCTCGTCACTCACGGGAACTCACGGAATTCGTCTCACAGATGCGCTGAAAAGGCGACGCCGAGCAGCCACGGGGGGAGCTGCCCGGCGTCGGTCTGTCGCTCCGACGGGGGATGCGGAGCGCGTACGAAGTATGTCACGGGTGACCGGTCGCTCGGCACCGGAACAACATGATTGATCTGAGCTTTTCTTGAGCTTGATGCGGAGCCGACTTCCGTTTATGGCACGTTCCCCATGGTCACGACCGGCCGTACGGTTCGCCCCGCACACCGGGCGTCGGCTCGGGCACGACCTCTTCCGGGACGGGTTCCGCGACGCCCTCGTCCGACCGCGGCGGTGTGATCATCGGCCGCAGTGGCGTGGTGACGAACGTCGACGGCAGACCGGGCGCGTTCTCCCGCCCGGCGTTCGCGATCACCACGGCGACATAGGGGAGAAGCACACCGAGCACCAACGCGACGATCGCGACGTGCCGTTCGACGTTCCACAGGGAACAGGCGAGAATCACCGACACCGTACGGATCGACATCGAGATGACATACCGGCGCTGCCGACCGCGGACATCCTCCGCTAGTCCCGTCCGGGCTCCGGTGATCCGGAACACCTGGGCGTTGCCTTCGCCGTGCAGCTTCCGCATCACATTCCACCATCCGCCCGCATCGGACTCTCCCCGGCCCGCACCCCGGTCCGTACCCGATCCGGGAACCGGGCCCCGAGGCCTCCAACGTTACGCCGCGACTGCGCCGCCTTCGAGACCGGGGCACCCCGGGTCCGGGCGAGCGGCCTGCGCCGCGCCACGTACGGCCGTACCCGACATGCGGCGTACGGCGACCGGGCCCACACTTGGCGTAATGCTCACGTCGAGCCGTACAAGGAGGCAGCCATGGGCTGGTTGTGGGCGATCATCGTGGGATTCGTGCTGGGTCTGATCGCGAAGGCGATCATCCCGGGCAAGCAGCACAGTCCGCTCTGGCTGACCACCATCTGCGGCATTCTCGGCGCCATCGTCGGCAACGCGATCGCCCGAGCGGCCGGCGTCGACGCGACCAGCGGCATCGACTGGAGCCGCCACGCGTTCCAGCTCATCGCCGCGATCATCATCGTCTTCGTCGTCGACATGGCGTACATGGCGACGATCGGCAAGAACAAACAACGAGCCTGACGGCAGCGCCCCGTTAGGGGCGCGGGGAACTGCGCGACCAGCCACAACGAACCGGCAGACCGCGCGCTCTCCGCACCCCTACGGCGCTTACGCTCCAGTCACCTCAACGGCGGCCAGATTCTTCTTCCCCCGCCGAAGCACCAGCCACCGCCCATGAAGGAGATCCTCCGTGCCCGGCACGGCATCCTCCGCGGCGACCTTCACGTTGTTCACGTAGGCCCCGCCTTCCTTCACGGTCCGCCGTGCGGCGGACTTGCTCGCCACCAGGCCGACCTCGGCGAACAGGTCGACGACGGGACCGAGTTCGGCGACCTGGACGTGCGGCACCTCGGAGAGGGACGCGGCGAGCGTCTTCTCGTCGAGCTCCGCCAGCTCGCCCTGCCCGAAGAGGGCCCTGGACGCGGCGGTCACGGCGGCGGTCTGCTCGGCGCCGTGCACCAGCGTCGTCAGCTCCTCGGCGAGCGCGCGCTGTGCGGCACGGGCCTGCGGGCGCTCCTCGGTCTGCTTCTCCAACTCCTCAAGCTCCGCACGGGACTTGAAGGACAGCATGCGCGCGTACGTGGAGATGTCCCGGTCGTCCGTGTTCAGCCAGAACTGGTAGAACGCGTACGGCGTGGTCATCTCCGGGTCGAGCCAGATGGCGGTGCCTTCGGACTTGCTGAACTTCGTGCCGTCGGCCTTGGTCATCAGCGGTGTGCCGTAGGCGTGCACCGTGGCGTCCGGCTCCAGGCGGTGGATCAGGTCCAGGCCCGCCGTGAGGTTGCCCCACTGGTCGCTGCCGCCCTGCTGGAGCGTGCAGCCGTACCTCCGGTAGAGCTGGAGGAAGTCCATGCCCTGGAGGATCTGGTAGCTGAACTCCGTGTAGCTGATGCCCTGTTCGGAGTCCAGACGCTTGGCGACCGAGTCCTTCGCCAGCATCTTGTTGACGCGGAAGTGCTTGCCGATGTCGCGCAGGAACTCGATGGCGGAGAGGTTCGCCGTCCAGTCCAGGTTGTTGACCATGACCGCGGCGTTCTCGCCCTCGAAGGACAGGAACGGCTCGATCTGGCGGCGCAGCTTCTGCACCCAGCCGGCGACCGTCTCCGGGTCGTTCAGCGTGCGCTCCGCCGTCGGGCGGGGGTCGCCGATCTGGCCGGTGGCGCCGCCGACCAGCGCCAGCGGCCGGTGGCCGGCCTGCTGCAGCCGGCGCACGGTGAGCACCTGCACCAGGTGTCCCAGGTGGAGGGAGGGCGCGGTGGGGTCGAAACCGCAATAGAACGTGACGGGACCGTCCGCGAGCGCCTTGCGCAAAGCATCTTCGTCGGTGGACAGGGCGAACAGCCCGCGCCACTTCAGCTCGTCGACGATGTCCGTCACGGTTCTCGTATCTCCTTGAGTGGTCTCGTGAATCAGGTACGAGGTTATACGCCCTGACTGACAGAGCTCATATTGAAGTCCGGCACCCGCAGCGCGGGCATCGCCGCCCTAGTGAACCAGTCGCTCCACTCCCTGGGCAGCGTCTTTTCCGTACGCCCGGCCTCGGTCGCCCGCCCCAGCAGATCCACCGGCGACTCGTTGAACCGGAAGTTGTTCACCTCGCCCGCCACCTCGCCGTTCTCGACGAGGTAGACGCCGTCCCGGGTCAGCCCGGTGAGCAGCAGGGTCGCCGGGTCGACCTCGCGGATGTACCAGAGGCAGGTGAGCAGCAGCCCGCGCGCGGTGTTCGCGACCATCTCCTCCAGGGAGCGGTCCTCGCCCCCGCTCAGGATCAGGTTGTCGATCGACGGCGCCACCGGCAGCCCGGTCAGCCCCGCGCTGTGCCGGCTGGTCAGTAGGTGCTTCAGCTCGCCCTCGCGCACCCAGTCGGTCGCCGTCAGCGGCAGCCCGTTGTCGAACACCGACTGGTCGCCCCCGGAGGTGTGCGCGAGCACGAACGGCGCGGACTCCAGGCCCGGTTCGTTCGGGTCGCTGCGCAGCGTCAGCGGCAGCTCGCTGAGCTTCTCGCCGACACGGGTCCCCCCGCCCGGCTTGGAGAACACCGTGCGGCCCTCGACCGCGTCCCGGCCCGACGCCGACCACATCTGGTAGATCAGCAGGTCCGCGACCGCGGTCGGCGGCAGCAGCGTCTCGTACCGGCCCGCGGGCAGCGGGATCTTCCGCTCGGCCCAGCCCAGTCGTACGGCCAACTCGGCGTCCAGGGCCGCCGGGTCGACGTCCTTGAAGTCCCGCGTCGAGCGGCCGGCCCAGGCCGAGCGCGTACGGTCCGGGGACTTGGCGTTCAGCTCCAGCGTCCCGTTGGGCTGGTCGTGACGCAGGCGCAGCCCGGTCGACGTACCGAGGTAGCTGGTGACCAGTTCGTGGTTGGCGAAGCCGTACAGCTCACGACCGCCCGCACGCGCGCGTGCGAACGATTCGCCGAGCGCCGGGGCGAAGTCGGTGAACACGCTGGACGAGGTCTCGGCGGGGCCGTCCGTGAAGTCGGGCGACGCGGCCACGCCCGTGACGAGCGGCTGCGCGTCCTCGGCGGGCGCGGCCCCGCGCGCGGCGGCCTCGGCGGCGCGTACGAGCGGCTCCAGCTCCTCCGGGGTGACGGCGGACCGGGACACGACCCCCGAGGCGGTGCCCTCCTTGCCGTCGACGGTCGCGATGACGGTGAGCGTGCGCCCGCGCGTGACCCCGTTCGTGGTCAGCGCGTTGCCCGCCCAGCGGAGGTTGGCGGTCGACTGCTCGTCGGCGATGACGACACAGCCGTCGGCCCGGGACAGTTCGAGGGCACGCTCGACGATCTCGTGCGGCTTGTTCGTACGGGCGCTCATCGACCGGCCTCCTGCGTGGTGTTGAGGATGTTGACGCCCGTGAAGAGGGCCGACGGGCAGCCGTGCGAGACCGAGGCGACCTGGCCCGGCTGGGCCTTGCCGCAGTTGAAGGCGCCGCCCAGGACGTACGTCTGCGGACCGCCGACGGCCGCCATGGAGCCCCAGAAGTCGGTGGTCGTCGCCTGGTACGCGACGTCCCGCAGCTGTCCGGTGATCCGCCCGTTCTCGATCTTGAAGAACCGTTGCCCGGTGAACTGGAAGTTGTAGCGCTGCATGTCGATCGACCACGACCGGTCGCCGACCACGTAGATCCCGCGGTCGACCCCGCCGATCAGGTCCTCCGTGGAGAGCCCCGCAGGGTCCGGCTGGAGTGACACGTTGGCCATGCGCTGTACCGGGACATGGCCGGGGGAGTCGGCGTAGGCGCAGCCGTTGGAGCGCTCGAAGCCGGTCAACCTGGCGATGCGGCGGTCGAGTTGGTAGCCGACCAGGGTGCCGTCCTTGACGAGGTCCCAGGACTGGCCCTCGACGCCCTCGTCGTCGTAGCCGATGGTCGCCAGGCCGTGCTCGGCGGTGCGGTCCCCGGTCACGTTCATCCGCTCGGAGCCGTACTTGAGCTTGCCGAGTTTGTCGAAAGTGGCGAAGGACGTGCCGGCGTAGGCGGCCTCGTAGCCGAGCGCGCGGTCCAGTTCGGTGGCGTGGCCGATGGACTCGTGGATCGTCAGCCACAGGTTGGACGGGTCGACGACGAGGTCGTACAGGCCCGCCTCGACGGTGGGTGCCCGCATCTTCTCGGCGAGCAGCTCGGGGATCCGCGCCAGCTCCTCGTCCCAGTCCCAGCCGGTGCCCGTGAGGTACTCCCAGCCGCGGCCCACGGGCGGCGCGATGGTGCGCATGGAGTCGAACTCGCCGCTCGACTCGTCGACCGACACCGCGTTCAGCTGCGGATGCAGCCGAACCCGCTGCTGCGTGGTCACCGTCCCGGCGGTGTCGGCGTAGAACTTGTTCTCGTGCACGGTGAGCAGCGACGCGTCCACGTGGTTGACGCCGTCCGCCGCGAGCAGCCGGGCGCTCCAGTCCGCCAGCAGCCCCGCCTTCTCCTCGTCGGGCACGGAGAACGGATCGATCTCGTACGACGAGATCCACGTCCGCTCCTCGTGCACGGGCTCGGCGGCCAGCTCGACCCGCTCGTCCGACCCGGCCGCCTTGATCACCTGGGCGGAGAGCTTCGCCATCGCCACCGCCTGCGAGGCGACCTTGGCGGCGGCGTCCAGGCTCAGGTCCACCCCCGACGCGAACCCCCAGGTGCCGCCGTGCACGACCCGCACCGCGTACCCGAGGTCGGTGGTGTCCGACGTACCGGCCGGCCGGGCGTCCCGCAGCCGCCAGGACGCGCTGCGCACCCGCTCGAACCGGAAGTCCGCGTGCTCGGCCCCGAGCGCACGCGCGCGTGCCAGCGCGGCATCGGCCAGGGCGCGTAGCGGAAGTGCCGTGAAGGCTTCGTCGATGGAATGAGGCACGGAGGTCTCCCTGCTGTCGTGGCCTGTGGAGTCCGATCATGTCGCGCGGACAGGTGCGGGGACCACACGTTTCCGCTCGGCGTCGGCACTTTCTGTAGAGACCCGACAGCGAGTCCCCCAAGCCACTGTCGGTGCCCGATTGTCCCGTGGAGTGGGCCGACCGATAGGTTTTCGATAAGGCCGTCTGCCGACCGGGGTGCACCGGGCAGGCGCGCAGGACAGCTATCGAAAGGGTGATCCGTTGAGCCGCTCGGTTCTCGTCACCGGAGGCAACCGGGGCATCGGCCTCGCCATCGCCCGTACGTTCGCCGACGCCGGCGACAAGGTCGCGATCACGTACCGCTCGGGTGAGCCGCCGGCCGCCCTCCTTGCATTGGGCTGCCTGGCCGTGAAATGCGACATCACCGACTCCGAGCAGGTGGAGCAGGCCTACAAGGAGATCGAGGCCGTACACGGTCCGGTCGAGGTACTGATCGCCAACGCCGGTGTCACCAAGGACCAGCTCCTGATGCGCATGTCCGAGGAGGACTTCACCTCGGTCATCGACACCAACCTCACCGGCACCTTCCGCGTCGTCAAGCGCGCCAACCGCGCCATGCTGCGCGCGAAGAAGGGCCGCGTCGTCCTGATCTCGTCGGTCGTCGGTCTGATGGGCGGCCCCGGTCAGTCGAACTACGCAGCCTCCAAGGCCGCCCTCGTCGGCTTCGCGCGCTCGCTCGCCCGTGAGCTGGGGTCGCGCAACATCACCTTCAACGTCGTCGCGCCCGGCTTCGTCGACACCGACATGACCAAGGTGCTCAGCGACGAGCAGCGCGAGAAAATCGTGTCCCAGGTGCCGCTCGGCCGTTACGCGAGTCCGGAGGAGGTCGCCGCGACGGTGCGGTTCCTCGCCTCCGACGACGCCTCGTACATCACTGGAGCCGTCATCCCTGTTGACGGCGGACTGGGAATGGGTCACTGATCACCATGAGCGGAATTCTTGAGGGCAAGCGCGTCCTGATCACCGGTGTGCTGTTGGAGTCCTCCATCGCGTTCCACGCCGCCAAGCAGGCCCAGGAGCAGGGCGCGGAGATCATCCTGACCGCGTTCCCGCGGCCCACGCTGACCGAGCGCATCGCCAAGAAGCTCCCCAAGCCCACCAAGGTCATCGAGCTCGATGTGACGAACGACGAGCACCTCGCGCGTCTCGCCGACGTCGTCGGTGAGGAGCTGGGCGGTCTCGACGGCGTTGTGCATTCCATCGGGTTCGCGCCGGCGGACGCGCTCGGCGGCAACTTCCTCAACACGCCGTTCGAGTCGGTCGCCACCGCCATGCACGTCTCGGCGTACTCCCTGAAGTCGCTGACCATGGCCTGCCTGCCGCTGATGCAGAACGGCGGCTCGGTCGTCGGCCTCACCTTCGACGCGCAGTTCGCCTGGCCGCAGTACGACTGGATGGGCCCGGCCAAGGCCGCCCTGGAGGCCACCAGCCGCTACGTGGCGCGTGACCTGGGCAAGCAGAACATCCGCTGCAACCTCATCTCCGCGGGCCCGCTCGCCTCGATGGCCGCCAAGTCCATCCCGGGCTTCAGTGACCTGGCCGCCGTGTGGGACAACCGCTCCCCCCTGGAGTGGGACCTCAAGGACCCGGAGCCGGCCGGCAAGGGCATCGTCGCCCTCCTGAGCGACTGGTTCCCGAAGACCACGGGCGAGATCATCCACGTGGACGGCGGCCTGCACGCCATCGGCGCCTGACCTCCCGGCCCGACTTCTCCTACGGCGTCGACGCCCCGTTTCCCGCACAGCGCGGGAAACGGGGCGTCACCCGTTCGGCCCCGTAGACCGGGCGGGGTCGGGCCACAACTGCGCACTCTGGATTACGCGTTCACCACGCGATTCCCTCCCCAGCACCGCCGAGGAGGTTCCCCTTGTGCGCCTGTCCCGCAGCCTGGCCTCAGTGACCGCCGCCGTAGCGCTCGTCATCTCCCTGGCGTACGAGGCGATGCCCCACGCACGCGTGGAGGCCCGGAAACCGGCCGCCGCACCCCAGCTGTTCGGCGCCGCGTGCCGCACCACCGTCCACGGCTCGCACGTGATCGCGTACTGCCACAACCCGTACCCCCTGACCGACCGCGTCGCCCTGCACATCGAGTGCGACCGTTGGTGGGACATCGACAGCGACGGCACCGGGATCGACGCCGGCCCGGCGCAGACCGTACGGCTGGCCGGCCGCTGCTGGGAGGACGTCCGCGCGGTGTGGGTCAGCCACCAGAAGCGGGCGAGCTGAGCCCCTCGGGAGCGGGCGGGTCCAACCGCCCCGGGCGGCACAGGAACGGATAGCCCGCGGCCTCCGCTGCGGCCCCCGGCGCGTCACCCGCGCGGATCGCGTCCACGAGCCGCGTGTGGTCCATGTACGACTCCGGAGTCAGCTCCTCGCCGACGTCCGCGCGCAGCCAGTCCCGCAGCACCTCACCGAGGTCGGCGTACATCGCCGTCATGACGTCGTTGTGCGAGGCGGCCACCACGGCCATGTGCAGGGTCGTGTCGGCCGTCACGAAGGCCTCCGCGTCCCCCGACGCCCACGCCTCCTCGCGCCGTACGAGCAGGGCGTCCAGCTGCTTGAGGTCCTTCTCTGTGCGCCGCTCGGCCGCCAGCTGCGCCGCCGCCGACTCCAGGGCGGAACGCAGTTCGGCGATGTGCCGGGGGTCGGCGTCCGCGAACCGGCGGTGCATCACGCCCGCCAGCTCACTGGTCGCCACGACGTAGGTGCCGGAGCCCTGGCGGATGTCCAGCAGACCGTTGTGCGCGAGTGCGCGGACGGCCTCGCGGATCGTGTTGCGGGCGACCCCGAGCTGTTCGACCAGCTCCGGCTCGGTCGGGATCCGGGAGCCGACCGGCCACTCGCCCGAGGTGATCTCGTTCCGCAGCGCGGCGATGACCTGCTCGGACAGCGCCGAACGACGGGGGTGGCTCAGAGGCATGGCACACCTTCGCATGTGCGGGGCGGGAACGGGCCACCCGGGGATGGACAACCAATCATCCCATGATTCTATGATGGGCGGCATGGTGAGTGAGGGAACCCGGACACTGAAGTCCGCGACGACGAACACCGGCGGCCCGGCCGCGAACGACTCCCCGGCACCGACCGGAGGTCCGTCCGGCGGTCCGTCCACCGGAGGACCGTCGGCGGCCACGCGCGCGTGGACGACGCGTCTGGTCGTCGTCGGCATCGTGCTCGCCGCGCTGAACCTCCGTCCCGCCATCACCAGCCTCGGCGCCCTCCTCGAAGAGGTCCGTGACGGCCTCGGTATGAGCGGCAGCGTCGCCGGACTGCTCACCTCCGTGCCACCGTTGTGCTTCGCCGTCTTCGGCGTCATGGCTCCGCGCCTCGCCCGCCGCTTCGGCCCGAGCACGGTGGTCTGCGCCGGCATGGCCGCCATCACCGCGGGCCTGCTGATACGGCCGTACGTCGGCGGTACGGCGGGCTTCCTGGCCGGCAGCGCGCTCGCGCTCATGGGCATCGCGGTCAGCAACGTCCTGATGCCGGTGATCGTCAAGCGCTGGTTCCCCGACCGGGTCGGCTCCATGACCGGCCTGTACTCGATGGCCCTCGCCCTCGGCACGTCCGCCGCGGCAGCGGTCACCGTGCCCATGACCGGTGCCCTGGGCGGCAGTTGGCGCTCCGGCCTCGCCGTGTGGGCGGTGCCGGCCGCAGCCGCCGTACTGCCGTGGAGCGTTCTCGCACGACACCGGGAGGCGCCCGCGGACCCGCCCTCCCGCGCGCGGGAGACCGAGCGGGCGCGGCCCGAGCTGCGGATCACCCGGAGTCGTACCGCCTGGGCGCTCGCGGTGTTCTTCGGGCTCCAGGCCACCGCCGCGTACATCACGATGGGCTGGATGGCGCAGATCTTCCGGGACGCGGGTGTCTCCGCGAGTACGGCCGGGCTGCTGCTGGCCGTCACGATGGCGATGGGCGTGCCGCTGGCCTTCGTCATCCCGCGCGTGGCCACCCGGCTGCCCCGGCAGGGGCCGATCGTCGTCGTGCTCGGCGTCTGCGGCCTCGCCGGGTACGCGGGCCTGTACCTCGCGCCGGCCGGCGGCGCCTGGGCCTGGGCCCTGCTGCTCGGCATCGCCAACTGCGCCTTCCCGCTGGCCCTGACGATGGTCGGCATGCGGGCCAGGACCGGCGCGGGCGTCGCCCAGCTGTCCGCCTTCGCGCAGAGCGCCGGGTATCTCATCTCCATCCCGGGGCCGCTCCTGGTCGGCGTGCTCTACCAGCACAGCGGCGGCTGGGGACTGCCGATCGCCCTCATGGCCGGCCTGATGGTCCCGCAGATGGCAGTGGGCGTCCTCGCGGGCCGCGACCGTACGGTGGAGGACGAGGCGGCCCGCTGAACCCGCCCCGGCGGACGCCGCACGGACGGGGGGTGCGAGACTGGCCGTATGCCAGTGCTCGACCCGAACCCCCAGAACGGCCAGCGGAAGATGCTCCTCGTCTTCGGCTCGTTCTTCGCCATCTTCATCGTCATCGCCGTCATCGCGACGTTCGCGTCCCCGTGACCGTCTGATCGCCCGACGACCGCCTGATCGCCCGACCGCGTGCCCGCAACTGCGCCCGCGCGGGCCGATGGTGGGGTTCTCCCCACCATCCCCTAGGGGGTGAGGCTCAGGGTCAAGTGGGTGGATCTCCGGATGGGTCGAGGGCCGCCCGTTCCGTAACTTCGAAGTGTGACCGCGAGAAGCGGATCGCGGACCACTCGGAGACCAGCGGAGGCACACATGTCGGCCCCAACGCACACCCGGCCCCACCCGGCGACCACGGGCGGCGTCGACATCAGGCTGCCGTGGTGGGCCCTCGCCCTGCCGGCGCTCGCCTTCGTCGTGCTGCTCGTGATGATGCTCAACCCGACGGACGCGCAAGCGGCGGCCTCGGACCCGATGATCACCCACCTCTTCGAGCGCGCGCAGCAGCTCATAGCCCGCTGAGCACGGGCGAAGCCGCCCGTCAACTCCCTGCGCCCCGTGGCCTGTTTCATGCGAAGCTGGATCCCATGAGCGTCGCAGAACCCCGCAGGATTGTCCTCTTCCGGCATGCGAAGGCCGACTGGCCCGAGGTGACCGATCACGAGCGGCCGCTCGCTGAGCGGGGCCGCCTGGACGCGGCCACCGCCGGAAGCAGACTGGCCGACACCGGCATCCCCTTCGATCTGGCCCTCTGCTCCACCGCGACCCGCACCCGGGAGACCTGGAAGCTGGCCGTCCACGAACTCGCGCACCGGCCGAAAACCGTCTACGAGGAGAGGCTCTACGAGGCCTCGCCCGGCGAGCTGATCGCCGTACTGAACGAGACGCCCGACGACACGCGGAACCTGATCATCATCGGCCACAACCCGGGCGTCCAGGGCCTGACCGAGATCCTCTCCGGACCGGACACCGGCGAAGCCCGCGAGCGGCTGACCCGCCGCGGCTTCTCGACCTCCGCCTTCGCCGTCCTCACCTTCGACGGCTCCTGGAAGTCCCTGGAACCGGGCGCGGCCACACTGTCCGACTACTGGGCGCCGTCCGAGTAGACCCGTAGATCCGCAGACCCGCACGGCAAGGGGCCCGGCACCACGCGGTGCCGGGCCCCTGAAGGTCCTGAAGTATCCGGGGGTCAGTCCTCGTCGTGGGTATCCGCCGCCTCGACCTCTTCGCGGGTGACGCCCAGCAGATACAGCACGGTGTCGAGGAACGGCACGTTCACCGCCGTGTGCGCGGCCTGCCGTACGACCGGCTTCGCGTTGAAGGCGACACCGAGACCGGCCGCGTTGAGCATGTCCAGGTCGTTGGCGCCGTCGCCGATCGCCACGGTCTGCGCGAGCGGTACGCCCGCCTCGGCGGCGAACCGGCGCAGCAGCCGTGCCTTGCCCGCGCGGTCGACGATCTCGCCGGTGACCTTGCCGGTCAGCTTCCCGTCGACGATCTCCAGCGTGTTCGCCTGGGCGAAGTCGAGCCCGAGCCGGTCCTTGAGGTCGTCGGTGACCTGGGTGAACCCGCCCGACACGACGCCGACTTGATAGCCGAGCCGCTTGAGCGTACGGATCAGGGTGCGGGCGCCGGGCGTCAGCCGCACCTCGCTGCGCACCTTGTCGACGACCGAGGCGTCCAGCCCCGCGAGCAGCGCCACGCGCGCGTGCAGCGACTGCTCGAAGTCCAGTTCCCCGCGCATCGCGGCGGCGGTCACCTCGGCGACCTCGTCCTCGCAGCCGGCGTGCGCGGCGAAGAGTTCGATGACCTCGTCCTGGATGAGCGTGGAGTCGACGTCCATGACGACGAGCCGCTGGGCCCGCCGGTGCAGCCCCGCCGCCACGACGGCGACATCGACGCCGAGGGCCGCCGCGTGGGTGGCGAGGGCGGTGCGCAGGGGTTCGGTCTCCACCCCGGACACCGCGAACTCGACCGCTGTCACGGGGTACTTGGCGAGCCGGAAGATACGGTCGATGTTGCCGCCGGCCTTGGTGATGCGGGCGGCGATCGCGGCGGTGGACTCCGCGGTGAGCGGATGGCCGAGCACGGTCACCAGCGAACGCCCGAGTCCGCGCGGCCGGTTGTCGCCGAGGCCGGAGATGATCTCCGCCTGCATCTTCATCGACTCGGCCCAGCTGTGCACGGTGGCCCGCAGATCCCCTTCGAGCCCGGCGGGCGGCGGCGTCACGAGCGCGCACAGCACCATCCGGCCACGCGTGACGACCTGCTCGATGTCGACCACGTCGACGGAGTAGGCGGCGAGGGTGTCGAAGAGTCCGGCCGTGATGCCCGGCCTGTCCTTGCCGAAGATCTTGACGAGGAGAGTGGGGACGTCAGAGGTCTGCGAAGCGCTCATGATGTACCCACCGTATCCGGCACGGAGTGCCTTATGCCGCAGAGGTCCGCCCAGCGGACACGGAACAGTCGGTGTCGGATCGGTGGCGGGAATCTTACGGGGCGATCACGAAGGTGCCGGTGGGCGGTCACGAGCCGGTTCGGGGACGGTCAGGAGACGCGTCGAGGCGGTCGCGGTGGGGTGCGGTGCCGATCAGGAGTTGGCGGGGCGTCGGGCGTCGGACCGCAGGCGACCGGCACGGCGCCGGGCGCGGGAGATACGGCCGGACGGGTGGGGTGCGACGGCTCGGGTGACACCGAAGGATCACCGGCGCCCCTTGGGCCTCCCCGGAGGGAGCGGTGGCGGTGGCGGCGGAGGAGGAGGTTGCTGCCCGTCGTCCGAGTCGTCCCCCCCCGGCCAGTCCCGCGAAGGCGTCCCGGGCCGACGCCGGGGCGGCCGGGACGGCGGCTCGTAGGACTGGGCCATGGTCGGAGCGCCGTACAGGTCGGTGGGCGGCGAAGGGGTGCCGGGTGGCTGCGGGTCGACGTAGGGGCGAGTGGCGTCGTCTGCCGGAACGGCCCCGGACCGCCCCGCGCCTTCCGGCGCACCGGACGACCACGAGTCCCCGGCGGGCGGCCGACCGCCTCCCCGCGGTGACCGCGCACCCGGCGGCCAGGCACCCTCCTGAGGCCGGCCCGAGTCCGGTGGCCACCCTGCTTCAGGAGACCGGGCACCGGCGCCAGGTCCCGCACCGCCCGCCCCCGCACCGCCCGGCGGCCCGCCGGCCTCGGGTTGCCTCAGCTCATCGGGCAGTTGGAGATAGGGGTTGGTCGCGGGGTTGGGCGCGCGATACGGCGTACTCGGCACGTAGGGGCCGGTGCGTCCCGTGCTCCCCGCGGGCTGCGCGTGTTCCGGACGGCCTTCGTACCCCGGTGCCCCGGCATCCGGCCCCACCCCCGGAACCGGCGCCCCCGAGTCACCCAGTGCCAGCCGCGCGGCACGCCGTCCCGCCGCCCCCGTCGCATACGCGAGCAGCCCCCCTACGCCTCCCGCGCCCGCACCCCACACCGCGCCCAGCAGTAACGCCATGCCCAGGTGCCCGTGCAACTCGATCCCGGCGCCGAACGCGTCGAACCCCAGCACCGACAGCGAGGCGTCCACCGACACATCCGTGAGCCAGGCCAGCATCGGCAGCGTCAGCGCGGTCACGACCCCCAGTCGCACAGCGCACCGCCCGGCGAAACCGAGCGCCCCCGGACCACCACCGACGCCCTTCGCGCCCAGAGGTGTCCGCGCCGCGGTGAGCACCCCGGCCAGCAGCATCATCAGGGCCGCGGCGACCCCCAACAGCCATACACGGTTGTCCAGTTCGGCCAGTCGCCCCAGCGTCACCGGCTGGTCGGACTTCACGCTCAGGAGGTCGTCGAGGGGATGGGGGAGCAGCTTCGCCAGTTCGCCCGTCGCCCTGCCGTCCCAGGGGACGAAGAGGCCGATCGGGATGCCGAGCCAGACCCCGTTGGGCGCGCCGAGCAGCGCGGCGCCCGCGATCCGCTTGGGGTGATCGTCGCCGATCGCCGCGTACGCCGCCGCCGCGAGCCCCGCCGCCACCGCGACCAGCAGTACCGCGACGAGCGCGGACACGGCCGGCCGTACGACACGGTGGACGGCCTCCCAGCCTCGGGGGAGCGGTGTGCGGCGCGAGGCCAGCAGGGCGATGAGCAGGATGCCGGCCGACCAGGCCAGGCCGCCCAGCAGGGTCGGCGCCGTGTCGACGGTGAAGCCGACCGCGGCCTTCGCCTTGACCAGGTCGGAGATCTTGCCCGGCAGCAGCCCGCCGATGTCACCGATGTCGCCGATCCCGGGGATGTTCACCCCGCCGCCACTACCGCCGCCCGTGATCTTGTCGAGGCCCAGTTTGCTGCCGTCGATCGTGATGACGTCGTGCCCGGCCCAGGCCAGCCCGCCGAGCATCGCCACGAAGAGCGCGACCACCGAGCCCGCGCGCGCGAGGAGTTCGGCCGGTGCGATCACAACTCCGGCCGCCCGCAGGGACCGTAGGAAGAAATACGACAGCAGGAGCGCTCCCGCCAGGCTCACGCCCAGCGGGGTGATCGTGACGGCTGTGGTCGCCTGGGCGCCGGTCAGGCCGAACGCGGAGACGTCGCCGGTCGGCGTCACCGAACCGCCCGCGCCGAGCGCCACCACCGCCGCGGTCATCGGGCCGAGCGAGCCCGTCGCGTCGGCGCCCAGCAGGTGCAGGCCGAGCGCGGCCGTGCCCGCCATGCCGATCAACGCCCAGCTGACCGAGGCGATCGCGGACAGCAGGACGTCACCCCAGGGCACCCTCGTGTCGTAGTGCGCCGTCCTGACACTCGTCGCTGAGTTCATGGCAGACCCCCCGATCCGCGGCACGGCGTGGTGCGGACACCACGCATGTCCCCCTCGCGTGGATTACCACTCTCCGGGTCGGTTTCCACCCCGTCAACGGAACCGCCGAACGCGTAACAGCGTGCTCATCACAAGGCCCGACTTTCGGTCAGGGGGTGCAGCCTGAAATAGTTCCCGACGATGTTCGACATCCCTAGACTCCCTGTGATGGGGGTAACTCGGGGGACTACTCAGTGGGGCATGGAGTGCCGGAACTCGTACTGGAATTGAATGGACGGACCTGGACGCTCGACGCGTCCAGGACCTACACCCTCGGACGTGATCCGCAGGGGGACGTCGTGGTCGACGACGCCAGGGTCTCCTGGCGGCACGCCACGATCAGCTGGAGCGGCCGGAGTTGGGTCATCGACGACCACGGCAGCACCAACGGCACGTTCGTGCAGGGGCAGCGCATCCATCAGATGGAGATCGGCCCCGGCTCGTCCGTGCATCTGGGCAACGCGACCGACGGCCCGCAGCTGAGCCTGTCCGGCGCCGCCGCCTCCGTGGCGAGCCCGCAGGCCCAGCCGCAGCAACAGCCGTACGCGGCACAGGGCGCGGGCCCCGGCTGGGCCCAACAGGCGCCGCCGCAGCAGCAGACGCCGGAGCAGCAGCGTTTCCAGCCGCCCGCCGCCTCGCAGATTCCGCAGCAGCCGGGACCCGGTGTCGGCGCGGGGGCGCCGCCGGTCTACGGCGACCGCAGCCCGACCACGTTCCACCAGTTCTCGCTGGACCGTGTGATGCGCATCGGCCGTGCGCTGGAGAACGAGTTGGTGGTCTCCGACCTCCAAGTCTCGCGCTACCACGCCGAGTTCCACGCGACGCTGGACGGCCGCTTCGAGATCCGTGACCTGGGCTCGCACAACGGCACGTACGTCAACGGTCAGCCGATCACCAAGGGCGGCTCGGCGCTGCTCGGCCCGAACGACATCGTCGGCGTCGGCCACTCCACGTTCCGCCTGGTCGGGGACCGGCTCGAAGAGTTCGTCGACACCGGTGAAGTCTCCTTCTCCGCCCGGCACTTGACGGTGACGGTCGACGGCGGCAAGCAGATCCTCAAGGACGTCTCCTTCGGCGTACCGGAGAAGTCGCTGATCGCGGTCATCGGCCCGTCGGGCTCCGGCAAGTCGACCCTGCTCAAGGCGCTCACCGGCTACCGGCCCGCCAACCAGGGCGACGTCCTCTACGACAACCGCAACCTGTACAAGCAGTTCGCCGAGCTGCGCCAGCGCATCGGTCTGGTCCCGCAGGACGACATCCTGCACAAGGAACTGACCGTCAAGAAGGCCCTCAAGTACGCGGCCAAGCTGCGCTTTCCCGCCGACACCACCGGCGACGAGCGCGAGACCCGCATCGACGAGGTGCTGCGCGAGCTGAAGCTCGACATCCACAAGGAGAAGAAGATCACTTCTCTCTCCGGTGGCCAGCGCAAGCGGGTCTCGGTGGCCCTGGAACTCCTCACCAAGCCCTCGCTGATCTTCCTGGACGAGCCCACCTCGGGCCTCGACCCGGGCATGGACCGCGATGTCATGCAGCTGCTGCGCGGCCTCGCCGACGACGGCCGCACGGTCCTCGTCGTCACCCACTCCGTGGCCGAACTGGCGATCTGCGACAAGCTGTTGGTGATGGCTCCGGGCGGTGCCGTCGCCTACTTCGGCCCGCCCGAGGAGGCGCTGAACTTCTTCGGCTACGACACCTGGGCCGATGTCTTCTCCGCCTTCGAGAACTACCGCGACTACGACTGGGCGGGCCGCTGGAAGGGCTCGCAGCACTACCAGATGTACGCCGCCGACATCGACGCGATTGCTCCGCAGTCCGTACAGATGCCGCCGATGCAGGCCATGAAACCGCCGAAGCCACAGGGCTGGATGTCGCAGTTCGTCACGCTGGTGCGCCGCTACGTCACGGTGATCGCCTCCGACAAGGGCTTCCTGGCCCTGATGGTGATCCTGCCGGGCGTGCTCGGCGCGGTGAGCCTGCTCATCGACTCGGGCAACAGCCTGCTGCCCAACCCGCCCAGGGCGAACGGCCAGATCATCCCCAACGGCACGGCCACCACGGTCCTGCTGATCCTCGCGGTCGGCGCCTGCTTCGCCGGCGCGGCCAACTCGGTCCGTGAGCTGATCAAGGAACGGGTCATCTACGAACGGGAGCGCGCGACGGGGCTGTCCCGTTCCGCGTACCTGATGTCCAAGGTGTTCGTGCTCGGCGTGATCACCGCGCTCCAGGGCCTGATGGTCGGTGTCATCGGCTTCTCCAGCCGGGAGATCCCGAAGCAGGGCCTGGTCCTCGGCAGCCAGACCATGTTCGAGCTGTGCATCCCGATCATGGGCCTCGGCTTCACCGCGATGATGTTCGGCCTGATCATCTCCTCGCTGGTGAAGACCGCCGAGAAGACCATGCCGCTGCTGGTGATGTTCGCGATCATCCAGGTCGTGTTCACCGGCTGCCTGTTCACGCTGAACGGCGCGATCGGCGTCAACCAGTTCTCGTACCTGATGCCCTCGCGCTGGGCGGTCGGTGCCGCGGGCGCCACGCTGGACTTCAACAAGATCAGCCCGCCCAAGCCGGGCGACAGCACGGACCCGCTGTGGGAGCACACCGTCGGCGCCTGGGGCATGGACATGGCCGCCCTGATCGCCCTCGGCATCATCTGCGGCATCTTCGTGGCCCGCTTCCTGCGCCGGCACGAGCCGGAGGTCATGCGCAAGTAGCCGGTTCCGTACGACGCCGAAGGGCGGCGCCCCTCACACGGGTGCCGCCCTTCGGCGTCGATACCGAGACCCAGAGGTCCGCCGGAGGCCTCGGTACGCGTCTCAGTACGCGCTGTTGACGTTGTCGATCGAGCCGTACCGCGCGGCGGCGTAGTTGGCCGCGGCGGTGATGTTGGCGACCGGGTCGTAGATGTTCGTCGAGGTACCGGAGACGTGGTACGCGTTGAACGTCGGCTGGATGACCTGGAGCAGACCGATCGACGGTGTGCCGTTGACCGCGTTGACGTCCCAGCCGTTGACGGCGCTCGGGTTGCCCGAGGACTCCCGCATGATGTTCTTGTACAGGCCGTTGTACGAGCCCGGGATGCCCTTCTGCTTCATGATCGCCAGGGCGTGGTTGATCCAGCCGTTGAGGTTGTTGGCGTAGGTCGTCGCGGCGACGGGCTGGAGCTTGACGCGCTCGGCGGAGCGGCTCGCGGCCTTCTTGGCCTTGCGCGCGGCCTCCGCCTTCTTCTTGGCGGCGGCTTCGGCGGCCTTCTTCTTCGCGACGGCGTCCGCCTTGGCCTTCGCCGCCTTCGCCTTCGCGTCGGCCTTCGCCTGGATCGCCTCGGTCTTCACACTGGCACCGGCGAGCTGGTCGGTGACGCTGGCCTTGACGCCCTTGATGGGCTCCGAGCTGTACGCCACCTTCGCCGTGGACGCGGCGTCGCTGGTGGTCGTCCCCGCCTCGCTGGGCACCGCGGAGAAGGCGAGGGCGGCGGCGCCGAGCGTGGCGACACCGGCGAGCGCGATCTTGTGCTGCTTCGTCAGCTTGTTCAGCTTGGTCAGGCGACTATGACCAGGAGTGTTCGTGTTCTTGGGCATGGCGGATGGACCTCTTCGAATTGCGCGGAGGTCGCTCTTCGTCCGGCGGGGACGCGGGTGCTTCCGGCACAAACGCCGCGGACGGGATCCGCGGCGCTGAGCGACGGCTGCAATTCTTAGCGGTCGCAAAAACCTGTGGCAAAGGTGTGACGTACGATCCCCGGTAGTGGACCAGGGAAGGGCAAAACGGGACAGACGGGACCGTCTGTCCCGCTCAAGCGGGTCGGGTTTATCTCCTATGTGTCCTAGTACGTGATCTGCGCCCTATGTGCGGGCTCACATCGGCGAGGCGGCAACCTCACTCGCAGTTGCTTGCGCAACGCACTCTGTGAGGATCCTCCTCCGGGAGGATGAGGTGCACGTCCCCGAACTCGTGCCACAGGTAGAGCCCGCGCAGCGCCTCCTCATAACTGCGGTCGACAGCGGCCCGCCCGGCGACCGCCTCCAGCATCAGGAGATGCGAGGCCTCCGGCTCGTGCAGCCCCGTCAGCAGCCCGTCCACCACCCGCACCCCCCGCTCCGGCGTGACGACGAGATCCGTCCACCCGGCACGCGCGCGTACGACCCCGTCGTCCCCGGCGGCGGACTCCACCGCCCGCACCGCGGTGGTCCCCACCGCGATCACCCGCCCGTCCCCGGCCCCGACCGCGTTGATCAACCGGGCCGACGCCTCCGACACCGCGAACCGCTCCGGATACGGCGGCTCGTGCACCTCGGCCGACGCCACTCCCGTGTGCAGGGTGATCGGCGCGAACTGCACCCCCCGACTCACCAGCTCCGCCACCATCCGCGCGGTGAAGGGCCGCGCGGCACTCGGCATCTCCGCACTGCCCGTGCCGTCCCCGTCCTCGGACGGCAACGAGAACACGGTCTGATAGACGGCCAAGGGCTGATCCCGCTCCGTGTACGAGTAACGGATGGGCCGCCCGTGCTCACGCAACAGCTCCGGCACCCCCGAACCGGACACCCGGGCCCACCACAAGCGCTCACCCCGCGCGCTCAGCGGCTCCTCCAGGGCCAGCCGCGCGTCCCCGGGCAGCCGCACCTCCGTCCCCGCCGGGCCGCCCGCACGCGCGCGTGAGGTGCCCTTCCCGTCCGGCTCCCGCAGCTCGACCGCCCACCGCCCGTCATCGCCCCGCGTCGAGAAATGCACCACCACGCGCGCGTGCCCGATCCACCCGTCCACCGCGGCGGCCAACGTCGGCGACGTGTTCACGACCAGCAGATCCCCGGCCCGCAGCAGCCGCGGCAACTCCCCGAACCCGTGATGCGACACCTCGGTACCTCGCGACACGAGCAGTCGTACGGCATCCCGGTCGAGCCCGGGCCCGCGCTGCTCGGCCGGCACGCGCGCGGACAGCTCCTCGGGTACGCGCACGGCCACCGTCATCGCTCCTCCAGCAGGGCCGGGGCTCCATAGCGACCGCTCGCCGGCCGCTCGTCCAGCAGCCGCAGGAAGGCCGGCACCACCGCGACCGGCTCAGGCCGCGGATCGTCGTCGTCCGGTACGGCCGCCGCGTACAGGTCCGTGCCCATGTCCCCGGGGTCCACCGCCCACACCCGCAGCCCGGGCTCCTCCGCGCCGAGCACCGCCACGAGCTGGTCGAGGGCCGCCTTGGACGCCCCGTAGCCGCCCCACGTCTCGTAGGCCTCGGCAGCCGCGTCCGAACTGACCGCGATCACCGCACCGGCCCGCGAGGCCCGCAGCAGCGGCAGCGCCTCCTGGACCAGGCCCAGGGCGGCCACCACGTTCACCTCCAGCGCCCGCCGCAACCCGTCCAGGGGCAGCTCCTCAAGCCGTACGAGCGGCTCGGCACCCAGCGCGCTCGCGTTGCTCACGACCAGGTCGACGCCGCCCAGTTTCCCCGCCGCGGCCACCAGCTCGGCGCGGTGTACGGGATCCGTGACATCCCCCGGGACAGCCTCCACGCGCGCGCCGTACGCGCCGACAGCCCCCGCGGTCTCCCTCAGCACCCCCTCGGTCCTCGCGTCGAGCACCAGGTCCCAGCCCCGTGCGGCCAGCGCCTCTGCGAGCGCCCGCCCCAGCCCCTTCGACGCCCCCGTGATGATCGCCACCGACATGACACACGTCCCCTCGTCACTACGCCGCCATCGGCGTGCCCCCAACGTAGGAACGGGACCGCCCCCACCGCGTCGGACGCGGGCCGCAGTCCACCGGGGCCCTTCGCCCTAGGCCTTCCGGACCAGACGACGGCCGCCACCGGCCCGATCCGCGTTGTCACACCCCGCCGGTACCGTGAGGACATGAGTCAAGGTCCACGGTCCGGCCTCGCGGCGGTGAGTTCCGCACTGCTGGCCATGAGCAGGCACCTGGAGGTGCGCGACGTCCTCAAGACGATCGTCGCCTCGGCCCGCGAGCTGCTCGACGCCGAGTACGCCGCCCTCGGCGTCCCCGACGACCACGGCGGCTTCGCCCAGTTCGTGGTCGACGGCGTCAGCGACGCCCAGTGGAAGGCCATCGGCCCGCTCCCGCGCCAGCACGGCATCCTCGCCGCGATGCTGCACGAGGCCAAGGCCGAACGGCTCGCGGACGTGCGCAAGGACCCGCGCTTCGAGGGCTGGCCCTCGGCCCACCCCGACATGTCCGACTTCCTGGGCCTGCCCATCCGCGACGACGACGAGGTCATCGGCGCCCTGTTCCTCGCCAACAAGAACTGCCCGAAGCCGGAGGGTGGTTGCGGCTTCACGGAGGAGGACGAGGAGCTGCTCTCGATCCTCGCCCAGCACGCCGCCATCGCCCTCACCAACGCCCGCCTCTACGAGCGCAGCCGCGAACTGACCATCGCCGAGGAGCGCTCCCGGCTGGCCCACGAACTGCACGACGCGGTCGCCCAGAAGCTGTTCTCCCTGCGCCTCACCGCACAGGCCGCCGCCACCCTCGTCGACCGCGACCCCTCCCGCGCCAAGGGCGAACTCCAGCAGGTGGCCGCGCTCGCCGCCGAGGCAGCCGACGAACTCCGCGCCGCCGTCGTCGAGTTGCGCCCCGCCGCCCTCGACGAGGACGGACTGAGCGCCACCCTGCGCACCCAGATCCAGGTCCTCGACCGCGCCCACACCGCACGCGTGACCTTCACCGGCCGCGGCTTCCGCGCTCTGCCCGCGGCCCAGGAGGAGGCCATGCTCCGCGTCGCCCAGGAGGCCCTGCACAACGCGCTGCGGCACTCCGGCGCGGACCACGTCGCCGTGACCCTGGAGCGACACGGCTGCGGAGCGGTCCTACGGATCACCGACGACGGTACCGGCTTCGAACCCCAGTCGATCCGCCGCGCGGGACGCCACCTGGGCCTGGTCTCCATGCGGGACCGGACGAACGGCGTCGGCGGCACGCTCACCGTGGAATCGGCGCCCGGCAAGGGCACCACGATCGAGATGGAGGTCCCCGGTGGCTGACGCAATCAAGGTGCTGATCGTCGACGACCACCAGGTCGTCCGGCGGGGCCTGCGCACCTTCCTGGAGGTGCAGGACGACATCGAGGTCGTCGGCGAGGCGGCCGACGGCGCCGAAGGAGTCGCCCGCACCGAGGAGTTGAAGCCCGACGTCGTCCTCATGGACGTCAAGATGCCGGGCATGGACGGCATCGACGCGCTGCGCAGACTCCGCGAACTCGACCACCCCGCGCGCGTGCTGATCGTCACCAGCTTCACCGAACAGCGCACGGTGATCCCGGCCCTGCGCGCGGGCGCCGCCGGCTACGTCTACAAGGACGTGGACCCGGACGCCCTGGCCGGCGCCATCCGCTCGGTCCACGCCGGCCACATCCTGCTCCAACCCGAGGTCGCCGGCGTCCTGTTGTCCCAGGAGGAGTCCAACTCGGGCCAGGGGAGAGGCGGTTCGCTCACGGAGCGGGAGCGCGAGGTGCTCGGCCTGATCGCGGACGGCCGCTCCAACCGCGAGATAGCCCGCGCCCTGGTGCTCTCCGAGAAGACGGTCAAGACGCATGTCTCGAACATCCTCATGAAGCTCGACCTGGCGGACCGCACCCAGGCCGCCCTGTTCGCCGTACGCCACGGCCTGACCAGGTGAGCGGCACCGCAGCAATGGCCGGACGGCAACACGGAACGTCCCGTTCCGGACCGAGATTCATACCGTCGTGGGAATGTCCCCCGGATGGCGCATCCTTCATGGATCTCCACCGTTCTCCAATGCGTGCCGCGGCGCCTGCCGCGGTGATCGCTAGGAGGGCTCAGAAGTGAAGAACCTGAAGAAGGCAGCGGCCGTGACGATGGTGGCCGGCGGGCTGGTCGCCGCCGGTGCCGGGCTGGCCTCCGCCGACGGCCTGGCGAACGGCCAGGCCATCGGCTCGCCCGGCGTCGGCTCGGGCAACGTCGTCCAGGTCCCGGTCCACGTCCCGGTGAACGCCGTCGGCAACAGCGTCAACGTCATCGGCGTCCTGAACCCCGCCTTCGGCAACCTGGGCGTCAACCACTGACGCACGTCGCTCCGCGACAGTGACCTCCGGCCTCCCAGGGCTCGCCCTGGGAGGCCGGTCTGCTCGTCACCTGGTCATCCGGTCGGCTTGTCGCGCCAATGATCCGAACGGGCAGTCAAACGCGCATTCCCGTGCCGTTTCCGGTACTCCCCGCGTTGATCAGCGCACGACCCGCGGCCGGGTCGGTCACGCAATCGCAGGAGGAACGCTTCCCATGAACATCGCCAAGAAGGCCGCCGTGGCCCTCACCGTCGCCGGAATCGCCGCTGGCGCCTCCGCCGGTGCCGCTGTCGCCGACGCGGGTGCCGACGGCGCGGCCGTGAAGTCGCCGGGCGTCGGCTCCGGCAACGTCGTCCAGGTCCCGGTCCACGTCCCCGTCAACGTCGTCGGTGACAGCGTCAACGTCATCGGCCTGCTGAACCCCACGTTCGGCAACAAGGGCATCAACGGCTGACACCCACAGCAGTAAGGAAAGGCCCCGAGAGTCAACGACGACTCCCGGGGCCTTTTTGTCTTTCAGCCCGTCCGGCGTTTGAGGACGAGGCCCCTTCAGGGCCGACGGGGGGCTGGGGGCGGAGCCCCCAGAACGCCCACACCAACACAGGGCACCCGGCGAACACCTCTCACCGCACCCCCTTCTCCCGCTCCTCCACAACGGAGTTGTACGCCGCGACCTGCGCCCGCCGAGCCGTCCGCTCCACCGGCCGCAACGCCTCCGCCCGCACCGCCATCTCGGACGCGCTCACCGCACCCCCGTGCCCGCTCTCCGCAGCCAGGGACACCAACAGCCCCACCCGCTGCGCCAGCTCCAACACCCGCACCGCGCGCGGCGGATACCCCGGCGCCAACACCTCCCGTCCCCGCTCCGCCCGCGCGCGATATGCGTCGAGCGCCGCCTCCGCGACCGGCCCCGACCCGGCCACGTCCAGCCGCGACAACACCGCCGTCGCATCCCGCAGCGCCTCCGCGAGCTCCCGCTCGGCCTCCCCGAGCGAGGGCACGTCGGCGGGCGGCGCCTCCCGGACCGGCAGGCAGTGCCAGACGACCTCGACATGTACGTCACCGGGGGGACCGGCCTCGTACACCTCGGGAACGAGGCCGAGCGCGGCGCCGTAGCAGATCACCGCCTCCTCGGCCTCCAGGGCCCGCGCGTTGAACGCGGGCGGGCCGCTCAGCCCCAGCAGATGTCCCGAGGTGGGCAGTGCCACCCGCAGCCCGGTGACGCCGAGGGTGCGCAGCCGTCCCAGCGCGAGTGTGAGTCCGACGGGCGCCGACTCGCCCGGCAGCCCTTCCACCCGGTGCACGGCGTCCTCGCCCACGATGGCGAGTACGGCGTCGTCCGGTGAGACAAGCCCGGCCAAAAGGGCGTTTCCCCAGGCGGCGAGGCGCCCTGAACGTGGTTCCGAAAGCATGCCCCCCACCCTAAGGACCGGACCGATGGGATGGACCGCCCGGCCGGTGGCGTAGATTTCTTCGAGGGCTGCGCCTACCGGCGCACGCGACAGCCGAGACAGGCCGACGATGCAATGGGAGACAGCGCGCTCATGAGCGATGTTCTGGAGCTGGAGGACGTAACCGTGGTCCGGGAGGGCCGGGCTCTGGTGGACCAGGTCTCCTGGTCGGTCAAGGAGGGCGAGCGCTGGGTCATCCTCGGCCCGAACGGCGCCGGCAAGACCACGCTCCTGAACGTCGCGTCCAGCTACCTGTTCCCCAGCAGCGGCACCGCCACCATCCTCGGCGAGACCCTCGGCAAGGTCGACGTCTTCGAACTGCGCCCCCGCATCGGCGTCGCCGGCATCGCCATGGCCGAGAAGCTCCCCAAGCGCCAGACCGTCCTGCAGACCGTGCTGACCGCCGCCTACGGCATGACCGCCGGGTGGCACGAGGACTACGAGGACGTCGACGAGCAGCGCGCCCGCGCCTTCCTCGACCGCCTCGGCATGAGCGACTACCTGGACCGCAGGTTCGGCACCCTCTCCGAGGGCGAGCGCAAGCGCACCCTCATCGCCCGCGCCCTGATGACCGACCCCGAACTGCTGCTTCTCGACGAGCCCGCCGCCGGCCTCGACCTCGGCGGACGCGAGGACCTCGTACGCCGCCTCGGCCGCCTCGCCCGCGACCCGATCGCCCCCTCCATGATCATGGTCACGCACCATGTCGAGGAGATCGCCCCCGGCTTCACCCACGTCCTGATGATCCGTCAGGGCAAGGTCCTCGCCGCGGGTCCGCTGGAGCTCGAACTCACCGCGCGCAACCTCTCCCTCTGCTTCGGCCTCCCGCTGATCGTCGAGCAGGTCGGCGACCGCTGGACCGCACACGGTCTCCCCATGTCCTGACCGAACTCCCCTGAAAAATACGGGTGGTACGGGCATATGCGCCCTGTCCGCGACCCGACCCGCAGCCCTACCATGACCATGTGAACGACATCGGCGCATGGGTGTGGTGGCTCGTCGGCGCGGCAGCACTCGGGATTCCGCTCGTGGTGACCGCGATGCCGGAGTTCGGCATGCTCGCCGTGGGTGCCGGTGCCGCCGCTGCCACCGCCGGGCTCGGCGCGGACGTCGTCCTCCAGGTCCTCGTCTTCGCCGTCGTCTCGGTCGCCCTCATCGCTGTCGTACGGCCGATCGCTGCCCGCCACCGTTCGACCCGGCCCCAACTCGCCACGGGCGTGGACGCGTTGAAGGGCAAACAAGCCGTCGTCCTGGAGCGCGTCGACGGCTCCGGCAGCGGCCGGATCAAGCTGGCCGGCGAGGTCTGGTCGGCCCGCGCACTCGACACCGACCGCGCCTATGAACCGGGCCAGGAGGTGGACGTCGTGGAGATCGAGGGAGCCACCGCGATCGTCATCTGACCTCGCAGGACTCAACTGAACCGAACAGCACACGAGTTGCGTGACGGTCTGACAGACTCGACCAGCAAGATCTTCAACAACCATAAGATCTTCCGAAAGTGCCGAGGCGGAGAAGGGTACGGGGAGCACGATGGAACCGGTCATCATCGTCTTGATCATCCTGGTGGTGTTGGTCTTCATCGCTTTGATCAAGACGATCCAGGTCATCCCGCAGGCAAGTGCCGCGATCGTGGAGCGGTTCGGCCGCTACACACGGACACTCAACGCGGGACTCAACATCGTCGTCCCGTTCATAGACACGATCCGCAACCGCATCGACCTGCGCGAACAGGTCGTACCGTTCCCGCCGCAGCCGGTGATCACCCAGGACAACCTGGTCGTCAACATCGACACGGTCATCTACTACCAGGTGACGGACGCGCGGGCCGCGACCTACGAAGTGGCCAGCTACATCCAGGCAATTGAGCAGCTCACGGTCACCACGCTCCGCAACATCATCGGCGGCATGGACCTCGAGCGGACCCTGACCTCCCGCGAGGAGATCAACGCGGCCCTGCGCGGAGTCCTCGACGAGGCGACGGGCAAGTGGGGCATCCGCGTAAACCGCGTCGAACTCAAGGCGATTGAGCCCCCCACCTCCATCCAGGACTCGATGGAGAAGCAGATGCGCGCCGACCGGGACAAGCGCGCCGCGATCCTCACCGCGGAGGGCACCCGCCAGGCCGCGATCCTCACCGCCGAAGGTGAGAAGCAGTCCCAGATCCTGCGCGCCGAAGGCGAGGCCAAGGCCGCGGCCCTGCGTGCCGAAGGTGAAGCCCAGGCCGTCCGCACGGTGTTCGAGGCCATCCACGCAGGCGACGCCGACCAGAAGCTCCTTTCCTACCAGTACCTCCAGATGCTCCCGAAGATCGCCGCAGGTGACGCCAACAAGCTCTGGATCGTCCCCAGCGAAATCGGCGACGCCCTCAAGGGCCTCTCCGGCGCGATGGGCAACGTCGGCCCGTTCGGCGGCGGTTCGGGCAACGACGGAGGCAACTCCGGCAACTCGGGCGGCAATTCGGAACGCCGAGAGAAGCCGTCCATCGACTGACAGGCATGTTCTACGACACTGGGGCCCACCTCCCGCAGGAGGTGGGCCCCAGTTCCGTTCACGTGCCCTACGCCGCCGGCTGCACCAGCCACTGCGGCAAGGCGTCGAAGTCCTCGGTCCCCAGCGCCAGCAGCATCGCATCGGCAGGCGTCGGCTCGAACGGCCGCCGCAGCAGCGGCATCCCCGCCTGCTCCGGAGTCCGGGCCGCCTTGCGGTGGTTGTCCTCCGCGCACGAGGCCACCGTGTTCAGCCAGGAGTCCTGACCGCCCTGCGCCCTGGGCACCACGTGGTCGACCGTCGTCGCCCGCCTGCCGCAGTACGCGCACCGGTGCCGGTCCCGGACCAGCACACCGCGCCTCGACCACGGAGCTTGTCTTCGGAACGGCACCCTGACGTACCTGCACAGCCGGATCACCCGGGGGGCCGGTATGTCGACCTCGGCTCCGCGCATGCGCAGTTCGGGGTGGGCCTGCTCGACGACAGCTTTGTCCTGCAGCACCAGAACGACGGCTCGATTCAACGACACCGTCGACAGCGGCTCGAAGCTCGCGTTCAGCACCAGCGTGTCCCGCATCCAGCCCACCTCCCATGTGCAACCGGCCCACCGGGTGGCGGGCTTGGATCAACTCTGGCCGGGCACGCCGAGATGGACAACGCAATAAAAAATGCCCGCCCCTGATCAATTCCAAGACCAGAGGCGGGCAAACGTTCAATGAACGTCAGTCTTGCGTGGGCGCTTCGTACTCACCGATCAGCTGGGCACGTGCGAGCGCGTGAAACCGCAGGTTGAAACCGACGACCGCAGGAGACACGTCCGAGTCCGGACCCAGCTTCTCCGTGTCCACGGCGTACACCGTGAACACATAACGGTGCGACCCGTCCCCGGGCGGTGGGGCGGCCCCGCCGAAGTCCTTCGACCCGTAGTCGTTCCGCACCTGTACGGCGCCCTCCGGCAGTCCCTCGAACTTGCCGCTGCCCGCACCCGCCGGCAACTCGGTCACCGAGGCCGGGATGTCGAACGCCGTCCAGTGCCAGAACCCGCTCCCCGTAGGGGCGTCCGGGTCGTAGCAGGTCACGGCGAAACTCTTGGTCTCGGGCGGGAAGCCCTCCCACCGCAGCTGCGGCGAGGTGTTGCCGGCCGCGTAGACCTGAGCGTCCTTGAGCGTCGCCCCGGGCTCGACGTCCTCACTCGTCACCGTGAACGACGGCACAGGCGGATGGAAGTCATGGGGGAGGGGTCGCCGCTTGAGCTCGGTCACCTCGGTACCTCCTGATCGGTTTCTTCAGTGGACACCGAGCCTAGAACCAGTTGCGCTTGCTGCCGACCTCGGACAGCCACTGATTGAGGTACGCCGCCCAGTCCGTCCCGTGGAAGTCGTGCTGGCCCACCTGGAAGGACCGGAAGGTGTCACTGCCCTCGCTGAACAGTCCCGGCTTCTTGTCCATCTCCAGGATGACGTCCATCGCGTTCTCATCGGCGACGAAGCTCAGCTCGACCTGGTTCAGCCCCCGGTACTGCGACGGCGGGAAGAACTCGATCTCCTGGTAGAACGGCAGCTTCTGCCGTGTCCCCCGGATGTGACCGCGCTCCATGTCCGCGTTCTTGAAGCGGAAGCCCAGCTGGATGAAGGCGTCCAGAATCGCCTTCTGCGCAGGCAACGGGTGCACGTTGACCGGGTCCAGGTCACTGGAGTCCACGGCCCGTGCGATCGCCAGCTCGGTGCTCACCCCGATGTGCATACCGCGCAGCGACTGCCCGTCGATCATCGTGACCGGCGTCTCCCAGGGGATCTCCAGCCCGAACGGCACGTTGTGCGCGGTCCCCGCCTGCAGCTCGAAGGCACCGCCCAGCCGCACCTTCGTGAACTCGATGTCCTGCTTGTACTCCTGGTCGCCGCTCTCGATCTCGACCTTGGCCTGCAGCCCGACCGAGAGCCCCTGGATCTCCTGGTTCACGGACCCGCCCTGGATCCGCACCTCGCCCTGGACGACACCACCAGGAACGACGTTGACCTCGGTCAGCACCGTCTCCACCGAAGCCCCGCCGGCCCCCAGGCTCGCGAGCAGCTTCTTGAACGCCATGACTCTCCCTTTACGAATGGACCCTTGATCCCTACAAACGCGATCCGGCCGCGACCGGTTCCGCGCCACACCCTGGCAAGCGGACCGAACCTTGACCACCCCTTGGCACAAGTGCGCCTGGACTACGCTCGGACGCCATGATCGCGCCCCCGGACCGTAAGCCACTCCCCAGAGAGTTCTTCGACCGCCCTGTACTGGAGGTCGCCCCCGACCTACTGGGCCGCATCCTCGTCCGTGCGACCCCTGACGGTCCGACAGTCCTGCGCATCACAGAGGTCGAGGCCTACGACGGCGGAAACGACCCCGCCTCCCACGCCTATCGCGGCCCGACCGCGCGCAACGGCGTGATGTTCGGCCCACCCGGGTATGTGTACGTCTACTTCACCTACGGCATGTGGCACTGCATGAACCTCGTGTGCGGTCCCGAGGGCACGGCGAGGGGGGTCCTGCTCCGCGCCGGCGAGATCGTCGAGGGCGCCGAGCTGGCGCGCAAACGTCGACTCTCGGCCCGAAATGACAAAGAACTGGCCAAAGGCCCCGCTCGCCTGGCCACTGCCCTGGACGTCGACCGCTCCCTGGACGGCACGGACGCGTGCAGCACGGGCGACACACCCCTGAGGATGCTGGCCGGTACACCCGTGCCCTCCCATCAGGTAAGCAACGGTCCCCGTACCGGAGTGTCCGGCGAGGGAGCGGTCCACCCGTGGCGGTTCTGGATCACCAACGACCCTACGGTGAGTCCTTATCGGGCCCATACGCCAAGGCGTCGGTCAAGTTGACGCGCCGTGGCGGGATGCGTAACGTAGCCCGAGCCGCTTGACCCGGGTACGGCATTCGCCTGCAGCCGGAAGCGGCCAACCCACTACCTACGACTCCCTCTCAGCAGGGGCGCATTCAGCATGCCCGCATGCCTGAATTCGAACCTGCGGAACTCGATTATGAGCTGGCGAGGGGATCGGCTAACGTAGTGAATGTCGAAAGGCCGACAGGCGAAAGCCCAAAGCGTTTGACAATCCCAACCGACAGGGAATCGGGACCGGAAACGGTCTGATAGAGTCGGAAACGCAAGACCGAAGGGAAAAGCCCGGAGGAAAGCCCGAGAGGGTGAGTACAAAGGAAGCGTCCGTTCCTTGAG
>NZ_JALJRY010000021.1:104462-202077 GCF_024519455.1 Streptomyces sp. STR69 | reverse complement strand
AGGACCAGGCGGGCCGCGTCACCAGCAGCTGGAACGTCTACTCCTACGTCCGCGTCGCCAACACCAACTCCGCGACCACCGACATCACCGCCATGGCCGACGCCCTCGTCCAGCGCAGACTGCTGGCCAACAACGCGTATCTGACCAGCGTCGAGGCCGGCACCGAAGTCTTCCGCGGGAAGGGCAAGCTCAGCAGCAGTTCCTACTCGGTGAACGTCGGCTGACCACCCCCGTCCACTCCTCCACTCGCACTTCGTCATTTCCCGCTGGTCAAAGGAAACCTTCCGAGTCCAACCGGCTGACGGTCCCTCAGGAGCCGGTTCCGGGAAGCCGTCATGGACGGCGGGCCAGGGCGTCCATGCTCGGCGCACGATGGCGGGCCCTGTCCTGAGCCGCTGGAGTGTCAAGCTCGGAAACCGGTTCCTCCGGTTGGGCGGACGGTTCGGCCGGGCCGAGGCCCGGCGCCGGATGCGGGATCGTATCCGGCGTCTGCTGGGCCCAGCAGGTCACAAGAACCGCCGGCAGCCGGCCTAGTACGCCGGTCACAACGACCCGTACAGGACGCGCTCGGCGCCCCGGACGGCATCCTCGTCGTGAACAACACCGGATTCCTCGCGAAGGGAGTCGTCTCCGCCGGCGTGCAGCAGAAGTACTCCGGCACAGCCGGGCGGACCGGAACACTGCCGGATCGGGGCTTCGCCGCCCACGCCTTCGGACGAGAGCGGGCGCCGATGGACCGGGAGTTGCATCCGCCCAGGTCGCGGACGAACGACCCGGGCAGAACCGAAGCCGCCCGCATCCGGCTTCGCCACCAAGGGAGCACTCGCCCACACCCTGATTCCGCGGGCGCTAGGAGCCCGGGTCAGTAACGGGAAGACTTTCAGGGTCTCGCCCCTCGGCTGCCTGGCTCGACGAGACACCTAACGTGTCGGAGAAAGTTGACATGTCGGAGTCTTCCGCCGCATTGCGGCGGGCATGACGGTAGTGGATGTGTTCAGGGCTCTGGCCAATCCGGTGCGGCGCGGGTTACTGGAGGCCCTGCGGGAGGGTCCGCGGGCGGCCGGTGATCTCGCCGGCCAGTTCGCACTGAGCAGGCCCGCGGTGTCCGAGCACCTGGCGGTGCTCAGGAAGGCTCGGCTGGTGCGAGAGGAGCCGCGGGGGCGGCATCGCTCCTCATTCCTGCAGGTCAGGTGGCCAGCTCAATCGGGAATTTAAAGAGGACCTGTACGGGCGCTCGGCTTCGCGGGCATCGCGGTCCTGGTCGGTGTCTTCCTGATCGTCAACACGTTCTCGATGCTGATCGCCCAACGCACCCGCGAGCTGGGCCTGTTGCGCGCCCTCGGCGCCGACCGCAAACAGGTGCGGCGCTCGGTGCTCACCGAGGCGCTGCTGCTCGGCCTGATCGGTTCGACGCTCGGCCTGGCGGCCGGAATCGGACTCGCGGCCGGGCTGATCAAGCTCATGTCCGCGTTCGGCATGAACCTCAAGACCACGGAGATGGTGGTGAGTTGGCCGACTCCCGTGGCGGCGTACGTCGTTGGTGTCGGCGTCACCTTCGTCGCCGCGTATCTCCCGGCCAGGCGGGCCGCGACCGTCTCTCCGATGGCAGCCCTCGCGGACGCCGAAGTCGCCGGTGTGGGGCGGCCGTTGAAGGTGCGGGCGGTAGTGGGTTCGATCGTCGGCGCGACCGGCGTGGCCGCGCTCGCGGGCTGCGCCGCCGCGACGAAGACGGCTTCGGCCTCCTCCCTCCTGGGGCTCGGGATCGTGCTGACCCTGATCGCGACCGTGATCGCGGGCCCGCTCCTGGTCCGCCCGATGATCCGGGTGCTGGGCGGCGCCTTCCCCGCCCTGTTCGGCTCGGTCGGCCGGATGAGCCAGCGCAACGCCCTGCGCAACCCGCGCCGTACGGGCGCCACCGCGGCGGCCCTGATGGTGGGACTGGCCCTGGTCGGCGGGATGTCGGTGGCGAGCGCCTCCATGTCCAAGTCCTTCGACCAGCAGATCGACAAGACCCTGGGCGCCGACTTCGTGATCCAGAACGGCAGCTTCGTGCCGTTCTCCAAGGAGGTCACGGACCATGTGCGCGCCACCGACGGCGTCGGTCTCGTCGTACGCGCCCGGTTCGCGCCCCTCGCGGTCCGGCTGCCGGACGGCAGGCGGGTGGAGACGACGGCCGCCGGTTACGACACCCCGCTCGACGATGTCGCCCACATCAAGTACGCGCAGGGGAACACCACTTCGGCACTCGCCGCCGGGCACCTCGCCATGGACGTCGACTTCGCGAAGGACCACAAGGTACGGCTGGGCAGCGTGCTCCCCGTCGAGTTCCCGGGCGGACGCACCACTCGCTTGACGGTGGGCGCGCTCAGCGACCAGGACTCGGCGGACGGGTTCGGAACGCAGGGCGGGCTGTTCTTCGGGATCGCCACGGTCGAGAAGTACGTCCCGAACGGCCAGGACTCCGCGCTGTACGTGAACGCCGCCTCAGGCACCGGCGCCGACCAGCTCCGCAAGGCGCTGGACACGACACTGAAGCCCTATCCGCAGGTACAGGTCCGCGACGAGGCCGACTACAAGAAACTCGTCCACGACCAGATCGCCGTACTGCTGTATCTCGTCTACGCGTTGCTCGGACTGGCCATCGTCATCGCGGTGCTCGGCGTGGTCAACACCCTTGCCCTGTCGGTCGTCGAGCGCACCCGGGAGATCGGGCTGCTGCGCGCGATCGGACTCGGACGACGCCAACTGCGGCGGATGATCCGGCTGGAGTCGGTGGTGATCGCGGTGTTCGGCGCGGTTCTGGGCCTCGGGCTCGGCCTGGTGTGGGGCGTCTGCGCGCAGCAAGTCCTCGCCCTCCAGGGCATGAAGGCGCTCGCGGTGCCGTGGACCACGATCGTCGCGGTGGTGATCGGCTCGGCGGTGGTCGGCATCGTGGCGGCCCTGCTGCCGGCGCTGCGCGCGTCGCGCATGAACGTGCTGGCGGCGATCGCCCACGAGTGATGGAATCGCGACGGTCGTTCTGAAATCCCCCGCTGCTCAGGAGAGTTCATGCCGCGCCCGTTCCGCTTCGGAGCCAGTCTGCTCACGTCCGCGCCCGCCGACGAGTGGCGCGAGAGATGCCGACGCGCCGAGGAACTCGGCTACGACGTGATCCTGGTCCCCGACCATCTGGGCATGGTCGCGCCGTTCCCGGCACTGGTCGCGGCGGCGGACGCGACCGAACGGCCACGGGTGGGCACGTTCGTGCTCAACGCGGGCTTCTGGAACCCGACTCTGCTGGCCCGCGAGGTCGCGACGACCAACGACCTCACGGGCGGACGCCTCGAACTCGGCCTCGGCACCGGCTACATACAGGCGGAGCACGACACGGCGGGGCTGCCCTTCGGTTCGCCGGGGGAACGGGTGGACCATCTGCGGCGCACCGTCGAGGAGTTGGCACGGCTGCTGGAGACCACGAAGACACGGGTACCGCTGCTCCTGGGCGGCAACGGCGACCGCATGCTGCGCCTGACCGCCGAGCACGCGGACATCGCGGCGTTCACGGGTGCGCGGCTGGTGCCGGGCGACACGGAGGGCAAGCTGGCGCCGGTCGACTCCACCGAGTTCGGTCAACGGGTCGCCCGGTACCGGGAGTTCGCGGCCGAGCGGGCGGAACCCGCCGAACTCAACCTGCTGATCCAGATGGTGGCGGTGACGGACGATCCCGCGGAGGCGCTCCGGCCGCTGCTGGACCGTCGCCCGGACCTGACCCTGGAGCAGGTGCTCGACCTCCCCGTGATGCTGGTCGGCACGCTGGACCACATCGCCACGAAGCTGCGTGCGCTGCGCGACGGGTACGGGTTCTCCTATCTCACCGTGCTGGAGCCGTACCTGGAGGCATTCGCGCCGGTCGTCGAGGAACTGCGCCGAAATCCGCTCGCCGCACCAGCCGGCCCTCTGCTTGGCTCGTCCCATGAGTGATCTTCATATCCGCAGCGCGGCCCCCTCCGACATCGACGCCGTGCTGGCGTTCTGGCGCGAGGCCGCCGAAGGGACGAGCATCAGCGACGACCGCGGCGGTGTGGCCCGGCTCATCGACCGGGACCCGGACGCGCTGATCCTCGCGGAACGCGACGGGCGGCTCGTCGGGTCCGTGATCGCCGGCTTCGACGGCTGGCGCTGTCACCTCTACCGGCTGGCGGTACATCCGGAACAGCGTCGCCGGGGCATCGGCTCGGCGCTGCTCACGGCGGCCGAGGAGCGGTTCGTGGCGCTGGGCGGGCGGCGCGGGGACGCCATGGTGCTGGAACGCAACGAGACCGGGCAGCATGCCTGGCGCGCGGCGGGGTACGTACGCGAGGACCACTGGCGGCGCTGGGTGAAGCACCTCACCACCTGATCGCTTTGCTCATCCTTTACCATTGGCGGACGACCCGGAACTTCTCCATCTCCTCGAAAGGTGTGAGCGTCCGCCCATGGGCGAGCCTCCCAGTACGCGACATCGCGCGAACCTCCCTGCCCTGTCCGATCATGGGACGGAGGTGACCCGATGACCGAAGTGCTTCTGCTGCTGGTGGCGATCCTGCTCTCGCTCGCCTGTGGTGCCTTCGTCGCGGCCGAGTTCTCGCTGACCACCGTCGAGCGCGGCGAGCTGGAGCGCGCGGTCGAGCGCGGCGAGCGCGGCGCCTCGGGCGCCCTGAAGGCCGTACGGAATCTGACCTTCCAGCTCTCCGGCGCGCAGCTCGGCATCACGGTCACCAACCTGGTCGTCGGCATGCTCTCCGAGCCGTCGATCGCCGCCCTCATCGCGGGTCCCCTGGAGTCGTTGGGCATCTCGCACTCGGCGTCGAAGTCCGTCGCGCTGGTGCTCGGTACGGCGCTGTCGACGGTGTTCCTGATGGTCGT
The DNA here is from genome assembly GCF_024519455.1 of Streptomyces sp. STR69. Lineage (GTDB taxonomy): Bacteria > Actinomycetota > Actinomycetes > Streptomycetales > Streptomycetaceae > Streptomyces. The sequence goes on along the minus strand of NZ_JALJRY010000021.1, from coordinate 197,193 downwards.
CGGCGAGCTGGTGCCGAAGAACTGGGCGATCTCCTCACCCCTGGCCGTCGCCAAACGGGTGGGCAACGCGCAGCGCTGGTTCAGCGCCGCGTTCCGACCGTTCATCAGCCATCTGAACAACACGGCCAACCATGTGGTGCGGGCCTTCGGCCTGGAACCCGCCGAGGAGCTGGCCTCCGCGCGCGGACCGCAGGAGCTGGCCGCGCTGGCCCGGCACTCCGCCAAGCAGGGCGCCCTGGAGCCGGACACCGCCGAACTGTTCGTCCGGACCCTGAACCTCGCCGACCTCACCGCGGAGAACGTGATGACGCCCCGCGTCCAGGTCGTCGCCCTCGACACCCAGGCGACCTGCGAGGACGTGGCCAACGCGACCCGGGCGACCGGCCTGTCCCGCTTCCCGGTCTACCGCGGCAGCCTCGACGACGTCGTCGGCACCGTGCACATCAAGGACGTCCTGGCGGTACCGGCGGACCAGCGGGCCCGCTTCCCCCTCTCCGACGTGCTGCGCGAACCCCTCCTGGTCCCCGAGTCCCTCACCGTGGACCGCCTCCTGGACCGGCTGTCCGGCAAGCGCACGATGGCCGTCGTCATCGACGAGTACGGCGGCACGGCGGGGGTCGCGACCCTGGAGGACATCGTCGAGGAGGTCGTAGGAGAGGTGCGGGACGAGCACGACCCGCACGAGACGCCCGACCTGGCATCGGCGGGGACGGACGACGAGGGCCGCACGCTGTACTCGGCGGACGGCGCCGCCCGCATGGACCAGCTCGCGCGCGTCGGGCTGCGGGTGCCCGAGGGGCCGTACGAGACGCTGGCCGGTCTGGTCGCCACCGAGCTGGGGCGGATTCCGGAGGTCGGGGACACCGTCGAGGTCGCCGGGTGGCGAATCGACGTGGTGGACGCGTCGGGGCGGCGGGCCGCGCGGCTGCTGCTGCACGCGCCGCGGGCCGCATCCGGTCCTGACTCCGGTTCCGATTCCGACTCCGCGAAGGGGGAGCTGTGACCGCCGTACAACTGCTGATCGGGTTGGCGACGCTGGTCGTCAACGCCTTCTTCGTGGGCGCCGAGTTCGCGCTGATCTCGGTGCGCCGCAGCCAGATCGAGCCGCACGCCGAGCAGGGCGACCGGCGCGCCAAGAGCGTGTTGTGGGGTCTGGAGCACGTGTCCGTGCTGCTGGCCGCGGCCCAGCTCGGCATCACGCTGTGCACGCTGGTGCTCGGTATCGTCGCCGAGCCGGCGATCGCGCATCTGCTGGAACCGGTGTTCCACGCGGTCGGCGTCCCGGAGAGCGCGGGCCATGCGGTGTCCTTCGTGATCGCGCTGGCCGCGGCGACCTATCTGCACATGCTGCTCGGCGAGATGGTGCCGAAGAACATCGCCCTGGCCGAGCCGGTACGCAGCGCTCTGCTCCTCGGACCGCCGCTGGTGACGCTGTCCCGGGCGCTGCGCCCGGTGATCTTCACGATCAACGCGTTCGCCAACACGCTGCTCAAACTGCTGCGTGTCGAGGTCAAGGACGAGGTCACGGCGACCTTCTCGGACGCCGAACTCGCCCGGATCGTCAGGGACTCCGGCGCGGCAGGTCTCATCGACGAGCGCGCCCGGGAGCGGTTGAACGACGCGCTGGAGCTCGGCAGCAGACCGGTCCGGGACGTCGTACTCCCCCTCGAACGCGTCGACTACGTGGTCGCGGGCATCACTCCGGCCGAGCTGGAGGTGCTGTCGGCCGAGTCCGGGTTCTCCCGCTTCCCAGTGGTGGACGCCGAGCGCCGCATCATCGGCTACCTCCATGTCAAGGACGCGCTCGACGCCTCGCCGCGCGACGAGCCGTTCAAGGTGGAGGACATGCGCTCCATCGCGAACATCCGGGAGAGCACTCCCATGGACGACGTCCTCACCGCGATGCGCAGCGGCCGTACGCACCTCGCGGCGGTCCTCGACGAGGAGGGGCGACTGACCGGTCTTGTGACCATGGAGGACGTGCTGCGGGAGCTGTTCGGGCAGCGGACGTGAGCCCGGCCCCTGATCGGGGAGGGGGACCGACCGGCGGGTATGGACGCGGGATATCATCTTCGTCGCCATGCAGACGAATCCCACGCACACCAGCCTGGTCGCGATCGGCGACTCCTTCACCGAGGGCATGTCGGACCTGCTCCCTGACGGCACCTACCGGGGCTGGGCCGACCTCCTCGCCGGGCGGATGGCCGCCCGGACGCCCGGCTTCCGGTACGCCAACCTCGCCGTACGCGGCAAGCTGATCGCGCAGATCGTCGAGGAGCAGGTCTGCCCGGCGGCGGCCATGCAGCCCGATGTGATCACGCTGGTCGGCGGCCTGAACGACACCCTGCGCCCCAAGTGCGACATGGGCCGGGTGCGCGCGCTGCTGGAGGAGGCCGTGGAGCGCCTCACGCCCGCCTGCAAGCAGCTGGTGCTGATGCGCAGCCCCGGCCGCCAGGGCCCGGTCCTGGAGCGCTTCCGGCCGCGCATGGAAGAGCTCTTCGCCTGCGTCGACGACCTCGCCGACCGGCACGGCGCCCTGGTCGTGGACCTGTACGGCGCCCCCTCACTCGCCGACCCGCGCGCGTGGGACGTCGACCGCCTCCACCTCACGGATGAGGGCCACCGCCGCGTCGCCGAGGCCGTATGGCAGACCCTCGGCTACGAGGCGGAGGACCCGGAGTGGCGCACCCCGATGCCGCCGACCCCGCCCCCGAACTGGACCGCCCGCCGCGTGGAGGACGTCCGCTTCACCCGCCAGTACCTCCTCCCCTGGATCGGCCGCCGCCTCACCGGCCGCTCCTCGGGGGACGGCCGGACAGGCGCGCACTTTAGCGCCGAGCTGGGCAAAGCCTTCTGGGTCACCCCTGTGGACCACACAAACCCTGGCCCTGTGACGGACTGGCGACGGGTGGGGCCCTGACTCCGAGCCTCGCCCGGATGCCATGCATCGATTGAACACGGAGCCTCACCCGCACGACACCTGCAGCCGACAGACCGACGTCACGCCGCGAGTCGTACCGCATCCTGAGCGAGGACCTGCGTCCTGTCGACCTCAACGACCGGCCGCCTGTAGCCACCTCCAGGGCAGCAGCCAACGCGGCTAGCTCGGCGGCGAGTTCCCACGAAGTCGACACGAAAGAGAACGCCCCCAGCTCGGGAAGATCCGTCAGCCGGAAGCCGATTCGCACTTCCGGCGTCGGTCCGCGACCTGCCCGCCACACCGGTTGTGGCAGACCTGCAAGTCCCGGAGGATTCACGCTCCGGCGCACGGCCTACGAAACCTGCAGGGAGCGGCATCGGCGGTAGCTCACCGGACGCCGACACAGTCGGTGACCCGGGCGCTCTCCAGAAGCCGTATGCGTGCCGATCGTGCTCGAGCCGGCGCCGAGGACGATGCGCCGTAGTGCGCTCATGACGTGCTCCCTTCCCGGGGTGTTCGATGGTCGGCTCGTGGAGCGAGCGGTCATACCGCGCGGTGGTGGGGCGCCAGGGTGGCGTGGATCTGGTCGCGGATGTCGGCGAGGACGACTTCGTCGCTGCGTTCCAGGTACACGGTGGCGGTGGTGCTGATGTGGATGATCGCGGTGATCACCCGCGCCAGCGTTGCCGCGTCGGCGGCGCCGATGTGCGCGTCGCGGGTGAGCAGGCCGGTGACGCCGTCCTCGAGGCGGCCGGCAAGGGCCAGGCCCGCTTGCCGGTAGGGCTCGGTCGGGTCGCCGAAGACGAGTTCGTGCAGGTATGTGCGGCCGTTCTCGATCTCTTCCCTCAGGCACTCCACCACGGGACGGATGAGGGCGACGACCGGCTCCAGGGCGCCCTGTCCGGCGGCGGCGTTCGCGGCGGCGAGGCCGGCGTCGATGGCGGCGGCGAACTTCTCGTTCTGCACCATGATCAGCAACTCGGCCTTCGTGGACGCGTACAGGTAGAGGGTGCCGATCGCGACGTCGGCCCGGTGGGCGATCTGCTGCGTCGTGACCCCGCTGACGCCGTGTTCGGCGAACAGCTCACGGGCCGCGGTCATGATGCGCTCGCGCTTGGCCTGTTTGGCCCGCTCGCGGCGCCCGAGCGGCATGTGGCCGCGTCCCATGGGGCCTCCCTTGACAATAATTCTGAGTACACTCATAGTTGAGCGTACTCGGATTGACCGAGCGGGGCGAGACCCCGGAAGTCGCGTCGAATTGGCCGACCCGGTCTCAGACCTGGATAAATAGGATGAAGGCAAGGAGTGGCGCCCCATGAGAGCGTTCGTCGTCACCAAGTACAAGGAGCCGCTACAGGAGGCGGAGGTCCCCGAGCCCACCGTGGGAGAGCACGACGTGCTGGTCCGGGTGGAGGCCGCCGGGCTGAACCCGCTGGATGAGAAGATCCGCGCCGGTGAGTTCAAGCAGATCCTGCCGTACAAGCTGCCACTGATCCTGGGCAACGACGTCGCGGGCACCGTCATCGGAGTCGGGAAGGCGGTTCGCGGCTTCAAGCCCGGAGACGAGGTCTACGCCCGGCCCGCCCAGGACCGCATCGGCACGTTCGCCGAGCGCATCGCCGTCGCGGAGGGCGACGTGGCGCTCAAGCCCGCCTCGATCAGCATGGATGAGGCAGGCTCGCTGCCACTGGTGGCGCTCACGGCATGGCAGGCGCTGGTGGAACGCGGGAAGGTGCGGCCCGGGCAGAAGGTTCTCGTCCACGCCGGCGCCGGCGGGGTCGGTTCGATCGCGATCCAGCTCGCCGCACACCTCGGTGCGAGCGTCGCCACGACCGCCGGCGGTTCCAACGCGCACTTCGTGCGCGCGCTCGGCGCGGACACGGTGATCGACTACCGCACCCAGGACTTCGAGCAGCTCCTGACCGGCTACGACCTGGTGTTGGACGGAATCGGTGGGGAGAACCTCGAGAAGTCCCTGCGGGTGCTCAAGCCTGGCGGTAAGGCCATCGGGATCGCCGGTCCCCCGGACCCCGCGTTCGCCCGCGAGGCAGGCCTGAACCCGCTGCTGCGCCTTGCGGTCGCCGGCCTGAGCCGCAAGATCCGCAGGCAGGCGAAGAAGCTCGGCGTGACGTACGAGTTCCTGCTCATGCGCGCCAGCGGCGACCAGCTCCGCCACATCACCACCCTCATCGACCAGGGCGTGGTGCGCCCGGTCGTGGGAAAGGTGGTCCGCTTCGACCAGACCCCGCAGGCGCTGCAGTCCCTGTCCCAGGGCGGCATCCGCGGCAAGGCCGTCATCGGCAACAGCTGACCCGCCGCAACCGCGACGGGTGACACAACACGCACAGCGACACAAAACACCCGAGGAGAATCCGTCATGAGCAGCACCGGCACCCCGAACGAAGCCGTCATCACCTCCTACGCGAAGGCCCCGGCCCGCACCGTCAGCGCCGGCGGCGTCACCTACGCCTACCGCGAGCTGGGACCGAAGGGCGGCATCCCCGTCGTCTTCTTCGTCCACCTCGCCGCGACCCTGGACAACTGGGACCCCCGCATCGTCGACCCCGTCGCGAAGGGCCGTCACGTCATCGCCTTCGACAACCGCGGTGTCGGGGCATCCACCGGCCAGGTGCCGGACAGCGTCGAGGCGATGGCCGACGACGCCTACACCTTCATCAAGGCGCTCGGGTACGACAAGATCGACGTCTTCTCCTTCTCCCTCGGCGGCATGGTCGCCCAGGCCCTGGTGGTGAAGCACCCCGAGCTCGTCCGCAGGCTCGTCCTCACCGGCACCGGGCCCAAGGGCGGCAAGGACATGGACAAGGTCGCCAGAATCACCTACTGGGACATCCTGCGTGCCACCCTGACCCGCTCGGACCCCAAGGAGTTCCTGTTCTTCAACCGCAACGCCACCGGCAAGGCGGCCGGGCGCGCGTTCGTCAACCGGCTCAAGGAACGCACCGTCGACCGCGACGCGGACATCAAGACCAAGGCTTTCCAGACACAGCTGAAGGCCATCAAGAAGTGGGGGCGCTCCACCCCCGACGACCTGTCGTCGATCACTCAGCCCACCCTGATCGCCAACGGCGACAACGACCGCATGGTGCCGTCGGTCCTGTCGGAGGACCTGCACCGGCGCATCAAGGGCAGTGAGCTGATCATCTACCCCGACTCCGGGCACGGCGGCATCTTCCAGTACCACGACCGGTTCGCCCCCGTGGCGGTCGAGTTCCTCGCCTGATGACAACCGCTTGACCAGGAAGAGAAGGGCAACACCATGAGCACGTCACCGGCCGTCGCACCCCCGGAAGTGAAGAAGCCCCTCACCTCCTCGATCCTGCTGTGGGTGCGGACCGACCAGCCCCGCCAGACCGGCATGGACCACTGGAAGGGCCCGCACTCAGGGATCATCTCCGCCACCCCGGGCCTGGAGGAGTACCGGCAGATCCACCTCGCCGAGCACAACCCGGGCCGGTGGCCGGCCATAGACGGGGTCCAGACCGCGATCCCCGCCGACCGGAAGATCGACGGAGTCGCGGAAGTCACCTTCCAGTCGGCGCTTGCACCCCTGAAAGGGCGCAAGCAGACGAAGCTGGCCTACGCCGACGAGATCAACGTGTTCCGCCGCACCCTGTTCTACGCCGGCCCGCCGAACTCATCCCGCTGGTACGACGTCGCAGGCCCCGGACAGACGGTCGGTGCCCGCGCTCTGATCTACCTGCGCCGCAGAGACGGGATCGGCGCCGGCGCCTTCCGGAAGTTCGTCAACGAGCAGCTCGCTCCCGCGCTCGCCGGCACCGGAGTGCTGAAGGAACTGCGCACACAGACGTTCCTGCCCTGGATCGAAAAGCTCTGGGACACCCCGGACGTCGCCCACGACAACCCCCACGACCAGCACTTCCACGCCTCCCTCAGCCTCGGGTTCACCGACACCGCAGCACGGGACGCCTCCTTCACCGGCCAGGTGATCCAGGACCTGTCCGACCGGCTGACCCCGCAGGTCTCCGCGATCCACGCCTACGACGTCACCGCGGCGCTCACCTACGTCAAGAACGGCGAGATCCTCCCGCACTACGAGGAGTGAGCGGCGCGGGCGAGAAGCGGACCGTCGGATCTGCTCAGCACCCGTGGCGGCGGGAACGAGCTCGCCCTCGATCTGCGCTACGCCAGTCGGGAGGAGGCGATCTTCGGACAGCCCGAGGTCGGCAGCGGACTGCTGCCCGGCGGTGGCGGCACCGAACGCCTCCCCCGCGCCGTCAGACGCGACCGCGCTCTGGAAGCCATCCTCACCAGCGACGACTACGACGCCGACACCGCCGAGCGTTGGGGCTGGGTCACCCGCGCCCTCCCCGACAGCGAACTCGACGCCTTCGTCGGCACCGTCGCCGCCCGGCTCGCCTCCTTCGACCGCACCTCACTAGCCTCGGCCAAAGCCCAGATCAACCGGGCATCCCTGCCTCCGGACGCGGACCTGGTCGCCGCGTACGGCGAGTTCACCCACTCCCTCGCCCTCCCCGGTTTCCTCACCCGGGCCGCCGGCACGCAGGCCGTCGCCGAACAGGCCGGCATCGACTTCGAATACCGTCTCGGGCACCACATCGGCGTCGCCAACCAGCAACGCTGACACCCATCAGAAAGCGAGCACGTACGCAGCCAACGCCGTGTACGTCCTCTTTTGCCGCAGGGCCCACCTGATTTCCGACGTCTTCGGCACCGCGGTTGACCGGTGCACCAGCATCACGGGCGAATTCGAACGCGTCGGCGCCCTCTCCGGGCCACGGGCCGATTGGCCAGGACTCACCACGCAGTGGCGCAGCCTGTACCCGCCGACACTGCTGCGGGTGGCGTTCGGGGCAGTGCCCTGGCGGTCGCTGGACGAACTGCACCGGTTGATGCGCGGACGAGTGCGCGCCGAGCATGGCCCGACCGAGCTTCACCGACACCGACCGGGCCGAACTCACGGTGCCTGCCACCGCCTTGGACCGTGGTCCTACAGCCGCGATGGTCTGTCACCACGGTGGTGCCCCGCTGCTGATCGGGCTGCCGGCGGATCGACCGCCGATCTCATCCACGGCTCGACGGCCGCGACGGTGCACCCCTTCTCGACACCGGTCGGCCAACCGTTCGAACGCGATGGATCACGGGGTCCCGGCGTGAAGAGATCACGTCGGGACCGAGGAACAAGCTCAGGCGTCCGTGCTGTGCAGGTCCGGGTAAAGCACCTCGACCGGGCCGCTCAGAGCCACCTTGACCCCCTTGGTCAACTCGTCGGCCAGGACCTCGTATTCTCCGGCCTCGACGGCGTCGTAGACCGTCGTCACCAGCTGCGTCGGCAGCATCTTGGGTCCGTCGGCGTGCGCGGCCATATCGGTGTCGACGTAGCCCATGTGCACACCCGTCACGTGGACGCCCATGGGTGCGAACTCGATGCGCAGCGAGTTGGTGGCCGACCACAATGCGGCCTTGGACGCGCTGTAGGCGCCGCCGAAGGCATACCAGCTGGCAACGGAGTGCACGTCGATGAGGATTGACCCCTTCTTGGCGGCGAGGACCGGTGCGAAGGCGCGGGCGAGGAAGACCGGTCCGAAGAAGTTCGTCTCCATGTTCGCCCGGATGTCCGCCTCGGTGACGTCCAGCAGGCTCGCGCTCGGCGGGATGGCGCCCGCGTTGTTGACGAGCACGGTGACATCCGCCGCGGCGGCGACGGCCGCGTCGATCGACGCGCGGTCGGTGACGTCAAGGGTCAGGGGGACGATGCGTTCGTCGTCCCAGGCGCGGGGGGAACGGGCGGTGGCGTAGACCTTGACGGCGCCGCGAGCCAGGGCCTCGTGGACGAAGTGGGTGCCGATACCGCCATTGGCGCCGGTGACGAGGACGACTGCTTCGTTGAGGGAGGGCATGGGTGTTCCTTCGGTCCAAGGGGATGTGAAGTGCGTGGCGCTGCACGGATGGAGCGACGACTCGTCACCCCGCCATGGGAGAATGAGCGCAGCCGTATTCGAGCCCACGCGGTACTGACTGCAATCATAACTGATTGCAGTCATAATCTATTCCTGGAGGACACCGTCATGCCTGTCGCCCCCCGGTCGGTCGGACGGCGCGAGCGGAACAAGCAGGAGAAGTTCGACCGCATCGTCGCTGCCGCCACTGAGCTGTTCGCCGAACACGGCATCGATGAGGTCACGACCCAGCAGATCGCCGACAAGGCCGACATCGGCACCGGGACCCTGTTCCTTTATGCCAAGACCAAGGGCGAACTCCTCCTCCTTGTCCAGAACGCCAAGTACGCCGAAGCACTTGAGCAGGGCCGGGCAGACGCCGAGGCCGTCCCAGGCGTGCTGGACGCGGTGCTGGCGATCGTCCGGCCGATCGTGGAGTGCAACCGCACCCAGATCGACAACGGACGCACTTACCTCCGAGAGATGGTCTTCGGCGACCCCGAAGAGCCCCGGCACGGCGCGGCACTCGCCATCGTCGCGCAGACCGAGGAGGCCATCGCCGCCGTGCTGCGCCGAGACGAGCAGGTCACGGAGGGCGACGCCGCGACGCTGGCACACATCGTGTCCGCCGTGATGTTCCTCAGCACGGCGGCGAGTGTGAACATCACCTTGAGCGTCGAGGAGATCGTGCAGGACATCCGGGGGCAGGTCGACGTCCTGCTGCCTCGCTGAGGCGCGGCCCAGCCCCAGCCCCAGGCCCGGGCCCGGGCGACCATCCTGTGACCCTCGGCTACGTCATGGCCCGAATCCATAAATGGCAGGTCATCCGGCCGCTGCTGCCCATTCCGGCATGGCCCGAGGGGTGGGCGGGCGGCCGGAGGGCTGGCGCCACCGCGTGCTGCTGGGATTCCGGAGATTGCCTACCTACGTGGCGTAGAGCCCCCGTCGCACAGTCTCTGGCCCCGGGGTTCCAGGGCGAGGCCCGCGTGGAACGGTCAGGGCCTTGTGGGTCGATTCCAGGATCTTCTCCGGCAGTTCCGTGCCCGCCGTGGCGCGGGCGAGCAGGATCGCGCCGACAAGGGTGGCCACGACGGGAAGGCCGTCGTTGGCGTCGGTGGACATCCACGCGGCGAACGCGGTCGGCACCAGCGCCTCGACCGTGTCGAGAGCCCTCAGCCATTCGTCTCGCCCGTCCGCGTCCGATGCCGCGAGCATGAGGTGCACGTTGTTGTAGATCACGTCGCCTGCGACGACCAGGCCCAGGTCGGGCACGTGCAGGCAGGTGGTCTTGTCGCTGTCGGTATGTCCCAGGCGGACCGGGCGGACCTCCGCCCCGCCCACGGTCAGGACCTCGCCCTCGAGCGGTTCGGCGAGTACGAGTCGCTCAGGGATCTGCTCGGGGAACCAGGCGCGCCAGACCGCTTTGAGGACCTCGGGCGAGGACTGGTGGGCCATGTCCTCGACGACCTCTGGCAGCGCGAAGGCGCGCGCACCGGGGTACTGTTCCAATAACCGCCCTGGACAACCCTGTTCACCGGGCTGAGCCCGTGTCAGCTGAGCAAGCAGCTCGCTGCGCTGCGGCGTGAGGGTGCGGATCCGGTGCGCAAGGGCCGGCCGTGGAGCCTGCCGCTGGAGGACCGAGTGCTGCTGGTCGCCGTCTGCCGGCGGACGAACCTGACCCTGCGCCAACTGGCCGTGCTCGCCTGTCGGGTCCTCGAACCCGACCAGTGGTGCAGCCGCTGCGGTGGCGAGGGGACCGTGCGTGACACGGTGACCAGGCGGCTCGCACGCGAGCCGCTCGGCTGGCGGCCCACGACGTTGGCGGTCACGATCCGCCGCTGCATCGCGTGGTCCCTGTCACTCGAAGTCCCGACAGCCGACGACAGTCGCCGACCGGTCTCGTGTCGCCGAAAGAGGACGGCGATCACAGCGATCCGGATTTCCCTCAGCCAGGACCTTCTGCGTTTTCGAGCTTGGCCCAAATCCGGGTGATGGCAGCAATGTCATCGTCGTCGAGGGGATCGACAAAGTACTTCTTGACCGAATCCTCGAAAGTTCGTCTGACCGACTCGGCGAAGTGCCGTCCGCTTTTGGTGAAGCTGATGAGCGACACCCGCCCGTCGCCTTGGTCGGCGCCACGCTGGAGGTGCCCGGCATCGATCAGATTCTGGACCAACCGTGATGCTCGAGTGGGGCTCACGCTGACAAGTTCGCCAGACAGAACTCGAACCGACTGAGGCTCGGTTTCCAGGAGCCAGCACAGGATTTCGACGGTACTGAACGAGATCTTGTGCTGGTCCATCAGCGCGGCGTCGATCCGCCCGGTAACTGTGGAGTGGGTGAGCAGCAGCGCAAACCAGCCCTTGACTTGGTCCGGGGAAATGATTCGCGGTTGCGACACGGGTGCCTTCACACCCAGCAGCATACCCGGAAACTGAGTGCCCTCCCAGTTAGGTGCGCGCGCACGCATCTGATACGGTGAGCGTGTAGTTGCGAACGGGAGAACAGTCCCGTCTGCGGAGCGCTTCGCACAACCAGCGCGTACTCGCCGGCCCCCGTGCCCCGCAGGGTCCGCGCACCGTTCGGCCGTTCGGCCGACAGAAGGATGAAGGTCAACATGCCCAAGCTTGATGGCAAGGTCGCCGTGATCACTGGAGCAACCTCTGGGATGGGGTTGGCGACGGCCAAGCTGTTCGTCGCCGAAGGCGCCGAAGTGTTCATCACCGGACGAGACAGGCGCAGGCTGGATGAGGCGGTCGCCTCCATCGGCCACAACGTGACGGGCGTACAGGCGGACTCGGGAAATCTCGACGACCTGGCTCGCTTGGCCGAGACCGTGCGGGAGCGTCACGGACGAGTCGACGTCCTATTTGCGAGCGCCGGCCTCGGATCGGTTTCGGACCCGCTGGGAAGCATCACTCCGGATACGTTCGATGCGCTGGTGGGCGTGAACTTCCGCGGCACTGTGTTCACCGTTCAGTACCTGCTGCCGCTGATGAACGACGGTGCGTCGATCATCCTGAACGGCACGACCAGCGCGACCAAGGGCATTCCCGGTGCCGGGGTCTACTCGGCGAGCAAGGCCGCCGTGCGTTCACTCGCCCGCACCTGGGCCGCGGAGCTGAAGGTCCGCGGCATCCGGGTAAATGTCGTCAGTCCCGGTTCGATCGACACCGCGCTCTTCAGCACCGTATCCCCCGAGATTCGGGAGCAGATCACCGCCGCCATCCCGCTGGGACGGCTGGGAAGCAGCGAGGAAATCGGCGCTGCCGCGCTGTTCCTGGCCTCCTCGGACGCCAGCTTCATCACCGGCGCAAACCTAGTCGTCGACGGCGGGTTCAGCCAGATCTAACAGCGAGCGACGACCAGAGAAGCGCCTCATGTCGGCGCTCCGACCTAACCGCACCAGGGGCAGAGAGAATGAGCAGTAACGAGCCCTCCAGGGCCCCCGCGTCTCAGTCGTCGCGAAAGCCGACGCAGCGCAATCGACGGTTCCACACAATCCGCACCACGAGCGACGGTGGATGGCTCTGGGCGTCGTCGTCACCGCCCAGACCATGACTCTGCTGGATGCAACTGTCGTGAACGCGGCGTTGCCTTCGGCGCAGGCCGACCTGGGCTTCTCTGACGCCAACCGGCAGTGGGTCATCACTGCACGTGCCGGCGTTCGGCAGTTTGCTACCGCTGGGCGGCCGGCTCGCCGACGCGTACGGCCGCAAAACCATGTTCATCGTGGGACTGCTTGGGTTCGCGATTGCCTCCGCCCTCGGCGGCGCGGCCCCGCGGCGGCACCAGCCTTCACCACGAGGCCGGCCAGGCCGAGCCTCTCGACGAAAACGTCAACGCCCTGATCTGACAACACGCCGTGGGCGACGACGTCGCGCGTCGCGGCTGACCACACACGAACGACTGAAGGAGACGTCGATGCCTGACTATGGTCATCCCCTGCGTTTCGCAACATTCATCGGTCCCACGAACTCCCCGGCGGCCCGTCCGGTCGAGTTGGCGCAGCTCAGTGAGCGGCTCGGTTTCGACTTCGTGACCTTCCAGGATCATCCCTACCAGTCGAGCTTTCTCGATACCTGGACTCTGCTGAGCTGGGTGGCCGCGCGGACCGAGCGCATCGGTCTGTCTGGCAATGTGCTCAACTTGCCGCTGCGTCAGCCCCCCGCCGTACTCGCCCGGGCAGCCGCCAGCCTCGACCTGCTCTCCGGTGCTCGGATCAGCCTCGGGCTCGGGGCCGGCTTCTACTGGGATGCGGTGCAGGCGATCGGCGGACGTCGATTGACCCCCTTGCAGTCAGTGGCAGCGTTGAGCGAGGCGATCGACGTGATCCGCGGGGTGTGGGACGCCGACGGGCCCGGACGACTGGATGTCGACGGGGAGTTCTATTCGGTCCACGGCGCCGAGCGCGGACCCGCGCCCGCACACGCGATCCCGATCTGGCTCGGAGCCCACAAGCCGAAGATGCAGGGCCTGGTGGGACGTAAGGCCGATGGCTGGTTGCCGTCGCTGCCGGTCATGGAGCCAGGCGGCCTCCAGAAGGGAAACGCGATCATCGACGACGCCGCGCGGGCCGCTAGCCGCGACCCCCGCGAGATCACCCGGCTGCTGAACATCTTCCCGAGTCAGCAGACTGCGGAGGCACTGGCCCAGATGGCCGTCGAGGACGGTGTCAGCGTCTTCATCCTGGCCAGCGACGACCCGGACGTACTCGAACGCTTCGCCGCGGAAACCATCCCCGCCGTACGCGAACACGTCGCTCGCGAACGCTCTTAGCACTCCGCCCTGCGCGGCCAATGCTCTCGACGCAGCCCACCACACCGGCAAGACCCCTAACCCAGCAGTTGATCGACAGGCAGCAAAGGAAAACGTCATGACCACCATCAGCATCATCGGCTCGGGCAACATGGCCACCGCCATCGGCACCCGGGCGGCGAAGCACGGCCACACCATCGAGCTCATGAGCCGCAACACCGGCAAAGCTCAGGCGCTGGCCGACCAGATCGGCAATGGAGCCACCGTCGGCGTGTTCGGTGCAACGCCGGCAGGTGACATCGTCATCGTGGCCGTCCCGTACACCGGTGCAGTCGACGCGGTCATTCGCTACGACGGCGCGTTGGCCGGCAAGATCCTCGTCGACATCTCCAATCCCTTCAACACCGACGCCGACGGACTCGCGACCAACTCAGGCCGCTCGGCGGCCCAGGAGATCGCCGCTGCCGCCCCCGAGGGCACACCGGTCGTGAAGGCGCTGAACTCGATATTCGGCCACGTCCTCGCTCACGACACGCCCCTGGACGCGTTTCTTGCTGGCGACGACGCCGAGGCGAAGGCCCAAGTCGCGGCGTTTCTGACGAGCATCGGCTTGCGGCCTCTCGACGCCGGAGGGCTCCAGATGGCGTCGGTCCTCGAATGGACCGGCCTCCTGCTGATGGGGCTTGCCCGCCACGGCGCCGGCTTCGACATCGCCCTCGGCGCAGAAGTCAACTGAACACATGGCTGTCTCGGCTGCCCCGTGCTGATCGGGTGAGGTAGATGGGCGGATGTGTCACTGGTACGGCCTCTGTGATTCGAGGGCGCCCGGTGTCCAAGGACGTCGTTCCTAAGCGTTGTCCCGTGAATGATCTACGACGTGCTCGTTGAACTGCCGGCTTCTTCGCCACCTGGCGACGGTGAGGTTGTGCAGGCAGGCGATCCCGCGCATTGCGTGGTAGACACCGTCGCCCTTGAGGCGGCAGTCGCGGAGGCTCTTCCAGGTCTTCATACGGGCGAAGGTGTGCTCGACGCGGGCGCGCACCTTGCGGTGTGTGGTGTTGTGTTCCTCTTTCCAGGCCGGGAGTTGGGCTTGGAGGGTTCGCGGCGGTGCGGGATGACCAGGCCGGGTCCTCGGTAGCCGCCGTCCGCGATCATTGTGGTCCTGCCGACGGCGGTCTTGGTTGACCAGGCCGACGGGCAGGTTCTTCATGTAGCCGGCCGGGGCGATGTTGGCGCCGACCTACAGCACGGCGGACAGCAGCGCGAGAACGCCGGTGATCTCACCGCTGGCGATCCACAGGGGTTTCGCGCGCAGCACGCGGAAGGGGTGAATTCCATTCATGGCTTACTCCGGCCTGGACAACACAGCTACATCGGGAGAAGACCGGACGGCACCAGCGCCGGATCGGGAACCTGCAGACTCAAAAACCTTCGGCACACGAAGGCAACAGTGGATCACGGTCTCGGCCGCCCCCCACGGGGAAACCGATCGATTTCCCACTAGTGGTAAACCGATCGCTTTCGTTATTCAAATCGACCTCCGCAGTCTCCTGGAAGGCCCCGTCCCGAGCACGGGCTGTCGGCATCGAGGTGGCCACGCCGGCCCGGACCGGGCTCAGGGTGTTCTGGTGCTCCTGACCGTCGGCTCGCGGCGTGTCACGCGGCCACCCGCGCCGATCACCGCCGACCGGCGCTCTTCAGTGGCGTGGTGGATCGGTGTGTGAGTCGCTCAGGGGCAGCCCTGTTCCGCTGTGGCGGATGGCGATGATCTCGGCGGCGATGGACAGGGCGGTCTCCTCGGGTGTGCGGGCGCCGAGATCGAGGCCGATGGGTGAGTGAAGGCGGGTCAGTTCGGCTTCGGTGAGGCCGACTTCGCGGAGTCTGCGGTCGCGGTCCTGGTGGGTGCGGCGGGAGCCCTTCGCGCCGATGTAGGCGGCCGGCAGCCGCAGAGCCGTCTCCAGCAGAGGCACTCCTACAGCGCCTCAGGTCGTCGCTGCGGCAGACGATGGCCACAAGCACGGCGCCGCTCGCACTCCTTGCGCGCGACGAAGACGCACGCGTCCTCACCCTCTCGACAGCGAGGACCCCCCTCGTGCCGGACCTGCGCGGACGGACGCTGGCATGCTGGTGCGCGCCGCTGCTGTGTCATGCCGGGGTGATGGCCGAGCCGGCGAACTCGGGCCGGTGACGGAGGTCTCGTAGCTTCCGACGAAGGAGACCGTGGCGCTGGCCTGCACTAATCGCCAGTAGAATCCGTACACGTGACTTCCGCTGCCGCCAAGCCCCGCATCCCGAACGTCCTCGCCGGACGTTACGCCTCCACCGAGCTCGCCACGCTCTGGTCGCCCGAGCAGAAGGTGAAGCTGGAGCGGCAGCTCTGGCTCGCTGTGCTGCGGGCCCAGAAGGACCTCGGGATCGAGGTGCCGGACGCGGCGATCGCGGACTACGAGCGCGTGCTCGACCAGGTCGACCTGGCCTCGATCGCCGAGCGTGAGAAGGTCACGCGGCACGACGTGAAGGCGCGGATCGAGGAGTTCAACGACCTCGCCGGGCACGAGCAGGTCCACAAGGGCATGACGTCCCGGGACCTGACGGAGAACGTCGAGCAGTTGCAGATCCGGCTCTCCCTGGAGCTGATGCGCGATCGTACGGTGGCCGTCCTGGCGCGCCTCGGCAAGCTGGCCGGTGAGTACGGCGAGCTGGTCATGGCCGGCCGCTCGCACAACGTGGCCGCGCAGGCCACCACCCTCGGCAAGCGTTTCGCGACCGCCGCGGACGAACTGCTCGTGGCGTACGGCCGGGTCGAGGAACTGCTCGGCCGTTACCCGCTGCGCGGCATCAAGGGCCCCGTGGGCACCGCACAGGACATGCTGGACCTGCTCGGCGGCGACGCGGCGAAGCTCGCGGAGCTGGAACAGCGGATCGCCTCCCACCTCGGTTTCTCCCAGGCGTTCACCTCGGTCGGCCAGGTGTACCCGCGCTCGCTGGACTACGAGGTCGTGACCGCGCTGGTGCAGGTCGCGGCGGCGCCGTCGTCGCTCGCGAAGACGATCCGGCTGATGGCCGGGCACGAGCTGGTCACCGAGGGCTTCAAGCCGGGCCAGGTCGGTTCCTCGGCGATGCCGCACAAGATGAACACCCGTTCCTGCGAGCGCGTCAACGGCCTCATGGTCATCCTGCGCGGCTACGCGTCGATGACCGGCGAGCTGGCGGGCGACCAGTGGAACGAGGGCGATGTCTCCTGCTCGGTGGTGCGCCGGGTGGCCCTCCCCGACGCGTTCTTCGCGCTCGACGGGCTGCTGGAGACGTTCCTGACCGTGCTCGACGAGTTCGGCGCGTTCCCGGCGGTCGTGGCGCGTGAGCTGGACCGCTATCTGCCGTTCCTCGCGACGACCAAGGTGCTGATGGCCGCCGTCCGCGCGGGTGTCGGCCGTGAGGTCGCGCACGAGGCGATCAAGGAGAACGCCGTCGCCTCCGCGCTCGCGATGCGTGAGCAGGGCGCCGAGCGCAACGAGTTGCTGGACAAGCTCGCCGCCGACGAGCGGATCCCGCTGGACCGCGCCCAGTTGGACGCGCTGATGGCCGACAAGCTGTCCTTCACGGGCGCTGCCGCCGACCAGGTCGCCGCCGTGGTCGCCCGTGTCGAGGAGATCGCGAAGCAGCACCCGGAGGCCGCGGGCTACACCCCGGGGGCGATCCTCTGACCCGCTTCACCCAGGCAGAGCTGGAGGCCGCCCGCGACCGTCTCGTACCGGACGTCGTCGCGGACGGTCTCGGTGTCCTGTTCTGCGGTATCAACCCCGGTCTGATGACCGCGGCCACGGGCCATCACTTCGCCCGTCCCGGCAACCGATTCTGGCCGGTGCTGCATCTGTCCGGCTTCACACCGAGGCTCATGAAGCCTTCGGAGCAGGGCGAGTTGCTGTCGTTCGGGCTCGGCATCACGAATGTGGTGGCGCGGGCGACGGCGCGGGCCGACGAGCTGAGCGCGGAGGAGTACCGGGAGGGCGGGCAGTCGCTCGCGTCGAAGCTGGCGGGCTGGCAGCCGCGGTGGCTGGCCGTGCTCGGGGTCACCGCGTACCGGGCGGCATTTGACGACCGGAAGGCCCAAGTGGGGCCGCAGGAGCGGGTGTTCGGGGACACGCGGGTGTGGGTGCTGCCCAATCCGAGCGGGTTGAACGCGCATTGGACGGCGGCGACGATGGCCGAGGAGTTCGGGCGGTTGCGGGAGGCTGCTCGGGGCCAGTGGGTCACGGCGGGTCTGTTTCCGTGACCGTGACGAGGAGTTGGATCTCGTCCTGGTCGTCCCGGTCGGCCACGCCGAGGGCGATCCAACGGCCGGTGTCCGGCGTCTGCCACACGTCCAGCGCGTCGGTGCGGACGGCCAGCCGGGCCCAGGGCTCCGGTATCTCCTCACCCCGCTCCATGCGCACCATCATCGTGAGCTGGCCCCACGGGAGTTGTTCGCCCAGGCGGTCGTTCAACCGTTCCGCGATGCCCTGGCGCAAGGCGTCGAAGTCGTCCGCCGTCAGTTCCTGGTCGGTCTCTAACTCCACCGTGAAGTAACCGGGCCCGGCCGTGCAGCGACCCGAGGTGCTCGGCTCCGCAGGGAACTCCTGGGCGCAGAGCCGGTCGATGGTGGCGAGGTGCTTCGCGATGATGTCCACGTGATCCAGTAAAGCGGTTGCCACTGACAATTGGCGGGGCGTCAGTGACTTAGCCGGATCAGGCGTCCCGGCGCCGCACACTCCACGCGCCGGCCGCCAGCGCCGCCGCCGTCCACAGTGCTGTTACCGCGAGGCCGGTCCACGGTCCCATCGCTCCGTCCCAGGTCTCGTGGAGCGCCACCTGACCGGCCCGGTCGGGCAGCAGGTCCGCGATGTTGTTCGACATGTCTCCGACCACGAAGGACACGATCAGCAGGAACGGGATGAGAATGCCCAGTGTCGCCGCACCGCTGCGCAGCAGTGCCGTGAGCCCGGCGGCGAACAGTGCCATCAGCGTGAGATAGACGGCGCAGCCGACGACACCGCGCACCTGCTCCGCCCAGCCGAGCCCGTCGGCCTTCGCGCCGAGGACCGACTTGCCCACCGCCAGCGTCACGGCACCGGTGACCAGGCCGACGGCCAGCACGGGTACGGCGATCGCCGTCGCCTTGGCCGCGAACCAGCGCCCCCGGTGCGGCACCGCGGCCAGCGACAGCCGTAGCGCTCCGCCCTGGAACTCGGCGGACACGGCGGTCGTACCGAAGGCGATCGCCGCGATCTGGCCGAAGCTCACGCCGAAGAAGACCGAGAAGAGCGGGTCGAAGTCGTCGCCGCCGGTGTCGGACGAGGCGAGCGCGGAGAAGAGTGCCGTCACCGCGAGGATCGTGGCGAGGGACGCGATCTGGGAGCGCAGGGTACGGATCTTGATCCACTCGGCGTGGAACGCGGGCGTGAATGTCATGGTCGGGCCTCCTGGTACTGCGCGGTGAACTCTGTCTCGGTGGCGGTCAGATCGAGGTAGGCCTGCTCCAACGTGCCCTCCGCAGAGGTCAGTTCGAGGATCGGCACGCCCGCTGCGGACAACAGGGTGCCGATCTCGTCCACGCGTGCGTGCGTCACGGTCCAGTGCCCGTCCTCGTGTTCCACGGCGTCGTGACCGTGTCCGGCCAGCTCGGCCTTGAGGGCACCGGCGTCCGTCGTACGGATGCGTATGTGGGGCTGCACGCGCGCGTCGATGAAGTCCCGCATGGGGGTGTCCGCGAGGAGTCGGCCGCGTCCGAGGACCACGAGGTGGTCGGCGAAGGAGGCGGTCTCGTTCATCAGGTGGCTGGAGACCAGGACCGTGCGGCCCTCCGCGGCCAGCCGGCGCAGCAACTCCCGGATCCAGACGATGCCTTCGGGGTCGAGACCGTTCGACGGCTCATCCAGCAGGATGACTTCGGGGTCGCCAAGGAGGGCACCCGCGATGCCCAGCCGCTGCCGCATGCCCAGGGAGTACGTCTTCACCCGGCGCCGCGCCACCGACGCGAGTCCCGTCTCCTCCAGTACCGCGTCGACCCGGGCGACCGGGATGCGATTGCTCGCCGCCAGGGCGTGCAGATGATCGCGGGCGGTACGGGAGCCGTGCGCGGCCTGCGCGTCGAGCAGGGCGCCCACGTGACGGAGCGGCTCGGTGAGCTCGGCGTAGGGGCGGCCTCCGATGGTGGCGGTTCCGGAGGTGGGCCGGTCGAGGCCGAGAACGAGACGCATGGTGGTGGACTTTCCGGCGCCGTTCGGGCCGAGAAAGCCGGTCACC
The DNA here is from genome assembly GCF_024519455.1 of Streptomyces sp. STR69. GTDB lineage: Bacteria > Actinomycetota > Actinomycetes > Streptomycetales > Streptomycetaceae > Streptomyces. The sequence goes on along the minus strand of NZ_JALJRY010000021.1, from coordinate 177,294 downwards.
TTGCCGGGACGGACGCCGAAGGTGACATGGTCGACGGCCCGCCGGGTGCCGTACTCCTTGGTGAGGTCTCGTACGTCGATGCTGGTCATGACCAACAGCCTGGCCGTTCAAGGGGGTTGAGTCCTCCCCCACCGGTGGTGATCGTCTCCCCCGCCCGGGGGAGGTCGATTGTCGGTGCCGGCTGTCACGATGTCGGAATGGCCCGCTTCCTGCGCCCGCTGCTCCGGGGGACGACGTACACACGTCTGCTGCACCTCTGGGTGCCGATGCTGCTCACCAGCGTGTGGATTCTCGTCAGCCCGGAGACACCGTACGCACCCGCGCTCGTGCTGATCCCGGTCGGTCTGATCCCGGCCGTGCGGATCGGCGAGGGGGTGCAGGCGCAGCTGCTGCTGACGGCGGGGAAGCAGGACTCGGGGATCTCCGTGGCGCCGTCGGCGACCTGGCGGGACCGGGGCCGGACCGTGCTGTGGCTGGAGGCCCGGATGGCGCTGGGGTGGGTGACCTCGTTCGCCTGCGTCTGGCTGCCGGTCATCGCCTTCGAGCTGATCGAGAGTGCACGCGGGCGCGTGCCCGACGACGTATGGGTGCTCAAGGAAGCGTCACCGAGCGGGTGGTACGCCTTTCTGGCGCCTCTCCCCCTGATCGCCTTGTACGCCATCGTCGTCGGCCTCGGCAAGGTGGCCACGTCGCTGGCCCGCACGTTGCTCGGCCCCTCGCGCGCGGAGCGGCTCGCCGCTATGGAGGAGCGCACCGAGCAGTTGTTGGAACGCAACCGCATCGCGCGGGAGTTGCACGACTCCATCGGGCACGCGCTGACGGTGGCGGTGGTGCAGGCGGGTGCCGCTCGGGCGGCGGGCGACCCGGAGTTCACCGAGCGCGCGCTGGGTGCCATCGAGGAGACCGGCCGGGCCGCGCTGGAGGACCTGGAGCGCGTGTTGGGCGTGCTGCGCGAGGCGGAGCGGCCGGTGAGCAGCCGGCCGACGTTGACGGACGCCGACCGGCTGTGGGAGTCCGCGCGGGCCTCGGGGGCGAAGGTCGACGCGGAGGTGACCGGGCCGGTGGAGACCGTGCCGGGGCCGGTGTCCCGGGAGGGGTACCGGATTCTTCAGGAGGCGCTGACCAATGTGCTGCGGCACGCGGGATCGGTACCCGTCCGGGTCCGTATCCGGGTCGCGGACGGCACGCTCGATCTGGAGGTCCGCAATCCGCTGACGGCGGCGATACCGGGCCCGGGCCGGGGCAGCGGACTGCGGGGCATACGCGAGCGCGCCGCGCTGCTCGGAGGCCGGGCGCACACGGGGCCCGACGCGGGTGACTGGCAGGTGCATGCGGAGCTTCCACTCGGCTGATCTAGGGTGGCCGGATGCCGGTCACCGTTCTCCTGGTCGATGACGAACCCCTCGTACGCGCGGGTCTGCGGGCCGTGCTGGAGGCGCAGCCGGACATCGAGGTGGTCGGGGAGGCCGCCGACGGGGCCGCGGTGATCCCGCTGGTGCGGCAGCTGCGGCCCGACGTGGTCGCCATGGACGTACGGATGCCGCTCCTGGACGGTATCGAGGCCACGCGCGCGGTGCTGCGCACGGTCGAGGACCCGCCGAAGATCCTGGTCATCACGACCTTCGAGAACGACGAGTACGTGTACGAGGCGCTGCGGGCCGGTGCCGACGGCTTCCTTCTGAAGCGGGCCCGGCCGGCCGAGATCGTGCACGCGGTACGGCTGGTGGCCGAGGGCGAGTCGCTGCTGTTCCCGGCGTCCGTACGTCAGTTGGCGGCGGAGTACGGCGACGGCGGCGGGAACCGGGCGGCGCGCGCGGCGCTGGAGCGGGCCCGGTTGACCGAGCGTGAGGCCGAGGTGCTGCGGCTGATGGCCAGGGGATTGTCGAACGCGGAGATCGCCGCCCGGCTGGTCGTCGGCACCGAGACCGTGAAGTCGCATGTGAGCGCAGTTTTGGCGAAGTTGGGGGCGCGGGACCGTACGCAGGCGGTGATCGCGGCGTACGAGTCGGGGTTCGTGGCGCCCGGGTGATCCGGTGGGGCTCGTGAGTCCGTGGCGCCTGGCACTCGCCGGGGTCCGCCGCGCCGAGTACGATCCGCCCAACACGCGCACGAGCTGGGAGGACAGACCTTGGCGGGGCTGACCGGCGGCGACCCCTCGCTGCTGCGGAGGATCAACTCCGCGGTGGTGCTGCACGCGTTGCGTGCCACGGACTGCGCCACGCTGACGGAGATCACCCGGGTGACGGGTCTGTCCCGGCCGACCGTGGAGGGCGTCGTCGAGGGACTGATCGAGGCCGGGCTCGTCGTCGAGAAGGCGGCCGACGAGAGCGTTGTACGGCGCCAGGGGCGGCCCGCGCGGCGGTTCAGGTTCCGGGCCGAGGCCGGGCATCTGCTGGGCCTGGAGATCGGCGCACATCGCGTCGCCGTGCTCCTCGCCGATCTGGACGGCCGGGTGCTCGGCGCGATCGCCAAGGACGTCGACGAGACGGCGTCGGCGGACGAGCGCCTGGAGCGGCTGCGCACGGCGGTCGCCGAGCTGCTGCGCCGGGCCGGAGTGGCACGCGGCTCGCTGCGGGCGGTCGGGGTCGCCACACCGGGCATCGTCGAGGCGGACGGCACGGTACGGCTGGGCACGGCGCTGCCCGAGTGGACGGGACTGCACCTGGGCGAGCGGCTGAGCCGCTCCTTCAAGTGCCCGGTGCTGGTCGAGAACGACGCGAACGCGGCGGCGGTCGCCGAGCACTGGAAGGGCGCGGCGACGGAGTCCGACGACATGGTGATGGTGCTGGCGGGGCTGAGCCCGGGCGCCGGTTCGCTGATCGGGGGGCGGCTGCACCGGGGGTATCGCGGGGCGGCCGGTGAGATCGGTGCGCTGCATCTGCTGGGCCGGGACGTGACTCCGGAGACGCTGCTGTCCACGACGGACGAACCGCTGCACCCCTTGGACGAACAGGCGGTCGCCCAGGTCTTCGCGCTGGCCCGCGACGGCGACCAGCGGGCCCGCGCGGCCGTCGACCGCTTCATACAGCGCCTTGTGCACGACGTGGCGGCGCTGGTCCTGGCCCTCGATCCGGAACTGGTCGTCGTGGGCGGCTGGGCGGCCGGTCTGGACGGTGTACTGGAGCCGCTGCGGCGGGAGTTGGCGCGGTATTGCCTCCGGCCGCCGAAGGTGGCCCTGTCATTGCTCGGCGAGGCGGCTGCGGCTACGGGGGCGCTGCGGCTCGCTCTCGACCATGTCGAGGAGCAACTGTTCGCGGTCGAGGGCACGGTGACGCGGCGCTAGCTCGGCGGGTGGGTCGTGTGTCGGCTGCGGCGCCGTTGTGGCTGGGCGCCCTGGTGTCGTCTGTTGGGTGCGGCGCCGTTGTGGCTGGGCGCGCCCACGCGGCGGAGCCGCTGATCGACACAGCCCCGCGCCCCTGAAGGGGCGCTGCCATCCCCGGCGTTGAGAAGAAAGCGCGTCGCGCCCCGGTGGAGTTCCGGGGCGCGACGGGTGAGCTGTGACTGCCGTCAGGAAGCCTGGCGTTCCGGGCCGTGGTGTATTTCTACGCCGCCGGAGTCGGCGAAGGTCAGGCGGCAGGTGTCCGCGCGGTAGGTCGCGACGGAGACCGCGGCGGTGCGGCCCTCGGCGAAGAAGCGGGTCGTGACGACGAGGACCGGCGCCCCGGGAAGGCGGTCCAGCTCCTTGGCGTCGTCCGCGCGGGCCGAGCCGAGCTCGACAGCGCGGTCCTGGCCCTCCAGTTCGAGGCGCTGCAACTCACGCAGCACCGCACGCGCGCGTGCCGCAGCGGACGGAGCGTCTATCGCGGAGAGGTCGGGCACCGACGTCTCCGGGATGTAGAGCAGCTCGGCGGCGACCGGCTGGCCGTGGCTCACCCGGGAGCGCCGTACGGTGTGCACCAATTCCTCGGAACCGGTCTCCAGGACGTCGGCCACGGCCGTCGGCGGAGCCGCCAGCACGCAGTCGACGGACTGCCAGGCGTCCTCCGCGGCGCCCGGCCAGGCGTGCTGTTCGGTGCCGACGGCGACGCCCATGCGCGGCGGCGCGACGGTCGTACCGACGCCCCTGCGGCGCTGAAGCCGCCCTTCCAGTTCGAGTTGTTCCAGAGCCTGCCGGAGTGTGGCCCGGGCGACGCCGAAGCGGGCGGCCAGGTCTCGCTCGTTGGGCAGGATCTCGCCCACGGAGAACTCGGAGTCCAGTGCCTCACTCAGCACTGTCTTGAGATGCCAGTACTTCGGCTCCGGCACCGATTCCAACTGCGTGGTCCCCACCCTGTCCTCCGCAATCGCCGTGGTCCGGCCGCGTTTTAGCGCCCTTGTTTATTAAAGGTTGTTTCACTTATCAGTGACCATAGGACGGCCCACACCCTTGGTCAAGACCAATCCTCGATCCCACAGGCAACACAGAGAGCGGTTGCCGTAGAGCGTTCACAGGGCGTTCGTAAAGGGCCCGTTTCGTGACACGACGGCAAAGCCCCCGTCGCGAAACGGGGGCCCTGTCGGCGGCTCGGCTAAGCGGAAGCCAGCGACTGGAGCTTGTCGGGGTTGCGGACGATATACACGGATCGGATGCGTCCGGCGGATACGTCCACCTGGAAGACGCTGTCGGGCTTGTCACCCGAAAGGATCAGCACCGCGGGTCCGCCGTTCAGCTCAAGGAAGCGGAACGAGATCTCCGGGATGCCCTTGCCTGCGATGGCGACCAGGAAGCGGCCCACATTGTCTGCAGTCTCCAGGATCCGCAGCGGTGCCTTGGCCTTGCCGCCGCTGTCGCCGACCAGTCGGACGTCCGGCGCGAGCAGCTCCATCAGGCCCGCCAGGTCGCCCTCAGCCGCCGCCGCGAGGAACCGCTCGGTCAGATCGCGGCGTTGGAGCGGGTCGACCTCGTAGCGCGGGCGCCCTTCGTCGACGTGTTTGCGGGCCCGTCCGGCGAGTTGGCGCACGGCGGGCTCACCGCGGTCCAGCATGGCCGCGATCTCGGCGTACGGGTAACCGAACGCCTCCCTGAGGACGAACACCGCGCGCTCCAGTGGCGACAGCGACTCCAGGACGACGAGTACGGCGAGGGACACGGAGTCGGCGAGCACGGCCCGCTCCGCGGTGTCCTCGACGGTGTCCCCGAAGTCGGTGACGTACGGCTCGGGCAGCCACGGGCCGACGTAGGTCTCGCCGCGCCCCTTGATCTGGCGCAGTCGGTCGATCGCGAGGCGGGTGGTGACGCGCACCAGGTAGGCACGCGGTGCGCGGACCGCGCGGTGGTCGGCTCCGGACCAGCGCAGCCAGGCCTCCTGGACCACGTCCTCGGCGTCGGCCACCCTCCCGAGCATGCGGTAGGCGACGCCCATGAGGACAGGGCGGTGTTCTTCGAAGACTTCGGTCGCGGTGTCGGTGGCCACGTCCCCATCCCATGCGAAGCGTGCGGCCCTGTCCAGGAGAAAACCGTGTGTCCCGGAGCAGAATTGGCCACGGGCCGACGGCGTCCGGCGGCCCCTTCCGGAGGTGGCGATGCGGTACGCGGTGCTGGGTACGGGCGAGGTCGGCCAGGCCCTGGGCGGCAAGTTGGTCGAGTTGGGGCACCAGGTGACCCTGGGCTCGCGCACGAAGGACAATCCGGCCGCCGTGAAGTGGGCCGAGAGCGCCGGTGCCGGAGCGGGTGCCGGTACGTTCGCGGAGGCCGCCGCGGCGGGCGAGGTGATCGTGAACGCGGTGGGCGGCCGGGTGGCGCTCGCCGCGTTGGAGGCGGCCGGGGCGGAGCATCTCGACGGCAAGGTCGTCCTCGATGTCTCCAATCCCCTGGCGTTCGAGGAGGGCCGGCTCAGGCTGTCGCCGGTGGAGTCCGACAGTGTGGGTGAGCAGATCCAGCGCGCCTTCCCGCACGCGCGCGTGGTGAAGTCGCTCAACACCGTGAACTGCCAGGTGATGGTGGACCCTTCACTTGTGCCGGGCGAGCACCAGGTGTTCGTGTGCGGCGAGGACATGGAGGCCAAGGCGCGGGTGACGGCCCTGCTCGGGGAGTTCGGCTGGCCCGCGCACCGGGTGCTGGACCTGGGCGGCATCGAGTCGGCGCGCGCCGTGGAGATGATGCTGCCCCTGTGGGTGAGCCTGTTCCGGAACCTCGGGCACGGCGAGTTCAACCTTGAGGTGCGCAGCGCGCGTTGAGGGCCGAGAGGTCCGCGGCGACAGGGGCTACCGGTCAGTAGCTTTTGCTGACAAGCTGTCTACACGGCCTGTACGGCGTCTGTCAGCGAGTCCAGACGAGGAGCATCCCCATGTCCGCCACCGTCTCCTTCCCGGTCCCCTCTCCGCACGGCCCGCGGACCGTGACGCTGTCCTACGCGCGCGTGGGCAGCGGCGAACCGCTGCTCCTGTTGCACGGCATCGGTCACCACCGGCAGGCCTGGGACCCGGTGGTGGACATCCTGGCGACCGAGCGGGACGTGATCGCCGTGGACCTCCCCGGGTTCGGTGCCTCCCCCGCGCTGCCGGAGGGGCTGGCGTACGACCTGTCCACGACGGCCGCCGTCTTCAGCGCGTTCTGCGAGGCGCTGGGGCTCGAACGTCCGCACATCGCGGGCAACTCGCTCGGTGGCCTGCTGGCCCTGGAGCTGGGCCGCGAGAAGGTCGTGCGGTCCGTCACCGCCCTCTCCCCGGCCGGGTTCTGGTCCGAGGCCGAGCGCCGCTACGCCTTCGGGGTGTTGCTCACCATGCGGCAGATCGCCCGGCGGATGCCGCTCCCGATGGTCGAGCGGCTGTCGCGCACGGTGGCCGGCCGCACCGCCCTGACAAGCACCATCTACGCCCGCCCCGGCCGCCGTTCACCCGAGGCCGTGGTCGCCGAGACACTCGCGCTGGTCAACGCCCCCGGGTTCGACGACACGCTCCGGGCCGGTACGACCGTCCAGTTCACCGACGACCTCCCCGGCCTGCCGGTCACCGTGGCCTGGGGCACCCAGGATCGGCTGCTGCTGCGCCGACAGGGCGTCCGGGCCAAGCGCCTGATCCCGCGGGCGCGGCTCGTGCGGCTGCCCGGCTGCGGGCACTGCCCGATGAGCGACGACCCGGCGCTGGTCGCGCGTGTCATCCTCGACGGCAGCCGCTGACCGACGCGGGAAACGCGTCGACGCGCCTGATCCCAGGGCCACTCCGGCGCCCACGAGGGCGCTGCCGACAGCCTGGGCGGCCCCGTAGGCGCCCGTTCCGACGAGCGGTGCGGTACCGGCCGCCGCGACCGGGATGAGGCCGGAGAAGAGCGTGGCGCGCTCCGCACCGATCCGCTGCAGGCCCATGTACCAGCACACGAAGCCGACGACCGTGACGACCGCCGCCTGCCACAGCAGCGCGGCGGCCTCGGTGGCGTCGGGGCGCCGCAGCCAGGCGCCGCTCCCGTCGAGGAGCAGCCCGGCCGTCGCCGCCTCGATCGCGGCCACACCGCACACCGTGGCCGACAACAACCGTGGTCCCAGGGGTCGCAGCACGGGCACCGCGAGCACCGCGAAGCCCACCTCCCCCGCGAGTGCGCACCCGGAGAAGGCGATTCCGGCGGCGTCCGTACGGCCCCACCCCTGCACGGTGAACGCGCCGACGGCGACGACCGACGCCCCGTAGAGCACCATCGCGCGCGGACGGCGTCCCTCCAGAAGCGGGACGAGGGTCGCCACGACCACGGGCGCGCAGCCCACGAAGACGCCCGGGACGGCCGGTTCGGCGCTGCGTTCGGCGGCGATGACGGCCAGGTTGAAGCCGACCATGCCGATGGCCGCGAGGAGTGCGAGTCGGGCCCATTGACGCGGCGTGAGCGCCCGCAGCCGGGCCGTTGCGTCCTTGCCGGTGAAGGGGAGCAGCAGCAGGCAGGCGAGGCCGTAGCGCAGGAACTGGCCGCCCGCGTACGGGTAGTGGCCGAGAACACTGTTGGCGGTGAAGGACGCGCCGACGAGGACGCAGGCGAAGGCGGCAAGTGGGGCGCCGCGGGCGGCGGTTGCGGTCATGGCGGCGACGCTAGGGAGCCTGGCGGTCCGGTTTAAGGTCCACTTCCATGACGTCATCGCGGACCAATCCGGAGGGGCCGACCGATCCGGAGGATCTGTCGGGTTCCGCCGCGTGGGAGCTGCTGCTGCCCGCCGTCTCGGCACCGGCACGCACGCGTGGCCGTTCTCTTCAGGCCGCGTTGCGCGAGGCCGTGCGCTCGGGGCGGCTGGCGCCGGGCACGCGCCTGCCGTCGAGTCGGGACCTGGCGGCCGACCTCGGGGTGTCGCGGGGGCTGGTCACGGAGGCGTACGAGCAGTTGACGGCGGAGGGGTATCTGCGCAGTGGCCGGGGTGCGGGCACCTGGGTGGGCGGTGCCGTGCGGGCGGCGCGGCCACGCGCGCGTGACCTCGCCCCGCGCTCCCCCGGCGCCCGGGTCGACTTCGTGCCCGGCACACCCGACCTGTCGCTGTTCCCGCGCACGGCCTGGGCCGCCGCGCAGCGCAGTGTGCTGGCGGAATCGCCGCACGACCTGCTCGGCTATCCCGATCCGCGCGGGCTGCCCCGGTTGCGTACCGCGCTCGCGGAACTGCTGGCGCGCCGCCGGGGTGTGGCCGCCGATCCGGAGCGGCTGATCGTGGTCTCCGGAGTGGCGCAGGCGACGGCCCTGCTCGGATTCGTGCTCCACGCGCGCGGGATGCGCACCGTCGGTGTCGAGGACCCCGGCAGCCCCCAGCACGACGCCCTGTACGCGTCGGCGGGCGTCGGCACCGTACCGCTGCCCCTGGACGACGAGGGCCTGGCGGTCGGGCCACTGCGGGCGTCCGGCGTGCGGGCCGTGGTGGCGACGCCCGCTCATCAGTTCCCCACGGGCATCGCGTACTCCGCGCGGCGGCGGGCCCAACTCCTCGACTGGGCGCGGTCGGTGGACGGCCTGGTCTTCGAGGACGACTACGACGGCGACTTCCGCTACGACCGCGCCCCCGTGGGCGCCCTCCAGGGCCTCGACCCGGAGCATGTCGCCTACGCGGGCTCGGTCAGCAAGTCGCTCGCCCCGGGGCTGCGGCTCGGCTGGCTGCTGGTGCCAGCGTCACTGGCCGACGAGGTGGTAGAGCGCAAGCGGACCATGGACCTCGGCCACCCGACCCTCGACCAGGCGCTGTTCGCCCGCTTCCTGGAGCGCGGCGACTACGACCGCCAACTGCGCCGCTGCCAGCGGGCCTACCGGCAGCGGCGTGACACCCTGGTCGCCGCCCTGGAAGAACACTTCCCCGGAGCGGGGGTCACCGGGATCGCCGCAGGACTGCACGTCATCGCCGAACTCCCGGAGCAGTACGGCCCCCAGGACGGCTTCCTGGATCGGGCGGCCTCCGCCGGAGTCGCGGTGCGCCCGCTCACCGCCTACGCACACGCGCGTGCCGACGACGCGGTGGTACGGCTGGTCCTCGGGTACGCGCATCTGTCTCCGGCGCGGATCCGCGCGGGTGTACGTCTGATGGCCGGCGCCCTGCACCCGGACGGCCTCTGATGTCACGCGTTCCGTTGTTCACCCGTGGTTTCCGTGCGCGCTGCGGCGCACCAGTAGTTGTGGCGGTGCACCCTGACCGCATCCCGTCCGTGGAGGCGCAACCCCATGTCGCATCGTCCGTTCCCCGCTCGCCGCAGCGTCCTGCGCGGCACCCTGGCCGCGTCGGCGGCCCTGACCGTGCCCGCCGCCCTCGGCGCCGCGCCGGCCTTCGCCCTGTCCGGGCGTCCGAAGGCGGGCTGGGGTGTGCAGGCGGGGGACGTGACCTCCGACTCCGGTCTGGTGTGGGTGCGTTCGGACCGCCCGGCCCGGATGATCGTGGAGACCTCGGCCACCGAGTCGTTCCGCAACCCTCACCGTTGGCACGGTCCGCTGCTCGGCCCGGGCACCGACTTCACCGGTACCACCCGGCTGCGCGGCCTGCCCTCGGGGCAGCAGATCCACTACCGGGTCCTGCTCGCCGACCCCGACGACCCGCGCCGCACCGGTGAGCCGGTCGCCGGCACGTTCCGTACGGTGCCGACGGGACGGCGCGGGGTGCGCTTCCTGTGGTCCGGCGACCTGGCGGGCCAGGGCTGGGGCATCAACCCGGATCTCGGCGGCTACCGCATCTACGACGCCATGGCCAAGCTGGACCCGGACTTCTTCGTGTGCAGCGGCGACAACATCTACGCCGACGGTCCGATCACGGCGACGCAGGCCCTGCCCGACGGCAGCCTGTACCGGAACGTCACCACGGAGGAGAAGTCCAAGGTCGCCGAGACCCTGGCCGAGTTCCGCGGCAACTTCCGCTACAACCTGCTCGACGAGAACCTCAAACGGTTCAACGCCCAGGTCCCGTCGATCATCCAGTGGGACGACCACGAGGTCCGCAACAACTGGTACCCGGGCGAGGTGATCGCCGCCACCGACACCCGCTACACGGAGAAGAGTGTCGACGCCCTGGCGGTGCGTGCCCGGCGGGCGTTCAGCGAGTACTTCCCGATCTCGACGCTGCGGCCGGGCGCGAAGGAGGGCCGGGTCCAGCGTGTGATGCGGCACGGTCCGCTGCTCGACGTGTTCGTCCTGGACATGCGGACCTACCGCAACGCCAACTCGCCCGACAACCAGACCGTGGATCCGCAGGGCATCCTCGGCCGTGAGCAACTGGATTGGCTCAAGCGGGAGTTGTCGCAGTCGCGGGCGGTGTGGAAGGTGATCGCCGCCGACATGCCGCTCGGCCTGGTCGTGCCCGACGCCACCGAGGGCAAGGCGAACATCGAGGCGGTCGCGCAGGGCGACCCGGGCGCGCCGCTCGGGCGTGAGCTGCAGATCGCCGAGTTGTTGCGGTACATCAAGCACCGGCGGATCACCGGCACCGTATGGCTCACGGCGGACGTGCACCACACCTCCGCCCAGCACTACCAGCCCTCGCGGGCGGCGTTCACCGACTTCGAGCCGTTCTGGGAGTTCGTCTCCGGTCCGTTGAACGCGGGCGCCTTCCCGGCGAACGACCTCGACAACACCTTCGGTCCCGAGCGGGTGTTCGTGAAGGCGCCGCCCGTGGCGAACGTGTCGCCGGCCGAGGGTTACCAGTTCTTCGGCGAGGTCGACATCGACGGCCACAGCGGGGAACTGACGGTGCGTCTGCGGGAGTCGGACGGCACCGTGCTGTTCGCGCAGACCCTGCAGCCGGGACGGGTCGGCCAGTAACTCCACTACCCTCGAACCTGTGCCGCGCACCGGCGTCATCCCCCGGTGCGCGGTGCGTTTGGCGGCGCACCGAACATCCGCGAACGGACCGCGTTTTCGCAGGTCAGGCCGATTGTCAGTGGCGGCCTCTACGGTTTTTCCATGACGCGATCTTTGCAGGCCGTGACCTATCGCCGACCCTCCGCGCTGGAGTCGTCGGAGAGTGGACGGCGCCTCGGTCTTGAGACCTCACAAGGCGCGACTCCTTCGGGTGTCACCGACCATCCCCGCTTCTTCGCGGGCTTCCTGACCTCGCCTCAGGTGGCCTCGGCTGCGCTGCTCGCGGTGGCCGACGTGGCGGGCGCGCGGTACTACCAGCGCCAACTGGCCGCCTCGCTCGACCCGGTGGTGACGGCGGGCGGTGACCGGCTGCGCTTCGAGTCCTTCTCCGGCTGCGGCGGGGTGTACGCGCGACTTGATGTCCTCGGCCCGGGCCTCGACGGCGGCGAGGTGGGACACGGCACGACGAACGTCGACGTCAACAACCCCCTGCGCGAGGCCCTGTCCCGCATCGGCTCGGACGACCCGCTCCATCTCCGGGTCGGCCCCGAGGAGTTGGCCGTGACCACGCTGGACGGCCCGGTGCTGGAGAAGAAGGTGCCGCTGCCGGACCGCTGGCTGCGCGGCTTCGCGGAGGCGCAGGTCATAGCGGCCGGTTTCGACCTGCGGGCCGAACTGCCCGCGGCGGAGGCGGTCCGCTTCCTGCGCTCGCTCCCGAAGTCCGGCGCGCGCGGCACCACGAGCGGCCCCCGATGGGTCGTACCGGCGGGGCGCGGCCTGCGCCCCACCACCCGCCCCGTCCCGGGCGCGGTGTGCCTGCCGGGCCCGGAGCGGCTGATCGCCCTCCAGCGGGTCCTGCGCCACGCGACGGCCCTGCGGATCTACGGCCCCTCCGTCATCGGCGCCGCCGCCACCGCCGGTGCGTGGGAGGCCGTCCTGCCGGGGATGCGGCTGACCCTGACGCTGTCGCCGGACGCGTCGCGCGGGTTCTCCGGAGAGGGCGGGGTCCTGGACGCGCTCTCCGCCGACGAGGCGGGCGAGGACGCGGAGTTGATCGCCGTGCTGCTGGCCTGGGAGCCCCGCATCGACGTCGCCGACCTGGCCGCCGCCTCGGGACTCACCCCCGCGCGGGTCCGCGCCGCGCTGATCCGCCTGGGCACTTCCGGGCGCGTCGGGTACGACACGGCGGAGGCGGCCTACTTCCACCGTGAACTGCCGTACGACGCGCGGCGCGTGGAGCGCCACAATCCGCGGCTGCGCTCGGCCCTCGCGCTGGTGGCCGCGGGCGCGGTGCGTCTGGAGGGCGCGATCGGCAAGGTGACGGCCGAGGACGGACATGTGCACCGGGTGCGTGACGAGGCGGGGGTGCTGAGTTGCAGCTGTGTGTGGTGGGCGAAGTACCGGGGCGGGCGCGGGCCGTGCAAGCACGCGCTGGCGGTACGGATGGTGCGGCGGGGTGCCGCGGTGGAGCGGGACATGGCGCGGGTCGACGGGGGTGTGCGATGAGTGCGCTGATGGAAGCGGTGCGGGCGGGGCGGACCGCCGAGGTGGTGGGGTTGCTCGACGGGCTGACGGATACCGAACGCCGGGCGTTTCTGCCGGAGTTGAAGGATCTCCGCAAGGAGCTGCGCACAGCACCGTGGGGGCATCCGTCCCGCCGAGCCCATCCCACGCTGCACGCGGCCGGTGCCGCCTGTGAGACGGGGGCAGCTGCCGCGGTGAGCTGGATCGCCGGCAGCGACATGCGCTGGTCGCAGTCGTCGGCGGCGCTGCTGATCCACGTCCTGGGCGACCGCGACGCCTCCTGGCTGGCCGATGTGACGCACCGCCTCGCCGGGCGTCCGGCCTCCGCCGGTGTGTCGTACGAGCTGATGGCCGGTCTGGTCCGGCTCTCCGGTTGTCCGGTGCCGACGACGGAGACCTATGTGCAGGCCTGGGTGGCGCACACCGGTCAGCTGTGGCAGCGCGGGGACACCCTGTTCGACCGGCTGCGCAGGGATCCTCACCTCTCGGAGCTGATGGCCGCGCTCTTCGAGACGAACGACGTCGCCGGCCCCATGGAGTGGTCCTCGGCGGAGGACCTGGACGGCTGGGTCGACGCGATCGCGCAGCTCACCGTCGAAGGCGCCCTGGACCGGAAGCGGACGGTGGACGCCTGTGTGGCCCGGCTGCTGCGGGGCGGTTCGACTCTCGATCACCGGGCGTTCCTGCGCGTGTTGAAGGGGCTCGCCCTCACCCGCGAGGAGGAGCGGGAGCACATCGCCGACTGGCTGGCCCTGGCCTCGGACGCGGTGCCCACCGTGGCCTCGCACGCCCAGGCGGTGCTCGGATCCCTGGCCCTGGACGGGGAGTTGACGCCGCGCCGGCTGGCGGAGATGTCCGACGCGGTGCTGTTCAGGTCCGAGAAGAAGCTCGTCCGTGCGCAGCTCGTGCTGCTGGGGAAGGTGCTGGCACGGGACGCGTCGGCCGCCGCCGAGGTGCTGCCCGCCGTCGCGCAGGCCTTCGGGCACGAGGACACGGACGTGCAGGAGCGGGCACTGAAACTGGTCGAACGGCATCTCAAGAAGGTCGACTCCTCCGAGGTGCGGGCCGAACTCGCGTTCGCCGCCGACCAGTTGGTCCCCGTCCTGCGTGCGCGTGCTGTCGAGACACTGGGCGCGGCGCCGGCGACGCCGACATCGGCGGTGTACGAGGAGGTACTCCCGCCCGCGCCGGAGCCGGTACGCCTCGCGCCGGCACCCGAGTCCGCAGTCGAACTCGCCGAGGAGGTGGGGGCGTTGCTGGCGACCGAGGGTGAGGTATCCGCGTTCGAGCGCGTGCTGGACGGCCTCGTCCGCCATGCATACCGGGACCACAAAACCCTGGTGAAGGCGTTGGAGCCGGTGGTCGCGCGCCGCTGGTGGCACTCCGACGATCCCGAGGACGCCCGGCGCGCCGACGACCACTTCAGTCGAACGCACCGCGCCTTCGGCAGCGCGGAGTACGGTCTCGACCTCCTGCTGGCCACCCTCCAGGACAAGGTGCGCACCGTCACGCTCCACGAAGGGATGCATGACGGCCACCGCTCCCGGACATGCGGGCACAGCGCGCTGTCCCGGGCCTTCGACGCCCGGGTGTGGGAGGTGGCGTACCGGCTCCGCGTGGAGCCGCTGCCGCTCCTGCTCTCGATTCCGAGCTGGAACACGGGCTTGCTGGAGCCGGACGAGTTGGTGGACCGGCTGGACACTTACCGGCGGCTGGGCGCGCGGGTCTCGGCCGCCGACTTCGCGCAGGCGTTGCTGCGGGTGCGCCGAGGGGACCGGGCGGCGGCAGCTGCTGCCGCCGAGCGGGCGGAGTCGCTCGGCACGACGGAGGGCGTCCGGCTCGCCCGCTGGCTGACGTCCGAGAGCCCCACCCTGCCTCCGAGCAGGCGACGCGCGTCCGGGCCGCGTGTCCTGCTGGAGTTGGGTGAACTCCTCGATGTGCAGGAGGACTTCCCGGCGGAGTTCCGGACGCTCGGGCAGCCGGTGACCGTCTACGGCAACAACTGGTACTGCTACCACTGGAACCGGGACATGCCGCGGCACTGGCTCGCGATACTCCCCGAGCGCCGTGAACTGATCGCGGCCCGCATCGTGCGGGACGTGTCGGCCGTCGCCCTGGACGGCACCCGCGGCGCTGCCGCCGTACTCCCGCTGCTGGCCGAGTCCGACGGCACGGCCGGTGAGGCGACGCACCTGTGTCTGGCGTACGGGCTCGGCGCCCGGCACCCCGAGGACCGGCTCGCCGCGGTGGACGCGTTGCTGGTGCTCGCGGCCCGGGGACAGCTGGACGGGGAGCGGCTGGGCACGGATCTGGGGCAGTTGGTGCGAAGCGGGGCGGTGAAGCCCTCGCGGCTCGCCGAGTCGATGCGGACGGGGGCCGCCACCGGGGCGAACACCAGCATATGGGGGATCCTGCGCCACACTCTGACCGCGCTGCTCGCCGATCTCGACGGGGACGTCAAGCCCGCCCTGGCGCGGGGGCTCGGGGACCTGCTCGCCGTGGGTGCCGAGTGCGCGGAGCGGTCCGGGGCTCAGGGTGAACTACCGCATCTGGCGCAGGCCGCGGACCGGACCGGCTCGTCCCGACTGGTCACTCAGGCACGTCGGCTGCGCAGCGCGCTGATGGCGGGGGTGGCCGCATGACGTAGGACGCCGGGGCTGACCTTCAGGGCAGCACACTCGTAAAAAGAACTGCAAAAGGTACAGAACCACGCTTTTACCGGTCGGTCACAGAGCGTTCGTGATCACGCAACACCCTTCCTTCACAGTGGTTGCATGAATCGAGACATGTCTGATGTGACGCGGGCCAGGCACGGGCGTCCGGTGCACCACTGGCGGCGCGACCTGGTGGAGCTGGCGGCGCTGTTCACTGCCGTCGCGGTGGCCGACGTCGTGGCGAATCTGGTTGGACACGGGCCCGGGGGCCCGGCGCTGCTGGCGATCTCCGCGCTGGCGCTGATCGCCACGGCGGGGTTCCACACATGGTGGTCACGCCGCCACGGTCACGCACCTCCTACGGGCGATACCGGCGCCCGGTCGGCCGCGCGGGTGCGGCAGGCCGGGCCCTCCGAATCGGAGTCCTCGATCGAATCCGAGTCGGAGTCCCAGCAGTCGTCCGCGGCGCCCGACGGCGTCGCCGAGTCGGCCACGCTGTGGCGCATGCGGACCACGGTGCGGGACGCGCCCGGATCGCTGGCCGCGTTGTGCACGGCGCTGGCCGGGCGCCAGGTCGACATCCTGAGCCTGCAGACACACCCGCTGGCCGAGGGCACGGTGGACGAGTTCCTGCTGCGGGCGCCGGGCGAGGTCGCGGCCTCCGAGATCACCCGGGTGGTCGCGTCGGCCGGCGGTTCGAGCACCTGGATCGAGCGGGCCGACGCCCACGATCTGGTGGACGCGCCGACCCGGATCCTCGGCCTGGCAACCCGCACGGCCCTGGACGCGGCGGAACTGCCGCTGGCGCTGCGGCAGTTGCTGGGCCGGTGCACCATCCGTTCGCTGCCTGCGGCCACTTCGGGCAAGGGACGCGAGCCGGAGTCGGTGCCGACGGAGGGGGCGTTGGAGGACACGGTGATGCGCCTGCGGGCGCCGGAAGGCGGAGTGATCACTGTGGAGCGGCCGTATCTGCCGTTCACGCCCACCGAGTTCGCCCGGGCGCGGGCGCTGGTGGAGCTGGATGCCCGGCTCGGTCCGCGCATCCCGCGCAGCCAGGACGTACTGACGCTGCCCGAGGGCAACGCGATCACCGTGCGGCGCGCGGACACCGGCGATCTGGAGGCGGCGCGGGAGATGCACGAGCGCTGCTCCGCGCGGACGCTCGGTATGCGGTACCACGGGCCGGTCGGTGACGCCGACCGCTATCTCAACCACCTGCTCTCCCCGCGCTTCGGCCGGACGCTCGCGGTGCAGACGGCGTCGGGGCGGATCGTCGGACTCGGGCACCTGTTGTGGGACGGGGACGAGACGGAGGTCGCGCTGCTCGTCGAGGACGACTGGCAACGGCGGGGAATCGGGAGCGAGTTGCTGGAGCGGCTGGTGGGGATGGCTGTCGAGGCGGGGTGCGAGAGCGTGTACGCCGTGACGCAGGCGTCCAACACGGGGATGGTGGCGGCGATGCGGGGGCTCGAGCTGCCGCTCGACTATCAGATCGAGGAGGGGACGCTGGTGGTCACGGCGCGGTTGGATGCGGCGGTGGGTGCCGTCGAGGTCACGGAGTTCGGTAGGGCCGAAGCGCCGTAGCGGTTGCGGTTTCGTTGGCGGGTGCGGGTGCGTTGTGGCTGGTCGCGCCCGGCGGCGGGGCCGCATATGAATGCGGCCCCGCGCCCCTCGGGACGGGCGCAAGCGCCCTGTCCAAGTCCGACCACAGGTCCTCTACATCCTCCAGGCCCACCGACAGCCGCAGCAGTCGGTCGCTCACCCCGGCACCCTTGCGGTCTTCCTCGCCCACCACCCGATGACTGATCGACGCCGGATGCTGAATGAGCGTGTCCACGCTGCCGAGGCTTACCGCCGGGGTGATGAGGCCGACACCTGCGATGACCTCGTGGGGGTCGCCGTGGGTCTCGAAGGCGATCATCGCGCCGCCGATGCGCGGGTAGTGGACGTCGGCCACGCGCGGGTCGGCGGAGAGGCGGCGGGCGAGTTCGGCGGCGGTGGCGGAAGCGGCGCGTACGCGGATCGGCAGGGTCGCGAGGCCGCGCAGCAGCAGATAGCCGGCCAACGGATGCAGTACGCCGCCGGTCGCGAAGCGGATCTGGCGCAGTCGCCCGGCGAACTCCTCGTCGCAGGCCACCACGCCCGCCATCACGTCGCCGTGTCCGCCGAGGTACTTGGTGGCGCTGTGCAGGACGAGGCGTGCACCGTGTTCGGCGGGGCGTTGCAGGACGGGCGTGGCGAAGGTGTTGTCCACGAGGAGGGGCACCGAGCCGCAGGAGTGGGCGACTGCGCGCAGATCGAGTTCGGCGAGGGTCGGGTTGGCCGGTGACTCGACGACGACCAGTCCGGTGTCGGGACGCAGCGCGTCGGCGATGCCGGCGGGGTCGGTCCAGGTCACCTCGGAGCCGAGCAGTCCGGCGGTGAGCAGGTGATCGCTGCAGCCGTAGAGGGGCCGTACCGCCACCACATGGCGCAGCCCCGTCGAGGCGCGCGCCAGCAGGACGGCGGTCAGGGCCGCCATGCCGCTGGCGAACGCGACCGCGCTGTCGGTGCCTTCGAGGCGGGCGAGGGCGGTTTCGAAGCGGGCGACGGTCGGGTTGCCGAGGCGGCCGTAGACGGGCGGGCCGTCGGGTTCGGCGCCGGTGGTGGCGAAGGCGTCGATGCGGGCGGCCTCGCCGCGGCTGTCGTACGACGGGTAGGTGGTCGACAGGTCGATGGGCGGGGCGTGCAGGCCCTGCCGGGCCAGGTCGTCGCGGCCGGCGTGCACGGCTTCGGTGTCCAGTGCCCGCCGGGCCGGGGAGGGGTGCAGGCTCGTTGTGTCCATGGAGAGAAGGGTGAACATCGACCGGGCCGACAAGCCAAATCTCCGTGTTACGTTCGCTGAATGACCGACTCTGTCGTACTTGATCCGGTGGATCTTCATCTGCTGCGGTTGTTGCAGAACGACGCCCGGGCGACGTACCGCGATCTGGCGGCGCAGGTCGGTGTCGCGCCGTCGACGTGTCTGGACCGGGTGGCGCGGTTGCGCCGGGCCGGTGTGATCCTCGGGCATCAACTGCGGCTCGATCCGGCGAAGTTGGGTCGCGGTCTGGAGGCGTTGCTGTCGGTGCAGGTCAGACCGCATCGGCGGGAGTTGGTGGGGCCCTTCGTGGAGCGGGTCCGGGCGTTGCCGGAGTCGCGGACCGTGTTCCATCTGACCGGGCCCGACGACTATCTCGTCCATGTGGCTGTCGCGGACATGGCGGATCTGCAGCGGCTGGTCCTGGACGAGTTCACGTCACAGCGGGAAGTGGCGCGCGTGGAGACCCGCTTGATCTTCCAGCAGTGGGACTGCGGGCCCTTGCTGCCCCTTGCCACGCCCGTAGCTGAATCGGGGTGACGGGGAGAAGTCCCAGGTATGAGGATGGTCCCCATGTCGCAGACCAACACTCCGCTGCCCCGGCAGGTCGCCGACGCCTACGTCGACGACCTCATCGCCCTCAACCCGGTCATCGGTACGTATCTCGGCGTGAAGGAGAGTTCGGGCAGGCTGCCCGATCTCTCCCCCGCAGGTCAGGAACGACTCGCGGAGCTTCAGCGGGCGACCCTCGCGAAGCTCGACGAGGCAGAGCGCCGACCCGGCGCGGACAGTGGTGTCGAGCGCCGGTGCGCGCGCCTGCTGCGCGAGCGGCTGACCGCCGCACTCGGTGTGCACGACACCGAGGAGGGGCTGCGCGAGGTGGGCAATATGCACACCCCCGCGCACACGGTGCGTGATGTGTTCACGGTGACTCCGGCGCAGACCGAAGAGGACTGGGCGGCGATCGCCGAGCGGCTGCGCGCGGTGCCCACCGCGCTGGCCGGCTACCGCGAGTCCCTCCAACTGGGCCTGGACCGCAAGCTGTTCGCAGGCCCGCGCCCGACGGCCACCTTCATCGGCCAGCTCACCGAGTGGTCGGACCCGGGCGGCGAGGGGCGTGGCTGGTACGAGGACTTCGCCTCGGCCGGACCCGAGTCCCTGCGCGCCGAGCTGGACGAGGCGGCCCGCGGGGCGACCGCGGCCCTGGTGGAGCTGCGGGACTGGCTGCGGGAGGTGTACGCGCCGGCGATCGAGGGCGCGCCGAACACGGTGGGCCGTGAGCGGTACGCGCGCTGGGCGCGCTACTTCAACGGTACGGAGCTGAACCTCGACGAGGCGTACGCGTACGGCTGGTCCGAGTACCACCGGCTGCTCGCGGAGATGAAGCGGGAGGCCGAGAAGATCCTGCCCGGCGCCGAGACCCCGTGGGTGGCCCTCGCGTACCTCGACGAGCACGGTCGGCACATCGAGGGTGTCGACGAGGTCCGTGACTGGCTCCAGGGCGTGATGGACAAGGCGATCGAGGAGTTGGACGGCACCCACTTCGAACTCGCCGAGCGGGTACGGCGGGTGGAGTCGCGGATCGCGCCCCCGGGCAGTGCGGCGGCGCCGTACTACACGTCACCCTCGCAGGACTTCTCGCGGCCGGGCCGCACCTGGCTGCCGACCATGGGACAGACCCGGTTCCCGGTCTACGACCTCGTCTCGACCTGGTACCACGAGGGCGTCCCCGGCCATCACCTCCAGCTCGCCCAGTGGGCGCATGTCGCCGAGGACCTGTCCAGCTACCAGGCGTCCGTCGGCATGGTCAGCGCCAACGCCGAGGGCTGGGCGCTGTACGCGGAGCAACTGATGGACGAGTTGGGCTACTTGGAGGACGCGGAGCAGCGACTCGGCTTCCTCGACGGGCAGATGATGCGGGCCACCCGGATCATCGTCGACATCGGCATGCACCTGGAGCTGGAGATTCCGGCGGACTCGCCCTTCCACCCCGGTGAGCGGTGGACGCCGGAGCTGGCGCAGGAGTTCTTCGGCGCGCACAGCAGTCGCCCGGCGGACTTCGTGGAGAGCGAGCTGACGCGCTATCTCACAATCCCGGGCCAGGCCATCGGCTACAAACTCGGCCAGCGGGCCTGGCTGTTGGGCCGGGAGAACGCGCGCCAGCGACACGGCGACGCGTTCGATCTGAAGGCGTGGCACATGGCCGCGCTGTCGCAGGGATCGCTGGGCCTGGACGACCTGGTGGACGAGCTGTCGCAGCTCTGATGCCAGGCCGGGGGTGAGGCATCGGCGGCCGGGTCCGGGAGTTCGGGACCCGGCCGCTACCCGCATCCAGCACCGGCACCAGCACCAGCGCCGACGCCGGTACCCAAGTCCCTTGTGCCGCCGGTCAGTTGGGAAGCCGTCGCAGTTGGACGAGGCCGAGCCAGGTCTCCGGGCCCGGCTGGGCGCGGCCCGCGCGGACGGCGTAACGTCCCGGTTCCAGGTCGACCTTCAGATGCTCGGTGCCTTCCGAATCCCGCCCGGGCCATGCCGAGTCGAACAGCACCAGCGGTCCGGGTACGTCCCACCGCACCTCGTTCTCCCAGGTCGCGCCGGCGAGCGCGGCGGGCACGCCGGCCAGCACCTCCTCCTCGGAGTCCGCGGCACACCACCGTACGAACGTGCCGTGCTCCGGCAGGAAGGACGTCGAGGCGGGCTCGTCGCCCAGGACCAGGGCCGCGCTGTCCCCTACCGGCAGGAGACCGACATACCCGCCGACCTCGCACGCCCGGTCGTAGTCCGAGGCCAGTTCATCGCCGTCGGCTCCCGTCCAGAACGGCAGCACCGTCTCCGGTACCGCTATGAGCGGCCCGCCGCCCGACTCCACCCACTGCACCGCCGTGCCCGGCTCCGCATATAACGCCATGGGCAGAACCTAACGCACAGCGAGCCCACATGTTCATGGTTCGAGCTGCCGCGCGCGCCGCCAACTCGCTTGCCGGTACGGCCCGTTCACGGTCGGCCCCGGTTTCAGCAGCCGCAGTCGTCCGTGTTCACCGGCACCGTCAGCGGGTCGGCCGGGCGCCGCTCCCGCCCCTGCCAGGTCTCGAACTCGAAGCCCTCGCGCACCCAGTACTCGAAGCCGCCGAGCATCTCCCGTACCTGGTAACCGAGTTCGGCGAGGGCGAGGGCCGCGCGGGTGGCGCCGTTGCAGCCGGGGCCCCAGCAGTACGTCACCACCGGCACGGATCTGTCGAGGAGTTGCCCGGCCTGTTCGGGTATGAGCGCGGTGGGGAGGTGGACCGCTCCGGGGATGTGCCCCTGGTCCCAGGACTCGGTGGAGCGTGAGTCCACGAGGACGAAGGCGGGGCCGCCGGAGGCGAGCGCGGCGGCGACATCGGAGACGTCGGTGTGGAAGGCGAGGCTCGCGCGGAAGTGGGCGGCGGCTGCCGCGGGGGTGGTGCTGCTCATGGACCGGCCTTTCACCGAGATGTCCTTACGACCGGAAATCTACGGTCGCCGGCCGGGTCCCTGAAGTGATGATTCCCGGCGTCCTGCTTGATCTGCCGGGGATTCCCCTGCTATTTCTCATGAATGACCACGTATTCCCCGGACGCCACCGACTGGCGCATCCTCGACGTCCTCCAGCGGGAGGGCCGGGCCGGTTTCGCCGAGCTGGCCCGGGCCGTCTCCATGTCCGCGAGCGCGGTCACCGAGCGGGTGCGGCGGCTGGAGGAGGCGGGGGTGATCCAGGGGTACACGGCGGTCGTGGACCCGGAGCGGCTCGGCCTGCCGATCCTGGCGTTCGTGCGGCTGCGCTATCCGAACGGCAACTACAAGCCGTTCCACGACCTGGTCGCGGTGACGCCGGAGATCCTGGAGGCGCATCACATCACGGGCGACGACTGCTTCATGATCAAGGTCGCGGCCCGCTCGATGCGCCACCTGGAGGAGGTGTCGGGGAAGATCGGCGCGCTGGGCTCGGTCACCACCAGCGTCGTCTACTCCTCACCGCTCCCCCGCCGACCGCTCGGTCACTGACCCCGCTGTCGTACGGTCGACCCCGCCCGCCCCTTCACGACCTCCAGCTGCGCGTGGATGCGCCGCCGCAGGTCGGCGACATGGCTGACGATGCCGACGCTGCGGTCCCGTTCGCGCAGGGAGTCCAGGACGTCGAGGACCTCGTCGAGGGTCTGCTCGTCGAGACTGCCGAAGCCCTCGTCGATGAAGAGCGTGTCGAGCCGGACCCCGCCTGCCTCGTCGGTGACCACATCCGCGAGTCCGAGCGCGAGAGCGAGCGAGGCGAAGAACGTCTCGCCGCCGGACAGCGTCGCCGTGTCCCGCTCCCGCCCGGTCCACGCGTCGACGACATGCAGCCCGAGTCCGCTACGGCCGCGCCCGGCCCGGTCGTCGGAGTGGACGAGGGTGTAGCGGCCGGACGACATGCGCTGCAGCCGTACGGTCGCGGCGGCGGCCACCTGTTCCAGGCGGGCGGCGAGGACGTACGACTCCAGGCGCATCCTGCGTTCGTTGTCCGCCGAAGTGCCTGCGGTGAGGGCGGCGAGGCGGGCCACGCGGTCGTACTCCTGGCGCAGCGGCGCGAGTTGACGCGCCCCGGCCGCCGACCGGGCGGAGAGCCGGTCGAGTTCGGTGCAGCGCCGGGCCGCCGCGTCGCGCGCGGAGGCCGCGTCCCGGGTCCGCCGCTCGGCCGCGCTCGCGGCGCGCTCCGCAGCGTCCGGGTCGGCGGGCGGCTGCTGCGCGGCTGCGGCGGTGTCGGCCTCCGCGAGGACGGCCCGTACGGCGGCCTCCTCCGACTGCCAGGCGTCCAGGCGCCGTTGGAGTTCGCGATGAGCGCCGTCGTCGAGGAGGGCGTCGGCCGCCGCCTGCGGCGTCTCGAACCCGGCGCGGAAGGCGGCGTCGGCCAGCCGCGCGTCGGCGTCCTTCAGCCGCTGCGCGGTGTCCTCGGCGACACGTGCGGTGTCGGCGGCGTCGGTGAGCAGCGCGGCCTGCCGCTCCAGCTGGGCCGCGCGCGCCGCCACACTGTCGGCGGTGCCCCGCGTGTGCGCCAACTCCTCTTCCAGCAGGGCGCGTTCACGGTCCAGGTTGTCGCGGAGGGCCGTACGGGAGGCGGCTCTGAGGGCGGCCTGCTGCTGGATGCCGGTCCGCCGGTCGTGCTCCTGCTCGGCCTTCCGCAGCTCCTCGGTCGCGGGGTGCAGCCAGGACGCGTCCCGGCGCGCCTGCTCGTACAGCCGCTCCAACTCGGCGACCTCGTCAGCGAGTTGATCGGTCGGTGTGTCCCCCGCCTCCGCCGTGGCGGCGGCGAGCGCTTCCCGTACGACGCCGAGGCGGCGCTCGGCCTCGGTGCGCTGTTCCTCGGCGTGCTGGTGGGCGGTGAGGGCCTGTTCCTCGGCCGCGCGGTCGACGTGTTCCGCGGACTTGCGTGCGGGCGCGGGGTGTTCGGAGGCACCGCAGACCGCGCAGGGTTCGCCGTCGGTGAGGTGGGCGGCGAGTTCGGCGGCGATGCCGTTCAGCCGCTGTTCCTTGAGGTCGAGCCAGTGGGTGCGGGCCTTCACGGCGCGTTCGGCGAGGGACAGCACCTGCCGCTGGGCGTCCTCGGTGTCACCGGCGAACTGGTCCCGCTGCCGGGCCGCCCGGAGCCGGCGCTCGGTGGGCTCGCGGCGCACGGCGAGCTGTTCGGCCCGGCCGGCGGCCTCCTGGGCGGACTCGATCCGCGTCCGCAGCTCCGCGCGGTTCGTGTCCCACCCGGCGAGCCAGGCCTCGGCCTCCTGCCGTACGTCCTCGTCGGCGCGCTCCTGCCGGTCCAAGTCGGCGCGCTCCAGGCCGAGTTCGGTCAGGCGCCGTTCGGCGCGGCGGGCCGACTCCAGGCCGCCCAGCTCCTCGGCGGCCCGGCGGGCGGCGGCGGTGAGCCCGGCCGCTCCGGCGCCCGCGAAGGTCTCCGGCAGCAGGTCACGGGCGCGTGCCTCGGCCCGGGCGGCCTCCCGGTGCTCGGAGTCGGCGGCCTCCCGCAGCTCCAGCGCCGGCGCCACCGCCTCCGCCTTCCGCGCCCGCTCCATCCGCGCCTGCGCCTGCCGATAGCCGTCGGCGCGCTCCTCCAGGAGCGCGGCCCGCTCCCGGGCCTGCGCGAACCGCTGTTGCAGGCGCGCCAGTTCGCGTACGTCGGCGAGCACGCGGTCGGCCGCGGCGCGGGCGGACTCGGCGGCGGAAAGGCGGCTGTGCGCGATGGTCAGCTGTTCGCGCGCGGTGCTGCGGGCGACGGCCGCCGCGCCCAACACCTCGGCGGCGAGGCCGGGTTCGCCCGGTGCGAGGTCCGGCAGCTCCATGGCGTTCCCGGCGGCCTGCTGCATGCGGTGCGCGTCGGCCAGCAACTCGGCGTCGCCCTGGCGGACTTGGGCCTCGGTGGCCCGCCGCCGGTCGGCGAGCCGCTTCTCGACCTCGGCGAAGCGGTGGGTGTCGAAGAGCCGGCCGAGCAGCTTGCCGCGCGCCTCGGCGTCGGAGCGCAGGAACCGCGCGAACTCCCCCTGGGGCAACAGCACGACCTGGCAGAACTGCTCCCGGCTCATCCCGAGCAGCTGGGCGATCTCCTCGCCGATCTCCTGGTGCGAGCGGCTGAGGTCCTTCCAGTCGCCGGCCGTCGCGTCGTACTCGCGCAGCCAGCTCTGTGCCTTGTCCAGTGTGCTGCCGGTGCCGCGCTTCTTGGGGCGGGCCCAGGGCGGCTGCCGGGTGAGTTCCAACCGCCGCCCGGCGACGGTCAGTTCGAGCCGGACCTCGGTGCGGGTGGCGGGCGCCGCGTGGTCGCTGCGCAGGGTGAGCCCCTGGCCGGACTGGCGTACGCCGGGCACCGATCCGTAGAGCGCGTAGCACACGGCGTCCAGGACGGAGGTCTTGCCGGCGCCGGTCGGGCCGTGCAGGAGGAAGAGGCCGGCGGAGGACAGTCCGTCGAAGTCGACGGTCTGCGAGCCGCCGAAGGGCCCGAAGGCGGTGATGTCGAGCCGATGCAGCCTCACCGGCCACCGCCCCCTTCCTCCACGCGCCGCGCGTTCACGGCGACACCTCCCGGACCACCGCGTCCGCGCGCACCGCGTCGAACGCCTCCTGGAGCACGGTCTGTTCGTCGTCGTCGGGTCCGGCGCCCCGCACATGGGCCACGAAGTCGTCGGCGATCTCCTGGTCGCTGCGGCCCGCGAGGCGCCTGGCGTACGACACGTCGGGGTCGTCCGGGGTCCGCTCGGGGTCGAAGACCAGGCTGAGGGTGTGCGGGAAGCGTTCGGTGAGCCGGGCCATGGGGTCGGCCGGGCGGACCGGGTCGGTGAGCGTCGCCTCGACCCAGGCCTCCGCGTGCCGCGCGAGCTGCGGGTCGTCGAGCAGGTCCTCCAACATGCCCCGGATCCTGGCCAGTTCGCGCGGAACCGGGCAGTCGACGCGTTCGGCGGTGACGGTCCCGTCGGCGTCGAGGTCGACGAGCCACATGCTCTTGCGGTGGTCGGCCTCGGAGAAGGAGTACGGCAGCGGGGAGCCCGAGTAGCGCACGCGCCCGGTGATGGTCTGGGAGCCGTGCAGATGCCCGAGCGCCACGTAGTCGACGCCGTCGAAGACCCCGGCCGGTACGGCGGCGACCCCGCCGACGGTGATGTCCCGCTCGCTGTCGCTGGCCTCGCCGCCGGTGACGAAGGCATGGGCGAGGACCACGGACCGGGTGCCGGGCGGGCGGTCTGCGAGGTCGGCGCGGACGCGCTCCATGGCTGCGGCCAGTACCGCTTCGTGCCCGGCCTTCTCCACCCCGAACTCGGCCTTCACCAGGGCGGGTTCGAGATACGGCAGCCCGTAGAAGGCCACGTCGCC
The DNA here is from genome assembly GCF_024519455.1 of Streptomyces sp. STR69. Classification (GTDB taxonomy): domain Bacteria; phylum Actinomycetota; class Actinomycetes; order Streptomycetales; family Streptomycetaceae; genus Streptomyces. The sequence goes on along the minus strand of NZ_JALJRY010000021.1, from coordinate 151,220 downwards.
GAACGCGTCCGGAATCACCACGGGCGTCCCGCAGGCCGACGGTTCGGTGCGCAGATGGATGCCCGCGCGGTCGATCAGTCCCGCGCCGACGCCGAGCCGACGGGCCGAGTCGTGGTTCCCGGAGATCATCACCGTGGGCACGCCCAGGTCGGCGAGCCGGTGCAGGGTGTCGTCGAAGAGCTCGACGGCGGCCAGCGGCGGTACGGCGCGGTCGTACACGTCTCCCGACACGACCACGGCGTCCACCGCGCGCTCGCGCACGGTGGTGACGAGGTGACTCACGAAGTCGGCCTGGGCCCCGAGCATGTTCACTCGGTGGAACGCCCGGCCCAGGTGCCAGTCGGAGGTGTGCAGCAGTTTCATGGAGCCACCACGCTAGCGCCTGTGGCCCCCCTGCTTCACCACGGCCACACACTCGCCAGCACATCGACGAACAAAACGCCCCAAATATCCCTTATGTCGACACCGAACACCCTTTATGTCATGGCCTGGTACACGAGGTTGCGCAACTGACGACGTATCGGTCACGACGTAGAGGCCCAGCCCGAACCCGCAGCCCCGGTGCTCGTCGAAGACGGATATGGGCGCCTGCGCCCACCCCGGCCGGGCCGGCACAGGCACCCCTACGAGTCCCCGGCCCTCCCCACCGACCCGGCAGCCACCGCTCGGCCCGGGGTGGGGGTCAGCCGGGGGCGGCGAGCGATTCGCCGTCGCCCCGGACCACTCGCGCGGCCTTCTCGGCACAGGTCTCCCGCGAGGCGGCTGAGCCCCCGCAGGAAACCCCCAACTCCCCTGCCACACACGGGAGCTGCGCTAATCTCACGTCACACGCACCACGCGAGAGACACAGGGTTCCCATGCCAGTCGAGTACCGCGGTCGGTCCGAAACGATGGCCTATGCGGCGGCGGGGATGGAACCGCCGCCCGAGGTCCCGTTGCGGAAGAGCGACCCCCGGCAGGCGGGCCCGTACCGCTTGCTGTCGGTACTGGGCAGCGGCGGGATGGGCCGGGTCTATCTCGGCCGCGACACCACGGGCGGCACCGGCCCGGCCGCCGTGAAGGTGATCCGTCCCGAGTACGCGGAGGACCCGCAGTTCCGCAAGCGCTTCGAGCGCGAGGTCGGCGCCCTGGACAGCATCCAAGGAGCGCACATCGTACGGCTGTTGGGCAGCGGCTGCGAGGAGGACCTGGTCTGGGTCGCCACCGAGTACATACCCGGGCCCACCCTGGACCAGCTGGTCGACGCGCGCGGACCGATCGACGCGGCGGCGGCCTGGCGGCTGTTCGCCGACGTGGGACGCGCGATCGAGGCGATCTGGCGCGCCGGGCTGGTGCACCGCGACCTCAAGCCGTCCAACGTCATCCTCGGTGCCGACGGCGCCCGCGTCATCGACTTCGGTGTCGTCCAGGCCACCGACGGCACCTCGATCACCGCCACCGGCCAGAACGTGGGTACCCCCGCCTACATGTCCCCAGAGCAGGTCCGCGGCCAGGAGGTGACCGCCGCCTCGGACGTCTTCTCACTGGCCTCCACGCTCACCTACGCCGTCGCCGGGGAGGCGCCGTTCGGCGAGGGCACGGGCGTCGACGTGCTGCACCGGGTGGCCTTCGACCCGCCCCGGGAGGAAACCCTCGACAAGGTGGCGGCCGTAGACACGGACCTGGCCGCGTTCATCCGCGTCTGCCTGGACAAGGACCCCGAGCAACGGCCGTCACCCGAAGCCGTGTTCAGGACGGCCATCGGACATCAGCTGTCCGGGCCGGTCGGCGACCCGCCACGTGTAGCCGCTCCCGAGCGGGGGGCCTCCCCCGGGCTCGCGATCTCCCCCGCCGCCCGTCCCGTCGCGACGCCCCCGGAACCGCCTGCCGAGAAGCCCGGCAAGCCCCAAGTCGCTCCCGGGAAACGCGAGTTCGCGTCCGGGAAACGCGGAAAGTTGATCGTGGGTGCCGTCGCCGCCGCCGTCCTGGTCGCCGGCAGCATCACCGCGACGCTGCTGCTGCACCACGACGACGGGACGTCGGCCGGTGCCGGGCCGGAGGCGTCCTCGGCAGCGGCCGTGCCGGAGAACTCGCCCTCGGCGCCGAGCAGTTCGCCGAACGGGGACTCGACCCTGCCGGGCACGGGGAACGTGGCGTCACAGAGCCCGACGAAGGCGCCGGCCACTCACGATCCCGCGACCCTCGACATCCGGATCGCCTCGTGCGTCGCCGAAATCGCGTCGCACTCCCACGGCGACTGCGTCAAGGCCCTCCAACTCCTGCTCGCCGGCTACGGGTTGCACGTCACGGTCGACGGCGACTACGGGGAGACGACGAGCGACGCGGTGAAGGCGTTCCAGACCGAGGCCGGAACCACTCCGAGCGGGTCGGTCGACGCGCAGACGATGAAACTGCTGTACGGCGCGGAGCGCGGACCGGTCAGGGCCGGTTCGGTGACCGTCACCGAGAACGTCCACGCCGTCGAGGTCGCCCGGTGCCTCGACGCCCGCGTCTCGGCGGTGCAGGTGTGGGGGTGCAACGGCACGCCGGCCCAGAAGTGGGCGCTCTACCGCGTGCCCGGCCACGCGTCCCAGTACCTCGTCGTCAATCAGGGCGACCACACCTGCCTGGACGCCGACGCCGACACCGTCGGCCAGAACTTTTCGAAGATCCGGGCCAGGAGCTGCGACGGGCTGAGCGCGCAGCGGTGGCAACTGGGCAGCGCCGGGACCCTGGTCAGCGCCCCGGACGGCTTCTGTCTGGACGCGGAGGCCTCCAAGTCGGGGCAGGACGGTCAGCCGGTCCAGACCTTCGGCTGCGCGGGCAGCTCCAACCAGGTCTGGCACTGGCGCTCCTGACACATCGTCAAAACCCTGTGCGGTCAGGCGTCTCCGTACGCCTCGCCGCCCAGTTCCAGATTCGCCGTCCCGGCGGTGGCATCGGCCAGCCACGCCCGGAACGCGTCCACGTCCGCGTCCGGCAGACCGATCTCGATGGTGACCGCCTCGCCGTAGCGGACATCGCGGACCTCGCGGCCGGTGGCGTGCAGGTCGTTCTGGATCTTGCCGGCCCGCTGGTGGTCGACGGTCACCGTGGCGAGCCGGAAGCGGCGGCGGGTGAGCGTGCCGAGGGTGTCGAGCGCTTCGCCGACCGAGCCGCCGTAGGCCCTGATAAGGCCGCCCGCGCCGAGCTTGACGCCGCCGTAGTAGCGGGTGACTACGGCGACGACGTACCGCATGTCGCGGCGCAGCAGCATCTGGAGCATGGGGACGCCGGCGGTGCCGCCGGGTTCGCCGTCGTCGCTCGCCCGCTGGATCGCGGCGTCGGCGCCGATGACGTAGGCGAAGCAGTTGTGCGTGGCGTCGGTGTGTTCCTTGCGGACGCGGGCGACGAAGTCCTGCGCCTCCTGCTCGGTGGCCGCCGGGGCGAGGGCGCACAGGAAGCGGGAGCGGTTGACCTCGGTCTCGTGCACGCCCGGGCGGGCCACTGTGCGGTACTCGTCCTGCATCCGGCCAGCCTATGCGCAGGGTCAGGGGTCGCCCCCGGTCCGGGTGCGGGTGACGATGTGGTGGATACTCGCTCCTCGTTGCCCGGGCCCCGGGCACGCTCGTCCGATCTCAGGGAGTTCTCAGCATGACCGGCGCGCAGGCGGAGCCTACGGAGAGCACGGAGTCCGACGGTTCGGGGTCCGCCGCCGAGCGCTGCCGGACCTGGCTCCTGGACGGTCTGAGCGAGCAGAGCGCACGGCATCCGGGGCCGCACGCGACCCCGAACCCGGAGCACGAGGGTCACCGCTGGTGGCGGGTCATGTGTCTGACCGGCGTCGACTACTTCTCCACCCTCGGCTACCAGCCGGGCATCGCCGCGCTCGCGGCCGGGCTGCTGTCGCCGCTGGCGACGGTCGTGCTCATTGGGCTTACGTTGCTCGGGGCGCTGCCGGTGTATCGACGGGTGGCGCACGAGAGTCCGCACGGCGAGGGGTCGATCGCCATGCTGGAGCGGCTGCTGCCGTGGTGGTCGGGGAAGATCTTCGTCCTGGTGCTGCTGGGCTTCGCGGCGACCGACTTCATGATCACGGTCACCCTGTCGGCGGCGGACGCGGCGGCACACGTCGTGGAGAACCCCTTCGCGCCGGGCTGGATGCACGGCGGCAACACCTGGATCACCCTGGTACTGGTCGGTGCGCTGGGCGCGGTCTTCCTCAAGGGGTTCCGGGAGGCCATCGGGATCGCCGTGGTGCTGGTGGGCGTGTATCTCTCGCTCAACGTGGTGGTCCTCGCGGTGTCCGCCTGGGAGGTGCTGAGCCATCCGGTGAAGATCGGCGACTGGACGGACGCGATGACGGCCGCGCACTCCTCGCCGCTCGCGATGGTCGGGGTCGCACTGCTCGTGTTCCCGAAGCTCGCGCTCGGCATGTCCGGCTTCGAGACCGGTGTGGCGGTGATGCCACAGGTCAAGGGCGATCCGACGGACACCTGGGAGAAGCCGACGGGCCGCATCCGCGAGACCCGCAGGCTGCTCACCACGGCCGCCGTGATCATGTCCGGCTTCCTGCTCCTGTCCAGCCTGGCGACGACCATCCTCATCCCGCAGAGCGCGTTCAAGACGGGCGGCCCGGCGAACGGCCGCGCGCTCGCCTATCTCGCGCACGAGCACCTGGGCCAGGTCTTCGGCACGTTCTACGACGTCTCGACGATCGCGATCCTGTGGTTCGCGGGCGCCTCCGCGCTCGCCGGGCTGCTGAACCTCGTCCCCCGCTATCTGCCGCGCTACGGCATGGCGCCCGAGTGGACGCGGGCGGTGCGCCCCCTGGTCCTCGTGTTCATGGTGACGGCCGTCCTCATCACGCTCTGGTTTCACGCGAGCGTCGATGCCCAGAGCGGTGCGTACGCGACCGGTGTGCTGGTCCTGATGCTCTCGGCGGCGTTCGCCTCCACGGTCACCGTGCACAAGCGCGGCCATCGCAAGGCGACGCTCGGCTTCGGCACGATCACCGCCGTGTTCGCGTACACCCTCGTCACGAACGTCATCGAACGGCCCGACGGCATCAAGATCGCCGGCATCTTCATCGTGCTGATCCTGGCGACGTCGTTCGGTTCGCGCATCCACCGCGCCTTCGAACTCCGCGCCGCCGAGGTCACGTTCGACGACACGGCAGCCCGTTTCGTCGACGAGGCGGCCCGCTCCGGCCCTCTGCGACTGATCGCCAACGAGCCACAGGAGCACAGCACGCGTGAGTACCGCGCCAAGGAGTACAGCCAGCGCGAGCACACCCACATCCCGGACGGTGGGCCGGTGCTCTTCGTGGAGGTGACCGTCCGCGACTCCTCGGACTTCACCGCCGACATCACCGTGCACGGCGACAAGAAGTACGGGGTACGGCGGCTCCGGGTCGAGGGCCCCACGGTGCCCAACGCGATCGCCGCGGTCCTGCTCGCCCTGCGGGACCGTACCGGCGAGGTCCCGCACGCCTACTTCGACTGGACCGAGGGCAACCCGGTCAGTCATCTGATCCGTTTCCTGGTCTTCGGCGACGGCGAGGTCGCACCGGTCACCCGCGAGGTACTCCGCCGCGCGGAACCGGACCGGCACCGGCGGCCCCGCGTCCACGTCGGCTGACCGCTGTGAGAGTCCTTGTGGTCGGCGGCAGCGGTTTCCTGGGCACGGAACTCGTGCGCCGGGCGAGCGCGGCGGGCTGGGCCACGGCGGCGACGTACTGCTCCGCACGACCCGGTACCGCGCCGCCCGGCGTCTCCTGGCACCGGCTCGACCTGCGCGCGCCCGACCGACTCGACGACCTCCTGGCCGAGTTGACCCCGGACGCGATCATCAACGCGACCAGCGGACTGAGCGACTGGGCGGTCACCGCCGACGGCTCGGTCCGCGTGGCGATGGCCGCGGCACGCCATGGCCGCCGCCTGGTCCATGTCTCCAGCGACGCCGTGTTCTCCGGTTCCCGGATGTCCTACGACGAGTCGTGCCTGCCCGACCCGGTCACCCCGTACGGCGCGGCGAAGGCCGCCGCCGAGACAGCCGTACGCCTCCTGACACCGGCCGCCGCGGTCGCGCGCACCTCGCTGGTCATCGGCCACGGCGGCTCCGCGCACGAGCGCATGGTGCACGAACTGGCCGCCGGTGCTCGCGAAGGCGTCCTGTTCACCGATGTCGTCCGCTGTCCGGTCCACGTCGAGGACCTGGCCGCCGCCCTGCTGGAACTCGCGCTGTCCGACGAGTCGGGCATGTTCCACCTGGCCGGGCCGGACGCCCTGAGCCGCCACGACCTCGGTGTGCTCATCGCCCGACGTGACGGACTCGACGCGAGCAGGCTCCCCGCCGGGCGCCGAGAGGGCGAGTCCATGGCCCTCGACGTCCGTCTCGACAGCCGAGCCACACAGGAGCGGCTGGGCACACGGCTGCGCGGAGCTCAGGAGTTCCTCCAACTCCCCTAGAGCCGGGCCTACTTCTTCTTGCCTCTCGGCACGGTCAGGCCCGTCAGCAGGGCCGTGCCCGGGGCGAGGTCCTTCCAGGTGCGACCGTGCCAGGCCAGGACCGCGATCGCCGAGGTCGGGAACTTCACCCGGACCTCGTCGAGCGTGTCGTCGAGACCGTCACCGGCGAGTTCGAGGACCAGTTCCTCCAGGCCCGGGTTGTGCCCGACGACGAGCAAGGTCTCGACCTCGTGCGGCACTTGGTGAACGGCGTCGAGAAGGTCCGCGACATCGGCTGCGTAGAGCCGTGGTTCGTACCGCACCGGCGGCGGGGTGCCCCACTCGGCCGAGGCCAACTCCCAGGTCTGGCGCGCCCGTACGGCCGTGGAGCACAGCGCGAGGTCGGGCAGGGAGTCCGTCTCGGCGAGCGCGATCCCGGCGGCCGGGGCGTCACGGAGACCGCGCGGGGCGAGCGGACGGAGCTGGTCGGGAACGCCCGCCGGCCAGGCCGACTTGGCGTGCCGCAGCACCACAAGTCGGCGCAGCGGGCGGGCCCCGGAGCGGCCGTTCACGCCAACGACCCGATGTCACGGGTGAGTTCGAGCCCGAGGAGCCGGTCGGCGTAGGCGTACGTCTCGAATCGGGCGCCGTCCGGCAGGTCGGGCCAGGTCTCCACGCGACGCAACACCGCCAGCACGGCAGGCACGTCGAGGTCGTTCTCCCAGGCGCTCCGCAGCTCGACGCGCACCTCGTCGGGCACTGGCCGCGAAGGCCGCCGCGCCCAGTCGGCGACCGACCCGCGCCAGTGCGCCAGGGTCCGCCGCGCCTCGTCGAGGGCCACCGCGTCGAGCCGTACCGGCAGGTCCCGTGGGTGCGCGAGCAGGGCGAGGCGGAGCGCTCCCGGGTCGGAGAGGTCCGGGGCAGCGGTCGTAGGAGATTCGACGGGCGCTACGGCGACCAGGGCTCGCCCGGGTGTCGCCTCGCTCCCGGCGGTGACGTGGAGGACCTGGGCCTCGCCGAGTCCGGAGCCGAGGTCTCCCCCGTCCTCGAAGGGGCGGATGCCCAACGCGCCTGCGGCGGCGCGGAGTTCGGCCTGGTCCCGTTCTCCGGTGAGCAGGGCCCACACGGGTGTGCCGCCGAGTTCGAGGGCGCGCACGAGGAGGTCGGCGACGAGGAGGACACGTAGTGCCGTGGGATCGAGGCCCGACGCGTGCGCCTCGACCCTGGTCAGGCCACGGCGGGCGGGGGCGGCTTCGGTGGAGTCGCCGGTTCGGGCGTCGATGATGCGCAGCACGGCCCGAGCGTAGGCGGGGGGAGGGCCGTACGCACGCATGTTCGCTCTGTTCAGGCCGGAGTGGCGGGTTCGCCCGGGCCTGTCGCTCATGGATCGGCGCGGTTCACCCGCTGGACGAGTTCGGCGATGAGCGATCCCCGCTCGAACGAAGTCGAGAGGGGAACGCGTTCAGCGGGCGAGCAGGTCCCGAAGGGCCTTGGCCACGTCGGCGGGTGCCTCCTCCGCCATGAAGTGGCCGCAGGTCACGGTGGAGTGCCGTACGTCCGGTGCCCAGGCGCGCCACAGGGCCGCCGCGTCGAAGCCGAGGGCGGCGCCCCAGTCCTGCTGGAGCACGGCGACCGGCATCCGCAGTTGGTGGCCGGCGTCCCGGTCGGCTCGGTCGTGGGCGAGGTCGACGCCGGCGGAGGCCCGGTAGTCGGCGACGATCGAGGGGACCGCGGCACGGCAGGCGTCCAGGTAGGCGGTGCGGATGCGGGCGGGGATCGCCTGCGGGTCGTTGGTCCAGATGTCGAGGAAGTGACCGAAGAACGCGTCGGGCGCGGCGGCGATCAACTCCTCGGGCAGGCCCGGGGGTTGGGCCATCAGGTAGAGGTGGAAGCCGACGGCGGCGGTGACGCCGTGCATCACCTCCCACATGTCGAGGGTGGGGAGTACGTCGAGACAGGCCAGGTGCGTGATCCGGTCGGGGTGGTCGAGTCCGGCGCGGAAGGCGACGAGGGCGCCGCGGTCGTGCCCGGCGAGTGCGAAGCGATCGTGTCCCAGGGTGTGGGCGAGGGTCACGATGTCGTCGGCCATGGTGCGCTTGGCGTAGCCGGAACCGTCGCCGCCCTCGTCGGACTCGGCGGGCTTGTCGCTCGCGCCGTAGCCGCGCAGGTCGGGGCAGATGACGGTGTGGTCGGCCGCGAGGTCGGCGGCGACATGGCGCCACATGAGGTGGGTCTGCGGGAAGCCGTGCAGCAGCACGAGCGGGCTGCCCGAACCGGACACGGCCGCGTTCAGGGACACGCCGTCCGCGACGGGAACGCGGTGGTAGGTGAAGCCGGGGATGGTCGGTGGCATGGTGCGCCCTGCTTTCATGCTTGCGTCGGTGCTGTCGTCAGTGCTGTCGGTGGTGTCTCCGAGCCTGCCGCGCGCCGATGAGCAATGGGTGAGCGCGCTACGGTGACCTGGGGCGATGCGCCGGAAAGGGTGGTCGGTGATGGAGGTCGCGTTCGGGGTGCTGGGGTCGGTGACGGCCTGGGACGGTGCCGGGGACGTGATCGCGCTGAGGGGGCCTCGGCACCGGGCGGTGCTGGCCCGGCTGCTCGTGGCCCGGCGCCGGGTCGTCCCGGTCGGGCGGCTGGTCGAGGATCTGTGGGCGGGCCGGGAGGAGCCGCCCGCCGACGCGGTGGGCGCGGTGCGCACCTTCGTCGCCGCGCTGCGCCGGGCCCTGGAACCGGAGCGCCCGCCGCGCGCGCCGGCCCGGCTGTTGGTCACCGAGGGGCCGGGGTACGCGCTGCGTGCCGGGTCGGAGGCCGTGGACGCGTGGCGGTTCGAGCGGGCGGTGGCCGCCGCCGGAGCCATGCCGGAGGTGCGGGCGCTCGCCCGGCTGGAGGAGGCCCTCGGCTGGTGGCGGGGTCCGGCCTACGCCGACTTCGGCGCCGAGACCTGGGTCCGCGCGGAGCGCTCCCGCCTCGCCGAGCTGCGGCTGCACGCCGTCGAGCGCCGGGCCGAGACCCAACTCGCCCTGGGCCGGGCCGCGGAGGCGGTGCCGGACCTGGACGCGCATGTGGCCGAGCACCCGTGGCGCGAGAACGCCTGGCGACTGCTGACACTGGCCCTGTACCGCACCGGCCGCCAGGGCGACGCCCTCGCGGTACTGCGCCGGGCCCGCACCCTCCTCGTGGAACAACTCGGCGCGGACCCGGGCCCGGCCCTGCGCCGCCTGGAGTCGGACATCCTCACGCATGCTCCGCACCTCGATCCTGTGCTCGGAGGTCCGCAGGAACGGGCAGGGGCACACACAGTCGGCGGCCCACCGGAACTGGCGTGGGCGCACGGGGACGGCGATCTGCGGGGACACGGGCGGGCGGGGGCGGACGGCAGCCCCCGGGAACAGGGCCGAGCCCAAGCGGATGCCGACCCGCAGGAACAGGCGCCATCCCAGGCAGACGGCGGCCCGCCGGAACCTGCGCGGGCTCACGGGGACCGCGATCCACAGGGGCAGGGGCGAGCACAGTCGGACGGCGGCCCGCGGGAATGGCGACGCGCCGAAGCGGACGGCGAGCGAGCGGAACGGGCGTGGGCACACGCGGACGGCGAGCCACCCCGACCAGGGCAGGCGCAGGCCGACGACAGCTCGTCGGCACGGACGCGAGTCCGGGCAGAGGGTGACCCGGCGGAGCAGCCCCGGTCGCAAGCCGTCGGCGGTCCCGCGGAGCAGGTGTGGGCAGCCGCCACCGCCGCCTACGACCGGACCGTGGCGGCCGGTGCCAGGGCGCGGCTGGAGTCGACGGTGGGGCTGCTGCGGGGTCTCGCGGTGACCGGTGGCGGCGGGCTGGAGGCGGCCCGCGGGCACCGGCTCGCGGCGATCACCGCGGCGGCGGAACTGGGCGACCCGGAACTCACCGCCCGGGTGATCGGCGCCTACGACGTCCCGGCGATCTGGACCCGTGTCGACGACCCCCGGTCGGCGGCGGAGACCGTGGCCGCCGCCGAACACACGCTTGCCGCGCTTCCACCGGACGCCCATCTCGCCGCGCGGGCCCGCCTGTTGGCCACGATCGCCCTGGAGTCACGCGGTACCCGTTCGGCGCGCGGAGCACAGGCCGCCCGCCAAGCAGAGGACATCGCCCGCCGGTTGAACGACCCCGCGCTCCTCGCCTTCGCCCTCAACGGGGTGTTCATGCAGACCTTCCACCGTGCCGGCCTGGCCCCGCAACGGGACGTCATCGGCGCCGAGTTGGTTGCCCTGTCCGTCCGGCACGGCCTGGTCACCCACGAAGTGCTCGGCCATCTCGTCCGGCTCCAGGCCCGCAGCGCGCTCGCGGACTTCACCGGAGCGGACCTGCACGTGGCAGCCGTGGAGCAGCTGGCGGAGCGTCATGAACTGCCGCTGGTGGGCGTGTTCACCCAGTGGTACCGGGCCCTGCGGCTCGCCGAGAGCGGCAGGGCCCGGCTGGAGGACGTGGAGGCGGCCTACCGGGACGCGGCGCGACGGCTGGAGGGATCCGGTATGCCCGGGCTGGAACACGGGCTGCTGCCGCTGGCCCTGCTGTGTCTGCGTGTGCGGCACGGGCGGCCCGCCCAGACCGACGGACACCTCGACTGGGGGCCGTACGAACCGTGGGCCCGGCCGCTCGTGTCACTGGCCCACGGTCGGCCCAACGACGCCCGGGCCGCACTGCGTTCACTTCCGGAGCCGCCGCGCGACCTGCTGTTCGAGGCCCTGTGGTGCCTGGCCGCGCGGGCGGCGCTCGCCGTGGGCGACCAGGACACGATGGAGCGCGCCCGGGCCGAACTGACGCCCGCCGCGGCCGAGTTGGCCGGGGCGGGCAGCGGTCTGCTCACCCTGGGCCCCGTCGCGCGGTATCTCGACGATCTCGCCGGCGCGCTACGGGGCCCTCGGTGAGCGGGAGTTCGCGTCAGTCGCCCACCTGGACGACCGTCGTCGCCCCGGCCCGGACCGTCGGCGTCGCGTAGGTGTAGGTCACGCCGTGGACTGTCTTGACGCGCACGTGCTGCTGGACGCCGTTGACCTTGATCTTCTTGTGGACGCCGGCGAAGCGGGCCTCCCAACTGTAGGAGCCCTTGCGGGAGTTGTTCGTCAGCGTGGTCTTCGTGGCGCCGTCGTGCCGCACGGTGACCGTACCGGTACCGATGGGGACGTCCGCCGCCTGGAGCCACTTCATGCCGGTCGGCAGCTGCGACTGGGTGGTCACCCGGTGGTCCGGCGCGTCCGGTGTGATACCCATCAGACCCTGGATGGTCTGGCTGACCAGGGTGAACGACACCTCGGGGTAGTCGCCGTTGGGGCCCTGGCTGGAGTTGACGTGCTGGGTCTCCCGCTCGCCGTAGATCTTCTGCATCCACTGCCAGGCGGTGTCGGCGCGGTTGTTCTTGAAGAACATGTCGGGCAGGTAGGTCGTCGACTCGATGTTGGGTGATCCCTGCGGTCCCAGTTCCTGCTGCTCGATGTAGTCGAGGTAGGCGTCGTTGCGCGGGCCGGGGTCGATGATCTGCTTCATCGGCATGAAGACGCTGTTCTCCTTCCCCCAGCCGGTGACCGGGGTGCCGGAGACGGTGTAGGCGCGGACCATGTCGGTGCCGCTGCCGGTGCGGCTCCAGGTGTCGTTGAAGTACGTCCTGAGGTCGGCGGCCCGCTTGTCGTAGGTCTTCGCGAGCTTGGTGTCGCCCCTGCCGCGGGCGAGCACGGCCATCGCCAGGTACGCCTGGTACTCGGAGGCGATGGTGTCGCCGGCCTCGGCGAGGTCGTCACCGTCCTGTTCGTTGTAGCTGGCGGCGCCAGCGAAGATGCCCTGGCCGGTGCCCTCGGCGACCTTGACCTTGCCGTTGTCCTTGGCGGAGTCGTGCAGGTCGATGAACTGCTCGGTGGCGTGCCGGTAGAAGTTCCACAGCACCGGGTCGTCGACGTATCTCCGGTCGCCGGTCCACTGGTAGGCCTGGGCGGCCTTCTCGACGAGTTCGAAGACGGCGGGCACCTCGCGCACGAAGTTGTCCGGGCTCTTGTAGTCGATGCTCAGGTAGGTCTTGGCGTCGAAGTTGAGGGACCACACCGGGAAGTACTTGTGCTCGGCGGTGGCGGACTCGGCGTACGAGCGGAGCATCGTCTCGTTCTCGGCGTCGAGGCCGATGAGGTGGGCGCCGGCGAGCTGGTGGGTCATGTCGCGGGAGTAGTAGGCGCTGCGGTTGGCGTATCCGGCCCAGTAGGTGGGCTCGTACGTCGCGGTGCCGGTGCCGCCGGTCTGGTACTCGTCGACGTTGACCGGGCCCACCGTGCCGGGCAGTTGGACCCAGCTGTTGGCCTTCTGCTGCGCCCAGGAGAACATCTCGACCACCGCGGGGTCGGACGAGGTGACCTTGGGGTCGGCGGGCGCGGCGGGCGAGATCATCAGGTCGTCGGCGTTGACCCAGGAGCTGCCGGAGCCGAATTCGATCTGCAGCCGGTCACCGGTCCGCAGTTCGACGTTGCTGATGGTGTAGCGGGCGTAACCGGGGTGCTGCGGCAGGGTGATGGTCTGCACGGTCTCGCCGTTGCGCCGGATCGTGTACGTGCCGCCGGTGCCGGCGCTGCCGATCCACGCGGAGAAGTCGTAACTGCCGTTGCGGGGCGCGACGATGGTCGTTTGCCCGCTCTTGCCTGCTCCGGAGTCGAGGTAGAGGAAGCGCTCGCCACCGTGTCTGTTGCCGGTGCCGACGCCGGCGCCCGAGGTGAAGGTCCAGCCCGTGCCGCCGTTCTCGAACCCGGGGTCGGGGATGGCGAGTTGGGGGCGGGGGGCGGCGGACGCGGTGGCCGACAGAGCGGGAGCCATCGGTGCGAGCAGGGCAACAGCGGTGAGCAGCATGAGCCTTGAGGGCTTCATCGGGTCTCCCGGGTCTTCGGTCACTGCGGATGGGGGCCGCGTGGTGGCCGGAAAGCTAGCAGGGGCCGAAGTGGCGATTCAATGGTCATGCGCAAGAAACATGGAAGACATGCAGTCTCACTGCTATGTTGCGTGGGAGGTTGAATTGAAAGTTTTCATCCGACTATTGCAAGTCGGGGTGGAGGGAACCGTATGAAGGTCGGCATCACCGAGGTCGCGGACCGGGCGCAGGTGAGCGAGGCCACGGTCAGCCGGGTCATCAACCGGCGCCAGGGCGTGTCCCGCAGGACCCGCGAGGCCGTCGAGCAGGCGATGGCCGACCTGGGGTACGAGCGGCAGACGCGGGGGCAACTCGTCGCGGTCGTCACGGAGTTGGTCTCCAACCCGTTCTTCGCCGATGTCGCCGAGCGGATCGAGTCGGTGCTCGCCCCGCACGGCCTGAAGACGGTGCTGTGCCCGTGTTTCCCGGGTGGGGTCCAGGAGTTGGACTTCGTGACCTCCCTCGCGGACCGGGGTGTGGCCGCCGTGGTCTTCCTCTCGGCCAGCAACACGATCGAGGGCGCGGATCCGCAGGCCTACGAGCTCCTGAGTTCCCGCAGGATCCCGTTCGTGGGGATCAACGGCCGGTTCGAGGGCGTGAGCGAGGCGCCGGTCTTCTCCACGGACGATCTGCTGGCCGCCGAACTCGCCGTCGACCACCTCTACCGCCTCGGTCACCGCCGTATCGGCATGGCGTCGGGGCCAGTTGGCAACCGGCCGGCCGACCGGCGGGTCAGCGGCTTCGTCGCCTCGCTCACCAAGCGCGGTGTCGAGGACGCGGAGCAGTGGGTGGTCCGGCAGTCGTACACCGTGGAGGGCGGTCAGTCCGCCGCGATCTCGCTGCTCGGCCGCGGCGCGACGGGGATCGTCGCCGCCAGCGACTACATGGCGCTGGGCGCGATCCGCGGGGCACGCCGACAGGGGTTCGACGTCCCGGGCGATGTGTCGGTCGTGGGCTACGACGGCTCCATGATCATGGACTTCGTCGACCCGCCGCTCACCACGGTCCGCCAGCCCGCCGACCGGCTGGCCTCGGAGGCGGGGCGCAGTGTCCTCGCCCTGGTCGGCAACCGTGACGTCCCCGTCGGGGAACTCCTCTTCGACCCCGAGTTGGTGATCCGCGCGAGCACGGCGGCGCCGAAGGCGTGAACTCCCTTACTTGTCCGGACCATTGACCCAGAGGTCGGATCTATAGACACTCCAGTCGGAGATCCGACCGACTCGAACCGGCCGTAACTCCGTTTATTCATCGGGTGTTTGGCGACTCATGAATGCTCCGGAGGGGCTATGTATCGGTCTCGGTTCGTGTTTTTGGGGGTGGCGCTCGCGCTGCTCGTGGGCGGCGGGGGTCCCGTCGCCGCGGCGTCGAGAGCGACGCCCGCGCCTGCGGTGGTGAGAGTCGACGCGTACGGCGCCGACCCGACGGGGCGGACGGACTCCACGCCCGCCGTCGTCGCGGCGTTGCGGCACGCGAAGAGGGTCGATCGCGGCCGGCCGGTCAGGATCGTCTTCTCCAAGGGGACGTACCAGCTCTACCCCGAGCGGGCCGAGACGCGTGAGCTGTATGTCTCCAACACCGTTGGCGCCGACCAGCGTTACCGGGACAAGAAGATCGGGCTGCTGATCGAGGACATGCACGACGTCACCGTCGACGGCGGCGGGGCGAAGCTCGTCAACCACGGTCTGCAGACGGCGTTCGCGTCGATCCGGTCGACCGATGTGACCTTCCAGAACTTCTCGTTCGACTACGCGGCCCCCGAGGTCATCGACGCGACCGTCGCGAGCGCCGGTGTCAGCGACGGGCACGCCTACCGCGTCCTGTCGATCCCGGCCGGCAGCCCGTACCAGGTGAACGGCACGCACATCACCTGGCTCGGCGAGAAGAGCCCGGCCACCGGACAGCCGTACTGGTCGGGCGAGGACGGACTCCAGTACACCCAGATCCACGACCCCAAGGCGCAGAAGACCTGGCGCGGGGACAACCCGCTGTTCAACGACGTCTCCTCGGTCACCGACCTCGGCAACCGCAGGATCCGCATCGACTACAGCACCACGTCACAACCGTCGGACGCCGGTCTCGTCTACCAGATGCGGCTCATCGAGCGCACGGAGCCGGGCGCCTTCATCTGGCAGTCGAAGAACGTCACGATGCGCTCGATGAACGCCTACTACCTCCAGTCCTTCGGTGTGGTGGGGCAGTTCAGCGAGAACATCACCATCGACAAGGTGAACTTCGCGCCCGATCCGAAGTCCGGCCGGTCGACAGCCTCGTTCGCGGACTTCGTGCAGATGTCCGGCGTCAAGGGCAGGGTCTCCATCACCCGGAGCCTCTTCGACGGCCCGCAGGACGACCCGATCAACATCCACGGCACCTACCTCGAAGTGGTCGGACAGCCTGGCCCGAACACCCTCACCCTCGCCTACGAGCACCCGCAGACCGCCGGGTTCCCGCAGTTCGCCCCGGGTGACGAGGTCGAGTTCACCACCCAGCGCACGATGACCCCGGTGACGGACCCGCACGCGAAGGTCACGGCCGTGGACGGCCCGAGCGGCATGGACCACGACAAGCCGCTCACCACGATGAACGTCTCCTTCGACCGGCCGGTGCCCGCCGGGGTGCAGATCGGCGGCACCGTCGTCGAGAACATCACGGCCACCCCGTCGGTCGTCATCTCCGGCAACACGTTCCGCAACGTGCCGACCCGAGGCATCCTGGTCACCACCCGCAAGCCCGTCCTGATCAGCGGCAACCACTTCGACGCGATGTCCATGGCGAGCATCTACGTCTCCGCCGACGCGTACCAGTGGTTCGAGTCCGGCCCGGTGGCCGATCTGACGATCCGCGACAACTCCTTCACCCGCCCCACGGGTCCCGCCATCTTCGTGGAGCCCACCAACCAGGTCGTCGACCCGGCCAACCCGGTGCACCATGACATCGCGGTCGAGCACAACTCCTTCGACATCGGTGACGTGACGGTCGTCAACGCCAAGAGCGTGGGCGGCTTCGCCTTCACCGGCAACACGGTCCGCCGCCTGGCCGCACCGGACCAGCCGCCGTACACCTCCCCGCTGTTCGTCTTCCACGGCAGTACGGGGATCAAGATCGCCCGCAACCACTACGACAAGGGCCTCAACACCTCGGTGGTCTCCGACTGAGGGAATCCCCGCCCGCCGCGCGCCGTTGTGCCACGCGTCAGACTCCGCACGCACACCAAGGAGGCCGAGCGTGTACGGCGACTCAGCAACGGTCCGCAAGATCCTCACCGAGTCCGGTGACACCTGGGCGGTCGTGGGCCTGTCCTCGAACCGGTCCCGCGCCGCGTACGGCGTCGCGCAGGTGCTGCAGCGCTTCGGCAAACGCGTCGTCCCGGTCCATCCCAAGGCGGAGACGGTGCACGGCGAGCAGGGGTACGCCTCGCTCGCGGACATCCCCTTCGAGGTCGACGTCGTCGACGTGTTCGTCAACGGCGACCTTGCCGGGGCGGTCGCGGACGAGGCGGTCACCAAGGGTGCGAAGGCCGTCTGGTTCCAGCTGGGCGTGATCGACGAGGCCGCCTATGAGCGGACCCGGGCAGCGGGCCTGGAGATGGTGATGGACCGCTGCCCGGCGATCGAGATCCCGGCGCTCGGCCGCAGCTCCGGACGAGACAGTGAGAAGGCGCTGTAAGAAGCCTGTGAACATGTCAAAGAACACCTCGAAGGCAAGTCAAATTTCAGGCAACAGACTTCTGTAAATATTCATTCATTCCTAGCCTGAGGCCTCCCGTCCGTTAAGCATCCGTGCTGACTTCGAGAGGCCCCTTGACATGGTGAGTGTTGACAAACTCGTCCCGGAGGCCACCAGGGATCCGAGCGGTTTGCGGCGGGACGTCGGCCTGATCGGACTGACCTGGGCATCGGTCGGCTCGATCATCGGCTCCGGATGGCTCTACGGCGCGCACGACGCGGTCATCCAGGCCGGCCCCTCGGCGATCATCTCGTGGGTGATCGGCGCGGTCGCGATCGTGCTGCTGGCGCTGGTGCACGCCGAACTCGGCGGTATGTTCCCGGTGGCGGGCGGTACGGCCCGCTACCCGCACTACGCGTTCGGCGGACTGGCCGGCATGTCGTTCGGCTGGTTCTCCTGGCTCCAGGCCGCGACCGTGGCGCCGATCGAGGTCGAGGCCATGATCGGCTACGCCGGTCACTGGTCGTGGGCGAAGCACTTCGAGCACACCGACAAGACCCTGACCACCAGTGGTCTGTTGGTGGCGGTCGTGCTCATGGCGGTCTTCGTCGCGGTGAACTTCTTCGGCGTACGGGTGCTCGCGCACACCAACAGCGCCGCGACCTGGTGGAAGATAGCCGTTCCGCTGGGCGCGATCTTCATCGTCGCCGCGAGCAACTTCCACCCCGCCAACTTCCATTCGGAGGGCTTCGCGCCGTTCGGCGCCAAGGGCGTGCTCACCGCGATCAGCACCAGCGGCATCATCTTCGCGCTGCTCGGCTTCGAGCAGGCCATCCAGCTGGCGGGCGAGAGCCGCAACCCGAAGCGGGACCTGCCGCGCGCCACGCTCGGCTCGGTCGCGATCGGTGCCGTCATCTACGTCCTGCTCCAGGTGGTGTTCATCGCCGCACTGCCGCACAGCACCTTCGCCAACGGCTGGGGCCACCTCGCGTTCAAGGGCGACAGCGGCCCGTGGGCCGGCCTCGCGACCCTGGTGGGCCTCGGCTGGCTGGCCTGGATCCTCTACCTGGACGCGATCATCTCCCCCGGCGGCACCGGCCTGATCTACACCACGGCCACCTCCCGGGTCTCCTACGGCCTGGCGAAGAACGGTTACGCTCCCAAGATCTTCGCGAAGACCGACGCGCGCGGTGTGCCGTGGTTCGGCCTGATCATGTCCTTCCTGACCGGCGTGATCTGCTTCCTGCCGTTCCCCAGCTGGCACAAGCTGGTGGGCTTCATCACCTCGGCGAGCGTGCTGATGTACGCGGGCGCTCCGCTGGCCTACGGCGTCTTCGCCGACAAGTTGCCGCGCCTGGAACGCCCGTACCGGCTGCCTGCTGGCAAGGTGATCTCCCCGCTGTCGTTCGTGGTCGCCAACCTGATCATCTACTGGGCGGGTTGGGACACCCTGTGGCGGCTCGGCCTGGCGATCCTGCTCGGATACCTGCTGCTCGGCGGATACGCCTACTACGCCCACAGCAACAACCTGCCGGACGCGCCCCGACTGGACTTCCGGGCCGCCCAGTGGCTGCCGGTCTACCTGCTGGGCATGGGCCTGATCTCCTGGCAGGGCGGCTTCGGCGGCCAGGGCAACATCCCGCTGTGGTGGGACATCCTGCTCATCGCGGTCTTCTCGCTCGGCATCTACTACTGGGCCAAGGCGACTTCGTCCACGGTCGAGGACATCGAGCGCAGCATCGACGAGGTCGTGGTCACGGACGCGCCCGCGCACTGATCCGTCCCTCCTCACCCGCGATCCGAACCGGCCGCCGTCCAGGCGGCCGGTTTTCGGTTGTCGGGACGCGGTCATACTGAGCCGGTGACTTCTGCCTCCCCCCACCCCAACTCGCCCTCCACGCCCCGCTTTCCGGTCGTCGTCGTGGGCGCCGGTCCCGCCGGGCTCACCGTCGGCAACATCCTGCGCGCGGCCGGAGTCGACTGCCTGGTCCTGGAGACCGAGACCAGGGAGTTCATCGAACAGCGGCCCCGGGCCGGGGTCATCGAGGAGTGGGCCGTCCGCGGCCTTCAGCAACGGGGCCTCGCCCAGAACCTGTTGGAGCGGGCACAGCGGCACACCCAGTGCGAGTTCCGTTTCGGCGGGCAGCGACACCGGTTCTCCTACACGGAGTTGACGGGGTATCACCACTACGTCTATCCGCAGCCGTTGCTGGTGACGGACCTGGTGCGGGAGTACGCGGACGTGCGCGGCGGCGAGATCCGCTTCGGCGTGCGCGACGTCGAGCTGCACGACCTGGACACCGACCGCCCGGCGGTGTCGTACACCGACCCCGAAACCGGTCAACGGCTGCTGGTGCACGGCGACTTCGTCGCGGGCTGCGACGGTGCGCGCGGGGTGAGCCGGGCCGCGATACCCCCGGAGCGGGCCCGCACCGCGCGGCACGACTACGGCATCGGCTGGCTCGCGCTGCTCGCCGAGGCACCGCCGTCCTCGGACTGCGTCCTGTTCGGCGTCCATCCGCGCGGCTTCGCCGGGCACATGGCGCGCAGCCCCGAAGTCACCCGCTACTACCTCGAATGCACGCCCGGCGACGACCCCGACAGCTGGCCGGACGAACGCGTCTGGTCCGAGCTGCAGCACCGGCTCGCCGCGACCGGCGCCCCGCCGCTCACCGAGGGCCGGCTGATCGAGAAGCGCGTGCTCGACATGCACAACTACGTTGTCGAACCCATGGTGTTCGGCCGGCTCTACCTCGCGGGCGACGCGGCCCACCTCACCGCGCCCATCGCCGCGAAGGGCATGAACCTCGCCCTGCACGACGCGTTCCTGCTCGGCGACGCGCTCGTCGCCCACCTCACGAGGGGCGACTCGGCGGGCCTGGGCGACTACTCCGAGGCCTGTCTGGGCCGGGTGTGGGAGTACCAGGAGTTCTCCCGGTGGCTCTCCGAGGTGTACCACGGCGCCTCGTCCGGCGACCCGTACCTCGCGGGCACCACCCTCGCGCGGCTGCGCCGGGTCTTCGAATCCCCTTCCGCAGGGCTCGCGTTCGCCGAGTCGTACCTGGGCAAGGACCCTCAGCGCTGAACCGTCAGTCGTGCGGCGGGCGGTCGCTCAGCCGGTGGTCCGCCACGTTCAACGCCTCGTCGACGAGCCGTCGTAGATGACCGTCACTCAGTGCGTAGATGACCCGGCGGCCCTCCTTCCGCGTGGTCACCAGCCCCGCGAGACGCAGCCGCGCCAGATGCTGGCTGACGGCCGGGCGGGCCGCGTCGCACGCCTCCGTGAGCGTGGTGACGTCGGCCTCGCCCGCCGTCAGGGCATGGAGGAGGGTCAGGCGGGTGCGGTCGCCGAGCAGGGCCAGGAGTTCGGCGGCCAGCGCGAACTGTTCCTCGCCCGGGGTACGCGGGTGCGCATCGTGCGCAGGTGATAGGTGCGTGCGTGCGCTCATACGCACATAATGGTCCCGTGGACGCCGTACGTCCACCCGCGCACCGGAAGGGGACGCACGTGAGCGACCAGCACCACCACGACCACAGCCATGACCACGAGCACCACCATCACCACTCCCCCAAAGGTGTCCGCCACCGCCTCACCCACCTCCTCACCCCCCACTCCCACGAGACCGCCGACAAACTCGACTCCGCCCTGGAGTCCTCGGCCCGCGGTATGCGCGCGCTCTGGGTGTCGCTCGCGGTGCTCGGGGCGACGGCGCTGGTGCAGGCGGTCGTGGTCGTGATGTCCGGGTCGGTCGCACTGCTCGGCGACACGGTCCACAACGCGGCGGACGCGCTGACCGCCGTACCGCTGGGCATCGCGTTCGTGCTCGGCCGCCGCGCGGCGACCCGGCGCTTCACCTACGGCTACGGCCGGGCCGAGGACCTGGCCGGTATCGCGATCGTGCTGACGATCGCCGCGTCCGCGGCCTTCGCGGCCTGGGCGGCGGTGGACCGGCTGCTCGATCCGCGGCCCGTCACGCATGTCATGGCGGTCGCGGGGGCCGCGCTGGCCGGCTTCGTAGGCAACGAGTGGGTGGCCAGGTACCGGATCCGGGTCGGGCGGGAGATCGGGTCGGCCGCGCTGGTCGCCGACGGACTGCACGCCCGTACCGACGGGTTCACCTCGCTGGCCGTGCTGATCGGTGCCGGTGGTTCGGCGCTGGGGTGGCAACTCGCCGACCCACTCGTGGGGTTGGCGATCACGGCCGCCATCGCGCTGGTGCTGCGGGACGCGGCGCGCGAGGTGTTCCGGCGGGTGATGGACGCCGTGGACCCCGAACTCGTGGACCGGGCCGAGCACGCCGTCCGGGAGGTCCAAGGGGTGCGCGGCGTGGGCGAGTTGCGGCTGCGCTGGATCGGGCACCGGCTGCGCGCCGAGGTGGCGGTGGTCGTGGACGGGGAGGCGACGGTACGGCAGGCCCACGCCGTCGCCGTGGCGGCGGAACACGCGCTGCTGCACGCGGTACCGAGACTCACCGCGGCCCTGGTGCACGCCGACCCGGCACCGGTGCCGGGCGAGGCGGACCCGCACGGGGAGTTGGCCCACCACCACAGCATGGCCTGAGCCCGGAGCGGGTCAGGCGACGCCCAGCCCCTCCAGCACCACCGCGCCCGGGATCTCGGCGAACGCCTTGCCGGGGACGAGGAGTTTGCCGCGGCGGCGTCCGCTGCCGACCAGGACGTACGGGAGGTCGACGACGGCGGAGTCCACCAACACCGGCCAGTCGGCGGGGAGTCCGACGGGTGTGATGCCTCCGTACTCCATCCCGCTCTCGCCGGTCGCCGTGTCCATGGAGGCGAACGATGCCTTGCGGGCGCCGAGTTGGCGGCGCACGACACCGTTCACGTCGACGCGGGTGGTGGACAGGACCACGCAGGCGGCGAGCGTGGTGTCGGCGCCGCGCTTTCCGGCAACGACCACGCAGTTCGCGGACTGCTCCAGCAGCTCCCGGCCGTAGTGCTCGACGAAGGTGGCGGTGTCGGCCCACTCCGGGTCGGTGTCGACGTAGACGATCTGTTCGGCGGGGACGCTGCCGTGCCAGCCGCGCACGGCCTCGGCGACCGGGCGGGTCAGTTCGTCGAGGCAGTCGGGGGCGGGGGTGGCGTGGTCGAAGTGTCCGATGGGTGCGCGCATGACGGCACGCTAACAGTCGTACGACGGCCGTTCACGGGGTGTCGCGGTGCACCGGCGGGACGGACACCGCCATCACCATCTCCATCGGCACCTCGCCCCGATTCCCGTACGTGTGGGGGGTGTTGGCCTCGAAGGTGGCGCTCGCGCCGGCCGGGACCAGGTGGTCCTCGCCGTCCACGGTGAGGGTCAGTTCGCCGGTGGTGACATGGACGAGTTCAACGGTGCCGGTGGGGTGGGGCTCGGAGGGGCTGCTGTCCCCCGGCATCAGCCGCCAGTCCCACATCTCCAGCGGTCCGGGTGCCTCGGTACCGGCGAGGAGGCGGTTGTAGCTGCCGGCCTCGGTGTGCCACAGCCGTACTGCACGGTCGGCGGGGACGATACGGACCTTCGGGCCCTGTTCGTAGTCGAGCAGGGTGGTGATGCTGACCCCGAGGGCGTCACCGATCTTGACGACCGTACCGATGCTGGGATTGGTGCGGGCCTGCTCGATCTGGATGAGCATGCCCCGGCTGACGGCGGCCCGGGCGGCCAGCACGTCCAGGGTGAAGCCGCGCACCGAGCGCCAGTGCTTGACGTTGCGCGCCAGGGACTGGTTCAGCAGGTCGAGGTCCGACACGTTCCGCCCATACCTTCAGTTCAATATCATGGATGACAGAGTTCACTTTGCTGAACTACGGTGTGATGCACCGATCGTTCACCGAACTGTACTGCGAGGCACCCCGTGACAGCATTCTTCGCCCTGGCCACCAGCCTCCTGTGGGGGCTGGCCGACTTCGGCGGAGGTCTGCTGACCCGGCGGTCCCCGGCGCTGACGGTCGTCGTCGTGTCGCAGGGGATCGCGGCGGCCGTGCTCGGCGCGGTCGTGATCGCCGCCGGCGGCTGGAGCGAGGCCGGACCGCGGCTCTGGTTCGCGTTCGCGGCGGGCTTGGTGGGACCGATCGCGCTCCTCTCCTTCTACAAGGCGCTCGCGCTGGGCCCGATGGGCGTCGTCTCACCGCTCGCCACACTGAGCGTGGCCGTGCCGGTCGGTGTCGGACTGTTCCTCGGGGAGCGGCCCGGGCTGATGCAGGTGGCGGGGATCGCGGTCGCCGTCACGGGAGTCGTCCTGGCAGGCGGTCCGCAGTTGCGGGGTGCGCCCGTGCAGCGGCAGACCATCCTGCTGACGCTGATCGCCGCGCTCGGCTTCGGCACGGTGTTCGCGCTGATCGCGGAGGCGTCCACCAGTGTCACCGGTCTCTTCCTCGCCCTGTTCGTGCAGCGCCTGACGAACGTGGCCACGGGCGGGGCCGCGCTCTACGTCTCCGTACGGCGGGGCGGGACCGCGCTCCCGGAGGGCGGGTTCCGCTGGGGTTCGCTGCCTGCGCTCGCCTTCGTGGGACTCGCCGATGTGGCGGCCAACGGGACGTATTCCGTTGCCGCGCAGCATGGGCCGGTGACCGTGGCGGCGGTGCTCGCCTCGCTCTACCCGGTGGTGACGTCCCTGGCCGCGCGCGGATTCCTGAGTGAGCGACTGCGGGCGGTCCAGGCCGCCGGGGCGGGGCTCGCGCTGGTGGGGACGTTGTTGCTGGCCACGGGGTGAGCGCTGCTCAGGCTTCGGCGTCGAGTTCGGCGAGCCGCGCGATCGTGTCGTCGTCGAGTTCCGCGAGCCGCGCCGCGGTCTCCTCGTCCAGGCCTGCGAGCGCGTTCAGCTGGTCCGGGGTGACGCCCTCGGGGATCGGCACCGGCGCGGGCGTCCGCAGCGGTGGCTGCCAGCCCTCCGCCGGAGTCCAGCGGCGTACGACCCGTGCGGGCGCGCCCGCCACCACGGCATGGTCGGGCACCGTGCCCCGGACCACCGCGCCGGCCGCCACCACCACGTTCCGGCCGATCCGCGCACCCGGCAGGATCACCGCGCCGGTGCCGATCCAGCAGCCCGGGCCGATCTCGACGGGTTCCATACGCGGCCACTGCTTGCCGATGGGCTCGTGCGGGTCGTCGTAGGAATGGTTCGTGGAGGTGACGTAGACGTACGGGCCGAAGTAGCAGTCGCTGCCGATGGTGACCGTCGTGTCGGCGATGACGTGGCTGCCGCGGCCGAGGACGACGCCGTCGCCGAGACGCAGGATGGGGTCGGGGCCGAGGTCGAGGTCGGGCATCAGGCCGGCGGTGAGGGTGACCTGTTCGCCGACGATGCAGTGGGCGCCGAGATGGATCCAGGGTTCGCCGAAGACGGTGCCCAGCGGGAAGGCGAGTCTGGTACCTGTTCCCATCGCGCCGAAGCGGAAACGTCCCGGGTGTGCGGCGGTCACGGAGCCCGTGCGCTGCACCCAGGCCCAGCCCGCGTGGACGGCGCGTTGCGCGAGGTGGCGGCGCCATTCTGAGAACGTGTTCTTGCGCTTGGACACCCGTTCACGGTACTCAGCGTGAGCCGCACCCATGAGGTCCGGCCGCTGTGATCTTCGCCCTACCTGATGACGTACCGTGCGGGTGTCTTCGACGAGAGGGAGAGCACGATGACGCACAAGGCGTTGATCACGGGTATCGGCGGCAGGGAACCGAAGGTCGACGAGTCGGCGTTCGTCGCCCCTACGGCGTCGGTGATCGGGGATGTGACGGTGTCGGCGGGGGCGAGCGTCTGGTACGGCGCCGTGTTGCGCGGTGACGTCGAGCGGATCGCCGTCGGAGCGAGCAGCAATATCCAGGACAACTGCACGCTGCATGCCGACCCCGGGTTTCCCGTGACCGTCGGGGAGCGGGTGTCCGTGGGGCACAACGCCGTTGTGCACGGGGCGACCGTCGAGGACGACTGTTTGATCGGGATGGGGGCTACGGTGCTCAACGGGGCGGTGATCGGGGCGGGTTCGCTTGTTGCCGCGCAGGCGTTGGTACCGCAGGGGATGGTTGTGCCGGCGGGGTCACTGGTCGCGGGGGTGCCGGCGAAGGTGCGGCGGGAGCTGAGCGGTGAGGAGCGGGAGGGGTTGACCCTCAACGGCACCATGTATGCGGAGTTGGCCAAGGCGCATCGCGAAGTGCATCAGTAGGCCGAGTGGCGGCTGCGGGCCTCACTCGCCGGCGTTGACCGGTGCGGGTTCCTTTTTGTCGGCTGACATCTTCTTGGCCTTGCGCCTGACCATCAGCATGGAGGCCAGTCCCACCAGTACCGCCGCTGCCAGACCGAAGTACGAGAAGCGCTTCAGCCAGTCCTCGGCGACGATTCCTACGTAGTAGACGACTGCCGTGGTGCCGCCTGCCCAGATGATCCCGCCGAGGAGGTTGGCGGTCAGGAACTTCCAGTACGGCATGTGCAGTACGCCTGCGAGCGGGCCGGCGAAGATGCGGAGCAGGGCGATGAAGCGGCCGAAGAAGACGGCCCACATGCCCCACTTCTCGAACGACCGCTCGGCGGTGGCGACATGGCCCTCGCTGAAGTGCCTGGGGAACTTGTTGGCGAGCCAGGCGAGCAGCGGGCGTCCGCCCTTGCGGCCGATCGCGTAGCCGATGGAGTCGCCGATCACGGCGCCGAGGCTGGCGCAGGCGCCGAGGATGATCGGGTTGATGCCGGAGTGCTGGGAGGAGAGCAGCGCCGCCGAGACCAGGACGATCTCGCCCGGCAGCGGGATGCCCAGGCTCTCCACCCCGATGACCAGCGCCACCACGGCGTAGACGGCCACTGGGGGAACCGTGTCGAGCCATTCCTGGACGTGCAACGCCGGTCCTCCCGAGTTCGCGTACCGCCTTGCCTGCGCGCGCCGCGCAAAAGGGCGCACTCCGGGAAGGGTACCGCTCGCCGTCACGGGTCGACGCCCCGCCGATCGACCGCATCGGAACCGCTCCGTTACCTACCGAGCGGGCAGAAAGGGCTCTCACCTCCCGCAATTCACTTAAGGTAGCCTTGCCTAAGTTGGCCGGGTTCCGGAGGGTGGCTGGTGGGAGCAGGGGAACTGTCGGGGCGGGACGTCCTGGCGCGCTCGGTCAAGGGACAGCTACGGCGCGTCGCTCTCGGCTCGGCGCTCGGATGCGTGCACCAACTGGGGGAAGCCCTGGTGCCGGTGCTCATCGGTGTCGTCATCGATCAGGCCGTCGCCGGTCAGGACGCGGGGCGACTGGCGCGCTGGCTCGGCGTACTGGCCCTCATGTACGTGACGCTGTCGTGGAGTTTCCGGCTGGGCGCCAAGGCCGGCGAGCGCGGGGCCGAAGAGGCCGCGCACACACTCCGGTTGGCGATCGTCGGGCGGGTGCTGGACGCCCGCGGCGGGGCCGAGGAGGGGCGGCTGCCCGGTGAGCTGGCCAATGTCGCCACCGAGGACGCCAAGCGGGTCGGCGCGGTCAACATGGCTTTGATGAGCGGGATCTGGGCCGTCGCGGGTGTCGCCGTGAGCGCCGTCGCACTGCTGCTGATCTCGGTGACGCTCGGGCTGATCGTGCTGCTGGGCACCCCTGTTCTGCTGTGGCTCGGGCATCTGCTGTCCAAGCCGCTGGAGCGGCGCAGCGAGGCCGAGCAGGACCGGGCCGCCCATGCCTCGGGCGTGGCCGCCGACCTGGTGGCCGGGCTGCGGGTGCTGAAGGGGCTGGGCGCGCAGCAGGCCGCCGTCGAGCGGTATCGGCGGACGAGCCGTATCTCCCTTGCCGCCACGCTGCGTTCGGCGCGTGCCGAGTCCTGGCAGACCGGGCTCGTGCTCGCGCTCACCGGTGGGTTCATCGCGCTCATCGCCCTGGTGGGCGGGCGGCTGGCACTCGACGGGTCGCTCACATTGGGGCAGTTGGTGTCGGCTGTGGGGCTCGCGCTGTTCCTGCTGGGGCCGTTGGAGACGTTCGCGTGGGTCAACGCCGAGCTGGCGCAGGGCCGGGCCTCGGCCGCCCGGGTCGCCGAGGTGCTCGCCGCCCGGCCCGCCGTCCTGGACGGCGACGACCCGGTCGCCGAACCCGTGCGCGGCGAACTGCGGCTGCGGGGCGTACGGCTCGGCGGTCTCGACGGCGTCGATCTCGACCTGCGCGCCGGGCAGTTGACCGGCATAGCGGTGACCGATCCGGCCGGCGCCGAAGCTCTGTTGCGCTGTCTGGGCCGGGAGATCGACCCCGAGTCGGGTTCGGTGGAGCTGGACGGTGTGCCGCTGACCCGGCTGGATCCGACGGGACTTCGGGCGGCGGTACTGGTCGCCGCGCACGACGCCGCCCTGTTCGAGGGCTCGTTGGCGGCCAACGTGACTCCGGAGGAGGAGTCGGCCGACGACCAGCTCCTTACCGAGCGCGCCATGGCCGCCGCCCGTGCCGACGAGGTGGCCGAGTCCCTGCCGTACGGCACCGCCACCGGTGTCGGCGAGGGCGGCCGGTCCCTGTCCGGCGGTCAGCGTCAACGCGTGCTGCTGGCAAGGGCCTTGCGTGCCGGGCCGTCCGTCCTGGTCGTTCACGATCCGACGACGGCCGTCGACACGGTGACCGAGGCGCGGATCGCGGCGGGGCTGCGCGAGTTCCGGCAGGGCCGCACCACGATCGTCGTGACCAACAGCCCGGCACTCCTCGCCGTCACCGACCACGTGATCCTCCTCGACGCCGGCCGTGTCGGCGCCGAGGGCACCCACGCGGACCTGGTGCGGACCGACACGACCTACCGGACGGCGGTGCTGGCATGACGACGGACGACATACGGACGGACTCCGAAGGCCTGCGGACGGACTCCGACCGTGCTCTCCTCCCCACCGCCACGCCCGCCCGCACCCGTGCCGCGGTGCGCGAACTCCTGCGTCCGCAGCGGGGGTTGGCCCTCGCCGGGTTCGGGCTGATGGTGGTCGCCACGGCCGTCGGGCTGATCACGCAGCCGCTGCTGGGCCATATCGTCGACGTGGTCACCGAGCGCCGCTCCCCCGACGCGCTCACGCTGCCCGTGGTCGCGCTGGCCGGGGTCGCCGTGGTCCAAGGAGTGACGACCGCACTCGGTATGTCGCTGGTGTCCCGGCTCGGGGAGACCGCGCTCGCGCGGCTGCGCGAACTGTTCGTCGAGCGGGCGCTGTCGTTGCCCCTGGACCGGATCGAGAAGGCCGGCTCCGGGGACCTCAACTCCCGTGTGACGCGGGATGTTTCACGGGTCGCGGACGCGGTGCGCGGCGCGCTGCCCGAGCTGGCGCGGTCCGCGTTGTCCATCGTGCTGACGCTGGGCGCGCTCGCCCTGCTGGACTGGCGTTTCCTGCTCGCCGCGCTGATCGCCGTGCCCGTGCAGGCGCACACCGCCCGCTGGTATGTGCGCAACGCCGTTCCGCTGTACGCCAAGGAGCGCATCGCGACCGGGACCCAGCAGCAGCAGTTGCTGGACACCATCGGCGGGGCGCGGACCGTCCGGGCGCACCGGCTGCAGCAGGGGCACACCCGGCAGGTCACCGAACGCTCGCGCGCCGCCGTGGAGTTGACGATGAGCGGGGTGCGGCTGATGCTGCGCTTCTACAGTCGGCTGCACATCGCGGAGTATCTGGGGCTGTCCGCCGTCCTGGTCACCGGCTTCCTGCTGGTGCGTGACGGTTCCGCCTCGGTCGGTACGGCCACCGCAGCTGCGCTCTACTTCCACAGTCTCTTCGGTCCGGTCAACACCGCGCTGGTGCTGCTGGACGACGCCCAGTCGGCAACGGCCGGACTGGCAAGGCTAGTTGGGGTCGTGGACGAACCCGCGCCGGTGGTCGCCGGGCGCGCTGACGACCGTACGGCTGCGGCCGGGCCCCCGTCCGTGACGCTGACCGGTGTCTCGCACGCGTATGTGCCGGGCCGCCCGGTGCTGCACGACGTCGACCTGGAGATCCGGCCCAAGGAGCGGGTCGCGCTGGTCGGGACGACCGGTGCGGGCAAGACGACGCTCGCCAAGCTGGTCGCGGGGCTGCACCGCCCTCAGTCGGGCCGGATCGACGTCGGCGGCCAGGAGCCGGACGAGGCAGGACAGTTGGTCGGGCTCGTCACGCAGGAGGTCCATGTCTTCGCCGGGCCGCTCGTCGACGATCTGCGGCTGGCCCGACCGGACGCGCACATCGAGGAGCTGCGGGAGGCGCTGGAAACGGTGGGCGCGCTCGGCTGGGCCGAGGCGCTGCCGGAGGGCCTGGACACGGTCGTGGGCGACGGCGGTCACCGGCTGACCGCTGACCGCGCCCAGCAACTCGCGCTGGCCCGGCTGCTGTTGGCCGACCCGCCGGTCGTCGTGCTCGACGAGGCGACGGCGGAGGCGGGCAGTTCGGGCGCCCGTCAGCTCGACGAGGCCGCCGAACAGGCCCTGCGCGGCCGTACGGCGCTGGTCGTGGCGCACCGGCTGAGCCAGGCCGCCTCCGCGGACCGGGTGGTCGTCCTCAGCGGCGGCCGGGTCGTGGAGAACGGCACGCACGACGAACTCCTCGCCGCCCAGGGCCAGTACGCCGCTCTCTGGCAGGCCTGGTCCAGCAGCCGTTCCTCCATCACTCCCTGAACCCGTCACCCCCCGCCGACCCATCGCGACGAACAGAAGGATCATCCGATGCCCCGCGCCACCAGAGCCTCCCGGCTGTCCGGCCTGCTCGCCTCCGTACTCCTGCTGGCCGTCACGGCGGTGGGCTGCGGATCCTCCGACTCCGACTCCACCTCGTCCGCCACCAGCACGTCGGGTTCGGAGGCGAAGGCCTCCGCCGACGCGTTCCCCGTGACGATCGCCCACAAGTTCGGCAGTACGACGATCAGGTCCGAGCCCAAGCGCATCGTCACCGTCGGCCTCACCGACCAGGACGCCGTGCTCGCCCTGGGCAAGGTGCCGGTCGGCACGACCGAGTGGCTCGGCGGCTACAAGGGCGCCATCGGCCCGTGGGCCCAGGACAAGTTGGGCAGTGCGGCTGCGCCGACCGTCCTCAAGGACACCGGCACCGGGCCGCAGGTGGAGAAGATCGCCGCCCTGAAGCCCGATCTGATCCTCGCCGTCTACTCGGGTCTCACCAAGGCGCAGTACCAGAGCCTGTCGCAGTTCGCGCCGGTCGTCGCCCAGCCGAAGGCGTACAACGACTACGGCGTGCCGTGGCAGCAGCAGACCGAGGAGATCGGCCAGGCGCTCGGCAAGTCCGCCGAGGCCAAGACCCTGGTGGCGGGCGTCGAGGCCAAGTTCGACGCGGCCAAGAAGGCCAACCCCGCGTTCGCCGGCGCCTCGGCCGTCATGGCGACCCCGTACGAGGGCGTCTTCGTCTACGGCAGCCAGGACCCGCGCTCCCGACTCCTGTCCGACCTGGGCTTCTCGCTCCCGAAGGACCTCGACAAGGTCATCGGGGACACGTTCGGCGCCAACATCAGCAAGGAGCGCTACGACCTGCTCGACCAGAAGGTCGCCGTGTGGATCGTGCCGGACACCACCACGGCCGTCACCAAGCTGCACGACGACAAGATCTACGGCGATCTGAACGTGGTGAAGCAGGGCCGCGAGGTCTTCATCAAGGAGACCGGTGACTACGGCAACGCAGTATCCCTCTCCACCGTGTTGAGCATCCCCTACGTCCTGGACCGGCTGGTGCCGCAGCTCGCGGCGGCGGTGGACGGCAAGACGTCGACGAAGGTGGAGCAGCCCGCCTCCTGACCCAACTGAAGGGGGGCCGGTCCGAGTTCACCACTCGGACCGGCCCCCTTTCGTGTGCTCAGACCCCGTCGACCAGGCTCTTGGGCCGCATGTCCGTCCAGTTGGCCTCGATGTGGTCCAGGCACTCCTGCCGGGCGGCGGGTCCGTGCGCGACCGTCCAGCCGGCCGGTACGTCCACGAAGTCGGGCCACAGGCTGTACTGGCCCTCGTCGTTGACGAGGACGGAGTAGACGCCTTCGGGGTTCTCGAACGGGTTGCTCATGTCGGGGGTTCCTTGCCTCTCGTGCGTTCTGGTGGGTAAGTGCGTTTCGGTCAGGTCCTGTTGAGAGCGTCCGCCCGTCGTACGACGGCCTCCAGGGCCCGGAACCAGGTGCGGGCCAGGTCCTGCACCTGCTCCTCGGTGAGGAGTTCGGCGGCGTACGCCCAGTGGGCGCTGAGCTCCGGGCCCTCGGGGCGGTTCTCGGTGATGGCGTTGAGGGTCAGGGCGTGGGACATCGGCTGGCCGGGGTCGGCGTCGAGGTCGGCCGCGTCGTCCTCGGGCGCGTAGGACCAGTCGGCCGCCGCCGGGCGGTCGAAGCGGCCCATGTAGTTGAACTCGATCTGTGGCTCGGCGACTTGGGCGAGGAGCGGGCCGGTCCGGGCGTTGAGGTGGCGCAGCAGCCCGTGCCCGATGCCGGCCGCGGGCAGCGCGGTGAGGTGGGCGCGGACCCGGGCCAGGGCCGTGTCCAGCGCGGGCCCGCCCGCGAAGGCGTCCGCCAAGTCGGCCTGGCCCGGGTCGAGTCGTACGGGTACGACGCTGGTGAACCAGCCGACCGTACGGGACAGGTCGGCGTCGCCGGCGAGTTGCTCCTCGCGGCCGTGGCCCTCCAGGTCGACGAGGACGGGCCCGCCCGTGTCCCGCGCGCCGAGTGTCCGGGTCCGCCAGTCCCCGACCGCCAGCGCGAACGCCGTGAGCAGGACGTCGTTGACAGTGGCGCCGAAGGCGGCCGGGGCGCGGCTCAACAGCGGTTCGGTGAGGTCGGCGGGCAGGGTCAGGGAGAGGTGGCGGGTGGTGGCGACGGTGTCCCGGGCGGGGTCGAGCGGACGAGCCAGCGGAAGGCCCGCCCCTTCGGCGAGGGCGGAGGTCCACCACGGCAGTTCGTCCTCGGTGGCGGGATCGCCCGCGCGGGTCCCCAGGAGCCGGGACCAGCGGGCGAACGACAGCTCCACGGGCGCGAGTTCGACCTTACGACCGCCTCGGACCGCTGCCCAGGCGGTGGCCAGGTCGGGCAGCAGCACGCGCCAGGAGACGCCGTCGACGACCAGGTGGTGGACGAGGATCAGCAGCCGCCCGGGCTGTCCGGGTCCGGCGTCGAACCAGACCGCCCGCACCATCGCACCGGCGTCCGGGTCGAGCGCGGAGCGCGCGGTCTCGGCGTGGTGGGAGATGGCGGCGCGCAGACCGGCCTCGTCCAGCCCACGCACATCGGCGCGGGTAAGCCAGGTGCTGACGTCGGTGTCCTCGGCCGGGGGCACCCGCAGAGTCCATTCCGCTGCGCGCACGAGCCGGGCCCGGAGCATGTCGTGCCGGTCGGCGAGCGCCTTGAGGACGGTCAGGAGTCCGTCTTCGGTCAGGTCGGCGGGGGTCTGTACCAGGGCCGCCTGGTGGTAGGCGGCGATGGGGCCGCCGCGCTCCAGCAGGCCGCGCATGATCGGGGTGAGCGGGACGGTGCCGGTGCCGTCGTCGTGGACGGCGTGCCGTTCGCCGGTGCCGAGCGGGACGGCAACTGCCGCGAGGGCGGCGACAGTTCGGTGCTGGAAGACCTGGCGCGGGGTGACGCGCAGGCCGCCGGCCCGGGCGCGGGCGACGAGTTGCATGGCGACGATGCTGTCTCCGCCGAAGGTGAAGAAGTCGTCGTCCGTGCCGACCGCCTCGGCGGGTAGCCCGAGGGCGTCCGCGAACAGGTCGCGCAGGGTGTGCTCGGCGTCGTTCTCGGGGGCCCGGCCGCCGCCCGTAGCGGTGAAGTCCGGGGCGGGCAGGGCCGATCGGTCGAGCTTGCCGTTGGACATCAGCGGCAGTTGGTCGAGGACGACCACGGCGGCCGGGACCATGTAGTCGGGCAGCACGGCGTCGGCGTGGGCGCGAAGGGCGGTCCCGTCCGTGTCCTCGGCGACCGCGTAGGCAATCAACTGCCGGACGCCCGGCCGGTGTTCGCGGGCCACGACGACGGTCTGGGTGACGGCCGGGTGGGTGTCCAACGCGGCCTCGATCTCGGCGAGTTCGATGCGGAAGCCGCGGATCTTGACCTGGTCGTCGGTACGGCCGGCGAACTCCAGCAGGCCGTCCTCGGTCCAGCGGGCCAGGTCGCCGGTGCGGTACATGCGTGTGCCGGGGGGCCCGAACGGGTCGGCGACGAAGCGTTCGGCGGTGAGGTCGGGCCGGTCGAGGTAGCCGCGGGCGAGACCCGGGCCCGAAAGGTACAACTCGCCGGTGACGCCGGGCGGTACGGGGCGCAGGGCGGTGTCGAGGACGTAGGCACGGGACTCGTGGACGGGGCGTCCGACGACCGGGGTTGCGCTGTCGCGGACCCGGCCGACGAGCGCGTCGACGGTGGCCTCGGTGGGGCCGTACAGGTTGAACGCCTCGGTGTCCGGCAACGCGGCGAGCCGCGTCCACAGCGACTCGGGGACGGCCTCGCCGCCGAAGCCGACCACCGCGAGCGGGCAGTCGCCCTCGGCGCCGATCAGTCCGCTGTCCGCCATCTGCGCGAGCAGCGACGGGGTGACCTCGATGAAGTCGATGCCCCGGCCGCGGATGAACTCGGCGAGGAGTTCGGGGTCACGGCGGGTCTCGTCGTCCGCGATGTGCAGGGCGTGTCCGTCCAGCAGCCACAGCTGCGGCTGCCAGGAGGCGTCGAAGGAGAACGACCAGGCGTGCCCGACCCGCAGGCGCCGGAGTCCGGTGCGTTCCCTGGCCACCTGGTGCAGGTCGTGGCGGTGGCTGTGGAAGAGGTTGGCGATGCCTCGCTGGGTGACGACGACGCCCTTGGGGCGGCCGGTGGAGCCGGAGGTGTAAATGACGTAGGCGGGGTGGTCGGGGCCGGGGGCGACGGGTTCCGCCTGCGGCAGCCCCTCGGCCGGGGCGTCAAGCCGCAGAACCGGTACGCCGGTTGGGGGCAGCGTGGCGGCCGTCTCGCCCGTGGCCAGGATCAGCACGGGGCGGGCGTCGTCGAGCATGCCGGTCAGGCGGGAGGCGGGAAGGTCGGGGTCGAGGGGCAGATAGGCGGCGCCCGCCTTCATCACGGCGAGGATCGCGGCGATGTGGTCGACGGTGCGGGGCAGTGCGAGGGCCACGATCCGCTCGGGCCCGGCGCCGTGTCCGGCGAGGGTGCGCGCCAACTGGTCGGTGCGGGCGTCCAGTTCGGCGAACGTGTAGGTCGTGCGGCCATCCGTGACCGCTATCGCGTCCGGTCCTGCGGCGGCCTGCGCGGCGAACAACTCGGGGACCGTGCCGAGGCGTTCGGAGTCCGGGAGCGCGGTGTCGTTCCAGCTCTCCAGGACGGTGTGCAGGTCGGCGGGGCCGAGCAGGTCGAGGCGTCCGACAGGCCGGTCGGGGTCGGCCGCCATCCCGGTGAGGAGGGTGGTCAGCGCGTCCGAGATCCGTCGTACGACAGCCGGTCGGAACAGGTCGGGACGGAACTCGGCGGTCAGCCGCAGCCGTTCGGCGGGCTCGACGGCCCACGCGAACGGGTAGTGGGTGGAGTCCTCGTGGTCCCGGACGGTGACGCGCGGACCGTCCCCCGATTCCTCCGCGTCGGCCACGGGATACGACTCGAACACCACGAGGGTGTCGAAGAGTTCACCGAGTCCGGCGGCCCGCTGGATGTCGGCGAGGCCGAGGTGCTGGTGGGCGATGAGAGCGGACTGCTCGTCCTGGAGCCGTGTCAGCAGGGCGGCCGTGCTCTCCTCCGGGCGGACGTTCACCCGTACCGGCACGGTGTTGATGAACAGGCCGATCATTGACTCGGCACCGGCCAGTTCGGGCGAGCGCCCGGCGACAGTGGCACCGAACACCACGTCGGTGCGCCCGGTGAGCCGGCCGAGGAGCACGCCCCAGGCGGCCTGGACAAGGGTGTTGACGGTGACACCCCGGCGGCGCGCGAACGCCTCCAGTTCCGCCGTACGGTCCGGGTCCAACTCCACGGTGTGGGTGCTCGGTACGACGGCGGCCCGGTCGGGGTCGACGGGTGCGAGCCGGGTCGGCTCGGGCAGCCCGCCGAGCGCCTCGGCCCACGCGGTGGCAGAAGCGGCCGGGTCCTGGGCGGCGAGCAGCCGCAGGTGTTCGCGGTACGGGGCGGCCGCGGGCGGGGTGCGGCCCTCGTAACGGGCCCACAGTTCGGCGGTGAGCAGCGGCAGCGACCAGCCGTCCAGGAGGAGGTGCTGGTGCGAGAGCACGAGCCGGTGCCGGTCCGGACCGAGGCGGGCCAGCAACAGCCGTAGCAGCGGCGGCTGTTCGGGATCGAAGCGGCGCCGCTCCTGGACGAGCAGCCGGTCCCACTCCCCGGGCTCGTCGGCCAGGTCGAGCTGCCGCCACGGCAGGACAGCCGTACGCGGTACGACGGCCACGGGACGTCCGGAGGACAGGTGCCGGAAGCCGCTGCGCAGGTTCTCGTGCGCGTCGAGCACGGACTGTGCGGCGCTGTGCAGCCGGTCGGGGTCGAGGGGGCCTTCGAGGTCGTAGGAGACCTGGACGGTGTAGACGTCCGGGCCGTCGTCACCCGAGTCGAGGGCGGCGTGGAAGAGCAGGCCGGCCTGGAGCGGGGAGACGGGCAGGACCTCGGATCCGGCAGGCAGCGCGGCGAGTTCGGCGCGCTCGTCGTCGGTGAGGTCGAGCAGCACGGTGTCGTCGGCGCGCTCGGCGGTGAGCGTGGTCGCGGTCACGGTGGCGAGCCCGGCCGCCGACTTGTGGCGGAAGACGTCACGCGGGCTGAAGGTGAGCCCGGCGGCACGTGCGCGGGCCACGAGCTGCATGGCCACGATGCTGTCGCCGCCGAGAGTGAAGAAGTCGTCCTCGACACCGACCCGTTCGAGCCCGAGGACATCCGCGACGAGTGCGCAGAGGGTCTCCTCCAGCTCCGTGCGCGGCCGGGTGTCGGTGACCTTGGCCGCGAAGTCGGGCGCGGGCAGGGCGCGGCGGTCCAGTTTGCCGTTGGGGGTGAGCGGGAGGGCGTCGAGGGTGACGACGGCGGCCGGGACCATGTGGTCGGGCAGCGAACGGGCGGTGTGGGCGCGGAGTTCGGCGGATTCGGCCGGGGTTCCGGCCGGTACGACGTACGCCACGAGCCGGTCGTCGCGTACGACGACGGTGGCGTGCGCGACGCTCGCGTGCGCGGCCAACACGCTCTCGATCTCGCCGAGTTCGATACGGAAGCCGCGCAGTTTGACCTGGTCGTCGGCGCGGCCCAGGTACTCCAGTGCGCCGTCCCGGGTCCAGCGGGCCAGGTCGCCGGTGCGGTACATGCGGGCGCCGGGCTCGGTGGTGTACGGGTCGGCGACGAAGCGTTCGGCGGTCAGGGCGGAGCGGCCGAGGTAACCGCGCGCCAACTGGACGCCCGCCAGATACAGTTCGCCGGCCACGCCGGGCGGTACCGGGCGCAGGTGGGCGTCGAGGACATAGGTGCGGGTGTTCCACACCGGGCGGCCGATCGGCACGGTGGCCGGGTCGGCGGGCACCTCGTGGGCGGTGACGTCGACGGACGCCTCGGTGGGGCCGTAGAGGTTGTGCAGCCGGGTGTCGGCGAGAACCTGGTGGAAGCGGGTGGCCAGCGGGGCGGGCAACGCCTCGCCGCTGCACATCACTTGGCGCAGGTCGGTGCAGCCGGCGGCGGTGGGTTCGCCGAGGAAGGCGCGCAGCATCGACGGCACGAAGTGGGCCGTGGTGATGTGCTGACGCCGGATCAGTTCGGTGAGGTAGGCCGGGTCCTGGTGACCTTCGGGCCGGGCCACGACGAGGGTGGCGCCGGTGATGAGCGGCCAGAAGAACTCCCACACGGACACGTCGAATCCGGCCGGGGTCTTCTGCAGGACCCGGTCGTCGGCGTCGAGGCGGTAGGTGTCCTGCATCCACAACAGGCGGTTGGTGATGCCCTGGTGGGGGACGGTGACGCCCTTGGGGCGGCCGGTGGAGCCGGAGGTGTAGATGACGTAGGCGGGGTGGCGGGGATCGTGGGCGGTGGGCAGGGGTGCGTGTGCCGGGTGGTCGGGCGTGCCGTCCGTGTCGACCGTGAGGGTGGGCACGTCGGTGTCCGGGAGGGTGACGCCGTCTGTGGTGACCAGGCAGACCGGGCGGGCGTCGGTGAGCGTGTGGGCGAGTCGTTCGGCCGGGTGGCCGGTGTCCAGGGGCAGGTAGGCGGCGCCCGCGCGGTGGGCCGCCAGGAGAGCGACCACGAGGGCGAGGGAGCGCGGCAGGGCGACGGCGACGACGGCCTCCGCCCGCGCGCCGTGCGCCGCGAGGGTGTGGGCCAACTTCTCTACGCGCAGGTTGAGTTCGGCGTAGGTGAGAGTGGTGTCCTCGAAGACGACCGCCGTGGCCTCGGGGGTGCGGGCGACCTGGGAGCGGAACAGCTCGGGCAGGGTGAAGTCGGGGACGG
This sequence comes from Streptomyces sp. STR69, assembly GCF_024519455.1. GTDB lineage: Bacteria > Actinomycetota > Actinomycetes > Streptomycetales > Streptomycetaceae > Streptomyces. The sequence continues at coordinate 113,932 of NZ_JALJRY010000021.1, read as the reverse complement.
TGCGGGTGGTGGCGTTCCAGTCGGTGAGGACGAGGGCGCGTTCGTCGTCGCGGAGGATGTCGAGGGCGCCGATGCGACGGTCGGGGTCGAGGACTGTCTGGGCGAGCAGCGACTCCAGGCGCTGGGCGAGGAGTTCGGCGGTCGACTCGTCGAAGAGGTCGGCGCTGTACTCGATCCAGCACCGCATGCCGTCCGCGCCCTGCTCGACGAAGTCGAAGCTGAGGTCGAACTTGGCGCCCTGCTGGCCGAGTTCCTCGCGGCGCGCGGTCAGTCCGGGCAGGGTGGGGGTGGCGCCCTCGTCGTCGAGGTGGACGACCATCACCTGGAACAGCGGGTGCCGGGCCAGTGAGCGGGTCGGGTTGACCGCCTCGACCAGGCGCTCGAAGGGCAGGTCCTGGTGCTCGTAGGCGGCGAGGTCGGTGTCCCGGACGCGGGCGAGCAGATCGGCGAACGTGGGGTCGCCGGACAGATCGGTGCGCAGGACAAGGGTGTTGACGAAGAACCCGATCAGGTCTTCGAGGTGCTCGTCGGCCCGTCCGGAGATCGGTGCGCCGAGCGGGATGTCGTCCCCGGCACCGAGCCGGTGCAGCAGCGCGGCGACGGCGGCCTGGGTGACCATGAACATACTGACGCCGTGGCGGCGGGCCAACGCCCGCAGGTCGCGGGTGCGTTCGGCATCAAGGGTGAGTCCTACGGCACCGCCCCGGTGGCTGCTCTCCAGCGGGCGGGGCCGGTCGACGGGCAGCGCGAGTTCGTCGGGGAGTCCCGCCAACGCCTGCTGCCAGTAGGCGAGTTGGCGGGACTGGCGGCTGTCCGGGGCGTCGGGGTCGCCGAGCGCCTCGCGGTGCCAGAGGGCGTAGTCGGCATACTGCACGGGAAGCGGCGCCCACGCGGGTGCCCGCCCCTCGCGGCGGGCCTCGTACGCGGCGGCCAGGTCCCGCCACAGCGGCCCGTCGGACCACTGGTCGCCGGCGATGTGGTGCAGCACCAGCAACAGCACGTGCTGGTCTTCACTCACCTCGAACACATGGGCGCGCAGCGGGAGTTCGCGGTCGATGTCGAAGCCGCGCGCGGCGGCCTCGGCGAGCAGGGCGGACAGCTCGGTCTCCGTGACCCGGCTGTGGTGCAGGGGGACCGAGGCCCGGTCCAGCACGACCTGGTGGGGGCGGCCGTCCCGCTCGGGGAAGACCGTGCGCAGGCTTTCGTGGCGTGCGGCGAGGTCGTCCAGCGCGGCGGACAGCGCGTCCCGGTCGAGTGTGCCGGTCAGGCGCCAGGCGGCCGGGATGTTGTACGTGGCGCCCGGACCCTCGATGCGGTGCAGCAGCCACAGGCGCTGCTGGGCGAAGGAGAGCGGGAGTTCGTCGGGTCGTTCGGCGGGGACGAGGGCGGGGAGTCCGCCGGCCCTGTCGTCGAGGCGGGCCGCGAGGAGTGCGGGGGTGGGCGCCTCGAAGACGGTACGGACGGTGAGGTCGGCGCCGAGCAGTCCGCGGACGCGGCTGACCAGGCGCATGGCGAGCAGGGAGTGGCCGCCGAGCGCGAAGAAGTCGCCGTCTGCGCCGACCTGTTCGAGGCCGAGGATCTCGCCGAAGAGTCCGGTGAGGATCTCCTCGCGCGGGCTGCGGGGCGGGGTGCCCGTGTCCGTGCCGGTCGTGAAGTCGGGGGCGGGCAGGGCGGCGCGGTCGAGCTTGCCGTTGGGGGTGAGGGGCAGCGTGTCGAGGGTGACAAAGGCGGCCGGGACCATGTGGGCGGGAAGGGCGGCTGAGGTGTGGGCGCGCAGGGACGTCACCTCGACGGGCCCGGCCGGGACCACATACGCGACGAGGGTCTGCTCCCGGACCACCACGACCGCGTGCGCGACGGACGGGTGCGTGGTCAACACGCCCTCGATCTCGCCGGGTTCGACGCGGAAACCGCGCACCTTCACCTGGTCGTCGGTGCGGCCCAGGTACTCGATCGCCCCGTCGGCGTCCCAGCGGGCCAGGTCGCCGGTGCGGTACATACGGGCGCCGGGTTCGGTGGCGTACGGGTCGGCGACGAAGCGCTCGGCGGTCAGGCCGGGCCGGTCGAGGTAGCCGCGCGCGAGCTGGATGCCCGCCAGGTACAACTCGCCCGGGATGCCGGGCGGTACGGGACACAGTCCGGCGTCGAGTACGTAGGTGCGGGTGTTCCATACCGGGCGGCCGATCGGCACGCTCGTCGCGTCCGGTCCGATCTCCACGGCCGTCACGTCGACCGAGGCCTCGGTGGGGCCGTAGAGGTTGTGCAGTTCGGTGCTGGTCAGGACGTCGTGGAAGCGGTGGCTGAGGGCGACGGGCAGGGCCTCGCCGCTGCACATCACGCGACGCAGGCCGGTGCAGTCGGCCGCGGTCGGTTCCTCCAGGAAGAGTTGGAGCATCGAGGGCACGAAGTGGGCGGTGGTGACGTCCTGTTCGCGGATCAGCCGGGCCAGGTAGGCCGGGTCGCGGTGGCCCTCGGGGCGGGCGACGACCAGGGTGGCACCGGTGATCAGGGGCCAGAAGAACTCCCACACCGACACGTCGAAGCTGGACGGTGTCTTCTGCAACACCCGGTCAGCAGGGGTGAGTCGATACGCGTCCTGCATCCACAGCAGCCGGTTGACGATGCCCTGGTGCGGGACGACGACACCCTTGGGCCGGCCAGTGGATCCGGAGGTGTAGATGACGTAGGCGGGGTGCGAGGGGTCGTAGGACGTGGGGAGTTGGGCCTCAGGGCCGGTCGGCAGAGTGTCTCGGACCACGTACACCGGGCGGGCGTCCTCGACCATGAGGGCGAGGCGGTCGTCCGGGTAGTCGGGGTCGAGCGGGAGGTAGGCGGCTCCGGCGCGGTGGACGGCGAGCAGGGCGACGACGAGTTCGAGTGAGCGCGGCAGCGCCACGGCGACGGTCTGCTCGGGGCCTGCGCCGAGCGCGGCCAACACCCCTGCCGTGCGCTCCACTTGGGCGTCCAGTTCGCCGTATGTCAGCCGCTGTCCCTCGAAGACGAGGGCCGTGGCGTCGGGGGTGCGGGTCACCTGGGCGCGGAAGAGTTCCGGCAGGGTGGTGGCCGGGACGGGGTGCTCGGTGACGTTCCACTCCCCCAGGACCAGGGCGCGTTCGCCGTCCTCCAGGAGGTCCAGGTCCCGCACCGCGCGGTCGGGTTCGGCTGCCGCACGGTCCAGCAGACGGGCCATGCGGCCTGCGATGCGTTCGGCGGTCGACTCGTCGAAGAGGTCGGTCGCGTACTCCAGGATCAGGACCACCCGTTCGCGGCCGGTCTCGTCGACGAACGTGAAGTGGAGGTCGAACTTGGCCATACCGGTGTCCATGTCGAACCACTCGGTCGCGAGGCCGAGCACGTCCGGGTCGCCTTCGGGGCGGTGGTGGTAACCGAGCATGACCTGGAAGAGCGGGTTGCGGCCCGCCACGCGCGGCGGGTTGAGGGCTTCCACCACCCGGTCGAAGGGCAGGTCCTGGTACTCGAAGGCCGCGAGGGACGACTCCCTTGCGCGAGCGAGGAGTTCGCGGAAGGTCAGCTCGTCGCCGGACACGTCGGTGCGCAGGACAAGGGTGTTGACGAAGAAGCCCACCAGGTCGGCGAGGGCCTCGTCGGTGCGGCCTGCGACAGGGGCGCCGAGCGGGATGTCGTCGCCCGCGCCGAGCCGGTTCAGGAGTGCGGCGGTGGCCGCCTGGAACAGCATGAACATGCTGGTCCCGGTGGCGGTGGTGAGGTCGCGCAGGGCGTGGCCGGTGGCAGCGGGCAGTTCCAGGCGGACCTTCCCCCCGTGGCCGGTCGGGTCGGCGGGGCGCGGCCGGTCGGCGGGCAGGGCGAGTTCGTCGGGCAGACCGCGCAAGGCGTCGGCCCAGTGGGCGAGTTGGGCCTCGCCGGTGCGGGCCAGCAGGTCCTCCTGCCAGAGGGTGTAGTCGGCGTACTGCACCGGCAGCGGCGGCCATGCCGGCTCCCGTCCCTCCCGGCGCGCGGCGTAGGCGGTGTTGAGATCTGCGAGGAAGGGCCGGTCGGACCACTCGTCGGTGGTGATGTGGTGCAGGACGACGGCCACCACCTGCTCGTCGAATCCGAGCCTGAACACCTCGCACCGCAGCGGGAGTTCGGTGGTGAGGTCGAAGGGGCGGCGCTGGGCGGACTCGATCAGCGCGGGCAGTTCGTCCTCGGCGCAGTCGACGACCGTGCAGGCCGGGACCGCCGCATCGGCGGGGAGAAGCCGCTGGTACGGCTCGCCCTCATGTGCCGGGAACACCGTCCGCAGAGCCTCGTGCCGTCCGGCGACGTCCCGCAGGGCGGCGGCCAGCGCGTCGGTGTCGAGGATGCCGCGCAGTCGGAAGACCAGCGGGAAGTTGTAGGCGACACCGCTGCCGGTGATCTCCTCGACGAGCAACAGCCGTCGCTGGGCGGCCGACAGCGGAACGCGGGCCGGCCGGTCCGCGATGTGCGTGACCGCCGGACGGGCCGGGCTCGCCGCGTCCGCACGGCCCGCGAGCAGGGCGGGTGTGGGGGCTTCGAAGAGGTCACGGATGGCGAGTTCGGTGCCCAGCTCGGTGCGGGCGCGACTGACCAGCCGGGTGGCGAGGAGTGAATGACCGCCCAGGTCGAAGAAGTTGTCCTCGGCGCCGACCTCGGGGAGCCCCAACACCTCGGCGAACAGGCGGCAGAGCACCTCTTCCTGCGGGGTGCGCGGGCCGCGTCCGCCGCCGAGGGCGACGGCGGGTTCGGCGTCGGGCAGGGCACGGACGTCGAGCTTGCCGTTGGCGTTCATGGGCAGGCCGTCGACGGTGACGAAGGCCGACGGGACCATGTAGTCGGGCAGTTCGCGGCCCAGGTCCTCACGCAGGCGGCGTACGAGCGCGCTCGCCTCGCGGGCGGCGGTGGGGTCGTTGGCGTAGGGGTGGGTGCCGCCGCCGGGCCGGAACAGGCCGCCGGTCAGGCGGAGTTCGTCGGAGCGCAGGAACACGGCGTCGTACGTGCCCTCCTGCTCCGACCAGGTCGTCAGCACCCGGTATCCGGCCGCCGTACCCAGCTCGTGCAGGTGCTCGGGGTCGACGCCCGTCTCGCTCGTACGGCCGTCCGGGATGCCGGTGAAGCGCAGCGCCTCGGGCCGTTCGCCGCGCGGGCGTTCGGCGGTGGCGCCGGTCACGGACCAGCCGCCGCGCAGGAGTTCACCGATCGCCTCGGCCGACGACCAGTCGCCGCGCAGGAGTTCGCCGATGGTGTTGCCTGTGGCCCAGTCGACGGACGGGGTGTTGTCCAGGCTCACGTCCGGGTCGTCGGCGTAGAGGACGACGTCGTAGCGGTGCCGGGACAGTTCGTTGTGGTGGTGGGCGCGCTTGGTGCGCAGGTCGACGCCGTAGCCGAGGGTGGTGAAGTAGTCGGGGTCTACGAGGAGTTCCTTCTCCAGGCGCAGTCCGCGTTCCACCGCCCGCTCCAGGTCCGCCTCGGCGGTGCCCCTGGCGCGCTGGATCTCGGTGTGGAAGGTGCCGGCGAGCCGCAGGTTGCGGACGTCGCCGACGAACAGGGCGCCGCCGGGCGCGAGCAGGTCCATCAAGCCGTGTATCACGGTGGTGAGGTGGTCGATGCTCGGGAAGTACTGGATGACGGAGTTGATGACGATCGTGTCGAAGTAGGCGAACGGCAGCCCGCTCAGGTCCTCGGCCGGGCGGCAGCGGAGTTCGACCTTGGCGGCGAGCGCGGGGTCGCGCCGTACTTCCTCGCCTATCTTGCGGATGACGGGGGCGGCGAAGTCCGTGGCCCAGTACGCCTCCGAGTCCGGGGCCAGCCGGGACAGCAACAGGCCGGAGCCGACGCCGACTTCGAGGATGCGGCGGGGCTTGAGGGCGCCGATGCGGGCGAGGGTGGCCTCGCGCCACTCGTGCATCTCCTCGAAGGGGATGGGCCGGCCGTCGTAGGAGCTGTCCCAGCCGTCGTACCGCTCGGTGAAGACGGCGGTGCCGATCTCCTCGTACTCGTCGGAGTAGATCTCCTGCCACTCCCCCACCTGCGCGGCCTCGGCGGCGGTGCGCTCCGCCGAGTCGGCGCCGGACGGTACGACATAGCCGACGAGGCGTTCGTCGCGGACGACCACGGCGGCCTGGGAGACGAGCGGGTGGCGGCTGAGAGCGGTCTCGATCTCGCCGGGTTCGATGCGGTAACCGCGGATCTTGACCTGGTCGTCGGTGCGGCCGAGGAAGTCGAGGTTGCCGTCCGGGTTGCGGCGGACCAGGTCGCCGGTGCGGTACATGCGCTCGCCGGGCTCGCCGAACGGGTCGGCGACAAAGCGTTCGGAGGTCAGCGCGGGCCGGTCCAAGTAGCCGCGGGCCAGGCCGATTCCGGCGATGTACAGCTCGCCGGGCACCCCGTCCGGCACCGGGCGCAGCCAGGCGTCGAGGATGTGGGCGCGGGTGCCCCGGATGGGCTTGCCGACGGTGGGGGTGTCGCTGTCGCGGGTGCCGCCGCCGAGGGTGTTGATCGTGTACTCGGTCGGCCCGTACAGGTTGTAGCCGTACGTGCCCTCGGTGTCGCGCAGGGCCGTCCACACCGTCTCCGGCACGGCTTCGCCGCCGAGCAGGACGAGCGGCGGGACGTGGCCCTCCAACAGGCCCTGCTCGATGAGGAGTCGGGCGTAGGTGGGGGTGACGTTGACCACGTCGACGCGGTGGCGTTCGCAGTAGGCGACCAGCGCTTCGGCGTCGCGCCGCAACTCCTCGTCGCAGACGTGCACTTCGTGGCCCTCGACGAGCCAGAGCAGTTCCTCCCACGACATGTCGAAGGCGAAGGACACGGTGTGCGCGATGCGCAGCCGTCGCCCGCCGGCCGAGGCGATGGCGGGTTCGAAGATCTCCTTCTGGTGGTTCAACTGCATGTTCGTCAGGCCCCGGTAGGGGGTGACGACGCCCTTGGGGCGGCCGGTGGAGCCGGAGGTGTAGATGACGTAGGCGGGGTGTTCAAGGCTGAAGCGGAGGCGGACGGGAGCGTCCGGCTGATCCGCCAACTCCCCCTTCACGTCCGGGTTGTCGAGCAGGACGCGGGTCGTCTCGCCGTCCAGCGTGGCCGATACGGCCGTGGTGCTGAGCAGGAGGAGCGGGCGGGCGTCGGCCAGCATCAGGGACAGGCGGTCGGCCGGGTGGTCCAACTCCAGGGGGAGGTAGGCCGCTCCGGTGCGCAGGACCGCGAAGAGGGCCACCACCATGTCGAGGGAACGCGGCAGAGCGAGGGCGACGACCCGCTCGGGGCCCGCGCCCCGGTCGATCAGCAGCCGGGCCATGCGGTTCACGGCCGCGTCGAGTTCGGCGTACGTCATGCTGCGCTCGCCGAAGACCAGGGCCCGCTCGTCCGGGGTGCGTTCGGCCTGCGCCGCCAGCAGGTCGGCGATGGTGTCCTCGGGGTCCGGGACACGGCTGGCCGCCGACTCCCGCCGCAGCGCCTCGTGTTCGGCGGGGAGGAGGGCGTCGAGGGAGCCGACCGGTGCCGTGAGGTCGGCGGTGAGGCGGTCGACGAGGAGCGCGAAGCGGTCGAGGAGGGCCTGTGCGTGGGCAGTTGGGACGAGGTCGGGGCGGTGGGTGAGGGTGACGGCGATCTCGCGGCCGGGGGTGATGACGAGGTTGGCCGGGTAGTGGGTGGCGTCGACGTTGGCGACGGCGGTGGCGCCGTGCCGGGTCTTGAGGTCGGCGAGCCGTTCCTCGGTGTCGTTGTTGCGCAGCACGAACAGCGTGTCGAAGAGCTTGCGGTGTCCGGTCTCGGCCTGGAGGACACCGAGGCTGAGGTGCTCGTACGGCATGAGGTCGAGGCGTTCGCCCTGGATGCGGCGGAGCAGGTCGAGGACCGGCTCGGCGGGGTCGAGGGCGATACGGGTCGGGACGGTGTTGAGGAACAGGCCGATGATGTTGCCGACGTCCGGGACCTCGCTGGGGCGGCCGGCGACGGTGGTACCGAAGACGACGTCCGCGCGGCCGGTCGCGGAGGCGAGGGTGAGACCCCAGGCCGCGTTGAGGATCGTGTTGAGGGTCAGGCCGTGGGCGGGCGCCAACTTGCGGAGCCGGTCGCCGAGTTCGGCGGGGAGACGGGTGTCGAGCTGGTCGGGGATGACCGGTTCGAGGCCGTCGGCGGCGGTGGGTGCGAGCAGGGTCGGCTCGTCGAGGCCGGCGAGCGCGGTGCGCCAGGCGGCCGTGGCGACGGAGTCGTCCTGCTCCTCCAGCCAGGTCAGGTAGTCGCGGTAACTGCCCGGCTCGGGCAGGGCGTTGCCGTCGCCGCCCGTCTCGTAGAGCGCGAACAGCTCGTCGAGGAACAGCCAGGCCGACCAGCCGTCCCAGAGGATCAGATGGCGGCCGATGACCAGTCGGTCGCCGCGTTCCGCGCCGAGGCGCAGCAGGAGGAGGCGGAACAGCGGGGGTGCGGACAGGTCGAAGCGGCGGTTGCGTTCGGCGTCCGTCAACTCCCTTAGGAGTACGTCCTGTTCGGCTGCCGGGAGGAGCGAGAGGTCAACCTCTTCGAGGGGGATCTCCGGGTCCTCGACGATGAACTGGACCGGCTGGTCGAGGCCGTCGCTGGTGAAGCCGGCGCGCAGGCCCGGGTTGCGGTCGAGGAGGGTACGGACGGCGGCGCGCAGACGGGTGGTGTCGAGGCGGGTGGCGAAGTCGAAGGTCTCGTGGACGGTGTAGACGTCCAACGCGCCCTCGTCGTAGGCCGAGTGGAAGAACAGGCCCTCCTGGAGGGGGGCCAGCGGCCATACGTCGGCGACGTCCGCCGGGGCGGCGACGGCGCGGACACGGGCGTGTTCGGCGCCGGTGAGGGTGAATGCCTCAACACGGTTGGTGGCTACGGCCGTTGCGGTGCCGGCCGCCAGCGCGAGGGCGGCGGGCGTGCGGTGCGTGAACACGTCGCGCGGGCTCAGGTCCAGGCCCGCCGCGCGGGCGCGACTCGCGACGCCGATGGAGCTGATGCTGTCGCCGCCGAGGCGGAAGAAGTCGTCGTCGGGGCCGACGTCCTCGATGCCGAGGACGGCCGCGAAGATCTCGGTGAGCCGCTGTTCCAACGGCCCTGCGGGCAGGCGGCGTTCGGCGCGCTCGGCCTCGGGGACGGGCAGTGCGGCCTGGTCGAGCTTGCCGCTCGGGGTGAGCGGGAGGTCGGCGAGGACGACGTACGCCTCCGGGACCAGGGGCGCGGGCAGCGCCTCCGCGAGGGCGGCGCGCAGGTCCGCGGGGTCGACGCCCGCCCCGGCCGCCGGGACCGCGTAGGCGATGAGCCGCTGGTCACGGATGACGACCGCGCCTCGGGCCACAGCTGGGATGCGGGTCAACTCGGCCTCGATCTCGCCGAGTTCGACGCGGTTGCCGCGCAGCTTGACCTGGCGGTCGGTGCGGCCGAGGTAGTCGATCGTGCCTTCGGCGCGGCGGCGCACCAGGTCGCCGGTGCGGTACATACGGGCGCCGGGTTCGGTGGCGTACGGGTCGGCGACGAAGCGG
>NZ_JALJRY010000021.1:0-104363 GCF_024519455.1 Streptomyces sp. STR69 | reverse complement strand
CGGTGCGGTACATACGGGCGCCGGGTTCGGTGGCGTACGGGTCGGCGACGAAGCGGTCGGCGGTGAGCGCGGGGCGTCGGTGGTAGCCGCGGGCCAGCTGGACGCCGGTCAGGTACAGCTCGCCGGGGACGCCGTCCGGCACCGGGCGCAGGCAGGAGTCGAGGACGCGCAGGCCGGTGTTCCACACGGGCCTGCCGATGGGCACGGTGGTGTCGGGTGAGCCGTCGTAGGTGTGGTGCGTGACGTCGACGGCGGCCTCGGTGGGGCCGTAGAGGTTGTGCAGCGGGACGCCGGTCAGCTCGTGCCAGCGGTGGGCCGCGGAACCGGACAGGGCCTCGCCGCTGCTGAAGACGCGGCGCAGGCTGCCCGCCCATGTCGGGTCGGCGGTGACCTCGTCGGAGGCGAGGAACGCGTCCAGCATCGACGGCACGAAGTGCATGGTCGTGACGCCCTCGGCCTGGATCAGGCGGGCCAGATAGGCGGTGTCGCGGTGGCCGTCCGGGGCGGCGAGGACGACGGCGGCGCCCTCGCGCAGTGCCCAGAAGAACTCCCAGACGCTCACGTCGAAGCTGGCCGGTGTCTTCTGCAACACCCGGTCGTCGGCGGTGAGTTGGTAGGCACCCTGCATCCAGGCCAGTCGGTTGCCGATGGCGCGGTGGGTGACGACGACGCCCTTGGGGCGGCCGGTGGAGCCGGAGGTGTAGATGAGGTAGGCGGGGTCGTCGGGGCGGGCGGGGTCCTCCGCTCCGCCGAACAGGGCCTCTTCGCCCTCGGCGTCCACCCGCAGCACGTCCAGGCCCTCGACCGAGGGGAGCCGGTCCGCGTCCCGTTCCGTCGTGACGACCGTGGTCGCGCCCGAGTCGGCCAGCATGTGGGCCAGGCGCTCGGCCGGGTAGTCCAGGTCGAGGGGCAGATAGGCGGCCCCCGACTTGAGGACTCCCAGCAGTGCCACCATCAGCTCCGCCGAGCGGGGTACGGCGACGGCGACGAACCGCTCGCGGCCCGCGCCCTTGGCCCGCAGCCGGGCGGCCAACTCCTCGGCCCGTGCGTCCAGTTCGGCGTAGGTGAGAGTGGTCGTGCCGTCGTACACGACAGCTGTCGCGTCCGGAGTCCGCGCGGCCTGTGCGGCGAACACGGCTGCGAGGGTGGTGGCCGGGACCGGTCGGATCTCCCCCGCCGGGTGGGCGGCGGTCAGCTCGTCCGGGGTGAGCAGGTCGAGGTCGGCGACGCGGGCGCCGGGGTCGTCGGCGAGGGCGTGCAGGACGAGGGTGAGCCGGTCGGCGAGGGACTGCACGGCCTCGGCGTCGAGGCGCCCGGTGTGGTGCTTGAGGCGCAGGTCGAGGCGGCGGCCGGGCTTGACGATGAGGGCGAGGGGGTAGTGCACGGCGTCGTGGAAGGCGTGTCCGGCGACGGCGATCGTGCCGGTGGGGTCGGTGATGCCGGGGGCGCCCTCGCCGCCGGGGTAGTTCTCGAACACCACGAGGGTGTCGAAGAGTTCGCCGTCGCCCGCGTGGCCGGTGGCGCGCTGGATGTCGGCGAGGCCGAGGTGCTGGTGGTCGAGGAGCGCGCTCTGTTCGTCCTGGAGCCGGTCGAGGAGCCCGCCCAGAGTGTCTCCGGGGGCCCAACGCAGGCGGGTGGGCAGGGTGTTGATGAACAGGCCGATCATCGACTCGATGCCGTCGACGGCGGCGTCACGTCCGGCGACCGTCGTACCGAACAGCACGTCCTGGCGGCCCGTCATCCGGCCGACGAGCAGGCCCCAGGCGCCCTGGATGAGGGTGCCGAGGGTGACTCCGCGTTCGCGGGCGCGGGCGGTGAGCCGCGAGGTGACGCGTTCGGTCAACTCGACGCGGATCTGGGCGGGTTCGAGGGGTCCGGCGGGTGCGGGGGCGGCGACGAGACGGGTGGGCTCGTCGACTCCGGCGAGCGCGGTGCGCCAGGCGGCGCGGGCCGCCTCGCGGTCGGCACCGGCGATCCGGCGGAGGTAGCCGCGGTAGGGGGCGACTTCGGGGAGGGGGGTGGGGTTCTCGCCGTAGAGGGCGAGGAGTTCGCGGTGCAGGACGGGCAGGGACCAGCCGTCCGCGACGATGTGATGGAACGTGAGGACCAGTCGGCTGCGGTCCTCGCCGAAGCGGACGAGGGCGCAGCGGATCAGCGGCGGGTGGGCGAGGTCGAAGCGGTGGGCGCGTTCGTCGGCGGCTACGGCCTCGGCGAGGGCGCGGCGGACCGTGGGGTCTTCCTGTGTGGCCAGGTCGACCTCGTGCCAGGGCAGTTCGAGGCCGGAGGCGATGAGCTGGACCGGGCGGCCGTCGGGCGTCTGGCGGAAGCAGGCGCGCAGCGGGGCGTGCCGGTCGACGAGTCGCTGTGCGGCCGTGCGCAGCAGGGTGCCGTCGACCGGGCCGGACAGTTCGATGATCTGCTGCACGACATAGGCGTCGTGTTCGGCGCCGTCCACCAGGGCGTGGAAGAAGAAGCCCTCCTGGAGCGGGCCGAGGGGCAGTGCCTCTTCGACGGTGACGGGGAAATCGCCCTGTACTGCGTCGAGTTCGTCCTCGCTCAGGGACCGCCACGGGGTGGTGGTCGGGTCGTCGGCCGTGCCGGTGCGGGCGACGGTGGCGAGTTCGGCGACCGTGCGGTGCCGGAACACGTCGCGCGGGGTGAACTCCAGGCCTGCCCTGCGGGCGAGGATGAGGAGGTGGACGGCGACGATACTGTCGCCGCCGAGCGCGAAGAAGTCGTCGTCGACGCCGACCGAGGGGACCTTGAGGACCCGCGCGTACAGGTCGCAGAGCAGTCGTTCGCGGGCGGTCTCGGGGGCGCGGCCCGCGCTGAGCAGCCGGGTGAGGTCCGGGACGGGCAGTGCGGCGGCGTCGAGCTTGCCGCTGGGGGTGACGGGCAGCCGGTCCAGCGGGACGAAGGCGGCCGGGACCATGTAGTCGGGCAGGTACTCGGTGGCGTGTGTCCGCAGGGTCGACATCAGGGCGTTGACGTTGCGGAAGGGCGCGGGGCGGTTGGTGAGCGGGTGGCCGCATCCGGGGCGGTACGGCGCCTGTGCCTCCGCTTCGAGGGCGAACTCGGCGTCCAGGCTGCCGTCTTCGGCGTCCCCGTTCCAGGTGAGCGCCAGCTCGTAGCCGTGCCGCGCGGCGATCTCGTACAGCGCCTCGGGGTCCACGCCGTACGGTCCGGCGGCCGGCCTGCTGCTGTCGGCGAGGGCGTCGAGCGCGGCGAGGTCGTCGGCGAGGCGGGAGTTGGGGATGCCGGTGACGCGCGACCGGGGCGGGCGGCCGGCGAGCAGCGCGTCCAGCGCCTGCACCGAACCGAGCGCGGGCCAGGGCGAGTCGGGGGTCTCCTCGGGTGCGTCCGACTGGGGTCGCAGCACGACGTCGTAGCGGTAGCGGGTGAGTTCGTTGTGGTGGGTGCCTCGCTTGACCCGGATGTCGGCGGCGAGGCCGTCGAGGGTGGTGAAGTAGTCGGGGTCGACGAGGAGTTCGCCCTCCCAGGCGACGGCCCGGTCCACGGCGGCGCGCTGGGCTTCCTTGTCCGCGCCCGTCTCGTCTCCCTCGTCGCGCGCCCGTCCGCTTTCGACGGCCGCGCTCAGGGTGCGCAGCAGGCGCAGGTTGCGTACGTCGCCGACGAACACCGCGCCGCCGGGGGCGAGCAGTTCCACGGCGTTACGGAGCACGTCGGTGAGGTAGTCGCCGCCGGGGAAGTACTGGATGACGGAGTTGACGACGATCGTGTCGAAGTGGCCCTCGGGCAGTCCGGTGAGGTCGTGCGCGGGGCGGGCCAACAGGGTGACGCGGTGCGCGAGTTCGGGGATCGCGGACACCTGGGCGTCCAGGGCGCGTACGGCTTCCTCGGAGAGGTCGGTGCCCCAGTACTCGGCGCAGTCCGGGGCGAGCCGGGACAGCAGCAGGCCGGAGCCGACGCCGATCTCCAGGATGCGGCGGGGCCGTAGCGCGCGGATGCGGTCAAGGGTGGCCTCGCGCCACTCGCGCATGTCGGCGAGCGGGATGGGCAGGCCGTCGTACATGCTGTTCCAGCCCGCGAAGTTCTCCTCGAAGCCGTCCGATCCGGCGGCGGAGTAGAGGAGTTCGTGCAGGTCCTTCCAGTCGGCGACGCCCTCGTCGGGGGTCGCCTCGGCGTCCAGCGAGGGCACGACGTAGGCGGCGAGGCGGCGTTCGCCGGGGCGGTCCTCGCGGACGACCACGGCGGCCTGGTCGACGGCCGGGTGGGAGCGCAGGACGGACTCGATCTCGCCGGGTTCGATGCGGAAGCCGCGGATCTTGACCTGGGTGTCGACGCGGCCGTGGAACTCCAGCCGTCCGTCCGTCTTCCAGCGCACCAAGTCACCCGTGCGGTAGAGGCGTTCGCCGGGTGCGGCAGTCATGTCGGCGGGGGCGGCGACGAAGCGTTCGGCGGTGAGGGCGGGGCGGCCGAGGTAGCCGCGGGCCAGGCCGTCGCCCGCGAGGTAGAGCTCTCCCGTGACCCCGGCGGGGACGGGGCGGAGTCGGTCGTCGAGGACGTAGGCGCGGGTGCCGGGGTCGGGGATGCCGATGGGCACGATGGTGCCGGTGGGGGTGTCCGGGTCGCAGAGGCCGAGGGTGGAGTTGGTGGTGGCCTCGGTCGGGCCGTAGGCGTTGAACATCATCCGGCCGCGTGCGTAGCGGCCGACCAGCTCGGGCGAGACGCGTTCGGTGCCCGCCAGCAGGGTTGCTGCGGGCGGGAGTTGGACGTCCTCGGGCATGGCGGCGAGCAGCGCCGGCGGGAGGATCATGAAGGTGATGCCGTGCTCGTCGGCGTAGTCGGCGAGGGGTGCGCCCGGGACGCGGCGGTCGGTGGGGACGAGGACGAGCCGGCCGCCGGAGAGCAGGCCGAGGCACAGGTCCCAGAACGCGACGTCGAAGCTGGGTGAGGCGAACTGGAGGACGCGGCTGTGCGGGCCGATTCCGAATCGTTCCTGCTGGGTGGCGACGAGTTTGGCGACACCCGCGTGGGACAGCACGGTGCCCTTGGGACGGCCGGTGGAGCCGGAGGTGTAGATGACGTAGGCGGCGTGCGCGGTCGTCAACTCGTCTGCGGTGGCGGGGCCTTGGGCGGGGTGGGCGGCCAGTTCGGCGAGCGTGTCCGGGGCGTCGAGGACCAGCGGGTCCAGGCCCGGCGGGAGGTCGGGGGCGATCTCCGCGGTGGTGACGAGGCACACCGGGCGGGCGTCGGCGAGCATGTACGCGATGCGGTCGGCCGGGTAGTCGGTGTCGACGGGCAGATAGGCGGCGCCCGCCTTCAGGACGGCGACCTCGGCCACGATCATGTCGGCGGAGCGCGGTACGGCGAGCGCGACGACCTGTTCGGGTCCGGCGCCCCGGGCCACCAGCGCGTGCGCCAACTTCGCGGCGCGGGCGTCGAGTTCGGCGTAGGTGAGGCGGACGTCCTCGTGGATGAGGGCGATCTCGTGCGGGCGGGCGGCGACCTGGTCGGCGAACATACGGGGCCAGGTGAGCGCGGGCACGTCGTGCGCGGTGTCGTTCCAGTCGTGCAGGATGCGGTGCCGCTCGTCGGCGCCGAGGAGTTCGAGGTCGGCGACCTGGGCGTCCGGGCGGGCGAGGGCGTCGGCGAGGAGGGTGCCGTAGTGGCCGAGGACCAGGTCGACGGTGGCGGGGGTGAAGAGGTCGGTGCGGTAGTCCGCCGCCACCTCCCCGTCGGTCACGGTGAGGGCCAGGTCCAGTGGGCCGCTCTCGTGCCAGGGGTCGGCGCCGAGGCCAGTGGCGCACAACAGGCCGCCGCCGCGGAAGGGTTCGGGGGCGAGGAGCCGTAGGAGATCGGTCGTCGGCAGGTGGTGGGCGGCGGCCTCGGCGCGTACGGCGGTGATCCGGTCGCGGAGTTCGGTGAACGGGGTGTCGCCGTCGACGGTGACGCGCAGCGGGAGGCCCTCGTGGGCGACCGCCGTCTCGGTGGCCGTGGTGCCGCTGTAGCGGTGCAACAGGGCGACGAAAGCGGCGAGTTGGCTGGCCGTGTCGGTCATGGTGTCGAGTACGGCCGTGCGTCGCGCGCGGGACACCGGGCCGTCCTGGCGTGGCGGACGGGGGAAGTCCAGCGGCAGTGCGGTCTCCGGAACCGGAGACGCGAAGCGCCGTCGCCAGAAGTCGTTCGTCGCCGTTGCCTGTGCCGAAGAAAGCGTGTTGCCCGCCACAGCTGCCCGTGCCTCCCAATGCGTGCGGAACGGCTCAGCGGAGCCGCGACCGCTCGCATAGTAAGGTAAGCATTGCCTTACTTGATAGACCCTCCCGGGAACCACCGGCGCATGTCACAGCAGCTGAGGTTATGCTCACCTAAGCTGCTGGCCGGGCTGTCCGGTGGTCCGCCAACAGGGCTCCAGATCACGGAAGATGACCCGGAACACGACATGGAGACCGGCACGTGGCTTCAGGCAGAAGGCTTCGCACCACGGTGCTGGTGACACTCGTCGTCGCCCTCCTCGTCCTGCTGTCCCTGCTGTCCGTCGCGCTGGGCGCGCTCAGCGTTCCGCTCGACCAGGTCGTGCGCTCGGTCCTCGGCCATCCGCCCAGCCGGCTGGTCGACAACATCATCTGGTCGGTGCGGGTGCCCCGCACCCTGCTCGGCCTGACGACGGGTGCCGCGCTCGGCCTGTCCGGCGCGCTGATGCAGGCCCTGACCCGCAATCCGCTCGCGGACCCGGGGATCCTCGGGGTGAGCGCGGGCGCGTCCTTCGCGATCGTCCTGGCGGTCGGGGTGCTCGGGGCCACCTCGCTGTACGGCTATGTGTGGTTCGCGTTCGGCGGGGCGCTCGTCGCGAGTGTCGTGGTCTTCTTCCTGGGGCGGCTCGGCAGGTCCGGGGCAACGCCGGTCAAGCTGGCGCTCGCCGGGGTCGCCGTCACCTCGCTGCTGTCGTCGTTCACCAGCGCCATCGTGCTGACCGACCAGGACGCGCTGGACCGCTACCGCTTCTGGTCGGCCGGCACCCTGGCCGACCAGGACTCCGGCGATCTGGTGCGCATCCTGCCCTTCCTCGCCGTGGGCGCCGTACTGGCGCTGTCCTGCGCGCCCGCCCTCAACAGCATGGCCCTCGGCGACGACGTGGCCGCCTCGCTGGGACGGCGGCTTGGTCTGGTACGACTCCAAGGGGTCACCGCCGTCGTGCTGTTGACCGGCGCGTCCGTCGCCGTCATCGGTCCTGTCGTCTTCCTGGGGCTGGTCGTCCCGCACATCGCCAGGGTCCTCGCCCAGTGGGTCGGCATCGGCCCCGACTACCGGTGGCTGCTGCCGCTGTCCGCCGCGCTCGCGCCCGTGCTGCTGCTGTCCGCCGACATCCTGGGCCGGATGGTGGACCGTCCGACCGAGATCCAGGCCGGCGTTCTCGTCGCCTTCCTCGGCGGCCCGTTCTTCATCGTCCTGGTCCGCCGCCGGAAGCTCGCGGAGGTATGAGCGTGTCCGCACCACCGTCACCTGCCGTCCTGGGCAACCGGCCGTTCCGGCTGACCGTCCCTCCGGTGTCCGGCGTGCTGCGTCCGCGCCTGCTGCTCACGGGAGTCGGCGTGGGCGTGGGCGCGTTCCTGTTGTTCTGCCGGGGTCTGACCATCGGCGACTATCCCGTGGCGTTCACCGACGTCATCAGGGCGCTCTGGGGTTCGGGCGACGCGGGCACGGTCATCGTCGTACAGGATCTGCGGCTGCCGCGCGCGCTGGTCGGACTGCTGGTCGGGATCGCGTTCGGGGTCTCCGGGGCCGTGTTCCAGACGATGACCCGCAACCCGCTGGCCAGCCCCGACATGATCGGGCTCACCGAAGGTGCGGGAACTGCTGTGGTGGCGGCGGTGGTTCTGGGCTGGACCGGCGGACTCGGGCTCTCCACGCTGGGGTTGCTCGGGGCGCTGGTGACCGCGCTGCTCGTGTACGCGCTGGCGTGGAAGGGCGGGGCCACCGGGTACCGGATCATCCTGGTCGGCATCGGGGTGTCCTGGATCTGCTCCAGCGCCACCAACTTCCTTGTGGCGCGCGGCAATCGGTTCGAGGCGGAAGCAGCCCTCGGGTGGCTGGTCGGCAACCTCAACGGCCGGACCTGGGGCCAGGTGGACTCCCTGGCCGTCGCCCTGGCCGTGCTGCTGCCGGTCACGCTGGGCATGGGCCGCTGGATGCGCACGCTGATGCTCGGCGACGACGTGGCCGCCGGGCTCGGCACACCCGTCCAAGTGGTGCGGCTGGCACTGCTGTTGGCGGGGGTGGGCCTGGTCGC
The DNA here is from genome assembly GCF_024519455.1 of Streptomyces sp. STR69. Lineage (GTDB taxonomy): Bacteria > Actinomycetota > Actinomycetes > Streptomycetales > Streptomycetaceae > Streptomyces. The sequence goes on along the minus strand of NZ_JALJRY010000021.1, from coordinate 96,112 downwards.
GTTCGGTACGGCGGCGGCCGGTCCGGTGGCGTTCGTCGCGCTGGCCTGTCCGCAGATCGCCCAGCGGCTGGCGGGCACCTCGTCGCCGCCTCCGCTCGTCTCCGGTCTCACCGGCGCGTTCGTCGTCCTCGGCTCGGACCTCCTCGCCCGCGAGGCGATCCCCGGGACGGAACTGCCGGTCGGTATCGTCACCGGCGCCCTGGGCGCGCCGGTCCTGCTGTGGCTGCTCATCCGCGTCAACCGCGCGGGCTCTGGAGGCTGATCGCATGTCGACCGCTGACCCGCGCGCCCCGCGGACGTCCGAATCACCCGCCTCGGGGCCGGAGTTGCGGGCACGTGATCTTCATCTCGCCTATGACGGACGGGCGGTGGTCGAGCATCTGGACCTGACCGTACCGACGGGCCGGATCACGGCCATCGTCGGCGCCAACGCCTGCGGGAAATCGACCCTGTTGCGGGCGCTCGCCCGGCTGCTGGCGCCGCGCCAGGGCGTGGTGGAGCTGGACGGCGTCGGGCTGCGTTCCGTGCCGACCCGTGAACTCGCCCGCAAACTGGGCATTTTGCCGCAGACGCCGGTGGCGCCGGAGGGGCTGACCGTCCTCGACCTGGTCGGCAGGGGCCGGTCCCCGCACCAGACCTGGTGGCGGCAGTGGTCGGCCGCGGACGAGGAGGCCGTGCACGCGGCGCTTGAGGCGACCAATCTCACCGAACTCGCCGAGCGTCCGGTCGACGAACTCTCCGGCGGCCAGCGGCAACGCGCCTGGATAGCCATGGCAGTTGCCCAGGGCACCCCTGTGCTGCTCCTCGACGAGCCGACGACGTATCTCGACCTCGCCCACCAGATCGACGTACTCGACCTGATCACTGACCTCAACCGGCGCGAGGGCCGCACGGTGGTGATGGTCCTGCACGACCTCAACCAGGCCTGCCGGTACGCCGATCACGTCATCGCCATGAAGGCCGGCCGTATCGTCGCCGAGGGCACGCCCGCCGACGTCGTCACCGAGGCCACCGTCGAGGACGTCTTCGACCTGCGCTGCCGGATCACCCCCGACCCCGTCAGCGGCACCCCGATGGTGATCCCGCTGGGACGGCACCACCACGACGGCACCGCTCCGGCCGCCAAGTCCGAGGACACCGTCACGACCGGGTGAGGGCTCCGCCGGGGACCAGGTTCAAAAAAGTGTGTCACTTCTCGCGAGAAGTGACACACTTTTTGGGACCCCCTGTCCCGCCCGGCACGACACGCCGACCGGCGCGGGCTCGTCCGCTCAGGGACGGGACGTCAAGTACCCGCCCATGGTGCGGAAGTAGTCCCCGGCCGCGTACTCGGTGCCGTCGTCGGTGCGCACCCGGCGGACCAACAGCCCACGGCCTCGCCCGGTATGGGCCTCGGGGCCCGCCACGATGACCACGCCGTCGCCCTCGCGGATGAAGATCCGGCCCGGGGTGCCGCCGTAGCGTCCCTCCGAGACGGCCGCCGAGACGATCCTGAGCCGCCGGCCCCGGTGGAAGGCGTAGGCGTTCGGGTACGGGTCCGACTGGGCGCGTACGAGGCGTTCCAGGCGTTCCGCGGGCCAGCTCCAGTCGATCCGGCTGTCCTCCGCCGACCGCTTGTGGAAGAAGCTGGCGCGACCGCGGTCCTGCGGCACCCACTGGCCGGCGTCGCGGCCCGAGGCGATCAGGTCGAGCGACTCGCGCACGATGGGCGAGATGAGGTCGACGGTCCGGTGGAACAGGTCGGTCGCGGTGTCGGCGGGTCCGACCGGTACCGAGCGCTGGATCAGGATGTCCCCGGCGTCGAGTTCGCCGTTCATGCGGTGCGCGGTGACGCCGACGCGCGGCTCGTCGTTCAGGAGCGCCCAGATGATCGGCGAGAAGCCCGCGTACGACGGCAGCAGCGAGTCGTGGACGTTGAGGGTGCCGTGCGGCGGGAGGTCGAACAGCTCCGGCGGCAGCCAGGTCCGCCAGTTGTTGGCGACGATGATGTCCGGCCGTGCCTCCCGTACGGCGTCGAGGAGTTCGGCGTCGTCGGGGCGGTTGCGCAGCAGGACGGGGACGTCGTGCTTCTCGGCGAGTTCGGCGACGTTGTCGTCCCAGATCTTCTCGTAGGCATGCTCACTCTTCGGATGGGTGACGACGGACACGACCTCGTGGTCGGAGTCCAGCAGCGCCTGCAGCGTGCGGTGACCCCAGGTCTGATAGCCGAGCATGACGACCCGCATGACGGTCCTCCCCTTCAACGACTCATTGCAAGGTAAGCCTTACCTTATCTAGCATTGGGCTGCCTGAGGGAGGCGATGCCACGGTGAAGTCACCGCTACTGGATTCCGAAGTGGTCCACGACATACTCGGAATCGGATTCGGTCCGTCAAATCTCGCTCTGTCCATAGCGGTTGAGGAGCACAACAAGAGCCTTCCGGCAGACAGCCGTCTCAACGCCCTGTTCCTGGAGCGCCAGCCGCGGTTCGGCTGGCACCGGGGCATGCTCATCGACGACGCCACGATGCAGGTGTCGTTCCTCAAAGACCTGGTCACGCTGCGGAATCCGACCAGCGACTACAGCTTCCTCTGCTTCCTGCGCGAGCAGGGCAGACTGATCGACTTCCTGAACCAGAAGACCCTCTTCCCGCTGCGCGTGGAGTTCCACGAGTACTTCGAGTGGGCGGCCGAGCGGGTCTCCCACCTCGTCTCCTACGGCAGCGAGGTCGTCTCCGTCGACCCGGTGCGCGGCGACGACGGCGAGGTGGCCTACTTCGACGTCACCACCCGGGACCCCTCGGGGAACGGCGCGACCGTGACCCGCCGGGCCCGCAACATCAGCGTGGCCATGGGTCTTGAGCCGCATGTGCCGCCGGGTCTGGAACTGGGCGAACGCCTCTGGCACAACAGCGAGTTGATCCCCCGCGCAACCGAACTGGCCGATGCGGGGCAGCCGGTGCGGCGGGCCGTGGTGCTCGGCGCGGGCCAGAGCGCCGCCGAGGCGGTGGACTATCTGCACCGCACCTTCCCGGACGCCGAGGTGTGCTCGGTGTTCGCCAAGTACGGCTACACCCCCGCCGACGACAGCCCGTTCGCGAACCGCATCTTCGACCCGGAGGCGGTCGACGTCTACTTCTCGGCGCCCTCCGAGGTCAAGCAGTCGCTGCTCGACTACCACCGGTCCACCAACTACTCCGTGGTCGACATGGAGTTGATCGAGGCCCTGTACGCCACCGCGTACCGGGAGAAGGTGGCGGGACGGGAGCGGTTGCGGTTCCTGAACGTCTCGCGGGTCCGCGCCGTCGACCCCGGGGCGGGCGGCGGTCTCGACGTCGCCGTGGAGTTCCTGCCCACCGGTGAGAAGCAGGTGCTGGCCGCCGACGTACTGGTGCTCGCGACCGGTTACCGGCCCCGCGACCTGAGTTCACTGCTCGGCGAGGCGGCCAAGCTCTGCCTCAGGGACGACGGGGACGAGATCCGCGTGGGCCGGGACCACCGGGTCGAGACCGTCCCGGAGGTCACCGCCGGCCTCTACCTCCAGGGCGGCACCGAGCACACCCACGGGCTGACCAGCACCCTGCTGTCGACGGTCGCGGTCCGGGCGGAGGAGATTCACCGCTCGGTACAGGCGACGAAAGTAACCGTCTGACACCCCCACGACTCCCCGGGCCCGGAGGGTACGGTCCCTTCCGGGCCCGGGGTCTTTGCCTGCGCCCAGTCAACTCCCCGTGAGATCAACGGTGTTGGGGCACCGGATCGCCGAACACGTCCACAACGCCCCGCACGGTCCGCACCGCTCCGCAGGTCGCCGCGATCCAGTCCACGGCCATCCGGTGATCGTCGTGCGCCCGGTCGGCCACCGCGTCCGCGACGACGAACGGCTCCATGTCCTGCATCCACGCGTCGGCCGCGGCCAGCAGCACCTGAGTGCGCGCGAACACACCGCCGATCACCGGCTGGTCGCGCCCCAACTCCGCGAGCCTGCGCCGCAGTCGGGTACCGGCGAAGGCACTGAACCGCTTGGCGACCAGGACGCTGTCGCCGACCTGCGGCCTGATCGCGTCCACGATGTCCCGGGAGTCCTCGCCACCGGGCAAATGCGGGTGCCCGAAACTGGTCTCGCGCCCGTCCCGTTCACGCTCGGCGGTCTTGAGGGTGTACAGCACGGGGATACCCGCGGCCCGCGTCGACGGACCAGCCGGTACGGTCCGGGGGCAGCGCGGCGGGGCCGGGCATGTCGTACGGGATCATGAGTAAGGACCGTGGGTCCAGCGGCCGTTCGTCATCGTGGCGTGCACGGGCATCGTGCGCAGGGTGTCCGGATCGGCGTCCAGCGGATCCGCGTCCACGACCACCAGGTCGGCCGGGTCCCCGACCCTGATGAGCCGGCGTCCGCGGGCCGCGGCCACCAACGCGTCCGGGACGGACAGGCGTTGCTCCGGGTGCCAGGCGGGGCGTTCGTCGTCGGTACGGCTGACCGCCGAGGCGATGGCGAGCCAGGGGTCGAGCGGCGAGACCGGGGCGTCCGAGCCGAACTCCAGCCGTGCACCCGCGGCGAGCAGATCGCCGTAGGCGAAGGCGCGTTCGGTACGTCCGACCCAGTGCCGGTCCGCCACATCGCGGTCGTCCGTCGCGTGCCGGGGCTGGACTCCCGCGACGACCCCCAACTCGGCGAATCTCGGGAGGTCTTCGGGGCTCAGCAGCTGCGCGTGCTCGATCCGGCCGCGGCAGCGCACCGCCTCGAAGGCGTCCAGGGCAACGGTGTTGGCGCGGTCGCCGATGGCGTGCACCGCCGGTTCGATGCCGTGCGCGGCGGCGCGCCGCATGAGCCGTACGAGCTCGTCGGGGGCGGTCTGCTCGATGCCGTGGGCGCCGTCCGTGCCCTCAAGGCCCGGGTAGGGGTCGCGGCACAGGGCGGTGCGGGTGTTGAGCGAGCCGTCCGTGAAGAGTTTCAGCGGGCCCACCCCGACCAGGCCGCCGATCTCGTCGCCCGTGCGCAGCCCGCGCTTGATCGCGGCGTCGAGGTAGGCGGGGTAGACCGCCGCCAACACCCTTACGGCGGGCCGGAACCGGGCCGAGCGGCGTTCCCAGTCCGCGACCGTGTCGCCGAACTGGAAGTCGATGACACCGGTGACCCCGCGTGCGGCGGCGGCCCGGCAGGCCTCCTCGATCCAGCCGTCGAGCACCTCGGTCGGAGTCGCGGGGAGGGCCGCGAGGACCTCATGGGCCTCGTGTTCCCTGATCAGTCCGGTGGGGTGGTCGGCGCGGCCGACGAGGGCGAGGCAGGCGGAGTTGAACCACGCGGCATGGAGATCGGCGCTGACCAGGGCGACCGGCCGGTCCGGCAGCACCGCGTCGAGGAGTGCCTTGTGCGGGGCGTCGGGCCACAGGCCGTCGCGGAACCCGTAGCCGTAGAGCACCGTGCCGTCGGCCGCCCCGGCGCGATCCTTGACGAGGTCGGCCACCGCCCGCGCGGAGGCGGTTCCGGCCAGGTCCAGCCGGTGCCGGGCGCTCGCCCATTCCGCGAGGTGGACATGGGCGTCCCACAGGCCGGGCAGCAGCACCCGCCCGTCGAGATCGAGGACCGGTCCACCGCCGGCCCCGGTGTCCGTGTCCGCGCCCGTTTCCGGAACGACGTGGGTGATCCTGCCGTCCGCCACCCGCAGCCGGGCAAGCGGTCCACCGGCGCCGAGCCGGACCCGGGTGAGCGTCCGTGCGGGCGCCTGGGCGCTTGCGGTGTCTGCCACGCGAAACCCCCTGGATAAAGTTAGCCTTACCTTACCTCCAAATCAGTGCCGGGCCGGGACGAGCCCGGCGATGACACCGGTGACAGTGTTCACGACCTCCCCGACGACCGACACCACCGGCTGCACGGAATCGGCGACCGGTGTGGGCGCGGGCTCCGGCGCGGGCTCCTCACAGCAGGCGACCTGCACGGCGCGGGGCGCGTTCTGCGGTGGGTCCTGTTGGGGAGGATCCGCGGAAGGCGGCTGCGGTACGTCACCACCCTCGGGAGCTGCCGTCGGAGCACCACCGCGGGGCGCGTCGCCCCGTCCCTCCGTCTCCCCACCGTCCGCCGGTTCGCCGCCCTCGGCCCCCGCACGGGCGGCGGATCCGAGCGCCCAGCGCTGCCCGGCGGACCCGTCCCGTCCCGCCAGCACGATCCGCGCCCCCTTCTTCCCGTTCTCGGGAGCGACGGCCAGCCCCTGGCTCCAGCGGAGCAGCAGCTCACCGCGGACCGTCAGGTCGTAGTGCACCTCGCCGGCGTGCACCAGGCACCCGGCCAGCGTGACCGTGCCCCTGTCGGTGTCGGAGGCGAGGCAGAGTCCGGGATCGTCGAGGCTGCGCAGCAGACCGTCCTGGTCGTACGACCACTGCTGCGATCCGGCGGTGGAGCACGCGGCCAGCGTGACGGCGGCGCCGGTCCGCACCCGCCCGCCGGCCACGTCGAGGCACAGCCCGGACGCGAGGGCGCGCAGCACACCCTGTTGGACGACTCCCGCGCCGACGGCACCGGCAGCCGACTCGTCACCGGCCGACGAAGGCGCCGCGACCGGGCTCTGGCGGGTCGAACTGCCGCTGGGCGCACCCCAGGTGACCTGCGGGTCGGGAGTCTCGCCCTGGGTCCAACCCTTGGAGACGAGCACGGTCGCGAGCAGGGCGAGGGAGGTCAGACCCACGCCCACGACCGCGGCCCCGGGGTGTCTGCGCGGGAAGGCGAGGAGGCCGTTCGGGGCGGGGCGGTGGCGGCCCATCGGGCGGCGGGCGGTACGAGCGGTGGTCCCGGGCGTCGCGCGGCCGGGCCGTGAGTCGAGATAGCGGCGGGCGCCCCAGCCGAGGACGGTCTCGGCGAGCAGCACTTCGAGGCCGCCGTCGAAATGACTCAACTGCTCCGCCGCGAAACGGCAGTAGCGGCATGTCATGAGATGCCGTTGCACATCGGGCAACAGACTGCCGCCGCGGCGGATCGGGACGTCGAGGAGACGGTTGTAGTAGCGGCATTCCGAGGTCGGCGCGAGTTCGTGGTGGGCACGGACGCAGCCCGCCCTGAATTGTTCACGTGCCTGGTCCAGCGCGGCGGTCGCGGTGGCCTCGTCAACGCCCAGCAGACCGGCCGGTACGGTTATGGGTTCGGCTTCGACCTCGGTGTGCCACAGCAGGCATTGGGAGGCGCCCGGCAGCTTGCCGAAGGCGCGTTCTGCGAGCTTCCGCCTTTCCGAGGTGCCGGGCCTCGCCGCGCGTAGACCTCGGCCGCCAGTGGGTTTGCGGAGTTCCGGCAGCAGCGCGGGAATTCGCTCATCGGCGGCCCACTTCTTCACCATCTCCCTTACCGCCACAAGGAGTTGGGGCCGCAGGGCGCCACCGGTCACCCGGCTCGCGAGTACCTGGTGGAAGGCGGCACTCGCCACCATGGACGCCGAACTCTCAGCGGTGGCGAGGCAGATGGCCGCATATTCGCTTGTCGCCTGCCAGTGGCGCGCGAGCAGCAGGGCGACGGCCCGAGTGGCCGCGGTTTTGTCGCCGAGTTGCGCCACCAGATTTCGGTCCGACTCCCCCGGACTCGATCCGGGGCGAGGCGGGAACGGCGGGCGTGGGGGGTAGGGGGATTGCACGGGACCATTTCCTTCCAAGCCGCAGGACGGCACACGAATGCCCGACCATCGGAAAGCAGGTGCTTGATTGGTGCATACCTATGAGCTGTCAGAAACGACCCTGACCATTGCCTTCTCACGACTGGCCTCATGAGGTGGCTCACACTCGCACAAGCGCCTGACAGGAAACAAGGAGTTAGGGTGACCGATGTTCAAAACGCTGTGAATTCAGATTGGTTACCGCCGGTATCCACAGGCGTCTACACGAAATCTCCAACTCTCCGGCGAACTAAGGGAAGCGCACAGGGAACTCCGAAGTTTCTCTCGGGATGCTCTCATCGCCGTGGGCCACCATGAGCCGCATGATCGCCCCCCACTCCTCAGCCACCCCCGCACCCACCCCCGTCCCCACGGTCCGCAAGGCGGTCGTGCCGGCCGCCGGGCTCGGCACGCGGTTCCTGCCCGCGACGAAAGCGACGCCGAAGGAGATGCTCCCGGTCGTCGACAAGCCCGCGATCCAGTACGTCGTCGAGGAGGCCGCGGCGGCCGGACTCGACGACATCCTGATGGTCACCGGCCGCCACAAGCGCGCCATCGAGGACCACTTCGACCACGCCTTCGAACTGGAACAGGCGCTGGCCGCCAAGGGCGACACCGTGCGCCTGGACGCCGTACGCGATCCCGCGCGCCTCGCCGACATCCACCACATCCGCCAGGGCGACCCGCTCGGCCTCGGCCACGCGGTGCTCTGCGCCCGCCACCACGTCGGCGACCAGCCGTTCGCCGTCCTGCTCGGCGACGACCTGATCGACCCGCGCGAGACCCTGCTCAGCCGGATGCTGGAGGTCCGCGAACGGTACGCGGGCAGCGTGGTCGCCCTGATGGAAGTCCCGGAGGAACAGGTCCACTTGTACGGCTGCGCGGCCGTCGAGCCGACCGGCGAGGACGGTGTCGTACGGGTCACCGGCCTGGTCGAGAAGCCGTCCCGCGAGGACGCGCCGAGCCGCTACGCCGTCATCGGCCGCTACGTCCTCGACCCCGCGATCTTCCCCACCCTGGAACGCACCCCGCCCGGCCGCGGCGGCGAGATCCAACTGACCGACGCCCTCCAGGAGTTGGCCACCGGCGGCACGGTCCACGGAGTCGTCTTCAAGGGCCTGCGCTACGACACCGGCGACAAGGCCGACTATCTGCGCACGGTGGTCCGGCTGGCCTGCGACCGCCCGGACCTGGGGCCCGAATTCGTCGCGTGGCTCAAGGAGTTCGTGGCGGGGATGGAAGGCGGCGCGAGCGCCGGCGAGCGCCTCGCCGCCTGAACTCCGCACGCACAAGGGCCCGGTCACGCCGTAGGCGATGACCGGGCCCTTGTGCCGGCGATGCGATGGTCAGCCGTTCGGCCGGAGCGTCCAGGTGACCGTCATCTCGCCCGTCACGGCGCCGTCCTCGCGCTGAATGGCGACGGTGACCGGGAACTCGGGACGCTCGCCCGCGTCGAGTTCGGCGACGACGTCGGCGACGGAGCGGCCGAGGGTCGCGGTGGCCCGGACCGGGCCGAGGGCGATCTTCTTGAACGCGATCTCGGCGTTGACCGGGAGCGGCACGGCCCGCGAGAGCTGGTCGCCGAAGGCGGCGAGGACGATCGCGCCGCTGGCGGACTCGCCGAGGGTGAACATGGCACCGGCGTGCGGCCCACCGACGTGGTTGCGGTACTCGCTCTGGTCCGGCAGGGCCAGCACGGCCCGCTCGGGACTGGTCTCCAGGTACTCCAGGTTCAACGTGCGAACCATTGGCACCGTGGCGGCGAGCAACTCGCCGATGGACATCTGATCTGCGCTCATGGACGGCATGTTACCCATGGGTAGCCAAGTCGGACCAGACCTGTGCGCCGGCAAACACCGTCCGGTCCCGAGTTGGTACGACCCTGACAAGGGCCGGTGACCCAACCGTGTCCCGTGCCGCACTAGGGTTACTGCCCATGTGGCCAGGACAGCAGCCGCCCGGGGGCGAGCAGAACCCGCAACAGAACCCGTACCAGCAGCCGGGGTACCAACAGCCGAATCCGTATCAGCAGCCCGGCTACCAGCAGCCCAACCCCTATGGGCAGCAACCGCAGTGGGGCGCACCTGGCCCCGCGGGCGGACCGCAGCCGCCGCAGGGCGGGGGCGGCGGAAACCGGACGAAGCTGGTCGCGATCGTCGCCGCCACGGCCGTCGTCGTGGCCGCCGGGGTGACCGGATTCCTGGTCCTCGGCGGGAACAAGGACGACAAGGCGGACGGCGGCAAGGACACGTCGAGCCAGTCGCCTTCGGCCTCCGCGGACCCGAGTGCCTCCTCCTCTTCTTCCTCCTCCTCCGGCTCCGGCTCCGACGACAACCCGCGCGGCACCGAGACCGAACAGCCGACCATCGCGGGCTGGAAGGTAGTCGTCAACCAGAAGTACGGCACCGCCTTCGACGTCCCCGCCGACTGGGAGGTCGGCACGCCGGGAACCTTCACCTTCTTCGAGGACGAGGTGAAGGGCGACGGCTCCCCGTACATCGGCTTCTCCGCGCCCGCCTATCTGAAGCAGAACTGGTGCGAGTCCGACGACAACAAGGACGGCACCAAGGAGACCTCGTCGCTGGCGTCCAGCGGCACCAAGGGCGAGGACGGCGCGAAGGACACCGCGAGCACCGCGCGCGGTGACGCCGCCGCGTTCGCCTTCGGCGGGTACACGGACCAGAAGGACTCCTCCAAGAAGTACCTGAAGATCGGTGCGGCGAAGTCGTACACGACGAAGTCCGGTGTCGCCGGCAGCGTCGCCACCTCGTACACGACCGGCGTGCCGAAGAGCGGCAAGTGCTCCTCGGACGGCAAGGCGACCTCGTTCGCCTTCAAGAACTCGGCGGGCGACTTCGTCTCCTGGACCCTCTACGGCGCCAAGGGCGTCAGCGAGGAGGTCCCCGACGCGACGGTGCAGAAGATCCTCAGCACCGTACGGCTGCACGGGGACCCGACGGGCAGTACCAGCTGACGGGCAGCACCAGCTGACGGGCCCGGCCGTTTGGCTCGTTTCTGGCCGCAATCTGTTTGGCAGAGACAGGTCGGGGCGGCGATAGTCGGCCGGTGAACGACACCGCCGCCCTCCGTCACCCGCACCGTCCCGACTGGGCTGGCCGCAACTACACCCTGCTGACCGTCGCCGCGGTGGCGACCGGGCTCGGCGGGAGCGGTGCGCTGATCGCCGCCGCGTTCGCGGTACCGGTGCCGGTCGGTGTCCTCTGCGTGGTGATGTTCGTCGCCGGAGCCACCGTCGAGGTGTTCGGGGTGTCGTGGATGACGGCACTGCACCAGGAGATCCCCGAGGAGAAACTCTCCCGGATCGCTGCGTACGACTGGCTGGGCTCGATCGCGCTGATGCCGGTCGCCGCCGCGGCGGCGGGCCCGGCGGAGTCGGTCTTCGGCCGGACGGCGGCCCTGTGGGGGTGCACGGCCCTGGTCGCCCTGGTCACGGCGGGAGCACTGTGCGTGCCGGAGGTACGGAACCTACGGCGGCGCACCGGATCGCCCACCCACGACGAACCGGGGGCCGCGAACGGCTCAGCCGATCCCGAACGCTCCGTCGGGGGGCTCGGGTGACGGTACGGCGTCCTCGTCCCGGACGGGTCGCGCGCCGCCGATGAAGTCCCGTACCGCGAGCCCGTGTTCGAGCCGCGCGGGGAAGGCGTCCGAGGCCACGAGCCGGGTCAGGGCCACCGTGTCGACCGGCCGGTGGGCGGCGACGAGCACCGCGTTGCCGAACCGGCGTCCGCGCAGCACACCCGGTTCCGCGATCAGCGCCAGCTCCCCGAACACCGCGCCGAACGTGGCGAGTTGGGCGCGCAGGAACGCGAAGGGGGCGGCGTCCGCGAGGTTGGCGAGGTAGTACCCGTCGGCCCGCAGCACGCGCTCGGCCTCGCGGGCGTACGCCACGGAGGTCAGATGCGCCGGAACCCGCGCCCCGCCGAAGACGTCCGCGACCACCACGTCCGCCGAACCGTCCGGTGCCGCCTCCAGCCACGCCCGGGCGTCGGCTCCGTGCACGGTGACACCGGCACCGTCCGGCACCGGCAGATGCTCGGCGACCATTTCCAGCAGCCCCTGGTCGGCCTCCACGACGTCCTGCCGCGAACCGGGCCGGGTGGCCGCCAGGTACCGGGGCAACGTGAGCGCCCCGCCGCCCAGATGCACCACGTCCAGCGGGCGCCCCGGCTCCGCGACGGTGTCCAGCACATGCCCGAGCCGACGCGCGTACTCGAACTCCAGATGCGTCGGCGCGTCCAGGTCCACATAGGACTGCGGCGCCCCGTCGACGGTCAGCAGCCAGGCCCGCGCCCGATCGACGTCGGGCATCAGCTTGGCGATCCCGTGATCAACGTCCCGGGTCACGGGTATCGGCTCGTTCACGGGTCCATTGTGCCGGGGTGGTGGGAGGGCGCGCGCTCGTACGAGCCCGTCAGACCCTCCACACCTCCCCCACCTCCGCCGCGTGCGCCGCTGCCTGTTCCCGCCCCGCGCGAGCGGCCGGCGCCCGTACCGCCAGGTCGAGCGGGTTGCGGCCGAACGCCTGCTTCGCCTCCTGGGAGGGATTGACGGCGACCGCGCGGGCCCCCTGTTCCACGAGCCGTCCCGTCTGGTCCGCCGCCGAGGCGAGAGGGCCACCGCCGACGGCCATGGGGGCGAGGACCACGACCCGGTCGTAGCCCTCGGCGAGGTGGGCGTTGGCGGGCGAGTGGATGCCGCCGTCCATCCAGACCCGGTCCTCGATGGTGACCGGGGGCCACACGCCGGGAACCGCGCAACTCGCGGCGACAGCGTCGGCGAGGCTCGGCCCGCTGTCCTTGTCGAAGACCCGCAGCTCCCCGGTCGCGGTGTCCACGGCGGTGAGGCGCAGGGCACGATCGGGCCACTCCGGCGAGACGAGCCGGCTCTCTATCGCGGCCCGCCGGGCCGCCGCGTCGGGTGTCCTGGCGGCGAGTGCCGTACGGCCGATCTTCCGGCCGTACGCCTCGGGAGTGCGCGAGGTCAGGGCCGCCGTCACGTAGCGGATCAGCAGGCCGACGCCGAGTCGGCCCGGGATCTCGCCCTCGGGGGCCGCGAGTTGACGCTCGTAGAGCTCCTTGAGCGTGCCCGCCAGCAGTTGCGCGCCGACGGCCGAACCGGCCGACGTACCGATCACGACATCGGCGTCGCCGAGATCCACGCCCGCCTCGCCCAGCCCGTACAGCATCCCGGCCATCCAGCCGATACCGCTGATACCCCCGCCACCCAGCACAAGTGCCTTGCCCGCCATGGTGCTCCCCTCTCTCCATCACTCGCCACGACTGCCTCCGCGATCAAGTCTTGCGCACGGCACTGACAATGACCGTCGCGGGCCGGGCGGGACCGCCCCGCCTCGAACACGCGAAGGTGCCCGCCCCCGTAGGGACGGGCACCTCGCTCATTCAGCCGACCTCCGTCACCGTGCCCGCGCCGACCGTCCGCCCGCCCTCGCGGATCGCGAAGCCCAGCCCCGGCTCCAACGGGACCTCACGGCCCAGCTCGACCGACACCGTCACGGTGTCCCCCGGCCTGGCGATCGCCGTCTCACCGAGGTCGATGTCGCCGACGACGTCCGCGGTGCGGATGTAGAACTGCGGCCGGTAACCGGTCGATACCGCGGTCGTACGGCCGCCCTCGCGGGCCGACAGGACGTACACCCGCGCCGAGAAGCGGCGGCTGGGTACGACGCTGCCGGGCGCCGCGACGATGTGCCCGCGCCGTACCGCGTCGCGCGGCACCCCGCGCAGCAGCAGCGCCACGCTGTCCCCGGCCTGCGCCTCCGCCATGGGCTTGCCGAAGGTCTCCAGGCCGGTGACCACCGTCTCGACGGCGGCCCCGAGCACTTCGATCCGGTCGCCCACCCGGACCGTGCCGCGCTCGATCGCGCCCGTGACCACCGTTCCGCGTCCGGTGATGGTGAGCACGTTCTCGACCGGCAACAGGAACGGCGCGTCCAAGTACCGCTCGGGCATGGGCACATACGTGTCCACGGCGTCGAGCAGCGCGTCGATCGACGCCGTCCAACGGGGGTCCCCCTCAAGGGCCTTGAGGCCGGACACCCGCACGACGGGTACGGAGTCGCCGCCGTAGCCGTTCGCGGTGAGCAGTTCGCGGACCTCCAGCTCGACCAGGTCGGTGAGCTCGTCGTCGCCCGCGTCGGCCTTGTTGAGCGCGACCACGATGTAGTCGACGCCCACCTGCCGGGCGAGCAGCACGTGTTCGGCGGTCTGCGGCATGATCCCGTCGAGCGCGGAGACGACGAGGATCGCCCCGTCGAGCTGCGCGGCCCCGGTGACCATGTTCTTGACGTAGTCGGCGTGACCCGGCATGTCCACGTGCGCGTAGTGCCGGGTGTCGGTCTCGTACTCGACGTGCGCGATGTTGATGGTGATGCCGCGCGCGGCCTCCTCCGGGGCCCGGTCGATGCGGTCGAACGGGACGTAGGTGGACGCGCCGCGCTCGGCGAGGACCTTGGTGATGGCGGCGGTCAGGGTGGTCTTGCCGTGGTCGACATGGCCCATCGTGCCGATGTTCAGATGCGGTTTCGTGCGGACGTATGCCGTCTTGGACATGGCGGTACCTCGAAGCCTGGTGAGTGAAGTGCGGGGACCCCGAGGACTCGCCGACCCTCCCCCTGCGGGGTCCGCCGGACGATCCGGAGAGGGTCAGCTTCGGGCGCCGTCGACTGCGGCCGCTAGAACAGAAACGAGCACGGGAACGGCAGCCTTCGGGGCATCCGCGACCGCGGATGCTGCGAGGTGGAAGGCGTACCGGAACATGGCTCCGATCATTGCCGACGCTTTGCCCTGCGTCGAACGATTTATCAGCAGCGGGGACTTGAGGGGTCGTTGATCTTGCAGGAGCGGATGTTCTTCAGGGCTCGATGTTCTTCAGGGCCCGATGTTCTTCAGGGCCTCGCGCACCGACAGCGGCGCGAACCGCCCCTTCTCCCTCGCCAGGAAGCCACGAACCGCCTCCGGGTCCGTCTTGGCGTACTCGCGCAGACACCAGCCGATCGCCTTGCGGATGAAGAAATCGGGGTGCCCGGACTGGCGCAGGCAGTACGCGAAGAGGCGTTCGGTGTCGGTGTGCTCCTTGTAGCGCAGTTGGTGGAGCAGGGCCGTACGGGCCACCCACAGGTCGTCGTCGACGATCCAGGCGTCCATGTCGGCCGTCAGCCTCGGATCTGCGGCCACCAGGCCTCCCACTACGTGGGAGGCGAGTGCGTCGACGGTGTCCCACCAGGGGACCGTGGAGACGAGATGCCGGGCGACCGGCAGGAGGCCGGACGTGCAGTGCCTCACATGGCGGCGCAGGTAGTCCACCGCGAAGTACTGGTACTCGCGCTCCGGCAGTTCCCAACAGCGCAGGGCGATCGCGGTGCAGTCGGTCTCGTCGGGGCGGGGCGTGCCCTCCAGGACCGTGCGGGACAAAGCCCTGCGTACGGGCGTGGTCAGACCGAGGAAGGGCGCGATGTCCTTCATGTAGGCCCGCATCGGTACGGCCCGCTCCGAGTCGCCCGCGGCGGCGTACGTGACGGTGAGCCGCTCCAGCACGGTGTCGGCGAGAACACTGCCCGGCACCTTCGGAGTGCCCGCACCTGTGACGCTCATGAGACGAACCATACGGCGATCACATACACAGGTCGGTTAGGGTCGCCGACATGCTCGCCGATGCCGCCACCAACTCCAGGGGCACCCGCTCTGGGGGCACCGCCACGGCCACGGCCACATCCGTCGTCCCCGTCGCTCCCCTGCTGCCCGTCGCCCCGACCGGCTTCACCGCGCGCTGCACGAGAGCCCTGCTCTCACCGTGGTCCAGGTTGTCGCTCCTGCTCGTCCTGCTCGCCGGGGCCGGGGCGACCGTGCTGCTCTTCCATCCGCAGCGGCTGCTCTCCGACGGCTGGCCGCCCCAACTGGGCGGTGCCACCGCCGCGTTGGTGTTCGCCGCGGCATACGGCCTGTGCAGCGTGGCGTTCGTGCCGCGCCCGTTGCTCAACCTCGCGGCGGGCGCGCTGTTCGGCTCCCAGATGGGCACTGTCTCGGCGCTGGCGGGCACGGTGCTCGGGGCCGGGATCTCCTTCGGTCTCGGCCGTGTGCTGGGCCAGGACGCGCTGCGCCCGCTGCTGCGGGGCCGGTGGCTCAAGGCGGCGGACGGGCAGCTCAGCAAGCACGGCTTCCGTTCGATGATGGCGGCCCGGCTCTTCCCGGGACTGCCCTTCTGGGGCGTGAACTACTGCGCCGCCGTCTCCCGCATGCGCTGGATGCCGTTCCTGCTCGCGACAGCTCTCGGGTCGCTCCCGAACACGGCCGCGTATGTCGTCGCCGGCGCCCGGGCCTCCAGCCCCACGTCTCCGGCCTTCCTGATCGCCATGGCCTGCATCGCCCTGCCGGCCCTCGGCGGCGCGGTGGTGGCCTGGCGCAAGCGCCACCACCTGCGCGGCGACTGAACGACCCGGCGCGTCAGACGGATTAGATTCAGACACCCTCGATGATCATCGCGTTGGCGAGACCCCCCGCCTCGCACATCGTCTGCAGCCCGTAGCGCGCCCCTCGGTCCCGCATCGCGTGGACGAGCGTGGTCGTCAGCCGGGTGCCGCTCGCGCCGAGCGGATGGCCGATCGCGATGGCTCCGCCGTGCACGTTGACCTTGGCGAGATCGGCGCCCGTCTCCTGCTGCCAGGCCAGAACGACACTGGAGAACGCCTCGTTGACCTCGAACAGGTCGATGTCGTCGAGGGTGAGCGAGGCCCTGCGCAGCACCTTCTCGGTGGCCGGTATGACACCGGTGAGCATGAGCAGCGGGTCGGAGCCGGTCACGGCGAAGCTGTGCAGCCGGGCGATCGGACGCAGCCCGAGCCGGGCCGCCGTCTCGCTCGACGTGATCAGGACGGCGGAGGCTCCGTCGTTGATCGGGCTGGAGTTGCCGGCGGTGATGTTCCACTCGATCTGCGGGAAGCGCTCGGCCCAACTCGGGTCGTAGAAGGCGGGCTTGAGGCCGCCCAGGACCTCGGCCGTGCTGCCGGGCCGTACGCACTCGTCGCGCGTGGCGCCCACCAGGGGTGTCACCTGGGCGTCGAAGAGGCCCGCGTCCCAGGCGGCGGCGGCCTTGTGGTGCGAGGAGAGCGCGAAGTCGTCCAACTGGTCCCGTGTCATGGACCACTTGACGGCGATGAGTTCGGCACTGATGCCCTGCGGGACGAGACCCTCCGGGTAGCGTCCGGCGACGCCGGGGCCGAAGGGGTCGGTGCCGGGCAGCACGGCCGACCCCATCGGTACGCGCCCCATTGACTCCACTCCGCAGGCCACGACCAGGTCGTACGCCCCGGAGAGCACGCCCTGCGCCGCGAAGTGCACGGCCTGCTGGGAGGAGCCGCACTGGCGGTCCACCGTGGTCGCGGGCACAGACTCCGGGAAGCCCGCGGACAGGACGGCCTGCCGGGTGATGTTGACGGCCTGCTCACCGACCTGGGTGACCGTGCCGCCGATGACGTCGTCGATGAGGGCGGGGTCGATCCCGGTGCGCTCGACGAGGGTGCGCAGGGTGTGCGAGAGGAGTTCGACGGGGTGGACCTGGGCGAGAGTGCCGTTCGGCTTGCCCTTGCCTACGGGGGTGCGTACGGCTTCGACGATCACTGCGTCACGCATGGTGCGGGCCTCCACAGCAGTCTGAAACGACGAGACGACCGGAACTACCAGTGAGTAGGAAATCCAAACTCACCATAACGCTGTCAGTTGGAAAATCAAACCCTCTATTAAGCTGGTGCCATGGCCGCCACCAAAAACAAAGACGACAAAGACAAAGACGACAAAGACAAAAGCCCGCGCCCCTGCTCGATCGCCGACGCCCTCGCACTCGTCGGCGAGAAGTACTCCCTGCTCGTCCTGCGGGAGGTGTGCCTGGGCAATCGCCGCTTCGACCAGCTGGTCCGCAACATCGGCGCGCCGCGCGACGTCCTGGCCGCGCGGCTGCGCCGCCTGGTCGACGCCGGGATCCTGACCCGGCGGGCCTACAGCGAACACCCGCAGCGGTTCGAGTACCGGGCCACCGAGGCGGGGCTCGAACTGGAGCCGGTCCTGATGACCCTCATGGCATGGGGCGACCGTCATCTCCGTAGGGATCCACTCGACCGCCCCATGGTGATCGAGCACATCTGCGGCAACGAACTGGTCCCCACCGTCACCTGCACGGCCTGCGGGGCCTCAGTCAGCCACGAGGACCTGACGGCCCACCCGCAGGCGCCGGGCTGGACCGTGACGGGCCCGGCAGCGGCATAGTCGCCCCTCGGTCTCAGCCGGTCCCTTTGTAGACGTCCAACCGCCCGCACATCCCGAACTTCCCGTACGCGGACGGCTGTTCGGCCCGCACGGCGGCGTCGGCGAGGTGGGAGAAGTCGCCCCGGTCGAGCCGGTCGAGCTGCTCCCCCGTGGCCGCGGCGGCGGCCCGCGCACCCCGCTCCCATCGCTCGCGCCACTCCGCGAGCCGGGGTCGTACCAGCGCGGCGGCGGCCCGGTGGAACGCGGCCAGTGCTTCCGGGCTCTCGGCGGAGCGCAGCGCCTCGTAGCCCTCAAGGGCGAGGTCGCGCCGGGCCCGGGCGATCCGTTCCTGCTCGGCCTCGGGCGCGTCGGCCGGGATCACGGTGACGGCGGCGTACGTCTCCGGGTCGGTGAGGTACTGCGGGGGCAGCGTGAGCACCGCGTCGCCCGCCTCGGGGAGCCCGCTGTTCTGCATGAGGACGGTGATGCGCAGGTCGCCCTCGTTGACGAGCCGGTGGATGGTGCCCGGCGTGAACCAGGCCACCGTTCCGGCCGCGAGCGGCGTCACCTCGTACCCGGACGTGGTCAGCGTCTGCACCGCACCGCGCCCGCCGGTGACGACATACCCCTCCGAACAGGTCAGGTGCATATGGGGAGTTCCGCCGCACACCCCGCCATCCAGCTCGGCCGGCCAGTCGTAGACGGACAGATGCGAGACGGCGACCCCGCCCGGCAACCCCGAGAAGCCTCCCGCAGCCACCGCGGAGGCATTCACCACGGCCGCGCCTCCAGGTACTTGGCGATCTCCTCCCGCTCCCACGCCCCGTCGGCCACGACGACGCGGTAGCGCCTGGTGAGCGTGTCACCGGGGTCGAGCACCAGCTCGTCGTGGAAGGCGAAGGAGGGGGCGATCCCGGCGAACGGCTCGTTGCGCACGAACCAGTGGGCGGGGTGGGCGCCCTCCGCGCCGGTCTGGTCGTTCTCGGGGGCGTGCGCGAAGACGATCGTCGCGTGGCCGTCGGTGCCGTCGTGCTCTCCGGAGACGGCGAGCCAGGGGCCCTGGGAGCCCATCAGCCCGAGGCCCTCGCCGTCGGGGCCGATGATGCGGCCGTCGCGGAAGGCACGCGGGCCGCGCCAGAACAGACCGGTGTAGCCCGCCGCCTCCCGCCCGTGGGTGGTCGGGCTGCCGAACAGCAGGGGCTCGTCGCGGCGGTTCGTCACGGCGCTGGTCCAGGTCAGCGCCCATGAACCCGACTCGATGTCGACGTCGTGCACCTCGATCCGGCGCCGCTCGTCGGCCCAGAGTTCACCGCTGTGGGGGTGCCAGGTCAGCCGTTCGGCGATGACGAGGCGCTCGTCGCCCGAGTCGGTATGGGTGTCGATCTCGTCGAAGGCGACATGGGCCATCGACCCGACCCGCTCAGGGAGTTCGAGATACCCCTCGCCGTGAACGTATGTGTTGCCGCCCCACAGGTTCTGGCCCGACAGATGCGAGGCGGTGAACTGCAGGCCCTTGTGCCAGCGGTGGTCGTTGGGCCGGTAGTCCGTGACGATGTCGCCGGCCAGCGTTCTGATCGGGTGGAGGTACGGCTTCGGCGCCTCCCAGGCCGCCTCGGGCCGGTAGACGTAGCTGAACAGCTCGACGCCGGTGGCCGGTTCGGTCACCGTGATGCGGTCGCCGTGGGCATGGACGATACGCAGGCCGGTCATGCCGACACCTCCTCGCGCGCCACGGGCGCCCAGCCGGGGGCGCCGCCGTGCAGCGCCGTGTAATAGGGGTCACCGGGGCCGATCTCGCCGGCGCGTACGGTCGTGTCCGTGAACGCCGACTTGTAGAGCGCGGTGATCAGTTCCAGGCTCGTGCGCCCGTCGGTACCGCTGGCGCGCGGCCGTTCGCCTGCCCGCATGCTGACGACGAGTTCCCGCAGTTGCTCCAGGTGCGAACTCGGCACGTCGGGACCGAAGTTCTGCCAGGCGGCGGCCTCCTCACCCGAGACGTCCGGGGCGGGGGTGATGCGCCAGTTGTCGTTGCTGTGGCCGTACAGGTGGGTGAGTTCGACGGTGGCGCGCTCGCAGTCGATACGGATGCGGCTGACCTCGTCGGGGCTCAGGACACTGTTGACGACGGTCGCCATCGCGCCGTTCTCGAAGCGGACCAGGGCGGTTGAGACGTCCTCGGTCTCCACGTCGTGGACCAGCCGCCCGGCCATGGCCTTCACCTCGCTCCACGGCCCGAGCAGATCGAGCAGCAGGTCCATCTGGTGGATGCCGTGTCCCATGGCCGGACCGCCGCCCTCGGTCGCCCAGCGTCCGCGCCAGGGCACGGCGTAGTAGGCGGTGTCCCGGTACCAGGTGGTCTGGCAGTGCGCCACGAGCGGCCGGCCCATGGCCCGCTCGGCGAGCAGCCGGCGCACATGCCGGGTGCCCGAACCGAAGCGGTGCTGGAAGACGATGGAGGCGTACGGCCCGCTCGACGTCCCCTTTGCCGGGCCCTCTTCGTCCTCTACGGCGTCGAAGTCGGCGAGTGTGGGCACCGGCGGCTTCTCGCACCACACCCAGGCGCCGGCCCGCAACGCGGCGACGGTCTGCGCGCGGTGCAGGGTGGGCGGGGTGCAGATGGTGACGAGGTCGGGCCGCTGTTCCCGGAGCATCTGCTCCAGGTCGGTGTAGGCGTGCGGAATCCCGGCCTCGGTACAGAAGGACTCGACCGAGTTGGCATCGATGTCAACGGCCGCGACCACCTCGGTCTCGCCCTCCTCGGCGAGCCGGGCGAGCGCGGGGAAATGCGAGCCGCGACCGATGGCACCGGCGCCGACCACGGCGGCCCTGATGCGTCGCCCGGCAAGGGGGGCCAAGGGCCGACACGCCCCGGGGTTGGTGGCGGGTGTGGACATGGGCGTGATCAGCACTCCTCCGGAGACAGCGAGCGCGTCCAGCAAGCGCTTTCCTCCGCTGCAACGTATGCGCCGCCCCCGCGACTGGTCAACACCGCACGCCCGGAGTCGCCCGACCGCCCGCGAAACCCCTGTGTCCGGCCTGTCACACCGGGACGCTACGCTGCCCCTCACACACACTCGATCACCGTGCGCGGCGTTTTGGTGTGTCCTTTACTCCTCCGCGAGCAGCACTTGGACGCCGTAACTCCATGTCTTGGTTTGAATCCCTCATCCTCGGACTCGTCCAGGGGCTGACCGAGTTCCTGCCCGTGTCGTCCAGTGCGCATCTGCGGCTGACGGCGGCCTTCTCCGGCTGGAAGGACCCGGGCGCGGCCTTCACGGCGATCACCCAGCTCGGCACGGAGGCGGCGGTGCTGATCTACTTCCGCCAGGATGTCGGGCGGATTCTCGCCGCGTGGTTCCGGTCGCTCACGAACAAGGAGATGCGGCGCGACCACGACGCCCAGATGGGCTGGCTGGTGATCGTCGGCTCCATTCCGATCGGTGTGCTCGGGGTCACGCTCAAGGACCAGATCGAGGGACCGTTCCGGGATCTGCGGATCACCGCCACGATGCTGATCGTGGTGGGCGTCGTCATCGGTGTCGCCGACCGCCTCGCGGCCCGCGACGAAACGGGCGGCCGGCACCGGGCGCCCAAGCAGCGCAAGACGCTGGTGGACCTGAACGCCAAGGACGGCCTGCTGTACGGCCTCTGCCAGGCGATGGCGCTGGTCCCCGGTGTCTCCCGCTCGGGCGCGACCATCAGCGGCGGCCTGTTCATGGGCTACACCCGTGAGGCGGCGGCCCGTTACTCCTTCCTGCTCGCCATGCCTGCCGTACTGGCCTCGGGCGCCTTCGAGTTGAAGGACGCGGCCGAGGAGGGACACATCGCGTGGGGTCCGACGATGTTCGCGACGGTGATCGCGTTCGCGGTCGGATACGCGGTCATCGCCTGGTTCATGAAGTTCATCTCGCACAAGAGCTTCATGCCGTTCGTCTGGTACCGCATCGCCCTCGGCATCGTCATCATCGCGCTGGTCACGGCGGGCGCGCTGAGCCCGCACGCGGCCGAGTCGGCGGGCTGAACTACCGCTCGGGCAGGGCGAGGGCCCAGGGCTCGGGGGCGATCCCGACACCGTTGGCGACGTAGGCGATGGTGCGGTACCACCCGGCCAGTACGAGGAGTTCGAGGGCCTCGGGCTCGTCGAGGTGCTCCCGCAGGCCGGACCAGACAGGGTCGCTCAGCCGTGCGCCGGCGTCGAGTTCGTCGACCGCCCGGAGCAGCGCGGACTGCCGTGCCGACCAGGCCGGATCGTCCGGGGTACCGGTCACGGTCAAGGTGACCTGCTCCGGGGCGAGTTGGGCCGCTTCCGCGTACGCCGCCATGTGGACGCCCCACTCGTAGGCGCAGCCGGCGCGGGCACAGACGCGGGCGATCACGAGTTCGCGGTCGGCGGCGCTCAGGCGGCCGTGAACGAGGAGTCCGGCGCCCAACGCCCGCATGCGGGAGGCGAGTTCGGGGTGGCGTTCGAGGACCTTGAACAGCATGAGGGGTTCGTGGATGACACCGGGCGGCATCCAGCGGTGCAGGGCGCGGTCGGTGTCGGGGGTGTAGGGCGGGGTGACTCCTTCAATGCGCTGTTTCATGTCCCCAGACTCTTGCGCTTCTGAAATCGAAGCGCAAGAGTGAGTCCGGAGATCGACAAGAGTCGGGCGAGGAGGCCCTGTTGGAACCGATCCCCGCTCCCGGTCGCCCCGTGCGCGGGTCGAACACCGGGCGGCCCGTCATGGCCGCGCTCGACCTCCTCGGGCGGCGCTGGACGCTCCGTGTGATCTGGGAGCTCCACCGTCACCCCGCCGCGATCGGTTTCCGCGATCTGCAACGGGACTGCGACGCCATGTCCTCCAGCGTCCTGTCCACCCGCCTCACGGAGCTGCGCGAGGCGGGCATCGCGGAACAGACGCCGGACGGGGCCTGGCAGTTGACCCCGCTGGGCACGGACCTGGTGACGGCGATGGGGCCGTTGCTGGACTGGTCGCGGGTGTGGGCCGAGCGGCGGGCGTGAGCCAACTGATCGCACCGGGCGCCCGGTTCACGGCGCCCGGCTCACGCCGCCCGGTTCACGCCGCCCGGGCCGCGGCGCGCGACGCCCGTGACCAACCCCATACGGTTTGAGTAGCCGTCCGGTAGCGCAGTGTCAGTCCTTGCCCCTAGGCTGTTCCGCATGTCCCCCGATTCCGTCACCCCTGGTTCCGTGCGGTCTGCTTACGAGGTGAACGAGCAGATCCGGGCTCTCTGGCTGCGCGCGGGCGGATCGCTCTCCACCCAGGAGCGGGAGGAATACGAGCTGTTGGTGGTCGAGTGGGCCGCCGCGATACGCGACGAGGTCATCGAGGCCGCCTGAACGGCGAGCGGCCACACGCATCGCGATCGGCCGCAGAGGCCAGTACCCGGCACTCACCGTCCACCCGACACCCGCAACACCGTGCCCGTCGTGTACGAGGCGTCCGGTGACATCAGCCAGGCGATGGCCGCGGCGATCTCCTCGGGCTGCCCGGGGCGGCGCAGCGGGATCGACGTGGACACGCGTTGTGCGCGGTCGGGGTCGCCCATTCTCGCGTGGATCTCGGTGTCGACGATGCCGGGTGCGACCGCGTTGACGCGGATGCCGTCGGGGCCGAGTTCCTTGGCCAGGCCCATGGTGAGGGTGTCCACGGCGGCCTTGGTCGCGGCGTAGTGGACGTAGTCCCCGGGGCTGCCGAGCGTGGCGGCGGACGACGACACGTTCACGATCACGCCGTTGCCCCGGGCCGTCATGGCCTGCGCGGCGCGGCGTGCGCACAGCAGTGTGCCCAGGAGGTTGACCTCGACGACCTGGCGCAGGTCGGCGGTGTCGATGTCCGCGAGCCGGCCGAAGGGGCCGGTCACCCCGGCGTTGTTCACCAACCCGGTGACGGGCCCGAGTTGTTGCTCCGCCGAGGTGAACAGCCGCTCCACGTCCGCCTCGACGGACGCGTCCGCGCCGACGCACACGGCGCGTACCCCGGACTGCCGTACCCTGTCCGCCACTTGCTCGGCCGCCTTCGTGTCCCGGAGATACCCCACGACCACGTCGTGCCCGTCCTCCGCGAGCCGCAGACAGGTCGCTGCGCCGATTCCCCGGCTGCCTCCGGTGACGACCGTGACGAGACGTTTCATGCGTACTTCCCCTCAGGAGCGGAGCAGTTCAGGTGGTTGCCGGTCCGAGCCGGGCCCGGATGAGTGTGTCGAGTCGCCGCCATGCCGGGGACGAGGCGTTGACCGTGCCCTGGATGAGTGCGGGGATCTCGGAGTCCGCGGCCGGGCCGGGCGGTTCGTCGCCTTCGTAGCGTTCCCGGTGCGCCTCGGCGATCCGGCGGGCGAGGTCGTCGACGCGGGGATCGTCGGGAGCCAGGTCGTGCGCGCGGTCGTAGTCCAGGAAGAGCTGCCGCAGCGCCGGGTCGGCCAATGTCCCGGCCTGGTCGTGGAAGAGGGTGATCGCGTGGTCGGGGTGGGTGGCGAAGACGAGGATCCACAGGTCGCGTTGCAGGTCCACCCAGCGCGGTGTGAACCCCCAGCCGGCCAGGTCCTCCAGGTGGGCGCCCACCTCGTCGGGCAGCGGTGTCAGGTCTCCGGCGGCGAGCCGGCGCAGGCGCCCCTGCGTTGCCCGCAGGTCGCGGATGCGGGCGGTGAGGTCGTCGTCGATGCCGCGCAGTGCCCGTTGGAGTTCCTCCTCGCTCGCCGATCTGAGCTCGCGGATCCGGGCCAGCGGGACGCCGGCTTCGGCGAGTGTGCGGATCTTGATCAGGTCGACGGCGTCGTGCGCGCCGTAGCGGCGATATCCGGACGCGTCGCGGTCGGGTTCGGGGAGGAGCCCTTTGTCGTGATAGACGCGAATGGTCTTGATCGACACGCCCACGTATCCGGCCAGCTGCCCGATGGTGATCACCCGGCCATCGTCCCACTTGACCCCGCCCCTGGGGCAGGGTCGCAGCATGGGGGCATGACGAACACGAACCTCGACCGGGAGACCCTGCGCGAGCTGGCCGACGAGGGCAACGAGACCGCCCTGGACTGGCTGGCCGACCTCGCCGACGAAGCCGGTGACCTCGCGGAACTGAGCGAACTGCTGGACGAGGGATCCTCGCGTGCCGGGTTCCTCCTCACCCGACGCGCGACCGCGGCCGGGGACCTGCGCGCGCTGCACCGGATCTCCGACGCCGGGTACGACGAGGCCGGGCAGGAGCTGGAACGGCTGCTGAAGGCACCCGCCGACGGGCGGCGGGACTGAGGGATCCGGTCCTGTTCGGACTCCAAGGGGCGCACGCCTGTCCGAACACCACCGAATGTTCCCCACGTTGTCCCCGCGTACCCCTTGGCTCGGCACACCGAGTGACCAACACTTGCCCGATGACGCAGCGTGTGGAACTGGCGATCGTGATGGACCGGCTGGCCGTGGACGAAGTGATCACCGAGTACGCGGTGGCGGTGGACGACGGCGACTGGGAGGCGTATCGGAAACTGTTCGCGCCGAGAGGGCGGGCCGACTACCGGTCCGCCGGAGGCATCGAGGGGGACGCGGAGGAGATCGCCGGGTGGCTGGCCGAGAGCATGCGGCTGTTCCCGATGCGGCAGCATCTGATCGTGAACCGGCGCATCCGCTTCGGCGCCCTGGACCAGAACACCGACGACACCGCGCACGTCC
Source organism: Streptomyces sp. STR69 (assembly GCF_024519455.1). Taxonomy (GTDB): domain Bacteria; phylum Actinomycetota; class Actinomycetes; order Streptomycetales; family Streptomycetaceae; genus Streptomyces. Next base: position 70,562 of record NZ_JALJRY010000021.1, on the reverse strand, counting down.
GGGCCGACTACGTCAATCCGATGCGCTTCGCCAAGGAGGACGCCGACGACACCTCCACCGCGCCCGACTTCGTGTGCGGCGGGCGGTACGAGTTCGGGCTGCTGCGGACGTACGACGGCTGGCGGCTGACCGGGGTCGTCGTGGCGGAGAAGTGGCGGCGTCTTCCCGAGCGGCGCCCGGAGGCCGTGATCAACTGAGACGACCGGGTCGGCGTCCGCTGTCCGGAATCGTTCGCGACACGCACACTGGAGCCACCAGCGGGTAGGGGGTTCATATGAAGGCCTTCGGCGACTGGCTCGTCTCCCCCTGGCGGCGTTCGCTGCTCGCCGTCCTCGCGGGCGCGCTGCCCGTGTTCGCGTTCCCCGCGCCGTCGCTGTGGTGGTTCGCCTACGTCGCGCTCGTCCCCTGGATCCTGCTGACCCGCTCGGCACCCACCGGGCGGCGGGCGGTGTACGACGGCTGGTGCGGCGGGCTCGGGTTCATGCTGGCCGTGCACAGCTGGCTGGTGCCGAGCCTGAGTGTGTTCATCGTGGTCATCGCGGGGCTGCTCGGCGTGCTGTGGGCGCCGTGGGGCTGGCTGGTGCGCCGCTTCCTCGGTGGCGTGCCGTCGCCCCGGCGGGGCGCCGCCGCGCTCCTGGTCCTGCCCTCGGGCTGGCTGACGGTCGAACTGGTGCGGTCCTGGCAGGGGTTGGGCGGCCCCTGGGGGCTGCTCGGCTCCACCCAGTGGCAGGTGGAACCGGCGCTGCGGCTCGCGTCGGTCGGCGGGGTGTGGCTGCTGAGCTTCCTGGTGGTGGCCGTCAATGTGGCGGTCGCCGTGCTGGTCGCGGTCCGCGCGGTGCGGGTACCCGCCGTCGCCGGGCTTCTCGTCACCGCCGCCGTGACCTCGTCGGCCTGGGTCTGGTCACCGCGCCCCGACATCGACGGCCGCGTCCGGATCGCCGTCGTACAGCCCGGAATGATCGACGGCGCCGACAGCGACGTCCGGCGCTTCGACCGCGAGGAGCAGCTGACCCGCCAACTCGCCGGTCAGCACGTCGACTTGATCGCCTGGGGCGAGAGCAGCGTCAGCTTCGATCTCACCAAGCGGCCGGACTACGCGCGCCGTATCGCCGCCCTCTCCCAGGAGACCGGCGCCGACATCCTGGTCAACGTGGACGCCGAGCGCTCCGACAAGCCCGGCATCTACAAGAGCTCGGTCCTGGTCGGCCCGCAGGGGCTCACCGGCGACCGCTACGACAAGATGCGGCTGGTCCCCTTCGGGGAGTACATCCCGTTCCGCTCGCTGCTCGGCTGGGCCACCTCGGTCGGCAAGGCGGCGGGCGTCGACCGCAGGCACGGCACCGAGCAGGTCGTCATGAACGTGGGGCACGGGCTGCGCATCGGCCCGCTGATCTGCTTCGAGACCGCGTTCCCCGACATGAGCCGCCATCTCGCCCAGGACGGCGCCGACGTCCTGCTCGCCCAGTCGTCGACCTCGTCCTTCCAGAACAGCTGGGCCCCCGAACAGCACGCCACCCTCGCCGCGCTGCGCGCCGCCGAGACCGGCCGCCCGATGGTCCACGCCACCCTGACCGGCGTCTCCGCCGTCTACGGCCCGAGCGGCGAACGCATCGGCTCCTGGCTGGGCACCGACAAGAGCACCACCCAGGTCTACGACGTCCCGCTCGCACACGGCATCACGCCGTACGTCCGCTACGGCGCCTGGCCGGTGGGCCTGGCACTGCTGGTGCTCGCGGCCGTGTGCGCCGGTGAGGGTGTGCAGGCGCTCAGGCTGCGGCGGACCGCTCCGCAACCGCTCGTACCACCCGCTCGCACAGCTCATGAGTCGCCAGCGCGTCCCGGGCGCTGAGCACCTTCCCCGCCCGTACGGCGTCCAGGAAGGCGAGCACGGCCTGCTCGATGCCGCGCTGCCGGGCCACCGGGACCCAGTCCCCGCGGCGCCGGGTCGTCGGCTGGCCCTTGTGGTCGACGACCTCGGCGAGGTTGACCACCTGACGCTTGGTGTCCTGGCCGGACACCTCCAGGATCTCCTCCACCGAGCCGCTGAGCCGGTTCATCACACCCAGCGCGGTGAAGCCGTCGCCGGAGAGCTGGAGCACGAGGTGGTGCAGCAGTCCGTCCTGGGTGCGGGCGCGCACGGTGACGTCCTCGACCGGCCCGGGCACCAGGAACCGCAGGGTGTCCACGATGTGGATGAAGTCGTCCAGGATCATCGCGCGCGGCTCCTCGGGGAGCCCGATCCGGTTCTTCTGCATGAGGATCAGCTCGCGCGGGTGGTCGGCGCACTGCGCGTACCCGGGGGCGTAGCGGCGGTTGAAGCCGACCGCGAGCGACACGTTCCGTTCCTCCGCGAGCCGCACCAGGCGCTCGGAGTCGGCGAGTTGGTAGGCGAGCGGCTTGTCGACGTACGTCGGTACACCCGCTGCCAGCAGCCTGGTGACGATCTCGGGGTGCGCGGTGGTGGGCGCGTGCACGAACGCGGCGTCGAGGTCCTGCGCGAGGAGTGCGTCGAGGTCCGTGTGGCGCCGGTCCGCCGGCAGGTGCAGGCCGTCGGCGACGCGGGCGAGGGTGGCGGGGGTGCGGGTCTGCAGATGCAGTTCGACGCCGGGCAGGGCACCGAGAACCGGCAGGTAGGCCTTCTGCGCGATGTCACCGAGTCCGATGCAGCCGACCTTCACGGAGCCTCCCTGGCACTCGACCGGCGGTACGTTCTCGGAAGCATACGGCGGGGCGATATCCGGTGGTGCGGGCGCACCGGGCGCGCGAGGATGCGGGGATGACGACCGAGCGCAGTGAACCTTCGACCACCGCCGACGAACGCACCATGCTGGAAGGCTGGCTGAAATACCACCGCGAGACCCTCGCCTGGAAGTGCGAGGGCCTGACCGACGAACAGCTGAGGACCGCTTCCGTGGAGCCCTCCACAATGTCGCTCATGGGCCTGGTGCGGCACATGGCGGAGGTGGAGCGGAGCTGGTTCCGCAAGGTCATGGCGGACGAGCAGGCGGACCCGATCTACTTCACCGAAGAGGACCCGGACGGTGATTTCCACACCACCGGGACGGACACCTGGGCGGAGGCCCACGCCACCTGGCGGGCCGAGATCGCGGCGGCGGACGCGCACGCGGCCCGGTTCACCCTGGACGACGTCTCCGTGGGCAAGCACCGGCGCACCGGCGAGCGCTTCAACCTGCGCTGGATCTACACCCACATGATCGAGGAGTACGCACGGCACAACGGCCACGCCGATCTGCTCCGGGAGCGGATCGACGGGAGCACCGGCGACTGACGTCACGTCACCCGGGGCGGGCGCGGACCGTCCGTAAGGGGGCGGAGATCACCCGTGTGGGGCATCATCCGCCCGTCCGCTGTCCCAAACAGCGCCGGAACCAGCAGAGTTGCGCGGGTGCATCGAACGACGACCACCGCAACGCTCCTGGTAACCGTGGCTGTCTCGGCCCTCTCCGGCTGTGTGACCGTCCAGCGGCCACCGGCTCTCGCTCCCCCGGCCGCACCGTCCCAAGCGTCGGTGCCGCGCCCGGACGGGAGCGCGGAGCCGCAGGTCGTACAGGCCCCGGCCCGGGAGGCGCTCGAACTCATCAGCCCCTCGCACCATCCGGAACCGGGCACGCATCCGCCGCGTCGCGCCCCGGTCCAGCCTCCGCAGGCGGCGGCCCAGGCGCCGGTGCCCCGCTCGCACCCGCATCCGTATCCCCCGTCCCACCCGCATCCGCACCCGAAGCCGCGGCACCCCCGGCAGCCGAGCGCGGACATCCCGGACGTGGTCAAGTCGGTGCCGAAGAACACGTCGGACGTGTGCGCCCTGGGCAGGAAGTACGGCGGCTGGCAGTCGGACAGCCCGCAGTCGATCATCTGCGGCCGGACGTACGGGCGTTGAGGCCGACCGGACTCTAGGGCCGCTGTCTCGGCGGCCCCCAGTTCCCTTCCCCGGCCGCACCGCCCTCTGTGTCGAGCCGCAGTTCCAGTCGGCCGATCGCGGCCCGCACCCCGTTGCCGTAGCCGTCGTCCGCGAGGACCGTGCAGGCGCCGCGGGCGCGGCGGAGGTGGGTGCGGGCGGCGTCCGGGCGGTCGAGCTTGATGTAGTCGGCGGCGAGGTTGAGATGCAGGGAGGGGTAGAAACCGCGCACCGCGCTCGCCCCCTCCTGGCCCACGTCGTCGGGGTCGCCGGCCTCCCGCCCGTCCGTCAGCTCGTCCGCCGCCGACAACGCCCGGAGATCCCAGGCGAGTTCGTCGGTCGGGTCGTCCTGGGTGTCGGCCAGGTAGTGGGCCAGTGTGCAGCGGTGCAGCGGGTCGCCGTCCTCTCCGAGCTCCGCCCACAGGCCGAGCAGCCGCTCCCTGGCCTCCTCCCGGTCGCCGCCGTGGTGCAGCATGACGACCTGTCCGATCCGCGTCAGCAGAGCGTCCGGCGCCGCCTGCTCCTGTCGCTCCGCCACAGCGTCCTCCGCACCTCGTCAGCCACCGTTGGCTGTCCCCCTCGAAGCTAACCGCCCCCGCTGACAATCCCCGTCAGGCGGCCCCGGACCGGCCCCGGTGAGGTCAGCCCAGGTTCGGGATGCGCCAGTCGATCGCAGTGTGGCCCTGCTTCGCGACGGCCTCGTCGATCTGGGTGAACGGGCGGGAGCCGAAGAACTTCTTGGCGGACAGCGGGGAGGGGTGCGCGCCCTTGACCACCACGTGCCGCTCCTCGTCGATCAGGGGGAGCTTCTTCTGCGCGTAGTTGCCCCACAGGACGAAGACCGCCGGGTCGGGCCGGTCGGCCACCGCGCGGATCACCGCGTCGGTGAACTTCTCCCAGCCCTTGCCCTTGTGGGAGTTGGCCTCGCCGGAGCGGACGGTGAGCACCGCGTTGAGCAGCAGGACGCCCTGCTGGGCCCACGGCATCAGATAGCCGTTGTCCGGGACCGGGAGGTCCAGCTCCTCCTTCATCTCCTTGTAGATGTTCCGGAGGGAGGGCGGGGTCTTCACGCCGGGGCGGACCGAGAAGCACAGGCCGTGTCCCTGGCCCTCGCCGTGGTACGGGTCCTGACCGAGGACCAGCACCTTCACCTGGTCGTACGGCGTCGCCTCCAGGGCGGCGAAGACCTCCTCGCGCGGAGGGTAGACCGGTCCCTTCGCCCGCTCCTCCTCGACGAACTCGGTCAGCTCCTTGAAGTAGGGCTGCTGAAGCTCGTCGCCCAGGACTCCGCGCCAGGACTCGGGGAGCATGGAGATGTCGGTCACGTCAACTTCCTTACCATGTGCGGCGACTACGATGCGGTACGACCGCGCGGTGCGGTCGCTTCCATGTCCCAGAACCTACAGGCGACCACTGACAACCGGTGCCGCGAGCCGGTTCACCAGCTCGTCTTGCGGTACAGCTGCCACATCATCATGATCGTCGACGGGTCGAGCGCCTGCTCCCCGCCGGAGATGTCGTCGCTGGCGGCCACGTACTGCCGCCCCTGCCACAGCGGCAGCAGCCGGGTGTCGTCCACCAGGATCTGCTGCGCCTCCTCGAACTCCTTGACCACGTCGGCCCGGTCGGTCTCCTTGCGGGACTCGGGCAGCAGTACGCCGGTGATCCTCGGCGACGGGTAGGGCGTACCGAGCGCGTTCTGCTGTCCCACGAAGGGCGCGATGAAGTTCTCGGCGTCGGGGAAGTCCGGGAACCAGCCACGCCCGAACACCGGGTACTCGCCCTTCTGGTAGCCCGTCACGTACGTCTTCCAGGGGCGGCTCTTCAGGGTGATCGTGAAGAGCCCGGAGCCGTCGAGCTGACGCTTGAGTTCCTTGAACTCCAGGGCGGTCTCGGAGCCGTAGCGGTCGCTGGTGTACCAGAGGGTGAGCGGGACGCGGTCGGTGATGCCCGCGCGGGTGAGGATTTTCCGTGCCTTGGGGACGCTGGGGTCTCCGAAGTCGTCGAAGAAGGCGGTGGTGTGGCCGGTGAGGCCCTTCGGGACCATGGAGTAGAGGGGGTCCACGGTGTCGCGGTAGATCTTGTGGGTGATCGCCCCGCGGTCGACGACCTGGGCGACGGCCTTGCGGACTGCGGGGTTCCGGGCCCACCGGTCCTTGGGGTTGAACACCAGGTAGTTGATGTCGGTGCCGGAGCCTTCGACGAGTTGCAGGTCCTTCGAGGGGCTGCCCTGGAGGGTGACGATGTCGTCGGCGGCGAGGCCTCGGTAGGTGACGTCGATCTTCTGGTCCCGCAGCGCCTTGACCATGGTGCCCGAGTCCTGGAAGTAGCGGATCGTCACCGCGCTGTTCTCACGCCTGGCGAAGCCCTTGTAGCGGTCGTTGCGGACGAGTTGGGCCTGCTTGCCGTCGTCGTAGGACTTCAGGGTGTAGGGCCCGGAGCCGAAGACCTTGCCGTCCTTGCGCAGGGAGTGCGCGGGGTAGTCGTCGGGGTCGACGATCGACATGGCCGGGGTGGCGAGCACGAACGGGAAGGTCGCGTCGGGCTTGTTGAGGCGGAAGACGACCTCGCGGTCACCGGTCACCTGGACCCGGTCCAGGCTGCCCAGCAGGCCGGCGGGTCCGCCCGCCACGTCGATCTGCCGGATGCGGTCGATGGAGTGCTTGACGGCCTGGGCGTCGAGGGTGTCCCCGTCGGCGAACTTCATGCCCGCGCGCAGTTCGCAGCGGTACGTCGTGTTCGAACCGTCCGTGAAACCACAGCTCTTGGCGGCGTCCGGCTCGGGGGTGGTCGCACCGGTCGGGTAGGCCAGGAGCGTCTGGTAGATGTTGCGGAACAGCTCCCACGAGCCGTCCCAGGAGCCGGCCGGGTCGAGCGTGCTGGGGGCGCTGGTGGTGCCGACGACGATGGGTCCCCGGTCGTCCGGATTTCCGTCCGAGAACACCCCGCATCCGGCCACCAGGGATATCGACGTGATCGCCGCGGCTCTCCGCAGGCCTCGGTTCGGGTTGAACACGCGCACACTCCTCGATCCGCCGTACCAAGGGTCGGCAGACCATACCGCAGTGTCCCGGCCGGTTGAGCAAGGTTCGGACGGGGCACTTGATCAGCGGTTTTATGACGACGTTGTCAGTCCACTGTGCGCGTTTTCGTACCTCGACACGGGCGCCGATTCCGTAAAGGGAACAGCAAAGGAACCGGCGCCCGGGTCGTGGGGTCAGGCCACTCCGGCGTTCAGGAGGATGCCGCCGTCGACGACGAGGGTCTGGCCGGTGATCCACTCGGACTGCTCCGAGGTCAGGAACGCGGCGGCGCCGCCGATGTCGGACGGCACACCGAGCCGGGCCAGCGGGTAGGAGGCGGCGGCCTCCGCCTCGCGGCCCTCGTACAGGGCGGCGGCGAACTTGGTCTTCACGACCGCCGGGGCGATCGAGTTGACCCGTACGCCGGGCGCGAACTCGTGCGCCAGCTGGAGCGTCAGGTTGACCATCGCGGCCTTGCTGACGCCGTACGCGCCGATGAACGGCGAGGCGGAGATCCCGGCGAGGGAGGCGATGTTGACGATGGCGCCGCCGTTGTCCTTCTGCCAGGCGTGCCAGGTCTTCTGGGCGAAGCCGAGCGCCGAGATGACGTTGGTCTCGAAGACCTTGCGGGCGACGTTCAGGTCGAGGTCGGCGATCGGGCCGAACACCGGGTTCGTACCGGCGTTGTTGACCAGGTAGTCGACGCGGCCGAAGGCCTCCATCGTGCGCTCGACGACGACGGTCTGGTGGGCCTCGTCGTGGGCCTTGCCGGCCACGCCGATGACGCGGTCGGCGCCGAGCGTCTCGACGGCCTCCTTGAGGGCGTCCTCGTTGCGTCCGGTGATGCAGACCCGGTCGCCGCGGGCGAGCAGCGCCTCGGCGACGCCGTAGCCGATGCCGCGACTGGCGCCGGTGATGACGGCGACCTTGCCGGAGAGTTCAGGCAGTTCAGTCATTTTTTCCTGCGTTCCCTGTTCCCGTGTTCCCTAGTTGAGCGGTCCGCCGGCGACGTACAGGACCTGGCCGGAGACGAAACCGGCCGCCTCGTTCGTGAAGAAGGCGACGGCGTTGGCGATGTCGTCGGGCTCACCGACGCGCTGCACCGGGATCTGGGTGGCGGCGGCGGCCTTGAAGTCCTCGAAGCCCATGCCGACGCGGGCGGCGGTGGCGGCGGTCATGTCGGTGGCGATGAAGCCGGGGGCGACGGCGTTGGCCGTGATGCCGAACTTGCCGAGCTCGATGGCGAGGGTCTTGGTGAAGCCCTGCAGACCGGCCTTGGCCGCGGAGTAGTTGGCCTGGCCGCGGTTGCCGAGGGCGGAGGACGAGGAGAGGTTGACGATCCGGCCGAAGCCCGCGTCGACCATGTGCTTCTGGACGGCCTTGGTCATCAGGAACGAGCCGCGCAGATGCACGTTCAGGACGGTGTCCCAGTCGGAGACGCTCATCTTGAAGAGCAGGTTGTCGCGGAGCACGCCCGCGTTGTTGACCAGGATCGTCGGCGCGCCCAGCTCCGCGACGATGCGCGCGATCGCGGCCTCGACCTGCGCCTCGTCGGAGACGTCGGCGCCGACCGCGAGAGCCTTGCCGCCGGCCGCGGTGATCTTCTCCACGGTGTCCTTGCAGGCGGCCTCGTCGAGGTCGATCACGGCGACCGCACGGCCCTCGGCCGCGAGGCGTACGGCGGTGGCGGCGCCGATGCCCCGCGCTCCGCCGGTGACGATCGCGACCCGCTGCTCAGTGGTGGACATTCCTGGTTCTCCTCGCCCTTGAGAAACTCTCGCCCTTGAAAACCGCGGCCTGCCAGTGAGCGACCGCTTAGTACCTTCGGCAGACGTGACGCTAGAAGCCCTGGCACTCGGTGTCAACGTGCGCAGGGCCGGGTGTGATTCATTACCTCACCAGCAGGTCGAGCAGGCGCTCCGTCTCGGCCGCCGGATCGACGGTGAGACCGGTGTGCACGGGCCCCGGCTGCACGACGGTCGACCGCGGCGCGATCAGCCAGCGGAACCGCCGCCCCGCGTCGTCCCGCCCCGCCTGCCCGGCCGCGTCACCACCGGCACACACTCCTTCTACGGCACCGAGCGCGGCCCTGATCCCGGCCACATCGGCGGCCGGGTCGAGGGCGAGCAGCCTCGCCTCGTCCAGATGGGTGCGGGCGCCGACGTAGGAGCGGGCACGGCAGTAGACGAGCACCCCGGCGTTGATGCACTCGCCGCGTTCCACCCGCGGTACGACGCGCAGCAGGGCGTACTCGAAGACGTCCCGTTCGTTGGCCTCGCTGGGCCGGATGATGTGGCGCTCGGTCACTGGTCCCTCTTGATGCGCTCGTGGATGACGGCGGCGCGCGTGAGGAGGGGCGCCGCGTAGGCCCGGCGGAGGTCGCCGGGGGCGCTGAAGCCGGGTTCGCCGGTCAGCCAGGCGTCGGGGATCTCGGCGGTGACCTCGGCGAGGAGTTCCTCGGTGACCCTCGGTGCGAGGTCCGCGGCGGCGCTCGCGAGGTCGGGGGTGAAGCGCGCGAGGGCGTGGTCGGCGGCGTCGTAGGGGCGGGCCGCGGAGGTCTCGGCGCCGGGCCAGTTGTGGTGCCAGATCATGGTGGCGCCGTGGTCGATGAGCCACAGGTCGCCGTGCCACATCAGCAGGTTGGGATTGCGCCAGGACCGGTCGACGTTGTTCACGAGGGCGTCGAACCAGACGATCCGGCCCGCCTCCTCGGGGCTCACCGTGAAGGCCAGCGGATCGAAGCCGAGGGCGCCGGACAGGAAGTCCATGCCGAGGTTGGCGCCACCGCTGGACTTCAGCAACTCCTGGACCTGCTGGTCGGGTTCGCCGAGCCCGAGCACCGGGTCGAGGTCGAGGGTCACCAGTCGCGGCACCCGGAAGCCCAGCCGGCGGGCCAGCTCCCCGACGACGACCTCGGCGACGAGTGTCTTGCGGCCCTGTCCGGCACCGCTGAACTTCATGACGTACGGCGCGAAGTCGTCGCCCTCGACGAGCCCCGGCAGCGAGCCGCCTTCCCGCAGGGGCGTGATGTAGCGGGTCGCGATGACTTCCTTGAGCACTTTCCGAGACTCCCTGGCCTTGCCGTCCACAACCGCTTCGGACGCGCCTCCGGCACGGAGTCAGCATTCTATGAGGAGTGGGGGCGCCCGCTCTCACCAGGACCGGGACAGCGGACGCCTCCTTTCCGCTCAGCTCACCGGCGGTGCGCGACGCAGTGGACGGAGTTCTCCACCACGGCGGCCATGGCCTGCTGGCCCTGGGCGTTGGGGTGGGCGGGCGCGGTCGGCGCCGCCGCGACCAGGGGTTCGATCCAGCGCTCGCCGGCCGGCTTGCACATGTCGTGTCCGACCGTCGGGGTGTAGGTGTCGACGTAGGCCGCACCGTGCGCCGACGCCTGGTCCGCGATCATCGCGTTGAGCTTCTTCTCGGTGTCCCGCAGATAGCCGAAGTCACCGGCCGCCAGCGGTACGGCGGAGCTGGTGCAGCCGACTCCGTCGTCCGGGAACAGGTCGGGGTAGCCGACCACCACGACCTTGGCCCGGGGAGCCCGCTCGTGGATGGCGTCCAGGGCCGCGGCGATCTTGGGAGCGGTGTCGTCGACGCGCTGCGCCAGCCGGTCGGTGCCGTCGCTCGTGAAGAAGGTCTGGCACGGGTTGCCGGTCGGGTTCTTGGACGTCAGTCCGGCACAGGTGGCCAGGTTGCCGGAGAAGCCGATGTCGTTGCCGCCGATGGTCAGGGTGACCACGTCGGTGTCCGCGCCGAGGGCGTCCAGTTGCGGTGCCGTCGAGCCCTGGGGGCCGGCCAGGGCCGTCGTGGTGGCGCCCGAGCAGCTGACGTCGGTCAGCCGCCAGTTCTGCGCCGCCGCGAGGAGCGACGGATAGTTCTGGTCGGACCGCGCGCACGTGGCGTCGACCTGGGTCGGTATGCCGGGTCCTGAGGCGTACGAGTCGCCCAGCGCGACGTAGTTCACGCTGGGCGCGGTGTGCGCCGCGGCACTCGCCGCCGTCGCCCCCGCGACGCACAGGGCCATCGCGCAACCCGCCACCGCGGCGCCGCGCAGCAGGCTCCGCCGGCCGGGGATTCTCTTGCTCTGCACGTTCAAGTCCGTCCATTCGTCGGGCCCCCGCCCCCGACACCCGTCGGGGTGTGGGCGTTGTACTGGCGAGACGTGAAACGGCGCGCGCACCAAGGAGGTTCACTCATGGCTTCACCGGGTGCGTGTTCAGGCCTTATGCAGGGCCGACAGCGAAACGACAGCGAGGTTTTACGCCTGCCTGATCTCGATCAGGCCAAGCTCTCGACACCGTCTGAACGACGGTCATCCGCATCCCGTACCCCTTTGCACACCCACAAATGCTTTCTTATGGAAGGAACGTCAGCATGACCAGCGATTCGTTCGAACCCGTTACGGCGCCCTCCCGTCGCACCGCGTTGGCGGCGGTCGGCGCGGCGGGACTCGCCGTCGCGCTGACCGCGTGTTCGTCGAGCGACGACTCGTCGTCGGACTCCTCGGACACCTCCGGCTCCACCACCACGGCCGGCGCGTCCACCGCCCAGGGTGACGCCGGTGGTACCGAACTGGCGAAGACCACCGACATCCCCGAGGGCGGCGGCAAGATCTTCGCCAGCCAGGGCGTGGTGGTCACCCAGCCGACGGCGGGCACCTACAAGGCGTTCTCCTCGAAGTGCACCCACCAGGGCTGCGCCGTGACCACCATCACCAACGGCGTCATCGGCTGCCCGTGCCACAAGAGCGAGTTCTCCATCACCGACGGCAGTGTGAAGCAGGGCCCCGCGACCCAGGCGCTGCCCGCCGAGCAGATCACCGTGACCGGGGACTCCATCACGCTGGCGTGACGGTCGGCCTCCCGCTGATGTGACGGTCAGCCGCGGCCCGCTCGGCGCGGTCGCTTGAAGCAGCCCAGCACCTCGTCCGTGGTCGCGACCGTAGCGACCAATGCGAGGGTGTTGCGGATCATCGCGGGGGTGTACTCCGAGGGCACCCCCGCGATGGCGTCCTTGGGTACGACGACGGTGTAGCCGCGGTTGACGGCGTCGAACACCGCGTTGGGGATCGCCACGTTGGCCGAGACGCCGGTGACGATCAGTGTGCGGCAGCCCAGGTTGCGTAACAGCGCGTCGACTTCGGTGCCCTGGATCGGTGACAGACCGTGCAGCCGTCGTACGACGAAGTCCTCCTCGGCGACCTCGATCGGGGGTGCCACGCGTACCGCCGCGGTGCCCGACAGCTGTTGGACGGGCAGGCGTTCGGCGGCGCGGAACAGCCGGGCGTTGTGGTTCGCGCCCCGGCCGTCCGGGCGGCGTTCGGCGAGCGCGTGGATCACCTGGACCCCGCTCTCGTGTGCGGCGGCGACCAGCCGGGCGACGTTGGCGAGCGCGCCCGACGAGCGTGCCGCGAGGGCGAGTTCGGGCAGCGCGCTGTCCGGGCCGACCACGCCCTGTTGACATTCGACGGTCAGCAGGACAGTGCTCACCGTGTCGAGGATCTCACTGAGTTGTGCGTGCGACGGCATGGCTCTCCCTTGTCGTCGACGGCCGGGGCGGGTGACAGTAACGAGCATCGCGTGCGTACGGAAGACGGCCGGCGCCCATCCGGCCAGTTTTCCTGACGAACCGTCAGAAGCGGCTGCCCGCCGCTCGTGCCGTAGCCGAAGGGGATCGCATGACCGCCACTCAGCGTCGAGGCCGGAAGATCATGATGACACCCGAGGAGCTGGACGAGTTCCTCGCCGCCGAGCGCACCTGCCGCGTAGCGACCGTCTCCGCGGACGGGGCCCCGCATGTCAGCCCGCTCTGGTTCGCCTGGGACGGCACCTCGTTCTGGCTGTACTCGATCACCCGCAGCAAGCGCTGGGCCGATCTGCGCCGCGACCAGCGCATCGCCGTGGTCGTCGACGGCGGGCACGCCTACGACGAGTTGCGGGGCGTCGAGCTGTCCGGGACCGTCGAGTTCGTGGGCGAGTCCCCGCGCACGGGTGAGCCGCATCCCGAACTCGTCGCGGTGGAGAAGCTGTTCGCGCAGAAGAACTTCGGCCTGGACTCGATGCCCTACGACGGCCGGCACGCGTGGATTCGGCTGACGCCGGACACGGTCACGTCCTGGGACTTCCGCAAGTTGGCGGCGCTGTAGGCGAGTTGCTTCCGGGCAGGCTGTCAGACGACCGTCTCGGCCGCCGCCCGAAGCGCCTCGACCGCGGCTCGGATGGAGGGGCGGCGGTCGGCGTCCGCGCGCCAGACGACGTAGACATGCCGGCGCACCCGCTGCTTCAGCGGGACGGTGACGACTCCGGCGGGCATCGGGCTGCGGCCCAGCAGGGGTGCGATGCAGACGCCCAACCCGGCTGCCACCAGCCCCAGTTGGGTGTGCGTCTCGGCGGCGCGGTGGCCGATGATCGGCTCGATGCCCCGGGAGCGCAGAGTGAACATCAGCCACTCGTGACAGAACTCGCCCTCGGCCCAGGTGATCCACTCGTCCTCGGCGAACTCCCCGAGGTCCACCTCGTCGCGGCCCGCGAGCGGATGGCCGACCGGCATCGCCACATCGGCGGGGTCGTCCAGGATCGGCGCCTTGACCAGACCGTCGGGCAGCGGCATCGGCTTGTTGTACCAGTCGAGGACGACCGCGAGGTCGAGATCGCCGCGCACGACACCCGCGATACCGCTCTCCGGCTCCAGTTCGGTGGAGCGGACGCGCAACGCGGGATGCCGGGCGCGCAGCGCGGCGAGTGCGGTGGGGAAGAGGCCGCGGGCGGCGGTCGGGAACGCGGAGAGCCGCAACTCGCCCACGACCTGCCCCCGTTGGGCCTCCAGGTCGGCCTGGGCCAGCTCCACCTGGGACAGGATCCGGCCCGCGTGCTCGGCGAGCAGCCGGCCGGCATCGGTGAGCCGTACCCCCCGCCCGTTCTTGGCGAGGAGTTGCTGTCCCACCTCCCGCTCCAGCTTGGACATCTGCTGCGAGACGGCCGAGGTCGTCACATGCAGCCCCTCGGCCGCGCCACTGACCGAGCCGTGCCGGGCCAGGGCGTCCAGGGTGCGCAGCCGCTCCAGATTCAACACGTAAGCGATACTACGAGATACCCGAAGCCGGATCCCGCTCGCGCTACAGGGTCACACCCTCACGCGTAACCGCGCATGGGCGTCCGGCCGCACGCGGAGGCGATCGCCTGCGCCAGCGGACCGGTCTCGTCGGCCGTCAGGGTCGAGACGGTGATCCGGATGCCGGACGGTGCGCTCATCCGGAAGCGGGCGCCGGGGGCGACGGCCCAGCCCGCGTGGAGGAGGCGGGAGACCGCGCCGGTCTCGTCCGGTACCGGGATCCACACGTTGAGGCCGCTGCGGCCGTACGCCGTGACCCCGTGGTCGGCGAGCGCGGCGATCAGCGCGTCCCGGCGACGGCCGTAGGCGGCGGCCACCGCCGGGGTGTCCACCGCGCCGTCCGCCCACAGCCTGGCCACGGCGCGCTGGGTGATCCGGCTGACCCAGCCCGGCCCCAGGCGCTGGCGGCCACGGACCCGGTCGAGGGTGACGGTGTCCCCGGTGAGCACGGCGAGGCGCAGATCGGGGCCGTAGGCCTTGGCCATCGAGCGGACGAAGGCCCAGTGGCGGGGGGCGCCGGCCAGCGGGTGCAGGGGCTGGTCGACGATGCCGTGGCCGTGGTCGTCCTCGATCAGCAGGGTCTCCGGATGCTCGCGGAGCACGGAACGCAGGGCACGCGCGCGCGTGGCGCTCACCACGGCTCCGGTGGGGTTCTGCGCCCGGTCGGTGACGATCAGGGCCCGCGCGCCGGACTCCAGCGCGGCGCGCACGTCGTCGGGGTGCGGTCCGTCGTCGTCGACGCGGACGGGGGTGACGCGCAGTCCGAGCGCCGGTACGAGGTCGAGCAGGCTGCCCCAGCCGGGGTCCTCGACGGCGACGGTGTCACCGGGCTTCAGATGGGCGGCGAGGACGCGCTCGACGGCGTCCAGCGATCCGGAGGCGACGGCCACGGGGCCGGCCGGCACGCCGTCCGCGTCCAGGGCGGCCCGCGCGGTGCGTGCCAGCTCCGGTTCGACGGGGTCGTCGCCGTACATGACCGGTTCGCGGTCGGAGAGCTCGGCGGCCAGGGTGAACGCCCGGACGAGGGAGGGCAGCAGGGCGGGATCCGGGTTGCCGTGGGACACCTCGCGCACCCCCTCCGGCACATCCACCCGGATGTGCTCGCGCCCGGTCGTGGCCGGCTTGGGCCGCACCCGGCTGCCACGCCGCCCGGCGGTCTCGATGACCCCGCGCTCCCGCAGGGTCCGGTACGCGGCCGCGACCGTATTGGGATTCACGCCCAGTTCTACGGCCAACTCCCGCATCGGCGGCAGCAGTTGACCCGGCTCCAGCTCTCCCGAGCCCACCGCGCGCTCGACGTCGGCAGCGATGTCGGCTGCGCGTCGCCCTTCGATCCGATATCCTCCTAGCACAAAGAACACTATGCACTAGTGCAATACATATCGCAACTCGACCCGGACACCGCCGAACACACGGAGAGCACCATGCAGGGGACCGCCTCACAGCCGACGTCACAGCCCGCCGCCTACACGCCGACCGACCTGACCGTCCCCACGCGCTCCGCGGAACGGGCGTCGTACGACAAGGAGTTGGTGCACGCGATACTCGACACGGCCTACGTCTGCCACCTCGGCTTCGTCCGCGACGGCCGGCCGGTCGTGCTGCCGACGCTGTTCGGGCGGGTCGGCGAGCGGCTGTACGTGCACGGTTCGACGGGTGCGCGCCCGCTGCGGATGACGGGGAAGGCCGACCCGGGGCTCCCGGTGTGCCTGACGGTGACCCACGTGGACGGTCTCGTGCTGGCCCGTTCCGCATTCCACCACTCGATCAACTACCGCTCCGTGGTGGTGCACGGCATCGCCCACCAGGTGACGGACCCCGAGGAGAAGCGGACGGCGCTGGACGCGCTGGTCGACCATGTCGTGCCCGGCCGCTCGGCGGACTCCCGGCCCGGCAACAGGAAGGAACTCGCCGCCACCATGGTGATCCGCCTCGACCTCGACGAGGTCTCCGCCAAGCTCCGCACCGGCGGCGCGAACGACGAGCCCGAGGACCTGGACCTCCCCCACTGGGCCGGTGTCCTCCCCCTGAACACCGGCTACAGCACCCCGCTCCCGAACGACGACCTGTCCCCCGGCGTCGAACTCCCGGACTACCTGGCGGTGTTGTGATGCTCATCCACCCCTGGGACGCGCCCCAGGACGACAGCGAGTGGCAACACTGGCTGGCCGCCCACGACTTCGGCCAACTCGCCGTCAACGGCCCGCCCGGCGAACCGCCGTTCGTCCAGCCCCTCCACTTCGCCTACGACCCCGAGCGCGGCGAGGCGGTCACCCACCTGGCCCGCCCCAACCCCCTGTGGCCGGCGCTGGAGGCGAACCCCCAGGTGGTGCTGAGCGTCGTCGACGACTACGTGTACATCCCCGGCCCCTGGCAGGCGGACCCGGACGTCCCACCGGAACACGGCGTGCCGACCAGCTTCTACGCGGCGGTCCAACTCCGTTGCACCGCCCACCTCGTGGACGACCCGGCCGAGAAGGCGACCCTCCTCAACCGCCAGGTCGGCCACTTCCAGCCCGGGGGCGGCTCCACCCCGGTCACCCCGGGCGAGCCACCGAACGGACGTCTGCTGTCCGGCATCCGCGCACTGCGCCTCGAAGTGACCGGCGTACGGGCCAAGTTCAAGTACGCGGGCAAGCGGTCCGCCGAGGTCCAGGACCGTATCGCGGTCGGGCTCGCGGGGCGGGGCGGGGTGCGCGACGAGGTGGCACGGGAGCATTTGCTGCGGCGGCGAGAGGGGTGAGGAGGGCCGCGATCTAGGCGGCTGTTTCCCGTGAGGACAGTTGCTCCCTCTCGGGGCCGCCGGTCGCGACCGGTTCCTCGGAGTGCTTTGCAGGGGCCGAGGACTGGGCGATGAGCGCGCCCAGCAGGACGACCGCTCCGCCGGTGATCTGGGGTGCGGAGAGGTGTTCGCCGAGGAGGATCCAGGCCAGTACCGTCGCGATGACCGCTTCGAGGCAGGCGACCACGCCCGCGACCTGCGGGGAGAGGCGGCGGACGGAGACCACTCCGGTGACGTAGGCCAGGACCGTGGCGACCAGGACGATCCAGGCGAGCAGGAGCGCGGCCGGGACCGCGTTGCCGTTCATGTCGGCGTCGCCCTTGAGGACGGACCAGTCCATGGTCCAGGGACGGGCCACGGCGGTCAGTACCAGGGCGCCGACGAGCAGGCCGTAGGCGATCACGCCGAGCGGGTCGGGCGCCTCGGTGCCGGCGTCGCTGCCCTGGTCGGACAGGACGAAGTAGCCGACCTGGCAGCAGGCCGCACCGAGCGCGAGCAGCAGTCCGACGGCGTCGAAGCTCAGGCCCGACCACACCTCGACGACGCAGGCGAGGCCACCGGCCGCGAGGACCACGCCGAGCGCGGCGGCGCGGGTGACCGGACGCCGCTGCACGAACCGGACCCAGCCGAGGACGAGGGCGGGTGCGAGATATTCGACGAGCAGGGCGACGCCGACGGGTATGCGGGAGATCGCAGCGAAGTAGCAGGCCTGGACGCCGGCGACGGCGAGCAGTCCGAAGCCGAGGAGCAGTGCGGGGCGGCTGCGTACGAGCGCGCGATGGCGCAGGGCGAGGGGCAGCATCACCAGGGCGGCGCCTGCCACCCGCAGCCACACCACGTGCAGTGGGTCGAGGCCCGCCTCGATCAGCGGCTTGGCCGCGACCCCCGATCCCCCGAAGGCCAGCGCGGATCCGAGCGCCAGACCGAGCCCGACACCCTTCGCACCACCGGCGGCACTGCTCTCAGACGTATGCACGGCCACATGATGACAGGGGACGACATGAGCGTCACCCCTGTTGACACCTGTCTCAGCGCGTGGACGACCGCCAGAGGGTCGGTCACCGGCTCGATCAGCAGCCCGTATCGCCGCCCGCGACGTACTCCCCCGGCCGGCTCTCGATCCACACCAGCACCTCGGGGGACTCGATGCCCGCGCGGTGGAGGACCTCGACGGCACGGGCCTCGGGGTCCGCGACGAGCGCCGCGAGGAGGTCGATGCCGTCGGCCAGGTCGCCGTCGCGGAGTTCGGCGCGCTCGCAGGCGTACTCCAGGGCACCGGCGGCCAGCGGCGACCAGCCCTCCGCCGCCGGGATCACGGGGATCGCGCCGGAGTCCTCGACGCTGCCCTGCCAGCGCAGGCCGTAGCCGATGCTGCGCTGCACCAGGTAGCCGAGCAGTCGGGCGATCTGGGGGCCGTCGCCAAAGACGGCACGCGCCTCGGGGTCCGACTCCAGGAGGCTGTGCAGCAGATGGGCCGTGTCGATCTGCCGGTCCCCGTCCCGCAGGGCCCGGCGACGGGCACCCGCCACCACCGCTGCCAGCTCTGCACTGAGCCTGGCATCGTTGTCCGCGCGGTGAATACCTTGCTCGCGGTTCGACTGCCTGGGAATACGGGGTTGCACACTCTCACCCCATCAGTCCCCCGCATTGAGGGCATCCCCGGAGGGGAGCATTTCGGCATCCCACACAGAGTGGACTCCGGGCGACGAGATCTCCTCCTTACGGATGAGATCTCGCGCTTCAACCCCGAGAGGCGCGCGCCGCCTTGCCGCGCGCCCCGTGCGCAACCGCCCTGCACCCGGCGTACGTCTTTCGCGAACATGGAGAGCAGGTGCTGGCTGGTGGCGTTGCCGGCGGTCGACGGCAGGCAGTACGTGTACCGGGTGTACGCCCCGGAGGACGCGCTGCCCGCCGACCTGTTCTGGGACGCGTGGCACTGCCACGACGAGAGCACTCACCCGCGCGCGTGGGACCTGTTCGACGCTGCGGTGATACGGCGCGTGGGCTGAGGGCGACGAGGGCGTGCCGCTCCGAACTCGGGTACCGCGGACACTTCCTGACGGTTCATCAGTATTGAATGTTGCGCGCCCTGCGGCTACGTTCCGCGACACCGTAGCCCGACAGCACCGTTGCCCGACAGGAAGAGGTGGTCGTATGGCCGAAATCAGCGCGGAGGCACGCATCGAGGCCCCGGCCGAGAAGGTGTGGACCCAGCTCACGGACTGGTCCGCGTACGGCGAGTGGAACACGACCCACACCAACTTCCCCAAGGGCGGCCCCGAGACCCTCGAAGTGGGCGCGACCTTCCAGGAGAACATGAAGCTGATGGGCTTCCCGGCGGAGGTCGAGTGGACCGTCGAGGAGGCGGAACCGGACCGGGTGCTGGCCATCCGCGGCAAGGGCCCGATGGCCGTGAACGTCGCCACGCGCTACACGCTCACACCGGACGGCGACGCCACGACGGTCCGTATCGACGGCGAGTTCACGGGTGCGGCGGTGACGTTGATGGCGGGCAAGCTGAAGGACTCGGGGACGGCCGCCCTGAACGAATCGCTGCGCAAGCTGGGCGGGCTGGTGGCCTGAGGACGGCGCCGGGGCACCGCAGGAACGGGAACGCGCACAGGGAAGGCGCCCCACGGAACTCCCGTGGGGCGCCTTGACCTGCTGCCCTTTCCGACCCCGAGGACATCAGTCCTCGTCGGCCAGGATCAGGTACAGCTTCTTGCGGGCGTCGTTGATGACGGTCAGCGCCTTCTCGCGCTGCTCCTTGCTGCCGGTCTTCCAGACCTGACCGAAGGCCTCCATCAGACCGAAGCCGGCCTGGCGGATCTCACTGAGGGCCTCCCAGTCGACACCGCGGGAAGCCTCTTCCCAGGGCGCGTCCGGACCTTCCTCGGCCGCGGTGCGGCCGGCGTCGGTGAGCGAGAAGAGCTTCTTGCCGCCCTCCGTCGCGCTGGCGATCAGGCCCTCGTCCTCCAGCAGCTGCAGGGTGGGGTAGACCGAGCCGGGGCTCGGCTTCCACGCGCCGCCGCTGCGCTCGGCGATCTCCTGGATCATCTCGTAGCCGTGCATCGGCCGGTCCTTGAGCAGGGCGAGGATCGACGCGCGTACGTCGCCGCGCCGTGCCCTGCCTCGCGGGCCGCCGCGTCCTCGTCCGCCCCAGGGGCCGGGACCGAAGCCCGGTCCGAAGCCGGGGCCGCCGGGACCGCCCGGGCCACCCGGACCGAAGGGTCCGAACGCCGCACGCCGTCCGTCGGGGCCGCCCCGGCCGCGCCGGGGGTGGCCTTCCTGTCCATGTCCACGCTCGTATCCGTGGGTACGCATCGCAATCACTCCATTCCATCGTTGATCTGTCGCGATGCGTCAACGATATATCGGAACTGTTCGGATGACAAGCCCCCGAGAAATCTCGGTTGCTCCGGACCCGGGCACATGGATAACTGGACGACCATGCATGCCGACCAAGTGGACGTGACCAGCGAAATCGTCGCGACCCTGATCCAGGAACAGTTCCCCCAGTGGAGCGGCAAGACGATCCGCCCCCTGGCATCGACCGGGACGGTCCACGCCATCTTCCGCATCGGGAACGACCTCTCAGCGCGTTTCCCCCTGCGTCTGGCCGACGCCGCCGAGGTGCTGGCGGTCCTCGAACAGGAAGCGCGGGCGAGCGCGGAGCTGGCACAGGTGTCCCGGTTCCCCACCCCGGAACCCGTCGCCCTGGGAAAGCCCGGAGCGGGTTACCCCCTGCCGTGGTCGGTCCAGACCTGGCTGCCGGGAACGGTCGCCATCGACGCCGACCCCAGTGGGTCGGACGCCTTCGCCGAGGACCTCGCGTCCTTCATCGCGGCCCTGCGGAACGCCGAGACACGGGGGCGGCGTTTCGACGGCGACAATCGCGGCGGCGTCATCGCTGACCACGACGACTGGATGGCGACGTGCTTCCAGGAGAGCGAGGGGCTGCTCGACGTACCCCGGCTGCGCCGGCTGTGGAGCCACTTCCGGGAGCTGCCCCGCACGGCCGCCGACGTGATGAGCCACGGTGACCTGATCCCCGGCAACGTCCTGGTCGCCGGAGACCGGCTCAGCGGCGTACTCGACACCGGCGGCTTCGGCCCGGCCGACCCCGCCCTGGATCTGGTCAGCGCCTGGCACCTGTTGCAGCCGGGCCCGCGGGAAGTACTCCGGCGGGCACTGGCCTGCGACGATCTGGAATGGGAACGCGGCAGGGCGTGGGCGTTCGAACAGGCCATGGGTCTCGTCTGGTACTACGTCGAGACCAACCCGACGATGAGCAGCATGGGACGCCGGACACTCGACCGCATTCTCGGGTCGATGGAGTGAGGCCGCCCCGACCGCCCAGCCGGACACCATCGGCCGCCGGGTCCTGCGCCGAACGTCACCGCAGCCCTACAACCACCGCGCCTTCCCCTGGACGGCCCGTGATCTTCCGAAGCAGATCGAGAAAGTCGCCGGACGATCGCCTCACCGAGAGGACGCGCGTTCCAGCAACCAGTCCTCGACCACCGCGAGGTCCGCACCGGTGAGGCCGGTCGTCGAATCCACGCGGTGGAGCAGGGCGTGTCCTCGGTGGTGGGCCGACACCCAGGTGCGGTCGAGGTCGGTGATCTCGTCGTCGACCCAGATGAAGGGGCGTCCCGCCGCGGCCCGGACGAGGGCTCGGGTCTTCCAGTTGAGTACGCCTGACTCGTACTCCTGCGGCGCCTCCGGCAGTTCGGCCACCGGAAGCCTCGGCAGCCCGAGGAGCGGGGACAGCACCTCGTTGGCGTCCGCCATCCACGCGGTGGCCCATGTCAACTCGCAGGGCAACGCCAGCAGACGCGGAACATGGCCTGTGTCGATCTTCGCCAGCTGAGGATTCGACGTGCCCTGCCAGTCCTCCCACCCTTGGGGGCTGGACGGAATCCGCGCCCCGCCGAGGGGCAGGAGCGTTCCGTCGACGTCCAGGAAGAACAGCGGGCGTTCCGCCCATTCGGTCACGGTCCTCTCCCCTGAAGTCGCCCGCATGACCGACCCCTCCCACCTCGCCGCCGACCACGTCCAACTCGTCAAGAATCCGGCCGAGTCGGCCCCGCTGTCACGTGCGATGCCGGCCGCCTCGGCCTGTCCCCGAGGATGGCCGAACCGGCGGCCGTCCTCGTGATCACCGCCCGGCTGATCCAGGAGCCCGCCACGGAATCGGTCCACTCCCCCCGAATTGGCCTTGGTCCGGCAGGCCAGGGAGCCTCTAGCGTCGGAGTATGCGGATTCGAATCGTCGACGCGTTCACCGACCGTCCCTTCGCCGGCAACCCGGCCGGGGTGGTGCTTCTCGATGCCTTCCCGGAGGGCGACGACTGGCTGCAGAAGGTCGCGATGGAGGTCAATCACGCCGAGACCGCGTTCGCGCACCGGCTGCCCGAGGGCGGGGCCGCCGACTGGGCGTTGCGGTGGTTCACGCCGGCCACCGAGGTCGCGATGTGCGGACACGCGACCCTCGCCACGGCCCATGTGCTGCACACCACCGGCGCCCACGAAGGCCCCGCGCGGTTCGCCACCCGCAGTGGTGTGCTCATCGCCACGCCGGCACCGGACGGGTCGATCACCCTCGACTTCCCGACCGCTCCGCTCACCGCCGTCGAGATCCCGGACGGTGTCGCCGAGGCCCTGGGTGCCGAGGCGCTGACCGCCGTCGACACCGGACCGAACATCGGCGACCTGATCGTCGAACTCGCCGACGAGAAGACCGTCGTAGGACTGGCACCCGACCACAAGGCGCTCGCCGCCTACTCCGAGCGCGGCATCATCGCCACCGCCCGCGCCGAAGACCCCACGCGGGGCTACGACTTCGTCTCCCGCTGCTTCTTCCCGAACGTCGGTATCGACGAGGACCCGGTGACCGGAAGCGCGCACACGGCGCTGGCTCCGTACTGGTCCGAGCGGCTCGGGCGCACCACCCTCACCGGGCTCCAGGCCTCGCCCCGGTCCGGGCTCGTCCGTACCGAACTGCGGGGCGGGCGGACCCTGTTGACCGGGCGCGCAGTCACGGTCGTCGACGGCGAACTGCTCGCCTGAGCCGCAACCAGCCCGCCCCTCAGGGGAATTACGCCGTCGGCAGCCAGCCCACCTTGCCCGCCAGCAGCGCGTAGCCGACGAACGCTCCGATGTCGAGCAGGGAATGCGCCACTACCAGGGGGCCCACGCGGCCCCAACGGCGGTACAGGTAGACGAAGACCACGCCCATCACCATGTTGCCGACGAAGCCGCCGATGCCCTGGTAGAGGTGGTAGCTACCGCGCAGTACGGAACTGGCCACCAGGGCGGTGCCCGGCGTCCAGCCCAACTGGCCGAGGCGGCGCAGCAGATAGCCCACCACGATCACTTCTTCGAGGAGCGCGTTCTGCATCGCGGAGAGGATCAGGACCGGGTACTTCCACCAGACGTCGGGCAGCGCCTCGGGCACCACCGTGAGGTTGAAGCCGAGACCCCGTGCGGCCAGGTAGAACGCGATGCCGGTGCTGCCGATCACGGCCGCGATGGCCGCCCCTCGGCCCAGGTCGGGCCAGGGCCGGGTGCGGTCGAAGCCAATCGTGCGCAGGCTCTCGCCCTCCCTGAGGAGGAAGTGCGCGACGAGGGCGACGGGGACGAGGGCCGACGCGATTCCGAACAGCTGCCAGGCGAGATCCAGCCATGGACGGCCGGGCGCGGCCGAGGCGTTGAGGGTGGCCGCCTGGTCCTTGAGACCGCCCGGTTTCGTGACCGATCCGACAAAGCTGATCAGGGCGGACACTCCACTCGCACCGAGCGAAAGCCCCAGAACGAGCAGTGCCTCGGACCGGAGAATCCGCCGTGTGGGCCGCTCCAGCGGAAAAGTTTCGGCCACCTGCCCTGCCTCCACCTGCACACCTGCCTTCAGTTCGGAAATCCCGCCTCATGCCCATCTTCGTCCCGCTAGGGTCTCGAAAGAACTTACGAAGATCGTGCGCGACAGGCCGTTGGGGGAGACGGAGGCACGAGGTTCAACAGGGAGGGGCACCACCGTCATGGGACGTCACAGCTTGCCCGATCCGCACCGGGCGGGCGGCAGCGACCCCCGTCCGCGGGTACGGCGCCGCAAGGTGGCCCTCGCCACGGTGCTCGTACTGACCGTCGCCGGCGGTACCGCGGTCGCGGCGCAGAGCGGACTGCTCTCCTTCGGCTCCTCCTGCCGCAAGGACGCGGTACGACTGAAACTGGCCGCCTCCCCCGACATGGCCCCCGCCCTGCGCGCGGCGGCCGGACAGGCCCGCGACGAGAACATCACCTCCGACGGGCAGTGCCTGAACATCTCGGTGACCGCCCAGGAGTCGTACAAGTTCGCGGACACACTCAAGTCGGGCAAGCACCCGGACGTACAAGTGTGGGTGCCCGACTCGGAGTTGTGGGTGAACCAGGTGACGTCGGGCGCCGACTCGGACGCGACGGAGGCGACACCCGCGGGCAACGTCGCCTCCACCCCTGTCGGCGTGGCGATGGTGCCGGCCGCCGCGAAGTCGCTGGGGTGGCCGCAGAAGACGTACACCTGGCTGGACCTGGCCGGTGCCACCCTCCAGGACGACTCGCTGCGGCTGGGCGCGGCCGATCCCGCGCGCAGCGCGACCGGACTGCTCGCGCTGACGGCCCTGAGTACGGCCGCCGCCAAGGTCAAGGGCGGTGACACGCAGGCGGCGGCGATGATGAAGACGTTGTCGCAACGGATCTCGGACACCGACAGCCAGGTGCTGGACACCCTGCCGCGCGACTCCTCGGGCACCGAGCAGGGCAATCCGAAGCGCAACCAGGCGCTGGTGCTGAGCGAGCAGTCGGCGTTCGCGTACAACGCGTCGGCCGACGGCGGCGGGAGTCTCGACCTGTTCTATCCGAAGGACGGTTCCCCTCGGCTGGACTACCCGTACAACCTGGTGGACCGGGAGCGGCTGACGACGGACGAGAGCCGGGCCGCGATCCGGTTCATGACGTATCTGAGCCAACCCGCGCAGCGGAAACTGATGGAGAAGTACGGCTTCCGCACGGACGACGAGGACGCGCCGAAGTCGGTGATCGCCAAGGCCGGCGGGAGCAGTCCGCAGCCGTACGCCGTGGCGCCCGCCGAGCCGGCCTCCGACGCGGCGCTCCAGGAGGCGCTGGGGACGTGGACGATCACGGTGCAGAGCGCGCGGATCACCACGGTCGTGGACGCGTCGTCGTCGATGTCGGAGTCGGTGCCGGGGACCGGGCAGTCGCGGATGGACGTCACCAAGGCGTCGCTGCTGCAGGCGCTGGCCACGTTCACTCCCGAGGACGAGATCGGCCTGTGGGAGTTCTCCACGAAGCTCGACGGCAACAAGGACTACCGCGTCCTGGTGCCCACCGAGCGGCTCGGCGACCGCGTGGGCGGCGGCACCCAACGGGACCGGCTGTCGGCGGCGTTCGGGAGCCTGAAGCCGGTACCGAACGGGGCGACAGGGCTCTACGACACCACGCTCGCCGCGTACAAGGCGGCCACATCCTCCTATGCGGACGGGAAGTTCAACGCTCTGGTGATTCTGACCGACGGGGTCAACCAGGACCCGGGCAGCATCTCGCGGACCACGCTTCTCAAGGAGTTGCGCCAACTCGCCAGCCCTGAGCGGCCGGTGCCGCTGATCATGATCGCGGTGGGTCCCGAGGCCGACAAAGAGGAGGCCCGGCAGATCGCCGAGGCGACCGGCGGCTCGGGCCACGAGGTGAGCAACCCGGCGCAGATCCAGTCGGTGATCCTCCAGGCCATCGTGGCGGCGGGCGCGGCGGGCGCCTCCGCCGACACGGGCTGAAACAACGGCGGTTCACCCCAGCGGTGCCGGTTCCGGCAGGCCCACCGGCCAGGTGTGGACCGGCTCGCCGAGGTGCATCAACTCGCTGTAGCGGCGGGTGGTGGCGGCCAGTGCGGCTTCTCTGGTGAGGCCTTGTTCGAGGGCCTGGTGGAAGGTGGCGGACTGCCAGGTCGCGCCGTTGGCCCGGCGGCGGCAGCGTTCGTCGATCACTCCCAAGTACAGGTCCCGGTCGGCCGGTTCGACCCCCCACGCGTCAAGACCGGCCTCGGCGAGCGGCAGCAGTTCGTCGCGTACGAGGGCCACCGCGTCGATCTCGGTGGTGCCGCCGAGCCGTCCGCGCCGGGGCCAGACGAGCCGGGCGTCGATGCCGTGGCGGCACGCGGTGTCGAAGTTGGCGGCGGCGGCCTCGAAGGGCAGCCGGGTCCACACCGGCCGCGACTCCTCGGCGAGGGCGCGGACGACGCCGTAGTAGAACGCGGTGTTGGCGATGACGTCGGTGACGGTGGGTCCGGCCGGCAGGACGCGGTTCTCGACGCGGAGGTGCGGGACGCCGTCGGCGATGCCGTAGACCGGGCGGTTCCAGCGGTACACCGTGCCGTTGTGCAGGACGAGTTCGGCGAGGGTGGGGATGCCGTCCGCGTCGAGCACGTCGAGGGGGTCCTCGTCGTCGTGGATCGGGAGCAGGGGCGGGAAGTAGCGGAGGTTCTCCTCGAAGAGGTCGTACGCCGAGGTGACCCAGCGCTCGCCGAACCAGGTGCGGGGGCGGACGCCCTGGGCCTGGAGCTCGGGCGGGCGGGTGTCGGTGGCCTGTTGGAAGAGCGGCGGGCGGGACTCGGGCCACAGCTCACGACCGAACAGGAAGGGCGAGTTGGCACCCACGGCGACCTGGACGGCGGCGACGGTCTGGGCCGCGTTCCACACGTCGGCGAAGCGGTCCGGGGTGACCTGGAGGTGCAACTGCACGGAGGTGCAGGCGGCTTCGGGTGCGATGGAGCCGGAGGTGCAGGTGAGGTGCTCGACGCCGTTGATGTCGAGGACGAAATCCTCGCCCCGGGCGGCCACGATCTGCTCGTTGAGCAGGGTGTAGCGGTCGACCGCGGAGAGGTTCGAGGAGACCAGGTCGTCCCGGTCGAGCGTGGGCAGAATGCCGATCATCACTATTCCGGCGTCGACCTCGCCCGCTTTCCGGTGGGCATATGCCAGGGACGTGCGGATCTCCTCGGCGAGCCGGTCGAATACCCGGCCCTCCAATCGATGTGGGGCAATGTTGACTTCCAGATTGAACATGGCGAGTTCTGTTTGGAAATCTCGGCTTGCGATGCGTTCGAGGACCTGTGCATTCAGCATTTTCGGCATGCCGTCGGCGCCGGCGAGGTTGAGTTCGATCTCCAGCCCCATGAGGTTCCTGGGGCGGTCGAACCGCTTCTCCGCCAGCAGCCGCTCCAGTCCCGCCAGGCACCGCCGCAGCTTGGCGCGGTAGCGCTGGCGGTCCGCGAGCTCGAACGGCCCCGCCACGACCTTCTCCCCCACGATGCACCACCTCCTCGTCCCGGGTCAGGAAGGATGATGCCCAGACCTGGCGATCGATAACGTCCCGCGACGGCCCGGCGCCCGCTACTCTGGTCCGAAGTGACCCGCGGCACATTCACGAGGCATGGGGCGATGCGCGGTTCCGCGCACAATGCGGGCCTCGTGAAAAACGCCGACGAGAATTGGCCGACCGCATGGGTGACATATCCCGAGGTCATCGCCGTTTACCCGGTTCGGAACCGGGATGATTCCCGCGAATCGCTGGCCGAATGGTCCCTTGTTGTTCATACGGGAAACGGTTAGACGAAACACCGTCAGAACACGTGTCGTATAAACTCCGCGAACAAGGCAGAAGGTTGGTGCCCACGGTCATGGTCCTGCCGTCGAGGTGACGTGCGGCAGGCCGTACGCATGTTCACAGCACCCCCGGCCCCCGCCTCTCTGACCCCGAGAGCTGACAGCGCCGTCCGCCCCCGTCCCGCCCTCGCGCCACCGTGCCTGTCGAATGAGAGGCGACCCACCATGCCGCTGCATGTCCCCCCGGCTCCCGCGCCCGCCCTGCGCTCCGTTCTCACGGCACTCGGTTCCCCCACCGCCGTCCGCGAGGCCCGAACGCCATCCCTGCGCGCCGCCCAGGGACCCGCCACACCCGAACTCCCGTTGCCCGTCCATGTACTGGACCGCGTCGCGCCGGAGGGGACCGCCGTCACCTCGCTGGCCGGGTGGCGTTTCCTGATCCGCTGCGGTGACCGCGCGGTCGCCGCCGCCGAGACGATGCTGACCCCCGACGGCTGGGCGTTCTCGCACTTCTTCGAGGGCCCCTACATCGCCGCCACCGAGCGGGCGCTGCGCCAGGCGGAGAACATGAAGGGCGCCTACCAGCCGCGCCTGCTGTCCGTGCCCGGCCTCTACATGCTCACACTGTGGCTGCACGGCGATCTCACCGCGGACGGCGCCGACGGCCACCCCGCCGCGACCGATCTGCTGGTCCCACTGGCCCCGGCACCCCCCGGCATCGCGGCCCACCGTCCGCACCGGGTCGCCGAGTTGCTGCCGGTGCTGACTCATCGGGTGACTCCGGCGCCACTACTCAGTTCACCCGCCTGACTTCTCTCCGCTGTCACCCCCGTACCCCGCCGCCGAATTCCCGGTAGCGGGGTACGATCGCGTTTCCGATCCTCTTTATGTTCGTATCGCTCGTACGAGCAGGAAAAAGCTCGTACGAGCCGGGAATTGGGCTGAACCGTCCGCGCGGGTGATGCGTCATCAACCTGTGAGAAGCGGTGCCGCTAAATCCCTGCGGATTGACGCCCGTGGGGCAACACTGGGTTCGGACCGACTCAACACCACGGGGGACGGACATGACCACAACAGAGCGAGAGATCCCACCAATGTGCAAGCACCAGCCACCGTGTCCCACAGCCGAATCTGCCGACCGGGAATCCGCCCGTCTCACGGCGCACCACCCGGAACAGGGCTGGAGCCTGCTGTGCAACGGCGTTCTCCTGTTCGAGGACACCGGTGAGCTCCTGCCCGACGGCCAGATCATCGCCCCGCACCGCCAGGTGATGACTGCCGCTTGAGCAATTCAGGGACATGAGGGGCCGGCCGCACACACGAGGTGCGCACCGGCCCCGACGCATATCCGGGGTCAATCACTCCCCGTAGTCGACCGCTGTCCGAGTGCCTCCCCGAGTGCGAAATACTCGAACCAGTCGAAGGCCGCCGCGCCCTCGCTGACATACATGCCGATCACGCGCCCGGTGAAGCCCCCGGCGACCTGGGTGGAGAGATAGCGGCCGTCCAACTCGGCCAGTTCTACGGCACCTTCGGGGCCCTCCACGGAAAAGGTGAGAGTGTCCGGCCCGCGCGTGCCGGTGTCGGCCGTGCCGATGTCGACGGCGAGGGTGACCGGGCCGGGCGGTACCGGTTGCTCCGCGACCCGCTGCCGTACCGGGCCGATCCGCGCGAGCACGCTCACCACTCCCCCGGCGATCTCGATGTCGTAGTGATGGGACTCGTCCATGCGGACGGAGAGTCCGGCGCACCCGGAACCGGGGTCGACGCGGACCGCCGCCCGGCAGTCGGGGTGTTGCTGCCGGCGTCCGAGGAAGGCGGGGCCGGCCTGCGCGGCGAGAGTCAGCCAGCCGGGCCGTCGGGTCAGCGACCAGCTGTCGTCCGGCCTGTTGCGCGGGGAGATCCAGGAGAAGGCGAGGGTCGGGGCGTCGAAGTCGTCGCGTACCGGCGGGAGTTGGAAGGGATGCCAGGCCGTCGGAGCCGGGTGCTGTTCCCGCACCGGGCCGACCCGGGGCCAGCCGTCCACCCACTCCACCGGGGTCAGGAACGTCTCGCGGCCCAGCACGTGGAAGCCGGGGAACCACCCCCGGGGCCGGGTTCCGAGCAGCACCATCCACCAGGTGCCGTCGGGGGTGGTGACCAGGTCGGCGTGGCCGGTGCTCTGGATGGGGAGGTCGGTGCTGCGGTGGGAGAGGATCGGGTTGGCGGGGGCCGGCTCGTAGGGGCCGCGCGGGGAGCGGGCGCGGGCGATGGAGACGCTGTGGCCGTGTGCGGTGCCGCCCTCGGCCAGCAACAGGTACCACCAGTCGCCGACGCGGTACAGGTGCGGGGCCTCCGGGTGCTGGAGTCCGGTGCCGGACCAGACCGGGAACGGGCCCTCCAGGACCTTGCCGGTCGCCGGGTCGATGCGGGCCACTTTCACCCCGGCCACGGCACACCAGCAGTTCCCGTCCTCGTCCCAGGCCAGGTCGGGGTCGATACCCGGCAGGTCGACGAGCACCGGGTCCGACCAGGGACCCTCGGGGCGGTCTGCGGTGACGAGGAAGTTCCCCCTGCCGCGCACATCGGTGGTGATCAGGTGGAAGCGGCCGTCGTGGTGGCGGAGGGTCGGGGCGTAGATGCCGGCCGAGGCGGGGGTGTCGTCCGGCAGGTCCAACTGGCTCGGCCGGTCAAGGGCGTTGCCGATCTGGCGCCAGTGCACCAGGTCCCGGCTGTGGAAGAGCGGGACGCCCGGGAAGTACTCGAAGCTGGAACACGCAAGGTAGTAGTCCTCGCCGACCCTGCACACACTCGGGTCGGGATGGAACCCGCCGATGACCGGGTTGTCGTACGTCCGCATGTGTCCCCGTCCCTCCGTCCGGCCCGTTCTCGAAAGTTTCGGGCCGATCTACGAACCTTACGGAGCGGGACTGTAGGTGGGTCCTTCAACTGGGGCAAGAGCGGGGGCGAGTTGGAGACTGAGCACCATCGTGAGGCCGCCACCGGGTGTGTCCTCCGCGCTGAGCGTGCCGCCGAGCGCCTCGGTGAAGCCGCGGGCGACGGCGAGACCGAGGCCGACTCCTGCGCCGCGCGGGGCGTCGCCGTAGCGCTGGAAGGGTTCGAAGATGCGGTTCTTCGCCTCGTCGGGGACTCCGGGGCCGCGGTCGACCACGCGGATCTCGACGCGGTCGGCGATGGCACTCGCCTTGACCAGTACGGGAGTTGCCTCCGGGCTGTACTTCACAGCGTTCTCGACGAGGTTGGCCACGGCCCGCTCAAGGAGCCCGGGGTCGACGGCCACCATGGGCAGCGTCTCCGGGATGTCCAGTTCGACGGTGTCCTCGGGGACTCCGCCCAGCGCCATCGGGACGACCTCGTCGAGGTCCACCTCGCGGATCATCGGGGTGACCGTGCCGGTCTGCAGACGGGACATGTCGAGGAGGTTCCCGACGAGGTTGTCCAGGCGGTCGGCGCCGTCCTCGATGCCGGCCAGCAGCTCCGCCCGGTCCTCGTCCGACCAGGCGACGTCCTCGGAACGGAGCGAGGT
Organism: Streptomyces sp. STR69; assembly: GCF_024519455.1. GTDB lineage: Bacteria > Actinomycetota > Actinomycetes > Streptomycetales > Streptomycetaceae > Streptomyces. The sequence continues at coordinate 39,545 of NZ_JALJRY010000021.1, read as the reverse complement.
GACGGCCGCCTTGATGCCCGCGAGGGGGGTGCGCAGGTCGTGGCTCACGGCGGCCAGGAGAGCCGTGCGGATGCGGTTGCCCTCCGCCAACGCGCGGGCCTGGTCGGCCTCTTCGCGCAGCCGGCGGCGGTCCAGTACGACGGCGGCCTGCGCGGCGAAGGCGGCCAGGACGCGGCGGTCCTCGGCCGGGAGCACCCGGCCGGAGAGGGCGAGGGCCATGTGGTCGCCGACCGGTACGTCGACGTCCGCGTCCTCGGGGTTCTGGCAGGGGCGCGGGCCGACGCTGCCCGCGCAGGTCCAGGGTTCGACGTCGCTCGCCCGCTCCAGCAGAGCGGCCGACTCCATGCCGAAGGTCTCCCGGACCCGCTCCAGAAGCGCTTCCAGGCTGGTCTCGCCGCGCAGCACATTGCCCGCGAGGAAGGAGAGGATCTCCGACTCGGCGCGCAGCCGGGCCGCCTGATGGGTGCGCCGGGCCGCCAGGTCGACCACCGACGCGACGGACACCGCCACGGCCACGAAGATCGCGATGGCGACGATGTTCTTGGGGTCGGCGATGGTGAAGGTGTGCACGGGCGGGGTGAAGTACCAGTTCAGCAGCAGTGATCCGACCGCCGCCGAGGCCAGCGCGGGGAAGAGTCCGCCGAGCAGGGCAGCCGCCACGGTCAGCGAGAGATACAGCAACATGTCGTTGGCCAGGCCCACTTCGGGCGTGACACTGCTCAACAGCCAGGTCAGCAGCAGCGGTCCGCCGATACCGGCCAGCCAGCCCCAGACGATCCTGGCCCGGCCGAGCCGCGCGCCCCGGTTCACGGGCAGTCCGCGTCCCTTGCCCGCCTCGTCGTGGGTGATCAGGTGGACGTCGAGGTCGGGTCCCGAGTCCCGGGCGACCGTCGAGCCGACGCCTGGCCCGAAGACGTACTGCCAGCCCTTGCGGCGGGAGACACCGAGGACGATCTGGGTGGCGTTCACCCCGCGCGCGAAGTCCAGCAGCGCCACCGGGATGTTCTCGCCGACGACTTGGTGGAAGGTGCCGCCCAAGTCCTCGACGAGAGTGCGCTGTTGGGCCAGTTCCTTCGGGGAGGCGGAGGTCAGGCCGTCGCTGCGGGAGATGTAGACCGCCAACACCTCACCGCCCGCGCCCTTTTCGGCGAGCCGTGCGGCCCTGCGGATGAGCGTGCGTCCCTCCGGACCGCCGGTCAGCCCTACGACGATCCGTTCACGGGACCCCCAGATCGCCGAGACGCGGTGTTCGCTGCGGTACTCCTGGAGGTAGGCGTCGACCCGGTCGGCGAGCCAGAGCAGCGCCAACTCCCGTAGCGCGGTGAGGTTTCCGGGACGGAAGTAGTTGGAGAGGGCCGCGTCGACCTTGTCCGGTTTGTAGATGTTGCCGTGTGCCATCCGGCGGCGCAGCGCGGGCGGCGACATGTCGACCAGCTCGATCTGGTCGGCGCGGCGGACGACTTCGTCCGGGACGGTCTCCTGTTGCCGTACGCCGGTGATGGACTCGACGATGTCGCCCAGGGACTCCAGGTGCTGGATGTTGACGGTCGAGATGACGTCGATGCCGGCGGCGAGGAGTTCCTCGATGTCCTGCCAGCGCTTGGTGTTGCGGGACCCGGGGATGTTGGTGTGCGGCAGCTCGTCGACGAGGGCCACCTCGGGGTGCCGGGCGAGGACCGCGTCGACGTCCATCTCGCTGAACGTCGTGTCCCGGTACGCCAGTTCCCTGCGCGGGATCTCCTCCAGGCCATGCAGCATCACCTCGGTGCGCGGCCGGTTGTGGTGCTCGACGAACGCGACCACGCAGTCGGTGCCCCGCTCGATACGGCGGTGCGCCTCGGACAGCATCGCGTACGTCTTGCCGACGCCCGGTGCCGCGCCGAGGTAGATCCGGAGCTTGCCGCGTCCCATGTCATCCTTCGAAGCGGTAGCCCATGCCGGGCTCGGTGATCAGATAGCGGGGGCTCGACGGGTCCCCCTCCAACTTCCTTCGCAACTGGGCCATGTAGACCCGCAGGTAGTTGGTCTTGTTGCTCTGGGACACCCCCCACACCTCCTGCAGCAGGTACTTCTGCGTGACGAGGCGGCCCGGGTTGGTGATCAGGATCTCCAGCAGATGCCACTCGGTGGGGGTGAGGCGGATGTCGTGGCCGCCTCGGGTGGCGCGCTTGGCGAGCAGGTCGATGGTGAAGTCGTCGGTGGTGACCAGGGTGGTGGTCGGGGCGAGCGGCACATCCTCGACGCGGCGGACGGCGGCCCGCAGCCGGGCCAGGAGTTCGTCCATGCTGAACGGCTTGGTGATGTAGTCGTCGGCGCCCGCGTCGAGGGCGGCGACCTTCTCGTCGGAGGCCTGCCGGGCGGACAGCACCAGGATGGGGACACGGGTCCAGCCGCGGAGTGCCTTGATGACGTCGACGCCGTCCATGTCGGGCAGTCCGAGGTCGAGCATCACGACGTCCGGCTGCCGCATGGCCGCGAGCCGGAGCGCGGTGGCGCCGTCGGGGGCCGCGTCCACACCGTACTGGCGGGCCTGCATGTTGATCACGAGGGCCCGTACGAGCTGCGGGTCGTCCTCCACCACCAGCACCCGTGTCATGGGGGTGTGCCTTTCCTGTGGTCCCTGGCATGGCGGCGGGAGTCGGCGGCGCCGGGATCTCCCCCGGGCCGCCGACTCCCCTGCCGGTCGCGTAACGCCATCAGCTCTTCGTCACAAGGGACTTGAGCGCGATGTTGAGCTCCAGCACGTTCACCGTGGGCTCACCGATGAAGCCGAGGGTGCGGCCGTCGGTGTGGTCGTCGACCAGCTTCTGCACCTGGGCGACGGACAGTCCGTTCTTCTCGGCGATGCGGTGGACCTGGAGGTCCGCGTACGCCGGGGAGATGTCCGGGTCCAGGCCGGAGCCGGAGGACGTCACCGCGTCGGCGGGCACCTCGGACGCCTTGACCGTGTAGCCGGGCACCGAGTTGTCCTTGATGACGGCGGCCTTGGCGTCCTTCACCTGCTGGACGAGCACCTTGCTGTCGGCGGCGAGGTTGGTGGCGCCGGACAGGATCAACGAGTACTGCGTGTTGACGCTGTTGGTGCCGAGGCCGTTCTGCGGGCGGCCCTGGAACCACTTCAGATCCGGGTCCGGGGTCTCCTGCCCCTTCTTCAGCGGCAGGTTGTACGACTGCCCGATGAGGGACGAGCCGACGACCTTGCCGTCCGCCTTGATCTCCGAGCCGTTCGCCTTGCCGGGGAAGATCGCCTGGGCGATGCCGGTGACGACCAGCGGGTAGATGACACCGGTCACCAGGGTCAGCACGAGCAGGGCTCGCAGGCCCGCCCAGAGCAACCGGGCTGTGTTGGATACCGAGTTGTTCATAACTGGTCAGCCGATTCCGGGGATGAGGGAGATGAGGAGGTCGATGATCTTGATGCCGATGAAGGGCGCGATCAGGCCGCCGATGCCGTAGATCGTCAGGTTGCGGCGCAGCATCTTGTCGGCGCTGACCGGCCGATACTGCACACCCCGCAGGGAGAGCGGCACGAGCGCGATGATGACCAGCGCGTTGAAGATGACCGCCGACAGGATGGCGGAGTCCGGCGAGGACAGGCCCATCACGTTGAGCTTGTCCAGGCCCGGGTAGACGGCCGCGAACAGCGCCGGGATGATCGCGAAGTACTTCGCGACGTCGTTGGCGATGGAGAACGTCGTCAACGCGCCCCGGGTGATGAGGAGTTGCTTGCCGATCTCGACGATCTCGATGAGCTTGGTCGGGTTCGAGTCGAGGTCGACCATGTTGCCGGCCTCCTTCGCGGCCGACGTGCCGGTGTTCATCGCCACGCCGACGTCCGCCTGGGCCAGCGCGGGTGCGTCGTTCGTACCGTCACCGGTCATCGCGACCAGCTTGCCGCCGGCCTGCTCCCGCTTGATCAGCGCCATCTTGTCCTCGGGAGTTGCCTCCGCGAGGAAGTCGTCGACGCCGGCCTCGTCCGCGATCGCCTTGGCGGTCAGCGGGTTGTCGCCCGTGATCATGACGGTCTTGATGCCCATGCGGCGCAGCTCGTCGAACCGCTCGCGCATGCCCGCCTTGACGACGTCCTTGAGGTGGATGACGCCCAACACCCGTGCGCCGTCCGCGTCTTCGACCGCTACGAGCAGCGGGGTACCGCCCGCCGCGGAGATCCGGTCGGTGAGCGCGCCGGCGTCCTCGGACACCTCGCCGCCCCGCTCCCGGACCCAGGTGACGACCGAACCGGCCGCGCCCTTGCGGATCTTGCGTCCGTCGACGTCCACACCCGACATGCGGGTCTGGGCGGTGAACGCGATCCACTCGGCGTGGGCCAGCTCGCCCTGGTGGCGCTCGCGCAGGCCGTACTTCTCCTTCGCCAGGACGACGATGGAGCGGCCTTCGGGCGTCTCGTCGGCCAGCGAGGAGAGCTGGGCGGCGTCGGCGAGTTCGGCCTCGGTGGTGCCGGTCACCGGCACGAACTCGGAGGCCTGGCGGTTGCCGAGGGTGATCGTGCCGGTCTTGTCGAGCAGCAGCGTCGAGACGTCACCGGCGGCCTCAACCGCCCTGCCGGACATGGCCAGTACGTTGCGCTGGACGAGGCGGTCCATGCCCGCGATGCCGATCGCGGAGAGCAGTGCGCCGATCGTGGTCGGGATCAGACAGACCAGCAGGGCCACCAGCACGATCATCGTGAGGTGGGTGCCCGCGTAGTCCGCGAACGGCGGCAGCGTGGCGCAGGCGAGCAGGAAGACGATGGTGAGGGACGCCAACAGGATGTTCAGGGCGATCTCGTTGGGCGTCTTCTGCCGGGCGGCGCCCTCGACCAGGGCGATCATCCGGTCGATGAAGGTCTCACCGGGCTTCGTCGTGATCTTGATGACGATGCGGTCGGAGAGGACCTTCGTACCGCCGGTGACGGCCGAACGGTCGCCGCCGGACTCGCGGATGACGGGCGCGGACTCGCCGGTGATGGCCGACTCGTCGACGGACGCGACACCCTCGACGACGTCACCGTCGCCGGGGATGATGTCGCCCGCCTCGCAGACCACGAGGTCGCCGATGCGGAGTTCGGTGCCGGGGACCTGCTCCTCGACGGTGCCGTTGAGCCGCCTGGCCACCGTGTCGGTCTTGGCCTTGCGCAGGGTGTCGGCCTGCGCCTTGCCGCGGCCCTCGGCGACGGCCTCCGCCAGGTTGGCGAAGATGACGGTCAGCCACAGCCAGGCGCTGATCGCCCAGCCGAACCAGTCGCCCGGGTCCTTGAAGGAGAAGACGGTGGTGAGCACCGAGCCGATCCACACGACGAACATGACGGGCGACTTGACCATCACCCGCGGGTCGAGCTTGCGGCAGGCGTCGGGCAGGGACTTGATCAGCTGCTTCGGGTCGAACAGGCCCGCGCCGACCCGTCCTTCGTCCTTGTGACCGGTCGGCACATCGCTGTGCGGCGCCCGGGTCGGAGTGGCTGTGGACATCGAGTCCTCTTGGTTCTCTATACGGGTGCTCATGACGCCAGCCCCTCGGCCAGCGGACCCAGCGCCAGCGCCGGGAAGTAGGTCAGACCGGTGATGATGAGGATCGCGCCCACCAACAGTCCGGTGAACAGCGGCTTCTCGGTGCGCAGGGTGCCCGCGGTGACCGGTACCGGCTTCTGCTCGGCGAGCGAGCCGGCCAGGGCCAGCACGAACACCATCGGCAGGAAGCGGCCGAGCACCATCGCGAGCCCGAGCATCGTGTTGAACCAGTCGGTGTTCGCGTTCAGACCGGCGAACGCCGATCCGTTGTTGTTGGCGGCGGAGGTGAAGGCGTACAGCACCTCGGAGAATCCGTGCGCGCCGGAGTTCAGCATCGAGTGCGGCGGGGTCGGCAGCGCCATCGAGGCGGCGGCGAAGATCAGCACCAGGGCCGGGGTGATCAGGATGTAGCAGGCCGCGAGCTTCATCTCGCGGGTGCCGATCTTCTTGCCCAGGTACTCGGGCGTACGGCCGACCATGAGCCCGGCGATGAACACCGCGATGACCGCCATGATCAGCATTCCGTAGAGGCCGGAGCCGGTACCACCGGGTGCGATCTCGCCCAACTGCATGCCCAGGATGGTGATTCCGCCGCCGAGACCGGTGAACGAGGAGTGGAAGGAGTCCACCGCGCCCGTCGAGGTCAGGGTGGTCGACACCGCGAAGATCGACGAGGCCCCGACACCGATCCGGGTCTCCTTGCCCTCCATCGCACCGCCGGCGGCCTGCAGCGCCGCACCGTGGTGGGCGAACTCGGTCCACATCATCAGGGCGACGAAGCCGACCCAGATGGTGGCCATGGTGGCGAGGATCGCGTAGCCCTGCTTGATCGAGCCGACCATCACGCCGAAGGTGCGGGTCAGCGCGAACGGGATGACCAGCAGCAGGAAGATCTCGAAGAGGTTGGTGAAGGGCGTCGGGTTCTCGAAGGGGTGGGCACTGTTGGCGTTGAAGTAGCCGCCGCCGTTGGTGCCGACCTCCTTGATGGCTTCCTGCGAGGCGACCGCGCCGCCGTTCCACTGCTGGTGGCCGCCCATGAACTGGCCGACCTCGTGGATCCCGGAGAAGTTCTGGATGGCGCCGCAGGCGACGAGCACGATCGCGGCGACGACGGACAGCGGCACCAGGATGCGGATCGTGCCGCGCACCAAGTCGGCCCAGAAGTTGCCGAGTTCACCGGTGCGCGAGCGCGCGAAGCCTCGTACGAGAGCGACCGCGACGGCGATGCCGACAGCTGCGGAGACGAAGTTCTGCACGGCCAGACCGGCGGTCTGCACGACGTGACCCATGGTCTGCTCGCCGTAGTACGACTGCCAGTTGGTGTTCGTCACGAACGACACAGCCGTGTTGAACGACTGCGCCGGGTTGACGGACGAGAAGCCCAACGAGCCCGGCAGGATGCCCTGGAGACGCTGGAGCAGATAGAGGAAGAGAACACCGACCGCCGAGAAGGCGAGCACGCTGCGCAGATACGCGGGCCAGCGCATCTCGGTGTTCGGGTCGGCACCGATGCCCTTGTAGATCCACTTCTCGACCCGCAGGTGCTTGTCGGAGGAGTAGACCCCGGCCATGTAGTTGCCGAGCGGGATGTAGGCGAGCGCCAGCGCCGCTATCAGGGCGATCAGCTGGAGCACACCGGCAAGGACGGGACCCATACGCTACTCAGAACCTCTCCGGGAAGATCAGGGCGAGGACGAGATAGCCCAGCAGGGCGACGGCCACGACGAGGCCGACGATGTTCTCGGCGGTCACAGCTTCGTCACCCCCTTGGCGACGAGGGCCACCAGCGCGAAGACCGCGATCGTGGTGACGACGAAGGCCAGATCGGCCATCGTGAGCTCCTGGATTGAGGTTCGAATGGAACGGACGCTTAGAGGTAACCGCGCCCGTGACCGGATTCGGCCGCCGTTGACGGGTCCCTTACGGCGACGCATACGCCTTTGACGGGACTCTTACGGCGGGGCGGGGCGTGGCACCACCGGCACCGGCCCGCGGGTCTGGGGGCTGCGCCCCCGGACCCGCGTCAGAACAGCCGGAACCGCAGCCGGCAGATCACGGCGTCGGTGTCCCGCCGTACGGCATGGGCGACGACGGCCCCGCGCTGGTTCTGGAGCAGCCGCTGCCACAGCCGTACCGGCTCCACCTCGGCGATCAGGACGGTGACCCGGGTGTCCGGTTCCGTCGCCGACACGTCCCGTACGTAGGCGGCGATGGGGCGGCCCAGCGTGCGGCGTTCGCAGGTGAGGCGGACCAGGGGCACGCCGGGGTTCCACTCGGCCCAGGCGCGCTCCAGGGCGTGGAGGTGGGCGCGGTCCTCGGGGTCGGGGTAGCAGACGGTGACCGCGCGCACCTCGTCGCCGAGGGAGGCGGCGGCCGTCAGCGCCTCGGAGGTGAGCCGGGTGAGGGAGGAGACCGGCACGATCACCACCGACCGGTCGCGGTGCGGCGGCTCCGGGATACGGCCGAGGCCGAGCCGTTCGCCGATGTGCGTGTAGGCGCGGTGCACGGCCTCGAAGGCGAGCACGAGCAGCGGCAGGGTGATCACGATCAGCCAGGCGCCGTCCTCGAACTTGCTCGCGGTGACGACGACCGCGGCCACGCCGGTGAGGACCGCGCCGAAGCCGTTCAGCAGGGCTTTCCCGCGCCGGCCGGGTCCGCGTTCACCGCGCCAGTGCCGGACCATGCCGACCTGGGCGACCGTGAAGCCGACGAAGACGCCGATCGCGAAGAGCGGCACGAGGGTGTTGGTGTCGCCGCCGGAGAACACCAGCAGGGCCGCCGAGACCGCGGCCAGCGCGAGCACGCCGTGCCGGTGCACCTGGCGGTCGGCCTTGAGGGCGAAGACGTGCGGAAGGTAGTTGTCGCGGGCCAGCAGCTTGAGCAGCACCGGCAGCCCGCCGAAGGACGTGTTCGCGGACAGGGCGAGCAGGATCATCGTCGCGAACTGGATGACGTAGAAAGCCCAGTTGTGGCCGAGTGAGGCGTCCGCGAGCTGGGCGAGGACGGTGACTCCCTGGACGGGCTGGAGGTGGAAGCGGGAGATCAGCACCGACAGGCCGATGAGCATCACGCCGAGCACCGCGCCTAGGGCGACCTCCGCGCGCTGGGCCCGCTTGACGCGGGGCGCGCGGAAGGAGGGCACCGCGTTGGCGATGGCCTCGACGCCGGTGAGGGCGCTGCAACCGGAGGCAAAGGCTTTCAGCAGGAGCAGGGTGCCGACGCTCGTCGCGTTGTCGGCGAGCGCGGAGGCATGGCCGTCGGCGGTCGCGGTGCTGACCGGCGCCGACCGGAACAGGCCGACCGCGATGAGCACGAAGATGGAGCCGACGAACACGACGGTCGGCACGACGAAGGCGCGCGCCGACTCGACGATCCCGCGCAGGTTCACCGCCGTGACCAGCACCAGCACCGCAAGACACAGCCACAGCCGGTCGTCGTACAGGCGCGGGAAGGCCGAGGTCAGGGCGGCGACTCCGGCCGTGACGGCGACGGCGACGTTCAGGACGTAGTCCAGTACCAGCGAGGCGGCGGCCACCAGGCTCGTCCGCGCGCCGAGGTGCGTCTTCGCCACGGCGTAGGAGCCGCCGCCGTCCGGGAAGGCCGCGATGACCTGCCGGTAGGAGGCGACGAGGACGGCCAGCAGGGCGGCGATGGCGAGCGTCACCGGCAGGGTGAAGCCGAGTCCGTGCGCGCCGGCGGCGGCCAGTACGAGGACGATCGCCTCAGGGCCGTAGGCCACCGACGCCATGGCGTCCAGGGACAGGGCGGCGAACCCTGCGAGGGCGGTCAGCCGATGGCGCTCGCCGGTATCCGGGGGCTCCTCGTCGGCCGGCGTCTCACCCGGCTGGACAGTCAGAACGCTCATGCTGATGGCTCCTTCGCGTACGGACGCGCGGTGACGGGAACGCGCGCGTGCGCTCAAGGTTCTGTCCCGCCACCACCGGTTTCTCCTTCTCCTTGCGGCTTCTTCGCGCCGAACACGCGTTCTTTGACGCGAACTTGACGAGGGTGTGACCAGGCCAACTGCTCCCGGCCGCTGCAAGGCCGCTGCGAGGGCGTCAAGAACCACCGGACACCCGTCAGAGTCGCGTCAAGGCCCGGCTTCCGTACGCCGGGAATCTCTACGGTCGCCTCCATGGAACCGGTGGAGGACCGACGATGGGCGCAGGATCTGCGCGGCACGTTCCGCTGCGCGGGCGCGCTCCTCGGACTCCTGCTGGTCGTCGACCACTTCGGCGGTCGGCTCACGCTCTGGCGCGCCGCGCTCTGGTTCGCCCTGGCCCTGCTGCTCTTCGTGGTGCTGTATCCGGCCCGGGTCCGGGCGGGCGAGGGCTGGCTGTCCTCGCGCGGGCTGCTGCGCGAGCGGCGCGTCCGCACGGACCGGCTGGTGTCGGTGCGCTGTCTGGACGGGGTCTCTCAACGGCTGTTGCTGCGGGACGAGTTCGGCGCCCGGGTCGAGATCGATCCCGATGTGCTGGTCAACAACCCTGATGTGTGGCACCGGTTGGCCGAGGACGCGCACAAGTCCCTTGCCTCCGGCTCGCTCACCTGCGGGGCGACCGCCCTGCGCCGGGTCGCGGAACGCGTCGAACGCGAGACCGCGGAGACCGTGTTCAGGGTGTCCGGTCTGGAGTGACCACCAGGCTCGGATCCGGCTGGCTCGCCCCTTCGGCCAGCGGCAGGGACACGACCATGGTCAGACCGCCGCCCGGTGTGTCCTCGGGGGTGAGCGTCCCGTTCATCGCCTCGGTGAGGCCGCGCGCGAGGGCGAGTCCGAGGCCGAGGCCGGTGGTGTTGTCCGTGTCACCGAGGCGCTGGAACGGCTCGAAGAGCCGCTCGCGACCGGTAGTCGGAAGCCCGGGCCCCCGGTCCACGACCCTCAACTCCACCCGGCCGCCCAGCGCGCTCGCGGTGACCAGCACCCGGCGGCCCGGTGGGGTGTGCCGGGCCGCGTTGCCCGCCAGGTTGGCGATCACGCGCTCCAGCAGCGGCGGATCGACGAGCACCGGCGGGATCGACTCCACGTCCCGCAGGTCCACGTCGGGCACGTCCGCGAGCGCCATCGGCAGCACTTCCTCCAGGCTCGTGGCCCGCAGGTTCAGTGGGAGGACTCCCGCCTCAAGGCGGCTCAAGTCGAGGAGATTTTCCAGCAGTCGGCTCAGCTTGGCCATGGACTCGTCGGCGGTGGCGAGGAGTTCGTCACGGTCCTCGTCCGAGAATTCGACGTCCCGGCCGCGCAACGAGGTGACGGCCGCCCAGCCCGCCGCGAGCGGGGTCCGCAGGTCGTGGCCGACCGCCCGCAGCAGCGCCGTACGCAGGCGGTCGGCCGCCTTCACCGGCTCTATCTCGGCCGCCGCTTCGGCGAGTTGGGCCCGTTCGACGGCGGAGCCGACATGGGCGGCGAAGGCGGCCAGGACGCGTCGTTCCGAGGAGGAGAGGGTGCGTCCGCGCAGGACGAGGAAGGCCCCGGGGCCGGCCGGGACGATGGTGACTCCGCCGCCGACCTCGTGGTCCGGTGGCTCGTCGACGAGTTCCGCCGAGTCGGTGCCGAAGGTCTCGCGGGTGCGTTCCAGCAGTGCCGGGATCGTCTGGCCGCCGCGCACGATGCTGCCCGCGAGGGATGACATGGTCTCGGCCTCGGCGGTGGCACGCGCCGAGCGCCGGGACAGTCGTAGCGAACGGTCGACGACGGCGGCCACGGTCGCCGCCACGACCGTGAACACCCCCAGCGCCAAGAGGGCGTTGGGGTCGTCCAGCGTGAACTGCCCTATGGGCGGTATGAACCAGTAGTTGAGCAGCAGCGAGGCCGTCACCGACGCGATGACCGCCGAGGTGACACCGCCTATGCAGGCGACCCCGACCACGGCGAGCAGGAACAGCAGTGCCTCGCTGGTGAGGTTGACCGTGCCGCGCACCTGCGCGAGGAAGACGGTGAGCAGCACCGGCAGCACAAGTCCCGCCACGGGACCGGCGATCAGCCGTCCCGTCGAGAGGGTACGGCGGCGGGACGGCAGCAGGGTGCCGCGCCCGGCGCGCTCGTGGGTGACGCGGTGAACATCGATGTCACCAGAGAGTTCGGTGACCGTCTCGCCCGTGCCGGGTCCGGTCAGGAACCGCTCCAACCGGCCCCGGCGGCTGGTGCCGAGGACGAGTTGGGTGGCGTTCTCGGTGCGGGCGAACTCGACCAGGGCGGTGGCTACTCCGTCGCCGACCACCGAGTGGTAGCTGCCGCCGAGATCCTCGACGAGCCGGCGCTGCCGGGCGAGCGATGCGTGCGACACCCCGGCGGCGAGTCCGTCGCTGCGGGCCACGTGCACGGCGAGGAGGTCGCCGCCGGCGGAACGGTCGGCGATGCGGGCGGCCCGCCGGATGAGTGTGTCGCCCTCGGGGCCGCCGGTAAGGGCGACGACCACTCGTTCCCGGGTCTCCCACCCCCCGCCGATCGCGTGCTCGGCGCGGTAGGCGTGCAGGGCCTCGTCGACCCGGTCGGCCACCCACAGCAGCGCCAACTGCCGTAGTGCGGTGAGGTTTCCGGGCCGGAAGTAGTTGGCGAGGGCCGCGTCGATCTTCTCCGGCGTGTAGATGTTGCCGTGCGCCATGCGCCGCCGCAGTCCCTCGGGCGGCATGTCGATGAGTTCGATCTGCTGTGCTCGGCGGACGACGTCGTCGGGCAGCGTCTCGTGCTGCGGGACCCCGGTGATCTTCTCGACCACGTCCTTGAGGGAGGCCAGGTGCTGCACGTTGACGGCGGTGACGACGTCGATGCCCGCGGCGAGCAGTTCGTCGATGTCCTGCCAGCGCTTGGCGTTGCGTCCGCCGCCGGGGACGTTGCTGTGGGCGAACTCGTCGACGACGGCCACCTCCGGGCGGCGGACGAGGACCGCGCCGAGGTCCATCTCCTCGAAGTACCCGCCCCGGTAGGCGCATTGGGCCCGCGGCACGACCTCCAGGCCGTCGAGCATCGCCTCGGTGAGCGGGCGCCCGTGGCACTCGGCGAAGCCCACCACCACATCGGCGCCCCGGGCGGCCCGGCGCCGCGCCTCGTCGAGCATGCGGTAGGTCTTGCCGACGCCCGGGGCCGCCCCGAGGTAGACCTTCAGTCGTCCGCGTCGTAGTACGTCGTTCATCGCCTCCCAGAGAAGCGCTCCGCAGGCCTCAGGGCAGGCTTCTTGATGCGTCCCTGGCGCCGCCCGCGAGGACGTTGACACTGTCTTGACGGCATCCGGCCGGGTTAGGGTGTGCACGGTGTGCCGGGAAGTCTGGTCGGCGGGGAGTCCGCATGGGCTCGTCCAAGACCCAGGGGGACGGCATGCGCGGCGTCGGTACGGTTCTCGCTCTCGTGGTACTGGCGACGCTGGTCGCGACGTTCGCCCGCCGCTGGCGGATCCCCGCCCCCTCTCTCCTCGTGGTCGCCGGTCTCGCCGTGGCGCTGCTGCCGGGCACCCCGGCCATCGGGATCAGCCCGGACGTGATCGGTCTGGTGGTGCTGCCGCCGCTGCTCTACGCCAGTGCCGAGGACTTGTCGTGGCGCGAGCTGAAGGCCGTGTGGAAGCCGGTCGGGATCCTCGCGATCGGCCTGGTCGTCGCGTCCGCGGCGGCGGTGGGCTGGGTGGCGTCCACGGTGACCCCGCTGTCCTGGCAGATGGCGTTCGTGCTCGGCGCGGTCCTGGCCAGCACCGACCCGGTCGCCGTCACCGCGCTGGGCCGACGGCTCGCGCTGCCGCCCCGGGTCCAGATGCTCGTCCAGGCGGAGTCCCTGTTCAACGACGCGACCTCGCTGGTCCTGTTCCGGGTCGCGGTGAGCGTCGCGGTGGCCTCGGCGGCGGCGAACTGGGGTGCCGCGGGCGGCGAGTTCATCGTCCTCGCGGGTGGCGGCACGGTCATCGGGGCGGCCGTCGCCCACGCCGTGACACTGATCCGGCGGCGTACCGAGGACCCGGTCCTGGAGACGGTGATCGCCCTGGTCACGCCGTACGCGGCCTACGTACTGGCGGAGGGGGCGCACACGTCGGGCGTGACCTCGGTCGTGGTCGCGGGGGTCGTCCTGGGCGGTCGCGGCGACCGGCTCACCAACGCCCGCATACGGCTCCAACTGCACGCCGTCTACGGCACGTTGGTGTTCCTGCTGGAGAGCGTGGTGTTCTCGCTGATCGGGCTGGCGCTGCCCACGCAGGTGCGGGCGCTGTCCGACGGCGACCGGGCCTGGCCGCTGTACGCGCTCGCGGTGGCGGGCACCCTGATCGCCGTACGACTGCTGTGGCTGGCGCCGTTGTCGGCCGTGGTGCAGCGCAAGGGCGGGACGCACCGGGTGAACTGGCGGGTGCCGATGGTGCTGACCTGGGCGGGCACCCGGGGTGTTCTTCCGCTGGCGGCGGCCCTGTCGATCCCGGAGGTCACCAGCAGCGGCGCCACGCTGGCCGACCGCCCGCTGGTCCTGGTCCTCACCACCTCGGTCGTGGTCGTCACCCTGGTCGTGCAGGGCTTCACCCTCGCGCCCGTCGTCCGCCGCTCCGGCATCGCGCTGGAACCCGACCACACGGAACGCGAAGAGGCCTCCGCCCGCTGCAGGTTGGCCGACGCGGGCATCCGCCGCCTCGACGAACTCGCCGAGTTGGAAGCCGTACCGGACGTCGTCCTCGACCGGCTCCGCCGCGGCCTCAACGCCCGCCTCGACGACGCCCGCGACCGCCTCGCCGAGCACAACGGCCACCCGTCCCCCACGGAGTCGGCCGACCTGGTCTACCGCCAGCTCCGCCGCGACCTGATCGCCGTCGAGGCGGTGGAACTGCAGCGCCTCTACGACGACCACGCCATCAGCGACACGACCCGCAGGCGGCTGCAGCGGTCGCTGGATCTGGAGGAGGCAAGGCTGGCGGACGTGTGACGCGGTGGTACCGGGACGGGTGGCGGCTCTCTTCCGCATGCACACTCGGCCCGTCGTCACGCTCGGTGTCCACCGTCCGGTACCGCCCTCCCCACACCCCCATACAGCCCAACGCGCCCCGAACCACTTCCGGCCACCCCTTCCTGATGCGCTCCTGCCGCCCACCCGGCCAGTCTTAACGGAAGATTGACGCCCATGGCCCCGACATCCATGGGCCCACGCGTCACTCTCCGCTTACGCTGGTGCCGCCGTCCGCGTGATGGCCAGAAACCGCACGCTGACCCGCACCCCAGGAGCACGCCGATGGCCACGACCGAACACCCTCCCGCCAGTCGCCTGCGCGCCTGGATGCTGGAGGGCCTGGCCGACATGGGCAAGGGTGGCGGCCAGCAGGTGCCGCAGTCCGTGCCGGAGCCCGAACAGCACGCCCACAAGGGTCAGCGCTGGTGGCGGGTGATGTGCCTGACCGGTGTCGACTACTTCTCCACCCTCGGCTACCAGCCGGGCATCGCGGCCCTGGCCGCCGGACTGCTGTCGCCGGTGGCGACCATCGTGCTCGTGCTGGTCACTCTCTTCGGCGCCCTGCCGGTGTACCGCCGGGTGGCCGAGGAGAGCCCGCACGGCGAGGGCTCCATCGCGATGCTGGAGCGGCTGCTGTCGTTCTGGAAGGGCAAACTGTTCGTCCTGGCCCTGCTCGGCTTCGCCGCGACCGACTTCCTGATCACCATCACCCTTTCGGCGGCGGACGCCTCCACTCACCTGGTGGAGAACCCGCACTTCACGAGCGTGCTGCACGACAAGCAGATGCTGATCACCCTGATCCTGGTCGCCCTGCTGGGCGCGGTGTTCCTCAAGGGCTTCCTGGAGGCGATCGGCGTCGCGGTGTACCTGGTGGTGGCGTACCTGGCGCTCAACACCGTGGTCGTCATCGTCGGCATGTGGCACGTGGTCACCGAGGGACACGTGGTCACCGACTGGACCAGTGCCCTGACCACCGAACACGGCAACGTCTTCGCCATGGTGGGCGTGTCCCTGCTGGTCTTCCCCAAGCTGGCGCTGGGCCTCTCCGGCTTCGAGACCGGTGTGGCCGTCATGCCGCACGTCGAGGGCGACCCGGACGACACCGAGCAGAATCCGAAGGGCCGGATCCGGGACACCAAGAAGCTGCTCACGGCCGCCGCGCTCATCATGAGCGTGTTCCTGATCGCGACCAGCTTCATCACCACCGTGCTCATCCCGGAGAAGGAGTTCAAGTCCGGCGGCCAGGCCAACGGACGCGCGCTGGCGTATCTCTCGCACGAGTACCTGGGCAACGCCTTCGGCACGGTCTACGACTTCTCCACCATCGCCATCCTCTGGTTCGCCGGCGCCTCCGCGATGGCCGGCCTGCTCAACCTGATGCCGCGCTATCTGCCCCGCTACGGCATGGCCCCGCACTGGGCCCGCGCCGTCCGCCCGATGGTGATCGTCTTCACGCTGGTCGCGTTCCTGGTCACCTGGATCTTCGACGCCAGCGTCGACGCCCAGGGCGGCGCCTACGCCACCGGCGTCCTGGTCCTGATGTCCTCGGCCGCCATCGCGGTGACCATCTCCGCCCGGCGCGCCCACCAGCGCAACTGGACCATCGCCTTCGGCATCGTCTCGGCGGTCCTCCTCTACGTCACCGTCGTGAACGTCATCGAGCGCCCGGACGGCGTGAAGATCGGCGCCTGCTTCATCGCCGGCATCATCCTGGTCTCCCTGCTGTCCCGGCTGGCCCGCGCCTTCGAACTGCGCGTCACCAGCGTGCAGTTGGACCCCATGGCGGAACGATTCATCCGGGACATGGCCAGCCGGAAGATCCGCTTCGTCGCGAACGAGCCCGAGCGCCGGGACAAGGCCGAGTACCGGGAGAAGATCGAGCAGATCCGCACCGACAACGACATCCCCGGTGAGGACTTCGTGTTCGTGGAGGTGACCGTCCTCGACGCCTCCGAGTTCGAGGCGGGCCTGACGGTGCGCGGCGAGGTGCTGCACGACCGCTACCGGGTGCTGACCCTGGAGTCCTCGTCCATTCCGAACGCGCTGGCCGCGCTGATGCTCCACGCCCGCGACACGACGGGCCGCATCCCGCACATGTACTTCGAGTGGACCGAGGGCAACCCCTTCGCCAACTTCCTCCGCTTCTTCCTCTTCGGCCAGGGCGAGGTCGCCCCGGTCACCCGAGAGGTCCTCCGCGAGGCAGAACCGGACCGCACGAGGCGCCCACGCGTGCACACGGGCTGACCGTTCAGGCCCCCCTTGTCACCGTCACCGTAAGAGACGCGACAAAATCCGGTCCCGCAGTGTAAGAGGCCCGTCAGGGGCCCGCGTGTCGGGCCCGGGGCGGCCTACGGTCGGCCTCATGCGGCACAGCACCCCACCACCGGGCCCGACCGGCGACCGCCACTGGCGTGGCGACGCCCGGCTGGCGACGGGCTGCGCGCTCGGCTTCCTCGGGATGACCCTGCTGGTCGACTGGAACGCCGGAACCCTGACCCTGCCCCGCGCGCTGCTGTGGTTCGCCATGTCGGCGGCGCTCTGCGCCGTCCTGCTCCCGCATCGCGTCACCGCGGGCCCCGGCTGGCTCACCGTGGACAGCCCGCTGCTGCGCCGCACGGTACACACGGACGCGCTGACGGTCGTACGGCAGTACGGCGATGTCTCCACGCGTCTGGTCCTGCGGGACACGCACGGACAGTGGCTCGAACTGGACCCCCGGGTGCTGGTCGCCAACCCCCTCCTCTGGCACGAACTGGACACCGGCATACGGCACTCCATGGAGCGCGGCACCCTGCGCCAGGGCACCGATGTCCGGCGTCACCTGGGCCAGCTGATCGACGACGAGGCGGCCCGGTCGGTGCTCAGGGCGTCGGGGATTTCCTGACCTTGCGCCGCGTCCGGCGGACCAGGACCTTCCCCAACCCCAGTTGCCCGACGATCTCTATCCGCAGGTCGACCGGAGCGCCCGTGTCACCCGGTCCGCGCGTCTTGACCTTGCTGTAGTTGAGCACCAGGTCGTCGGTGTTCACGACGACGCCCGGCGATACCAGCAGCCGTAGGGCACCTAGGTGCATGTCCAGGTCGATGCGGAGCGTGGCCTGGGTGATCACCGCCTGGGTGAAGTCGAGCGTCACATCGCCCAGGCGCGACCGGATCTCCAGCCGGCGCGGCACCACCCAGCCGTCACCGCGCCGCGTCGAGCCGCCGTTCTGCTCGATGCGGGCGACGTCCTTCACCTCGACCGGAGTCGTGCCCGCCACCGCCGGCAAGTCGGCCGTCAGGACCGCCAGCTCCCCCAGCGTGCGGGCGGACAGAGCGGCCTCGACGCGCTCGTCGAGTTCCTCGGCGGTCAGCCGTCCGTCGCCGGCCGCGCCGGTCAGCACGTCCACGACGCGGTCCCGGTCCGCATGGGAGGCCCGCAACCCGGTCGTGCTCATCAGCTCACCCGACATACCCTCACCCCGATCGACGGACTGACGCTATATCGCGTTATACCCCAGAGCCAACCCCCCGTCCACCGACTTCCGTTTCTGCCCCTAGGGTGGCGCGTATGCAGTCCTACACAATCGGCCAGGCGGCACGGCTGCTCGGCGTGAGTCCGGACACCGCGCGCCGGTGGGCGGACGCGGGCCGGGTGACGACCCACCGCGACGAGGGCGGCCGTCGGCTCATCGACGGTGTCGACCTGGCCGCGTTCTCGGTCGAGTTGGCGAAGTCGGGCGCCGTCGAGGAGGACACCTCGTACACCTCGGTGCGCAACGCGTTCCCCGGCATCGTCACCGCGATCAAGCTCGGCGATGTCGCCGCCCAGGTCGAGATCCAGGCCGGTCCGCACCGGCTGGTCTCGCTGCTGACCCGGGAGGCCGTCGAGGAACTCGGCCTGGAGGTCGGCATGGAGGCCACCGCCCGCGTGAAGTCGACGAACGTACATATCGACCGCGTATGAGGCGTGCGGTGACCTCCGTCCGTCACCTGGTGGGAGCTTCCGTCACTTGTTGACGGAGTAGGAGTGCGCGCCGGTCCCCGCCAACGCGCCCCCGTCGACGATCAGATACTCGTCGCGGATCGGCCGCCCCGCGAAGAACGCCTCCAGGATCTCCCGGGTGCCCGCCGCGTACCGGGCCTGCGCCGACAGCGAGGAACCGGAGATGTGCGGGGTCATCCCGTGGTGCGGCATCGTGCGCCAGGGGTGGTCCGCCGGAGCGGGCTGCGGGAACCACACGTCACCGGCGTAACCCGCCAACTGCCCGCTGCGCAGCGCCCGTTCGACGGCGTCCCGGTCGACGATCTTCGCCCGCGCGGTGTTGATGAGATACGCGCCGCGCTTCATCTGCGCGAGCAGTTTGTCGCCGAACAGCCCCTCCGTCTCCGGGTGCAGCGGCGCGTTGATGGTGACGACATCGCAGTGCGGCACCATGTCCTCGGCGCTCTCGTGCCAGGTCAGCCCCAACTCCCGCTCCACGTCCTCGGGCAGCCGGTACCGGTCGGTGTAGTGCAGCTTCACGTCGAAGGGCGCGAGCCGCCGCAGCACCGCGAGCCCGATCCGCCCGGCGGCGACCGTCCCGACGTGCATGCCTTCGAGGTCGTACGAACGGGCCACGCAGTCCGCGATGTTCCAGCCGCCGTCGAGCACGACCTGGTGGGAGGGCAGGTAGTTGCGCACGAGGGACAGCGTCATCATCACCACGTGTTCGGCGACGCTGATGCTGTTGCAGTACGTCACTTCGGCGACCGTCACGCCGTGCGAGATCGCCGCGTCGAGGTCGACGTGGTCGGAGCCGATGCCGGCGGTGACCGCGAGCTTGAGGTTCTTCGCGGCGGCGATCCGCTCGGGGGTGAGGTACGCGGGCCAGAACGGCTGCGAGATCACGATGTCGGCGTCGACCAGTTCCCGGTCGAAGACCGAGCCCTCGCCGTCCTTGTCGGAGGTGACGACGAGGGTGTGCCCGTTGGCCTCCAGGTAGGCGCGCAGGCCGAGTTCACCGGAGACGCTGCCGAGGAGGTGGCCCGGGGTGAAGTCGACCGCCTCGGGGGTGGGGGTGGTCTGGCCGCCCGGGTAGTGGTCGATCACGGGCAGGTCGTCGCGGGCGTACGAGGTCGGGTAACCGTCGGTGGGGTCGTCGTACAGGACACAGAGAACCTTGGCCATGTCGCGGCTCCTCAACTCCGTTGGCGGAAGGTGAACTTCACGATCCTCGGGGTGAATCGCCCTGGTCAAAGCGAACGTTGCTATGCCGGGATAGCCCGCGTCTATCAGCGGTCGTCCCCCAGGTAGGTGTGCAGGAGTTCGTCGAGGGCGTCGCGTACGCCCGCTTCCCGCGCCACCTTCAACAGGGCCTCCGCCAGCACCGATTGGGGCTCGCTGCGGGCGACGACCAGTCCTACCCGTGGCCCGTGCGCGGGTCCCTTCAGTGGTACCACCCGCATCCCGACCGGGACGTCGAACATGTGCAGCCACGCGTGCGAGATCACGCTGGACCAACGCCCGCCGGGGAGCAGGGTGTAGAGCCCGGCGACGCTGTCCGACTCGATCGCCGGGGAGACCGTCGCCCCCTCGGCGGCGAAACACTCGTCGATGATGCGGCGGTTGCGCATCCGCGAGTTGAGCAGGCAGAGCGGGAGCGTGGCCGCCTGGGCCCAACTCGCCCTGGAGACACCGCCGAGCGGCCCGTCGACGGGGGTCAGGAGGACGTACCGCTCCTCGTAGAGCGGGAGGCGGCGGACGTTGCGCAGGGCGTCGTCGTCCAGGTAGGTCATCGCCGCGTCCAACTCGAACTCGGCGAGCCCGTGGGTGATGCCGACGGACGACAGCGACTCCAGGGCGACCCGGGCCCGGGGATGCCGTTCGCAGAACGGGGTGGTGAGGAGGGAGGCGGCGGGCAGCGCGGTCGGCACCACGCCCAGCCTCAGCGTGCCGGTGAGGCCGCCGCGCAGGGTGGACAACTCCTGGTGCAGGGCGTCCCGTTCGGCAAGGATGCGGTGCGCCCAGGCGAGCACCACCTCGCCCTCGGGGGTCAGCCCCTCGTACTTTCTGCCGCGCCGTACGATCGGTACGTCCAACTCGTGCTCCAGTCGGCGGATCGCGGCCGACAGCGAGGGCTGCGAGACATAGCAGGCCGCCGCGGCGCGCGCGAAGTGCCGCTCACGGGCGAGCGCGACGAGGTACTCCAGCTGACGCAACAGCATCCCTGACCTCCCCTGTGACGTGCAGGTTAGGCGCTGTCCGTCCGGCACAACAGGGCCGCCCACAGATCCAGGCGGTCGTAGAGGCTGGAGAGGTCGCGGCCGGTGAAGTGCTCGATACGACCGATGCGGTAGTGCACGGAGTTGACGTGCAGATGCAGCGCCTCCGCGGTCCGCGCCCAGGAGCCGTCACAGGCGAGGAAGGTCTCCAGGGTCTCCAACAGGACGGCGTTGCCCCGCAGTTCACCGAGAACGGTCCGGCTGAAGGCGGTACGGACCTCGCCCGGCACACCGGTGAGCAGCGCGTCGAGCCCGGTGAGCGTCGAGGCGTCGGTGAGCACGGAGCCACCGCGTGCGGTGCCGCGCGCCGAGGTGAGCGCGTAACGCGCCTGCGCCAGGGCCCCGTTGAGATCCTTCGCCTCGGCCACGGTCGCCCCGGTCCCGCCGTAGAGCGGCACGGCCGGCTCACTGGCGGCGACAAGCGGCCAGACCTCGCGGAACGCGTCGGCCTCACCCCGGGTGACGACCGCGAACGCGGTTCCGTCGGGCAACCGCCCTACGGCTCCGACGCCTTGGGGCAATGCGGCAAGCGCGGCGCCGCCCGCCGACCGTTCCCCAGCCCCAGCCCGCGCGACCGCTGCACCGCCCGGCGCCCGCCCCTCAGCCCTCTCCCCCGCCACCACATGCGCGACCACTTCCGCCAACGCACCCTCGGCCAGCCCGGCCCGCTGTGCCCCGGTCTCCGCGACCAGCACGCGGTACGGCCCGTCCGCCGGCAGCCCACAGGCCCGTAGCGCCGTCGCCACGACGGAGGGATCCGTACCGGGCACGGCGAGCAGTGCCCCCAACTCGTCGGCCGTCCGCCGCTCTTCGGCCCGCGACCGGACCCGCGCCTCCTGGCAGCGCCCCAGCACCGAGGCCAGTTCGTGCAGCATGCACGGCGGTGCGTCGTCGAGGTCGGGCAGGCAGAGGTGCCAGCGCTCGTAGGGCGAGACCCCGTCGGCGTCGACGGGGAGGGCCTCCGCAAGCAGCTCGGCCGCCCATCTGCAACTCCCGCGCGCGGACTGCCGGTTGGCGGAGGAGGCCGTACTGCATCCTGATGGCCGTCTGTCGTTGAAGGAGCTGCACGCGGCCGGTGCGGCGGTCGGGGTGGAGTTCACCGCCGACGGACACTTCGGCGGGACGCCCCGCTCCGTGACCTTCAACGCGCAGTGGTTCAGGGTCGCCGTGGACCCGGACTCGGGCGAGATCCGCATCCTGCGCAGTGTGCACGCGGCCGACGCGGGCAAGGTGATGAACCCGATGCAGTGCCGGGGCCAGGTGGAGGGCGGGGTCGCCCAGGCGCTCGGCGCGACCCTCTTCGAGAACGTCCGCATCGACGAGCACGGCGCGGTGGAGACGGCCGCGTTCCGCCGCTACCGGCTGCCGCAGTACGCGGACGTGCCGCGCACCGAGGTGCACTTCATGGAAACGGCGGACGCCATCGGGCCGTTGGGCGCCAAGTCGATGAGCGAGAGCCTCTTCAACCCGGTCGCGCCCGCGTTCGCCAACGCGCTGCGGGACGCGACGGGCGTCCGCTTCACCGAACTTCCGCTGACCCGCGACCGGGTGTGGCTGGCACTGGCCAACTCGCCGCGCCGTACCCCCCGTCCACCCGTATCGCACTGATCCCACTGATGTGCCGGGCCCCGCAACGGTCCTGTGGAAGCACCAGTTGCGGTCCGGCACGGTCGAGCGGAGTGTCATCGATGCTGACAGCGAGCAGAACAGGGGCATGAGCGAAGTCGGGATCGATCTCGGCCCAGGACAGCAGCGCGTGGTGCCCGTCCGTACCGCTCACCGCGATGAGGAAGCGCAACCGGTCCTTGCGGCGGACGGGGTCGAACCCGGGACCGGCCGCGGACAGGACGTCGTAGAGCCGTGGTCCCGCGAAGCGGTGGACCTGGGTGCCGCTGGTGGCGCACTCGAAGCTGACCCGGACCCGGTGCAGCGGCCAGTTCAGCAGATCCGGCACGGTCAGCCGGGTGGGCCGGGCCAGGTCCCCCGTCAGGTCGAGCTGCGCGAGCGTCACGAGCCATCACCTCCCGGAATGTGGTACCCGGACGGCAGTCCCGTACAAACGCACATGCACGCCCCGCAAGCAAATAGTGCAGCTCATGCGATGCGACAGGAGACTTATGCCTGGCAAATGCGGCAGTATCATCGCGGCACGGCCGTTACGGCCGCCGAAGGGCGCGACAACCGCTTTCATGAGCACCTTTCATGAAGAGACCAGAGGAGTAGAACCGTGATGACCCGTTCCGCGCGTCGGACCCGCCGGACCCTGCAGGTTGCGGGGGCCGGAGCCGCCGCGCTGCTGGCCCTGAGCGCCTGCTCCTCCAGCGACGACTCGTCCTCCTCGAAGTCCGACACCTCGGCGTCCGCGTCCCCGAAGATGTCCGGCACCGTCACCGTCTTCGCCGCCGCCTCGCTCAAGGAGTCCTTCACGACCCTGGGCAAGGAGTTCGAGACTGCGCACCCGGGTACCAAGGTCACCTTCAACTTCGCGGGCAGCGACACCCTCGCCGCGAGCATCACCAGCGGTGCCCCGGCCGACGTGTTCGCCGCCGCGAGCCCCAAGACCATGGCGATCGTCACGGACAAGGGCGACGGTGTCGGCACACCGGCCACGTTCGTGCGCAACCAGCTGGAGATCGCCACCCTGCCGGGCAACCCCGACAAGGTGACCTCCCTCAAGGACCTCACCAAGTCCTCGCTCAAGGTCGTGCTGTGCGACAAGACGGTGCCGTGCGGCGCCGCCGCTCAAAAGGCGCTCACCGCAAGCAAGTTGAAGCTCACCCCGGTGTCGTACGAGGAGGACGTCAAGTCGGCCCTCAACAAGGTGGTGTTGAAGGAGGCCGACGCGGCGGTCGTCTACAAGACCGATGTGCACGCGGCAGGTGACAAGGTGGAGGGCGTGGAGTTCCCCGAGTCCGCCGACGCCATCAACGACTACCCGATCGTCCTCCTGAAGAACGCGCCCAACGCCGTCGCCGCCAAGGCGTTCATCGCGCTGGTGCAGTCCGCCGAGGGCCAGAAGGTGCTGTCCGCGGCGGGCTTCCTCAAGCCGTGACCCAGCTCGACACCTCCGACGCCGCGGCCGAGACCCTGAAGGGCGGGCCGCGGCGTCGCCGTGTCCGGATGACCGGACGCGGGGTGCCGTTGCCCCTCCTGCTGCCCGCACTCATCGGCCTGGCGTTCCTGCTTCTCCCGCTGCTCGCCCTTCTCGTGCGGGCCCCCTGGCGGTCGCTGCCGTCACAACTCACCAGCACGGAGGTCTGGCAGGCGCTCCAACTCTCCCTGCTGAGCGCGACCTTGGCGACAGCGGTGTGTCTGGTGCTGGGCGTGCCGCTGGCCTGGCTGCTGGCCCGCACGGAGTTCCCCGGCCGCCGCTTCGTCCGCGCCCTGGTGACACTCCCGCTGGTCCTGCCCCCGGTGGTGGGCGGAGTGGCGCTCCTCCTGGCCCTCGGCCGCAACGGTGTCGTGGGCCAGTGGCTCGACTCGTGGTTCGGCATCACGCTTCCCTTCACCACGACCGGTGTCGTGGTCGCGGAGGCGTTCGTGGCGATGCCGTTCCTGGTCATCAGCGTCGAGGGCACCCTGCGCGCCGCCGACCCGCGCTACGAGGAGGCCGCCCAGACCCTCGGCGCCTCCCGCTTCACGGCGTTCCGCCGGGTCACACTCCCTCTGATCGCCCCGGGCATCGCGGCCGGCTCGGTGCTCGCCTGGGCCCGCGCACTGGGCGAGTTCGGCGCGACGATCACCTTCGCCGGCAACTTCCCCGGCCGCACCCAGACCATGCCCCTCGCGGTCTACCTCGCCCTCCAGAACGACCCCGAGGCGGCGATCGCCCTCAGCCTGGTCCTCCTGGCCGTGTCGATCGCGGTCCTGGCCGGACTCCGGGACCGCTGGATGGCGACATCATGAACAACTTCGTCACCACAGCCGAAGCGGGCCTCGACGCCCATCTCGTCGTGGACCGCGGCACCTTCCGCCTCGACGTCGAACTGACCGCCGCACCCGGCGACGTAGTCGCCCTGCTGGGCCCCAACGGCGCCGGAAAGACAACCGCGTTGCGAGCCCTGGCCGGCCTGCTCGGCCTGACGGACGGTCATCTACGGCTGGACGGCGCGGAGTTGGACCGTACTCCCCCGGAGTCCCGCCCGGTTGGCGTCGTCTTCCAGGACTATCTCCTCTTCCCGCACCTCACCGCCCTCGACAACGTCGGCTTCGGCCCCCGCTGCCAGGGCGCGACCAAGGCGGAGTCCCGCGCCATCGCAGCCGAGTGGCTGGAGAGGATGGGCCTCACCGAGCACGCGGGCGCCAAGCCCCGCCGGCTCTCCGGCGGCCAGGCCCAACGCGTCGCCGTGGCAAGGGCGTTGGCGACCCGCCCCCGCCTCCTGCTCCTCGACGAACCCCTCGCCGCCCTGGACGCCCGCACCCGCCTGGACGTACGGGCCCAACTCCGCCGCCACCTCGCGGAGTTCGAGGCGGTCGCGGTGCTGGTCACCCACGACCCCCTGGACGCCATGGTGTTGGCCGACCGGCTGGTCGTGATCGAGCAGGGCACGATCGTCCAGGAGGGCACCCCCGCCGACATCGCCCGCCACCCGCGCACGGACTACATCGCCCAACTGGTCGGCCTCAACCTCTACAAGGGCAGCGCCGACGGCCACACGGTCACGCTCGACACCGGCCCCGTGATCACCACCACGGAAGATCTCCAGGGCGAGGCGTTCGTAGCGTTCCCGCCCAGCGCGGTAACTCTCTTCCGGGACCGCCCCACCGGCGCCAGCGCCCGCAACCTCTGGCACTGCGAGGTAGCGGGCCTGGAAACCCACGGCGACCAGATCCGCGTGGACCTGACCGGCGAACTCCCCCTGGCAGCAGACCTGACGACAGTCGCGGCAGCCGAACTGGACCTGCACCAGGGGGCTTTGGTCTGGGCTGCGGTAAAGGCAACCCAGACCCACTCCTATCCAACCTGAGCTACAGCGCCCCGATAGGGGCGCGGGGCTGTATCGATTTGTGGCTCCGCCACGGGGCGCGCCCAGCCACGACGGACCCGCAGCCGGAAAACTCAGTCCTCGTACGCATCCAACGGCGGGCAGGAACAAACAAGGTTCCGGTCCCCAAAGGCCTGGTCGATCCGCCGCACCGGCGGCCAGTACTTGTCGGCAACGGAAACACCGGCCGGGAAGACAGCCTCCTCACGCGAGTACGCGTGCCCCCACTCCCCACCCAGCGCGGCAGCGGTATGCGGCGCGTTCCGCAACGGGTTGTCCTCAGCCGGCCACTCCCCCGACCCGACCTTCTCGATCTCCCCACGAATCGCGATCATCGCCTCGCAGAACCGGTCCAGTTCGATCAGGTCCTCGGACTCGGTCGGCTCGATCATCAGCGTGCCGGCCACCGGGAACGACATGGTCGGCGCGTGGAAGCCGTAGTCGATGAGCCGCTTGGCGATGTCGTCGACGCTGACCCCGGTCGCCTTGCTGATCGGCCGCAGATCGATGATGCACTCGTGCGCGACGAGCCCGCCGGGCCCGGTGTAGAGCACCGGGTAGTGCGGTTCGAGCCGCTTGGCAATGTAGTTGGCGCTGAGCACCGCCACCTGCGTGGCCCGCTTCAGCCCCTCGCCACCCATGAGCCGGACGTACGCCCACGAGATCGGCAGGATGCCGGCGGAACCCCACGGAGCGGCCGAGATGGGCCCAACTCCCGTCTCCGGCCCGGCCGCCGGCTGCAACGGGTGGTTCGGCAGGTACGGCGCCAGGTGCGCGCGCACGCCCACCGGCCCGACACCCGGCCCACCGCCACCATGCGGAATGCAGAACGTCTTGTGGAGATTCAGATGCGAGACGTCGCCACCGAAGTGGCCCGGCTTGGCAAGCCCCACAAGGGCGTTGAGGTTGGCACCGTCGACGTAGACCTGCCCGCCCGCCTCGTGCACCTGCGCGCAGATGTCGGCGACGTGCTCCTCGAACACGCCGTGCGTGGACGGGTAAGTGATCATCAGCACCGAAAGCTCGTCGCGGTACTGCTCGATCTTCGCCCGCAGATCCTCGACGTCGATCTCGCCGTCCTCGGCGGTCTTCACAACGACGACCTTCATCCCGGCCATCACCGCGCTGGCGGCATTCGTGCCGTGCGCGGACGACGGGATCAGACACACGGTCCGCTGCTCGTCACCGTTGGCCCGGTGGTATCCGCGTACGGCGAGCAGCCCGGCCAGCTCGCCCTGCGAACCGGCGTTGGGCTGCAGCGACACCTTGTCGTACCCGGTGACCTCGGCGAGCCGCTCCTCCAACTCCCGGATGAGCGTGAGGTATCCCTCCGCCTGCTCGGCGGGCGCGAAGGGGTGCAGCTGCCCGAACTCGGGCCAGGTGACCGGCTCCATCTCGGTGGTCGCGTTGAGCTTCATCGTGCAGGAGCCCAGCGGGATCATGCCCCGGTCGAGCGCGTAGTCACGGTCGGCGAGCCTGCGCAGGTAGCGCAGCATCGCGGTCTCGGAACGGTGGTCCCGGAACACGGGGTGCGTGAGGTACGCGTCGTTCCGCAACAGCGCCTCGGGCAGCGTGTCCTCGGCGGTCGCGTCGAGCGCCTCGATGTCGCCGTCGACCCCGAACGCGGTCCATACGGCGGTCAGTTGGGCGCGCGTGGTGGTCTCGTCGCAGGCGATCGACACCTGGTCCGCGTCCACGAGGTGGAGGTTGACGCCGTCCTCCCGGGCCGCGGCGACGACCTCGGCGGCCCGGCCGGGCACACGTGCGGTCAGCGTGTCGAAGTAGCCGCCGTGCACGACCTCGACACCGCCTGCGGTGAGCCCGGCGGCGAGGATCGTGGCGTACCGGTGCGTCCGGCGCGCGATGCCCTTCAGCCCCTCGGGCCCGTGGTAGACGGCGTACATCCCGGCCATGACGGCAAGGAGCACCTGGGCCGTGCAGATGTTGCTGGTGGCCTTCTCACGGCGGATGTGCTGCTCGCGGGTCTGCAGGGCGAGGCGGTAGGCCTTGTGCCCGTCGGCGTCGACCGAGACGCCCACGAGCCGTCCGGGCAGGCTGCGCGCGAACTTCTCGTGCACGGCCATGTATCCGGCGTGCGGCCCGCCGAAGCCCATCGGCACCCCGAAGCGCTGGGTCGTACCGACCGCGATGTCCGCGCCCAACTCGCCGGGCGACTTGAGCAGCGTGAGCGCGAGAAGATCGGCGGCGACGGTGACGAGCGCGCCGAGCGCGTGCGCCTGCTCGATCAGCGGCTTGATGTCGCGTACGGCACCGGAGGCGCCCGGGTACTGGACGAGCACGCCGTTGATCTCACGCTCGGCGAGGTCGGCCGGGATGCCTTCGCCGAGGTCGGCGACGACGACCTCGACGCCGGCCGGCTCGGCGCGGGTCTCGATCACGGCGATCGTCTGCGGCAGCACGTCCGCGTCGACCAGGAACAGACCCTTCTTGTTCTTGCCCATGCGCCGCGACAGCGCCACGGCCTCGGCGGCGGCCGTGCCCTCGTCGAGCAGGGAGGCGCCGGAGGTCGGCAGCCCGGTGAGGTCGGCGACCATGGTCTGGAAGTTGAGGAGGGCTTCGAGCCGGCCTTGGGAGATCTCCGGCTGATACGGCGTGTAGGCCGTGTACCAGGCCGGGTTCTCCATGACGTTGCGCAGGATCACGGGCGGGGTGAAGGTCCCGTAGTACCCGAGCCCGATCATGGAACCGAGGACCTCGTTGCGGTCCGCGAGGGAACGCAGTTCGGCCAGCACCTCGGCCTCGGTGCGGGCGCCCGGCAGGTCGAGGGAGTCGGCGTTCTTGATCACATCGGGGACCGCGGCGGCCGTGAGCTCGTCGAGCGAGCCGTAGCCGACCTGCGCGAGCATCTTGGCCCGCGCTTCCTGGTCGGGACCGATGTGGCGCTGCTCGAACGGAATGCCCTGTTCGAGCTCGGAGAGCGAAGTGCGAGGGGCGGTCATTTGGGAGGCCTCCTGGTCGGACACGACCTTCGAGGGCACCACGACAGTGGGGTGCCCGGACGGCCTCCCCCTCTGTCATCTCAACCTGAGAGCTTCACCGGCCACCCGAAGGTCACCGGTTTTCACCGTCGGTGAGAGCGAGAGCCGTCGCCGGCACCCGCCCTGCTTTCCAGAGTGACCTCGTCCGTGCGGTACGTGAGCCTGAGAGATTCCGGGGAGGATTTGCTCCTTCGGCGCCTCCGATGAAGTCTGGAGGACTCTCCCGCACGGGGTCAGCAGCCGCTGGCCAGCCTACCAGCGAGCGGTGAAGCCGAGCTTTCGAGTGGCCACCGAACCGAATGTGCTCTTTTGTAGAGTTTACGGATGAGTTGCGACCAGGAGGAGGGCCCGTGCAGACCGATATCGATCCGCGCAACCTGATCGGCCGCAAGGCGTTCGACCGCACCGGCGCCAAGATCGGCACGATCGACGAGGTCTACCTCGACGACGCGACCGGCGTACCGGAGTGGGCGGCCATACGCACCGGCCTGTTCTCCAGGGACGCCTTCGTCCCCCTGGAGCCCAGCGAACTGATCGAGGGCACCCTGCACATCCCCTTCGACCGCTCCCTGATCAAGGACGCCCCCGACTTCGGCGTCGGCCGCCACCTCTCCCCCGACCAGGAACTCCAGCTCTACCACCACTACGGCCTCGACGTGGCCCCACCGCCCTCCCTCCCGGACCGCGACTTCGGCAAACTGGCGGGCTCGGACGACACCTGAACCGAAGCGGCGGGAGGGTCGGCGGGTCTTCGACCTTCCGGGGGCGGCGCCACCAACTGCCCTGATGCTGCGGTCAGTTCACCCGCGTCTCGCGTCACCAACGGCAGTGGCTCCGCCGGCTCCAGCTCCGGATCGTCGGTCCGGAAGGTCCGGACCCGCCCGGGCCCGGCATCCTCCGGCGCTTCGAACCGCACGGTGACCCGCCCCAGCCCGCTGCCCTGCACCCACCCGTGCCCGAACCCCGAGTGATGCACGTCGTGGCCTGCCGGCCAGCGCCGCTCCACGGGTGCCGTCTGCTCCCCGCCGGCTTCCTCCTCCGTGTGCTCCTCCTCAAGAAGGTCGGCCTGTTCCCCCGCCGCCTGCGCGAACAGGTCCTCCTGCGTGTAGTCGGCGAGCCCGGAGACGCCCACCCCAAGGAGCCGCACCCCGCCCGTGGTGTCCACGGAGTCCAGCAACCGCGCCGCGGCCTCCCGCACCACCCCCGGATCGTCGGTGGGCCCACGCAAGGTCTCGGACCGGGTCAGCGTCGAGAAGTCGTACCGCCGCACCTTGAGCACGATGGTCCGCCCCGACAGCCCGGCACCCCGCAGCCGCCGCACACACCTGTCGGCGAGGCGCTGCACCTCCAAGCCCACTCGGATCCGGTCGTGGATGTCCACGTCGTAGGTGTCCTCGACCGACACCGACTTGGTCTCCCGCTCGGCCACCACGGGCCGCTCGTCGTGCGCGAGCGCCATGGCGTACAGCGCGTGCCCGTGGGCCTTGCCCACCAGCCGTACGAGCTCGTCCTCGCCCGCCTCGGCGATCTCGTCGACCGTGGTGATCCCGGCCCGCCGCAGATGGTCGCCCGTCGCCGGACCGACGCCGGGCAGCGTGCGCACCGACAACGGCCCCAGCAACGCCCGCTCGGTGCCGGGCTCGATCAGCACCAGTCCGTCGGGCTTGGCGCGCTCGGAGGCGATCTTCGCGATCATCTTGGAGGCGGCGAGGCCGACCGAGCCGGTGAGGCCCGTGACCGCCCGTATGTCGGCGCGCAGTCGCTCCCCGGCCCGGCGCGCCGACTCGGCGTCCCAGGCCGCCTCACCGGCCTCCAGGTCCACGAACGCCTCGTCCAGGCTCAGCGGCTCCACAAGCGGCGACAGCGCCCGCAGCAGCGCCATCACCTGCTCGCTGATCGACCGGTAGAAGCCGAAGCGCGGCACGAGATACGCGGCGTTCGGAGCGAGTCTGCGCGCCTGGGCCATGGGCATCGCCGAGTTCACCCCGAAGACCCGTGCCTCGTACGACGCGGTGGCGACCACCCCGCGCGGCCCGAGCCCGCCCACGACGACAGCCTTCCCGCGCAGGCTCGGCTTGGACGCCTGCTCCGCCGAGGCGAAGAAGGCGTCCATGTCGAGATGCAGGATCGTGGGCGCGGTTCTCACATCTCCGATGCTGCCCTACGCCACTGACAATGCCCCGTTACGGCTCCTGCCGGGCCCTCAGACGGCCCGGTTGCGCCGCCTGGCCAGCTCGTCGGCGGGGTTGGACCCGACGAGCGTCTCGCCGGTGTCGACGCGCTCCCCGTGCAGTTGCGACAGGGCGCTCTCCACATCCCGCCACACCACGCCCACGGCGATCCCGAAGACGCCCTGACCGCCCTGGAGCAGGGCGTGGACCTCGTCGGGGGAGGTGCACTCGTAGACCGTGGCGCCGTCGCTCATCAGCGTCATGCGCTCCAGATCGCGGAAGTCGCACTCCCTCAGGTGCAGAACGGCGCTGCGGATGTTCTGCAGCGACACGCCCGTGTCGAGGAACCGCTTGACGATCTTCAGGACGACCACGTCCCGGAAGCTGTAGAGCCGCTGTGTCCCCGACCCGTGCGCGGGCCGCACGCTGGGCTCGACGAGCCCGGTACGCGCCCAGTAGTCCAGTTGCCGATAGGTGATGCCGGCCGCCGCACAGGCCGTAGGGCCCCGGTAGCCGATCTGCTCGGACGCCATGGACGTCGCCCCTCCGCTGCTCGGCACGGCAGTGGGTCGATGCGGAGCGTGATCGGCCGCACTGCCATGAAGCGGGTACGGGCCACTGTCCCCGAAACTGCGTTCCGGGGCACCCCCAGCCGTACCGTCGCCGCTGCTTCTCACGCCGACCTCCGTCCTTGACCTGCCTTCTCGACGGTAGGCAGTCACCAGGGGTGCGTCAACGATCGCCACGCTAGGCACGCCGAGTGATAATCACCCTAGGAGTGGTTTCCCGTACCCCACCGCGGGGAAAGGCTAGCCGAATGCGCTCGCGGGGGGCCGCAGGACGCTCTCACACGCCGGTGGCAAATGCCAGCATTTCTCTGCCGGCCCTCGATCTCACTGGCTGTTGGTCCCGAAGTCCTCGGGCGAGATCTGGTCGAGGAACTCGCGGAACTTCTCCACCTCGTCCTCCTGCTCGTCCGGGATCGCGATGCCCGCGTCGTCGAGCACGCCGTCGCTGCCGTAGATCGGCGTCCCGGTGCGCAGTGCCAGCGCTATGGCGTCGGACGGGCGGGCGCTCACCTCGACTCCGCTGGCGAACACCAGCTCGGCGTAGAAGACGCCCTCACGCAGATCCGTGATGCGCACTTCGGTGAGCTCCTGGCCGACGGCCTCCAGCACGTCCTTGAACAGGTCGTGGGTCAGCGGTCGTGCGGGGGCCATGCCCTGCTGTGCGAAGGCGATCGCCGTCGCCTCCCCGGGCCCGATCCAGATGGGGAGGTAGCGGTCGCCTCCCACTTCACGCAGGAGCACGATCGGTTGGTTGGAGGGCATTTCGACCCGGACACCTACGACATCGAGCTCGTTCACACAGCAACCCTAGGCCGTGCCCGGGACGTTTGGGTAGTCGGGCCGAGAACGGGTGACCGATCAGGCGGCCGCAATCCCGTCCGGCTCAGGGCAGGCGCACGCCGAGCGCGGTCTGCACCAGCGCCGCGTGCAGCTTCACCGTGAGCCCCGCCAGCTCCTTCGTACGGGCCTCCGCGTGGGCCCTTGTCTGCGGATTGCGGTGCCGCTTCAACGGCGCGACCACCTGGTCGACGAGCCCGGCCTCACGGTCCGCGGCGGCCTTCATCGCGCGCAGGTGCCGCGGTTCGATCCCGAACCGCCCCAACTCCAGGACGAGGCCGGCCACGGTGACGGCTTCCGCGTCGTACACACCGTCCGGCAGCGGAGCGATGAGCCCGTACGACTCCCACTCGTCGAGCTCCTGCTCACCGATCCCGGCGGCGGCCAGCAGCTCGGCCCGCCCGATCCGGGCCACTGTGGGGCCCTCCACGGGCTCCAGGACGACTTCGCCGTCCCGCTGACGGCCCACGGCGGGCAGCGGGGCGGCTTCCCCGCGCTCCATGGCGTCGAGATGCTCGCGGATCACCTTGAGCGGCAGATAGTGGTCCCGCTGCATCCTCAGGACATGGCCGAGGCGTTCGACGTCTGCGGGGCTGAACTTGCGGTAGCCGGAAGGGGTCCGCTGCGGCTCGATGAGCCCCTCCGACTCCAGGAAACGGATCTTGGAGATGGTGACTTCGGGGAACTCGTCGTGCAGCGTGTTCAGCACCGTGCCGATGCTCATCAGCCCGGTGTCCGTGGCGGCGGTACCGTGCCCGGCACCGCCGCTCGGTGTTTGAAGCATGGACCTTCCTGGGGGAATCCCCCGGACCCAGTCCGAGGGAGGGTCAGTAACCCCGCTGGCTCGCGTAGAACACCAGCCGGTACTTGCCGATCTGCACCTCGTCACCGTTGGCCAGCGGGACCGAGTCGATGCGCTCACGGTTGACGTAGGTGCCGTTCAGGCTGCCGACGTCGGCGACCGTGAAGGAACCGTCGGCAACGCGCCGGAACTCCACATGACGGCGCGAGACCGTCACGTCGTCCAGGAAGATGTCGCTCTGCGGGTGACGGCCGGCCGTGGTCAACTCGCCGTCCAGCAGGAAGCGGCTGCCCGAGTTCGGACCGCGCCGCACCACCAGGAGCGCCGAGCCCAACGGCAGCGCGTCGACGGCCGCCTGCGCCTCCGGGGAGAGCGTCGGCATCTGCGTCTGGCCGGTCACCTCGGCGTCGTAGGCCTCAAGACCGGAGATGGAGATGGTCGACGTCGTCTCGGACGCGCGCTCCGGAGTTACGCCGGGTCGCAGCGGCGCACCGCAGTTGGAACAGAAGCGGCTGTTCTCCGCGTTGCGGTTACCGCACCTCGTACACACCAGGGCCGACATAGGGGAAAACCCTCCACCCGTACTTGAGGTTGACGGTTGTCCGAAACCTATGTCGCCGGACTGCGCAGGGTCAACCGATGGCGCGCCCTGACCAGCGACCTGGTCACGGAACAGCGGACGCTGGCCCTCTGCGTCCGGTTGTGCGCGATGGCGAGCGGTCTGATTGTCGCTGCTCTCTTTCGCACTCTTGCCGAACAACTTCGCAAACAACTTCACGGGCGATTCCCCTTGACCGAAACAGACCCGCCCGTGGGGCAGGACGAACCCTGATTGAACACACCGGTCGACCCGGACATCCTCACAACGTCCGTATCCACCAGACAGTTTCCACCACGCACCACCCAATCGGTGCGTCGACCCCCCGCAACCTCATGCCCTCGCCGGACGGTCCCCATGCACCCCCGGTTCACCGGGAGGACGACCGAGCGTAGTCAGGCTGCTTCGCGGCCCGCAAGGCATCCACGACGATCTTGCTCGACCGCCCGACGGTAACGGTGGCCTGCTCCTTCTCAAGAGTCTGCACCACGCCTCCAGGGATGTTGAGCGCCGGTTCGAGATCCTGCGGCTTGCCGATGACCTTGAAACGATAGGGGGCGTTGATCTTGTTCCCGTCGACACTCACGCTCTTGTCGGAGTCCGTCAGATAGGTGCCGGCCACCACGCGTACGCCGTTCACCTGGATCGCCTCCGCACCGGCCGCGCGCAACTCCTGGACCGCATCGAGCAACATGTCCGCCTCGACCGTTCCCTTCGTGTCATCGATGGTCATCGTGATGCCGGGTCCCTGCGCGGCCACGGTGCCCGCCAGGATGCCGAGCTGCTTCTCCTTCTCGGCCGTCTGCTTGCGGGCCTCCTCGGCCTGGTCGGAGCTGTTCTCCAGCTCGTCGCGCTGTTTCTGCAGACCCTGCTTCTCGTCCTCAAGACGCTGAGTACGGTCGTCCAGTTCATCGAGAATGCGCACAAGATCTTCCTGCCGGGCCCCACGCAGCGCGCTGTCACTGTTGCTGTTCGAGGCGACCTGCACGGCCAGCCCGAAGCCCAGGCCAAACAGCAGCACGGCGACGATGAGTTGGGCCCTGCTGGCGCGCGGCGGCCACAGCCCCTGCACCAGCCGCTGCCGACCCGTGACGGCGGGAGCGGACTTCTCCTCTGTGACCGGCGCCTCCGAGGAAGCAGACGCCGGTACCTCTTCGGGCAGTTCCCGGCGCAGCCTGTTCTCCGGCTGCTCGTCCTCGTTGCTCATCTACCTCACGCCCGGAAGACGTGCCGGCGGATGGCCGCGGCGTTGGAGAAGATCCGGATCCCGAGAACGACCACGACACCCGTGGACAGCTGGGCGCCGACGCCCAACTTGTCGCCCAGGAACACGATCAGCGCAGCCACGACCACGTTCGACAGGAACGACACCACGAAGACCTTGTCGTCGAAGATGCCGTCGAGCATCGCCCGCAGCCCACCGAAGACGGCGTCCAGCGCCGCGACGACGGCGATCGGCAGATAGGGCTCCACGACCACCGGCACCTCAGGCCGGACGAGAATTCCGGCCACCACTCCCACGATGAGGCCCAGTACGGCGATCACGATGTGCCCTTCTCAGTTCTCGGCTGTGCTGTTCGTACGATCACACTCGGCGCGGCGGGCAGCCGGAGGTCGCTCTCCACGGCGATGGTCGCCCTGATGCCGTAGTTGTCTTCCAGAGCGTTCAGATAGAGCCCGTCGGCACCGTTCTGGAACCTCGTGCTCAGACGCTTGCCGTCCCCCACCGCGAGCACCGTATAGGGCGGCACCAGTGGCCTGTTGTCGACCAGTATCGCGTCACCCGCGGCCCTGATCGCGGACAGCGCCGTCAGCCGCTGCCCGTTGACGGAGATGGCCTCGGCACCCGCCGCCCACAGTCCGTTGACCACGCGCTGCATGTCGCGGTCGCGCACCCGCCCGGTGTCGGAGAAGTCGGCGGTCTCGCGCGGGTTGTCGCCCCCACCGCTGCTGGCTTCCCTCGCGTCGTCGACGACGAGCTTCACACCGGGGCCGTGCACCGCGGTCGCACCGGACAGCATGCTCACCAGGTCCGCCTGGCCGCTGCCGCCGCTCGTCTTCAGCGCCGCCCGCTGCCGCGCGCTCACGTCGTCCCGGAGCGTGTCGACGGTGCCTTCCAGCTTGTCCGCCGACTTGGTCTCTTTGTCGATACGGTCGATCAGTTCCTGGCGCTCCTTGGCCACCACGGGGGCGGCCACCCGCGCCTGTGCCGCTCCCAGGGTCACGACAAGGGCCGCCAGCACCAGGCCGGCGGCGAGACCGAGTTTCGTCCGGAGGGGCTTCGGCATGCCGCTCGCGCCCGCGGACTTCTTCCGGGCGGCGGCCTCGGCGTAACCCTCGTCGAGGCTGTGGTCCATGACGTTGGTGAGCAGCGACATGGATGCGTCCGGACGCGCAGGGCGCGTGGGTGTGCTCCGAACGGGGGGCTGCTGCGGCATGCCGCACATCGTCGCACGTGGTGGCCTGTACCTCCGAATGGCCCCACCGGCGTGCCGGACAGGCCCCCTTGGGGAGGCATGTCCGGCACGCGCGCGTGGTCCGCGTTTTACCGTCCTGCGCTGTCCACGACTGCCGACCACTCGTCCAACAGGGCCTGCGCGGAGGCGTCGTCCGGCCCCTCGGCCCACAGGTGCGTGACCGCTTCGGCCGGGTCGGGCAACACCATCACCCAGCGACCGTCGGTCTCCACCACCCGTACCCCGTCCGTGGTGTCGACAAAGCGATCACCGGCCGCTTCCACGACCCGGCGCATCACAAGTCCCTTGACTGCCCAGGGAGTCGCGAGGTCCCGCTTCAGGACGTGCGCCCGAGGAATCCGGGCGTCGATCTGACTCAGCGTGAGTTGCGTCCGCGCCACCAGCCCAATGAGTCGTACGAAGGCTGCGGCGCCGTCGAAGACACTGCTGAACTCCGGGATGATGAACCCGGCCTTGCCGTCGCCGCCGAAGATGGTCGACTCGTCGCGCCCGACCCTGGTCAGGTCGTCCGGCGAGGTCGTCGTCCATTCCACCTGGGTCCCGTGATAGGCCGCCACCTGCTCGGCGATCCTCGTGGTGGTCACCGGCAGCGCCACCCGCCCGCTGCGCCGCTCTGCGGCCACCAGGTCGAGCATCACGAGCAGGGCCCGGTCGTCCTCGACGATCCGCCCCTTCTCGTCGACGAGCGACAACCGCTCACCGACCGGGTCGAACCGCACTCCGAACGCGGCCCGCGCGGAGGCCACGATCTCGCCGAGCCGCACCAGGCCCGAGCGCCGCGTGTCCGCGGTCTCCGTCGGCCTGGACTCGTCGAGACCGGGATTGATCGTCAGCGAGTCCACACCAAGCTTGCCGAGCAGGCTGGGCAGCACGAGCCCTGCACTGCCGTTTGACGCGTCCACCACGACCTTCAGGCCGGAGTCGGCAATTCCGGTCGTGTCGACATTCCGCAGCAGGGACCCCGTGTACGAGTCGAAGACACTGGCCGGGAAGTGCAGGTCCCCGATCTCACCGGGGAACGCACGCCGGTACTCCTGCCGCGCGAACACCCGGTCCAGCTTGCGCTGACTCCCCTGCGAGAGGTCGGCGCCCTGACTGTCGAAGAACATGATGTCGACGGAGTCCGGCACCCCGGGTGTGGTCCGGATCATGATCCCGCCGGCACTGCCCCGCGCGGTCTGCTGCCGGGCCACGGGCAGCGGTACGTTCTCCAGGTCCCGTACGTCGATGGCGCTGGTCTGCAGGGCGGAGATCACCGCCCGCTTGAGCGCACGGGCACCTCGGGAGTGGTCACGGGCCGTGGTGACCGTGGAGCCCTTCTTGAGGGTCGTGGCGTAGGCGCCGGCGAGACGCACGACGAGTTCCGGTGTGATCTCGACGTTCAGGATCCCGGACACACCACGAGCGCCGAAGAGGTGCGCCTGCCCTCTCGACTCCCAGATGACCGACGTGTTGACGAAGGCGCCGGCCTCGATCGTCTTGAACGGGTAGACCCGCACATTGCCCTGCACGATCGATTCTTCACCGATCAGACACTCGTCACCGATGACGGCGCCGTCCTCGATCCGGGCCGCACGCATGATGTCGGTGTTCTTTCCGACGACACAGCCACGAAGATTGCTGTGCTGGCCGACATACACGTTGTCGTGCACGACCGCCCTGTGCAGAAAAGCCCCGGTCTTTACGACGACGTTCGAACCGATGACGGTGTGCTCACGGATTTCGGCACCGGCCTCCACCTTGGCGTAGTCGCCGATGTAGAGCGGCCCGCGGAGAACCGCGTCGGGGTGCACCTCTGCACCCTCGGCCACCCACACTCCCGGCGACAGCTCGAAGCCGTCGATCTCGACGTCGACCTTGCCCTCCAGGACATCGGCCTGCGCCTTCACATAGCTCTCGTGAGTGCCGACGTCCTCCCAGTAGCCCTCGGCGA
This sequence comes from Streptomyces sp. STR69, assembly GCF_024519455.1. Taxonomy (GTDB): domain Bacteria; phylum Actinomycetota; class Actinomycetes; order Streptomycetales; family Streptomycetaceae; genus Streptomyces. The sequence continues at coordinate 1,519 of NZ_JALJRY010000021.1, read as the reverse complement.
CAAAGCCGTAGACCGGCTTGCCCTCCTTCATCAACTGCGGGAAGACATCGCCGGACCAGTCGACTGGAACATCGGCCTCGACATAGTCGAAGACCTCGGGCTCCATCACATAAATGCCCGTGTTCACCGTGTCCGAGAAGACCTGGCCCCAGGTCGGCTTCTCAAGGAAACGCTCGACCTTTCCCTCTTCGTCGACGATGGTGATGCCGAATTCCAGCGGATTGGGTACCCGGGTCAGACAGACCGTGACCAGCGCACCCTTTTCCTTGTGGAAATTGATCAGTTCGGTGAGGTCGAAGTCGGTCAGGGCATCACCGGAGATGACGAGGAAGGCATCGTCCTTCAACGCCTCTTCGGCGTTCTTGACGCTTCCGGCGGTACCGAGTGGCTTCTCCTCATTGGCATACGAGAGCTCCATGCCGAGCTCTTCGCCGTCACCGAAGTAGTTCTTGACCAGCGAGGCCAGGAACTGCACGGTGACTACGGTCTCATTGAGCCCATGCCTTTTGAGCAGCCTCAGCACGTGCTCCATGATCGGTCGATTGACCACGGGCAACAGTGGCTTGGGCATGCTTGAGGTCATGGGGCGAAGGCGTGTGCCTTCGCCTCCGGCCATCACGACGGCCTTCATGTCGGAAGCGTCCTCCTCTGAGAGACGACGGTCTAGCCGACTTCACCAGTCCAGATTGTCCCGCACTTTTCCGCAACGGGCCATCGAGCGACTGTTACCGCCCCATCGGCAAGGTCAGTCGGCCGTGGCATCCGCGCGCAGCAGGCGGCGGACTTGTACCACGTAGAGGACTCCTGCCCACCAGTACAGCGTTGTACCCCATCCGGCGAACGCCCATCCGAAAATCGCTGCGAGTGACGGAAGCCATCCACTTCCGTCACTGAGCAACAGCAACGGGAACGCGTACATCAGGTTGAACGTAGCCGCCTTGCCCAGGAAGTTCACCTGCAGCGGCGGATAGCCGTGGCGCCTGAGGACGGCCACCACTACCAACAGAACCAGCTCTCGCGCCAGCAGTGCCGCAGTCAACCAGATTGGCAGAATCTCGCGCCAGGTGAGTCCGACGAGAGTCGAGAGAATATAGAGCCGGTCCGCGGCGGGATCAAGAAGCCGGCCAAGGCTGCTGATCTGGTTCCAGCGCCGCGCGAGCTTACCGTCCAGGTAGTCGCTGATCCCGCTCAGCATCAGCACCAGGAGCGCCCAGCCGTCGCTCTTGGGGCCTCCGAACTCGGGCCTGAGGATCAACCACAGGAAGATGGGTACGCCGACCAGGCGCGCCATGCTGAGGATGTTCGGGATGGTGAGCACCCGGTCTGTCTGGACACGGGTCTCCTGGACCTCCACCCGGGGGCCTCCTGTGGGAAAACGTTCCGACGATGCCCCCTGACCTTACCCCAACGCAAAAAAGCTCTGGCTCTTGGGCTGCGTGCCCAAGAGCCAGAGCTCTAAAAGGAGTTCGGCGGCGTCCTACTCTCCCACAGGGTCCCCCCTGCAGTACCATCGGCGCTG
>NZ_JALJRY010000020.1 GCF_024519455.1 Streptomyces sp. STR69 | reverse complement strand
CCACCCGGACCACCACAGCCCGCCCGGACAACGTGCCGTAGTCGACTCCGATGACACAGGGTTCCGGGTTCCCTGCCGTCCGGTCTCCGGCATTCACCATCGGTCTCCTCCAAAGTTGTTCGATATCACGATCACCGTCCGACTCTTCGAAGATGCCGCCGCGGCGGCACCCGCGCAGAGATCAGCGAAGTCGACCGACGTACTAGCTACGGCTCTTGCCGAAGTAGCGGGCCCGTGCCCGGTCGAGCAGGATGGCGATGCCGAGGACCGCTCCCTGGACCACCTGCTGGTCGTACGGGCTGACCTTGAGTGCGAGCAGGCCGTTGGTGATGAACTCCAGCAGGATCGCGCCCGCCGCGATGCCGGCGATGCGACCCTCGCCACCGGAGAGCGACATGCCGCCGACCACCGCCGCGGCGATCGCGGTCAGTTCCCAGCCGGCGCCGACCGAGGGGTCGGCCACGTTCATCCGGCCGATCACCATGATGCCGACCACACCGGCCAGTGCGGCGCTGGCGACGTAGGTGGAGGTGATGCGGCGGGCGGTTGGGATACCGGCCAGCCGGGCGGCCTCTTTGTTGCCGCCGACCGCGTAGATCTGCCGGCCGACGTAGGTGCGCTCCAGCACGAACCAGGCGATGACGGCCGCGCCGACGAAGAACAGCGCGGGGACCGGCACTTCGCCGATGTAGTACTGGCTCAGGTTGCTGAACAGCGGCGAGAGATTGTTGATGGGCGAGCCGCTGGTGATCGCGAGTGCCATGCCCTGCGCCACGGTGTAGGTGACCAGGGTGATCACGAAGGGCGGCACGTTCAGGCGGGTGACCATGATGCCGTGCCAGAGACCGACCCCACCGCAGATCACCAGCGTGAACAGGATCGCGAGGGGCGCGGGCATGCCCTCGTTCACGTTCATCCAGGCGGCCAGGATGCCGGCCAGACCTGCCAGCGCACCCACCGAGAGATCGATGCCACCGGTCAGGATGACCAGCGACTCGCCGATGGCCAGGATGCCGACCTGTGACAGGTCGCGGCCCATCACCTGAAGGTTGCCCACCGCGGTGTACGTCTCCGCGTTGGCCGCGATCCCGACGAACACCAGCACGCAGGCGATGATCACGCCGGCCTCCGGGGAGGCGGCGAGTTTGCGGGCGAGGCTCGACACGGCCGGGCGGGAACGCGGCGCGGCCTCTTCGGGTGCGAGCGTGCTCTGCGCGCTCATGCTGTGGCTCCGTTCGTCAGTTGTTCCTGGTCCGGCGTTTCCTGGTTGAGCGGGGACGTTCCGGCCGCGGCCGTCATGATGCGTTCCTTGGTGGCGTCGGCCCGGTCGATGACCGTGACCACCCGGCCGTGGTTCATGACCGCGATGCGGTGGCAGATCCACAACAGCTCCTCCAGTTCGGAGGAGGCGACCACCAGCGCCATGCCCTGCTCCGCCGCTCGGTCGATCAGCTTGTAGATCTCCGCCTTCGCGCCCACGTCCACGCCTCGGGTCGGCTCGTCGAGCAGCAACAGGCGCGGTTCGGCGGCGAACGCCCGGCCGAAGATGGCGCGTTGCTGGTTGCCGCCGGAGAGCGAGCCGATCGGCTGCTCCACCGACTGCATCCGCACATTGACGTTCTCGGTGATCTTCCGTGCCTCGGCACGCTCGCGGCCCGGCCCGAGCAGGCCACGGATGCTGATCCGCTTGAGCACCGAGACGACGACGTTGGACCGGATCGACGCGAACAGGACCAGGGACTGTTCCTTGCGGTCCTCGGGGATCAGGGCGATCCCAGCCGCCACGCCGTCACCCGCGCCGCGCGGCCGGTAGGACTCGCCGCCCAGCCGCATACGGCCGCCCGTCGAGGGCTGCGCGCCCGCGATCGTATGGATCAGGCGGCTACGGCCCGAGCCCATCAGCCCGGCCACGCCCAGGATCTCGCCCTCGCGCACTTCAAGGTCGACGGGGCCGAGACCGTCCGCGGTCAGGCCCTCGACCTGCAGCAGGACCGGGCTCGTCGCCGGCGGCGCCTTCGGCTCGCCCTGCGCGACCTCGCCGCCGACCATCTCCCGGATCAGCCGTTCCTCGGTGGCCTGAGCCGGTTCGAGGTCGGCGACCAGCCTGCCGTTGCGCAGTACCAGGACGCGGTCGCTGATCTCCCGCACCTCGTCCAGACGGTGCCCGATGAACAGCACCGTGCCGCCGCGGTCGGCGAGTTGGCGGGCCAGGCCCAGCACCATCTCGGCCTCGACCGGCCCCAGCGAGGAGGTCGGTTCGTCCAGGATCAGCAGCTTGGGCTCGCGGCCCCAGGCCTTGGCGATCTCGATCATCTGCCGCGTCGGCACCGGCAGGGTGCGCACCTCCCGGCTCACCGGGATCGTCTCGGCGGACAGACCGATCTCCGCCAGCATCGCCTTCGCCTCGGCACGCTGCGCGGCGCCGTCGACCAGGAACCGCCGTTTCGACTTCCGCGGGCGGCGGCCCAGCAGCAGGTTCTCCGCCACCGAGAGCTGTCCGACCAGCGGGAACTCCTGGGAGACCATGGCGATACCGAGCTGTCCCGCAGCCTCGGTGGACCCGGCGGCAAGTGGCTCGCCGCCGATCAGGATCTCGCCGCCGTCCCGGTGGACGGACCCGGCCAGCGTGCCCATCAGCGTGGACTTTCCGGCGCCGTTCTCGCCGACCACGCCGATCACCTGGCCGGCGTACAGGTCGAGTTCTGGGAGGTCGAGGACGCGCACCGGTCCGTAGGACTTGTGCACCCCCCGCAGCCGCGCCGTGATCGCGCGGCCCGGGGCGTTCTCCGTGGCCGTCATGCTCAGCCGATCCCGAGCTGCGACTCGAGGGACTGGTACGCGCTCAGGTCGGACTTGGTGACCAGGCCCACTCCGGAGCTGAGGGTCGAGCCGTCCTTCTCCAGATAGGGCTTGACGAGCGCCATCGTGGCGGACTTGCCGAGCACCTTCTCCGCGGCCAGGATGTACGCTCCGGTGTAGCCCTGCTGATACGGCATCTGCACGACGGTGCCGGAGATGACACCCGACTTGATGAACTTCAGTGTCTGGGCGTCGGAGTCGTCGGAGACGATGTGCACCGAGGCGGTCTTGCCGGCCGAGGTCACCGCTTGGGCCAGCGCGGGACCGTCGTAGGAGTAGACGCCGTAGAGGCCGGTGACGTCGGGATTGTTGGCGAGGATGGTCTCGGCGTCGGAGGTCGCGGTGCTGGCCTGGAGGTTGTCGTTGACCTTCTGGGCGACGGTGATCTTGGTGCCCTTGAGTGCGGCCTCGAAGCCGGCGATGCGCTGGGTGGCGTTGGACGCGGTGAGCGAGCCGACCAGGATGGCCACCTTGCCCTTGCCGCCGAGGACCTGCTTCATCGCGGTGCCGGCCTGGAAGCCGGCGGTGTAGTTCGGGGTGCCCAGGTAGAGCGAGGCGGCGTCGGTGCCCGGCAGCGGTGAGTCGATCGCCAGGACGCCGATGCCCTTCTGGACGTCGGTGTGGATGGTGCCCGCGGCCGAGGTCGGGTCGATCGCCGAGATCGAGTAGCCGGTGACGCCCTGCGAGCGCAGGGTCTCCAGCTCCGAGTTCTGCTCGGTCAACTTACCGTTGGGCGGGGCGAAGTAGGTGCACTTGCTCTTCGATATGCCGAGGTCGGAGCAGCCTTTGAGGAAGCCGACCTGGCCGGCCTTCCAGTAGTCGGCGGCCACGTTGACGACCATCGCGATGTCGACCTTGGACAAGTCCTTGCCGGCCAGCGCGGACTTCAGTGCCGCGTCGAGCTTGGCGAGGCTCGTCTGGTTGAAGGTGACCGAGCCGGCCAGCGCGACGGGGGCGGCGCTGGAGCCCGCCGAGTTCGAAGCGGAGGAGCCGGTGGCGTTCTTGGAGCAGCCTGCCGCGGCGAGCGAGATGAGCACCACGGCTGCGGCGGCCACGGTGCGGGACCTTCTGGTATGGATCATGATTGATCAGCGCCTTTCTGGGCGTGTCGGGGTGAAGAGAGCTCCCACGACCGAATGCGGGTATGGGCGGATCGGGAAACGACCGGGGCACTGTCCTGCCGACCCACTCCGGCTGTTGGGCATGACGGTGCGTCGGAGGCGGGCGGGGATGGTCGGTGGCAGTCCGGTCAGGAAGTCCTGGCGAGCGAGAGGTCGGCTCCAGGCGTGTGAAGGCCGACCGTGGTGAACGCGGCGAGGGCGGCGTACGGCTGCCTGACGGGACGTCAGGCGTTGGGGACCGTCGGGTCGGAGGACGGACCACTTGTCCGGTCCCGCGCCCCAAGTGGACTGGGAAGAGCGGTCGTTCGGCCTACGGCACTCACGTGCGACGGCACCCGGACGATCGGGGACCCGCAGCCGGATGGTCGGCGGTCACGCTAACGGGAGTCGGCCCATCTCGTTTCCTCTTCTCTGGGCAGGCCGGTGGTGCGACCGAAGCGCCGGTCAGTGCCGGGGGCGGGTCGCCGACGTGCGCACCACAAGACTGGGTGGGATGACGATGTGAGGTCTCTCGTCGGCCGCCGGGAGCCCCGCGTCGGGGTCACCGACGATCTCGATCAGCGCGCGCAGGGCGCGCCGGCCGAGTTCGTCGAAGTCCTGGCGGACGCTGGTCAGTGACGGGCCGAAGTACTCGGTTTCCGGCATGTCGTCGAATCCGACGACGCTGATGTCCTCGGGCACCCGACGCCCGGCCTGCTGTACAGCGCGCAGCAGACCGAGGGCCATGTGGTCGTTGGCGCAGAACACCGCTGTGACCTCGGGGTCGGCGGCGATCCGTTGACCGACCTCGAATCCGGTACGGGACGTCCAGTCGGCGCCGCCCAGCGGTTCGACCACCGGAGCACCCCGCTTTTCCAGGGTGTTGCGCCATCCTGCCTCGCGCTCCTGCGCGTCGAGCCAGGAACGCGGCCCGACCATGTGGTGCACGGTGCGATGGCCGAGGTCGAGCAGATAGGAGGTGGCGAGTTCGGCACCCGCCTCGTTGTCCACGGCGACCGAGGCGAGCTTGGCATGTGTGCCGCAGCCGACCGCGATCAGCGGCACGTCCGACGGCACGCTCGCCAGCGCTCCGACGGCCGAGGTCTGCGGCGCGATCACGATGATCCCCTCGACACCCTGGTCCCGAAGCCGGTCGACGGCGTCCAGTACCGAACGGCGGTCGAGCGTGCCGACCGCGGCCACGGTGACGAAGTACTCGTGTTGCCTGGCCGCCTGCTCGATGCCGTAGAGCATGCAGGCCGGACCGTACAGCGTGGTGTTGAAGCTGATCACACCCAGGGTGCGGGTGCGTCGGGTGGCCAGGGTGCGGGCGGCGGCGTTGGGGCGGTAGCCGAGTTCACGGACCGCGGCGAGCACACGGTCACGGGTGGCGGACCGTACGTTCGGGTGGTCGTTGAGGACCCGTGAAACGGTCTGGTGCGAGACGCCCGCGATCCGGGCCACGTCCGCCATCACTGGTGCGCGTTCCCCGTCCATCCCCCGCCTCCTCACCTGCTGTCGTGTTTCCGATCGGTTGCTTCTCCGGCCGGAACCAGCCTGCCGTGGAGAATTGTTAGCGCACACAATCCGGAGGGGTCAAGGATCGCAACTGCTCGCTTTCGGATGTTTCGGACAGCGTTGTCACGCGCCCTCCAACTGCCCTGACCTGGCAGGTCGTTGTCGAGGAAGGCCCCATTCCACCGCACCCTCAGACCGTCCCCCACGAAATCCAGGGCATTCGTTTCCACACTCTTGACCGTCCTCCACTGTTGACCGCCCATTCATCCCCGCGTAAAAAAGGCGGAGTTGCGAGACCGGTCGATCACCGTCGACCGTACGAGGTCGGCACATGCACAACGCCCCGGTTCCAGGCCGGGTCAGCCGTTCCGACATGCAGTCATCACGCTCGGCAGCCGTGCCCGAACAGAGCAACACACAGGCCGGCAACACCCCTGTCCCCATGGAACTCGGATGAGTGACGGCATCCGGGAGTCTCGATTGTTTGCGCTCACAATTTCCCGCCGAGCGGGACGGCGAGGCCCCGTTCAGCGCCGTCGCCGTGTCCCGGCGGCAGCTCCCGGCATGCAGACCACCGCATACCGGACGTCCCCCCGCTCGCTGCGCAGGCGACGCCGGGTCCGAGAAGAACGCGACACGGAAGAGGTTCACAGTGATAGCAAGGCATCTGAGAGGGCTCCGGCTGAGGGTGGTCGGCGCGGTCCTCGCACTTGTCGCCGGCATCCTGGTCGGGGCCATCGGCACCGCGGGCACCGCCCAGGCCGCCTCGTCCCTGCCGTGTGACATCTACGCCTCCGCCGGCACCCCCTGCGCCGCGGCGCACAGCACCACGCGAGCCCTCTACGCCTCCTACGCCGGCGCTCTCTACCAGGTCAAGCGTGCCTCGGACTCCACCACCACCGACATCGGCGTCCTGAGCACCGGCGGCTACGCCAACGCCGCGGCACAGGACTCCTTCTGCTCCGGCACGACCTGCGTCATCACGAAGATCTACGACCAGAGCTCGCACCACAACGATCTCACCATCGAGGGCCCGGGCGGCAACGGTGGCCAGGACGTCGGCGCAATCGCCAACGCCCTGCCCGTCACGGTCGGCGGCCACGCGGCGTACGGCGTCTTCGTCTCCGCGGGTGTCGGTTACCGCGACAACAGCACCACGGGCATCGCCACCGGCAGCTCCCCCGAGGGCGCGTACATGGTGACCAGCGGCCACCACGTGAACAACCGGTGCTGCTTCGACTACGGCAACGCCGAGACGTCGGGCGACGACACCGGCAACGGCCACATGGACGCGATCAACTTCGGTACGGAGTGCTGGTTCACGTGCACCGGCTCCGGCCCCTGGGTCGAGGCGGACCTGGAGAACGGACTGTTCTTCGGGGCTAACGGCGCCTACTCGGGCAACACCGGCATCTCCAGCGAGTACGTCACCGCCATGGAGAAGAACAACGGCACCTCGGCCTATGCGATCAAGGGCGGCAACGCCCAGTCGGGTTCGCTGAGCACCTTCTACAACGGGGCCCTGCCCACCACCAGCGGATACAACCCGATGCACAAGGAAGGTGCCATCGTCCTCGGCACCGGTGGTGACAACAGCAACGGGTCCGACGGCTCCTTCTTCGAAGGCGTCATGACCTCCGGCTACCCGACCGACGCCACCGACAACGCCGTGCAGGCCAACGTCACGTCCGTCGCCTACACCACGCCTACCGCGAGCTTCCCCGTCACCGGCACCGCCTACCGCCTGACCAACACCAATTCCGGCAAGGTCCTGGACGCGGTGAACTGCGGTACGGCCAACGGCACTTCGGTCGACCTCTGGTCCTCGCTCGGCAACACCTGCCAACAGTGGAAGTTCACCGGCGCGGGCAACGGCCACTACACGATCACCAACGTCAACAGTGGCACGGTCCTGGACGACAAGAACTGCGGGCAGAGCAACGGCACGGCCGTCCAGTTGTGGGCCTCGCTCGGCAACACCTGCCAGCAGTGGGACGTCACCAAGGTCGGCAGCCACTACACCATCTCCAACGTCAACACCGGCATGACGCTGGACGTCACGAACTGCGGAACGGCCAACGGCACCGTGGTGCGCCAGTGGCAGCAGCTCGACAACACCTGCCAGCAGTGGGACATCGCCTCCTGACCGGAGCACCGACCCGCCGATGGTCCCCCGCCCTCCCCTACGGCGGACCATCGGCCCGTCCCGGCCGTCGATCCCAAGACGCGCACGCACCACCCGCCCCCACTCGCTCGGAACCCACCGCTGAGAGGCACTCACCACTCCTCCCCCGTTCGGCTTCTCCCCTCACCGCGCCCCATACGCAGCTGTCCGACCGATCCGCCTCGCAAAGGAACCCCCCGCATGCCCGCAGAAACCGGACTGCCCCGCAGAACCGTCCTCACAGCCCTCGGCGCCGCGTCCCTGGCCGGAACCTTCGCCGCCGCCGCGCCGGCACAGGCCGCCGGACGTTCCGACACCTCGGCGGACGCCACCGCCTCGGACCTGCCCGCCGCAGCCGCGCACTGGACCTTCGACGAGGGCTCCGGATCCTCCGCCGCCGACTCGTCCGGCAACGCTCACACCGCCACTCTCCAGGGCGCGGCCGCCTGGGACACCGGCAAGATCGGCGCCCACAGCCTGAGCCTCACCGCGGGCGGCAACGCCTCGGCCACCGGGCCCGCCCTCGACACCTCAGAGGCGTTCTCGGTGGCCGCCTGGGTGAACCTCAGTCAACTGGGCGGCTACCAGACCGCCGTCAGTATCGACGGCCAGGTCGTCAGCGCCTTCTACCTCGGACTGCGCGACGACACCGGCACCTTCGCCTTCGCCCGGCTCGCCTCGGACGCCACACAGGGTGCCGCCGTCGCGGCAGCCGCCTCCGCGCCCACCACCGGCACCTGGACCCACCTGGTCGGAGTCAGCGACCCGTCGGCCGGTGTCACCCGCCTCTACGTCAACGGCGTGCTGGAGGGGGAGAGCGACTACACCGCTGGCTGGGCAGGCACCGGCGACACCGCCATCGGCCGCGCCCTCTACGGCGGCGGGCACGTCGACCAGTGGCACGGTCTGATCGACGACGTGTGGATGTTCCCGACCGTCCTCACCTCAGACCAGGTCGCGACGCTGGCCGGGGTTCCGGTGGAGTCCACGACACCGTTGCTGAGCGTGGACGTCGCCAACCCGGTGCACGCCGTGTCCCCCATCCTTCCCGGCCTGATGTTCGAGGACATCAACCACTCCGGCGAAGGCGGCATCTACGCCGAACTGGTACAGAACCGCACGATGATGGCCAGCGACACCTCGGCCGTCCACTGGTCCGCCGTCGGCGGGACAACCCTCGCGCTGGACACCACCACTCCCCTCAACGGCGCCCTCAACCGCTCCCTCAAGGTCGCACTGCCGAGCGGTACCGGGGCCGGCAACCGGGCCGGAGTGGCCAACGACGGATTCTGGGGCATCCCCGTGCGCCCCCGAACCACCTACACCGCGAGGCTGTTCGCCAAGGCGTCGCACCGGATCGGCCCCCTCACCGTGTCCATCGAGTCGGCGGACGGCTCGACGGTGTACGCCTCCGCACGACTGCACCACGTCGGCACCGACTTCCCGGACCGCCCCTTCGAACTCACCCTGCGCACCGGCCCACGCACTCCTGTGGTCGGCGACGCGAGACTGACCGTGACCACCGACGACCCGTCCGCCTCGGGCGGGACGCTCTGGCTCCAGTACGTCTCCCTCTTCCCGCCCACCTACAACAACCGCCCCAACGGGCTGCGCATCGACCTGATGGAGAAACTGGTCGCCCTGAAGCCCGAGTTCCTGCGTTTCCCCGGCGGCAACTTCCTTGAGGGCAACACCATCGCAACACGCTTCAACTGGAAGAACACCATCGGTCCGGCCTGGGAACGCCCCGGCCACATGGACGACGCCTGGGGCTACTGGTCCACGGACGGGCTCGGACTCCTCGAATACCTGCACTGGGTCGAGGACATGCACGCCCAGCCGGTCCTCGCCGTCTTCGCCGGCTACACGCTGAAGGGCGAGCACGTCACCGGCGACGCCCTCACGCCGTACGTCCAGGACGCCCTCGACGAGATCGAGTACGTCACCGGCCCCGTCACCAGCACCTGGGGCGCGAAGCGCGCGGCCGACGGCCACCCGGAGCCGTTCCCGCTGGAGTTCGTGGAGATCGGCAACGAGGACTGGTTCGACTCCTCCGGGTCGTACAACGAGCGGTTCGCGGCCTTCCACGACGCGATCAAGGCGAAGTACCCGCACCTGAAGCTGATCGCCACGGCGACGGTGACGAGCCGCACGCCCGACCTGATCGACGAGCACTACTACCTCGCGCCGTCCGCCGCCCAGGCCGCCACCCACAAGTACGACAACCGGGACCGCGCCTCGACCAAGGTCTTTGTCGGGGAGTGGGCCGCGCAGGAGGGGCGCCCCACGCCCGACCTCAACGCCGCGCTGGGCGACGCCGCATGGCTGGCCGGGCTGATCCGTAACTCCGACCAGGTCCTCATGGAGTGCTACGCCCCGCTCTTCTCCCACGTCAAGAACAACGTCTGGGCGACCAACCTGATCGCCTACGACAACCTCACCAGCTATGTGTCACCCAGCTACTGGGCGCAGCAGATGCTGACGAGCAGGCTGGGCAGAACGGTAGTGCCGGCCACTACGCGTGCGTTGCCCGTCATCGCCACGGTCGCCACCCGTGCTGGGAACCGTCTCTACCTGGCGGTCGTCAACTCCGGAACGGAGAAGGTGAACGTACCGGTCGAACTGAAGGGCCTGACGAAGGGCGTGAAGAAGAGCGCCACCGCCACGGTCCTGACCGGACCCTCGCGCACCGCCACCAACACACTGACCGAACCCACCGCGCTGGTCCCCAGAACCAGCACCGTCACCGGCGCGGCAGCAGCCTTCACCAGCACCCTGCCGCCGCTCTCCGTCACGGTCCTGGAACTCGTCCTGACCTGACATCCGTCCACCCACCCCGCGACTCGCCCTGCCCGTCTGCCCATCCCGGGCGGGCGGGGCACCATGTGCCGCAGCGGCCGCTCAGAGGTGGCCGTCCAAAAACTTCCGTACCTCGGTGACGGTCATGAGCCCCGTGCCGTGCGCCACCGCCTCTCCCTCCATCAGCAGGACGTAGGACGGGGCTCCGGTGATCCCGTATCGCTCGGTCGCAGCCGGACAACGCGTGATGTCGACGCGGACAGCCGTCAGGCGGCCCGTGTAGTCGTCGGCGATGTCACCCACGACGAGGTCCATCACCCGGCAGGGTTCGATTGCCTTGGGCCATGTCCCGGTGAAGTACGCGAGGACCGGAACTCCGCTCACCCCGAGGATGAAATCGAACTCCGCGTCCTCACGGGGTCGGTGGACCCGCTTCGCCATGGAAGCTCCTGACCTCACGTTCCGTCATTCCATCCCCATCATCCCTCACGCGATGTGTGCCAGGCCCGCCCCTGGTGCCCCGGCCTGGCCGCCCCGCCGGTCACCCGGCTACAGCCCGCAGCGCGCCCGTGGGTCAGCTCGTGCCAGGACAGCGCCCCCGACGGGCTTCCCGAGGCCTTGTCCGGTCCTCACGTCAACCCCCGGTCCCCGCCGGCCAATACCGCTCTTCCCCATGCCGCATGAGCCAGCTGATGTCACCGAGAACGAAGCACGATCACTGAACCGCTCGCAGACGCAGTCATGGACGGCCGAAGAACGCGTCAGCTGACCCGAAGACCGACCGCCAGCGTCAGCTCAAGGACCCGGTGCGGCGATGCGAGATCCGGAAACAGCTCCCGCAGCTGCGACAGCCGGTACCGGACCGTCTGGGGATGGACGAACAACGCCGCCGCCACCTCGTCCCGCCTGCCCTGGTGCAGCAGCCACTCCCGCAGCGTCTCCTCCAGCCGCCGTGCGGTCGCGACAGGCAAGGTCCGCAACGGTGCGAGGGCTCGGGCACGCAGATCTGCGAACGCGTCGACGTCGGCGCTCAGCACCAGCTCGGGCAGATGGTCCTCGGTGTCGCGAATATCGGAGGAGAGGGAGCGCGCGCGTGCGGCCCGTGCGTACGAGGCGGACGCACGAGTCCATGGCCGGGCCGGGCCGACCACGGCGGTGCGGTCGGTCAGCTGCCGCAAAAGATGTGATCGGTCCGCATCGGGCACCAGCAGCACACCAGTGGCATCCGGCAGATCATCGAGGACGAGGGCGCCCGGGTCGAGCGCGCGGTAGGCAGGCCGGGCCTGGGCGGCGGGCAGCAGGACCGCGGTCAGCGAAACCGGAGGCTGCCACCCGGCCCGTTGAGCAGAGGCCAGCAGCACGTCCGGGCTCGCGCCGGCGAGGAGGTCGCGGGCCAGGTGCTCCAGATGGCGCTCGTGGTCCCTGCCCCGGGCGGCCAGTTCGTCGGCGTGGCCCGCGGCGCTCGCGGCGGAGAGCTCGTCGATGTAGGCGAAGGTGAGCTCGGCGAACTTGGCGACCTCGGCGGCGGGCAGACCTGCGGGTACGGCACCCGCTGCCAGGCATCGCCAGGCCACGCGGGCGCCGACGCGGTAGGCGCTGAGCAGGGCGTCCATCGAACGGCCGTCGCGCACCTCGCCGCGGCCCAGCTCGTAGGCGGCGTCACCGGCGTCGCCGCCTGTGGCGTTCCCACTCGCGAGATCCAGGTAGTGCCCCAGGGCGGTGCGGACGGCTCGGCGGATGGTGACGCCCATGTGGCCCGACAGGGCGTTGGCGTAGGGAGGGACCTCGTCGATGATCGCCTGGACGACCTCGTCGGCGGTGGTCTTCAGCGCGGCCCGAAGTGCGGTGACCGTCGTCTCATCCAGGGCCAGTTCACTGACCCTCCGGATTGCATGGCTCACGTTTCTATTCCCTGCGAACAATTCAGCCAGCCAGATTCACGTCCTGCGGTCAGGACTTTACGCCTTGAGGCGCAGCAAGCTGGATTCATGACGAGTACAGCCCTTCGCAGCAGGGCGTGGAAACTGCTGGAGATGGTCACGACGCCACTGCTGCCGTCGGACTACCTCGACCTGGTCAGCCCGCTGCGCTCGGGCGCTGACCTGCGGGGCCGCATCGAGGCCGTGCACCCCGAGACGGGTGACGCCGCGACCATCGTGATCAGGCCGGGACGGGGCTGGCGCGGCCACACAGCGGGTCAGTACGTGCGGATCGGGGTCGACGTCGACGGAGTGCGCCTGTGGCGCGCCTACTCCCTCACCTCGCCGACCCACCGCCAGGACGGCCGCGTCACGATCACCGTGAAGGCGCTCCCGGACGGCAAGGTCAGCAACCACCTTGTCCGCAGGGCGAAACCGGGCACGCTGATCCAGCTCGACCAGGCGACCGGTGACTTCGTGCTGCCGCAGGCCAAGCCCGCCAAGGTGCTCTACCTGACGGCCGGCAGCGGCATCACGCCCGTGATGGGCATGCTGCGCGACACCGAGTTCGACGACGTCGTCATGGTCCACTGCGCGCCACGGCCGCACGACGTGATCTTCCGCGACGAACTGCACGACCTGGTCGCGGACAAGAAGCTGCGGCTCACCGAGGTGCACACCGACACGGACGGCAAGCTCGACATCGCCCGTCTCGACGAACTCGTGCCCGACTGGGCCGAGCGCGAGACCTGGGCCTGCGGGCCCGCGGGCCTGCTCGACGCCGCCGAAGAGCACTGGACGGAGCACGGCGTACAAGAGCGCCTGCACACCGAACGCTTCCGCCCCGGCATCGTCGTCGCCGGCGAAGGCGGCGAGGTCACGTTCAGCGCCACCGGCATGACCGTCGACGCGGACGGCGCCACGCCATTGCTGGACATCGGCGAGGAGGCCGGCGTGCTCATGCCCTCCGGGTGCCGCATGGGCATCTGCTTCGGCTGCGTCACACCGCTCAAGGCGGGCGCCGTCCGCGACCTGCGCACCGGCGAGATCACCGAGGCCGAGCCGGGCGTCCTCATCCAGACCTGCGTGTCCGCCGCGGCGGGCCCCTGCGACATCGAACGGTAGGAGCACCTTGACCGCCACCGACCCCACCGCCCACCTGACCCCGGAGCAGATCGAGGAGCTCGGCCGCGAGCTGGACGCGATCCGCGACGAGGTGATCGCCGGCCGCGGCGAGAAGGACGCCGCCTACATCCGCAAGGTCATCTCGGCGCAGCGCAAGCTCGAACTGGCCAGCAGGGGCGTGCTGCTGTTCTCGCTCTTCCCGCCCGCGTGGCTGGTCGGCACCGCCGGTCTGTCCGTGGCGAAGATCATGGACAACATGGAGATCGGCCACAACATCCTGCACGGCCAGTGGGACTGGATGCGGGACCCGAAGATCCACTCCACCACCTGGGAGTGGGATCACGTCTCGCCGTCCGAGCAGTGGAAGCACTCGCACAACGAGCTGCACCACACCTACACCAACGTGATCGGCAAGGACAACGACCTCGGCTACGGCATCATGCGCGTCGACGAGGACCAGAGGTGGCACCCGTTCCACCTCGGCCAGCCGCTGTGGAACTTCATCAACGCCTGCTTCTTCGAGTACGGCATCGCAGCGTACGACCTGGAGCTCGGCAAGAACCTGCAAAAGCACCGCCGCAACAACCCGGAGTTCCACGCGCGGGCCAAGGCCGTGGGCCGCAAGATCCGCAAGCAGGTGCTCAAGGACTACGTGATCCACCCGCTGTTGTCGGGCCCGTCCTTCCTCCCCACGCTCGCCGCCACGTTCACGGCGAACCTGGTCCGCAACATCTGGACCCACTCGGTGATCATGTGCGGGCACTTCCCCGAGGGCGTGCAAGTCTTCGAGCGCCGGTCGATCAAGGGCGAGACGCGCGGCCAGTGGTATCTGCGCCAGATGATGGGCTCGGCGAACATCAGCGGCAGCAAGGCCATGCACTTCATGACCGGCAACCTCTCGCACCAGATCGAACACCACCTGTTCCCGGACCTGCCGAGCAACCGGTACGCCGAGGTCGCGGTGAAGGTGCGCGCGCTGTTCGAGAAGTACGAGCTGGAGTACGTCACCGGACCGCTGCCCAAGCAGGTGTTCTCCGCGTGGCACAAGGTCTTCCGACTCTCACTGCCGAACAAGAAGCCCATGGCCAAGACGCCGGACCGCGAGCAGGAGCTCGTCGCGGCCTGATTCCCGGTGTTGGTTCAGATCTTTCGGCCGTCCCGGCGGCACCGCCGGGTTCGGTGAGATCCGTTGCGGACGGTGGACGACCGCGACGGCAGACCATACGACACGAGATCCGGGCAGCCCGGTGTCCGGCTGCGCTGCCCGGACGTGCGCCAGGAGCGCAACACACAGCCCCCAGCGAGGTGTTGTAGTGCGCTGACCTGCCGATCTGCCGTGTGCTCGCCGGCCACGGACCGAAGATCGCAACCAGCTCCTACTACGCCGCCAGGAACCGTGCACCCAGCGCCCGAGCGATGCGCGACGCCGACCTGAAAGCCCGGATCAACCGCGTCCATGCCGACAGCTACGGCGCCTACAGGGTCCGCGAAGTCTGGCGGCAACTGCACCGTGAGGGCATCGAACCAGCCCGCTGCACGGTCGCCCGCCCTGATGCACGATCTGGGCCTGGAGGGCGCCCGACGCGGAACGAAGATCCGCACCACCATGCGGGACGACGGCCAGGAGAGGGCCGGTGGTGGCTCCGTAGGTGGGTTCGGGAGCCGGATATCACTGAGTTCTGACGCCACATGCGATCTCCGAACGGACGGATTTTCGGTCGGTTCGGGCACCACAGACGAGCATCCACGCTGCGCACGGGGTGGTTTCAGCTCTCGTCGACATCGTTCCGCGCCGGCGATAGTGGAGTCAGAACAGACCTACCGATGGATTCGGTTGTCGCCTACAAGGCCAGAGCCTCCCAGGGCGGGACCGTTGCACCTGTCCTGTCTCACTCAATCGAGTCGTTTTCTACGAACCGAGTCGTTTGGGTTTCTGTCTCAGCGAACCCAGTCGCGCGGTCGAGAGCGCTGGGGGTGCTGGATGGCTGTACCGGCCGGGGCGGAGCCGGCGGAGCCGTGCGTCGAGTTGTCGTACGTGGACGCGGTGCATGGGCGTCGTCGGTGTCCTCGGAGGGACTGTGTGGCGAGCCGGTTCGAGGGGGTCGCTCCGGTCCGTACGTTCCTCTGGTCACGCGGTGAACGGCACTTCCCGGGCTGATACTGGGCGGCGACAACAGGGCGACACGTCGGCTTCGAGTCGTGGCTGGAGCGGGACCGCCTGCCGCTGATGGACTTCGATCCGAGCGTGGTGGGGATCGGCTCGCAGCCGTTCTGGTTCCACTGGTATGACGGCGAGCGCGAGCGTCGGCACGCCCCGGACTCCTCCCGCACCCTCCCGGCGGTCCGCGACTGGTTCGACGCCTACAACGCGGTAGCCAGCACATGAGCACCCCGGGAGACGACTTGGCCACCCACGACGCCACCACCGTACTGCGCCGCTACGGGCCCGGAGACGTCCCGGCCCTGCTGGACACCCTGGTCGAGGTGTGGGCCGACGCTCACGCCGACCACCGCGGCGTCGCCGAAGCCGGCCTCCCCCCACCTCATCGACCTGACGGAAGCACTGCGCCGGACCCTGGAAGACAGCAAGGCCACCGGTCGGCGCCGAGCCCCTGACTACCCCCGCGCTCTGCTCGGCTCGGCCAATTGTCCCTTGCCGGACGATGTGGAAACATCCGTCCCATGCGATCGGAACACACGGCACGGGACCAGAACTCCGGCGCCGCACTCAGGTCGCAGGTGGCACTGCTGGAGGAACAGTCGCTCAGCCTGTTCCAGCAGGGCCGCACGGCCGAGGCCGTGCCGCTGCAGGAACGGGCCGTCGAGCTTGTCCACGCCGTCATCGACGCCCAGGCCGGGGCCACCCTCGACGACCTGGTGATGCTGGGCTCCCTGCAGTACGGGCTGGGTTCGAGCCTGCGCGCGGCGAACCGCCCTGACGACGCACTGGCCGCGCTCGACGCCGCCGAGAAGGCATACGGCGACGTGCTCGACACCGGCAGACGGGACATGGCGCAGCGGATCACGGATGTGCGGGTGCGCCGCGCCAGAACGTTCCAGGAGCTGGGCCGGGTGACCGACTCGATCCTCGAAATGGACGGTGTGGTCCGGGCGGCAGTGCTGGCGGGACCGGACGGCAATGCGTTCGAGTTCGAGTTGGGCCTCAGCCGGCTGCTGTACACCAACGCCCTGGTGCTGGGCCAGTACGGCGACCCGGATCTGATCCTGAGCTCGGCGGACACCGTGGTGCGGCTGATCACCTCGAACGGCCTGAAGATCAACACACTCGACGGCGACAGCGCTTATTACATCGATGTGCTGCGCAGCGCCGCCACGATCGCCATGCGCGAGCACGCCGGGCAGGGACGCGCCGAGATAGCCGCGCAGGCCGGGCAGATCGCCGTCGACACCTGGGTCGAGGTCGATCGGTCGGAGTTCCCGACGCTGATCCGCGAGGCGATCAAGTCGCCGGCGATGTACCGCATCTCGATCGTCCGGGCCGCGGCGTACCACGGCAAGCTCACCGAGGCGCTCGGGCAGCCGGAACTCTCGCAGCTCTATCGCGACTTCGCGCGCAGCGTGGACGCCGACGTGGCCAGCCGGGCCGAGCAGAACTGGCTTGGGATCGGGCTCGGGCGGATGACCATGGGCACGGCACTGCACCAGGCGCGCAAGCTGCTCGGCGTCGGGCAGGTGCCGGACGAGGTCCTGCTGCTCGGCGGTCCGGACAACGCACGGAGCAGGTTCACCACCAACCAGCGCTGCCCGCGGTCACAGTGGGCCACTTCGGCCAAGGAACTGGCCCGGATCGTGGCAGCACTGGAGCGGCATCCGCAGCTGGTGGCCGCGCTCGGGCTGGAGGCGCACCTCCTGTACGCGTCCTCACTGGCCGTCGCCGAGGACGTCAGGGCCTGGCACGTGGCCAACTCAGGCCACTGGAACTACCTGCTCCGGGGCCTTGTCAAGGCGTTCGAGCAGGCAGGCGACCAGCTCATGTGCCAGGAGCTGGAGCGCTGGATGGACGTCACCTGCGAGGTCGTCGACCCCTTCCACGGCCCCCACGGCCACTGAGCCCGAAACCCCGAACTCCCGACGCATCCCTACGACGCCCAGGTGCTGCACAGATCCTTCCGGACCCGCCTACGCCCCCGCCTACCGGCGGATGCGGACGGACCCCCGCGCAGGCGGTCAACCTGCTCCGCATCGAACGGCTCCCCGACCACCTATCACGCACAAACGCCTGACCGGTTCTCACGGCCTTCGTAAGTGAGCGACCCGAGTCAACACCTTCCCCCGGGCACACATCAGCTGGCTCCAACTACCCGGTCGGCTCACCCAATCCAGTCCACGCAGGTCAGCGGCACATGGACGACTAACTTCGTTGAGACAGGACAGCACCTTTCGACAGTCGCCAACGCGGTGGCCGAGTCCGTGGCTCTTCAGTCCCTGCTCGACCAGGGACTGAAGAGCCTGGAAGTGTTCAACAGCCGATCCGCCAGCAGCACGAAGGAGCCATCGCCAGCCGGGCAGATGGACGTGCTTGAACGGCATGAACGGTACGTGCCTGCACCGTGGACCGCGTGGGCACGAAGCGCGGTGTTCCCCTCCTCGACCGGGAGCTGCCCGCAAATTGGCTCACCGCCACGCCCGGACATCGTGACCGCATGGCCGTACCCGATCGGCAGGCCGCGCCCGGACCGGATCCCGCCCGTGGCTCTACAGCGCCGAAACACACATCGCGGGTACCCCCTGGGGGTAAGATGTCGATCCGGTGATCACGGTACGAGTGGAGCGGATGATGACGCGGTCGGCTCGCGGCGGCAGCAGTGCCGTCCGCTGGGCGTACGGGGTTTTCCTCGCCCTCTGCCTCGCGCTGGCCGTGCTCGTCCACCATGAGATGCCCGCGATGGATCTCTTGTGCGTGCCGGACTCGGCCCAGGCCGCTCACGTGACGCCCCGGTCTCCGGGCGACGGAGCATCGGCGGTCTCCGACGTTTCCGTGCACAATGCCGCGGCCGACGTCTGTTCCAGGCCGGGCATGCAGCACTGCACCACGGCGAGTGTCGACTCCGTGCAGCTCGCCGTCCCCGACCGGACAACGTTCGACCCGCTGGTGAACCTGCGGCAGGCCGCAGCGGGACGCGCTCCCGCAGTCGCGGTCGGCCGCGCCCCTCCCGACCTGCTCGTCCTCTCTCAGCTGCGCAGATAGGCCGCGCCGGACGGCGCGCGATGTGCCGTCCTTCCGCGCTCGTCGGCAGTTTCGAGTCAGAGGACACCACTCCATATGAACAGCATCAACCGCCGCTCCGTCCTGCTCGGCGGCCTCGCAGTCGCCGGAACCGGCGTGCTGGCCGCCTGCAGCGACGGCTCCGGCAGCAGCTCATCCGGCAGTGCACTGGTCAGCCCGAACGGTTCGGCGGTTTCCGCCGCCGAGAAGAAGCGGACCAGCACCGGCCGACAGCACAAGCTCACCCTCACTGCGGCACCCGCGATGATCGACCTCGGCGGCGGTGTCATGCCCAGGACCTGGGCCTTCGACGGCCGCACCCCGGGCAGGGAGGTCAGGCTGTCCGTCGGCGACAGCCTGGTGGCCGAGCTGTCCAACCAGCTTCCGCACAAGACGAGCACGTCGATCCACTGGCACGGCATTGCCCTGCGCAACGACATGGACGGAGTGCCGCCCGCCACGCAGACCGCGGTCCGGGCCGGTTCCACCTTCACCTACCGGTTCATCGCCGACGCCCCGGGCACGTACTTCTTCCACCCTCACGTCGGCGTCCAGCTCGACCGAGGCCTGCACGCCCCGCTGATCGTCGAGGATCCCAAGGAGCCCCTGTCGTACGACAGCGAGTGGGTCGTCCTGATCGACGACTGGGTCGACGGCGTCACCGGCACCCCCGACGACGTCTTCACCGAACTCAAGCTGGGCATGGCCGACATGGGCGGCATGGACATGAGCGACACAGGGGGCATGGAGGGCATGGACATGGGCGATTCCGGCTCCCCGTCCGCGTCGACCTCCGCCTCCTCCAACGGCATGGCCAAGAAGAAGTTCAGGCTCATGGGTGCCGCCAGCAAGCTGCTCGGCGGCGACGCCGGCGACGTGGAGTACCCTCACCACCTGGTCAACGGCCGCGTGGCCACCGATCCTGACGTCCACACCGGCAAACCCGGCGAGCGCGTACGACTGCGCATCATCAATGCCGGCTCGGACACCGCCTACCGGGTCGCCCTCGGCGACCACAAACTGACGATCACCCACACCGACGGTTTCCCCGTCCAGCACCAGGACGTGGACGCCCTGTTGGTCGGCATGGGCGAGCGGTACGACGTCCTCGTCACCCTCGGAGACGGTGTCTTTCCGCTTGTCGCCCTGGCCGAGGGCAAGAACGCAAACGGTCTGGCCCTGCTGCGCACCGGCTCGGGCAGCATGCCGAAGGCGACCGTCCGTCCGAAGGAGCTCGACGGCATGATCATGACGGCGTCCCAGCTGCGCGCCGCCGACGACGTGCGACTGGAGTCGGCGAAGACCGACGTCACCCACCAGATCAAACTGACCGGCAACATGATGAAGTACAACTGGGCCATCAACGGCACACCGTTCGACATGAAGAACCCCGAGGCACACCCGATCGTCGTCGAGGAGGGTCGGCGGGTACGGCTCGACTTCGTCAACACGACGCAGATGTGGCATCCGATGCACCTGCACGGCCACACCTACCAGCTCGGCACCTCCGGCCCGCGCAAGGACACCGCGATCGTGCTGCCCGGGAAGACGGTGTCCGCCCTCTTCGATGCCGACAACCCCGGCCAGTGGATGCTGCACTGCCACAACGCCTACCACGGCGAGGCCGGGATGATGGCCAACTTGGCCTATCGGGCCTGACCCCTCGTCCGCGCGCCCCGACGGGCTCGTCGCCTGAGGACTGGCCGATGAGACCCGGAGCCACCACCACTCCGCCTGGAACAGAAGTTCCAGGCGGAGTACGTGCCCGCCATCGACCGTGATACCGGACGAGACGGTGCCGCCCGGGAGCCCGGCCCGGAACCCATGGACGCGCTTGATCGCCGCCCCCCGACGCGAATACCAACCCGTACGGGGAACCCCAGTCCCACATCAAGGACACCCACCACGCGGCCCGGAATCCCGAAGCCGCCCGCGAAGCCGGGCCCCTGTCCCTGGCGCTCTTCGAGGAACTTGCTCACCCGGATGCCGCGGCGCTGAGAGCCAGGCTCCACCATCATCTCGACCCGGATCCGTCAGACACGGTGCTGCCTGCACGTGGCTGACAACCCATCACCTCTTGTCACCCCAGAGGTTGTTCATCATTCCATCTGGTCAGGAGCATTCCTTCGAGCCCAGCGGGCTGACGATGCCTCAGGGGGCAGTACCGGGAAGCCGTTTCGGAGAAGCAACGCGCACGGATCCACATCGCATCCACGGTCGGACCGCGGGCGCTGCGGGCATACCGCGGTGATCTTGACGAGGTCTACCGAATCGCGCGAGGCGATATTCCGGCGAACCGGGGTAGCCGCCAGACACCCATCGGTTGGACGCTCACGCTTCAAGGAGAACGATGCTCACACTCACGTCCCGACGTCTGCGCGGCACCGCGCGTCGGGTCTTCGGCTGGCAGCAGTTGCGTCCGGCCCAACTGACTGCGATGAAGGCCGTGATGAAGGGACGTGACGTACTTGCCGTCATGCCGACCGGCGCGGGCAAGTCCGCCGTGTACCAGGTGCCTGCGGTCCTGCTCGGCGGTCCGGTCGTGGTCGTCTCGCCGCTGATCGCGCTTCAGCGGGACCAGATGCAAAGCCTGCTCGGATCCGGCGCGCTGCGCACCGCCGCCATCAACTCCGCGCAGCGCCTGAGCGACAACGAGACGGCATGGGCCCGCATCAGTTCCTCCTCGGTCGACGTGGTCTTCCTCGCTCCTGAGCAGCTCGCCAAACCGGACGTCACAAACCGGCTCGCCGCCGTGCGACCCCGGCTGCTGGTGGTGGACGAAGCACACTGCGTGTCGTCCTGGGGACACGATTTCCGGCCGGACTACCTGCGACTGCGGCACGCGCGGGAGCGGCTCGGCAATCCGCCGGTGCTCGCCCTGACCGCGAACGCGGCGGCCCCGGTACGACGCGACATCGCCGAACGTCTCGGCATGAACGATCCGGTGGAGATAGTGGCCGGCTTCGACCGTCCCAACATCCACCTGGACGTGTCTGCCTTCCAGGACGCAGCCGCCAAGGAGCGGTTCGTCGTGGAGCGGGCGGCCGTCGAGGAGAAGCCAGGGATCCTGTACGCGGGGACGCGGAAGGCAGCGGACAGCTACGCGGAGCAGCTGCACAGCCTCGGGCTGTCCGCTGCCAGCTACCACGCGGGCCTATCCCCCACCGAACGCCGCCGAACCCAGGACCGGTTCAGCTCCGGTGAACTCGACGTGGTTGTGGCGACCTCGGCGTTCGGGATGGGCATCGACAAGGCGAACGTACGGTTCGTGCTGCACGCGTCCGTCCCCGGCTCTCTCGACGCCTACTACCAGGAGATCGGCCGGGCCGGCCGCGACGGCGCACCGGCCAGGGCGATCCTCGCCTACCGCCCGCAGGACCTGGGTCTGCAACGCTTCTTCGCCTCCGGCGCTCCCGACGCCGACGCACTACGCCGCGTCGCCGAACGCCTGCGCGGAGACACTGGCGCCGTGAGCGCAACCGGGCTCCGAGCCGACTGCGAACTCGGTGCGACGGCACTGTCCGCCGTGCTGAACCTGCTGGAGGAGGCCGGCGCGGTCCGTACCGGACGGGACGGCAGCCGCTTCACCGGCGCACTCGGCGCCTCCGCGGATGACGACGTCGACGCCGCTGTGCAGAGCGCGCTCGCCGTCCACGCCACGCACCTCAAGCTCGAACAGTCCCGGGTCGACATGATGCGCGGGTACGCCGAGACGACCGACTGCCGACGGCGGTTCCTCCTTGGATACTTCGGCGACTCCGTCCGCGTCCCGTGCGCGGCATGCGACAACTGCAAGGGGGCGGTGGTCAAGCCTGTGACCGGGCTGAGGCGTGGGCGGTCCGGGGACGCCGGGCATCCGAACAAGGCCGCCGCACGGCGGCGCCGGTGGCCCCGGGCCGGTGCACGCGCGGACGCCTCCGCGGGTGCCGTCCGGGCGGCGGAGACAGCCGCACGCCCCACCGTGGGCGAGCACGCCTACCTGCCGGGCGTCCGCGTGCACCATGACCAGTGGGGCCAGGGCGAGGTCATGAGCGAGGGCGACGGCAAGATCACCATCTTGTTCGAGTCGGTCGGCTATCGCACCCTGTCGCTGGCCGTGGTGACGGACAAGCAGTTGCTCATCGCGCTGCCCGACTCACCGCGCTGACGCTGGATCCGTCCATTCCGAGGCCTTGTAATCGCCTCGGCAGGACCGGAAGGAGTCACCTCAGCCAGCCGCTGGGCCGACTTCAACCTGGTCGAGCGGATGATCTTCCATCGGGTCACCTAGTACAACGAAGAACGTCTGCGCTCCGCCCTCGGATATTTATACGCTCGCCGAATGGAACGCGACTTCCGGCGATGCCAGTAACGCACCGCACAGCGGAGCGGGCACAAGAGCACAGGCGGTAGATCGGCGCCGACCAGTGCAACAGGCGTTCCCCACGAGAAGTACGTCGGCACGATCCTCATCCCGCGTCCGCGCAGATGAAGATCGCGGTCCGTCCGGTAATCCACTTCGAGGACCCGGGTGTCATGGGCGGGCAGCTGCGCCGACGCCCCGCTCGGTGCAGGTGTCGTCAGGACCTCAGGCGGTCC
The DNA here is from genome assembly GCF_024519455.1 of Streptomyces sp. STR69. GTDB lineage: Bacteria > Actinomycetota > Actinomycetes > Streptomycetales > Streptomycetaceae > Streptomyces. Next base: position 183,168 of record NZ_JALJRY010000020.1, on the reverse strand, counting down.
GCGTCGCGGGGCAGGTCCACATGCACGATGCCGGCCCGCGGCGACGTCACGCGGGTAGTTGCACGGGATTCGCGCTCGTCGCGCACCCTCCTCTTGCCCACCTCTGGCGCACAGGGCAACCCACGTCACTGATCGGATCTGCAGCCCCTCGTACACAGTCGGCCAAATTTCAACTGTGCCGTGCAGTATTACTGGCGTATCAATGGGGATCGAAAGTTCTGACGGACCGTCACATTCGATCCCCCGCAGTGTGCCCGCACCCACCCGGCCCGGGGTCGCCATCCCACACATGGCACTCCCACCAACGGGAAGGGACCACGATCCCCATGAACCGCTTAGCCACCGGTGCGGCACTCACAGCTGGTGTCATTGCCGCCACGACGCTGGCCTTCGCGCCCTCCGCGTCCGCCGCCGTCACCCCAAGCTCCGCCACCATTACCGCCTCCTGCGGAATCTTCGGCGGCGGCACAGCCACGTTGACCGCGACTCAGGTCAGCAGTACCTCAGCCACCATCACCCTCAGCTCCACCGCCATCACCACGCCGCTCGCCCTGTCGGCGAACTCCATCAGCTCCACCCTCACGATGACCAACTCCACCGGCGCCAACCGGGTGTTCAGCGGGACCGTAAACCCGGCCATACCCGCCAACGGTGCGGTCAAAGTCGGCCCGCTTCCCGGCACCGTGGCCGTCGGCGACAGTCTGGACTTCTTCCAGGGCTCGCTGAAGATGGTGATCTTCGGCATCTCCGTCACCTGTACATCGAGCGCCGCACAGTCGCCCGGGCCCTTCGTCTTCAGCTGAGCCTGCCGTGAGTGAGTGACTCATTCCCGATGCCGCAGGAACCGACTCATCTGACAATCTGTCATGTTCCTGCGGCATCACCACCGGCTTCCAGGAGCTGTTGCAACCGCTCCTGCGGATGACGACGAGGATGTCCGCGTCGCACGTCGCCCCGTGCCCACGCTGGTGCTCGGGCGTGAGCGTCTTGTCGACCAGCGATGTCACCGGACCGTCCTGGCACCCTCGTCGACGACTTCCTGACCAGGGAAGGGTGCGGGGCGTACGCCTCCTTCCTTCACGCCACGTTGCTCGGCACTTCGAAGTCTGTGCTTCTTCAACGTTCGTCACGCGGACGTGGGAGGCGTCCAACGCTGGCCGGTGCTGCCCGTACAGGTGGCGATGGTCAACTGGGTCCTGTTCGTGGCGCCGTTGCTCGCATCGGTCAGGCACAGTCCGGAGACCGGGTTGACGATCTCGCCGGACGAGTTCGCCTTCCACTGCTCGGCCTGGGTGCCGTTGCAGGTGTGCAGCTGGACCTTCGTACCGGAGATGGTGGCACCGTCCGTCACGTCCATGCACTCGTTGAGCACCTGGAGGGTGTCGTCCGGGGCGACCTTCCAGGTCTGCGCGGTGGTGCCGTTGCAGTTGTAGATCTGGATGGCGGTGCCGTTCGAGGTGCCCGAACCCGCGTCGTCGACGCACTTGCCGGTGGCGGTCTCGATGAGCGGCCCGCTGGGCTGGGCCACTCCGGTGCCCGCGGTGCCGTCGTAGGACGGCGGTGCGGCCGAACTGGCCGCGGCCCACGAGGTGTTGGCGGACGAGGAGAGGACGAAGTCCAGCTCCGCCGAGCCGCCGATGTACGAGGCCGGCACGTACGCCTTGTTCCAGGAGCTGCCGTTGAGGCTCAGCGACTGGACGTAGGGCGAACCGTCAGCCGCCGCTGGGGCGTTGACCGTGAGCGTGTGTCCGCCTGCCGTGACGACCGCGGAGGTGAACATCGGGCTGCCGATGGCCAGGTCGGCGGTGCCCGGGATCTCCGGGTAGAGGCCGAGGGCCGACCATACGTACCAGGCGCTCATCTCGCCGAGGTCGTCGTTGCCGGGCAGACCGCCTGCGGTGTTGGTCCACAGCTGGTCCTGGACCGCCCGCACGGTGGACTGCGTCTTGTACGGCTCGCCCACCCAGTCGTACTCCCAGGGCAGCCCGATACTCGGCTCGTTGCCCATGTTGGACTGGGTGCCGATGACGCTGCCCAGGCCCTGGAAGCCGCCGAGCACGCTGTCCAGGTACGACGCCAGGGACGAGGGGCCGCCCTCCAGGGACGCCAGCTTGGCGAGGTTGAAGGGGATCATCGGCGTGTAGGTGAAGGCGTCGCCCTCGGCGAAGTCGTTGCTCGACGTGCCGGTGATCAGCTTGGCGTTGAAGCCGTCCATCCAGCGGCCGTTGGAGTGCCGGGGCTGGATGTAGCCGGAGGACGAGTTGTAGATGTTCTCCCAGTCCTGCGCCCGGTCCTGGAACCTCTTCTGCGTCGCGGTGTCACCGAGGGCGCCCGCGAACACCGACAGCGCGAAGTCGTCCGTGTCGTACTCGAGTTGGGTCGAGGTGGTGGCGTACTCGTGGCAGCAGCCGTAGAGCGAGTTGGTGGGCAGGTAGCCGAAGGAGTCCAGGTATGTGACGCCGGGGGTGACGTCGGTGTCGGTCGTCTGTTCCTTGACCATGGCGGACAGGGCCGTCGACGTGTCGAAGCCGCGGGCGCCGAAGGCGTAGTAGCCGGCGAGCAGCGGTACGGCGGAGTCGCCCACCATGATGTGCGTCTCGCCGGTCTCCATGCCCCACTTGGTGAGCGTGCCGCCCTGCTGGTAGTCGTCGACGACCGACTGCGCCATGTCCGACGCGGCCGACGGGTCGAGCAGCGCGGTGAGTTGGGCCTGCGAGCGGTAGGTGTCCCAGGTGGAGAAGTCGGCGTACTTCGCCGAGTGCCCGCTGCCCACCGTGTGCACCGCTCCGTCGAAGCCGCGGTAGGAGCCGTCGGCGTCGCTGATGACGGCGGGGAAGAGCGAGGCGTGGTAGAGCGCGGTATAGAAGACGTCCTGCTGGTCGGACGTTCCGCCGGTGACGGCGATCTTCGACAGCTCGGCGCTCCACGCCGAGGAGGCCGCCGACTTGACGGCCGCGAAGGTCTTCCCGGTCACTTCGGTGTCCCGGTTGGCCGAGGCCTCCGTCACCGAGGTGTAGGAGATGCCGACCCGGGCCTCCACTGTTCTGCTGCTCGTGGTGTCGAAGGTCAGGTACTCGCCGCCGGTGAAGGCGCCGCTGGCGGTGAAGGTGTGGTCGAAGGTGATCGCGTAGTGGAGCGTGATCGGGGTGGTGTCCTCGCAGAAACCGGTGCTGGTGATCGACCCTGTCACGGTGTTTCCGCCGCTCAGGACGAGCGTGGAGGAGGTGTACGGCGTCTGCGTGTCCTGGACCTTGAGGAGCAGGCTCGCCTGGGTGGAGGACGGGAAGGTGAACTGGCCGATGCCGGCGTGCGTGCTGGTGGTCAGCGCGACGCTGGTGCCGTTGCCCAGGCTGACGGCGTAGGAGCCGGGCGAGACGGTCTCGTCGGAGTGCGAGAACGACTCCGTCGTGGACGCCGGGCCCGAGCCGAGCGAGCCGACCACGGGCAGCATCGGCAGGTCCCCGGCCGCATCGCAGCCGACGCCGGAGACATGGGTGAGGCTGAAGCCCGAGACGGCCGAGTCGGAGTAGTTGTAGCCGCCGCCCTTCGGACGTGACGTGGTGTCGGGAGACCACTGGAGCATGCCGTGCGGCACGTCGGCGCCGGGGAAGGTGTTCCCGGCGCTGAAGTCGCCGTTGCCACCGGTGCCGATGTAGGGGTTGACTCGTGACACGAGATCGGTCCCGGCTGCCGCCCGTGCCGTACCGGCCAGGTGGCCGGACACGGCGAGCGCCAGCGTCACGGCCCCGACGGCCAGGACACGCAGGAGCGCGCGAGGGCGCAGGACGTCAGCCACGGGTGAGCACCTCGCCGAGCACACCGTCGGTCGGGGCGGTGATCCAGTCGCTGGAGATGTACGAGGCTCCGTCCGCGGCGAGTTGGGCGACCCGCGCCCGGGCTTCGGCCGGCGACGGGGCGGAGGAACTGAGCGCGGGCGGGACGTCGTAGGCATCCGTGACGACCGTCAGACAGTGGTTGGTGCCGTACCACTCGGTGTCGCCGTCACCGACCCAGCCGGCCGCGTCCGCGTCGAACACCACGAACCGGGGGCGCGGCGCGGTGTCGCTGTAGCGGGTGCGCGGGTCGGCGTCCTCGGCGCCGAGGACGCCGGGGAAGACCGCCGCCCGGCTGATGCTCCCCGCGGCGGCGAGGTCCTTGAGGTGCTGGGCGTAAACGACGTCCGACCACGAGGGGGCTGGGCCGACCGCCTGCTCGAAGGTGCCGGGGATGATCTCGTTGGCCATGTAGGTGTAAGTGGACTTGTCGTCGTACGTGTTGTGGATGCCGGTCCCGGACACGCCCGCCAGTGTCCGCCCATTGACGTCGTCGGCGTGCGCGGCGGGCAACGCCACCGCACCGAGCAGGAGGTCCGAGACGGACAGGAGCGCAGCCTTCAGTCTCCGATAGATCATGCCCATGCCAGGTCCTTTCGTGCACTGCCCGGTGGTCGCGCAGAGCTTAGAGGGGGCAGATGTCCACCCGCTACGCCCGGGTAACAAATTGCCGTCGCTGCCACGACGTACGGGCTGTGATGCGGAACAGACCTCACGCCGCAGCCCCGCCTCGTCGAAACGGTGGGGCGAACTGCACGCAGGCGCGGGCGAGTACGCCCGCCGGATTCCGACGAGCAGCGCATAGAAGATCCCGCGACTCGACCAACACGATCCATGGCAACGTACGCGCCCAGGACCGAACGCTGCGCTGTTCACCCAACGCCCGGGCAGCCTGCGCCTGCCCATGCCCTCCGACCAGGGAGGGTGAGATCACGCCTGGAGATCTGCATCCGTTACAACTCGCCAATTACCTTACCTAACTGCCCTGTTGATGCTCATTAGGACTCAACTCGTCGGCGCGCAAGGTCCGTTGTCAGTGGCTGCCGGTACGTTTTGCAGGCGTCGCGGGCTGCAAGGCCGCGCCACGCACATCTCGACCGGTAACCCCGGTACACCCCGTACGACGTAGGGACACGCATGCAACCCGTATTCGCCGACTTCTCCACCAACCCGGCCCAGCTCTCGAACGCCGTGGTCACCCATCACCGCTGCGGCATCGCTTCCTCACACCTCGCACTGGGTGCCGGCGGTCACATCAAGGTGGACTTCACGGTCGACGGGCGGGAGGAGAACGACGAGGCCGTCGTCACGGTGACCGTTCTCGGTACGAGCGCTCCGATGGACGTACTGCTCAACGGCAAGGCCCTCGCGGAGCAGTTGGCGATACCGGCGGACCGAGCCCACAGCGACCCGCAGGACATCGTCCTCAGCGCACCGGGGGAACTGCTGGCCACCGGTGCCAACATTCTCGAGGTACGCAGCCCGGAGGGCTCGGACACACTGCTGCGGCTGCGCGCCGTCACCGTGGCCCCCGCACACGAACCGGACCAGGCGGAGCGCGCCAGGGCGGCCCGGGCGGCCAACCGGTCCGTCCTCGCCTTCAGTGCCGAGGTCCGCACCCCCGACGCCACCGCCTGGCAGCCCGCACCCCGACTGCTCGTCCACATCGACATGGGCGAGCGTGCCATGCCCGCGCACCTCGCGTGGCGCGGGGCGGACGGCTCGGAGGCGGCGATCGGGCTGCGCGCGGACCTGACCGGATTCCTGGGACACCGCAGGACCGCCGACGGCGCGGTCACCGAGTACCGCGGCTCGCTCGCCGACCGCTGGACCTACCCCGAGGGCACGACCGCGGCCCGGCTGCACCGGTTCTCCACCGAGGAGGGGCATGGCGCCACCTGGTCCCCCTCCGGCGAGCTGCGGTTGCTGCTCGACGACGGAGGGGCGCCCGTGGAGCGCGTGTCCTGGACCGACCGGCGAGGCACCACCGCCTCGGTCGTTCTGAGCTCCGCCGACAGGCCCGACGTGCGGAAACCCACCGGTGAACTGCGGGACATCACGCGTACGGTGGTCGGCATCGAAGCTAGCGACGAGTTCGACGCGGCGGGCGAGGTCGCGGAGAACCTGCTCAGCAAGTCCCGGAGCAAATGGCTGGGGGACGGTGACTCCGCAATGCTGGACTTCACCCTCGCGCACCCTGCTGCCATCACCGTTTACCGGCTGACCTCGGCGAACGACGCCCCCGAGCGGGATCCGGAGGAGTGGGAACTCCAGGGATCGCACGACGGAGGTCACTGGACGACCGTGGACTCCCGCACGCGCGAACACTTCAGGCAGCGATACGAGACGAAGGAGTACTCCGTCGTCTCCCCCGCGTCCTACGCCCACTACCGTCTGAGCATCACCGACAACCACGGCTCCGAGCAGACCCAGCTTTCCCGGATCCAGTTCCTGGCCGCCGAGTCCGCCGCCGGGCCGGCGCATGGCGCCGCCGACTTCACCGGCTACCGCGCCTCGGTCGGGGGCGACCCCGTCGGATACCGGGGTACGACCGTCCCCGGCCCCTGGTCCGACACCTCCAGCGGGCAGGAAGGCCAGGAAGCAGGGCAAGCCTTGCAGAAGCTCCTCGCCGGTGACCTGGGCGAGACGGCCCGCGGCCTGGACGACGCCGCCCGGCTCATCGGCAAGCTGGCGGCATACCTGCAGAATTCCTGAAGCCCCGGCGCCGCACCGGCGAGTTCGAGGAACCGTCACCGGCACCGTGGCCGATTGATCAGGCCGCGGGCAGTGTGGGCGGCCTGCTCGGCCGAGCAGCCCGGCCGAGCAGGCCGCCCACACAGGCCAAACAGGGCAAACAGGGCCACTTCGAGGCCTGACCCGGCCCAGTACCGCAGCGTCGTCCACCGCAAATCACCCACGACTGTGGGTGATGGCAATCTTGAGCGGGCCGGCGGCACGCTGTACACGGCGGTTCGCCGCTACGGGGACCAGTACCGCAGCACCCTCGCCGCCATCGACGCGTCGACCGGCCGTGTGCGCTGGCAGTCGGACACCGACATCGACCTGGTACGGAATCCCCTCCTCGTCTCCGGCGACACCGTCCTGGCCGGGGGCAACAAGTTCCCCGAACTGACCGGCTCCTATGTCGTCCAGGTCTTCGACGCCGCCACCGGCCGTCGCCGCTGGACCCGCGACATGGGAACCCAGGTCAGTTCAAAGGGCCCCGTCCTCACCGGCGGCACGGTCTGCGTCCCCACCCGCGCCACGAAGTACACCGACCAGGGCACACTCACCTTCCTGGACCCCGCCTCCGGCACCTCTCGCTGGCACCGCCCCTGACCGCCAACGGTGACGCCATGGCGTGCCCGGACGGCCACACGCTCCACGTCCTGGCCCTGCCGTTCCCGAGCCCCAACGGAAAACCCTGGAAGACCAACACGGCGCAACGCTGTACGCACTACGGCGCGCGAACTCCTGACGGTACGCCGAGAGCCCTACCGCCGGTTGGTGCGTCCAGGCCCCTGAGCATCCGCATGGTGGTGGACTTGCCCGCCCTGGCCCCAGACCCGACGGTCTCCTGTCCAATCGACACCCTCACCCCGGCCGGACCGCGGCCCTGGTCGCAGGGTCCGCCCTGGGCGAAGTACGGGTCCGCGTCGAGAATTTGACGCGCCCATCACCTCACTACCGGGCACACCGCCCCCTCATCCGCACCCCGCTGAAGGACACCGATACCGGACACCCCGCCACGCCCGGCAGCGGTCAAGTCCCGTCCCACCAACCCGACCGGATCACACGCCTGCCCTCGCTCGACTTCACCCCCGGCTGGAAGGCGAAGCAGCTCTCCGGGAACACACGGTCCGGCCGGCACGGTTGCATCGGGCGAGGGACCGGCGCCGTTCGGGCGGAGACACGGAGACCGCGATGTCGTCCGCCCCGCACGGATCCGGGCCCCAGAATCGCGGTACGCCCGCCGCGCTACGCGGACCACGACGTATTTCTGCAGGAGGACTGTTTCATGACTGGCCGGCCTTTGACGCTGATGGCAGTGCACGCCCACCCCGACGACGAGGCCACCTCAACCGGAGGGGTCCTCGCGCAGTACGCGGCGGAAGGCATCCGCACGGTTCTCGTGACCTGTACCGACGGCTCTTGCGGTGACGGACCGGGAGGTGTCAAGCCGGGCGATCCCGGCCACGATCCGGCGGCGGTCGCCCTGATGCGCCGTCAAGAACTCGAAGCAAGCTGTGAGGTCCTGAAGATCAGCGATCTGGAACTGCTGGACTACGCCGACTCCGGGATGATGGGCTGGCCCAGCAACGACGCCCCCGGATCCTTCTGGCAGACCCCTGTACAGGAGGGCGCGGCCCGACTCGCAGAACTCATGCGGCACTACCGACCCGATGTGGTCGTCACCTACGACGAAAACGGCTTCTACGGCCACCCCGACCACATCCAGGCCCACCGCATCACGATGGCAGCGCTGGAGATGACAACCGAACTGACACCGAAGGTGTACTGGACCACGATGCCCCGCTCGACGATGCAGCGGTTCGGCGAGATCATCCGCGAGTTCCACCCGGACATGCCGCAGCCGGATCCCGCCGAGGCCGCCGCGATGGCCGAGATCGGCCTCCCCGACGACGAGATCACCACGTGGGTGGACGCCACCGCGTTCAGCGGTCAGAAGTTCGACTCGCTGGCCGCGCACGCCAGTCAGGGCGACAACATCTTCTTCCTCAAGATGGGCAAGGAGAGGTTCGGCGAGCTGATGGGCGTCGAGACCTTCGTACGTGTCCGGGACACCACCGGCACGGCCGTACCCGAGAGCGACCTCTTCGCCGGACTGCGCTGATCCGCCCTGCGGCGAGCTCCTCACCTCCGTTCAGGACCCGGTGGGTGGTGGGCGATACCAACCGGGTTCCCGCCCAACTGGATTAATACCAGGTGGTGTTGAGGCGCCAGCCCCTCAGATGCCGCCGCTCGCACAGCTGTCGGCCGGACAGTGTCGGTCTCCGCTGTCCGGCCCGCTTTCCGGCGGTCGGCGGTCACGTCCGGCCGGCCTTGTCACCCCGGTTCACGATGCCGAAGTCGACTGCGCGCTTTGTCCGTCGACGAGCCCGCAGGCCGCAGGTAGTCTCCCCCGGGCGGCTGCCGCGGGACTTCGGGAGCGCTGCCATCTGACGGGATCGGTATCGGCGCGGAGGGCACCCCCATGACCAAACTTGTCCGGTACCTGACACTAATCGTCATAGGTGTCTCCCTGCTGTTCCCTTCCCCCAGAGCAGCCTCCGCGGCGCCGGCGGACACCACCGCAGCCGCCGCCACCGCGGGTTCCTGGCAGCCGCCCCTGTCCACGCGCGGGCGCTACATCGTCGACGCGAACGGCAACCGCTTCCGGCTGAAGTCCGCCAACTGGGACGGCGCCCAGGGCTCTTGGACGGGCAGTGGCAGCGAGGCCGACAGTGCCAATCACCACGCCGGGCAGATCTCCTACGGCATCCCCCTGGGCCTCGACCGCGTGCCCCTGGCTCAACTGATGGCGGACTTCCACCAGTTGGGCATCAACAGCATCCGGCTGCCGTTCTCCAACGAGATGATCCACGACACCACCGCCGTACCGGACGCCGCCGTGGCAGCCAACCCGCAGTTGCGCGGCCGGACGCCGCTCCAGGTGTTCGACGCGGTGGTCTCGGCCCTGACGTCGGCCGACTTCGCCGTCATTCTGAACAACCACACCAACACGTCCCGTTGGTGTTGCGGGATCGACGGCAACGAGCGGTGGAACAGCAGCCAGTCGACCCAACAGTGGGCGGACGACTGGGTGTTCATGGCTCGCCGCTACGCCGCCGACCCCCGTGTCGTGGGAGCCGACCTCTACAACGAGGTACGCCGTGACATCTTGGACGACCCCAACTGGGGAGGGGGAGACGAGCACGACTGGTACGCCGCCGCTCAACTCGCCGCCGACCGTATCCTCACCGAGGCCGACCCGAATCTGCTCATCGTCATCGAGGGCATCAACTGGACCGGCCTGCCCATCGACGGATTCGCCCACGGCCGCCCCCTGCTCACCCCCGCACGCACGCTGTCGCACACTCTCGTGGCCGCTCACAAACTCGTCTACTCGGCCCACTTCTACGGCTACACCGGCCCCCACCACAGCGGTGCCACCGGCATCGGCGAAACCAGTGACCCCCGCTACCAGGATCTCAGTCGCGACGCACTGTTCCAGGCCCTGTACGACGAGGCGTTCTTCGTCTCCCAGGACAGCGGCAAGCATTACACCGCCCCCGTGTGGATCAGCGAGTTCGGCATCGGAGCGGGCGAGACCAACGCCGCGGCGCGCACCTGGTTCGGCAATGCGACCGACTACTTCGCCGACCACGACGCCGACTTCGCCTACTGGCCTCTGGTCGGCTGGCAGGGCCACGACGACTGGGCCCTGCTGCGCTACGACACGGACGGCACCCGGCACGGCCTCCTGGACGACGCGGACTGGCGCTCCACCGGGTGGCAGCGGCTGATGTCCGCCGCCTCGCTCAGCGGTCCGGTCACCCCGGTCCCCTCCTGGCAGATGCTCGCCACCGACCACGGCGACTACGTCCAGTCGGTACGGGTGCGCGCCACCGGCGACTGGGACCCGGGCGCCTCCAAGGCGGCCTGCCCGGACGGCCTGCGGCTGATCGGCCTCGGGCACACCTCGGGTCGGGGACTGTGCACGGACGTCACCGCGGGCGGCCTGCGTGCCGCGGACGGCGCCCAGTCGGTCGTCACCGACGAACGCAACGTTCCCCAGGGCGGCGACTGGGCCTCCGGATACACCAAACTCCAGTGCGCCCAGGGCCAGTTCCTCATCGGCTACAGCCACCGGGGCACACGGACGTCGGCGGCCCTGTGCGCGCCCGCCGGTACCGCGCTGGCGGGCGCGGGGCGCACGGTGTGGTTCGACCGCTCCGACAACCGGCCCAGCGACGCCGGCGGCGGTGACTTCGCCACCAGCGACTACAAGGGCCAGTGCGCGGACGACGAGTACGCCGCAGGCATCGCCTACACCACCCGCACCGGCAGCTCGCCGGGTCCAGCGGCCCTGCTGTGCCGCAAACTGGCCCACTGACCCGCGCGGAAGGGATGCCGCCGGGCGAGCAGGCGGACGGTGCCGCCGCGTCCGGCACCGGGCCCGACGTCGGCTGGACCCTGTCGATGCTCTGGGCGAACAGTGCGCTCAAACCCGCAGGGCGAAGCAGTGCCGGTTGCGGTTCGTCGGAGGGGATGCGAGAGAAGAAGGACGGGCCCGGGCAGGCGAGTTGATCGGTCCGCGGAGATTGATCGCTGTCGAGCCTGCTGATTGGCTGGCCCGCATGACTGAGTTGGGACCTGTCGCCTGGCCACCTGCCCCGATCAGGACCGAGAGGCTCGTGCTCCGTGAGCCCGAGGCCCGGGACCGAGCGGCGGTCATCGAGCTGTTCACCTCGACGGAGGTGGGCACCTACATCGGCGGCCCTCGACAGCGTGACGAGTTCGAGCGTGCGGTGCCCGAGGAGCCCAGGCGGCGCCCAGGCCTCTTCGTGGTCGATCTCGATGGGACGATGATCGGGATCGTCACGCTCGACCGGCGCGACCCGAAGCATCCCGTCCACGTCTGCCCCGGTACCTCGGAGGCCGAGCTCGGCTACATGTTCCTGCCGCAGGCGTGGGGACACGGGTACGCCGCGGAGGCGTGCACGGCGGCACTCGGCTGGTGCACCGGAGCGCTGCCCGGGGAGCCGGTGGTGCTCACCACCCAGACCGCCAACGAGCGCTCGATGCGCCTCGCGGCGAAGCTGGGGTTCACCGAGGTCCAACGGTATGAGGATTGGGGCGCCGAGCAGTGGTTCGGCACGTGGTCCCCGGCCTCGCTGTCCGACTGAGGTCGATCGTGCTCGGTGGTGTCCACAATCCTCGCGATGAAGCCGGGCCGGCACGAGGAGATCAGCCGAGGTTCAAAGCTGGGGCGGAGGGCGGTCGAGGTGGGCCCGCAAGTGTCAGTCGGACTTGGCGGGTTCCTCGACCCGGGCCCGGCTCTGCGCGGCCGTCGTGGACTCGTGGACCGCCTCACCTTCGACGGCAACATCATCGAAACTGGCAGCGACTCCCACCGACTCGCTCACACCAGAGCGCGTCAACAGGCCATCGCAGCCGATAAATCGGCCACCGTATGGGCGCCCATACACGCCGAAGACCGACCACGCATCATGATCGGATACAGGCAGCGCACAGAGCGGGGGAAGATGATGGCAGCTCCAACAGAAGCTGATTCCCACCGGATTGCGGGCTCGGCGAGAGCTTCGCAGCCATCCGGCGGACTGATCATCTTCTTGAACGGCACATCCAGTTCGGGGAAGTCGAGTATCGCCAAGGAGCTCCTCCCAATCCTGGACGACACGTACTTCCACATGCCGGTGGACGCCTTTCATGCCATGCGGGCGCGGCGGGACATCGCACCGGACGAAGTGCCCGCCATGCTCAGGCGCACCTGGATGGGCTTCCACCGCGCGGTCGCCGGCATGGCTGCGGGCGGCAACAACATCGTGGTCGACCACGTCTTGAGTGAGCAGTGGCGTCTGCTCGACTGCGTCGCCCTATTCGCCCCCGAAGACGTGGTACTGGTCGGCGTGCGCTGCCCCTTGCCGGAACTGCAGCGGCGCGAGCAAGAGCGCGGGGACCGTCCACCGGGCCTGGCCGCGCGCCAGATCACACAGGTCCATGCCCACGGCCTCTACGACATCGAGTGCGACACGAGCACCGCCAGTCCGGCCGACTGCGCTCAACAGATCAAGAACTTCCTACCGCATCGCCCGACCCCCACAGCGTTCGAAAAGCTGAGGGCGAACCCCCGGTAGATCAGCCACGGGTCGGCTGACCACCCATCCGAATCACCCCACACCGGCCTTCCTCGATCACCGGCCGCCGCCATCGGATACGACGGCCAGCTACCACCCGCGTCACCGCCCCGGGTCCGAGCGAGGGCGCAACCGGCGGTGTCCAAGTGGGCCGCAGTTTTGGGGAACTTGGCCTCAGGGCGGTCGACGTACAGGGCATGAATCTCGACGAACTCGCCTGGCAGGATGCGCTGTTCGGACGTCGACACATATGCATGACCGCTACGAGCGTCGCCGACAAAAGCTTTTGCGCGACCCTCTGCCCGGATGGTGGGGTGGCACGGTGATCAACCACGATGAGGCGGGCGCCGTCCGACCGTTGGCCCTGGCCTGGGTGGGCCGGTATCTGAAGGCCGGCGAACGGATCGTCAGAACCGAGGCGTTGCACGGCGGCATCACCGCCGAAATGCGGCGGCTGACCGTCGAAACGCAGGACGGAGACATTCGCGACCTGGTGCTGCGGACCTTCGCCGACCCGTTCTTCGTGGAGCACGCCGAGGGCCTGCTGAACCGGGAGGCCGACGCCCTCACCCTGCTCGCGGGGACGGGTGTGGCGGCTCCCGGACCGGTCGCGGTTGATCCGACCGCCTCGCACTGCGAGCATCCGTCGCTCCTCATGACGCATCTGGCGGGCCGGACAGTGCTCGACGATGAGGGATTGGAGGCGCGCATCCCTCTGCTGGCCCGTCAACTCGTGACGATCCATGCGTTGCGACCCGCCGAACGGCCCCAGGAGTACAAGGCGTGGACGACCGCCGACGCCGTCGTCCCTCCAGACGGCGCCGACGCGGCGGCATGGGCCGCGGCGATCGACGTGATCCGTAAGCCCGCGCCGCCCTACGAAGGGCGATTCCTGCACCGGGACTTCCACCCCGGCAACGTGCTGTTCGACGTGTCGCCCCCATCCATGGCGGGTCCGCGGATCACGGGGGTCGTCGACTGGGTGGAGACCTCCTGGGGCCCGGCGGACCTCGACGTGGCGCACTGCTCCACCAATCTCGCGATGCTGCACGGACCAGCCTGGGGCCTGCGCTTCGCCGACGCGTACGAGGAGGCCGGCGGGATCCTGGCGTCGACGGCGAATGAGCGGTTGTACTGGCGCTTGCTGGACGCGCTGGCATTTACGGGTGGCGTGGCACTCGTGGTCCGGCCGTGGCAGCACACCGGGAGGGTGGAGCTGACGACGCGGGCGGTGGAGGAGCGGCTGGATGCCTATGTCACCGCTCTGATGGACGCGCTGGGCTGAGCCAAGGCAGTCCGGGGTGCGGGTACGGCAGCGAGCGACAGGCCCCGCTCCCAGGTCCGGCAACGGAGCCGATCGCACAGTCGCACCGGGGCATCCCCAGTACGGACTGGCTCCCGGTCGGCGGCTCTGCGACGCCGTGCTGCCAAACCGCGGTCCCGGGAAACGATGGTGTTCGACAGGATCGACGACGTGGACGTCGAGAAGGTGGCCGTCGGGTTCGGCACGGTTGACATCACGGCGAGGGGGCGGTCTGTTGGTGAGCTCTGCCCGGACTGCGGTTGCTTCTCGGACTCGTGACCCTGCTACGGGTCCGACGCTTTGCCTGCGGCAACGTGAACCGTCCGCGCCGCATCTTCGCCGCGCCGTTCTCCCAGCTGACCGTCCCGTACGCGCGCGTCACCATGCGGCTCAACCACATGCTGCAGCGTGTCGAACTCGCGCCGCCAGGACGGGCGGTGCCCGGCTCGCCGCCCAACTGCACCTCGTAGCAGGGCGAATGCCCGTGCTGCTCCGGGTCATGGCGCTGCCGGATCCGCAGTTCACCACGCCTCGGGTGCTCGGGTGGACGATTTCGCCGCCCGCCGCGCACACTCGTACGCCTCCGTGATCACGAACGGCGAACGCCACCGCCCCCCTGGACGTCCTGCCCGGCCGCGAAGCGGCGCCACCAGCGGTATGGCTGACCGCGCGGCCGGGCGTGGAGGTGATCTGCCGGTGCCCACCCTGAGGGCGCCCGCGTACCTCGCCGCGCACCGCAAAGGGCTGGTCTGATCGATACTCGGGATGCTCGTGGTGGTGGTCGTGGGCTGGAGTCCGCCGAGAAGGGCGTCTGTCGGCACGGTTGCGCCGTAGAGAAACGCGATGCAGCAGTGTCGGCGGATGTGCGAGCCTTCTTTTCCGAAACGCCGACCGAGAAGACACCGATGACCCGCGATGAAGCCCTCAAGCAACTCAGCCACATCGCGCACGAACGGGCATTCGGTAGACACGTCGGGTCCGACCGGCTCATCCAGGCAGGGCTTGACGCACTCATGGCCGAGGTCGACAGTCCCTCCCTCGCCATGTTGGCCGGCCTCCTGCGGAGCGAGGAATCCGAAGCGCCAGCGCTCTTCGACCAGGTACTGGAGGAGCTGGGACTGCTCTTCCGTCCGCCCGGCGACCCCGGGGCCGCAAAGTGGGCGATGGCCGACTGGATCGCCGGTCAGATAGCCGACGGAACCCTGGATCCCGCCACCGGCACCCACCTCATCTGGTCAGACATCGCCTACGAACTCGGCTACCCCGAAGAGCTGCAGTCCCTCGTCTCGTGCGCTCTCAACCTGGATGAGTGCGAGGAGAGTTGGGGAGTCCCCGTCGAGGAGCTCAACAGGGAAGCAACCGAGGCGGCGAAGCGGTTCCTGCGCAAGAGGCTGGTAGTAGAAGGGGGCAGTTGACCGTTTGGGTCTTGCTCGCTGCAGTTCGGCCGCCCCCTACGATCGATTCCGTGCATGCTGGATCCCGAACTGCCGGAATGGATCACCGTGCGCCGTGCGGAAGCTGGGCGAACCCGATAGCAGTTGGCCAAGCAATTGGCAGAGGTGCGGGCCGAGCACGACGAACGCACCCAGGCCGCGCCGATGCCCAAGCAGGTGGCAGCTCCGATCCGATCCGGGGATCACGTACGGGACATCCCCTAGGCTCACGCGGATGCGGATTACCAAGTACACCCATTCCTGTGTCCGGTTGGAACACGGCGACGGCACGCTGGTCATCGATCCCGGCATCTGGAGTGAGCCCGAGGCACTCGTAGGCGCGGACGCGGTCCTGGTGACCCATGAACACTACGACCACGTCGACCTGTTGCGGCTGAGGGGGTTGGGCGTCCCCGTCTACGCCCCCAGGACCGCACGGATCCCTGGCCTGGACTTCACCGGCGTCGTCGCCGGCGAGGAGTTCAGCGCGGCCGGCTTCCGTGTGACCGCCCACGGCGGGCGGCACGCGCGCATCTACGGCGACCGCCCGGACTGCGCCAACCTCGGCTACCTGGTCGAGGCCGACCTCTACCATCCCGGGGACTCCCTGCACCTCCCCGACCAACCGGTGGAGACCCTGTTGGTCCCCCTGCAAGGTTCATGGATGAAGACGGACGAGGCCATCGACTTCGTGCGCGCCATCGATCCGGAGCGGGCGTACGGCATCCACGACGGTCAGGTCAACGAGCGGGGACTGAGCAGCCTCAACGGCTGGCTCACCGAGGAGTGCGGTGGTCGCTACCGCTGGCTCCCGCCGGAGTCGATCGCCTGACGACCGAGCCGTCCGCCGCCGTCCTCTTCACGGTCACCGTCACCGTCACGGGGCCATGGCAGCCGGGCCGCCTCCGCACCATGTCGAACTCGGTCTCAGCGACGAGCCGGGCCTCGCCCAAGCCGCCGGACCGCGGTTCGTCCCCCTGCCCATCCCCGACCTCACGGTCCCGCCGATCCCCGTCACAACTGCCCGTGTCCGTCAGCCCCGTGACCAGCGGATGGACGTGCTGATCGTGCCGGCGGTCGGCTACCGGTGGCGGGCGGACCTGCTGGTGGGTCTGGTGGTCAACCGCACGGTCAAGGCAATCGACGCGAAGACCGTCCCGTCCTCGATGTCAGCCGCTCCGGCGCACTGCGGATTCAGGTTCCAGGAGTGCCGACGGCGTCCAACCATCCTTCGCCGGTGGCAATGCGCGCTCGGACGTTGATGTGCGGGTTGTGGGGAGCGGGTACGGCGAGTGTGCGGGACTGCCTCGTGGTCGTGACGTCGCCGCTCATCGAGAGGCCTGTGACGGCGCGGCTGCCGGCGGCCAGCGCGTACCAGTGGCCGTTCGGGGAGCGCCAGCCGCTCGCGGCCACGACGTGCTGCCCGAAGCGGCTGCAGGCCGCGGTCGCGCGGGCCCGGGCGACCGTCCGGGCCGGGGCGGCGGGCGCGTATCCGCTGGTGCGGAAGGAGACCGTCACGTCGCCGGGTCCGCGCCAGGTGTCCGCGCGAGCGCAGGTCCACACGGCATGGCCGCCTCCGTCGGGCAGGTCCTGTTCGGCGAAGTCCCAGTTGTTGACGGCGCGTACGCCGGTGTCGTGCAGCTGCTGCAGGGCGCAGGCCTGGTGGGCCCAGGCCGGCAGGGCCTGGGGGCCGGTGGCCTCGCGGGGCTGGCGGGCGGGCAGCGTGCCGTGTCCGGGCAAGGGGGTGTAGGTGAGGTGGACCGGGGACAGGTCGCCGAGGGGGGCGAGGAGGAACGCATGGTGTTCTGCGATGCGTGGCGAGGAACGGAGTTGCAGGACCGGCCGGCTGTCGCAGTTCGCTGCAGCGGGCAGGGTGGGGACCGGGTCCGTGACTCCGTCCTTCGAGACGTGCAGCGCACGGGCGAGGACATCGGGGCGCAGCAGGTCGCGGGTCTGTGCCTCGGCCACCCAGGGGGCCAGCAGGTAGCGGGCGGTGCCGCCCGCCGGGGTGAGGGTGACGGCCGCCGCCGTGGTGACGTCCGCGTCGTCGACGCGGGCGATGCTCAACTCCGCGTCCCGCGCTGCCGATCGGGTCCCGCTGTAGCGGGCGAGGCGCTGTCCGTCGTAGAACAGCACCACCTCGCGGTCGCCGACGTCGCCCGCGTACAGCAGTTGCGGTGCGGTCGCCGGTGGGATCGCGGTCGTGGCGGGGGCGAGGTGGAGGCGGGTGCGGGCCTGTGGGTGCGTCCATGCGTTCAGGGCACGGTCCAGGAGGTTCTGGTCGTGGACGCGGGAGCCCCGGGTCGGCCAGGCGGTGAAGTCGACGCGCGAGGTGTTGTCCCACAGCCCGGCGGCCGTGCGCACCAGGTCCGCCGGACGCGGCATGCCGTGTGCCGCCGGTGTCCCGGGGTCCGGCCGGTGTGCCGTGCCGTCATTCGCCACGGCCAGGGTCACTGCCGTCACCAGCCCGATCGCGGCGGCCCCGAGGAGCAGGCGGGTTCGCCGGGTGCGACGGAGCAGGTCGGTGGGGCCGGCCTGCAGGGCGCAGGCGTCGAACTCCTGTGATGCGAGCAGCGCGGCGGGCGATCTGCGCGAGCTCTCCTCCAGGATGCCCGCGGTGCGCAGGGCGGCGGCCGTGTCCGGTGCGTCGGCCGATTCCAGCAGGTCGTGGACGGCTTCCAGGGACAGGCCGTGGACCGTACGCAGCAGGAAGGCGGCGCGGGCCGCGGCCGGGGCGGCGGACAGCCGTTGCGCCAGGGCGAGTTCGTCCGCACCGCCCGAACGCGGGAACAGCCGCAGCCCCAGGACCAGGGGCAGCCGGGGTCGCAACGCGCCCGGGTGGACGAACCGTGCGGGCCACATCCGCGGGCGCCGCCCATGGGCCAGCGCGGCACGCAGCACTTCGGCCAGGAGACGACGCTCCACGGAGTTCCCGGCGCCGGACTCCCCTCGCGGAGAGGGGACGGCGGGCCCGGAGCGTGTGGCGCCCGCGCGGCGCAGCGCCCGCTGGACGAGGGCGTGCGCCACGAGTACCCGCCGGTGCCGACCGAGCGAGGCCGGCAGAACGAGGTGCGCCAGACGGACCAGATCGCCGTACTGCTCGACGAGGACGGACTCTGCCTCCCGAACCCGAGACCTGACACCCCCGGCACGGGGGCGGAGCGAGCGAAGATGCATGGAACGGGACGCTTTCCGGGAGAGGACGCAGCGAGGTGCCGTTGCGTCAAACGAGTGAATCCCCGGCAGGTCACCGTTCCCCGCAGCCGAAGAGGAGGTTCGCGCGGACATGCGGACGCTCGGCTACCGGGCGTGAGGAGTGAACCCGAGTAGCGGCGCACCTCCGTACGCTCTTCGCCCCGTCCCTGTTGCGCAGGACGATGGCCAGGCCACCACCACCGGCGAACGAGGCACGCGGGCGCCGGTGGCCGGTCGTACACGACACGAGCGAGGAGCGGACTTTGGCTGTGGTGATGTTCATGCGCTGGACAGGTGTCACCCCCGCGCAGTACGACACCGTGCGGGACACCGTGGGCTGGGAAGAGACGAGCCCCGCAGGCTCACAGGTGCACGTGGCCTGGTTCGACGACGAAGCACTCAATGTGACCGACGTCTGGGACTCCGAACAGGCCTTCCAGACCTTCTTCGCCGAACGACTCGCTCCCGCCGTGGAGAAGGCCGGTATCGCCGGTCAGCCCGAGAGCGAATTCCGACCCCTGCATCGCCGCTTCGTCACCCCCGGAGTCGTCGGCGGCGCATGACCGCGAGTTCCGGGGCCGAAACGGGAACCCGCGCGCGTACGACCCCGGCCTGACGGCTTCGATGCCGTCGTCGTCCGTGGGGTCAGCGGCTCTTGCGTACCCGGGCCGCCGCGCGGGCTTCCGCGGTCTTGCGGGCCTCGGCGGCCTTGCGGGACTCCTTGGCCGGTCGGCCCGGACGGGTGCCCATCCCGCGGAAGGGGGCGTTGCCGGTGGTCTTCGTCCCCGCCGGAGGGCGCTTGGCTCCGGTGATGGCCGTCAGCTTCTCCTCGCCGGAGCGCACCTGTGTGACGGTCGGCCGGATGCCGGCCTCGGACATCATGCGGTTCACTTCACGCCGCTGGCCGGGCGTCACCAGGGTGACCACCTTCCCGGACTCCCCGGCGCGCGCGGTACGCCCACCCCGGTGCAGGTAGTCTTTGGCATCGGCCGGCGGGTCCACGTTGACGACGAGGTCGAGCGCGTCGATGTGAATGCCGCGCGCGGCGACGTTGGTGGCCACCAGCACGGTGACCTCGCCGTTCTTGAACTGGGCGAGTGTGTGGGTGCGCTGCGGCTGTGACTTCCCGCTGTGCAGGGCCGCCGCCCGTACCCCGCCGGCCCGCAGGTGGCGGGTGAACTGGTCGACCCCCGCCTTGGTGTCCAGGAACATCAGCACCCGGCCGTCCCGGGCGGCGATCTCGGTCGCCGTGGCGTACTTGTCGGCGCCGTGAATGTTCAGCACGTGGTGTTCCATCGCCGGGACCGAGCCCGCCGCCTGGTCGACCGATGCGAGAACGGGGTCGTGGAGGTAGTCCTGGACCAACCGGTCGACGTCGCGGTCGAGCGTGGCCGAGAACAGGAGCCGCTGCCCGTCGGGGCGGACCTGGTCCAGGATGTCCGAGACCTGCGGCAGGAACCCCAGGTCGCACATCTGGTCCGCCTCGTCCAGCACCGTGATCCGTACCTGGTTCAGCTGGCAGTCGCGGCGCGACACCAGGTCGGCCAGCCGCCCCGGCGTCGCGATGACCACCTCGACACCGGTGCGCAGCAGCGCCTGCTGTCGGTTGATCGACAGACCGCCGACCACCGTCGCCAGTCGCACGCCCACTGTCCGCGCGTACGGTGCGAGCGCGTCGTTCACCTGCTGTGCGAGTTCCCGGGTCGGCACCAGGACCAGCGCGAGCGGCCTCTTCGGTTCCGCGCGCAGGCCCGCGGTCCGTACGAGCAGCGGGAGCCCGAAAGCGAGTGTCTTGCCGGAACCGGTCCGTGCCCGGCCCAGCACGTCGTGGCCGGCCAGCGCGTCGGGCAGCGTCGCCGCCTGGATCGGGAAGGGCTCGGTCACCCCGAGGTCCGTCATCGTCCCGACCAGCTCGGGTGGCAGTCCGAGCGTGGCGAAGGAGGCGGTCGGCGGCGACGCGTTCATGGGAACCTTCCTCGGTCTGTTGCCCGCAACGCGCCGGGGCCCGCACCCCTTGGTACGGGCCCCGGCGATCTCGAAGCGTTGTCCCACTTTATCAGCGGACACCCACGGCACCCGCCGATCCGCCGGCCCCGCACAGTACGCACTGTCGGTACCGACAGTGAGGACATCGGGTCTGTGGATAGAGTTCTGCTATCAGGGCTATCTGAGGTAACGGTCCGGCGTTCGGCACACTGCTGCGCCGGGCAGTGTGCAACACACTGAAAGTGACAGAATTTATTATGAGCAACGTCTACTTCGACATCACCATCGACGGTGCCCCCGCAGGCCGCATCGTCTTCAGCCTCTTCGACGAGGTCGTCCCGAAGACCGCCCGGAACTTCCGCGAGCTGGCCACCGGGCAGAACGGGTTCGGCTACGCGGGCTCCGGCTTCCACCGCGTCATCCCGCAGTTCATGCTGCAGGGCGGTGACTTCACCAACCACAACGGCACCGGTGGCAAGAGCATCTACGGTGAGAAGTTCGCGGACGAGAACTTCGACCTGAAGCACGACCGCCCCTACCTGCTGTCGATGGCGAACGCCGGCCGCAACACCAACGGCTCGCAGTTCTTCATCACGACCATCGTCACCTCGTGGCTCGACGGCAAGCACGTCGTCTTCGGCGAGGCCATCGAGGGTCAGGAGATCATCGACAAGATCGAGTCCCTGGGCTCGCAGTCGGGCGCCACCAAGGCGAAGATCGAGATCGCCGCTTCCGGCGTCGTCGAGGGCTGAGCTGGACCCGTGCGCGGAAACCATGTAACTCCGCACGCAGGGTCGTGAGTTCCGGAGGCCGGGCCCCGGGGATGATGTCTGATCCCCGGGGCCCGGGCTGTTTCGGCGCCAGATCGGATGAACCGCATCGATCGCATGATCACCCCCGGCGAAGGCGCCCGGGACACCCCTCGCCCCACACCGCACAGCGAACTCAATCCCGCCGGTACTGAGGACACCGATCTCGCCCTGGAGCAACTGGCCCGCGCCCGTCTGATCACCCTGGACAACGACGCGGTCGATCTCGCCCATGAGGCGCTCATCATCGCCTGGCCCGGCTGCGTGACTGGATCGACGCCAGTCGCGAACTCCTGCGCAATCACCGGCGATTGGTCGGATCGTCGCCCGGCCGCAGTCGTACGACCTGCGTCGTCGAGCCCTCCTACTTCGCCTCCGGGCGCGGACGCCAGGTGCCGTCGAGCGGGATACCGGCGGCCTCCGCGATCCGGTTGCGTGAGGCGAGCAGGCGGGAACGCAGGGCCGGCAGGTCGACTCCCACGAGCACCCCGTCGCGCTTGACCACGCGACCGGCGACGAGGACCGTGTCGACCAGGCCGGGGTGCCCGGCGCTCACCAGGGTGGCGGCCGGGTCGGTGACCGGGAAGACGGTCAGGTCGTCGGTGCGGAGCAGGATGATGTCGGCGTCCTTGCCGGGCGTGATGCTGCCGACGCGGGCGTCGAGCCCGCAGGACCGAGCGGCGTCGACGGTGGTGAACTCCAGCAGGTCGCGCGAGCGCAGGCCGCCGTCCAGTCCGCGCTGTACGGCGAAGGCGGTGCGGAGCGTGGAGAACATGTCGCCGCCGACGGACGGGACGTCGTCGACGGACAGCGTCGGCCGCAGGCCCGCCGCCAGTACCCGGCCCGTCATCGGCCAGCCGAAGCCCATCTTCAGCTCGACGTCCGGGCTGATCGACACCGAGCTGCCCGCGTCGGCGAGCATGCGCAGCTCTTCGTCTCCGAGCCCGTTGGCGTGCACGAAGGTGGTGGTGTCCCGCAGCAGGCCGTGCTCGTGCAGATCGGCGACCGGGTGCCGCGTACCGTCGCCGCCGCTCGCACCGTCGCCGTCGACGTGCAGGCTGGTGCGCAGGCCGAGTTCGGCCGCGAGCTTCAGTTCGCGGGCGACGGTGTCCATGCTGGTGTCGTCGGCGCCGCGCAGCCCCAGCGCCATGGTGACCAGGCCGTCTCCGGTCAGGTCGGCGCGGACGCGGCGGATGTCGGCGTCGACGGAGCCGGAGGTGCCCCAGCCGGCGCCGAGGCAGAAGATCGACCTGCCCGGCGCGTCCCGCAGCGCGGCGACGGCGGCGTCCTCGTGCGCGTGGCTCTGCGCGACGTGGTACCAGTCCAGCATCGTGGTCACCCCGGAGTGCAGGGCCTCCAGGCGGCCGAGCAGGGTGCCCGCGTAGACGTCCTCGGGCTGGTAGTGGGGCTTGACCGTGCCGTGCATGGCCACCGCCCACTCGGGGAACGTCCAGTCGGCGCCCACGCCTCGGAACGCGGTCTGCCAGGAGTGACGGTGGTTGTCGACGAAGCCGGGCATGACGATCCGGTCGGTCGCGTCGATCACCTCGGCGTCCGGTGCGTCGATGTGCTCGGCCACCTGGACGATCACGCCGTCGTCGATCAGCACGTCCCCGCGTCGGAGGTCGCCGACAGCCGGGTCCATGCTGACCACGGTGCCGCCGGTGAGCAGGGTCTTCATGGGAGAACTCCTTCACAGAGGCTTTCGGATGGTTGAGGGTCACGTCGTGGTGAGCACCGCGTCGGCCGCGGCGAGCGCGTCGGCGACCAGGTCGGCCGTGTCCTCCGTGCCTGCGGCGAGCCGGACCAGGCCGAGCGGAACCGACTCCGCGATCTGTTCCTCGCTGAGCATCCCGCGCCACATGGACGCCGGATGCACGGCCAGCGACTCGACGCCGCCGAGGCTGGCCGACCGGCGGGGGTAGCGCAGGTGGCCGAGGAAGGCGTCGGCCATCTCGAAGCCGCCGGTGAACTCGATGCCGAGCACCCCGCCGAAACCGCTCATCTGGTCCACGGCCAGCTTGTGTTGGGGGTGGGTCGTCAGACCGGGATAGTGCACCTTCGCCACCGCCGGATGCGCGGTCAGGGCCTCCGCGAGTGCCAGGCCGTTGGCGTTGTGCCGGGGCACGCGCAGCGGCAGGGTGCGTATGCCGCGCAGCAGGAGCCACGCGTCGATCGGGCCGAGCGTGGCACCGGTGAGCAGGCCGACGTCCCAGACGCGGTCCAGGATCTCCGCCGCCCCGGCGAGCACTCCGGCGGAGACGTCCGAGTGGCCGTTGAGGTACTTGGTCGCGCTGTGCCAGACGAGATCGATGCCGTGGTCCGTCGGCCGCTGGTTCAGCGGGGTGGCGAAGGTGTTGTCGGCGACGGTCAGTACGTCGTGCGCGCGGGCCAGGTCCGTGACGGCGCGCAGGTCGGTGATCTGCAGCAGTGGGTTGCTCGGGGTCTCCACCAGGATGAGGCGGGTCTGCGGGGTCAGTGCCCGCGCGAACGCCTCGGGGTCGGTCTGGTCCACCAGGGTGGTCGACACGCCGAGGCGCGGCAGCAGGTTCAGCAGCACCGACGCCGTGCCGCCGTAGGTGGACCTCTGCCCGATGACGTGGTCGCCGGCGGACACCAGGGCCAGGACGGCGGTGGTGAGCGCGGCCATCCCGGACGCGGTGACCATGGCCGCCTCGGTGTGCTCCAGTTCGGCGACGACGGCCGCGACCTGGGCGTGGTTCGGGTTGCCGAAACGGGTGTAGAAGTCCTTGCCGCGTGGCGCGACGGCGCCCTGTGCGAACGTCTCGGCGTCCTCGGCCGAGAACGCCGCCGTCTGGTAGATGGGCGGTGCCACGGCACGGCTGGGGTGGACTTCGCGATCGGCGTGAACGGTGATGGTGCTGTTGCCCGGCATGGCTGCCCTCCGTGGACCGTCGGTGTGACTCCATGAAGAAGCGTGGCCGACCGGAGCTCCGATACATCCGGATCTCGGCAATTTTGGCAGCAAATTGCGCGCAACGAGGGTGCATGATTGTGCTAGGCAATCCCCGGGAGCAATAATCTGCCACCATGGATGAGGTGGACCGGTCGATCCTGGCCGTACTCGAACAGCACGGCCGTATCAGCAACAACGAGCTCGCGGCCCGGGTCGGGCTGTCGCCGTCTCCGTGTCTGCGGCGGGGGCGTCAACTGGAGGAGGCCGGGGTGATCCGCGGCTACCGGGCGCTGATCGATCCCGCCGCGGTCGGCCGCGGCCTGCGGGTGTTCGCGGGTGTACGGCTGATGCGGCACACCCGCGCGGACGTGGTCGCGTTCGAGAGTGCCGTGACCCGGCTGCCCGAGGTGGTCCACGCCCACCACATCACCGGCAACTTCGACTATCTGCTCCAGGTCGAGGTGGCCGACCTGCCGGCCTACGAGGACTTCCACGCCAACCAGTTGGCGAGCCTGCCCGGCGTGGCCACGGTGACCAGCTACGTCAGCATGAAGACGCTCTCCGCCGACAGCACGTGAGGATCGCGGTCAGGGGGTGTCAGAGGGTGATGGTGCCGCGGATTCGGATGGTGGCGGCGCCGCTGACCCAGACGGTGCCGTCCGGGTCGGCGGTGATCTCGATGCTCGCGGCCCGTCCCAGTCGGGTGCCCTGGGAGACGCGGTAGGAGGAGGGTGCGGCGCCGGTGGAGGTGAGCCACTGGCCGACGCCGGCGTTCATGCTGCCGCAGGCCGGGTCCTCGGGCACGTCGACGGCGGGGGCGAAGGTGCGCATCTCGTAGCGGTACGGATGCCCGGCGGGGTGGGCGCCGATCGCGCCGACCATCGCGCCCGGGATGAGGGAGAGGTCTGGTTCGAGGGCCAGGACCTCCTCGGCCGTGGGGAGTTGGAGCACCGCCCAGCCCGGACCGTTGTCGACCCACTGGTGGGCCACGACCCGGTCCCGCGCGATGCCGAACGCGGCCGTGATCCGCTGCAGGTACTCGTCGTCGAGCGCACCCTCTCGTACTCGGGGCGGGGCGGCGAAGGACAGGGTGTCCTCGCCGCGGCGCACGGTGACCAGGCCCGCGGCGCACTCCTGGACGATGCGGTCGGCGTCGCGCGGTGTGCCGCCACCGTCCAGCCAGGCGCGGGCGGAGCCGAGGGTGGGGTGACCGGCGAACGGCAGCTCTCCCCGGGGCGTGAGGATCCGCAGCCGGTAGTCCGCCTCCGGGGCGGTGGGTGGCAGTACGAACGTGGTCTCGGAGAGGTTCGTCCAGCGGGCCAGGCGCTGCATCTCCTCGTCGGTCAGGTCCGTCCCGTCCAGGACGACCGCGACCGGATTGCCTGAGTAGGGGCTCGTGCAGAACACGTCGACCTGCACGAACGAGCGGGTGCGCGGCATGGTCATCAAGGGCCTTTCGAGCGGCTGCGGCGGTTTCTGCGCCATCTCAGCGGGCGGCTGCGCGGCGAGGACAGGGCCAGCCGCAAGAAAGTGGATTGATTCGCGCCCCGTGCGGCCCAGCCTGGTGGCAGGACTACTCGGTGGTGGCAAGGAACCCCTCGGCCGCGTGGTGGTCGGCGATCCGCAACGCGCCGTCGCGGAACAGCTCGTCGGTCTGCACCGCGGTGAACACCCGTGCCCGGGTGGGTTGTTCGAGTCGGCCGGCCGGCAGCTCACCGGAAGGAGACCGCCCCGCCCTGCGTGATGCCCCTGGCCTTGCCCGTCCCGGTTGCTCCGAGGCGTTTTCGTCCGGGAGTATCGATCCGGACCTGTAGGAGAGGTTGAGACCACGGATGAAGGACAGCAGATCCAGGAATTCGGCGAAAGCAAGCCAACCGCTCAACGAGACGGACAGTCGGATCGCCGCCGCGCTGCTCGCCTCCCCGCGGGCCTCGTGGCGCACGGTCGGGCGTGTCCTCGGCATCTCGGAGCGCACCGTGGTGCGTCGCGCGGCACCGCTGTTCCACGACCGGACGCTGCGCGCCACCGCCGTACGCAACCCCCTGTGGTTTCCCGATCTGATTCCGCTGGCGCTGCGCATCAAGTGCCGGCCCAACCAGATCAGTGCCATCGCCGCCACCCTGGCCCGTCGCGCCGACACCGTCTGGGTGGACGTCCTCGGCGGCGGCGACGAGATCTGCACCATCCTGTTCCTGGACGGACCGGACGCACGCAACTCGCTGCTGCTGCGCGACCTTCCCGCCACTCCCGCCGTCCAGTCGTGGACCTCGCACATCCTGCTGCGGGTCTTCCCGGCGGCCTTCGACTGGAGCGGCGGCCTGCTGACGGAGGCCGAGCTGACCAGCCTGAGGTCGGAACCCTCCGTCCCGGCCGTCCGCCAGGGTCTCCAACCCGTCGACCACACCCTGGTCACGTCCCTGATCGAGGACGGGCGGGCCTCCTACGCCAATCTCGCGCGCCGCGCCGACACCACTCCCCTCACCGCCCGGCGCCGGCTGGAGGCGCTGCTCGACAACCAGGTGCTCAGGCTCGCGACCGAGGTCGACCTGGCCAGGCTGGGCATCCGTACCGAAGCACTGCTGTGGATCAACGTCGCACCCGTCGGTCTGGAGGAGACGGGCCACAGGCTCAGCCGCCATCCACAGGTCCGCTTCGCCTCCGCCACCACCGGCGCCGCGAACCTCCTCGTGGCGGTCGCCGCCACCGATCTCGACGCGCTCTACCGCTTCGTGAGCGACACCATCGGCGCCCTCCCTCACATCTCCACCCTGGAGGTCACGCCCCTCCTGAGCGGAGTCAAGCGGACCGGTCTGGTCCGCCCCGGGAGCCTCTGAACCGACGGCGTCACGGCGGACCGGCCACGAGGCACGGAACGACCGATTGATTATCAAGCCCGATCACCTGTGACCGTTTCCCGCGAGAGGGTTTAGTGCCGTGCTCAGGCCGTGCAGGATGGGACCGTGGTAGGCAACCTCCCCGTCGTGACGACCAGCTTCGTCGGCCGCGCAAGCGAACTCGACGCAGTCGGAACGGCGTTGACGCAGCATCGGTCGGTCACTCTCACCGGTGGCGGAGGTGTGGGCAAGAGCCGGCTGGCACTGCGCGTCGCGGAGCAGGTTCGGGACCGGTACGCCGACGGGGTCTGGTGGGTCGACCTGTCGAACCTCTACGACGACCGGCTGTTCACCGCCACGGTCTGCGACGCCGTCGATCTCCTGGACCACAATCCGCGCGCTCCCGTCGAAGCACTGTGCGAGTGGCTGGCCGGCCGACAGGTGCTGCTCGTCTTCGACTGCTGCGAGCGTGTGCTGCCCGCCTGCCTCCTCCTGGTGAGCGAACTCCTCGCCTCCGCACCGGAGTTGACGGTCATGGCCACCAGCAGACAGCCCATCGGTGTCCGGGGTGAGCAGCTCGTCGAGGTGGCTCCGCTGTCGATGGACGACGGCGGTGCCAGCGACGCCGTACGCCTCTTCCGCGACCGCTGTGCCACGGCCGCCCCGGACGTGTCCCTCGACTCCCCCGCCTCCGCCGAGACCGTCGCCGCCATCTGCCACCGCCTGGACGGGATCCCGCTCGCGGTCGAACTGGCCTGCGCACGGCTGCGGGAGAACAGCCTCGGCGAGATCGCCGAGCGCCTCGCCTCACGCCTCGACACGCTCGTCGACGAGACCGCGTGGCCCCGGCGTCACCGGGCCCTTCGTACGGCGATCGGCTGGAGCCACGAACTGTGTTCTCCGCTGGAACGCCTGCTGTGGGCAAGGCTCTCCGTCTTCCGCGGCCCCCTCGACGCGGCGGACGCGCAATCCGTGTGCGCCGGCGGCCCGCTCGACGCCGATGCCGTCCCCCGGCTCCTCGACCGGCTGGCCGACCAGTCCGTGCTGCAACGGGTGGGCGTCCGCTACCGCATGCTGGACACGCTGTGCGAGTACGGCGCCATGTGGCTCGCGGAACTCGGTGAGGAACAGACACTCGTCAAACTGCACGCCGCGCACTTCGCCACCGTGCTGGAAGAGGCCGAGGCCGGCTGGCTCAGCGAACAGCAGGTCGCCTGGTACGCGCGGATCTCGGCCAGCCACAGCGACGTACGCGCGGCACTCGACCACCTCATCGAGACGGACCACGAGGCCGCCCTGGAGATGGCCGGCCGCACCGGCCTGTTCTGGCCCTGCTGCGGACACCTCCACGAATCCCGCGACTACCTCGAACGCGCCCTGGCCCTCGACACCCCCAAGGGCCCCTCCCGCACCCGCGCCCTGTGGGCCCTGGGTATCACCCTCACCCTCCAGGGCGACCACCGCAGCGCCCTGCGTATCGGGGAGGAATGCACCGCCGCCGCACACCAGGACGGTGACCCGCAGTCGGAGCTCTTCGCCGCCCACACGGTCGGCCTCACCCACCTCATGGCGGGCCGGCCCCAGGACGCGTACGACGTCTGCGACCACGCCCTGATCACCCACGGCCAGTCGCCGCCGTCGGGCGCGCCGCAACTCTGCTGCATGGTGATCCGCACCTTCGCCCACTCCGCGCTGGGCCGACTGGCCGAGGCCTACGAGGCAGCCGTCGCCCTGCGCCGCCTCAGCGTGCGGTACGGCGAGCACTGGGCGCGGTCGTACGCGTTCCACCAACTCGCCTTCATAGACCTCCTCCAGGGACGCGCGCACGACGCCGAACTCCATGCCCGGGCCATGCTCACCAGCAAGCACAACCTCAACGACAATCTCGGAATCGCCCTCGCGCTCGACCTCCTCACCGGGGCGAACGCGGTGCAGGGCAACGGCATCGCGGCAGCGCGTACGTCCGGCACCGGGAACACCTTCTGGCGCATGCTCGGCCACCCGAACCACGGCACACCCGAACTCTCCGCCGTCCGCGAGGAATGGGAGCTCCAGGCCCGCAAGGCGGTCGGGGACGACGCCTACGACAGCGCCTTCCACAAGGCCCTGAACAACGACGCCGAACAGAGCCTCGCCCTCGTGATGCAGGGCCCGCTCGCGTCCTGACCACGGACTGCACGGGACGGGCGGGGTCGGCGATGCGGGCGCGGAGCAGTTCGACGGCTGTTCGGCCGATCTCGCCGGGGTGCACCAGGCCCTCGACCGCCTCGCCGTGGGCGCCCAGGGCCGCATGGAAGGCCGCGGCGCGCTCGCGGCCGGAGAAGACGCGTTCACTGTCGCCGATGTAGGCGATGCGGCGGTGGCCGTGCCGGTGGAGGTGGTGAAAGGCCATGCCGGAGGCGTTGTCGGACATCACGCAGTCCACGGAGATGCCGCTCATCGGGCGGTCCATGGCCACCAGCGGTACGCCCGCGTCCAGTTCGGGCTGGAGGTAGGCGTGGTTCTCGCCGAACGCCTCGACGACGATGCCGTCGAGGCGCTGCCGGCACATGGAGACGTTGATGTACTCGGGCCGCGCCGACGGCGGACCGTACGACCACGCCTACATGCAGCTCTCCGGCTTCAACGGCGCACCGCTCACCGTCCGGGGCGACACCACGTTCAGCTACTGGATCCTCCCGCAGTCCCATGCCACCACCCCCTGGGTGGACGCCGGTTCCGACAACAGCACCTGCGTCGCCGTCGACCTGGTCTTCACCGACGGCAGCAACCTGAGGGACTCGGGCGCCGCGGGCGGCTACCGCGGTTACGTCGACGACCTCCACATCGGCTGACGGACGGGCAGCATACAGAGTTGAACACGTTCAACTTCTCCTTCATGATGGTCATCGCTGAAGGACACCCCTGACCGTCGGGGCCGTCCGACGAGAGGACCACGATCATGACCAGTTCGCTGCTCACACCGCGAAGGCGTTCCCGTGTCGGCACGACCGGCGGTGTGGCAGCGACGGGGAGCACGGCCCCGACGCGGATCCTCGACTGGCGGGATCCGCTCGTGGCCTCGCTGCTCGACGGGCTCGACGTGACGGCGGACGCGGACAACGCCCGACGGATCGAGACCTTGCGCCACGCCCACCGCCGGATCACCGAAGCGGTACGGCCGGTGTACTCGGTGCAGGACGAGCGGCCGGTGTCCGAGGTGCTGCGCCGGGGCCGTGGCTCGTGCAGCCAGCGGCTCGCCGTACTCGAAGCCGTGGCGCGGGCCGCCGGGGTGGCCACCCGGGTGCGCGGTCTGCTGGTGGACGGGACGTTCTGGTATCCGCGTTTTCCCCGGTTGCGCCGGATCGTCCCGGACCGGGTTCTGCTGGCCTGGCCGGAATTCCGTCTTGACGACGGGCCGTCCGCCTCCTGGCTGGCGGTGTCCGAACTCTTCGGCAGCCTTGGGGAGTTGAGCGACGGTGACGAGGCCGGATTCACCAACTCCGGCTCGGAGACGCTGTTCGAGGCGTTGTCCAGAACGGCGATCGACTGGGACGGCACGACGCTCTGCCCGACGGCGGGCGCCGGATGCGACCTCTCGGCCTACGTAGTGGCGGATCTGGGCCGCTTCGACTCACGCGACGAACTCTTCGCCCGGCACGGTCAGACCCTCTGCCCGGTGGCGAGAGTGCTGGCCGAGCCCGTCATGGGGCGGCACCGCGCGGCGTAGCAACCGGCACCCCGGTCAGCCGAACGGCTCCAGGTACTTCTGGACGCGCTCGATCGGCCAGACCTCACCGATCTTGTGCGCGATGTCGAAGAGATTCACCGCGTGGATGTCGGGATCCCGGTCGCCGACCGCCTCCTCGACCACGATCGGGACGAAACCGTGCTGCATGGCGTCCAGGGCGGTGGCGCGGACGCAGCCGCTCGTCGAGAGTCCGCCGATGAGGACCGTGTCGATACGGGCCGCGGTGAGGTGATCGGCCAGCCCGGTGCCGAAGAAGGCGCTCGGGCACTGCTTCGTCACGGTGAGTTCGTCCGCCGTCGGTGCCAGTCCGTCGATGAACTCGCCGAAGGGGCTGCCTTCCACGAACACTCGCAGGCTCGGCACCTTGCGTAAGAAGATCCCTCCGTCACTGCCGTCCGCCCTCAGCAGCACCCGCGTGACGACGACCGGAATCCCGGCCCGGCGTGCGTCGGCCAGCAGGGTCCGCATCGCGTCGACCGCCGGTTCGACGCCGGCGTAGAGCGGGCAGTCCGGGTCGACGTAGGCGCGGGCGGGGTCCACCAGGATCAGCGCCGGGGAGGTGCCGGGGCTGAGCCGCCCGTCGAGCCCGGCGCGCTCGTAGTCCTCCTGCTGGGAGCGACGGGTCATGGCGCGTCCTTCCTGTCCTGGCGGGTCCGGAGCGACGCCCGGAGCGGTCGGACAGTGGGTGTGTCCGGCTCCGGGGCCGCCTTCGCGCGGAAAGGG
Organism: Streptomyces sp. STR69; assembly: GCF_024519455.1. Taxonomy (GTDB): domain Bacteria; phylum Actinomycetota; class Actinomycetes; order Streptomycetales; family Streptomycetaceae; genus Streptomyces. The sequence continues at coordinate 151,523 of NZ_JALJRY010000020.1, read as the reverse complement.
GTCAGCGGGACTGTGCCCGGGACTTCATCAGCGGCTGGATACGCGTACCGAAGTTCTCCAGGCCTTCGAGGAAGTCGTCGAAGACGAGCATGATGCCCTTGGTGCCCTCGACCTCGGCGACCTCGTCGAGCATCCTCGCGACGGTCTCGTACGACCCGACCAGTGTGCCCATGTTGAAGTTGACCGCGCCCTCGGGCAGCACGATGGTGCGGGCGGTGGAGGTGTCGTCGGCGGTGGTGTCGGTGGCCGATTCACCGGCCATGTACGCCAGCGCCGCGTGGTCGGCGTTGTCGTGGTAGTCCTGCCACTTGGCGCGGGCGGCCTCGTCGGTCTCGTCGGCGATGACCATGAAGAGGGAGAGCGCGCCCACGTCACGGCCGGTCTCCTCGGCCGCTTCCACGAGCGTGGCCGTGGTGCCCGACAGCGCGAGGGGGGTGTTGACACCGCTGCCGAGGATGAAGTTGTACTCGGCGTGCTCGGCGGCAAACCGGATCCCAGTGTTGCTCTGTCCGGCGGCAACGATGTCGATGTGGCCGTCCGCCGGGCGCGGGGACAGCACGCAGTCGTCCATCTCGTAGAACTCGCCCTTGAAGTTGCTGACGCCCTCGCTCCACAGCTCCTTCATCACGGTGACGTACTCGGCGGCGCGGGCGTAGCGGTTGCCGAAGTGTTCGTCGCCGGGCCACAGGTCCATCTGGGAGTACTCGCCGGGGGCCCAGCCCGTGACGATGTTGATGCCGAAGCGGCCGGGAGCGATGGAGTCGATCGTCGTGGCCATCCGCGCGACGATCGCCGGGGGCAGCACCAGGATGGGGGTGGAGGCGTACAGCTTGATCCGCTCCGTGACGGCGGCCAGGCCCGCCATCAGGGTGAACGACTCCAGGTTGTGGTCCCAGAACTCCGTCTCACCGCCGAATCCCTTGAGCTTGATCATCGACAGCGCGAAGTCGAGCCCGTGCTCCTCGGCCTTCTGCACGATGGCCTTGTTCAGCTCGAAGCTCGGGCGGTACTGGGGCGCGCTCTTCGATATGAGCCAGCCGTTGTTGCCGATGGGGATGAATACGCCGATGTCCATGCCGCTCCTCGTTGGCGGGTGGGCGGTGAGCCTGACGGTGTGACAACGTGCGGGCATGATCAAGGGGTTCCTGGACGACCACGAAGGTAGTCGTCGGTCGTTACCGCTTGCCACCCGTTCCGTGAACGCCGCACCGCCGACGGGCCCTTCCGTCGCACAGGGCGCGGGTGTCCCGGATGCCGAGTATTGTCACCCGAGGGAACATCGGCGGAACTCCGATGCAACTCGGCCTGGAGCGCTGGTTGTTGAGAGCCGTGGGCGACAGCTTGAGCCAAAGGTGGGAGTCCTGCGGAGCACCGTGTCATGTGAGGCGGGAACGGTAAAATTTACGGTATGAACGCACGTCTGGCTCTGCTCGGCACTGTGGACCCCGGCGTCACCGAGAGCGAAGTCTTCCGGCTGGCACTGCAGCACGCGGTGGGCGAGCTGGGGGCCCTCGGTGGAGCGATTCATCTGCGTGGCCCGATGTCAGCGCTGCGGCTGGTGTCGTCGACCGGTCTGCCTCCCGCCCTGACCCGCCCGTGGGAGATCATCGACCAGGAGGGCCCGACGGCCCCGGCCAGGGCGCTGCACCAGGGCAGCGGTGTGTGGGTTCCGGTGGAGCCCGCGCCCGTGAGCCGGTCCGCGGGCCAGAAGCTCTCCTGGCCCGGCACCGGCCTGGCCGCCGTGCCGGTGTCCGGCGGGGACCGCAGCATCGGCGCGCTCACGGTCCTGATGGGCGAGCAGGGTGAGCCCACACCGCGGCAGTGGGCCTTCCTCCGGGACCTGGTCGCCTGGACCGAGGAGCGCATGAGCCAGGCGCCGCCTCCCTCCGGCCCCTCCAGCACGGAGCCGGCCGGCCACCGTGACCGGCTGCGGCAGGCGCTGAAGCAGGTCAGCGTCGGTTCGTGGGACTGGGACATCCGCAGCGGCGAGCTGATCTGGGACGAGGCGGCCCTGGAGCTCTACGGCACCAGGCCCGAGGACTACACCGGCAAGATCGAGAACTGGATGCGGATCGTCCACCCCGACGACCTGGCGCCGACGCTGGACGCGGCCGGCCGGGCGATCCGCGACCACGGCGTGTACGAGGCCGAGTACCGGGTGCGCCGCCTGGACGGGACGTACGGCTGGACCCAGGCCCGGGGCCGGGCGACCTACGACGAGCACGGTGAGCCGCTCCGGATGATCGGCGTGGGCTGGGAGAGCAACGAGTCACGGTCCGCCCGGGACTCCCTCAGCCGGGCCCTGCGCCATATGAGCGACGGGTTCCTCGCCGTGGACGACGACTGGCGCATCACCTTCGCCAACCTGGAGGCGGAGCGAACGCTGGGCCTGTCCGAAGAGGAGCTGTTCGGGCGCCTCCTGTGGGAGCTGCCCACGGTACGGAACGTCCCGGGCCTGGAGGACCGCTGCCGGAAGGCCGCGGCCGAGGAGACGCCGGTCGGCTTCGACGCCCAGTTGGAGGGCACCGGCCGTCGCCACCACCTGCGGCTGGTCCCGGGGCCCGACGGAGTGACCCTCTATCTCACCGACGTCACCGAGAAACGGCAGCACGAGGAGGAGCGCAGGGCGTCCGAGCTGGCGGCGGCCCGGCGCGCGGCCCGGATCGGGGAACTGACGGCCGCCCTCGCCAAGGCGACGACCTCGCAGGACGTGGTGGCCGCGGTCGCCCGCCGGGTGCTGCCGCCGTTCGCCGCGACCGGACTTCTGGTGCAGGCCATCGAGGGCGACCGGCTGTACACCGTGGGAGCGGACGGCTACCCGGAGGAATTCCTCGGCGTTGTCGACGGCCACGCCCGGACCCCCGGCGAGCCGTCCTGGGACGTGATCGCGTCCGGGGTGCCGCTGTTCCTCTCCTCGGTCGACGAGTACTCGGCCCGCTACCCCGAGCTGGCCGCCAGACCGGCCAGGGCCGAGAAGCAGGCGTGGGCGTTCCTCCCGCTGACCGCGTCCGGCCACACCTTCGGCGTCTGCGTCGTGGCCTTCGACCACCCGCGCCGGCTCACCGACGAGGAACGCACCCTGCTCGCCACGATCTGCGCCCTGGTCGCCCAGGCACTGGAACGAGCCCGGCTCTACGACGCCGAGCACGACCGTTCCCGTGAGCTGCAGCGCAGTCTGCTTCCCCGGGCGCTTCCCGAGCTGCCGGCGTGCACCGCCGCCGCCCGTTACCTCCCGGCGGGCCAGGGCATGGACGTGGGCGGCGACTGGTACGACATCATCCCGCTGTCGGGCGGTCAGGTGGCCCTCGTGGTGGGCGATGTGATGGGCCACGGTCTGCCGGAGGCGGCGACGATGGGCCGGCTGCGTACCGCGCTGCACACCCTCGCCGATCTGGAGCTGCCGCCCGACGAGATCATGAGCCATCTGAACGACCTCGTCGCCGGGATGGGCGAGGAGTCGTACGTGACGTGTCTGTACGCGCTCTACGACTCGACGACCCAGATCTGTTCCATCGCCGCGGCCGGTCATCCGCCGCCGGCCGTGGTCCACCCGGACGGCACGGTGCACTTCCCCAAGCTGTCGGCCGACCCGCCGCTCGGCGCGGCGGAACCGCCTTTCGAGACGGTGGAGTTGAAGGTGCCGGAGGGAAGTCTGCTGGTCCTCTACACCGACGGTCTGGTGGAGTCGTCGAAGCGTGAGATGGACGAGGGCATGGCGGATCTGGCGCGGCTGCTGAGCGCGGCGCACAGGTCCGGCGGGGAGGCGGACCTGGGGCGAGCGGGCCTGGAGCGGCTGTGCGACACCCTCACGGCGGGTCTGCTCCCCGCCGAGCATCCGACGGCCGACGACGCCGCGCTGCTCGTCGCCCGGCTGCACGCCCTGACCCCCGACAAGATCGCGTCCTGGTCGCTGCCCGAGGATCCGCGAGCGGCCGGTCAGGCCCGCCGTCATGTGCGGGAGCAGCTGAGCACCTGGGGACTGGAGGATCTGGCCCCGACCACGGAACTCCTGGCCAGCGAGCTGGTGGGCAATGTGGTGCGGCATGCGAAGGGCCCGGTCAGCCTGCGCCTCCTGCACGGCGCCGAGCTGATCTGCGAGGTCTTCGACGGCAGTCTGACGATGCCGCGTATCCGCCGCGCCACGGACACCGACGAGGGCGGGCGCGGCCTGCAGCTGATCACCGCTCTCACCCAGCGCTGGGGCACGCGCTATACATCGACGGGCAAGTGCATCTGGACGGAGCAGGCGCTGACCGCCTCGGGCGCCCGGCAGGAACTGCCGGACGACGCCTTGGAGTTGATGTTCCCGAGCCTGGAGGGCTTCACCGGGGACCTCGACGCGCTGCCCTTCGGGGACGACGACTGACGGCACCGTCGTAAATCGGCCAGGCTCCTGCTCTTCACAACGTACCCATGGGTAACGTGAGTTGGAGCTGTTACTTTCCCCTTTCAAGATCCCCGGATCTTTCGTACGCCCCCACTCACACCCCCCTGCACCGAGGCGGCCATGCCCAACTCCCCCTCCACCGACCACGCGAGCGGACGCCACCGCAAGAGCAGAACGGTCAGTCCGATGTTCCGCCGGGTCGCCGTCATCGCGGTGACCGCCCCCGTCGCCGGGACGATCCTGTTCGGCACGTCCGCGTTCGCCGCCGGGCGGACCGCCGCCACGCTCGACCCCTCCGAGCAGAAGATCGCGACCAACCTCGACACCCGCATCCAGGACACCCGGCTCGGCACCACGCTCAGCGGGGTGGTCATCGACGCGCAGTCCAACAACGTCGTGTGGGGCCATGACGCGACCACCGCGCTGATGCCGGCGTCCAACACCAAGCTCGGCACCTCGACGGCCGCGCTCACGGTCCTCGGCCCCGATCACCGCTTCACCACGAAGGTCGTCTACGACGCCGGTACGCTCACCCTGGTCGGGGGCGGGGACCGCACCCTGACCTCCGCCGACCTCGGCGCGATGGTCACGACCGTCGTCGCGGGTCTGAAGAGCGCGGGCCTGACCTCGGTGAAGGTCCAGGTGGACGACAGCCTCTTCCCCCAGCCCTCGCTCGCCGTCGGCTGGAACGACGGCTACTACCCCGACTCCATCGCTCCCGTACGGGCGTTGGTGGTCGACGGCCACCACGTCACGGACACGTCCCTGGACGCCGGCCAGACCTTCGCGAAGCTCCTCGCCGCGCAAGGTGTCACGGTCACCGGCAGTGTCGTCCACGGCGTGGCGGGCACCGGAGCCGTCCCCGTGGCGGAGCACCGGTCCGCGGCGCTGTCGGCCATCGTGGAGCACATGCTCAAGGTGAGTGACAACGATATCGCCGAGACCCTGCTCCGGATGACGGCGCTCGCCTCGGGCCGCCCGGCCACCTTCGAGGACGGCACGGCGGTCGTTCGCCAGGTCCTCACGCAGTACGGCATCTCGCTGGCCAACTTCGAGATCCACGACGGCAGCGGGCTGTCCCGCTCCAACCGCATCCCGGCGCAGACCATCGCCGACATCCTCGACCTGGCCGACGACCCGGCCAACGCCCCGACGCTGAAGTACATCGTGGACGGACTGCCCGTCGCGGGCGAGGCCGGCTCGACGCTGGGACCCGAGTGGGGCCGGTTCGACACCGCCGACTCCCAGTGCGCGGTCGGCAAGGTGATGGCCAAGACGGGCACGCTCACCGGTGCGATCGCGCTGAGCGGACTGACCAAGGCGGCGGACGGGAACTGGAAGGTCTTCTCCTTCATCGAGAACAACTCCACCGCCGACCCCGCCGCCACGAAGGACGCCCTCGACGGCCTCGCCGCCACCGTCAACGGCTGCTGGGCGTAGGTAAGTTCAGGGCGTCGGCTACGGCGCCGTGAACAGCCCCGGGAAGCGCGGCCCGAGCCACGGTTTGCGGCCCCAGACGATCACCTTGGCGCGGGCCATGGTGGTGGGGGCACTCCAGCGGCCGAGGGCGAGGAGGAGGAAGGCGACGGGGTCGATGGCGATCGTGCAGTCGGGCCGCCGGGGCGGCTCGTCGCTGACCGCGGGGACCCCGTCCGTGAAGGTGACGGCGAAGCGGTCGCGGCCGGTCCGCACCACGTAACACGCGTGGTGACCGGCCGCGCCGGCGTTCACGACGCGCGGCATGGCGAGCCGCATGAAGGGCAGCGTGAACGGGACGACCTCCCGGCTCACCATGTGCGGCCGGCGCAGCGCGACCGCGATGTCGTAGCCGTGCCCGAGCAGATGCGTGAGCAGGTACGAGCCCAGGGTGGCCAGGTCCATCGGCCCCATCGGTGTCAGCACCTGCTCCTGCGGCGAGCGGCCTGCGGCGGCCGTGACGAAGGCCCGGGCCTGGTCCGCTATCACCGTGCCGAGGACCACCGGATCCCGCTCCGGAAAGGCGGCCAGGGACGCGCTGTTGGCCGCCGCGAGCCCGCCGGGCGTACCGTCGCCGTAGTGCCGTGTCTTGCCCGCCCCGATGTCCCCCATCAGCTTCCCCGCCAGCGCGAGGTGCGCCGCCGCCTCACCCACCGTCCACTCGGCGCCCGGCAGCGGCGTCCGCGGGTCGGTCCCCGCCGGGAGCAGCGCGGCGATCCGGTCGGCGGTGGCGGTGATGGCGTCCTCGACTGTCATGCACGGGATCGTGTATGGACCCGGCCGCCGTGTCCAGTGCCGTACACAGGTGCATTCGGGGAACCCGCCGCCTACGGCCCCGGTGTCGCCAGCGCCGAGAGGAGCCCCTCCGCCAGTCGCGCGGCCGGGGCCGGGTCGCCGCGTTCCGCCATGACCCGTACGACGGCCCGGAGTTGGGCGGCGGGAAACGTGTCGGCGTACGCCTCGCACCCGTCGTCCGCGTAGGCCCGTGCCAATGCGGGACCGAGTGCCTGTGCGTGGGCCTCGGCGCAGGCCCGAGCGTTCGCGTCGCTGCTCAGCCGGGCGTACTCGTGGCCGTATCCGTCCGCCTCCGCCGCGGCGAAACCGTTGGCCAGCGCGTAGTCGCGGGCGCCCGTGTGGGCCTCGGTGTACGCGCCGGTCCGGTCGTAGGCCGCGTCGTAGAGGTGCAGGAGCATCGGGGTGAGCGTCGTTCTCCAGGTGTCCCGGTCCGGCGTCCAGCCGTGCGCCGCCGCACGGTGCAGGTCCCCCGGAGCCTCGAACACGGCGGCCTCCCCCTCCTGCACCCCCTCGGCGAGGAGCGGCAGGACCGTCGCGGCCTGCCAGACATGGACGGCGAACAGGCCTCCCGCGTCCGGGACTTCGGCGAGAAGGTCGTGCAGACGGGCCCTCCAGTCGTCCCGGACGTCCATCGGCAACTGCTCGTGGAGGTCCGCGGCGACGTCCCGCAGCCAGGCCGGGGCCGCGGTGGGAAAGATATCGGTCGTGGGCATGGCTCAGGCCTGCAGGGAACTGCCGTTGACGGCCACGCGGCGGCCCTCCCGGGTGTGCGGGAAGTAGTCCCAGACGGCATGGTGCTGGACGCTGCGGTTGTCCCAGAGGACAAGGGTGCGCTCCTGCCAGCGGACCCGGCAGTGCAGCAGCGGAGTGTGGGCTATGTGCGCGTAGAGCAGGTCGAGGAGGGCGTCGCTCTCGGCGCGGGACAGCTGGGTGATGTGGGAGGTGTAGGGGGCGTTGACGAACAGCAGCTTGCGGTCGTTCTCCGGATGCCGGACGACGACCGGCTGCTCGGTGCGCGGTACGTCGTACTCGGGCGGCGGGGTCTGTCCGGCGGCGGTCCAGGGCAGGGCTCCGTCGTGGAGTGCGGTGAGGCCTTCGAGGAAGCTCCGCATCGCCGGTGAGAGCAGTTCGTAGGCGAGGTGCATGTTGGCGAAGACGGTGTCGCCGCCGCTGCCGCCCTCGGGGACGGTGGTGATGTAGAGCAGTGATCCGAGGGAGGGTTCGGGGTCGGCGGTGCCGTCGGCGTGCCAGCCGTTGCCGGCCACCGCCCGGGACTCCTTGGTCGCCTTGATCTCCAGGATGTACGGGTCGGATCCCTCGGGTGCGAGGGCGACGGGGTGCAGTTCGCCGAAGACGCCTGCGAACCGCTTGTGTTCCTCGGGGGTGATGTCCTGGTCGCGGAAGACCAGGACGTGGTGGGTCTGGAACGCGTGCTTGAGTTCCTTCTCCTGCTGGGGTGTCAGCTCCCGGGACAGGTCGAGGCCGGTGACCTCCGCACCGAGCAGCGGGGTGATCGGGGCGACGGACAGGGTGTCGTAGGGCTCGGCGGGACGGGTGGTGAGCCGCTCGACGGCCTTGAGCGCGTAGTCCTCCATGAGGGACCTCCTTGGTTTCGGTGGGGAAGGGGCGAGGCTCACAGGCCTCGGTCGAGGAGTTCGGACACGACGAGGCGGCCGAAGGCGAGGTTGCCGTGGATGGTGTCGTCCGGCTGGCAGAAGGCGGGGCGCTGCAGGCCGGTGTGGTCGGTGACGCGGGTCCTCAGGTCGACCAACTCGACGCCCCTCGCGGTGAGTTCGTCCACGAGGATGTGCTGCGCGGCGAAGAAGACCTCCGGGTCGGACATGCCGGGGACGCGCTGGGGCGGCAGGGGCGCCAGGACGCGCAGTCCCAGGGCGGCGGCGTGGTCGTAGAAGGCGAGTGCGCCGCGGGTGGTCGCGCGGATCAGGTCGGCGAAGAGGCCGCTGCGCAGGAAGGTGTCGGGGACGGTTCCGTGCCGGTCGCGGTAGAGGTCCCAGTTCTGTCGGGTGGCGACGGTGTGGGCGCTCAGGCCGAAGGTGCACACCAGCGGCACCCGCAGTCCGGCGAGTGCGGTCACGTCGAGGGTGTCGAGGAACTCGCGGTACAACCGCTGTGTCCCGGCCTGCCGGAAGGTGAGGTCGGTGGCGTCGGTGTCGAAGAAGGGCCCCAGGAAGTCGCGCCCCGATCCCAACGGGCCTCCCACGAAAGGCAGTTCGGCCGCCTGGGCGGCGCGGCCGACGCAGCCGGCGTGGGAGTCACCGAGCAGCAGGAAGCGGGCGGGGGTTGTAGTAGTCGAGCACTGCGTCGTCACACCGGTTGTCCTCTCCGCCGTCGACGGGGGTGGGGGTGATGGGCGTGGTGGTCCGGCCCTGGACGGCCTCGAAGAAGTGCCGCATCACGAAGGCCACCCCGTCGGGGCTGACCGTGCGGAGGTTGGGTTCGTAGAAGGCCGCCCGGTAGGGGTGGCCGGTGACGATCTCGTACGACGGGAAGTAGTCGATGTCGTCGCTCTCGTCGGCGAGTTGGCCGGCCGCCGCGCGCAGGACGGACTTGGAGTGGGTGGTGGCGACGAGGGCGTGGCGGCCGGTGGCGGTGGCCGTCAAGGGGACCGGGGAGACGGTGAGGACCATCCGCAGCCGGGAGTTGACGGTGCGGGCCAGGGCGAGCAGGGCCGTCAGGTCGTCGTGCACCTGGGCCACCGTGTGGTTGCGCAGGACGTGCCGGGCGGGGTCGAAGGTGCCGCGTACGGTTCCGGGGCACATCGGCAGGACCGTGCCGGTGCGGGTGTCGTGCCAGGCCTCGGTCAGGCCGAGGGTGAAGACGAGGACGTCGGCCTTGGCGAGCGCGGTGCGGACGGCGGCGAGGGTGGTGTCGCGGGAGCGCAGCAGGTCGGTGGGCGAGGCGAAGCCGTCCGGTTCGACGCTTGGCCGGTAGGGGTCGTGGAAGGCGCCGTCCTCCGCCCAGACCTCCTCGGGCGGCTTCCCCTCGTCGAGCGCCCAGGCGATCCACTGGCGCAGTGCGGCGGCGGTGTAGACGTTCCCGGTCCGGAAGGAGAAGCGGCGGTAGCCGCGTGCCGACTGCTCGGCTCGGGTGAGGCCAGGCGGTGGTGGTTCGGCGTCGTACCAGTGCATGCCCTCCTCCAGGAGGGCCCGTCCGATGTGGGCGGCGAAGCAGGATCCGGCGGTGACGACGGGGTCGTCCTGGCCGATGGTGAACTTCGGGGTCCACAGGTCGGTGATGTCGAGCGGGTCGGGTTCGGCGACCGCGGTGCGCCAGAAGGACCGCTCGGGCAGGCGGGTGTAGGGGTGCTGCACGGTGGCCTCCTCAGGATCGTCCGGCGGAGCGGAGCAGAGCGCCCTCTGAAGGCGCTGTCGCGAGTGCGGCGGCGATCGCCTGTACATGGGGTTCCGCGACGAGTTCGTAGTGGGTGGCGTCGAGGTGGTGGAGGCGGTAGGGGCTGAGCAGATGGGCGTCCCATGCGCCGGGCGCGGTCGGTTCCGGGGTCAACAGCCCTTCCGCTACGGGGCGTTCGGCGATCCACACCTCGGCGGGGGTCCGGTGCAGTCGTGGCAGCCGGTGTCCGGCCATGGCCGCGAGGTTGGTTCGGCAGCACTGTGCGAGGCGTTCGGCGTAGGCGCGGCCGGACTCCGACAGCGGTCCGCCGGCGTTGCCGCCGAGCTCGCGGGTGAACACGGCGTCCACCTGCTGTTCGTCGTAGGCGGCGAGGCGTTGGCCGGCGCCGGGTGGCGGTGGGTCGAGGAGGTGGACGGCGTCGACGGGCCGGCCGTCGGCCTCGGCGAGTGCCGCCATGGACAGGGCGGTCCAGGCGCCGAACGACCAACCCGCGAGGCTCAGACGGCAGTTGGGGTCCGGGAAAGCGGCCCGCACAGCCTCCAGGTAGTGCGCGGCCCGGTCGGTGATCGACCGGGCGGGCAGTCCCGGGTCGCGCAGTTTCGGGTCGGCGATCAGGCACACGGTCGACTCGGCGGGGAGGGCCGCCACCAGCGGTCTGTAGGCCTGGATGTCGCCGCCGACCGGATGGACCAGGCACAACACGTCCGGGCCGGGCCCTCGTTGCCACACCTCGACGGCCACCGCGGCGGATGCGCGGGTGCCGGTGTCGAGGTGACCGAGGATCTCGGCGAGACTCACCCGGTGGCTGAGCCGGGACAGATCGATGTCGGTGCCATGGCGGCGCTTCACCTCGTCGATGAGTTCCAGCAGGGTGAGCGAGTCGGCGCCCAGGTCGTACAGCGCCTCCTCGGGGTCGACGGTGTCCACGCCGAGGAGGTCGCACAGGATCTCGGTGAGGTCGGCGGCGGGGTCGCCGGGGGCGGGGTGCGTGGCGGGCACCGGCCCGGAGTCGGCGACGGGGGCGTGCTCGTAGAAGTAGTGAGCCTCCGCCAGGGGCGTGGTGTTGACCATCAGGTGCGGCAGTTGCAGGTGCAGGGCCCGCTCGAAGACAGCCGCGCCGTCCTCGGGGGTGAGCGCCGTCCTCAGGTGTTCCTGGTGGCGGGCGTCGGTGGTCAGGGCGTGCTGTGCCATGCCTACGTCACGCCAGGCGTCCCAGCCGATGGTCATACGGACGGTCGCGTCGTCGGCGCCGGGCGGCGCGTGGTGGGCGTAGGCGTCCAGGCAGGCGTTGGCCGCCGCGTAGTCGAACTGTCCAACTCCCCCGAACCGGGCGGCCATTGAGGAGCAGTAGGCCGCGTAGTCGGGGTCGTGCTCGGCGATGATCCGCTCGACGAGCAGGGCACCGCGCAGTTTGGCGGCCGTGGCCCGGCGGGCGGTGGCCGGGTCGCGTCGGACGAGGAGCCCGCCGGCGGCGGTGCCCGCGGCGTGGACGATCCCGGCGAGGCCGTCGAGGTGCGGGGCCAGCAGGTCCACGACCGTGTCCAGGTCGTCGGTGGCGAGGTCGGCCCGGACCATCGTGACGCGGTCCCGGTGTGCGCGTAGCGCGGGCGGTGTCCCGGTCCCCCGGGCGACGAGGACCACGCGGTTGCCGGGGTGTTCGAGGAGGCGGGCGGCCAGGGTGGTGCCGATGCCGCCGGTGCCGCCGAGCACCAGGTGGGTGCCGGGAGCGGCCGTACGGACGGCGGCAGTTGGAGATTCGGGTGCGCGTACGGGCTGAAGAGTGCGCTGCCACCAGAAGCCGTCGCGCAGGCCGGTCGACGGTTCGGTGATCGTGTCGTCCAGGAGCAGGTCCGGCAGTTGGGCCGCCCACTCGGCCGGGCGCGGTCCGGGCAGGTCGATCCAGCGCAGGGTCACGCCCAGTTCCTGCCGGGGGACTTCGAGGGCGGCGGCGAGCAGGCCCGCCTCGGGGGTGCGGACGGAGCCGGTGACCGGCTGCGCCCCGTGGGACAGCAGCCAGACGCGGGGCCGTTCGGCGTCGGGGACTTGGGCGAGGGCGCGGGCGAGCGCCGCGACGGTGTCGAGGCAGGCCCACTGGGCCGCGTCCAGCGCGTGGTCGTCGAGGCTGCCGTCGAGGGTCAGGGGAAGGGTGTGCAGCCAGTCGACGCCGGGGCCGGTGTGCCCGGTGATCTCCGCGAGCACAACGGCGAGTTGTTCGGTATCGGCGGGGTCGGCCTCGTAGCGGTCCTCGTCGAGCCGGGTGAGTCCCTGCCCGGCGCGCACGGTCACCACTCGGGCGTAGTGCCGTTCCAGGAACCGCCACGCTGTGCCGTCCGCGTCCGGTGCGGTGACCACGACGGCGGTGCGCCGTGGCTGGTGGGCGCCGGTGCGGGCGCGGCGCAGTCGTGTCCACAGCGGCTGGTGCAGCCACTGGTCGGCGGGCAGCCGCCGCGGGGCGGCCGACCACCCGGAATCGGGCGCGCTGGTCGCGGACTCGGAGTCGTCGTTTCCGGGCGCGCGCCGAAAGTCGTACTCCGCCGTGTCGAAGGCGGGCGGCGGGAAGTCCCAGGGTGCGGGTGCGGGGCCCTCTGGCCATACGAGGGTGTGTCCGGCCGTCCATGCCTCGGCGAGGGCGTGGGGGTCCCGGTCCGGTGTCCTGAGCGCGGTCTGCGCGAGCGGCTCGCCGACCTCACCGAGCGTGTCGAGCCACGCGACGGCGGAGTTGACGTCCGGGCAGACGGCCGCCACCCGGTGCGCGAGCGCGGGCCGTCCGGCCTGGAGGTGGCGCAGCACCTGCGGGTAGCTGTCGGGGTGTGCCCTCAGGTAGGCGGCGACACGCCGTCCGTCCTCGCGCACGGCGGTCGCGGAACTGCCGGACAGCGGCAGGCACATCACCGTGTCGGCCGGAACGGGACCGGGATCCGACAACTCTCTTTGTTCCAGGAGCAGATGGGCGTTGGTCCCGCCGATGCCGAAGCTGCTGACGGCGGCCACTCTCGGAGTGTCGGACGGCCAGGCTTCGGCGGTGACCGGTATCCGGAACGGCCCGTCCTCTATCTCGGGGTTGAGCCGGCCGAAGTCGGCCGTCGGCGGAACGACCCCGTGGTGCACGGCGAGCACCGCCCGCACCAGGCCGACGACGCCCGCGGCGGCGCCCAGGTGTCCGATCTGGCTCTTCACGGAGGACAGTGCCACGCGTGCGTCGTCCGCGAGCCCGTAGGCCTGCCGCAGCGCGGCCGTCTCCACCGGGTCCCCGAGCCGGGTACCGGTCCCGTGCGCCTCCACGTAGCCGAGGTCGGTGCCGCTACGGCCGCTGCGGTGCAGGGCGGTTCGGATGGCGGCGCGTTGCCCGGCCAGGGCGGGGGCGCTGTAACTGAGCTTGTCCGAACCGTCGTTGTTGATTCCCGAGCCGGAGACGACGGCGTAGACGGTGTCGCCGTCCCGGCGGGCGGCGGCGAGCGGTTTGAGCACGACGACGGCGGTGCCGCTCGCCCCGACGGTACCGGCGGCGTCCGCGCTGAACGGCCGGCAGTGGCCGTCCGGCGAGAAGATGTGCTGCGGCCGGTAGGTGTAGCCGTCGGTCAGGTCGATGTCGACGAGGACACCGCCGACGAGCATCACGTCCGCGTCGCCCTGCCGGAGCATCCCGGCGGCCACGTGTACGCCGACGAGCGAGCTGGAGCACGCTGACTGCACGGTGAAGGCGGGCCCGGTCAGTCCGAGGTGGTAGGCGGCTTTGGTGGCCAGGAAGTCCTTCTCGTGGTGCAGCGCGAGCCGGAAGGTGTCGGGGAGTTGGGCCGGGTCGGCCTCGCGCAGCATGCGCTGGAAGTAGGTGTTCTCGCCGCAGGCGGCGAGGAGTCCGACCCGGTGGGCCGCCGGGTCCGCGATGCCGGCGTGGGCGAGCGCCTCGACGCAGTTCATCAGGAGGTGCCGTTGCTGGGGGTCCATCAGCCGGGCCTCGTGCGGGCTGATGGTGAAGCGGCCCGGGTCGAAGGCGAGCGGTCCGGCGAGCTGGCTGCGGGCGCCGACCCGGCCGTCCGCCGTCGGGAAGTGCTCGATGCTCCGGCGGCCGGAGACGACCAGGTCCCAGAAGGCGGCCAGGTCGGGGGCGCCCGGCAGTCGGACGGCCATCCCGATCACGGCGATGGGTTCGCCGACGGGTCGTGGCGTGCCAAGGGTCATCGAATCCGTGCTCTCGGACTCGCGTCCCTCGATGAGGCGGGCCAGTGCGCGAAGGCTGACGTGCTCGAACAACTCCGGGACACCGAAGGCGAGTTGGTCCTCGCCCGCGCAGCGGAGCTGGAAGCGCATCAGGTCCAGGCTGGTGGCGCCGGCGTCGAAGAACCGCTGCTCGACACCGATCGCCTTGCCGGTCACCGTCTCGAACAGGGCGGCCAGCCGTGCTTCGAGGGGTGACAGGGCCGCCTGGGCGGTCAGGCCCGCCGGGCGCAGTTCACGCCCCTGGGCGGTGAGCGCCGCCCGGTGGTCCAGTTTGCCGCTCGGGGTGCGCGGCAGTTCCGTGAGGCGGCGGAACCTGCTCACGCGCACATAGCCCGGCAGCAGCCCGGCCAGATGGTCGGCGAGGTCCTTCGGGTCGGGGTCGCCGCCCCGGCACTGCAGACAGGCCACCAGCAGTCCGTCCGCCACGGCCGCGACCGCGTGGGTGATGCCGGGATACTGCAACAGCGCGGCCTCCACCTGCCCCAACTCCAGCCGGTGTCCCCCGAGTTTGACCTGACTGTCGTCGCGGCCCGCGTAGTGCAGCAGGCCGTCCGTGTCGAAGCGCGCGAGGTCGCCGGTGCGGTAGAGGGTGCCGAGGTCGGGGTCGTCGGTGAAGCGGTCGCGGTGCGGTGTGTCGTCGCCGAGGTAGCAGCGGTGGGCCATGAGGCCGCCGATCAGCAACTCGCCGGTGACGCCCGGCGGGACGGGGTGGCCGCCCTCGTCGACGACCCGCAGGACGGCGTTCGCCACCGGCCGTCCGATCGCGGGGCGCAGCGGCCAGGCGGCGGGATCACCGTCGAGGCACAGACCGCTGACGACATGGGTCTCGGTCGGGCCGTAGTGATTGAACAGGCGGGCGTCCGGCAGTCCGGCGAACCAGCGGCGGATCGCGTCCGTGCACACCAACTGCTCCCCGGCGGTGACGACTTCACGCAGCCGGGACGGGAACCGCCCGGTGCGCACGCCGTGTTCGGCGAGCAGTTGCAGGGCGACGTACGGCAGGAAGATCCGCTCCGCTCCCCCGGTCTCCAACTCCCTCAGCAGGGACGGGACATCGTGCCGCCAGGCGGGTTCCACCAGGCGCAGCAGCCCCCCGGAGCACAGGGTGGTGAAGATCTCCTGGAAGGAGACGTCGAAGGACAGCATGGAGAACTGCTGGGTGACGGCGGGCCCGCGCAGGCCGCCGTCGGTGCGCTGCCAGGTCAACAGGTTGCACAGGGTCCGGTCGAAGACCTGGACGCCTTTGGGAGTGCCGGTGGAGCCGGACGTGAACAGGGTGTAGAGCGGACGCGCTCCTTGGTGCCCTGGAGTGTCGGGCCCGGCAGTGGGGACGTCCGCGAGGGTCAGGGTGTGCCGTGGCAACGACGCCGGCGCGATCACGGCGAGGGCGTCCTCGTCCTCCGGCGCCACAAGCACGCACAACGGCTCGGCCTGGTCGAGCACATGGCGCAGCAGGGACGGCGGATAGGCAGGGTCGAGCGGTACGACGGTGAGGTTGAGCCGGGCTGCCGCCAGGAGGGCCACGATGTGCTCGGCGGAGGGCCGGAGATGGAGCGCCACGGCCGCCGGGGCGGCGGGATCGGCCGGGAGACGGGCTGCGAGGAGGGTAGCCAACCCGGCTGCCTGCGCATCGAGTTCGGCGTAGGTGAGGGTCAACTCGCCGCTGGCGACGGCTGGTTCGTGCGGGCTGCGCGCCACCTGCCGGGCGAAGCCCTCGGCAACGGTGGCGAAGTCCGTTGGCCGCGCGGGTCCTTGGCCGTGGTCGGGCAGGGTGCGGCGGTAGTCGGCGACCAGTTCGTGCAGGGTGGTGTGGGCGTCGCCGGTCAACTGGTCGAGGGCCTGACGGAAGAGGCGGGCCGCGGCCCGGGCGCGTTCGGCTCCGATGTCATCGCGGTACTCCCACAGGCAGTCGAAGCCGCCCTCGTGCTCCACCACCGACAGCGTGAGGGCGCATTTGGCGCCGAGCGGCTCGGGCCACACCGGCCGGACGTCGCAGCCGTCGAGCCGCAGCGCGGAGAAGTCGGTGTTCTCCAGCACGAACAGGTAGTCGAACAAGGGGGTTCGCTCGCCGAAGGCGCGGTCCGCGAGGACGTCGGCGAGGGCGACCTCCTGGTCGCGCAGGACGGCACGCACCGCGTCGGCGTGGGACGAGAGTTGGGCGTCCAGTGAGTGGTGCGGCTCCATGGGCAGGTCGAGGAGCACGGTGTTGGCGAACATGCCGACGGTGTCGGCGAATTCGGGCCGGGGCCGGTTCGCGACCGGCGTGGCGATCAGCGGGCGGCCCTGCCCGGTGACGCCGTAGACGCTCGTGGCGAACGCGGACACCAGCAACTGGAAGCGGGTCAGGCCGAGTTGTGCGGCGCGCCGGTCCAGTGCACTGCGGCGGACGACGTCGAGCGTGGTGCGCAGCAGGCGGGCCCGTGACGTGTCGGGGACCGGCTGTGCGGGTGACGGTTCGCCGTCGCGGCCGTAGTGGGTTCGCAGCCGTGCGCGCCGGTCCGCGTAGGCGGGACTCGTGTGCCAACTGCGCTGCCAGTGGGCGAAGTCCAGGGGCGTATGAGTCGAGCCGTCGGCGATGCAGGCGTCGGTCAGGTCGCGAAGGAGGAGGTTGAGCGACCAGCCGTCCACGGCGACGTGGTGCAGATGCAGCAGAAGCAGTCCGCCGTCGGCCCGTGGCACCCACGCCACGCGCAGCATCCGAGCCTCGGTGAGGTCGAAGCGGTGGTCGAAGAACCGGTCGGCGGTGTCCTGCCACTCCTCTCCGGGGCGGGCTTCGAGATGCTGCCACGGGTCGTAGGGATCGCCGGTCCGCTGGAGCAACCCGTCCGGGGTGGGGACCAGCCGGGTACGCAGGGCGACATGCCGTTCCACCAGAGCGCGCACCGCGCGATGCAGAGCCGCCGTGTCGACGCGGCCCCGGACCCGGAACGCCAACGGCACGTCGTAGGACCGGTCTTCGGGCGCTCGCTGCCGCAGGAGCCACAGCCGTTCCTGCTCACTGGTGGCCGGCGCGGTCGTCTCGCCGGCGGGGCCGGGTACGGGTGGGTGTTCCCCTACGGTCGTGCCGGCGGCGTCGACGGCGTCCGCGAGGGCGGCGAAGTCGGCCCGCAGGACCAGGTCGTGCGGGAGGTCCACGGCGTAGCGGTCGAGGATCTCGAAGCGGAAGCGCAGCGCCTTCAGCGAGTCGCCGCCGCTGGCCGCCCAACGGTCCCCGGGACGCAGGCCGTTGACGGCGAGGATGCCCTCGGCGATGTCCAGCACCCTCCGTTGTCCGGCGCTGACGGACGGTTCGTCGTCGTCGGGCGTGCCGCGCCACGGCGTTTGGGCATCGCGCAGCAGGGCCTCCTGGTCGACCTTCCCGTTGGCGTTTCGCGGCAGTTCGGCGACGAGGTGGGTGTGGTGGGGGCGCATGTACGAGGGCAGGGTCGCGGCGAGGTGCCGGTCGTAGGTGTCGTAGGAGAGTTCGCCGCCCAGGACGAGGAAGGCGAGCAGTTCGTTGCGGTCCTCGTCGTCGCGGCGGGTGCAGACGTAGGCCTGGCGGACGGTGGGCAGGGACAGGATCTGCCGTTCCACCTCGCCCGGTTCGATGCGGAAGCCGCGCACCTTGACCTGGCGGTCGGCCCGGCCGACGTAGGTGATCCGGCCCTCGCCGTCCTGGCGTACGAGGTCGCCGGTGCGGTACCAACGCCCTTGCCCGTCCCGCTCGTTCGGGAGTCGTACGAAGCTGTGGGCGGTCCGGTCGGGGAGGTTGCGGTAGCCGCGCGCCAACGCCGGTCCTGAGAGCAGGAGTTCGGCCACCTCCCCCGGTTCGGCGGTGCGGTCGTCCTCGGTGCGCAGGAGGATGCCGGTGCCGGGAAGCGGGGTACCGATGGGGATCGTGTCGCCGACGAAGTCGCGCGGGATGGGGTGGCAGAGGGCGAAGGTCGTCGCCTCGGTCGGCCCGTACACGTTGTGCAGGACGGTGCGGGCCTCCGGGTTGGTCTCGTACCAGCGGCGGACGATACGGGTGTTGAGCTGTTCGCCGCCGACGAGGACCTGTCCTACGGTGGCAAAGCAGTCGGGGACCTGCTCGACGACCGCGTTGAAGAGTGCCGTGGTGATGAACAGCGTGTCGACGCGGCGCTCGTCGAGCGCCCTCGTGAGTCCGGGCGCACTCTGCACCTGGCTGTCGTCGAGTACGACACAGACCCCACCGGTCAGCAGCGGCACCCACACCTCGAAACTGAGCGCGTCGAAGGCGGGGTTGGCCAGAGAGGCGAATCGGGCGCCGGGCCGCAGGTCGAGATAGCCGGGCCGGGCAAGTCGCAGCACTCCCTCGTCGGTGACCTCCACGCCCTTGGGGTGTCCTGTGCTGCCGGAGGTGTAGAAGACGAAGCCCGTGGCGGTGTCGCCGGGGTGTCCGGCGGACACGGCGGGCAGGTCGGTGCCGTCGCCGCTCAGGAGCAGGTCGATGTCCAACACCGGGAGGCGTGAGGGCAGTTGGGGACCGCCCCCATGAACCACGGCGACGGCGCCCGAGTCGTCGAGGATGTGGCGCTGCCGGTCGGGCGGGCTGAGGCGGTCGAGGGGGACGACGGTGGCTCCGGCCCGGCGGATGCCGAGCATGACGCAGACCAACTGCCAGGAGCGCGGCAGGTGTACGGCGACCGCGTGTCCGGGGCGTACTCCGGCCGCGTGCAGCCGCGCCGCCACCAGGCCACTGGCCCGTTCGAGTTCCGTGTAGTCGAGGACCCGGTCGCCGTCCTCGACGGCAGGGGCGGCGGGGGTGCGGCGGGCCTGTGCGAGGAGGGTCTCGGCGAGGGAGGCGGACCGTGCGGGGGTCGGGTCGAGCGATGCCGGGGAGACGGTGCGGGCGGGGCGGAGGTCCATCACGCCTCCCGTATCGGCAGGGCCAACTGGGCGGTGTGGTGGGCCAGTTCGGCGCCGAGCAGGGTGCCGACCCGGGCCGCTCCGGCGCCCTCCAGGATCTCCCAGTGGTCGCACTCCAGCGTCTCCACCCGGAACTCGCCCTCGGCCCTGCGCTGCCAGAAGGCACGGACCTCGGCGTGGAAGGGGGTGTCGGTGCCGTCCGGTACGGCCTGGGCGAGGACCAGGCGGGCCGGGGAGGCCGCCGGGAGGTGTTCGCGGGCGGTGAGCCGGTTGTGGTTGTAGAGGTGGAAGTAGCGGTCGACCTGGGCGTCGTCGATGCCGGGGTACATCCCGTTGAACCTCACGAGTTTGTCGCGGAACTCGGTCGCGTCGACGGCGCCGATCTCCGCGCGGGCGGTCGCGTCGTCGGTGGCCTGGGTGTCCAGGAGGACGACACTGACCGCGCGGTGTCCGGCGGCGGCCAGCAGACGTCCCATCTCGTGGGCGACCAGGCCGCCGTAGGACAGGCCGGTCAGGACGAGGGGGTGTTCGCCGAGCGGTTCCAGGAGGCGCAGGTATGCCTCGGCCATGGCTTCCACGCTGAGCAGGAGGTCCTCCTCGGGGTTCACTCCCGGGGACTGGATGCCGTAGAGCCCGACGCTTTCGGGCAGGAGGGCGGCCAGGGGCAGGTAGCAGAACGCGGTGCCGCCTGCGGGGTGCACGCAGACCACGCGCGGGCCGGTGCCGGGGCGGAACTCGATGAGGCTGCCGGGGGCGCGGGCGGTGCCGTCCTCGCGGAGGAGCGCGGCCAGGGCCTCGATGGTGGGGCGCGTCATCACCTCGCCGACGGGGAGTCGGCGGCCGAAGGTCTCGGTGACGTCGTGGGCCATCTTGATGGCGGACAGTGAAGTGCCGCCGATCTCGAAGAAGTTGTCGCTGACACCGATGTCGGAGTGGAGCAGGATGCGCTGCCAGATCCGGTACAGGCCGTGTTCGACGTGGTCACGCGGGCTGGCCGTGTTGACCTGGTCGGAGGTCGACTCCTGGGCCAGGCGCAGCAGTTGGGGCCGGTCGAGTTTGCCGCTGCGGTTGAGCGGCAGGGCATCGAGGTCGAGGAAGACGGCGGGGATCATGTAGTCGGGCAGTCTGCGGGCGAGGTCGGTGCGCCAGTCGTGCGCGGTGCGGGCGGGTGCCGTGCCGCGGCCGATGCCGGCGATCAGCCGGGGCTGGCCCGTCGCGTCGTGGTCGACGAGGACCGCCGCTTCGCGTACGCCATGCAGGGCCGTGAGCGCCGCCTCGACCTCGGCCGGTTCGATCCGGAAGCCGCGCAGTTTGACCTGGTCGTCGGCGCGTCCGAGGTAGTGGGCCTGGCCGTCCGGCCCCCGGCGGGCGAGGTCCCCAGTGCGGTAGATCCGCTCGCCGGGCACGAACGGGTCGGGCAGGAAGCGTTCCTTGGTGAGGTCGGGGCGACCGAGATAGCCGCGGGCCAGCGACGCTCCGCCGAGGTAGACCTCGCCCACCACTCCGGGCGGGACCGGTTCCAGGCGGCCGTCGAGCACGTACATGCGGGTGTGCGGCAGCGGTCGGCCGATGGGGCACGGCCGTTCCAGCGGGCCGGGGTCGTAGTAGGCGGTGCTGTAGAGGGTCGCCTCGGTGGGGCCGTAGCCGAAGCAGATCCGCAGGCCGGGGAGATGCTGTGTCATGCGGTGCAGCGCGGCTTCGGTGAGCGACTCGACGCCGGTGAGCAGCTTGCGCAGGGGCAGGCCGTGCAGTCGTACGGCGGGGTCCTCGTCGATCCACTTGACGTAGGCGGGCGGCAGGAATGCCTGGGTCACCGCGTGTTCGCGCATCCACGCCAACAGGGCCTCGGGGTCGCCGCGCAACTCCTCGGGGACGATGTGGAGTTCGCCGCCGGTGGTCAGAGGCAGCAGCAGTTCGTGGATCGAGGCGTCGAAGCCGATGCCGGACCAGGCGGAGCCGGCCTCGCCGGGGGCGGTGCCCATACGGGCGTGCCAGGTCGCGAACAGGTCGAGGACGCTGCGGTGTTCGACCGCGACACCCTTGGGCCGTCCCGTGGACCCGGAGGTGAAGATCACGTAGGCCAGCTGTTCGGGCGTGTGGCGGATGTCCGTCGGTGGTCCCGGCCGGGTCGCTCCTTCGGCCTCCACCGCCGCCAAGTCGAGCCATTCCGGGTCGCGTTCGACGCTGTCGTGGTCGCTCAGCACAAGAGGGCAGGCAGCGTCCTCGATCATGCGGGCGAGGCGTTCGGCGGGCTGGCCCGGGTCGAGCGGGAGGTAGGCGGCGCCCGCCTTGAGGATGCCGAGGATGCCGACGGCCAGGTCGCGGGTGCGTTTTGCGTGCAGGCCCACCACGTCGCCGGGGCGGACGGACCGGGCGACCAGGGCGTGCGCGAGGTGGTCGGCGCGGCGGCCGAGTGCCGCGTAGTCCAGCGAGCCGTCCCGGTCGACGACCGCGGTCTGCGCGGGGCGCTCGCGGACCTGTGTCTCGAAGAGTTCGACGAGTCCGGACGCCGAACGCAGGGCGGTCTCCGCCGTGTTGGGCGGCGCGGCGGTGTCGGGTCGCGTGGCGTCGCCGTCGAGGAGTACCCGTCGGCGTTCCTGCGGTGTCATCAACTCCAGTGCCCGGATGTCGCGTTCGGGGTGGCGGACCATGTCGGTGAGCAGATTCCGGAGATGGCCGGACCAGCGCCGGGCGGTGTCGGGGTCGATGAGCGCGGTCGCGTGGTCCAGGTGTCCGGTGATACGGCCGTCGGACTCGGTCGCCGACAGGGCGAGGTCGAACTTGGCCGGGGCGTGGGCGATCGGCAGCGGCTCGGCCTCGACTCCGGGCAGGTGGAGCAGGCCCCGCCGGTCGGGCTGCCAGGCCAGCATGGTCTGGAACAGGGGTGTGCGGGAGGCGCTGCGCGGTGGGTTGACCAGTTCCACGATGCGCTCGAAGGGCAGGTCCTGGTGGGCGAGGGCCTCGCGTACGACGGCGCGGGTACGGGTGAGGGCCTCGGCGGCGGTGAGGGCCCCCGAGAGATCCACGCGCAGCGGGAGGGAGTTGACGAGGAAGCCGATGAGGCCGGCCGCTCCCGGTCCGCGCCGGCCCGCGAACGGGCTGCCGACAACGATGTCCTCCTGCCCGGAAAGCCGCGACATGAGGATCGCCCATCCGGTCAGCAGGGCCACGAAGGGCGTGGCGCCGTGCCGTCTCGCGAGACTCCGGAGTTCGGCCGTGACCTCGGCGTCGAGGGTGAACTCGGCCCGCCCGCCCTCGTATTGCTGTTCGGCCGGCCGTGGACGGTCGGTGGGGAGTTCCAGGACGGGCGGGGCGTCGTGCAGCGCGCGCCGCCAGTAGTCCTCCTGAGTACCGAGGTCGGCTTCGCGCTGGGCGCACGCGTGGTCCGCGAACTGCACCGCGAGCGGCGGCAGGGGGTTCGGGGCGCCCTCGCCGAACGCCTCGTAGAGCTGGCCGAGTTCGTCCATCATGACGTTCATCGAGACGCCGTCGTAGATGCTGTGATGGAACGTCAGGAGCAGTACGTGGCGCTCGGGTCCCGTGGCGAGCAGGCGGCCTCGGCCGAGCGGGCCGGCTTCGAGGTCGAACGGCCTTTCTGCCTCGTCGAGTTGGCGGACGGCCACCCGCGCGTCCGCGTCGTCGACGGTGGTGAGGTCTTCGCGGGTCAGGGCGAATCCGCTGCCCGGCGGATCGATGTGCTGGCGTACGTCGCTGTCCGTTGCCACCAGCCGTGTCCGCAGCGACTCATGACGGTCCGTCAGCGTGTCGAGGGCGCGGGACAGCAGGTCCGCGTCGAGCGGGCCGGTCAGGGTGAAGGCGATGGTCTCGTTGTACGCGGCGTTCGCGCCCGGCAGTTGGGACAGGAACCACAGTCGCTGCTGGGCGAAGGAGGCGGGCCGGACCCGAGGCGTCGCTTCGGGGCCGGGCGGGGGTGTTTCGGTGGACGCGCGGGGAGCGGGGACAGGGTGGGGGGTGTGGTGCACCGGCGGTACCTGGCCTTCCCATCGGTGTGGGGCTGGGTGACATCGGGGCGCGACAAGCCGGGATCACCGGGCTGCCGACGGTCCGGAGAGAGCGCGCTCGCCATCGAGCGGGTGCCGTGGGGAGGGAGGGGAGGTGGCGGGCGCGGGGCCGGCGGCCGGGACGCGCGGGGTGCCGTCACCGCTGAACGCTCGCCGGGAGACGAGGCACACATCAGGTCGTCGATGAAGGGGGACGGTCCATGGGCGAGGCGGCAGAAAGCGCCCGGAGATTCGACAATTCGATGCCCGAAATCGCTGGCCAATTACCTCGTCACATCATTTTCCTACTCTCTCGGATTCCCTTCCGGAACTCCGTGACACGGTCGTAATCATCAATCACGTGCTCCAGGCATGTCAACACTAGATATTTCCCGGAGCCGCACCGGGGCGTCACCTGGAATAGGAATCCCGCGAAACTCCCATACAGGAAGAAAGTTTGCACACCGTCACACAACTTCCTCTGAAGGAGGGCGAATCGGCGGCATGAGCGGCGACACGGGCAAAGACGCCGCCTATTTCTGCAGTCGAACTGGATTGAATGTTTGAAATCCGCACCGCTCGGCAGGGATGTCAGAATGGCCGCGCGCAGAGAGGAAGCAGAACCCCTGCAACGGGGTCATGAAATGCTCGCCTTGACCGGACCTGCCCGCCACCGGGGCCGGCGTAGTCGGCTCCATGTTCCGTGTACAGCATGGCACTGCCTCCGTCGCCCACACCGGGGGCGTGGAAGTCGGTGCGGGCAACCGTCACGGAGGCGATCTGGAGGGCGGGAGCCGGGCCGGTTCCGCCGTTCGGCAGGTTCATCGAGCCCCAGCCGCTGATCGCCACGCGTCCAGGTCGGGTGGCGGAACTGCTCACTTCCCAGAGCGATCGGCCGATCAGAAACCTGCGTGGGCGGCCTCTAGCAGCGCAGGCCGGTGACGCTCCGCGACCAGCACTCTCCGAGCCCCGCCCAGAGCCGGCAGCGCAACATCACAGCCGCCTGACGCAAGCCCTCTCACGCACCCCGTACACCGCGGTCCGTCACGCCCCCGGAACGCCCCGCTCCGCCACCCGGACGAGCCGCTCGTCCGGGATGACCGCGACGCCGAGGATCTCGATCATCGCCTCCGGCTGCCAGAGCGCGGTGGTGCCGATGCCGGCCATCGCCGGGTAGACCGGGCCCGCGAGTTCGCGCCAGACCTTGCCGATCTCCTTGCCGTGCGCCTGGTAGTCGGGGATGTCGGTGAGGTAGATCGTCAGGCTGACCAGGTCCTCGGGGATGCCGCCGGCGGCGCGCAGCGTGGTGAGCACGTTGCCGAACGCCTGCCGGAACTGCTCGACGATGCCCCCCGGGACGATCCGCATGTCCGCGTCCAGAGCCGTCTGTCCGCCCAGGTGGAGCGTGTTGCCGCTCAGGGTGCCGTGCGAGTAGCCGCTCGGTGCGGGGAGCGAGGGCGGGTTCACCGGGATCGGAGTCGTCATTGCGGGTTCCTCCTCGGACGGGCTGGTGCAGGCAGCGTAACTCATCTATTGACTGTTTTCGACGGTCGTGAAAATCTCGCTATACAGTCGACGCGGCTCGGTCGCTCCGACCACCGCCCCGAGCACCGAGGGAGCACCGCCCATGAAGCTCGCCACCGTGGCCCACGAAGGCCGCACCACGGCCGCCGTCCTGGACGGCGACCGCTGGCGGGCGCTGCCGGCCGACGACCTCTCGGCGCTGCTGGCGACCACCGCGCCCGACCGCATCGCGAGCCTCGCCGAGGCCGAACTCCCGAGCGCGACGCCGGTGTTGCCGCTGCCGTCGCCGCGCAAGGTCGTCTGCTGCGGCCTCAACTACGCCGACCACATCACCGAGATGGGCCGCGAGCTGCCCCACCACCCCACGCTCTTCGCCAAGTTCGCCGACACGCTGACCGGCCCGGAGGACGAGCTGTCCCTCCCGCACGGTCTCGACGTGGACTGGGAGGCGGAGCTCGCGGTGGTCGTCGGGGCCGAGTTGAAAGGCGCGGACCGGGACACGGCCGGACGGGCGATCGCCGGGTACACGGTCGCGAACGACATCAGCGTGCGGGACTGGCAGAAGCGCACGCTGCAGTGGTTCCAGGGCAAGGCCTGGGACCGCACCACCCCTCTGGGCCCGGTGGTCGTCACCCCCGACGAACTGGACCCGGTCGTGGGTGTCGAGGTGATCTGCCGGGTCAACGGCGTCGAGCGGCAGCGCGGCAACACGCGCACGCTGGTGTTCGACGCGGCCGACCTGCTCGCCTATGTCTCCACCTTCACGGTGCTGCGTCCCGGCGACCTCGTGCTGACCGGCACCCCCGGTGGCGTGGGGTCGGGCATGACCCCGCCGGTCCGTCTCGCCGACGGCGATCTCGTCGAGACCGAGATCCCGGGCATCGGCACCCTGCGCAACCGTCTCCGTCTCACCGACTCCAGGAGCTGATCATGGAACCCGATTTCTCCAAGTACGTCCTAGAGGGCGACAACTCCTTGTACGCCAACGAGTCCGGCCTGGTCGTACCGGTCGTGACCCGCGCGGGCCTGGAGGTCGGTGACACCGGCCAGTCCGCGGGCGCGAGCCGGATCTCCGGTGTCTCCGTCCAGCACACGCCTGCCACCAAGCTGTGGTTCGGGAAGGTGAGCAACGAGTCCGGCTACCGCTCGGTGCCCCACCACCACGGCGAGGCCGAGACCGGCGGCTACGTCCTCTCCGGCCGGGCCCGCATCTACTTCGGCGAGCGCTTCGAGGACTACCTCGACCTCTCCGAGGGTGACTGGGTCTTCGTCCCGCCGTTCATGCCGCACGTCGAGTGCAATCTCGACCGCAACAACCCGCTGACCTGGATGACGACCCGCACCCCGGAGAACATCGTCGTCAACCTGGAGCAGGTGGCGGACGCCGACCTGCGCGACTGGCTGGACCGGCCGTGACCGATTCCCGAGCCACCGGCGCAGACGTCCGGTCCGTCCCGACCTCGGCGGTCTTCACCGCCGCGATCGCCCTGACCCCCGCCGAGCCCGAGCACTTCGACCTCGCCTTCACCGCGACCACCCAGCCGTGCCCCTGGCCGAAGGCCTACGGCGGCGACATGGTGGCGCAGGCCGCCGCCGCCGCGATGCGTTCGGTCGAGGGCAAGACGCTGCACTCGATGCACTCCTACTTCCTGCGGCCGGTCGACATCGGCGCCGAGGTCCGCTACGAGGTGGAGCTGCTGCGCGACGGCCGCGGCTACGCCACCCGGCAGGTCCGCGGCTTCCAGAACGGCAAGCCCGTCTACACCTGCCTCGCCAACTTCGCCGCGGGCGAGCCGGGCGCCACCTTCGCCGCCGAGCCCCCGGCCGGTGTCCCGGACCCCACCGAACTGCCCAGCTCCGCAACGTACTTGCGCGACACCACCGCGGCCCGGGGCACGATGACGGCCACCTCCGAGGAGTACTGGAGCGGTGGCCGCAGCTTCGACATGCGGCATGTGCCCGGCCCCGTCTACCTCACGGTCGAGGGCGAACGCGTACCCCAACAGGCCGTATGGGTAAGGCCGTTCGACGCGCTGCGCCCCGTCGACGGCCTCACCGACGAGCAGCGCGACCTCGCCGCGCTCGCCTATGTCTGCGACTACACGATCCTCGAACCCGTCCTGCGCATGCTCGACCTGTCCTGGGCGCAGCCGGGAGTCGTCACCGCCAGCCTCGACCACTCGATGTGGTTCCACCGGCCGGGCCCGATGGACGAATGGCTCCTCTACGCCCAGGAAGCCGTCGCCGCCGACTCCGGTCGCGGCCTCGCCGTCGGCCGGTTCTTCACCGCCTCCGGTACCCACCTGGCCACCGTCGCCCAGGAAGGCCTGATCCGCAGCTCTTGATTCCCACGCAGCTCCTGATCCCTGCACGGCCCGCCCCCGGCCTGCGGAAAGGAACCTCCCGATGCAACGGATGGACCAGTCGGACCCGATGGGCCTCGCGCCCTCCGCCTATCCGGACACGTTCGCCCGCGACCACCTCCCGCCACGCGCCCAGTGGCCGGTCCTGGAGTTCACCACCGACGACCTCCAGTACCCCGAGCGTCTCAACGCCGGCACCGAGCTCATCGACGTACCCACCGCCGCCTTCGGCCCCGACCGTCCGGCCCTGCGCACACCGGACGGCGAGGTGTGGACCTACGGCGAACTCCTGCGCCGCGCCAACCAGATCGCCCGCGTCCTCACCGAGGACCTCGGCCTGGTCGCCGGCAACCGCGTGCTCCTGCGCGCCCCCAACAACCCGTGGATCGTGGCGTGTTGGCTCGGCGCCCTCAAGGCAGGCGGCATCGTCGTCACCACCATGGCAGCCCTGCGGGCCCGCGAACTCACCCCGGTCGTCGAGAAGACCCGCCCCACCGTCGCCCTCGTCGACCACCGGTTCACGGCGGACGTCGAAGCCGTACGCGACACGGTCCTGCCGGACCTCAAGATAGTGGCGTACGGAGGCGACGCACCCGACGACCTGACGCGCCAAGTGGCGGCGAAACCAGGGGAGTTCACGGCCGTCGACACGGCCGCCGACGACGTCGCCCTCTTCGGACCCACGTCCGGCAGCACCGGCGTCCCGAAGATCACCACGCACTTCCACCGCGACATCCTGTCGATCGACAACACCTTCGGTCGCCACACACTTCGGCTACGGCCCGACGACCTCGTCTCGTGCACGGCGCCCCTCGCCTTCACCTTCGGGCTCGGCATCCTGGTCGTCTGCGCCCTGCGGGCCGGGGCGTGCGCGCTGCTGACGGAGGCGGTCGCGCCGGAGCCGCTCGCCGAGTTGGTCGCCGAGGCGGGCGTCACCGTGCTGGCGACCGCACCGACGGCGTACCGGCAGATCCTCAAGGCCGGGAAGGCGGACCGGCTGCACGGTCTGCGCGGTGCGGTCAGCGCCGGGGAGCACATACCGGAAGAGGTGTGGCAACAGCTGCACGAGGAGACCGGGATCAAGGTCATCGACGGCATCGGCGCCACGGAGATGATCCACATCTTCATCTCCGCCGCCGGTGACGACATCAGGCCCGGTTCGACTGGCAGGCCGGTCCCCGGATATCGGGCCACCGTCCTCGACCTGGACGGCGAGGAGGTCGGCCCGGGTGTCGAGGGGCGGCTGGCCGTGATCGGCCCGGTCGGCTGCCGTTACCTGGACGACCGGCGCCAGGACAACTACGTCGTGAACGGCTGGAACGTCACGGGCGACACCTTCGTGCGCGACGAGGACGGCTACTTCTACTACCGCACCCGCACGGACAACATGATCGTCTCTTCCGGCTACAACATCGGCGGTCCCGAGGTCGAGTCCGCGATCAACACCCACCCGGATGTCGTCGAATCGGCGGTGGTCGCCAAGCCCGATCCCGAACGCGGCTCTGTTGTCTGCGCATTCGTCGTCCTGGCCGAGGGGGTCGTCGGCGACGACGCCAAGGTCAAGGACATCCAGGACCACGTCAAGGCGCAGCTGGCGCCCTACAAGTACCCGCGCGCGGTGCGCTTCTGCGACGCCCTGCCCCGCAACACCAGCGGAAAGCTCCAGCACTTCCTGCTGCGTCGGATCGTCGAGAAGGAGAACCAGGCATGAGGATCGCGATCGTGGGCGGCGGGCCGGGCGGTCTGTACCTCGCCGCGCTGATGAAGCAGCTGGACCCCGGCCATGAGATCACCGTCTGGGAGCGCAACGCGCCCGACGACACCTTCGGCTTCGGCGTGGTCTTCTCCGACGAGACCCTGGGCGGCATCGAGAACGCGGACACCGTCGTGCACGACGCGATGGAGAGCCGGTTCGCCCGCTGGACGGACATCGACATCGAGTTCGACGGGCACCCCTTCACGGTCGGCGGCCAGGGCTTCGCGGCGATGGCCCGCAAGGACCTGCTGCGCATCCTCCAGGAGCGGGCCGCCGAACTCGGCGTCACGGTCCGCTACCGCACCCTCGCCCCGGACGTCGACGAACTGCGCAGGTCCTACGATCTCGTGGTCGCGGCGGACGGCATCAACTCGGCGGTACGCACCAAGTACGCCGACGCCTTCGTCCCCTCCCTCGACCAGCGGACCAACAAGTACATGTGGCTGGGCACCGACCGGGTCTTCGAGGCGTTCCAATTCCTGGTCAAACAGACCGAGTTCGGGACCATGCAGATCCACGGCTACCCCTTCTCCGACGCCGGTTCGACGTTCATCGTCGAGATGGCCGAGGACGTGTGGCGCAAGGCGGGCCTCGACTCGACGGAGGGCACGCAGTTCCCGCCCGGCGTCAGCGACGAGGGGTCCGTCGCCCGGATCCGCGAGCTCTTCTCCGGTGAACTCGCCGGCCACAACCTCCTTACCAACAACTCCCGTTGGCTCAACTTCACGACGGTCCGCAACGAGCGCTGGCACCACCACAACGTGGTCCTGCTCGGCGATGCCGCCCACACCGCGCACTTCTCGATCGGCTCCGGCACCAAGCTGGCCATGGAGGACGCCCTCGCGCTCGCCGCGTGTCTGCACGAACACCCCACCGTGGACGAGGCGTTGACGGCGTACGAGACCGAGCGCCGCCCGGTGGTGGAGTCCACCCAGCGTGCCGCGCAGGCCTCCCTCGAATGGTTCGAGAACATCGGCCGCTACGCCGACCAGGATCCCGCGCAGTTCTGCTTCAACCTGCTGACCCGTTCCCGCCGGATCACCTTCGACAACCTCAAGGACCGCGACCCGGGCTTCGCCGACCTGATCGAGCGCGGCTTCGCCGAAGCCCAGGGCGCGCCCGAGTCCGCCCCGGCGATGTTCCAGCCGTTCAGCATCGGCGGCCTGGAACTGAAGAACCGGATCATCGTCTCGCCGATGGACATGTACTCCGCCGTCGACGGCGTGCCGGACGACTTCCACGTCGTCCACCTCGGTTCCAAGGCGCTCGGCGGCGCCGGCCTGGTGATGACCGAGATGGTCTGCGTCTCCCCCGAGGCCCGCATCACCCCGGGTTGCACGGGCCTGTGGAACGACACACAGCGCGAGGCGTGGACCCGGGTCACGTCCTTCGTCCACGACCGCAGCACGGCGAAGATCGGCCTCCAGCTGGGCCATGCGGGCCGCAAGGGCTCGACCCGCCTCATGTGGGAGGGCATCGACGAGCCCCTCGACGAGGGCAACTGGGAGGTCGTAGGCCCGTCCGCACTTCCCTACGGCTCCGACTGCCACGTACCGCGCGAGATGACCCGGGCCGACATGGACGCGGTGGTCGCCGACTTCGTGTCCGCCGCCCGCCGGGGCGCCGACGCGGGCTTCGACCTGCTGGAGGTGCACGCGGCCCACGGCTACCTCCTCTCCTCCTTCCTCTCCCCCGTCGCCAACCGCCGCACCGACGAGTACGGCGGCGACCTCACGAACCGGCTGCGCTTCCCGCTGGAGGTCTTCGACGCCGTACGCTCCGCCTTCCCCGCCGACCGCCCGGTGACAGTACGGATCTCCGCCACCGACTGGGTCCCGGACGGGAACACCGAGCACGACGCGGTCGAGATCGCGCGGGCCTTCGTCGCGCACGGTGCGGCGGCCGTCGACGTGTCGTCCGGCCAGGTCACCAAGGACGAGAAGCCGGCGTACGGCCGCTCGTACCAGACCCCGTTCGCCGACCGGATCCGGCACGAGGTGGCCGCTCCGGCGGGCGCGGCCGTGATCGCCGTAGGAGCGATCTCGTCGTACGACGACGTCAACTCGATCCTGCTCGCCGGCCGGGCCGATCTGTGCGCGCTGGGCCGCACGCATCTCTACAACCCGCAGTGGACGCTGCAGGCAGCGGCCGAGCAGGAGTACCGCGGCCCGGGCGCCGACTGGCCGACCCAGTTCGCGGCCGGCCGCCGCAAGCCCCCCACCTCACGGACCGACGCGGTCCGTCCGCGCCTCGCGCTGCTGCGCGAGACTCCGCGGGACGCCGTGCACCTGCGGTGGACCCCGGGCAGGACAGCGGAATGAGCGGCCCCTGCGCCATCCACCGCACCCGCGTGGAGTGGATCGACACCGACGCGGCCGGGATCTACCACAACACCACCGTCGTCCGGTTCGCCGAGGCGGCGGAGGCAGAGCTGATGCGGGCGTACGACATCCCGGGGTACTTCCCGGTGGCCCCGAGGGTGCGGTACGAGGTGGAGTTCGAGGCGTCGATCCGCTTCGGCGAGGAGGTCGAGACGCGGGTCGAGCTGATCCGCCTGGGCCGGTCCTCGATGACCTTCGGCTTCGAGGTGTGGCGCACCTCCGGGGACGGGCCGCGCCGTCGCGCGGCCCGGGGCAGCTATGTCACCGTGCACGTCCCCGACAAGGCGACGGGTGGCAGCGCCCCGTGGCCTGCCGCCTGGCGTGCGGCGCTGGGCGGGACGGGCACGTCCGACCTGGCCGAGCCGCACGCCCGCCCGGCGCACTAAAATAATCCGATCATGACGGCAAGCGATCTCGTTGACGACAGCCCGGGCCAGCCCGCACCTCCGCGATCCCTCATCGTGACGGTCTACGGCCTCTACGCGCGCGAGGTCGGCGGCTGGATCAGCGTGAGCACGCTGATCCGACTCCTCGCCGAACTGGACGTCGACGCCCAGGCGGTCCGTTCCTCGATCTTCCGGCTGAAGCGCCGCGAGATCCTGGTGGCCGAACGACGTGACGGCCGCGCGGGCTACGCGCTCTCGCCGTACGCCCGCTCCGTCCTGGAGACCGGTGACCGCCGTATCTTCGAGCGCCACGCCGCCACCGACGACGGCTGGGTCATCGCCGTCTTCTCGGTACCCGAGAGCGAACGGCAGCACCGCCACCAACTCCGTTCCCGGCTGGCCTGGTTGGGCTTCGGCACGGTCTCCTCCGGAGTCTGGATCGCCCCGGCCCACGCCCTCGACGACACCCGCGACCACCTCCTCCAGCACGGCCTGGACCAGTACGTCGACCTGTTCCGCGCCGACTACGTGGCCTTCGGCGACCCCGCCGAACAGGTGGGCCGCTGGTGGGACTTGGAGGCACTGCAGAAGCTCTACGACGATTTCGTCGCCGAGTTCACGCCGCTGGCCGCGCGCTGGGCCGGGGCCGGCGGGGACGCGCTGTCGGACCGGGAGGCGTTCATCGACTACGTCCATGTCCTCACGGCCTGGCGCAGGCTGCCCTACCTCGACCCGGGCCTGCCCAACACCCTTCTCCCCGCCACCTGGTCGGGCGCGACGGCCGCGGATCTCTTCGGCGCACTCCGGAACTCCTTGGCAGAACCGGCCCACGAGTTCGCCAGAAGCCTGCTGACCGAGGGTTAGGGGCTCGCCGATACGGTCATGCTCCACGTCGAGACACAGACAGGCACGGCCTGATTCCTGACGGCCCCTACCGATGAGCGGGCCGGAGGGTGGCGAGCGGGAGTTCCGGGGCGGCTGCCACAGACGTCGGCAGACCAGTGAACTGCGGGCACATTTCCCGGACTTGAGCCTCGTCGAGTTGCTTCGGCCGGTATCGCACCACCATCGTGTAGGGCGATCCGGGGTAGATCATGGGGTTCAGGGCGACGCCCTGCTCAGCACCGTGTCCGATTCACCGGTCACCCGGAGGAACATGAGAATTTGTGTGATCCCCGTCCGGCTGGGCAGACGCCGCCGTTATGAGCACCCTCCATCGAAGCGCGGTAGACGAGGCCACCGGACAGAGCCCTGACGTAAGAGACATAAGTCAGGGCTCTGCGTCCGCGCTGCGCGGTGGTGGGCGGGTGGCGGGGCTGGACGGACTGCGGACGGTCGCCGTCGTGCTGGTGATCGTCTACCACGTGGAACCCGCCCTGGTGCCCGGTGGTTCGGTGGGCGTCGACGTGTTCTTCACGATCAGCGGTTTCGTCATCACCCGGCTGCTGGTCACCGAGTACGCCCGTACCGGCCGTATCGGACTGTGGTCGTTCTACCGCCGACGGTGGCTGCGGCTGATGCCGGCCCTGCTGGTGATGTGCGCGGTGACCGCCGTCCTGTCCGTGGCGTTCGCGCTGCCGCTGTTCCAAGGGGCGTGGATGGCGGCGGTGTTGGCCGCGGGTTCGGTCGTCAACCTGGTCCGGGCCGGGAACGCCGGGACGTACTCGGATCTCGCCGCACCGCTCAGCCACACCTGGTCCCTGGGAGTGGAGGAGCAGTTCTATCTGGCCTGGCCCCTCCTCCTGCTGGTGCTGCTCCGGCGCGCGAGGGCGCGTGCGGTGCTGGGGTGGGTCGCGGCGCTGTGCGTGCTGCCGGTGATCTGGCGGACCGTGCTCTGGGATCCCGCGGCGGCACACCGTATCTACAACGGCCCCGACACCCGCGCCGACCAGCTCCTCGTCGGCGCTCTGCTGGCCCTCGTGCTGGCCCGGCTGCGCGCCGACGACCCCCGGCTGGCCCTGCTGCGCCGCTGGGCGGGGCGACTGTGCTGCCCCGCGCTCGTGCTGCTGGGGCTGATCGCCTGGCGGATCCCGATCACCGAGGTCAGCGGATGGAATCCGGTCTGGTACACGGTGGGGTTCCTGGCCGCCGCTCTGCTGACGGCCTGTGTGGTGGCCGCGTTGGACCTGCGCCCCGAGGCGTGGCCCACCCGTCTGCTGTCGCTGTCCGCGCCGGTGTGGATCGGACGCAACCTGAGCTACGGGATGTACCTGTGGCACTACCCCGTCATCCGGTTGCTCCACGACCTCGGGGTACGCGGCGACCCGTTGCTCCCGGCCGGCCTCGCGGCGACACTCGTGACGGCTTTCGCCTCGTACGCCCTCGTCGAACGGCCCCTGATGCGTCGCGAACGGTTCCGTGTATGGCGACTGGAGCCGGTCGCCGTCCCGGTACGCTCACCGGCGTCTTGACCGGGGCCGAAACGCTCCGGGACAGACGCACATCGGCCTGTCCCGGAGCGTTTCGCTGCGGTGGTGGGCCAACGGGGCCCCGAATGCGGTCAGTTGCCGCGCGTCTCGCTCACGAGGCTGTGCTCGCCCGGGCCGAGACCCGACACCGTGACTGTGCCGTCGACCACGGTCACGTCGGGGGTCGACGCCCGCTTCCCGTCCCAGAGGGTCCGCCGACCGACGGACACGCGTTGCCCGCTCGCGTCTCCGGGCAGGACGACGGAGCCCTGGGTGTGCTTGGGTACCCGGACGGTGAGGCGGAAGACGCGGGTGCTGTTCTCCCACTCGACGCCCAACGGGCCGTGCGGGGTGGGGAGTTGCCCCGTCGCCCAGTCGACTCCGCCGGGCTGCGGGCGCACTTCCCAGGTGGCGTAGCCGGGTGAGGTCGGCCGGGCGCCGAGGAGGTTGTTGGTGAGCGCGGGCAGGACTCCGGTGGACCAGCCGTGCGCCATGCTGGTGTACGCGTCCTCGTACAGGGACCCGTTCGGGCCGATGCCTTCCCAGTTGGTGATGCCGGGGTCGTTCTTGTCCATCCAGCCGTACATACGGCGGATCTGGTCGAGCGCGGAGTCGGCCTGACCGGTGAGGAAGCGGGCCTCGATCTCCGGGTAGGAGGTGAAGGCGTAGACCCGCTGGGAGGCCTGGTCGAAGATCGTGTCATTGTCCATGAAGGCGTTCCCGTACGCCCGTTTCGTCGTCGCGTCGAGATGGGCGAGCGCGGAGGTGGCACGGGCCGCGTCGGCGATGCCGGTGACGACGGCGAGGGAGTTGCCGTCCTGGGCGTGTCGCACCGCACCCGTCGAGGAGTCCAGGTACGCACCCGCGTCCGCGTCCCACAGCAGCGAGTTGACGGCCTGCGCGACCTTGTCCGCCCGCCCGCTCCACCGAGTGGCGTCGGCCTTCTGCCCCAGCAGTCGCGCCAACCGGGCGGCGTTCTGGAGGGCTTGGACGTAGAGCGCGTTGTAGTAGGTGACGCGGCCGGTGCGGCCGAGGAACGCGTAGTCGCCGTAGCCGCCGGTCCCGTTGAGGCCCTTGCTCAGCAGGCCCGCGTCGTCCGTGACGCTGGGGTACCAGGTGTCCAGGACCTTCAGCAGGGTGGGGTAGTAGCGCGTCGCGTACTGGCGGTCCCCGGTGTAGAGGACGTAGTCCCAGCTGCAAGTGACCCAGTACAGCGGATAGTCGAAGAGGGGCAGGGTGTAGTTGCCGATGGATGCGGGCGGTATCCAGCCGTCGGCGCGCTGGTGGTCGGCGAGGTCGGCCAGGACGTTGCGGGCCGCGGCTGCCGCGTCGTCGTGGGTGAGGTAGAGGGTGCGGGCGGAGACGGCGAGGTCGCCGACGTACGGGTCGCGGTCACGCTTCGCACCGTCCTGGAGGACCAACTTCCCCTCCAGCGTGGCGCTCCAGGCGTTGCGTGGATCGACGTCGTCCTGGCGGAAGGTGTCGGTGACCAGTTCGTTGGTGTAGGCGGCGCCGTACCAGTAACGATTCAACTCGTCGTCGGAGCACAGGAACCAGCCCCGGTAGGTGCTCGGTGTGCCCACGTACGCGGTGAACTGCAGGGCCACGGAGTCGATTTCGACCGTCCCCCAGGGCTGCGCGGCGGGGCTGTCCGTGGCGAGTGCGTCGAGGCTGATCTTGAGGTAGCGGAATCCGTGCAGTCCGTCCGCGAAGACCTTGTCACCGGTCTGGAAGCCTTTGTGGTCGGTCCAGTTGGCGCCCTTCGCGGGTACGGCGAACTGGTCCGTGCCCTGTCCGGCGCCGCCCGCCTGGTCGGAGCGGGTGAAGTCCGAGCGGTCGGTGAGGAATTGGCGGGTCTCGGAGAACGCGACGCGTACACCTGGGGAGTTGGCGGAGGCGGAGGTGAACCTGATCTGCGGAAATCCGACCACGACCTTGCCGAAGTCCACCGTGACGCTGGGCACGGGGATCGGCTCGACCGGTGCGGGCCAGACCTCGTTGATCCGGGTGAAGTTGCCGTGCGAGGTGTCCTGGGCGTGGGTCACCGTGATGCGCACGCGACCGGTGCCGACCGGCTCCGTGAACGGAACGGCCTTCTGTACCGCGTCGTTGCCGGTGACCGTCGCGGCGGTGTGCCAGTCGCCGTCGCGCCACACGTCGACGGTGTAGTCGGTCGGCACGCCGTCGCTGTTGGAGATCACCGTGATGCCCTGCAGGGTCGCGACCTGCGGCGCGGTGATGGTGAGGACGTCGGGGAACACTCCGAGCGTGTCGTCGTTCCAGAAGGTGTCCGGGTTTCCGTCGATCGCGTTGGAGGCGTCGTAGGTGCGCGGTTGTCCGTCGTTGCCGTTGTTGCCCGCGTGCGCCGACGAGGCTTCGGCCGTGGTGCCGGCGGGCCAGGTGGGCGCCGCCGCGGGCTGCGGGCGCCGCAGGACGGATCTGGAACCGCCGGGCTTGAGCAGCGCGTTGGGGTTCTTCACGTCTCCGGTCGACGCGACGATCCGCACCGGCCGGACCGTGCGCGAGGAGGGTCCCTGGACGTAACGGTGCCAGCCGCCGGCGCGGTGCGACGGGCTGCCGGTGAGTGAAGCGGAGGCTTCCGCGGCGGGGAGTGCCTCCGCCGTGGGAAGTCCGGTCGAGAGGGACACTGCGGTGAGTCCGACGGTGCCTGCTGCGGCCAGAGCTGCGCGACGGGAAATGCCCTTATCCGGTGTGTTGTTCGACGCCATACTGTCCCCTTGTGCGGCAGTGGATTGAATCGTTTCACTCGGCAGCTGCGTGGTGACGGTATCTCGAACACCGGAATCCCGTACAGCGTTGGGACAGAAGTTGTTCGACGTATCGGGCGTCGGTCAGGTCATACGGGGAGTCAAGCCAGGGGTGACATCGGCCGCACCCCGCGCACCGTCGGGCGATGGGCTGCGTCCGACAACCCGCAGGCGATTGAACTCTGTTCGGAACAGGGTGCGCATGCCGCAGGAACTTGATGGACTGCGGCAATGAAGATCTTGTCGCCTCGTGCGCTGCGGGCTCTTGAACGCTTCAACGCCGCTTATCCCTGGGACCACAACGCCCACTACCATCGCTGGATCCTGCGGCAGTTGCCGAGGCGCTTCCACCGCGCCCTGGACGTCGGTTCCGGCAGCGGCGACCTTGCAAGACTCCTCGCCGGACGAGCCGACTCTGTGCAGGCCGTCGATTCCGATCCGGTGATCACAGCTCAGGCCCGAAAGCTGACCCCTTCCGGACTCCCCGTCACCTTCACCGTCGCGGATGCAATTACCGAATCCCCGGCAGGCCCATACGACGTCATCACGTGCGTCGCCACGATCCACCACCTGCCGTTCGCCCAGGCACTCACCCGTTTCCGCCGTCAGCTGGCGCCGGGAGGAACCCTGGTGATCGTCGGCCTGTCCCGCGCACAGACCCCGGCAGACCACCTGCTCGGCGCCATCGCCATTCCGGCCAACGCCGCCACGGGCTGGCTGAAGAACAAGGGGCGCCCCGCGCAGCGGCCCGTCTCCATGACGGCCCCTACTCGCTCAGCGGACATGACCTTCGACGACATCGTCCGTGAAGCCAGAGACGTCCTCCCCGGCGCACGAGTGCGGCGGCGATTGTTCTGGCGCTATACGCTTGTATGGAATCGGTCCTGAGCAGCCCGTGGCCCCTTCGACCAAGTGTCGGTGCAGAAGCTCTTGCAGGTCAGGGGGCGGGCGGTGGCGCGACGAGCGGACGACTCGGTCGTAGTTGGCTGAGCTGCCGCGCACGGCCGGCGATGTCAGGGCATGAGCCCAACAGGCCGATGGCGTACGGGTGTCGTGCGGAGTCGGCCATCCTCCGGCACCGGGAGTTCCTCGACGACCCGTTCCGCGTGCGACTTGAAATACCCTCTTCAGCCGGTGGAAATGGATCCGGCGAGGAATCGCCGCCACATCGACGGTGTGCGGGCCATGGTCAAGTGCATGAACGGTCACGGGATCAAGAGCGTGGTCTCCGACGGGAATTGGGGACTGGTCAGCGGTGACAGCATGAACCTGCCCGGCTTCGACAAGTACAGGGTGGAGTGCCAGGTCAAGTCCTTCAGCGACAACGGCTGACGGACTCTCGACAACACGTGGCTTGGCCTGCCGACGCCTCGGCCCGCCGTACGACTTTGGTCGCTCGTGGTTGCGACGAACGGAGGCTGTGCGCGCGGGCGTTGATGTCTACCGTTGGCGCGTGGACGTGAAGACGAAGGCGCGCGAGGTCCGGAAGCAGTTGGGTGCGGCACATCTGTGGTCCCGGCGGCAGGTCGTCGGCGAAGCGGTGCTGGCCCTCGCGCTGGGCCTGATCGGGATGCTGAGTTTCATCGGCGAGGGCGTGCCGCTGATGATCGCCGGGGCGGTGACCGCCATGGTGCTCTCGCTGCTGCGGCGGTCCTTCCCGGCGACCGTGCTGGTTCTCACGGGTGCGATCGCCGGTGGGTTCGGCAGTTTCGGGCTCGTGCTGATGGCCGCGAGCTGGTCGGCCGGGGCGCGGATCGAGGCGCCGCGGCGGGCGCTCGCACTGTTCGGGACCACCTATGTCCTCTACACGGGACTGTCCGTCAGCCAATCGCCACTCGGCCTGTTCACGGTGCAAACGCTGGTGTTCACCACGCTCGCGTTCCTGGCGACGACGGTCGTGCCCGGTCTCACCAGTCGCTACCGCGCCCAGCGGCGCAGGCTCGTGCACGCGTTGCACGAGCACAACGCCCAACTGCTGCGCGAACGCGAGATCATCGCGTCCCACGCACGCCTGCGCGAGCGGCAGCGCATCGCGCAGGACAT
The DNA here is from genome assembly GCF_024519455.1 of Streptomyces sp. STR69. Classification (GTDB taxonomy): domain Bacteria; phylum Actinomycetota; class Actinomycetes; order Streptomycetales; family Streptomycetaceae; genus Streptomyces. The sequence continues at coordinate 112,776 of NZ_JALJRY010000020.1, read as the reverse complement.
GCACGACAGCCTCGGCCACCAACTGGCGCTGATCGCCGTCCACACGGGCGCCCTGGAGGTGGACCGGGACCTGACGGACGGGCAGCGCGAGGTGGTCGGCATCCTGCGGGAGGCGTCCGTGGCCGCGATGCACGAACTGCGCGAGGCCGTCGGCATCCTGCACGACGGCACACCGGACCGGGCCCGGGAGCAGGAGGCCGACCCGGAGCCCGCGGCCAGGGGTGTGGCGGGGATAGCCGCCCTGGTGGCGACGTCGCGCGGCGCGCATTCGGTCGTGGAGCTACGGCAGGCGGGCGAGGCACGGCAACTGACCCCCGCCGCCGACCACGCGGCATACCGGATCGTGCAGGAGTCGCTGACCAACGCCCTGAAGCACGCGCCGGGGGCATCGATCGCCGTCGAGTTGCGGTACGAGCCGGACTCCCTGGTGGTCGAGGTCGCCAACGGGCCGATTCCGGTGACGACCGGCGGCGGACGGCACACCGTGGTCAGCGGCGGGCAGGGCCTCACGGGCCTTCAGGAGCGGGCCCGACTGGTCGGCGGCATGGTGCACACGGGCTCCACGGCCGAGGGCGGGTTCCGGGTCGCGGGCGTTCTGCCGTACGGCCCCCCGTCGCGCACGCCGGACGGGGACCAGCTGCGGGCGGACTCGATGCGGAAAGGAACGACGTTCGTCGACGGGGCGAACGACTTCCGGGGGCAGAGCGAAGGGGTGCTGCCCGGCGACGGTGGTGCGGACATCGACTGGTCCGGTGCGCCGGACAGGCAGAAGGAGTTCGACATCGCCATGGGACGCAAGGGGAAAGGCCTCGTGATCGGGTGCAGTGCCGCAGTGGTGACCTTCCTGGTTCTCGGGGTACTGGCCGTCGTGCTGATCGTCAACCTGGTGGAGAAGGAGTCCGACAAACTCATGATCCAGCCGTCCGTCTACAACTCCGCGAAGGTCGGGGACACCGAGACGGCTGTGCGGGACAGGTTGCCGCACGGTAAGTCGTTCCTGGCCGGGTCCATAGACGACGACCAGTCGCCCGCTGTACCGCGGGGAGCGACGTGCGCGTCGTACCTGTCGACGGAGGACTGGCCGAACCAGGGTGACAAGATGCCCGCCTACCGCTTCTGCTTCAAGGACGGCAAACTGATCGAGAAAAGGGCCTACTTGGTCAAGTAGCAGCCATCGCCGCACGTTCTGCAGGAGAGTTGTGATCAGAGTCCTCGTCGCGGATGACGAACCGCTCATCCGGGCGGGCATCAGGATGATCCTCACCTCCGCCGACGACATCGACGTCGTGGTGGAGGCGGCCAACGGTCGCGAGGCGGTCGACCTGGTCCGCGCCCACTCCGTCGACGTGGCGCTGCTGGACATCCAGATGCCCGTGCTGGACGGGTTGTCCGCACTGGCCGAGCTGCGGCGAGTGGCACCGGCCGTACGTCCGCTGATCCTGACGACGTTCGGCGAGCGGGAGAACGTGCTGCGTGCGCTGAGCCAGGGAGGCGCCGGGTTCCTGCTGAAGGACTCGGCGCCGGCCGAACTGATCCAGGCCGTGCGGGCGGCTGCGGCCGGGAACGCGTATCTGTCGCCGGCCGCCACCCGCCATGTGGTCGACTCTCTCGCCTCGGGGCAGTCCGCGGCGCGTGGCGAGGAGGCGCGGCGGCGGCTGGAGACGCTGAGCACCCGCGAGCTGGAAGTGCTCGCACTGCTCGGTGAGGGCTTGTCGAACGCCGACGCGGGCGAGCGGATCCATGTGAGCGAGGCGACGGTGAAGACGTACGTCAGCCGGATCCTGACGAAGCTGCGGTGCGAGAACCGGGTACAGGCGGCGCTGCTGGCACGGGACGCGGGGCTGGAGCCCGGCTGAGGCACCGGCCCCCGCGGTCATGGACGTGGTCCCCGCGGTCTGGGAGATGCACGCCGCACTCGGCCGGCGACGCCCCGGTGTCACGGCAGCGCTTCGTACAGGACCTCGGCTACCTGGGTGTGCCGGAGATACGGGACGCGGACGGGACCTGTTTCCTCGTCAGAAAGTGACTTGCCGCGCAGGTGGCCCGCCTGGGTAGAGTCGGGCGGTGCCCGAGTTGCAGCGGCTGCGCGCCGATCACGCCCCGGCGGTCCTGGCCTTCGAGCTGGCGAACCGCGCCTACTTCGCCGCCTCCGTCACCGACCGCGGCGACGACTACTTCGAGCACTTCACCGACCGGTACGACGCCCTGCTGGCCGAGCAGGAAGCCGGAGTCTGCGCCTTCCATGTGCTCGTCGCCGAGGACGGCTCGGTCCTCGGCAGGTTCAACCTGTTCGACCTCGTCGAGGGCGGCAGCGCCGACCTCGGCTACCGGGTGGCACGGCACGTCGCCGGGCAGGGCGTGGCGACCGCGACCGTCGAAGAGCTGTGTCGGCTGGCGGCGACACGACACGGTCTGCGTACGCTGCGGGCGGCCACCTCGGACGCGAACACCGCGTCTCAGAAGGTGCTGGCCAAGACCGGGTTCGTCCCGGTCGGCCGCGCACTCCCGGCCGAGATCGGTGGCAAGCAAGGCACTTGGTACGAGCGCAACCTCACCGCAGCAGACTGAGCAGCGCTGCCGCGGGCAACGGCCAACGGGTGTGCCCGCGCGGGCCCGTCACCCGGGTCGCGGTCAGCAGTGAGTTCAGCACCGCCTCTTCCACGGCGTCCAGCACCGCGCCGAAGAGGACATCCAGCCCGGCATCGGGCACCACCGCCGGTCCGGCGGGCGTGCCCAGAGGACGGGTGCCGAACGCGAGGCCGTAGTCGCCGCTGCCGTGGCCGTAGCCCGCACCGACCCGGGCCAGTGCGTAGACGGCGCGGCGGGCGAGCCGGGTGAGTTGGCGGGCGTCCAGGGGCGCGTCGGTCGCGACCACGACCATGCAGGAGCCGGTCTCCGGACCGAAGTCGGACTCCTCGGTGGGGACGCCCACGTCGCCGGGAGTGACCGTACGGCCGTGTACCCGGAGGGTGCCGGCGAAGTTGGCCTGCACCAGCACGCCGAGCGTCGTCTCCCGGCCCGCGAGCGGTACGCGTCGCGACGAGGTGCCGATACCGGCCTTGAAACCGAGCGCGGTCATCCCGGTGCCCGCGCCGACCGAGCCCTCGGCGACCGGCCCGGTGGACGCGGTGTCGAGCGCGGCGCGGACGTGTTCCTCGCGGACCGGACGCGACCGGATGTCGGACAGGAGACCGTCGTTGCACTCCCCCACCACGGGGTTCACGCTCCGGGCGTCCGCCCCCTCGGGCCGTTCCAGGACCCAGCCGACCAGGGCGTCCGCGACCCGGAAGGCGGACAGGGTCGAGGTGAGCAGCACCGGGGTTTCCAGCGCGCCGAGTTCGGCGATCTGCGTGGTGCCGAGGAGCTTGCCGTAGCCGTTGCCCGCGAACACCCCGGCGGGCAACGGGCCTGCGGGGCCCACTCCTTCGGGCACGATCGCGGTGACGCCGCTGTGCACGTGCGGCGGGCGGATCAGTGTGGTGTGCCCGACCCGGATGCCGGGCACGTCCGTAATCGCGTTGTGCGTCCCGGTGGGCAACTCACCTGCACCGAGCCCGAGTTCACGGGCTCGGCGGGGCACGGCGGGCGCGAGCGGAACGGGGCGGGGCGACTCGGACATGGCCAGACACTACGGCAGCACCGGTCGCGTCGGCGGACAGTGGTCACCCGCATCCCGACGCCCGCCCCGCGTTGTCTCGGTCAGCCGGCGGCGAGGAGTTCCAGGGTGTCGATCACCCGGTTGGAGAAGCCCCACTCGTTGTCGTACCAGGCGACGACCTTCACATGGCGGCCATCGACGCGGGTGAGGGCCGAGTCGAAGATCGACGAGGCCGGGTTGCCGGTGATGTCGGAGGACACGAGCGCGTCCTCGGAGTACTCCAGGACGCCCGCGAGGGGTCCCTCGGCCGCGGTGCGGTAGGCCGCCAGCACGTCCTCGCGGGTCACGTCTCGGGAAACCGTGGTGTTGAGCTCGACGATCGAGCCCACCGGTACGGGCACCCGGATCGAGTCGCCAGAGAGCTTGCCGTCGAGGTTCGGCAGGACGTGACCGATCGCCTTCGCGGCGCCCGTCGTGGTCGGCACGATGTTGACCGCGGCGGCACGGGCACGGCGGGCGTCCCGGTGCGGGCCGTCCTGCAGGTTCTGCTCCTGCGTGTAGGCGTGCACCGTGGTCATGAAACCGTGCTCGATACCGGCGAGTTCGTCCAGTACCGCGGCCAGGGGTGCCAACGCGTTGGTCGTGCAGGAGGCGTTGGAGACGATCGTGTGCGTGGCCGGGTCGTAGGCGTCGTTGTTCACCCCGAACGCGAGCGTGACGTCGGCGCCGTCCGAGGGCGCGCTGACGAGCACCTTGCGCGCGCCCGCGTCGAGGTGGACGCGGGCCGCCTTGGCGGAGGTGAAACGGCCCGTGGCCTCAAGGACGAGGTCGACATTGAGCTCGGCCCAGGGCAGGTCCGCCGGTTCGCGCTCGGCGAGCACCTTGATGCGCCGACCGTCGACGACAAGGGTGTCTCCGTCGACGGAGACGGGACGGCCGAGCCGGCCGGACGTCGTGTCGAAGGCGAGCAGCCGGGCCAGAGTGGCGGGCTCGGTAAGGTCGTTGACGGCGACGACTTCGAGGGAGCTGTCGCGTTCGAGCAGGGCGCGCAGCACATTGCGTCCGATGCGGCCGAATCCATTGATGGCGATGCGAGTCATAAGTGAAGTCCCTTCGGTTCCACACCAGGCTCCCGCGCGGCAACGGTCGGTGACAGTGGCGTGATCGCCATGGTTCAAAAGGATTTCGCCAAGGCGGTCGCGGGGCCTCGGCTACTCCCCCTGGGCGAAGGTGCGCCGGTACTCGCTCGGTGTGGTGCCGAGCAGGCGGTGGAAGTGCAGCCGGAGGTTCGCGCCGGTACCGAGGCCGACGTCGGCGGCGATCTGCTCGACGCTGCGCTCGGACCGTTCGAGCAGTTCGCGGGCCATGTCGATACGGGCGCGCATGACCCACTGCATCGGCGTGTAACCGGTCTCGTCGACGAAGCGCCGCGAGAACGTGCGCGGTGAGACCGCGGCCTGCCGGGCCAGTGTTTCGAGGGTGAGGGGCTCGCCGAGTCGGTGCAGGGCCCACTCGCGGGTGGCGGCGAACCGTTCGCCGAGCGGCTCGGGCACGCTGCGCGGCACGTACTGCGCCTGGCCGCCGCTGCGGTAGGGGGCCGCGACCAGACGCCGGGCCGCGTGGTTGGAGGCGGCCACTCCGAGGTCGCCGCGCAGGATGTGCAGGCAGAGGTCGATGCCGGAGGCGGCGCCCGCCGAGGTCAGCATGCTGCCCTCGTCGACGAACAGGACGTTCTCGTCGACTTTGACGAGCGGGTACTTCGCCGCGAGTGCCCGCGTGTAGTGCCAGTGGGTCGTGGCGCGCTTGCCGTCGAGCAGGCCGGTGGCGGCGAGTGCGAAGGCGCCCGTGGAGATCGCGGCGAGCCGTGCGCCCCGGTCGTGGGCGGTGTTCAGCGCGTCGAGGACAGTCTGCGGCGGGTCCTCACGGTCCGGGAACCGGTAGCCGGGGACGAAGACGATGTCGGCCCAGGTCAGCGCGTCGAGGCCGTCGGCGACGTGGTACGACAGGCCGTCGCCGCCCGTGACCAGACCGGGAGCCGCACCGCACAGCCGCACCTCGTACGGCATGCTCGCCCGTGTCGTGAAGACCTGCGCGGGGATACCGACGTCGAGCGGTTTGGCGCCTTCGAGGACGAGGACGGCGACACGGCGGAGGCGGGCGGCTGACACGGGACCAGCGTACGCAGAGGTACGGCCACCCGGTCGCGGGGATCCGGGAAGGACCAGGTCAGACCTTCCAGGAGCGCAGCTGGTCGGCGACGGCCACGACCCCGACGCGGGTGTCGCGGATCTTGCGGACGAGTTCGGAGAGGGCGCCGTAGGGCGGGTCGATGCCCTCGCCGGACTGGCCCATGTACTGGGCGGCGACGAACGCGGCGTACAGGCTGTTGCGGTGCGGCAGCGGCTCCAGGCGCACGATGGTGTGCATGAGCGCGGCGGCCCGCCAAGCAGCGTCCGGGTCGGCGGCGGCGAGGGTCGGCAGCTTGGTCTTGTGCCTGGCTACGGCGGCCACGAGCGCGGAGTAGTCCGAGACCGACATGTCCTCGTCGGAGAGGGCGGCCTCTTGGACGTCGAGCAGCCAGGAGACGTCGATGTACAGGTGCATCAGGCCGCCGCGGCCCCACCGCGCTCGGAGGGCGGCACCTCCTCGGGGAAGGCGTCGTCGAACTCGCCGCGCAGCCGCTCGGCCCACGCGGACGCGCCGGCGACGAACCGGCCGCGCTGCATCTCGCGGACGCCGAGGTCGTGCAGGTACTGCTTGAGGCTCTTCCCCTCGGCCGCGGCGGCGGCACGCACTCCGTCGAGTTCCTCTTCGGTGAAGGACACGTTCAGTGATGGCATACCTCGATGGTACCTAGTTGGTGCCGTCGGTGCGAGAGGCCCGTCCCCCGGGACCGGATCGCGGGGGCGGGCGCCTAGGCTGCGGTGATGATCTCTCGTGACTATCTCTTCGACATGTTCTCGCTGGACGGCCGGGTGGCCGTGGTGACGGGCGGTAGTTCCGGCATCGGGCGGGCGATCGCCGGGGCGCTCGCGCGGGCGGGGGCCCGGGTCGTCGTAGTCGCCCGCAAGGAGGAGGAACTGGCCGCTGCTGTCGACGAGTTGGTGGCGGAGGGATGCCGGGCGGCGTGGGTGAGCGGCGATCTGGGGACACGTGACGGGGTGCGTACGGCGGCGGAGGCCGCGGCCGGGATGTTCGGCGAGCCGGACATTCTCGTGAACAGCGCCGGGATCAACCTCCGGCCACCGATGGGCGAGTTGGGCGAGGACGTGTGGGACACCACGATGGCGGTGAACCTGGAGGCGCCCTACCTCCTGGGGCAGCGCTTCGGTCCCGGTATGGCCGAGCGGGGCTTCGGGCGGATCATCCACATCACCTCCCAGCAGGCGCATCGCGCGTTCGTGCAGAGCGGCGCCTACGGGGTGTCCAAGGGCGCGCTGGAGTCGCTGGCCCGGTCGCAGGCCGAGGCGTGGTCGCCGTACGGCGTCACCTGCAACACGCTGGTGCCGGGGTTCGTGATGACCCCGCTCAACGCGCGGCTGTCGGACGACCCCGAGAAGGTGGCGGCGCTGGCCGCCCGAACGATGGTCGGGCGCAACGGACTTGCCGAGGACTTCGCGGGCGCCGCGGTGTTCCTGGCGAGCCGCGCCTCCGCCTATGTCACCGGGCAGTCGGTCTTCGTCGACGGCGGGTTCTCCGTGCACTAGTCCAACACCCTGTGGATGTCGGCCAGTTGGAGATCGAGTTACGGGCGTCAGGCACACTGCCCGCCGACGGATCACAGGGGGACCGGAATGACAGCTGCCGAATCAGGTGCGGACGGCATGGACACGAGCAAACCCCCATCGGCCCACGTGTACGACTACTTCCTCGGGAGTCGCCCGCACAGTGTGACGGACCGAGCGCGGTGATCTCCTCGATCACCGAGCTCGTCGTGGGGAGTTGGTCACGCCGGGACGGGGTCCGGCTCCTGTGACGGGGTGGTGGCGTCCGGGCGCGCGGGCCGGAGGAGGCGTTCGGCGAGCGGGGCGAAGATCAGGCCGAGGGCCGTCCAGAGGATGAGCTGCGCGGCGACGGAGTAGAAGCGGAAGTTGAACAGCACGTCGGCCGGGAAGCCCGGGTAGACGATGTGGCCCTTGGAGTCGGTCAGCGGGAGCGGCGTCTCGGTGGCGTGGTTGCCGAAGTTGGCCTTGTTGTACGAGAGATGGCCGAGCTGCGGCAGAAGCAGCATGACGATCCCGATCGCGACGACGAAGGCGGCACCGGCGAGGAGGCCGGCGTTCCAGTTGCCGAAGCGGGCCTGGAGCCGCTTGCCGAGGTAGACCGCGCCCGCGAGGAAGGCGACGGAGCACACGACCATGATCAGGTACAGGGCGCCGCGCTGCTGGATGGTCTCCTCGTGGCCGATCGCGGGCGGGTTGGCCGGGTACTTCAGGAACGGCACCAGGTACATGCCGAGGAATCCGCCGGCGGCGACGAGAAGCGCGAGGCTGCGTGCCCGCAGACCGCCGGTGCGGCCGAGGCAGACGGTGTAGGCGACGGCGAACAGCGCGCCCATCGCCATACCGAAGAAGACCATGCCGACGCCGATGCCCACATTGGCCTGGATGGTGCGGCTGAACAGATCGGGGTCGGCGCCCTCGACGGGCAGCCCCGCGGCCTTGTCCAGCGCGTTCTGGGCGGCGTCACGACCGCTCTCGTAGTCGATGGCCTTGGCGATCTGTGGTTCGGCGAAGATCCGCGCGAACACGAAGGCGAGCAGGCCCGCGACTGCGCCGGCGAGGACGCCGCGCAGTATGAGCTTCTTTTCCATGTCGAGTTGTCCGTACGTCCAGGTGCCGGCGGAGGGTCAGTGGCAGGGGAAGCCGAGGAAGTGGCGGGCGTCGTGGACGAACTCGTGGATGTGCATGTCGTTGCCGAACACCGACACGGCACCCTGGTCGACACCGATGAAGTAGTAGACGGCCAGCGCGATCAGCGCGGTACCGACCAGCCAGACGATCGACTTCGAGATCGGCAGGACAACCGGCGTGGACACCGGACGGGATGTGGAAATGCTGCTCAAGGTGAGCCCTCCTTCGGGATCGTGCGTCCCTTGCGTGTACGGGCGAGTGAGGGTTCAGTGTCTGACTCGCCCACCACCTTCCGGCGGCGGGCTCACAGTGGCGCGACCGTGCTGGAATTCCACCAGCTTCCTTATGCCATCACTACAGGGGGAGCGTACGGCGCGGCTCTCCGGACCGTCAATCAGGCCCGTGCCGGGATGTGTGACCTGCGTACGTCACACGGGTGGCCCATCCGCGTGGCGGCGCGGACGGCAGGCGCCTACTACTGGACAGGATCAGCTTGTTCATCGCGCTTCGGGGGGCGATAGCAGCATCACCCTCTTCATGGAGCCGAGCATGACCACCCGCTCTTTCCCGCCCAGCCCGGACCAACACGAAATACCTCAAGGCAGCGCGGTCCACCCGCTCGCGCCCTCCGACGGAGGGCCCACCGACGGATCGCCGCCGACAGCACGTCCGTCGCAGGAGGGTCCCACTCAGCGCGGCTCCGAGGGTGAGTACGTCGATCCGATGCACAGCCTGGTGCATGCCGCCGTCACCGACCGGCCGTTGGAGGAGGTCCTCCAGCTCATCACGTTGCTGGAGCAGTCACCGAAGTACGCGCAGGCCACCGTCGACGCCCTGCGGACGATCGGTGTGGACCGGTCCGTGGAGGACGTGACGCGCCTCGTGACCCTGCTGACGCAGCCACCGCGCCATCTCGACTCCGCCGACGAAACGATCCGCGCGGCGGCCGAATGCCGACCGGTGGAGGAGGTCACCCGGCTGATGGCCCTGCTGCACCGGGCTCCGCTGGAACCGCACTGCGGCGAGGAGGCGGTACGGGCCGCGGCCGGCCGACCCGTCGAGGAACTCGTCCAGTTGATCGGCCGCCTGGCCGAGGAACAGGACGCACCCGTCCGGGCCGCGGGAGCGGCGGCAGATCGGTCCACCGTTCAGGCCGCCGCCAGGTCGGAGGCGACCGGACCTGTCCCGGCGGGCACGCACGGGCCGGAGCACCCGGGTGAGCGTCCGGCTCGCCGACGACGTCCACGGCCTGCGCGCACGGCGGTTCGGCGCGCCGAACTCCCGGTCTGGCCCCGGCTGTTCGCGGCGGCGGCGCTCCTGCTGTGCGGGCTGTCCTACTTCCCGCTGCACCGGGACGGGGCCTCGGGTGCCGCCTACGGTTTCGCGCTCGGGGTCTCGATCCTGTGCGTCCTGCTGGCGCCGGCGCTGGTGTTCCACGGCGGGCTGCCCGTGCTGGCCGTGTCCACGGTGGTACCGGCCGCGTTGGCGGCGATCCAGCTGTTCGACGGACGGTTCCACTCCACGCGACTGTCCCAGGCGCTGCGGATCACCGCCGTGCCGCCCTGGTCGGCGGGGCTGTTGGCCGTTCTCGCCGCGCTGGCGGCACTCACGGCCCTGCTCGCGCTCCTCGCCGCACGGAGGTTCGGCAGGCAGCTCGCCCTTCCCGACCGTCCCGCCGACCGCGCGCCGGCCGAGGCGAACCGGACACCTCAGTAGGGTCGACCGCCTTCGTACGACAGCCTGCGCTCAGCCGGAGCGGCGCTCAACGAGTGGTGGCGTCGGCGCTGTTGACGGCGCCGCTGCTCGCGGACGGCACGGTCGACGCCGAGGTCTCGGGGCTGGAGCCGGTGCTCCGACCGGCGCCCGCGCCGGTACTGGAGCTCGTGTCCGGCTCGGCGCTCGCGGACGGCGAGGCCGAACCGCTCGGCTGTGATCCCGCACCGCTGGACGCGAGCGGTGTGGGTGTCGGGCTGTGTGCGGGAGTGGGCGTCCCGGCCGAACCGCCGCCCAACGACGTGCCCTTGCCCGATTCGTTCCGTACCGCGGCGGCTATCGGCTTGCCCATGACCAGCTCGGCCGCGGTCACCGTGACCATCGCCAGAGCGAACACCAGGCCTGTCGCCAGCGCGAACTTCTTCCAGCCGATGGACTTCCGGAAGGAGCCGGTCCGATAGGTGGTCACCGACTCGTCGTCGGAGGGGGTGGCCGTCGGTGTCTTGTCACCGGCCGGGGTGTCGTCCGACAGGGCGAACGCCGCCCGGGCATCCGCGCGTTGCATCGCCCGCTCCTCAGTGGGCGTCAGAGCCATCGCCACCGACGGCACCCGCCGGCGGATCCCCTCACCCGTCCGTCGGAAAGCGTGCTGGAAGACGGCGGCACCAGTGGTCGCGCTGGTGCTGACCACGGCGGCGCCGATGATCGTCCCCGTCACCCCCAGCAAGGACGCCAGCACGGCGCCCACCACGGTGGCCAGCGCACTCGCCACCACCTGCACCGCGGTCAGATCGAGCACCTTGCGTTTAGGTGCCTGCTTCTTCTCTTCCCTTTTCTTCTCTTCCGCCTTCTGGCTCTCCATCAATGATCTTCAACATCCTTCGACAGTCCCGGAACACGACAGCCGTCGATGACGGCATGTGCATGGGGACGACTGCCCGGTGAGCCGCGTTTCACTTCGACTCGCGCCAACAAGGCGTCCGTCGCGCACAAGTTGAGCCGACGTCGCCGCTTCGGCCACCCGTCGCTTGCGCGTCGCGCCTACGTTCTCGATGTGTTCTGTTGCCGTGCGCCCGTCCCGAGCACCACTCCCGCACAGCGCCCCTGAGAACACACGAGAACCGAGGTCCACCATGTCCGTGACCGATGAACTGCCGGCCAACAACACCCGTTACGCGGAGACCTTCGAAGGTCCGCTCCCCCTGCCTCCCGCCAAGCACCTCGCCGTCGTGGCCTGCATGGACGCGCAGCTGAACGTGTACGCGCTCCTCGGCCTGAACGAGGGCGAGGAGCGCGTCATCCGCAACGCGGTATGGTCACCCAGGACTCCTCGGCACCGAGGAGATCTCCTGATCCACCGCTCAACGAGGTCGGCTGACATGCGATTTCGCAGACGGAGAGAACAGCCCCCGCGCATCGAATCGCCCAACTCACCGGAGGCGCTCATCCGTTCGGTCGCCCAGAGCCTGGTGCGTCGAGCGGGCATCGATGCGAGACCCGCGAGATCACTGTCCACGGTCATCGATCTGATCGACAACGACGAGACCGACATGGCCATCGACGATCTGGCGCACGTGATCGAGTGCTTCCGCATCTCCATCCGCCGCGCCGAATACGATCAACTCGTGGCAGCCGCGCAGCAGTTGGACGCGATGGACTCACTCACCGACCTGAAGGTGGAGCGGTTCGTGAGCGAGCAGGCCTGATTCAATCGCCGAACTCGTCGGCCAGGGCAGCGCCGCCGCGGCCGACGGCGACCGCATCCACATCTACGTCATCCAGCGCGTTCTCGCCGACTGGACCGGTACCGCGCCTGGTCACCGGCCCTGCGCCGCCTGATCAGCGACAACGACGGTCCCTACGTCGACCTTCGTCCTCGCGAACAACAACACCATCGACTACGCCCACTGACCGACCGGGTCGCGCTCCATCCCGACACGAAGCTGTCACACATGGGCCGGAATCCCTCGCCGGGCGGCCGGGGTTGGCACTGGTACGACACCGTTTCGAGGCCGAGCCTCGTGCGACGAAGGAGCGATCATGACCGTTGACCTCACTGCGACGGATCTGCAGGCCTTCGCCCAGGAATGGCTGGAGTGGTACCGCGGTCAGGAGGAACGGCTCGCCGCCCCGCACGGATTCCTGGCGATCACCGGACTGCACTGGCTCGACGACCGGCCGCAGCGGTTCCCGGACGCGCCGGGTGCCTGGTGGACCGACGACGCCGGGGTCGCCGTAGCCCTCGACGACGGTGAGGAACTCGTCGTAGCGGGAACGCCCGTGCGGGGTGAGCACCGCTTCGGCGTGCTGCCCGAGCGGGGCGGTGTCGACGCGGTGTGGGGTGACGCCGTGATCGAGGTGGCCAGGCGCGGCGGGCACGACATCGTCCGGCCCCGGCACCCGGACTCGCCGCTGCGCACCGCCTTCGCCGGTACCCCCGCCTACGCGCCCGATCCGCGCTGGGTGGTCCGGGGACGGTACACGGCCTTCGAGACGCCGCGCCCGACGACCGTGGGTGCGGCGGTCGAGGGCCTTGAGCACGTGTACGACGCCCCGGGCCGGGTCGATTTCGAACTGGACGGGCACCCGCTGGCCCTGACCGCGTTCCCCGGACGCGGGCCGGGCACGCTGCTCGTTCTCTTCACGGACACCACCTCCGGAGTAACCACCTACGCAGCGAACCGGGCCCTCGCGCTCGCCCCGCCCGCCGCCGACGGCACGGTTGTCCTGGACTTCAACCGCGCGGCCAACCTCCCCTGCGCCTATACCGACCTGGCCACCTGCCCCCTGCCACCGGCGGAGAACCGCCTGCCGGTCGCCATCGAAGCGGGGCAGAAGATTCCGCGTGAGCGGGGCGGCGTCTGAAGCCCGGTCCGACAACCAAGCGCGCCTCTCAGTCGTCACCATGAGGGGCGCGCCGGATTCTGTGCGGCTGTGACCCCCCACCGATCACGCGCACTGACCACGCGCGGGAATGAGGTCGCATGCTCAGAATTCACTTCACCTCGCGGGACCTGCAGAGCATCCGGGTCGCCCGCCGGCCCCATACGTTGTGGGAACTCGTGTGTGGTGTCTGCCGGTTGGACAGCCGACAGGGGGCGCTCGAATTCGGGCACTGGCGCCGCTCAGTGCGCGACGGGCTGGCCAGGGACCCGCGGGCCGGGCAGGCCCTGCTGCCGTTGCGGACGCTGATTCCTCCCGTGGGCTACATCCCCGACTTCCTCACGCCGTCCGTCACGGGCGGTGGTCTGGCCGGCGGTCTCGACGAGGTACGGGCCACCTCCCGCGCCCGGTTGACCCGTGAGCTGTCCCGGCTCGCCGAGTCCCGTCCGCTGCCGTCGTGGGTCTCCGCCCTCGACCGGCCTGGAACCAAGGCCCTGGGGGCGCTGACGCGGGCCCTGGAACTGTCCTGCCGGACCCTGCTCGAACCGTACTGGCCCTGGGTTCTGGCCGCCGTCGTCGACGATGTCGACCTGCGCTCCCGCGCGCTCCTCGACGGCGGCACCTCCGCCCTCCTCAACAGCCTGCGCCCGCACGCCCATTGGCGCGCTCCCGTGCTGGAGGTGGACTATCCCGTCGACCGCGAACTGCATCTGCAGGGGCGGGGCCTGCTGCTCGTCCCGTCCTACTTCTGCTGGCGCAGGCCCACCGCCCTCGCGGACCCCACGCTCGGGCCCGTGCTCGTCTACCCGGTCGCCAAACAGCCCCTGGAGATCGTCCGCGCGAGCAGGGACGGGCTGGAGCGGCTGCTCGGCCGCACCCGGACGGCCGTACTGGCGCATCTGGCCGGTCATGGTCCAAGGACGACGTCCGAGGTGGCTTCGGCGGCCAACATCGCGTTACCGAGCGCGAGTTACCAGCTCGGTGTGCTGCGCGACGGAGGCCTGATCGCCAGTCACCGGGACGGCCAGTTCGTACGGCACTCGGCGACTCCCCTGGGCCTTCGCCTGCTGGACCGCTGACACACCCCGCGGTGGCCACCGTGCGCACGGGGACGGTGGCCACCGCGGCCGTGGTTCAGCCCGCCTGTCGGCGGTCCGTGGCGGTGCGGTGGGTGAGCGGCTCGCGCAGGCCGAGGTGTTCGCGCAGGGTCGTACCGGTGTATTCGGTGCGGTAGACGCCGCGTTCCTGGAGTGCGGGGACGAGGAGGTCGACGATGTCGTCCAGGCCTTCGGGGATCAGATACGGCGTGACGTTGAAGCCGTCGACGGCGCCGTGCCGGACGAAGTGGGCGAACTTGTCCGCCAGTCTCTCCGGGGTGCCGACATGACCGCGCTGGGGGCCGAGCGCGATGACGGTCTCGCGCAGCGACCAGCGGTTCGCGTCGGCCTTCTCCCGCCATTCGGCGACCACTTGGCGCGGATCGGCGATGCGCCGTGCGCCGAACGAGCCGTCGTTCTCGGCGACGACCGGGTCCTCCTTGGGCAGCGGCCCGTCGGCGTCACGGCCGGACAGGTCGAGGCCCCACAGGAGTCCGGCGATGCCCAACGCCGTTGCCGGGGTGACCTGTTGGAGGCGGATCCAGCGCTTCTTCTCCAGTGCCTCCTCCTCTGTGGCGCCGATGATGATCTCGGTGCCCGGGAGGATGCGCAGATCGTCCTCGGGGCGGCCGACGGCGCGCAGCCGGCTCCGCAGGTCGTCGGCGAAGGCGAGCGCGTCGTCGAAGTCGTTGCCGTGCGCGGAGAAGATGACGTCGGCGTTGCGGGCGGCGAAGTCGCGGCCCTCGCCGGAGTCCCCGGCCTGGAAGATCACCGGGTGTCCCTGGGCGCTGCGCGGCAGGGTGGGTGCGAGGTCGACGTCGAACTGCGGTCCCTGGTGGCGGACTTGGCGTACGGCGTCGGGTGCCGCCCAGGCCGGTGCGGCGGCCGAGTCGGAGACGGCCGCGTCCGTCCAGCCGTCCCACAGGGCGCGGGCGACGGTGAGGAACTCCTCGGCGCGCCGGTAGCGGTCGGCGTGGTCGAGGTAGCCGCCGCGGCGGAAGTTGGCGCCGGTCCAGGCGTTGTCGGTGGTCACCACGTTCCAGCCGGCGCGGCCCTCGGAGAGCAGGTCGAGGCCGGACAGGCGGCGGGCGAGGTCGGCGGGTTCGTTGAAGGTGGTGTTGGAGGTGCTGACCAGGCCGATGCGGTCGGTCACGGCGGCCAGCGCGGCGAGTTGGGTGATGGCGTCGGGCCGTCCGGCGACGTCGAGGTCGTGGATCTGTCCGTCGACCTCGCGCAGCCGCAGCCCCTCCCCCAGGAAGAACGCGTCGAACAGGCCACGTTCGGCGGTCCGGGCGACGCGCCGGAAGTTGGCGGGGTCGATCTGGGAACCGCTGGCCGGGTCGGACCAGACGGTCCAGTGGTTGACGCCCTGGAAGAAGACGCCGAGGTGGAGTCGGGCGTCCGGGTGGGGCACGTCGAGGGGGTCGGTGCGGGTCATCGGGCTTCCTCCTGGACGGCCGCGGCGGCGTACCGGTTCGCGGGCCGGTCGAGGCCCAGGTGAGTGCGCAGGGTCGCGGCGGGCAGGGGCCGTAGGGCGTGCCGTCGTTCGAAGAGTTGGGGCAGGACGAGCCGGGAGAGTTCCGGAAGGTCCTCGTCCAGCACCAGCGGGTGCAGCCGGACTCCGTCCACCACTCCCCTCAACTCCCCCAGCAGCAGGGCGAGTCCGGCGGCCGAGCCGATGTGGCGCAGGCGTCCCCGGTCGGGCCAGGGCGCGTGGCGTTCGAGGTCGGCGACGCGTTCCTCGGCCGTGGCGTGGGCGGTGTCGAGAGCGACCTCGATCTCGGCGAAGGCAAGGGGCGTTCCGGCGGTGACGGCGGCGAGGTCGCGGCCCTCGACGAGAGCGATGTCGAGTTGCCCGGCGGGCACGCGGGCGGGGTGGCCGAGCACGACGAGTTGGCCCTGCGGTGGACGCGGCACGATCGCCGGGCCCTTCACCGTGTACGCGTCGCCGGTGAAGTCGACGTAGTGCAGCCGGTCCCGGTCGAGATAGCGGCTGGTGGCGACGGAGCGGATGACCGCGTCGTCCTCCCAGGAGTCCCACAGTGCGCGGACGACCTCGACGCCGTCACGGGACTCACGGGCGCGGACCACGGCCCCGTCGACGAGCGGACGCCCCCAGACGGAGGCGGCCTCGGGCCGCGTCTCCTCGCTCACCACCCACCCGGCACGCCCGATCGAGATGTGGTCCAGGGACGCCAACTGGCTGGAGACATGGAACGGTTCGGCGTAGGTGAGCGGCACGACCGGTGCGATACCGACGACACTCGTCGACGCGGCGATGAATGCGGCCCGCTCCACCGCGCCGATCCGGCCGACCACGTCCGGGCCGGTGCCGGGCGGGAGCGCGCCGTCCTCCAGGGTGAGCAGGGTGAACCCGGCGTTCTCCGCGTCGGCGGCGACACGGGCCACCCGGCGCGGGCTCAGCAGGTGGTCGGGCGAGTGAGCGGCGCGGCGCCAGGCCACGGGATGGGCGCCGTCGCCGTCGATTTCGAGGGCGAGCCGCAGAGCGGAGCCGGACATGGGGGTTCCTTCCGAGAACGCGTCGAGACGGACGGCCCGTGGGGCCGACGTGGGTCAGGGGCGTACGGAAGGACAGACGGCGGAGGCGGTACGGCAGTAGTCGACGTGCCGGCGAATGATCAGCCGCGCGCCCGGACCGGCACCGCGAGGTGCGGCGTCACATGCGCGCATGGGGCCTTCACCCGTCCGGGAGCGATCGTCTCAACCTACGTCGTCGGTCCCGGAAGATGTCAAGAACATTAGATGTACACGCATACGGCAGTACGGCGGCGGCCCGCGGGCAACAAAGCGTTGGCCGCGCTCACGAGCGGGCTGCTAACTTGCCGTAGGCCGTGAACGCACGCGAGGAGGCGAGACCCATGAACGCAGTATCCAGGTGGGTGCTCCCCCTCTTCTCCACGGTTGGGCCAGCGACCTAGAGGTCGCCGGGAGCGCCGCACGACAAGGCGATCCCGAAAGGCAACACCCCATGAACTCAACGCACTTCCACTTCACCGCCGAGACGACGTCGAACGGCGTCGTCCAGCACGACTTCACCTTGGGCGAGGTCACCGGCGCCCTCTGGTCGCCGGTATCCGGCGCCGACCGCGCGCCCCTGGTTCTGATGGGGCACGGCGGCGGCAACCACCGGAAGTCTCCCGCCATGACGGGCCGTGCCCAACTCCTCGTGGCCCACGCCGGTTTCCACGTCGCCGTCATCGACGCACCGGGCCACGGCGGGCGCCCCCGCACGGCACACGACGAGCGGGAGATCGCCGCGATGCAACGGGCGATGGCGGCGGGCGAACCCGTCGGCGAGATCGTCGTCCGGTACAACGCCCACCTCGCGGAGCGCGCCGTACCGGAGTGGCTGGCCACCCTGGACGCCCTCCAGGAGCTGCCGGAGATCGGCACCGAAGGACCCGTCGGCTACTACGGCCTGAACATGGGCACCGCGATCGGGGTACCGCTGACCGCGGTCGAACCCCGCATCACCGCCGCGGTGTTCGGCCTCTTCTGGTACGACGACGCCCTCGCCGACACGGCCCGGCGCATCACCGTTCCGATCGAGTTCGCTCTCCAGTGGGACGACGAGCACATCCCGCGCCCGTCCGGTCTCGCACTGTTCGACGCCTTCGCCTCGAAGGAGAAGTCACTGCACGTCAACTCGGGCGCGCACAAGGAACTGCCCAGGTTCGAGGCGGACAGCGCGGTGCGGTTCTTCGTCCGGCATCTGCGCCGTCACTGACCTCGACTCGGCGGCCCGGCGCTTTCTCCGAACTCCAGCCCTGTCATGAGTTCGGAGAAGGCGCGGGCCGCGCCGGGGGCCGTGAAGAGCCGGTCGAGCCGGGCGCGGGCCAGCCCGCGCCGGAAGGGGCCGGAGCCGGTGGCGTCGCCGGCGTCGTGCAGCATGCCGGTCATCCAGTGGGAGAACTCCTGGTCGCTCCAGACCCGGCGCAGACAACGCGCCGAGTAGGTGCGCAGGCCCGTGTCGTCGTGGTCGTGGACGGAGTCACGTACGGCCCGGGCGAAGAGATCGGCGTCGTAGAGCGCGAGGTTCATCCCTTTGCCGCCCATCGGCGAGACGATGTGCGCCGCGTCGCCGACGAGGAAGAGGCGGCCGTACTGCATCGGATCGTGGACGAGGCTGCGGAGCCGGAAGATCTCGCGGTCGGTGATCGGGCCGGAGACGAGGGCCGGGTCGCCGAGCCGGGTGCGCAGGGCGTCCCAGACGCGGTCGTCGGGCCAGGCGTCGGGGTGGTCGTCGGGCGGGCACTGGAGGTAGTAGCGGCTGGTGTACGGGCCGCGCGGGAAGTGCGCGGCGAAGCCCTGCGGGCTGACGGCCAGCAGCGGGTGGGCCGGGGACGGGGCGTCGGCCAGGACCGTCAGCCAGCCGATGCCGTGATCGAAGGCGTACGGCGTGAGGGCCCCGTCGGGGACGGAGGTGCGGCTGATGCCGTGGTCGCCGTCGCAGCCCGCGACGTAGGCGCAGGTGAGGGTGCGGAGGCCGCCGTCCGCGGTGCGGTAGCGGACGGTCGGGTGCTCGCCGGTCAGGTCGTGCAGGGAGACGTCCGCGGCCTCGAAGCGCAGGTCGCCGCCTTTCGCGAGGTACTCGGCGGTGAGCTTCTGGACCAGCATCTGCTGGGGACAGAGACGGGCGGTCGGTCCTTCGGAGCCGTCGTAGTCCGACACCAGATGGGGTTCGCCGTCGACCCGGAGCTCCAGGATGCCCTCGTGCGGGACACCGCCCAGGACGCGGTCGGCCAGTCCCCAGGAGTCGAACATGCGCACGGCGCGGGTCTCGACGATGCCGGCTCGCTGCCGTTGGGCCACGTACTCGCGGCTCCGGCGTTCCAGCACGACGCAGTCGACGCCGCTCTGCTGCAACAGGTTCGCGACGGTCATACCGGCCGGGCCGGCGCCGATCACCACCACGGTCGTGGATTCCGGCGACTCGCTCAACTCCCGTGCGCTGTCGGCCACTTGACCACCTCCGGAAGCACCCTAGCCGAGCGGATGCGGTGACCGGGTGGCGTTCGGTCAGGCCTCCGGGTCCCAGGCGATGAGCTGGTCGAAGAGTCGTCGCTCGCCGTCGTACTTCACGGAGTCGACGTAGATACGGCCGTACAGGAAAAGGACCAGTTCACCGGCCGTAGCCCGGGCGGAGGCGTAGGCGGTGTCGGCCGGAATCGTCGCGGATGCGGGAACAAGGGTGGCCCGCGCGCCCGCGGCCGAGAGCGCGAGGCGCCAGGATCGGCCTTCGGTGGCGTGGTAGTCGACAGTGGCGGGGTCGTGCGGCCAGGCGCTGTCCGTCGCGCAACAGGTGAACAGGAACTCCTCGACACCGTCCACTGCCGCCTCTTCCGGCAGCGGCTGCGGGTCACCCAGGGTGATCTGGACGTCGTAGGTGTGCACCATGGCCTCCTGCACCTGGTGCCGGGCGACGGCACCGGAGGTCTGCGGGGACTGCGAGTCGCCCCACCATGTCCAGCAGCCACGATCCGGGCCGAACTCCCGCAATGCGCCCATGAGTTGCTGCGTGGACTCGGCCGACCAGGCGAGCAGTGCCTCCCGCTCCCGGGGCGCTTCCGAGGCGGCCGGGGTCGCCCGACCGTCAGCGGGCCCCGCGGCAACGGTGGCGGCCCAGCGGCGATGCACGGTGCCCAGGTGATGCACCAGGTCGAGCAGTGTCCACTCGGGGCAGGTCGGCACCTGCGCGTCGAGGCTGGGTGCGGCCGCGACCGCGGCCCGGAACGCCGTCGACCGTTCTTCGATCAGCCGCAGCAGGTCCGGGAATTCGAGAGTCTTCGTCACGCCGGATGTCTATCACCGCCCTCCGCCGTCAGGACAGCGGTTTTCCGGACCGGCCTGCGGAGGGCGCCGGCGTTGCCCCAACTGTTACTGAGAGAGGGCCTGTTGGACCGTCGGGCAGCAGTCGATGACTCCGTCGATGCCGACGAGCTGGATGATGCGCAGCACGGGAGGGGTGGTCCCGGCCAGTCGCAGCCAGCCGTCCGCGTGGGCGAGCGTCTGGTGGACGGCGAGGAGGATGTTGATGCCGCTGGAGTCCATGAAGGTGACCTGGCTCAGGTCGAGGACGACGTGCGGCGCGACCCCGTCCGGCAGGTCCAGCGCCTCCCTGAGCGAGCCCGCCGTCTGCTGGTCGATCTCTCCGGCGGCGGTCACGACCGAGGTGCCGTCGACGACGTCGGTCCTGACCGACAACTGCCCCGGCTGCCCCGCTTGTTCGGTGTCCACCATCTGTCCTCATACACGAGTGGGTGAGCGCTACGGATCAGGACGTTCATCCGAAGTGCTGCCCCGCATCGTACGGTTGATGCCTGCCGTCCGGTGGAGCCGACGGGAATCGACGGAGTGGGTGTTGCCTCACGGGGTATGCGCGGGGCACGCGGAAGGCGGTGAGACGATCCGGATGGAACCAGACTCTTCGGAGGACGACGACACAGCGCCGCAGGCCAGGGCGCGGACTCGGCCCCTGCGGTCCACCGTGGCCCTGGACGGGGACGGCTCGTGCATCGCCGAGGCCCGGCGGCTGGCCGCGATGTTCCTCACCCGGGCACGGGCCGAGTACGGGTTGCCGGTGTCGGCCCGCGCCATGGATCTCACGCAGTTGGTGGTCAGCGAACTGGTCACCAACGCCCGCAAGTACGCGCCCGGCCCGGTGTTGATGGATCTGCGGATCGTCGGTGCCCTGGTCGAGGTGGAGGTGTGGGACTCCGACCCGGTGCTGCCGGTCGCCCACGCCACGGACGCCCAACGGGTGGGCCGGCATGGCCTGGAGATCGTGCGGGCCGTCGCGGGCGGCTTCGAGGCGCGGCGCGAGCCGGTCGGCAAGCGCATCATCGCGCGCATCGCGCTGACGGACGGCCCGGACGCGGGTGCCACCGGCGGCGGCCCGCTCCGGACGTGAGTCGGGTGGTCAGGACGTGGCCGGGACTCGGTAGACGGAGACATGAGAAGTCGACTCGGCGGTGAACTCGGCCCCGTTCCAGTCCGCGTGTCTCGTCTCCAGTTCGAAGCCCGCCAACTGGGCCATGAGGTCGAGTTCGGCCGGCCAGACGTAGCGGTGCGGGCTGAGGTCGAGCCGCGCCTGCCCGGTCCCGTCGAACCGGAAGTGGTGCGACACGACGTGCTGGTTGAGGACGTCGTAGGTGTCCAGACCGATGTAGTCGGGGTCGGTCAGCCAGACGGTGGCGTGCTGGCCCGGCGGCAGCTTGCGCAGCTCGGGTACCCAGAGCTCGATCACGAACCGGCCGCCCGGTGCGAGATGGCGGGCGGCGTTGCGGAAGCACTCGACCTGCGCGGCCTGCGTGAGCAGGTTCGAGATGGTGTTGTAGACGAGATAGACCAGGCTGTACGTCCCGGGGACGACCGTGGTCGCCATGTCGCCGATGGTCACGGGGATCGTCGCCTCGTCCGCCTTGGTCCGCAGTCGCTCCACCATCGGGCGTGACAACTCGATGCCGGTGACGGGGACTCCGCGCTCGGCGAGCGGCACGGCGACCCGGCCGGTCCCGACGGCGAACTCAAGTGCCGCGCCGTCTCCGGCGAGTTGTGCGAGCCGGTCCACGGTCGGCCCCAACGTCTCGGGCGCGAACATGCCGATGCCAATGGTGTCGTACCGCCGGGCGGTGTCGGCGTCCCAGATCTTCTCCTGCTGCATTCCGCCAACGCTCGCCCCCGGCCGCCGAGTTGTCCAACGGATTTCCTCACCGCGAGGGCCGGAGGAACTCGCCGATGCGGGTGGCGAGTTGGAGCCAGATCTCCTGCGGGAGGTGGTGGCCCATCCCGTCGAGGATCAGCAGTTCGGCGCCCGGTACGGCGGCGGCCGTGGCGTGGGCGCCACTGACGTCGCACACGATGTCGGCGGCGCCGTGCACGACCAGCGTGGGCACCCGCAGTGAGCGCAGGCGTTCGGTGCGGTCGCCCGTCGCCACGACCGCGAGGCCCTGACGCTGGATGCCGAGAGGGTCGTAGCCCCGGTCGAAGACGCGTCCGGCGCGGTCGGCCGCTGCCTGTGCGTCGAACGCGAAACCGGGGGATGCGGCAAGTCGCAGAGCGCTCACCTGCCACTCGACGAATGCCTCCCGGTCCCACGGTGGTGCGCCCAGTCCGGCGAACACCGAGAAGTCGGCCTCCCCCACGCCGGGTTCGCCGGTCGTGGACATCATCGAGGTGAGCGAGCGGACCCGTTCCGGGTGCTCGATCGCGATCATCTGGGCGATCATCCCGCCCATCGACGAGCCGACGAGGTGTACGGCGTCGAGGCCGAGCACGTCGAGCAGGCCGACGGTATCGGCCGCCAGGTCGGAGAGCGCGTAGGCGACCGTCGAGAGGTCACCGGCCAGGGCCGCCGCGAAGTCCGGCACGGGCGCGTCGGTGAAGTGTGTCGACCGGCCGGAGTCCCGGGTGTCGAATCGGATCACGTGCGAGCCCCGGTCCACCAGCGCCCGGCAGAAGCCCTCCGGCCAGTTGATCAGCTGTGCGCCGGCTCCCATGATCAGCAGGATCGGCGGTGCGTCGGGGTCACCGAAACGTTCGTAGGCGATATCGATTCCGGACGGGCCGACGTTCCGCGCTGTCTGTTCCGGCATGGCCGAAACGGTAGCCAGCGCGCGGGTGCGAAAGATCGAACCACGGTCCGACGTTTTTCGTTCGTCTCCCGGGTTACGGTGGAAGCGGCCGAGGAATTCGCCCGACACGCGGAAGTGCCTCGCCTCGCCTAGAGTGTTGTGGTCGACGTGTTCATTCCGGTCGCCTCTCGCCACCGACGGCTTCCGTCGATTCCCCGTATGACGTACTCCAACAGTTCGAGCATTTCGGGAGGAAAACACCATGCCTTTCGCCACCAGTACGGACGGCACGCGGATCTTCTACAAGGACTGGGGGTCGGGACAGCCGGTCGTCTTCTCCCACGGGTGGCCGCTGACGGCCGACGCGTGGGATCCCCAGTTGAAACTGATGGCGGACAACGGATTCCGCGCAGTGGCCCACGACCGGCGCGGGGGCGGACGCTCCGATCAGCCCTGGGAGGGCAACGACCTCGACACGTACGCCGACGACCTGGCAGCGGTCATCGAAGCCCTCGACCTGCGCGACGTGATTCTCGTCGGTCACTCGACGGGCGGCGGCGAGGTCACCCGCTACATCGGCCGGCACGGGTCCGGTCGGGTCGCCAAGGTCGTTCTGCTCGGCGCGATCCCGCCGCTGATGCTCAAGACGGACGCGAATCCCGAAGGCCTGCCGATCGAGGCCTTCGACGAGATCCGCAAGGGTGTGGAAACGGACCGTTCGCAGTTCTACAAAGATCTCAGCGCTCCGTTCTTCGGCGCCAACCGCGACAACTCGACCGTCACCCAGGGGACTCGGGACCAGTTCTGGCTCTGGAGCATGACCGTGGGAATCAAGGGTGCCTACGACTGTGTCAAGGCGTTCTCCGAGACCGACCTCACCGAAGACCTCAAGAAGATCGACGTCCCCACCTTGATCGTGCACGGCGACGACGACCAGATCGTTCCCATCGTGGCCTCCGCCGACAAGTCCTCGAAACTCGTCAAGGACGTGACCTACAAGATCTACCCGGGCGCTCCGCACGGCCTGGCGATGGTCCCCGAGTTCGCCGATCGGTTCGACGCGGACCTCCTCGCCTTCGCACGCGGCTGATCGCGTCGCCGTCGCGGAGCGTGACGTGGGCACTCCTGCGCGGCTCGGTCAGGCTGTGCGGCTGTCGGCGGACTCGTCGTGGTCGTGGATCTGCGCCGACGCCACCGCGCAGAACGCCTCCAGACCCGTGAGCAGCGCGTTGCGCCCGGCGGCCGGCATCTGTGCCAGCACCGCGCCCAACGCCTCCTCGCGGCGGGTCCGCAGATCCGACAGGAAGGTCCGCCCGGGATCGCTGAGGTACAGGCGCACCTCACGCCGGTCCGTGGGGCTCACCTCGCGGTCGACGAACCCGGCGGCCTGCAACCGGTCGCAGAGCCGGCTGGTCGACGGCGGTGTCGAGGCCAGGTGGTCGGCGAGGGTGCGCAGGTTGATGCCCTCGTGGTGTTCCAGGATGAACAGGACCCGCAGCTGCGAGGCGGACGCGGGCGCGGTCGAGGCGCGTCCCCACAGGACTTCCAGTAGTTCCGCGGCCGTGGAAGTGACCCGCGCGACCTCGGCGGGTTCGGGGCGGGGGTGGATGGAGGTCACGATCACACTCTCGCAGGCACAGGGACGGGTACCAGGGTACTAGGCACGCGCTACGCGTTCTCCGGGCGAGAGATTGGCATACCTGCGATCGTGAACAGATTCATGGCTGTCGAGCGGGCGCTGCGTACCGCGGCTCCCCACGAACTGCCCGACGTGGTCGGCCGGGAACTGGTCCGGCGGTACGCGGCGGACTCAGTGGAGCTGCTCATGGCCGACTACGGCCTGACCGTGCTGCAGAGCGTCACCGACCTGCCACACACCCTGCCGCCGGTCTCCGTGCACAACACCCCCGCGGGCCGTGCCTTCGGCGCCCAAGAGCCTTTCGTGGAGGGCAACTTCGGGGACGGCAGCGTGTGTGTGCACCTTCCGATCAGTGTGCGCGGGGACCGCCTCGGCGTGCTCTCCGTGACGCTTCCCGGCGGCGACCACGCACGCGAGTGTCTGCCCGAACTGGCGGAGCTGGCCGAGGTGTTGGGGCACGAGGTACTGGTGGCCGAGCGTGACACCGATCTGTATCTGCGGGCCAGGCGCAAGGACCGGCTCACTCTGGCGGCGGAGATGCAGTGGCAGTTGCTGCCCGGCCGCTCCTGCTCCCGCCCCGAGTTCGAGCTCGGCGCCCAACTGGAGCCCGCCTACGCGATCCACGGCGACAACTTCGACTGGTCCGCCACGGCCGACGGTCTCACGCTCTACGTCTCGAACGGCATGGGCGAGGGCATAGAGGCCTCGCTGCTGACGAACCTGACGGTCAACGCCCTGCGCAACGCACGCCGGGCGGGCATCCCCCTCGCCGACCAGGCGGCCCTCGCGGACCAGGCGGTGTACGCCCACTACCGGGGCCGTAGCCATATGTCCGTGTTGATGTTCGACTTCGAACTCACCACCGGGCGGGCGCGGGTGGTGGACGCCGGGTCTCCGCAGACGCTGCGGCTGCGCGACGGGGTGGTGGAACGTGTCGTCTTCGACGCCCAGCTGCCGCTGGGCATGTTCGAGGAGACCGACTACGTCGAGCAGGACTTCCGGGTCGAGCCCGGCGACCGGATCCTCTTCGTCAGCGACGGGGTGTACGCCGTGGCCTCGCCCAAGGGTGAGGCGTACGGGGACGCGGCACTGGCGCGGGCGGTCCAGCACACGAGGCTGCTGCCCGCCGCCGACGTGCCCAGGGCCGTGCTGCGCGAACTGACCGGCCACCGCGGCACGCCGACCCCCGACGACGACGCCTTGGTGGTGTGCCTGGACTGGCGCGGACGCGGTCCCGCAGCGCCGTGATCATCCGGAGCGATGGGGCAGGCGGACCACCTGCACGAAGAAGTCGTCGATCTGGCGGACCGCGGCGATGAACTGGTCCAGGTCGACCGGCTTGGTGACATAGGCGTTGGCGTGCAGCTTGTAGCTGCGGAGGATGTCCTCCTCGGCCGACGAGGTGGTCAGGACGACGACGGGGATGTGCACCAGTTCCGGGTCGGACTTGATCTTCTCCAGGACCTGCCGGCCGTCGTACTTCGGCAGGTTGAGGTCGAGCAGGATGAGGTCGGGCTGCGGGGCGCCGGTGTGCGCGCCGCGCCGGTAGAGGAAGTCGAGTGCCTCCTCGCCGTCCCGGACGACGTGGAGGGTGTTGCCGATCTTGTTGTCCTCGAAGGCTTCCCGGGTCATCAGTTCGTCGCCCGGATCGTCCTCGACGAGCAGGACGTCGATCGGGGTGGCGTCGGGGAGGGTCATGTCAGGGCCTTCTCGTCGTCGGTGACTTCAGGGGTTTCGGGTGCTTCGGGGGCTTCAGTGGTTTCCCCGGCGTCCGCTGCTTCTGCGGCTTCCTCGGCGTCCGCTGCTTCCTCGGCGGAGGGAAGCGTGAAGCAGAGGCGGGTGCCCTCGCCGACCGTGCTGTCGATCCAGATCCGGCCGCCGTGGTGTTCGACGATCTTCTTGCACAGGGCGAGTCCGATGCCGGTGCCGCCGTAGGCGTCGCGGCTGTGCAGCCGTTGGAAGATGACGAAGACCTTGTCGGTGAACTCCTCGGGGATGCCGATGCCGTTGTCGGTGACGCACAGGCGCCACATGCCGGGGGTCTCGGGGTCGGTTTCGCAGGTGACGGACACCTGCGGGGTGCGGTCCGGGTGACGGAACTTCAGGGCGTTGCCCACGAGGTTCTGCCAGAGCATGGTCAGCAGTGTCGGATCGCCGACGGTCTCGGGCAGGGTCTCGGGCCGGTCGATCCGGGCCTGCGACTCCTCGACGGCCGCCGCGAGGTTCCGCAGCGCCTTGTCCAGCGCCTGGCCGAGACCGGCCTTCTCCCGGGTGTCGTCGAGTCGCCCGACGCGGGAGAAGGTGAGCAGGTCGTTGATGAGCACCTGCATGCGTTTGGCGCCGTCGACCGCGAAGTCGATGTACTGCAGCCCGCGTTCGTCCAGCTTGTCCGCGTACCGTTTCTCCAACAGCTGGCAGAACGAGGCGACCTTGCGCAGCGGTTCCTGCAGATCGTGCGAGGCGACATAGGCGAACTGCTCCAACTCGGCGTTGGAACGGCGCAGTTCGACGGCCTGGGCGTCCAACTCGTCGGCCTGGCGGCCGAGTACCTCCTCCTTTTCCCGGGAGGCGTCGAGTTCGGCGACGATCCGTCTGCGCATGCCCTCGACGGCTCCGGCCACGGCGGTGAGGTCGGCAGGACCGTCCCCGGTGATGCGGTGCGCGAAGTCGCCTGCGGCGACCCGTTCCGACGCGGTGCTCAGCGCCTCCAGGGGCCGGGTCACCAGCAGTCGTACGAGTACGGCGAGGGCGACGCCGGTGAGCAGGAAGGCGGCGACCATGCCGCTCAGCACGGTGTCGCGCACCGTCCGCTGGTGGGCGAGGTGGGCCCGGCCCGCTTTCACCGCCCGCGCGAGATCGGTGTTCTGGGTCGCCCAGAGGGCGCGCAGCCGGTCGAAGTCGTGCTTGCCGCTGTCGACGGTGGTCTGGTCGACGGCGTGCGGCCGGCCGGGGGTGACGGCGGCGGCCAGGGGTTCGGCGTAGGTCCGCCGCCAGTCGGCCGCCCCGCGCTCCACCGCCCGCAGATCGGCGAGCAGTTCGGGCCGGTCGCGGAGTTGTACACGCAGCCTGGCCGCCGAGCGGACCTCGTCCTGTTTGCCGCTGGTGTACGGCTCGAGGAACTGTTTGTCGGCGGCGATCGCGTAGCCGCGGATGCCGGTCTCCTGGTTGACCAGGGCGGCCTGCAGCCGGTACGCCTCGGTCTGGGCGGGCTGTACGCGCTGGAGCAGATCGTCGGTGACGGCGGCCGTCCGGCTCAGCAGGTTCGCGCCGATCGCGCTGCCGATCACCACCAGCAGCACCATGAGCGACAGCGCGAGGAAGAACCATCCCTGTACCGTCAGCCGGCGCCCGATCCCTGTTCCGCCCGCCATGTCCCTCACCGTTCGTCTCGTTGCGGCACCCTCTCGTCCCACCTGCTCGTTTCCGGCGCGGTGAATCACATTCGGGGCAGATGTCTCATGTCCAGTGGAGGTGCAGCACGGCCACGTCGTCCGCCAGGCCGCCCCGGGTCTCGGCCAAAGCCTCGGCGCGGGCGATCAGTTCGTCGACGAACGGCGCCGGGGCCAGTGCGGCCCGCTCCCGGGCCAGCCGTAGCAGACCGTCCTCGCCCAGGCGCTCCGCGCCCCGGCCGACATGCCCTTCGAAGAGTCCGTCGGTGAAGAGGACCACGGCCGCGCCGGGCGGTACGGAGAGGTCCGCGACCGGCCAGTCCGCGAGGCCGGGAACCACGCCCAGTGCCGGACCGCCGGGCACCTCCACCCACTCCACACCGCCGCCGTCCCGCATCAGCAGTCCGTGGTGTCCGGCCCGTACCACGCGGGCGGTGCGCTCGCCGGGTGCGGCGGTGAGACAGACGAGGGTGGCGAAGACCTCGCCGCGGATGCGCTCGGCGACGAGGAGTTCCTCCAGCCGCGCGACCTGTTCGGCGCCCGTGATACCGCTGAGCACCAGCGTGCGCCAGGCGATGCGCAGGGCGACACCGAGGGCGGCCTCGTCGGGGCCGTGCCCGGAGACGTCACCGACCACCGCGTGGACCGTGCCGTCGACGCTCTGCACGATGTCGTAGAAGTCGCCACCGAGCAGTGCCTGCGCGCGGCCGGGACGGTAGCGGGCGACCGCTTCCACGCCCTCGCCGCGCAGCAGGGGTCTGGGCAACAGCCCGCGTTCCAGGCGGGAGTTCTCCTGGGCCTGCATGCGGCTGGCCTGGAGGGCGACCGCCGCCCGCTCGGCCTGCTTGCGCTGGATCGCGTAGCGCACCGCGCGTCCGAACAGGCCCGGTTCGACCCGGCCCTTGACGAGGTAGTCCTGCGCCCCGGCGGCGACGGCGGCGAGTCCGGTCTCCTCCTCGGCGAGACCGGTGAGGACCACGACAGCGGCCCGTTCGGCGCCCGCCCGTACCCGGGAGAGCGCCTCCAGCCCCTGGGCGTCCGGCAGATGCAGGTCGAGCAGGACACAGTCCGGTACGTCGGCCGCGAGCGCCTCGGCGGCCTCGGCCATCGACCGCACCCACTGCAGACGTATCTTCAGCGCGCTGTCGGCGACCAGTTCCTCCACCAGCAGCGCGTCACCCGCGTCGTCCTCGACCAGCAGGACGGAGGGCTGCCAGGCCACCCAGGCGTCCGGCCCGACCCCTTCGCCGCCCACGGACAGCAGGTCGTCGGCCCGTGGCCGTGGCACCACCATGGCCCGCCCTCCCCACCGCGCTGTCCCCCGCGAATATAGTTGCCGTCAGACAACAGTCGAGAGCATACCGGTACGCCGGGACGTCTCGTACGCAGCCGGCGCGGCCGGAACCGGAACCGTCCAACGCGCCCCGCGCCCAGCGTTGTTGAGGGTACGGCGGGTCTCCGGGAATCGGCGCGGAACCGCTTCCTTCGTAGCCGAACCGTGCGGAGGGCGGGGGTTGCACGGACCGGTACCAAGTGGCGGGGAGGCGAACGGAGTTCGGGCCGTCAGCCGTCGGCGGTCGTCGGTTCCGGACCCGGTGCGATGCGCAGGGCGGCCCTTCCCACCGGTTCCGCGTCGGCGCTGCGGCGGGTCATTTCGGTCCACCAGGACCCGCCGTCCTCGATGTACCGCAGCAGGATTCCCTCGCGAATGCCCCAGGGGCAGACGGTGACGGTCTTGATGCCCGTCAGCTTCATCACCGTGTGCCCGACCACGGCTCCGGCCAGGCTCTGCGCGGCCCGGGGTGCCGAGACGCCCGGAAGCTGGGCCCGTTCGGACGCCGCGAGGGCGGACAGCCGGTCGAGGCCCACGCGCAGCTCCGACCGCACCAGCCTCCTTTCCACGAAGGGACCTTGGCGACCGGGCGCGGCACCGCAGAGTCGGGCCAGCTGCTGAAAGGTGCGTGATGTCACCACCGTCGTCCGTGGCCCCTCCCAGCGGATCCGCGCGGCCACGTCCCGCAGTTGGTGCCGTACCTCGCGCCGCATGGCCTTGACCATCTGCTCGGGCGGCCGGTCCTGACCCGGCAGGAAGTCCCGGGTCAGCCGGCCCGCGCCGAGCGGGAGGGACGCCACGAAGTCGGGCAACCGACCGCGCCCGAACGCGACCTCGAAGGATCCGCCCCCGATGTCGAACAGCGCGAGCGGCCCGGCCCGCCAGCCCATCCAGCGCCGGGCACCGAGAAACGTGAGCTCGCCCTCCAACTCCCCCGGCAGCGTGGACAGTCGTATCCCGGTCTCCGTATGCACCGAGCGCAGCACGTCGAGCCGGTTGGGCGCGCCGCGGACGACCGCCGTCGCGAAGGCGAGCGGCCCCGCAGCGCCCCAGTGCCGGGCGGTCTTCTCGGCTGCCGACACCGCCTTCACGAGCTGGCGTACGGCTTCCTCGGGGATCTCTCCGTGCGGCCCGACGTGCTCGGAGAGCCGCAACTTCCATTTGGCCGTGTGCACCGGCAACGGCACACCGTCCCCTACGTCCGCCACCACGAGCCGAACCGCGTTCGACCCCACGTCCACCACACTCATCCGCATGAGCCGGTGAGTACCCAGGGTGAGCGCCGTCAGTCACCGCTGGACGTTGGCCTTCTCACGTCGGAAACGTGTTGCGCAAATGCGATCTGTAGGAGCGTCAGGCGCGGTGGCGCCAGGGTGTGCCGGTGAGGTCGCGCATGAGGGTCTTGTGGTCCAGGGCGGGGATCCGGTCGCTGCGGCCGTGGAAGCGTACGTGTGAGATCGATCCGTCCGCCGCCACTTCGATGAACGGACTGGAGTCCTCAAGGACGGCCTGTTCGTCCGCGTAGCGCCAGTTGACGGGTACCGAGGTCAGCGCCCGGAACCGGCGGCAACGCCTTGATGTCCTCGATGGCCCCGTTGTCGGTGACGCGCAGGAAGCCGATCAGATCGATGAGGGCCTGCATGCCGTCCAGTTCCGCGGGGACACCGCGGACCAGGGCGAAGCCGAGACGGCTGACATCGTCGAGCAGCGCGAGGATCGTCGGATGCCTCCCGCAGCCACAGTGCGGTGAAGCTGTGCTGGAACCCGTCGCCGTCCTGCAGACAATGCCCGCAGGGACCAAGATCGTGAATGTGAGCCGGGCCCGCCTCGCAGAGCTCGCATTCCCCGGCCAGGGGCCGATGGATCAACTCGTTGCCCGGGCCGGCCATGGGCGGTGGACGCACGGGCGTAGCCGAGGCGTATGCCGCGTGAGCGGCGGGTCAGTGGGTGAACTGCTGGTGTCCTATGACCGAGAGCAGTTGGAGTTTTCCGTGGCTTTCCGTGCCGGGACGCGTGGTCATTATCAGCAGGGTCTGTGCGCGGTTGTCGGCGAACATGACCTGGCAGTCGACGTCGATGCGGCCAAGTTCGGAGTGGATGAGGGTTTTGTGATCCTCGAAGCGCTTGGCGACCTCGTGCCGTTCCCACACGCGGACGAATTCCGGGCTGCGTTCGCACAGTTCGGCGACGATCTGCGCGGCTCGGGGGTGGCGGCGGTCGGCCGTCAGCGCGGCCCGCAGGGCGGCTGCCTGGATCCGGCTCTGCCGCGGGTGGTCTTCTTCCGGATAGTGGGTCCGCTCGGCCGGGTCCGTGAACCAGCGGTAGTAGGCGCTGCGCGCCAGACCGGTGTGGCGGGTCTGGTCGCCGAGCAGCGCGACCGCGAGCGGGTTCTGCACCAGGGCATCGGCCAGATCGGACAGGACCAGGGCCGGGGTGTCGTCGAGACGGTCCAGCACCCTCATCAGAGCCGGGCTGACGTGCTCGGAGCGAAGGAAGCGGGCCGGGACGTTGTGGCCGATGAGGCTGAAGAGATGGTCGCGTTCGTCCAGACTCAGGCGCAGGGCGCGAGCGAGGGCGGCTGCCATCTGCTGGGAGGGCTGCGGGCCGCGCTGCTGTTCCAGCCGGGTGTAGTAGTCGGTGGACATGCCGGCAAGGCCGGCGACCTCCTCTCGGCGCAGTCCCCGGGTGCGCCTGCGTGGGCCGTCGATCAGTCCGACATCGCCGGGCTGCAGCGTTTCACGCCGCCGACGCAGGAAATCCGCCAGTCCTACTGTGTCCATGCCCCCATGATGGCTGCCGCCCGCTCCCTCATCCAGGGACCGCCGATCCATGGCTCTGCCCCTCTCCCGGGCGGAGCCGGCCGCAGCCCGGCGCTCCTGGGGAGGGATCGCCGATCCCCCGACAAGCGCTCCTCTCCCGCGCGGCCGGGGGCACCCGCAGAGTCGGTGGTGCGGGGCGCACCTGCTCCCCGCGGCGAAGGAGAAGACATCCCCATGAAGACCACGGGCAACACGATTCTGATCACCGGCGGCACCTCGGGCATCGGGCTCGGCCTGGCCCTGCGCTTCCTGCAGGCCGGCAACAAGGTGATCGTCGCCGGACGGCGGAAGGATCTGCTGGACCGGATCACGACCGACCACCCGGGCATCGAGACGATCGTCCTCGACGTCACCGATCCCACGTCGATCGCCCAGGCCCGCGAGACGGTGACCAGCACCTACCCGGAGGTGAACGTCCTGGTCAACAACGCGGGCATCATGCTGCCGGAAAATCTCCTCGCCGCCGACTCCCTGCGCGTCGCCGAGGACACCGTCACCACCAATCTGCTCGGCCCGATCCGGATGGTCAACGCCTTCCTGCCCCACCTGGTGGACAAGGACGACGCGGCCGTCATCAACGTCAGCTCCGGGCTGGCGTTCGTACCGCTGCCGATCACCCCTACCTACAACGCCACCAAGGCCGCGGTCCACTCCTTCAGCGAGAGCCTGCGCGTCCAGCTCGCCGACACCTCCGTCCAGGTGATCGAACTGGTCCCGCCGGCCGTGCGGACCACTTTGATGGGGCAGCAGGAGAGCGAGCAGGCCATGCCGCTGGAGGACTTCCTCTCCGAAGCCATGACCCTCCTGCGCACCCAGCCCGACGCCAGGGAACTCCTCGTCGAGAACGTCAAGTTCCTGCGCCACGCGGAGGCCAACGCCACCTACGACAACGTCCTGGCCATGCTCAGCGGCCACTGACCCGACAGGCAGCCCAACAGCGACAGGCGCGTAGCCGTCAAAGGAGGCCCCGGGCAGCGGCGTAGACCCGGCTGCCGTCTCCGAGTGGTGTCGCCTCGATGCCTACGTAGCCGTCGTAACCGGCCTTTTGGAGCCAGGCGAGTTCCGTGGCCCAGTCGATGGTCCCGGTGCCGAACTCGTGGCGGCCCGGGATGTCGGCTGCCTGGACGTGGGCGATCAGCGGGATGGCGTCCTGGATCTCGGTTCCGAGGGGCTCGCCGTTGAGGATCGCGTGGTAACGGTCGTAGAGGAGGCGGACGTTGGGGAGGTTGACCGCGCGCAGGAGGGAGAGCGCCGACCGTGAGTCGGAGATCAGGGCGTGGGGACCCTCGTATGCGCGATTGACGACCTCCACGAGCAGTTCGAGTCCGTTCCCGCCGGCTTCCTCTCCCGCCCGGGCGAGCACCTCGGCCGTGTTGCGGAGCTGAGCGGCGGGCTCGATTCCTGGGACGACGTCCCCGGCGAGTACGACGAGTCCGGAAGTGTTCAGTTGTCGGGCGACGTCGGCGGCTGCCCGTACGCGGGTGAGGAACTCGTCGTGCGACGACGGGTCGCCCAGGTCGCACTTGTCCCGCCACGACTCGACGCACAGGGTGATCAGACGCGTGCCGGTCGCATCCAGCGCGCGGGCGAGGCGGGGCAGGTCCTTGTCCCACCACTCCCAGATCTCCACCGCGCGGAACCCCGAGTCTGCCGCGGCGCGTACGCGGTCGTCGAGTGGCCGCTCGCCTTCGAGGAACATCAGCTCGATGCAGGCGGAGAAGTCGATCACGGGCGAACTGCCTTCCGCGCCACGGCTGTTCCGGCTCTGAGCGCGGCGACCGGGTCGGCTGCCTCGTCCAGTTCGATGAGTACGGTGCCGGCGCCCGGGGTGCGGGACATGGCGTCGGCCCAGCCCTGCCAGTCGACGATGCCCGTGCCCAGTTCGGTCATGTAGGGCTGCTGCTGGGTGAAGACCGTTTCGTCGATGGCGAGTTCGACGTCGATGGGCTTGACCGCGTCCTTCCAGTGGCCGAGGGCGATGCGCGGGGTGTGGCGGCGGGCCACCGCCACCGGGTCGCCGCCGCCTAGGGCGATGTGGCAGGAGTCGGGGCACAGCCAGACGTAGCGCGGGTCGGTCAGGGCCATGAACAGGTCGATGTCCCGCTCGTACCAGAGGGTGCTGTTGGACTCAGTGTGGAAGGCGAGCTTCACACCGAGATGCGAGACGGCCTCTCCGACCGCGTGCGCGATGTCGGCCATGCGGGTCATGTACGCGGCGTCGACGAAGAAGGGCGGTCGCGTGCCGAATGTCGTCCGCATGGGCAGGCCGGCGACAAGGAGTTCCGCCCCGACGTCGGCGAGGAAGGCGGCCCGGCGTTCGGCGTCGGCGACGATCGCGGGCAGATCGGCGCCGTCCCGCCAGCCGGGGGCGTCACTGTCGGCGATGAACGCGCTGACGACGGACAGCCCCCGGGCCGCCAGTTCGCGACGGAAGGCGGGTGCGCTGCCGAAGGCCCGCAGGGCCGACTCGATGTCGCCCGGCGCGAAGGTCAGCTCGATACCCGTGACACCGGCCGCCGTCAGCGCGTCCATCACCCGTGTCCAGAACCGCTCGGGGTGGGCCAGTGCCCAGTCGCGCACGGCGTCGGCGGAGGGGAGGTCCCAGAAGTCCGGGTGGTAGAAGGTGATGACGTCGGTGGCGAAGCGCGGTGCCGTGGCCGTCATTCGGTGCCTCCGCGCGCGTTGTAGACGACGATCCCGTCGGCCGCGTCGACGGCCTCGCGGTAGTTCCGGAACACGGCCAGTGCCTCGTCCCGGAGCACATCTCCTACGACGTCGATCCCGCGTGCCTCGAACTGCTCGGCCCAGTCGGCGCCGAGAGGGCCCTCGTCGAACGTGGTGATCTCCTCCAGCTCGGGCCCCTCCCCCGCGACCACGAGACCGCGCACCCCGGACCACATCGTGGCGCCGTAACACTGCACGCAGGGACGCCAGTTGACGACGAGTTCGTGCGCGGGCACTCCTTCGGCACCCAAGTCCCAGCTGCCGAGGGCCATTTGGGCGAGGCCCAGTGCCACGACCTCCGCGTGGGCGCTGGAGATGCCGGAGGCGAGCACGACGTTCACGCCGACGGAGACGATCCGGCCGGTGTCGCGCTCTGCGACGAGGGCCGCGAACGGACCGCCGTTGCCCTCCCGCCAGTTGCGGTCGGCGAGGCGGTGCACGATCCGCATCCGGTCGGCGCGGTCGGGGACCACGGCCGGCGTGTCGGCCAGCTCCTCGTCGATCCAGGCCGGTAGCGCCACGCGGTATTCCTTGACTGTGCTGATCACGGTCGAACTTCCTTTCAGCGCGCGGCGAGCGGCGCGGTTCGGCTTGCAACGGCTCGGGCGGTCCGTACGGCGGTCACCGCGCCGGTCAGGGTGACGTTGGCGGCCATCGGGGTGGGGATCACGCCGTTGCCTGCGAGGTACAGGTTGTCGTAACCCCACACCCGGCCGTCCGGGTCGCAGACGGTGGTGCCGTCGTCGGCGGTGCCCGCCCGGACCGTACCGGTCAGGTGCAGGGAGGAACCGGGCGGGAGCAGCGCGAGTTCGGTGGCGGGGTCGAACGGGCCGAACTCCTGGGCCAGTGACCGAACTTCGGCGGACGCCCGGTCGATGAGCGCGCGGTCGGTGTCGGAGTAGCCGAACTCGACGCGGATGCGCGGCAGTTGCGCGAGGTCGGTCTCCGACTCCGAGAAGACGAGGCGGTTCTCGGGGCGTGACTCGACAGGGGCGTACAGGGTGAGTCCCACGGCGTGCGCGAGCGGGCGGCCGTCCTCGCCGACGTACGTCCGGTTCATGATCTGCCCGTGGAAGGGCTGTGCCGTTCCGTTCTGCGGCAGCCAGAGCGAGTCCGTGCTGAACTCGCCTGTGCGCGGTAGGGGCAGGTCGTCGAGGGTGAGGCCGAACCGGTCCAGGTCGAGCAGCACCCGGGCGGTGATGAACGCGTGCTCGTTGAGGTGGCGGCCCAGGGCCGCGGGGCGGATGCCCGAGGCGAACAGCAGTTGCGGGGTGCGCAGCGCGTCGGCGCACACGATGACGGTGTCCGCGTGGAGTTCGGTCTCCGTGCCGTCGGCGACGCGGCGCAGCCGGGCACCGGTGACCCTGCCCGCCGACACGAGCAACCTGGTGGCGAGCATGCCGGTCAGCAGGGTGAACGCCAGGTCGCCGCCGGACGCGATGGGCGGGAAGATCGTCCCCGGTGCGGTGCGCGGCATGGGGCCGGATGCCGTGGCCGTGACGGCCATGGGCATCGGCTGCGGGCGCCGGTCGTCCGGTGCGGTGTCGTCGTAGCGCCTTCGTAGTACGTCGAGGACCAGGTGCCCGATCTCGGTGGGGCCGATGGGGGAAGGTGTGACGGCGAGCAGTCGGCGCGCGGTGTCGAGGTCCGCCGTCCAGCCGGCCGGGTCGCCGAAGTCGAACACCTCGTCGCCTGCGGGCCACGGGGTCGCGGCGGTCCAGTGCACGCCCATGCCGCCCGCGTTCCAGGCGAGCGCCGTCGCGGGCATCGCCTCGGCGTCCTCGCCGAAGGCCAGCGCGTGGAACATGCCGGGGGTCAGGCCGGTGAGGCTGTCCGCTGTCTCGCGCACCACCTCGGCGCCGGTGTACATGCCCTGGATGCCGCTGACGACCTGTTCGTTGTAGCGCGCCCAGAGGACCGGGTCGTCGACGTCGTGCAGATGCAGCCCGGGCGTCCTGCCGATCGCGCTGCCGCCCTCGACCATCGTGATGCCCAGCCCCGGATCACTGTCCCGCAGCAGCCGGGCCACCACAGATCCCATGATGCCGCTGCCCACGATGAGGACGTCGGTGTGCGGGATGTCGGTCACAGGGGAACTCCAAACTCGTCTGGTGTGGGGGGAGTTACGCGCCGGGGACGAGCGGGCCGAACAACTCGGTGTCCATCCGGTCGAGCGCCAGCTTCACGGCGCCGATCAGCGCGGCGTCGCGGCCCAGGCAGGTGGCGCGCAGCTCGATCGCGGGGGTGCGGGCGACGCGCATCGTCTCCCGCACCCGGGGCAGCAGCACGTCGGCCGCGTCCTCCAGACCACCGCCGAGCACGATCAGCGAGGGCGCGACCGTCCAGGACAGGGTGGTGAGGATCGAGGTGATGTTCTCGACGAACTCGGCGACCTCGGCGAGCGCTTCCGTGTCTCCGGCCCGGGCCGCCTCGAAGCGCTCCAGGGCGATACGGCGCCGGTCCGCTTCGGGTGAGGTGAGCCAGGCGACCGGGTGGTTCTCGACCGAGCCGACCGGTATCGAGTGCGCCTCGATGATCTCGCCGGCGGCGCCGTCCAGACCCCGGTGCACAGCGCCCCGGATCAGGATGCCGAGGCCGGTCCGGTTGCCGAGGACCGCCCAGACGACGTTGTCGTGGTCACCGGCCACACCTCGCCAACGCTCCGCAAGCGCACCGAGGTTGGTGTCGTTGTCGGCGAACCAGGGCATCCGGACGCGCCGCCCGAGCTCCTCGGGCAGACACACGCCCTCCCAGCGCGTGGTGTGCACCAGGCGTCGTACGACACCTTCGTCGTCGATGGCGCCACCGGCCGCGACCGCACCGGCGCACAGCCGGTCGGGCGAGCCGCCCGCGTCGTCGAGTGCCTCCCCTACGAGGGCCGCCGCGTCGTCGAGCGTGGCCTGCGGATCCTGGTAGGCGCGCAGGGGGCGGTGTGCGCGGCCGAGGATACGGCCGCGGACGTCGGCCACCACCGCCGACACGTCCAGGGTGCTGATGCGGACCGCCGCCAACAGGGCGTGTTCGGCGCGCAGTTGGTACCGTCGGGCGGGGCGGCCGGCGCAGCCGCTGGTCGGCACGCGGTCGAGCTCGGTGACCCAGCCCGCCTCGATGAGCGAGTCGAGGATCAACTCGTTGGTACGGCGGGAGAGTCCGGCCTGCTCGGCGAGCTCGGTCAGTGTCATCGGCCCGGCCGACACCGCCAACGTACGCAGAATCACCGACGTGTTGACGCGGCGGACGGCGCTCTGGTTCATGCCGTTGGTCGCGGACTTCAGCTGGATCACCTCATTCCCGTTCCGGCGATGCCCTGCACGAAGTACCGCTGCAGGAACAGGAAGAGAACGAGCACCGGCAGCATGACGACGACGGCACCGGCGAGCATCAGGCCGTAGTCGGTCACGTGCGCCGCGGCCTGGCTGGTGGCCGCGAGGCCCACCGGGAGCGTGTAACTGGAGGTGCTCTGGGCGACGATGAGCGGCCAGATGAAGTAGTTCCACGAGTTGAGGAACGACATGATCGTGATCGTCGCGACCGCGGGGCCGGCCAGCGGGAGGAAGATCCGGAAGAAGATGCGGAACTCGCCGGCCCCGTCGATGCGGGCCGCCTCCAGCAGTTCGTCGGGTATCGAGGACGCGTACTGCCGCATGATGAACACCGACATCGGCATCGCCAGGCTGGGCAGCGCGATACCGGCGAGGGTGTCCGCGAGGCCCATGTCGACGGTGAGCACGAACTGCGGGACGAACACCGCGGTGAACGGCACCATCATCGCCGCCATGACCGCGCCGAACGCGAGCCGCCTGCCCGCGAATTCGAGTTTCGCGAGCGCGTAGCCGGCGGCCGACGCCGCCACGATGTTGCCGACCACCACCATGGCCGCGACCACGATGCTGTTGACCATGAACCGGCCGAAGCCCTGGGTCCTGAACAGCCGCGTGAAGTTGTCCAGCGTGAAGTGGTGCGGGACGAGGGAACCGGGGTCGGAGCGGATCTCGTCGAGGCTGCGCAGCGAGCCGCTGAGCCCCCAGACGAACGGGAGCAGCGTGAGCAGCGCGCACAGGACGAGTGCGGCGTAGAGCAGGGGCCGGGCAACGGGCCGTGGCCGTACGGCACTTCGGGCAGTCGCGGTGTGCGAGGTCAGGTCGGTGTTCTGCGACGCGGTCACGGCGGTCATGCGCGGGGCCTCAGCAATCGGAACTGGACGACGCTCACCAGGGCCACGAGCACCAGGGTCACGAAGGACGCGGCCGAGGACACCCCGAACTCGCCGACCCCGAACTGGTGGTAGGTGTACAGCGCCACGGATTCGGTGGAGCCGAGCGGGCCGCCGTTGGTGAGCAGATAGGGCTCGTCGAAGACCTGAAGGTAGAAGACGGTGAGCAGCACCGACACCATGAGGGTGGTGGGCAGCAGCAGGGGGAGGGTGATGTGCCTCAACTGCCGCCATTTTCCCGCCCCGTCGAGGGCGGCGGCCTCGTAGACGTCCTGCGGGATCGACTGCAGACCGGCGAGGAAGAGGACCATCGCGGTGCCGAAGTTGCGCCAGACCCCGAGCAGGATGACCACGGGCATGGCGAGGTGCTGGTCGTCCAGCCAGTTCGGTCCGGCGAAACCGACCGCGCCGAGGACCTTGTTCACGGTGCCGCTCGGGTTGAAGGCGTACTGCCAGATCAGGGCCGCGGCGACGACGTTGGTGACGACCGGTGCGAAGAACACCGTACGGAATACGCCGCGCAGCCGCCGGATGCCGGAGTTCAGCGCGATGGCCAGCGCGAAACCGACGCCCATGGTGAGCGGTACGCCGACGGCCACGAAGACGGCGGTGTTCAGGATGTCGCGCCGGAAGGTCGAGTCCTGGAACAGCCGGAGGTAGTTCTCCAGGCCGGTGAAGTTGACCGCGAAGGGATGCCGCAGATCCGCGCCGTGCAGGTCGGTGAGGCTGAAGCCGAGCGCGGCCACGGTCGGGATCGCCGTGTAGAGCAGGAACACGACGAGGAACGGGGCGAGGAAGAGCCAGGCGACAGCCGTGCGCCGCAGGTTCCGGTTGCGAGCGCGCGCGGGGGCCGTGACCGGCCGGCCGCGCGGTGCCGTGCGCGGCGCCCGAGGGGTGAGGGTGGTGGTCATGGGCGGCTCACTTCGTGCTCGTGCCGACGCTCTCGGCGTACGCCTGGATGTTCGCGGCGGCCTTGGCCGCGGTCTCCTTGCCCTTGGCCACGGCCTCCATCTCCTTGCCCAGCCGGGTCGCGACCTGCTGCCAGGTGCTCACCTGTGGGAACGCCCGCGCCCTTTTCAGCTGCGTGAAGAAGGCGTCGAGGAGCAGCTGGCCCTTGATGGCGGGGTCGTCCCAGGCCGACACGGCCGCGGGCAGCGAGCTGTACGCCTTGAACTGCGCGACCTGGGTGCTCGGCTTCGAGACGTACCGGATGAACTTCCACGACGCGTCCGCGTTGCCGCCGGTCGCGAGCACACCCCAGCTGCCCCCGCCGGAGAAGGAGGCACTGCTGGAGGCGCCGGCCGGCAGCGGCGCGGTGGCCACGTGGGACGCCGTCCAGCCGGTCTTCTTCGCGGCGGTGTCGAGCTGGCCGACGACCCAGGGGCCGGTGATCATGCAGGCGGTCTTGCCGGAGACGAAGTACGGCTGGGAGTCGAGGAAGGTGGGGGTCGCGGTGTCGGCGACGCCCGAGGTGAAGAACGACGCGTTGTACTTGATGGCGTCGACCATCGCCGGTGTGTCGAGCGTCCACTTCCCGTCGGCGGAGAGCAGGGTGCCGCCGGCCTGCCAGGCGTACATCGCGGCGTCCTGGCCGTTGAAGATGTCCCAGCCGTTGTCGGCCCCGAGCCCGTGCACGGCTCCGGCGCCCTGCAGCGCCTTGAAGAACGGCACCATCTCGTCCCAGCTGGTGGGCGCCTTGACGCCCGCCTTCTTCGCGAGGTCGGCGCGGTAGACGAGGGCGTACGTGTACGCGTACCAGGGGACCGTGTAGGCGACGTCCTTGGCCACACCGGCGTCCCACAGGCTCTTGAAGAAGCTGCCGGAGTCGACGAGTCCGTCCGGCACGGGCCGCAGGATCGCCGGGTCGAGGAACTGCGCCTGCGACTCGGGGAAGAACTGGGCCACGTCCGGGCCCTTGCCCGCCGCGATCGCCGCCTGGAGTTTCGTGTAGTACTCGGAGTTCGGTATCAGCGTGAACTTCAGGGTGACGTCCGGGTTCGCGGCCTTGAACGGCTTGATCACCTTGTCGAGCACGCTGGCGTCGTCCTGGGTGGCCCAGACATTGACGGTGCCGGTGGCCGGGGTGGTGCCGATCGGCTTGGCGGATGCCT
This sequence comes from Streptomyces sp. STR69, assembly GCF_024519455.1. Taxonomy (GTDB): domain Bacteria; phylum Actinomycetota; class Actinomycetes; order Streptomycetales; family Streptomycetaceae; genus Streptomyces. The sequence goes on along the minus strand of NZ_JALJRY010000020.1, from coordinate 71,810 downwards.
TCGCGGCGGCGGTCTCGTCGCCGCGCCCGCAGCCGGTCAGGGCGAGGGTGCCGAGGAGAGCTGTGCCGGCGGTGAGTCTGAGGACGCCGCGACGGGAGGGGTTGGACACTCGGGAGCTCCTGTCTCAAGACATCACTGAGGGCAGTGATGTTTTTTCGTGAGAAAGCACCTCTTGCGGCTTGACAGACCCAATGGGTGCGATGACGCCTATGCGACTGGCGTTAACGCTAAGAAGTACCTATTTCGACGGCGTGGCGGACCCGTCACGAATAATTTCGGAACTTGTAGCGAAATCGGCCGCAGCTGCCGTCCGGGGTGAGTCGCCGTCCGCCCGGACCGCCTCGGACCTAAGCACCCCGATTGATGCAGTCGTGCAGTCGGATGACGGATGGGCCACGGACCGCCGAGCCCTAGCGTCGGGGCTGGGAAAGAGGCGACCGGCCCATGCCCCCTCAGCCACGAAGGGAAGTGATCACCATACTCGGCTCACCCAACGCACTCTTGTGGCGCGGCGTCCTCGCGGTTGCGTTCGGACTGGTTTCGCTGGTGTGGCCCGGCATAACCGTGGGCACATTCGTCTACCTGTTCGCCTTCTACGCCTTCTTCGCCGCGGCCAACGACGCCGTTCGCGCGTTCAGCGGCAACCGGGCGGGGCCGGTCTTCGGCTGGCTGCTGCTGGCCCTGTTGTCCGCCGTGAGCGGAGCCGCCGCGATCCTGTGGCCGGGCATCACCGCTCTGGCACTCACTCTCTGGGTCGGCGCGTGGGCGCTGGTCACCGGCGCTGTCGAGATCGGCATGGCCACGCAGGAAGGCGAGTCCGCCGGGGAGCGCGCGATGTTCATGCTGACTGGGCTGGTGTCCGTCGCGCTGGCGTTGGCTCTGTTCGTGCGGCCGGACGTCGGCGCGGTCTCGCTGGCGACCGTGTTCGGCCTGTTCAGCCTGATGTACGGGACTTCGGGCATCGTCCTCTCACTCCACCTGCGGCAAAGAGCGGCATAGCGGCATGCGTGGCGTCGGCGTGCCCGTGCCGCGCGATGTCCGAGACCCACCGAATCAACTTCACGAGACGGGAATCACCATGGACAAGCTTTCGGACCAGCTCAGCAAGTTGGCGGACCGGACGAAGAAGGTCGAGGACACCGCCACGGCCGCCAGGGCGAAGAACCGCGCGCAGCTGGAGGCGACGAAGACCGGTCTCAAGGCATCCCTCGACGCTGTGGGAACCAGGACCGACGACGCCAAGACCCGGGCGCAGGGCCGGCTGAGCGACGCGCACGACTCGGTGCAGAAGCACTTCGCCGACCGCCGCGCGGCGAGCGCCGAGCACAAGGCCGAACGCGACCTCAAGAAGGCCGAACGCCGTGCCGACGACGCCGAGCAGGATGCCGCGGACGTGATCGCCCTGGTGCTCTACGTACTGGACCAGGCCGAGTACGCCGTCGTGGACGCCGTGCTCGCCCGCGCCGACGCCGACGACCTCGCCGCCCGGTCGGGCACCGCCGGGTGACGCCCGGCTCGGCAGCACGCATCACCACCCATGCCGGGCCGGTCTGATCCACCCGCCGCCGCGACGTGACACGACCTGCCGTCTGTCACGTCGCGGATTCCGCCGAGTGGCCCGGAGTTCTTGATCGCAAGGAATGGGGTTGCCGTCGTAGCGTCCGCGTCTCATCCTCCCGATGTCACAACCGTGAGTCGGCCGGTGTCTTCATGCTGAACCGCCGGACAGACACACGTACCAGGAGGACACCATGACGCTTCGCGTTCCGAAGGCCGAGCTTCCCGTCGAGTTGCGCGAGAACATGATCAAGCAGCTCGGATCCGTGCCCGAGCCCATCGAAGTTCTGTGGAACCACCCCCGACTCGCCGCGGCCAACCAGGAGTTCACCGCGAAGGTGGCCACGCTGGACGCGGCGGACGCGAGTCTGAAGACGTTCGCGCACATGGCTGTGGCGGCGCAGGTCGGGTGCGGTTGGTGCCTCGACGTCAACTACTTCTTCGCCCTGAACCAGAACCTGGACCTGACGAAGGCGAGCCAGGTGCCGCGCTGGCGGCAGGCGGACGTGTTCTCGCCGCTGGAGCGGGACGTGCTGGAGTACGCGGAGGCCATGACGACCACACCGTCGACCGTCACGGACGAGTTGTCGCAGCGCCTGCTGGAGCAGCTGGGCCCCGCCGCGCTGGTCGAACTCACCGTGTTCATCGGCTTCGCCAACATGGCCGCCCGGTGCAACACCGCCCACGGGATCACCTCTCAGGGCTACTCCGACTCCTGCGAGATCCCCCTGGCCGTCCGCGAGGTCGACTCCGACGTGGCGACGACGGCATGACCGAGGACCCCTTCGTCACCCACCGCGGCCTGCTGTTCACCGTCGCCTACGAGATGCTCGGCTCGGCCGCCGACGCCGAGGACGTGTTGCAGGAGTCCTGGCTGCGATGGGCCGACGTCGACCGGTTACAGGTACGGGACCCGCGGTCGTACCTGATCCGGATCGTCACCCGGCAGGCGCTCAACCGGCTGCGCGCCTTGTCGCGCCGGCGTGAGGAGTACGTGGGCGAGTGGCTGCCGGAACCGTTGCTCACCACCCCCGATGTCGCCGAGGACGTCGAGCTCGCGGAGAGTGTGTCGATCGCGATGCTGACCGTGCTGGAGACTCTCGGACCCACCGAGCGGGCGGTGTTCGTACTGCGCGAGGTGTTCGAGCTGTCGTACGGCGAGATCGCGGAGGTCGTCGGGAAGTCCGCGGCGACGGTGCGGCAGGTCGCCCGGCGGGCGCGGGAGCATGTGGCGGCACGGCGGCCACGCGTGAAGGTGAGCCGATCGGAACAGGCGGCCGTGGTGGAACGGTTCCTGCACGCCCTGCGCACCGGCCATCTGCAGGAGTTGATGGAGGTGATGGCACCGGACGTGGTGCTGGTGACCGACGGCGGCGGGGTCGTCGCCGCCGCGCTCGCCCCGATCCACGGGGTCGAGCTGGTGGCACCGATCCTCGCCCGCGCGAACACGCTGGTGGCCGCGTTCGACACCACGCCCCTGTGGCTCAACGGCGAACCCGCGGGCCGGATGGACGTCAACGGTGAGCCGTCCGCGATCAGTCTCGTCGTGGAGGACGGCCGGGTCACCAGGATCTACGTGGTGCGCAATCCGCTGAAGCTCACGCAACTGAACGAGCCGACCGAACTCGCCAGGTGAGTCCGCGTCGACTCCGAACTGCCCTTTGTACAGCACGAGTTGAGGGAGCGTCGGGACTACGATCGGCTCGTCTGTACGAATCCTGTGCGAAGCCGGAAACTTCCTCACTGCGGCCGGGCAGGCGGCCGAGGGCTGGGTCTTCGAAGCGCCGTACACCGAGGCGCAGTCGGCCGGCGCCACGGCCGCGAAGGCGTTCACCGCGGCCTACCGGGCACGCTACGGTGAGGCGCCCGGCCGGTGGTCGGCCGAGGCGTACGACGCCGTCGGTCTGATCGCCCGAGCCCTCGACGCACTCGGGACCACGACCTCGATCGAGCCCGCGCAGGTCGCCGAGGGCCTCTTCCACCTCTCGTACGACGGGGTGGCCAAGCCCATCCGTTTCGACCAGGGCACCACCCACACGATGGACCCGGAGAACACCGCTTTCCTGTATCAGGCCAAGGGCGGCGCGTTCCGCTTCCTGGGTCGCTACGACCAGGTCCGGGCGGTGAAAACCTGGTTACACCGCCGGAGGGTCACCTGGCATCCTGTGGCGGTGCACCTCAGTGATCATGCGACCAGTGTCGAACTCCGGCCCCTGCGCTATCAGTTCGCCGGGCCTCGGGGTAACCGCTACGACGACAACTGGCTGGTCATCGGCGCCAAGGTGACGACGGCCGAGGGCAGTTGGTCCTTCGCCGACCCCGCTCTGCTGAACGACGAGGCCCAACAGGTCACCGCCTGGCTGCGCGGGGTGGCCACGGGAACAGTGGCGGTGACCCGGCTCGATGCCGAAGGCTATATGTCCCCGGACACCTGGTTCACCGAACCGGTGCTGGCCTTCAGCCTCGCCGAACGCAGCGAGGCCGGGGCGCTGATCCGCGTTCACCTCTCGCTGGAAGCCCTGCCCCCATGGCGGCAGGGCGACGCCAGACCGGACATCTACCAGTACTTCGTGGAGGTACAGGTGGATACGGCCGCACTGCGCCACGCGGCCGACGAGTGGGAACTCGCTCTGGCTTCCTTCCCCACCCGCTGACCGGCGACGGTTCCACCGGGACGCCTCACTGGGCGGCCTGCTGCCCTGCGGCCACCGTACGGAGATACGCACCGAGGCGGGCGATGGCCGACGGGTTGCGGGGGCTCTCGACGAGGTCGACGTAGTCGAGGACGAAGATCCGCCGGTGCTTGACGGCGGAGACGTTGCGGAGCGGGGCGTAGGAGAGCAGGAACTTCTTCTTCTGTTCCGCGCTCACGTCGCCGTAGTCGCAGATCACGATGACATCGGGGTCGCGCCGCACGACGGTTTCCCAACCGACCGTGGTCCAGGAGTCGTTGACGTCGTGCATGACGTTGACCCCGCCGGCCTCGCTGATGATCTGGTCGGGTGCGGCGTAGCGGCCCGAGGTGAACGGGGCGTCCTGGCCGCTGTCGTAGAGGAAGACCGTGGGGCTCTTCGCGGGGGCCTTGCTGTGGACGGCGGCTGTGTGCTTCTTGAAGTCGGCGATCAGGGTGGCCGCGCGCTTCTCGACGCCGAACAGCTTCCCGAGGTTGGTGAGGTCGGCGTAGAGGGCGTCCAGGGGCGGCATGATGCCGCGTGAGGTGTCGGTGCGGCCGTTGCGGCAGGACTCGGTGAGGACGTACGAGGGGATGCCGAGCTTCTTCAGGGCGTCGGGGGTGAAGCCGCTGTCGTCCCGGAAGCCGTAGTTCCAGCCGGCGAAGACGAGGTCGGCGCGGGCGTCGAGGACGTTCTCCTTGGTGAGTTGGTCCTTGGACAACCACTTGACCTTCTGGTAGCCGTCCTTCCAGGGCACGTCGGTCAGATCGCCCTTGTCGTCGGGCATGGCGAACCCGGCCATGCGGTTCTCCAGCCCGAGGGCGAACATCAGCTCGGTGATGCCGACGTCGTTGGTGACCACTCGCTTCGGGACGGTCTTGTACGTCACCTTCTGACCGCAGTTGGTGAGGGTGACCGCCGCGGTGGGCCGGGTGTCCGCGGTCGACTCGATACTCGCGCCGCAGCCGGTGGCGGTCGCGGCGAGGCAGAGAGCGGCGGCAAGTAGCTTGCGCATGGCGGGTGTTGTCCTTATGTGGTGGGCGGGAGCAGGTCGAACAGGAGCTGGACGGCGCCGGTCTCCGGGTGTCGTACCGGGTGCGCGCGGACTCCGAACACCTCGGCCAGCAGGGCGGGTCGGAGTACGTCGTGCGGTGCGCCGGACGCGACGATCCGGCCGTCCGCGATCACGTACAGCAGGTCGCAGTGCGCGGCGGCGAGGTTGAGGTCGTGCAGGGCGGCGAGCACGGTCAGGCCGCTGCGGCGGACCAGTGACAGCACGTCCAACTGGTGGGCGATGTCGAGGTGGTTGGTGGGTTCGTCGAGAACGAGGACGCGTGGGCGCTGGGCCAGTGCGCGGGCGATCAGGACGCGTTGCTTCTCGCCGCCGGACAGGGCGAGGTACCCGCGGTCGGCGAGGTGCGCGACACCGGTGCGTTCCATGGCGCCGGCGCAGATCTCCCGGTCCGACGCGGCGGTCCGGTCCCGGTGCGGCAGCCGTCCCATGGCGACCACTTCGGCGACGGTGAAGCCGAATTCGGCCGACGACTCCTGCGGCAGCGCGGCCAACACCCGGGCGACGGCGCGTGGTTCCATGGCGTGCACGTCGTCCCCGTCGAGCCGGACCGCCCCGTCGGCCGGCCGCAGCGCGCGGTACACGCACCTCAACAGGGTTGATTTTCCACTGCCGTTGGGGCCGACGAGCCCGACGAACGCCCCGGAGCCCACGGCGAGCCGGATGTCGTCGACCAGCCGCACCGCGCCCGCGTCGACCGACAGCCCCTCGATGTCGAGCCGCATCAACGCCCCCCGAACGCATGGCCGCCGCGCCGCATCAGCAGCAGAAAGGCGGGCACTCCCACGACGGCGGTGATGACACCGACCGGGAGTTCGGCCGGGGCCAGCAGCAACCGGGACAGCACGTCCGCCCACACCAGCAGCACCGCGCCGGCCAGGGGCGCGACCGCGAGGACCCTGCGGTGATCGGCGCCGACGAGCATCCGTACGAGGTGCGGGACCATGAGTCCGACGAAGCCGATGGCGCCGCTGACCGCCACCACCGTTCCGGTCACGGCCGCTGTGACGAGGAACAACTCCCGGCGCAGTCTTGCCGGTTGGACGCCGAGCGCGGCGGAGGTCTCGTCCCCCATCGCGAGGGCGTTGAGCGGTTCCGCCCGCCGTCGCAGCCACGCCCAGCCGGCCGCCACGGTGACGGCGGCCAGCGGCACCTGTGCCCAGGTCGCGCCGCCCAGGCTGCCCAGCAGCCACATCATCGCCGAGCGGGCGGCCTCGCCACGGGCCGCGCCGAACACCATCACGGTGGTGACGGCTTCGAAGCCGTAGGCCAGCGCGGTTCCGGTCAGGATCAGCCGCAGCGGGGTGAGGCCGTGCGGTGAGCGGGCCACCGCGTACACCAGGACCATGGCCGCGAGCGCCGAGGCGAACGCGGACGCGGACAGCGCCCAGACGCCGAGGCCGGCGAACGCGCCCAGCAGGATGACGGCGTTGGCGCCGACCGCCGCGCCGGAGGAGATGCCGAGGACGAACGGATCGGCGAGCGCGTTGCGGACCATGGCCTGTACTGCCACGCCGACGGCCGAGAGCCCGGCGCCGACGACGGCCGCGAGGACGACCCTCGGCAGCCGGATCTCCCAGACGATGGTGTAGTCGGCCGCGTCGGCGGCGTGCACGGTCCCGCCGGTGACTCCGGCCCACAGGAAGCGGAACACGTCCGCCGGTCCGATGCCGGCCGCTCCCAGTGCGACACCGCACACGAGGGAGACGCAGAGCAGGAGCAGCAGCCCGAGTATCAGCAGCGGCAGGGGTGTTCGGGCCGGGCCGGAGCTCGGAGGTCGGCACACGATCGGCGGTCCTTCACCTAGGGCCGCCTGGTGAGCCTCGATCGAGGAGGCAGCCCGTACGACCGTGCCGGCCGCTCGGATCCCCTCTCGCAGTCCACGGCGAGCAGTCAACGGGTCGCACCACCCACGGGCGATCGGGCTCACGCGACGACCAGGGGTCGCCACGCACACCGTTGCGGGTCAGCGCCGGATTCTCACCGGACTTCCCCCGCGGGAGGCTAGGGGAGCCTAACAAACGGGGACGAGCGGGTCGGTGGCGGTCGGACCCGGGCCCCGACCTCGCCTTCGCCACGATGAACGGAGCGGCCGTGGATGCCGGTGGAGGACGCCCTACGCCTTCATCGACTTCGACACCGCCGCGCCCGGCGATCCCCTCGAAGACGTCGGATACGCGGCCTGGACCTGGTGCGTCTCCTCCCGCCCCACCGCTCCGCCCGCCGCCGCACAGGCAGCCCAGGTGCGGATCCTCGCGGACGCCTACGGTCTCGAAGGCTCCGCCCGTGGCGAATTGGTCGACGCGATGCTCGATCGGCAGTCGCGCAACGCGAGTTGGTGGCGACAGCGCCTGGACGAGTTCGAACTCGGCACCGATGAAGCCGAGTTGATCGTCTCCCGGGTCGAGTGGTCCGAGCGGGAGCGCGCGCACACCTCCGCCCATCGCTCCACGTTCGAGAGGGCGCTGCTGGTCACGCGCCCACTCTCGCGATGAACGTGGCGAGGTTCGTCACGGTCCGTCGGATCTTCTCCTCCAGGGTGAGGGACTCGTGGAGGCGTGCGCCGATGCCCGTGTCCTTCTTGCCGCGTACGTACAGGGAGCAGGCGAGGTCGCTGCACATGTAGAGGCCGACGGAGTTGCCCTGCTGTCCGGCCTTCCCAGACCTGGGCGCGACCATCAGGGAGACGCCTCCGGTGTGGGTGGTCAGGCACACCGAGCACATGCTGCGGCGCTGCTGCCAGGAGGCGGCGCCGGAGGTGCGCAGTTGGACGCCGACCGGACGGCCGTCCAGTTCGGTCACGACGTAGGCCCGGTCGGGGGCCTGGGGATCTCGCCAGCCCAGGAAGTCCAGGTCGTCCCAGGATCGTTCGGCCAGGTCACGGGGGACGGCCAGGCGCTTGGCCTCGCCCTTGGTGCAGTTCACGAACGCGGCGCGGATCTCTTGCTCGGTCAGCGGCTTCATAACCGACACGCTAATTTGCCTAATCAAGTTAGGCAAATGCATAATCTTCGAAGCCAGGGATGAGGATCGACACGGAGGACGACCATGGCAGGGACCGGACGAGTGGGACTGACCACGGAGCGCCTGGTCCGGGCGGGCGCGGACCTGGCCGACGAGATCGGCTTCGAGCAGGCGACCCCCGCGGAGCTCGCCCGGCGTTTCGGCGTCAGGACCGCGAGCCTGTACTCGCACGTGAGGAACGCCCACGACCTCAAGACCAGGATCGCCCTGCTCGCCCTGGAGGAACTGGCCGACCAGGTCTCCGCCGCGGTGGCCGGACGGGCCGGCAAGGACGCCCTGACCGCCTTCGCGAACGCCTACCGCGACTACGCCCTCAAGCACCCGGGACGCTTCACCGCGGCCCGGTTCCGGCTCGACCCGGAGACGGCCGCCGCCAGTGCGGGCGTCCGGCACGCACAGATGACACGGGCGATCCTGCGCGGCTACGACCTGGCCGAACCGCACCAGACACACGCGGTGCGACTGCTGGGCAGCGTCTTCACCGGCTTCGTCGGCCTGGAGTCCGCCGGCGGCTTCGACCACAGCGCCCCGGACGCGCGGGAGAGCTGGACCGAGATCCTCAACGCGCTGGACGCCCTGCTGCGCACCTGGCCCGGAGCGCCCGCAGCACGACCGTAGAAGATGGCAAACCGCCGTCCGGCGCTGCCTCGGCCCAATACTCTACGGATACGCACGGACACGACGCGCTGCTCGCCGCGGCCGACCGAGGAGGAATCCCGTGTCATCGCCCCTCGACCCCCAGCACGCTCCCGTCGGCGATGTGGGCGCGGCGCTCATGATCGTCGACTCCCGGCTCAAGACCGTCCACGACGGCAGGACCGGGGCCGATCCCGAACAGCAGGCGTTGATGGAGCAGTTCATCGCGTCGCTGGGCCCGGAGGGAGTCGATGACGTCCTGGCCGGCACGTGCACCCTCATCTACATCTTCATGACGTGGCTGAGGAAGGCTCACGAGAGTCAGGGCAAGGACGTCATCGAGTACGTGGTGCCCACCCTCGTGGGCACGCTGCGCATGATGCCCAGGAGCGTTCCTCCCGGGGCCGTCCCCACCATGGCCGGCCTCGTCGTCGCCGCGGGCATCGGGCTGAGCCCCAATCTGTGGCGGGAGCAGTACGGGGACTGGACCAAGGAGGAGATGACTCCGCTGGAGGCCACCGCCTTCCTGCTCGCGGAACACATCAACCGCATCACGGACGACCCCGACTCGGCTACCCGTCTGATCACCGACGCGCTGTCGCGCGCGGACGAGGACGAGGACTGATCTACCGCGACCTTCACGGGACCCGGGCCGGCTGGGAGCGGGCCGCGCGCAGATCGGCCAGCTTCTCGGCGTCGTTCGTCCCGGCCGCCGCCGTGTACGTGACGATCCTGAGGTCGGTTCCGGCGGCCATCACGACATCGAGATCGAGGTCGATGTCCCCAACTCGGGGGTGTTCTATGGTCTTTCGGTCTCCGACGTGGGTGCGGGCCGTGCCGTTGGACCACAGGCGGGCGAAGCGCGGGCTGTCGCGCAGCATGCGGTCGACGAGGGCGACGAGCCGCGCGTCGTGGGGGTGCGCGGCGGCCGTGACCCGCAGGTCGGCGACGAGATCCTCCTCCTCGACCTCGTCGCCCGCCCAGGACCGCACGGGCCAGCCCGCGATCGGCTCCCGTCCGTGTCCGCTCCCCGGCCGGAACATCCCGGCGACGAGGTTGTGCTCGTCCCAGCCGTAGGTGCGGGGATCGCCGATCGCGGCGGACCACATGTCGTTCCAGCCGACGAGCGTCCAGTCGGCGGCGAACACCGCGGTGGGGCTGTCGGCCAGCTGCCCCACGAGCCGGTGCACCCTCGCGGGCACGTGTCTGGACACGTCCGCGGTCGCGGGTGGCGCGAGGTGGGCGCAGCGGAACAGGTGGTCGCGTTCGGACGGTTCGAGGCGCAGCGCCCTGGCCAGCGCGGTGACCACCTGGGCCGAGGGGTTGCGGGCGCGGCCCTGCTCCAGCCGGACCACGTAGTCGACCGACAGTCCCGCCAGCCCGGCCAGTTCCTCCCGGCGCAGTCCGGGGATGCGCCGCTCCCCGCTCGGCTCCAGCCCGCTGTCCCGTGGTGACACGCGCTCTCGCCACCCCCGCAGAGCGATGCCGAAGTGGTTCGTCGTAGCCATGCACAACATCGTCGTCGAGACGCTGTACGGCACATGGAACTTCCGTATCCGCACTACGGATTCTTTACCCGGCGGCCGGCACCGACTCCTCCTCGGGCGCTTCGGCGTCGGCGCCTTCGGTGACGTCCGTCCAGTGGGCCCGCGTGAACGCGGCGGCGGCGTCGAGCGCTTCGGCGCCCTCGTCGAGCATCACCGCGAACCCCTGGAAGACGTGCGGTACTTGGGACCAGACCTGCAGATCGACCCGTACGTCGCACTCGGCGGCGCGCGCGGCCAGTCGTACGGCGTCGTCCAGCAGGATCTCGTGGGAGCCGACCTGGATGAGCAGCGGCGGCAGGCCGGTCAGGTCCGCGAAGACGGGGCTGGCGTGCGGTGTGGTGGGGTCGGTGTCACGGAGATAGTCGCGGGCCCGCCTGCGCAGGCCCTCCGGGGTCAGCGAGGGATCGACGGCCGCCTTGCTCACCGCGCTCGCGCCGGACACGCTCAGGTCGGCCCACGGGGAGAACACCGCGGCCGACGCGGGCTGGGGCAGCCCCGCGTCCTTGGCGGCGACCAGCGTCGCGGCGACGAGACCGCCGCCCGCGGACTCACCCACGAACGCAATCGCGGAGCTGGGCAGTCCGTCGTCGAGGAGGGCCCGGTAGACGGCCAGGGCGTCGTCGACCGCCGCGGGGAACGGGTGCTCGGGGGCCAGCCGGTAGTCGACGCACACGGCTCGCGCGTCGGTGCGCCGGACGACCTCGGCGGCCAGCCCCACGGCGTCGGCCGCCGAGCCGATGGCGTAGGCGCCGCCGTGCAGATACACGACCACGGTCGCCGGGTCGCTCGCCGGGGTCTCGACGGTGACGACCGGGACGCCGCCCAGTTCGCCCACCGTGGTCGAGACGTCGGGGGGCAAGGGGATGGATGCCATCATCTCGCCGAAGACGACACGCTGTTCGGCGACATCGCCACCGATGTCGAGCGGACCGTGCCGCAGCATTTCGTCGAGGGCCTGGCGCTGTTGCCGGGACATGGCTGTGCCTTTCGTGTGGTTCCGGTGAAGCTGTGATCCGGTGAAAGCCGTGAGGGGGCTCCGGCTCAGCGCGGCGGGCCGACGATGATCTGGCCGTACCTGTCGGCGGCCTCCGCCATGAGGTCCCTGGAGATCTCGAAGCCCTCGGGGCGCGGGGTCGTCAGGTCTCGTCCCGCGTGCCGGAACATGCCCTCGATGCCGCCGGGTGTGCAGATCATGAGGAGATCCGCCGTGTCGGAGGTGATCCGGTAGCCGTGCGGGACGTTGCGCGGGAGGAAGACGATGCCGCCCTCCGACAACTCCATCTCCTGGTCGTCGCACCAGAGCAGCGCACTGCCCTTGATCAGCATGAAGACCTCGTCCTCACGCGTGTGCATGTGGTAGGGCGGCGCCTCGCCCTTGGCTACGGAGAACCGTCCCACGGTCAACTGCCCGCCGGTGGCCGCCGCGTCCAGCAGTACGGCGAACTCACCGCCGTCGAGCCATTCCAGTCTCTGCTGCTGCTCGGGCTGTGCGAGGTAGGCCAGGGTCATGACGGTGTCCGTTCTGCGTCCGTGCCGCGTCCTGTGCCGCGCGGTCACGGTGATGACTCGGTCGGTCCGATGATCCTCTTGGCTCCGCCCGGGCCGCCAGGCATGCGGGTAGGACCAGCAGTACCACTCCCCCGGGTCCGGCCCGGGGTATCGCGCGCGTCCGGGAAGGTCATCGCCGTGTGGCATCCTCTGCTGCCATGAACGTCTCGACTGATCAAGAACTGCCGTCCGAGGACGAGGACATGGAGATCCGGGCGGTCTCCGCCGAGCGACTCACGTTCTTCGGTGACGCGGTGGTCGCCATCGCGCTCACGCTGCTGGCCCTGGAGCTGCCGGTACCGGAGGGCTCGACCAACTCCGAGCTGTGGCACTCGGCTTCGGACCACCGGGAGAGCTATCTGGCGTTCATGATCAGCTTCGTGGTGATCGCCGCGCACTGGCGCTCCCACCACCGGGTGTTCCGCTATGTCACGGCGTCGAACGGCAAGTTGACGGCCTTCACCATGTACTGGCTGCTCATGCTGGTGATCACCCCGTTCGCGACCGACGTGATCGGCGGGCACGGGGCCTTCCAGGCCCGGTTCGTCTTCTACGCCGTCGTGCAGTTGGCGGCCTGTCTCCTGTTCATACTGATGGTCAACGAAGTCCGCCGTGACGAGCTCTACCGCACCGGCACCCCGCCCGAGCTGTTCTCCCGGACGATCCGAGGCATCGGCATGGTGGCGGTGGGCTTCCTGGTGTCGATCCCGGTCTCGTTCCTCACCCACTGGGCCTACCTCTGCTGGATCGTGGTGCCGGTCGCCGACACGATCGCCGCCCGACGCCGGAGCCGCGCGGGACAACGCCCCTTGGCCGACTGATCGGCGACAACCTGTCGAGCCTGCTGGTGTCGTAGTGCCAGGCGGACGGCGGGTGGTGCGACGAGTCCGGCGATGCCGAGGCCGAGACCCACCTGCTCCGCCGGCAGCCGTACCGCCTGCGTGAAGTAGAGGACTCCGGCCGTCAGGTGGAGGCCGCTGCCCATCGTGTAGATGAGGTTCGAGGCGACGAGCACCCGCTGCGGTCGACTGTCGGGAATCAGCTTGGGCATGAAGTCGCTCCGGTTTCCGGGCAGTTGTGGTCGTGGCCCGCTCTGAGGCGATGCGGCCGGCGGCCACGTTCCGCGCGGGCCGAGATCGTCAGGGCCGCGAGGACCATCGCGATCAGGAGGCCCCAGGCCGCCGCGAAGCCGCCGGTGAGGTCCGTCAGGAGGCCGAGTACGGGCGGTACGGCGACGATGGCGATCTGGTTGACGGACATCGCCAGGCCCAGGGCGAACCCCGTCCGGCCCGGGGGCGCCGACTCGGTCACATGGGCGACCCACGGGCCGTACCAGCCGAACCCGAAGAACCCGAGCCAGACAAGTGCGCAGCAGGCCACCGCAGTTGAACGCCCCGGCGGGGTCAGCAGTACGGCCATCCCCACGACGACGGCGACCATGCAGAGGCGGACGGTGGCGTAGCGCCCGGCTGTGCCGCGGTCGCTCCGGGCGGCAAGGACGATACGCCCGGCGACGCCCGCGATCTGAACCACGACCAGGACCAGGGCCGCCGGGCCCGCTCCGACGGACGCCACGTCGTGGAGGTAGAGCACGGTCAGGATGCCGACGCCGCTTTGCACCGAGATCAGGCTCGCCCCGGAGAGCATGATCCTCACCATGGACGGTTCCCGGAGCAGACGTAGGCGGGTAGCGCGTGACACAGGTGGGGATGTGGTGTTCAACTCCTTTACCTGGAGGGCTACTTGGCCGGGTGGCCGGCGGTAGAGGCCCATGAAGGCGGCGGCTCCCAGCAGTGCGACCAGTCCGCCGGCCAGGAGCGCCGTCCGCCAGCCGTAGACGTCGGCGAGTACGGGGAGTACGGCCGAGGCGAGCGCAGCGCCCAGTGGCAGGCCCGCCTGACGGACGCCCATCGCGAACCCTCGTCGGGACGCGTCGAACCAGGACGCCACCGACTTGCTCCCGCCGGGCTGCACCGTGCTGTATCCCGCGCCGACGACCAGCAACACACAGAGCAGCGAGGCGTATCCGGGCGCCAGGCTTCCCACGCCGAGCGCCAGGCCGACAACGCAGGCACCCGCTCCCACGACCCAGCGCTCGTCGTAGCGGTCCAGCAACTCCCCGGCGATCGTGAGCCCTACCAGCGGGGCGAGTTGGGCCGCCGAGATCAGCAGGCCCAACTGCGCTGCGCTCAGGCCGAGTTCATGACGCAGGACGATGCCCATCGCTCCGATGCCCTGCACGAAGAAGCCTGACGCGGCCTGAGTGAAGGTGGCGACCGCGAGGACAGTCCATCGATAGCGCGTGACGTCGTCCCGGTAGCGAGTGGCGTCGTCCCCGCCGATCACGGGCGCCAGTACAGGGAGGGATCGGGGTGTTCGGTGAAACCGAGGTCGCGGTACAGCGGTTCGCCTTCGGCGGAGGCGTGCAGGTCGACCCGGGCGACTCCGCTGTCCTGGAACCAGTCGAGCAGGCCGCGCATGATCGAGCGGCTGTGCCCGCGCCGCCGGTGGGCCGGGTCGGTGACCACTCCGAGCACGTGCCCGATCCGGCCGTTGCGCAGATGTGGTCCTGGCAGTCGCTGCTCGACGGTGCCGATGCCGCAGGCCGCGAGGGCGCCGTCGTCACCGTCCACGACGAGGATGCGCACGGTGTCCGCCGTCAACTGTTCCTTGAGCACGACGGCCAGGGCGTCCAGCCAATCGCCGTCCACCGGCGCGGGGTTGAAGAAGTCGCCGCCCAAGTCCTCGAAGAGCAGCACCCGTAGCCGTACGAGCTCCACGAGGTCGTACTCCACGGCCTGCCGTACCCGGGACGGGTGTGTGTTGTCGTGTTGTCGCATGGCGATCAGACTGCTGTAATGGTCTTATGCACCTCAACCCTTACGGCGAGGATGCCGTGAACCTGGCCGCGGATCTGGTCAACCGGCCCCCCGCCGACGCCGAGGAACTCACGGACCGCTGTCGCGCTGCCGGTCTGGTGCTGGAGCGGCCGACGACCGCCGAGGACCTCGTCCGCGCCCGGTACGCGCTGGAGTCGTGGGAGAAGGTCGTCGACGCCACCGACGAGCACGAGCGCGCGGCGCTGGTCAACCGGATGCTGGAGGAGGCCGCCGCCTATCCGCGGATGACCGACCACGCAGGCAGCGGCTGGCACCTGCACTATCGCGACGACCGGAAGCCGCTCGGCGATGTGCTGTTCTCCCTCATCTCGGTGGGTACGGCACTGCATCTGGCGGGACGCGGAATGCACCGCCTCCGGCGCTGCGCCGTGACCGAGTGCGGCACGGTCTTCGCCGACACCTCCCGCACGGGGCGGCAGCGCTACTGCTCCCAACTCTGCGCCAACCGCGACGCGGTACGCCGGCACCGGGCCCGAGGTCATGAAAAGGAGGCATCCAGTATGTACAAGGGAAAATCCAGTTCATCAGTGCGCAAATCGATCACTGGATCGGTGTAATCGGCACATACGTCCCACCGCCAAGGGATCTAGCGTCGGAGTGCACGGGGCCCGCACGGACCAGAAAGGCATCCCCACACTCATGCCCATCCCGCATACCGCCGTCATGCCCGAAGCCGAGTTCGACACCCGGACCGTCTCCCGCCGCGCCGGACAGCCGGCCGCCGCCGACCTCCTGCTGCCGGTCGACGAACTGCCCGAGACGTCGTCCTCGCCCGACCTGATCTGCCGCCGCGTACGCGACGAGCTGATGCTCGACGGCAACGCACGCCTCAATCTCGCCACCTTCGTGACGACGTGGATGGAGCCGCAGGCAAGGGAGTTGATGGCGGAGACCGCCGAGAAGAACCTCGCCGACCGTGCCGAGTACCCGCAGATCACCGCCATGGAGGAGCGCTGCGTACGGATGCTCGCGCGGCTCTGGCACGCACCGCATCCGGAGCAGGTCCGGGGCTGCTCGACGACCGGTTCCAGCGAGGCGGCCATGCTCGGCGGACTGGCGCTCAAGCGCCGCTGGCAGGAACGCCGGCGCGCCCAGGGCAAGGACACCGCGCGGCCGAACCTGGTGATGGGCGCGAACGTGCAGGTGTGCTGGAAGAAGTTCGCCAACTACTTCGAGGTGGAGCCGCGTTACGTCCCGATGGAGCCGGGCCGCTACCACCTCACCGCCGACGCGCTCACCGCGTACTGCGACGACAACACCATCGGCGTCGTGGCCATCCTCGGCTCCACGTTCGACGGCTCCTACGAGCCCGTCGCGGACATCTGCATGGCCCTGGACGGATACCAGGCCGCCACCGGCACCGACATCCCCGTGCATGTCGACGGCGCGTCCGGCGCCATGGTCGCCCCGTTCCTCGACCCGGACCTCATGTGGGACTTCCAGCTCGAACGGGTCGCCTCCATCAACACCTCGGGACACAAGTACGGGCACGTCTTCCCGGGCCTGGGCTGGGCGTTGTGGCGCGACGCCGAAGCCCTGCCGGACGACCTGGTGTTCGAGGTCGACTACCTCGGCGGCAGCTCCCCCAGCTTCACGCTCAACTTCTCCCGCCCGGGGGCGCATGTCGTCGCGCAGTACTACAGCTTCCTCCGCTACGGCTTCGAGGGGCTGCGGGACCTGGCGGCCCAGAGCCGGACCACCGCCCGCGCCCTTGCCGCGCGGATCCGCGCCGTCGCCCCCTACGAGTTGATCACGGACGGCTCCGAACTCCCGGCATTCGCCTTCCGGTTGACCCCCGGCACACAGGGCTTCACGGTGTTCGACGTCTCCCACGGCATGCGTGCCCGCGGCTGGCATCTGCCCGCCTACAGCTTCCCCGCCCCGTGCCAGGACGTCTCGGTCCTGCGGCTGGTGGTGCGCACCGGGTTCACCACCGAACTCGCCGGCATGTTCATCGCCGACCTGACCGAGGTCACCCGGAACCTGCACACCGCCCTGCCGACCCTCGCACCGCCGCTCAAGCCACTCGTCACCGCCTGAGGCGGCGGACCGCGTCGAGGAGTCCTTCGGTCACGTGCTGGGGTAGACGGCAGAAGAGGATGTTGGCCTGCGGGGTGGCCAACAGGCCCGCACCGGCGATGGACTTGAGGCCGTCGCCGAGACGGGTGGCCATCTCGTTGGCCCGGCGGGCGTTGCGCAGCCACAGACCGTCGGTGAGGTACGCGTCGAGCTGGGCCGTCTGGAACCGCATCTTGGAGGTGAGTTGGCCCGCCCGCTTGGCGCGGAAGGCGAGCTCGGCGGCGAGTGCGGGGTCGAAGGAGACGACGGCGTCGGCGGTCATCCGAACCCGAGGGAGACAGTGAACGCATCGTTCGTTTTACTCAACGCCGACGGGCACACACCCCGCCCCCGCGAGCCTCCAGGAAAAGGCAGTTGCCGATGCCGCATCCGTCATGAACGATCTCGGACCATGACGACGAGCACCGATCACCCGTCCATCCGCCCGCTCGCGCTCGTCACCGGAGTGGGGCGCACCGTCGGTATCGGCGCGGGCATCGCACGTCGGCTGGCGGCCTCGGGCTGGGACATCGCCTTCACCTACTGGACTCCCTACGACGAGCGCATGTCCTGGGGTGTCGAGTCCGGCGCGGCGTCGGCCATCACCGACACGCTCAAGGAACTCGGCGCCGCGACCATGGCCGTCGAGGCGGACCTGTCCGACCCGGACGCCCCGGCCCGTGTCTTCGACGAGATCGGAGGCGGGGCGGGCGGCGTCACCGCCTTGGTGATGTGCCACTGCGAGTCGGTCGACTCCGGCCTCCTCGACACCACCGTCGAGAGTTTCGACCGACACTTCGCGGTCAACGCGCGCGCCACCTGGCTGCTGATCCGCGAGTACGGCCGACGGTTCGCCGCCACTCCGGGCACCGGCCGGATCATCGCCCTCACCAGCGACCACACTGTGCACAACCTCCCCTACGGCGCGAGCAAGGGCGCCCTGGACCGCATCACGCTGGCCGCCGCGCACGAGTTCGCCCACCTCGGGATCACCGCCAACGTCATCAACCCGGGCCCGGTGGACACCGGTTGGATGACGGAGGAGGGGCGAGCGGAGGTCCTGCGGCAGACACCGCTCAACCGTCTCGGCACTCCACGGGACACCGCCCACCTCGTCGACTTCCTCTGTTCACCGGAAGGCCAGTGGATCAACGGCCAACTCCTGCTGAGCAACGGGGGTTTGGCGTAGCGGATGTCACCGGGCGCAGTCGGCGGCCAGACGCAGGCTCTCAGCGACCGCGCGCGGGATGTCGGTGACCGGGAACAGCGTGTGTCGTACGGTCCGTTCGGCGTCGAGGATCAGGATCAGCCGTTTGTGCCGCAGTCGGCCGGCCGCGCGGAACGTCGGCAGGCGTAGGGCAGCGGCGAGTTGTTGAGCCGCGTCGGAGAGCAACGGGTACGGGATCTCCTCGACGCGGGCGAACTCCGCCTGCTCGTACGGGAGTTGGGTACTGACTCCGCGCACGTCCACACCCGCCCGGCGGAAGTCGGGCCAGGCGTCACGGAAGAGGCGGTTCTCCAATGTGCAGCCCTCGGCACCGGGGATCGGTGGCTCGCCCCAGTCGATGCCGGTGCCCGGGTAGGTGAACAGCACGGTCGCTGCGGCCTCCGGTGACACGACCGGCAGGTCCGCGCCCTGGATGCCGGGGAGTTGGAGGTCATCGGGCAGGCGGGTGCCGGGCAGGGCGTGCACGCGAGTGTGTTCGGCGCTGTCCTCGGCCACGGTCGCGGTGAGGGTGCCGTCGCCGAGCATCCACCGGTCGCCCCAGTCCTGCATCGCCACGAGCAACGGCAGCAGGGCCAGACCGGCATCGGTGAGCACGTACTCGTAGCGCACCGGCCGCCGCCGATAGAGCCTGCGGAGCAGCACCCCGCTCGCGACGAGCCGGCCCAGGCGCTCGGTCAGGACGTTCCGGGACAGGCCGATCCCGGCGGCCAGCGCGTCGAAACGGACATGGCCGCGGGCGATCTCCCGCAGCACCAGAACGTTCCACCAGTCCCCCAGGACCACGGCGGCCTGGGCGATGCCGCAGGTCTCGTCGGCGTTGTGCATCCTCATGCGCCCATAGTAGGTTCTCTTTCAGGACTCACTTTGTTTCATGACGGAACTTACCGCCCGCCGACGTCCGGAACGCGGGCCCTGCGTGAGGAGTTGCACCGTGACCGCCATCAGCCGGGTCGTCGCACGCGAGATCATCGACAGCCGGGGCAACCCGACCGTCGAGGTGGACGTGGAACTCAAGGACGGGTCGCTCGGCCGCGCCGCCGTACCCTCGGGCGCCTCCACCGGAGCCAGGGAAGCCGTCGAACTGCGCGACGGCGACCCGACCCGCTTCCACGGCAAGGGAGTCCGCCGCGCCGTCGACGCCGTCAACGAGACCATCGCGGACGCCGTGACCGGACTCGACGCCGAGAACCAGGCGATCGTCGACCACACGATGATCGAACTCGACGGCACCGACACCAAGTCACGCCTCGGCGCCAACGCCCTGCTCGGCGTCTCCCTGGCCACCGCCAAGGCCGCCGCAGCCGCCCACCGGCTGCCCCTGTACCGCTACATCGGCGGCGTCGACGCCCGCCTGCTCCCGGTGCCGATGATGAACATCGTCAACGGCGGCGCCCACGCCGACAACCCGCTGGACTTCCAGGAGTTCATGATCGCCCCGATCGGCGCCGCCACCTTCGCCCAGGCCGTCCGCATGGGCTCCGAGGTCTTCCACACTCTGCGCCGCGACCTGATCGCCGCAGGCCACAGCGCCAACGTCGGCGACGAGGGCGGCTTCGCCCCCGACCTGCGCACCGCCGACGAGGCCCTCGACTTCGTCCTCCACGCCATCGAACGCACCGGCTACAAGCCCGGCACCGACATCACCCTCGTCATGGACCCGGCGACCTCGGAGTTCTTCCGCGACGGCGTCTACGACTACACGGGCGAGGGCGTCCGCCGTACCCCCGCCGAACACGCCGACTATCTGGCCGAGTTGGTCGACCGCTACCCCATCGCCTCCATCGAGGATCCGATGGCCGAGGACGACCACGACGGCTGGCGCGACCTGACCGCACGGCTCGGTGAGCGCTGCCAGCTCACCGGCGACGACGTCTTCTGCACCAACGAGACGCTGTTGAGCGCCGGTATCCGGGACGGGATCGCCAACTCGATCCTGGTGAAGGTGAATCAGATCGGCACCCTGACCGAAACCCTGGCCACCGTCGCCACCGCACACCGGGCCGGCTACACCGTCGTGATGTCCCACCGCTCCGGCGAGACCGAGGACACCACCATCGCCGACCTCGCCGTCGCCACCGGCTGCGGCCAGATCAAGACCGGCTCCCTGTCCCGCGCCGACCGCACCGCCAAGTACAACCAACTCATCCGTATCGAGGAGGACTTGGGCACCCAGGCACGCTACGCCGGGCGGGACGCACTGGGACTGCGCCGCTGAGGCGTCCGGCTCAGGAGACCTTCTCAGGAGACCATCGCTCCCAGCAGGTCGACCGGGACGATCACCGGCGGCGCGCTGAGCTTCGTCCGTGCGATCTCTCCCAGAGCGGCGGCGATTTGACCGACGAGGTGCGCCTGCCGTCCCTGCTCGTCCTCGAAGGTGTCGAACACCCCGAAGGTGGTGGCGTTCTCGCGGAACGCGAACCACGTCACCGTGCCCGGTTCCTGTTCGGCGAGTTCCTGGGCACCGCGGAGCAGGGCCTCCACCTCGTCGGCGTGCTCCGGCTCGGCCTCGATGCGTACCAGCAGACCGACCTTCATGTCACCACTCCTTGTGCATACGTCCAGGGCGCCGGATTTCCGGCGCACCTCGAACCTATGGCGGTGATCGGTGATCACATCAGCGGCGGAAACGACACGGTTGACAGCGTTCCCGCCATGAAGGTAGCGGTCGTCGTCTACGACGGGGTGTTCGACTCGGGGCTCTCGGCCGTCCTGGACGTGCTGAACAACGCCAACGCGCTGGGCGGACAGCTCCACGAGTCGTCGGCCACCTGGGACGTCACCCTCGTCGGCCCCGGCCCGAGGGTGCAGACCCGGGCGGGACTGCTCGTGGCGCCCGAGCCGCTTGAACTGGCGGACACGGCGGACCTCCTGGTCGTACCGGCGCTCC
This sequence comes from Streptomyces sp. STR69, assembly GCF_024519455.1. Lineage (GTDB taxonomy): Bacteria > Actinomycetota > Actinomycetes > Streptomycetales > Streptomycetaceae > Streptomyces. Next base: position 50,681 of record NZ_JALJRY010000020.1, on the reverse strand, counting down.
GGGAGAACGATCCCTCGGCGCTGCTCGACCATGCGGGCGGCGAAGTGTCCCGGCCCGTCCGGGACTTGGTCGTGCGCGCCCGCGCACGGGGACGACCGTCGCCTCGGCATGTGCGGGTACCTTCCTGCTGGCCGAGGCGGGGGTGCTGGACGGGCTGCGGGCCACGACGTCCTGGTGGCTGTCGCCCGTGTTCCGGGACAGGTATCCCAAGGTCGAGCTGGATCAGAGCCGGATGGTCATCGACTGCGAGGGTGTCATCACCGCCGGTGCGGCTTTCGGTCATGTCGATCTCGCGCTGGCGATCGTCCGGGCGGCCAGCCCCGCGCTCGCCGACCTGGTCGCCCGCTATCTCGTGGTCGACGAACGCTCCTCGCAGGCCGCGTACACGATTCCCAGTGCCCTGGCCCGGAGCGATCCCACGGTCGCGGCCTTCGAACTCTGGACCCGTGAGCATCTGACCGAGCCCATCGGCATCCCTGCGGCGGCCAGGGCCATCGGGGTCAGCGAGCGGACGCTGCAGCGTGCCGTGCGGCGGACCGTCGGGACGTCGCCGATCCGGTTCGTCCAGGACCTGAGGATCGAACGCGCCTCCCATCTGCTGCGCACCACCGACCTCTCCTTGGAGACCATCTCCAGGAGGGTCGGCTACGAGCACCCCAACACCCTGCGCGTGCTGCTGCGCGAACGCACCGGCAGGACCACGTCGACCCTACGCGACAGCAAGTGACCTCGGTTCAGGGGCAGTTCAGGGGATGAGGACGATCTTTCCGCGCGTGTGGCGCTGTTCGAGTTCGGCGTACGCGTCGCGGACGCGGTCGAGCGGATAGGTGGCGGCGACGGGGATCTCGATACGGCCGGCGGCGACATGGTCGGCCATTTCGGTGAGGACCTCGCGGGTGGAGGCGCCTTCGCTGCCCGCGCTCCTGGTGCCGAGTTCCTGCGCCTTCTGGAACGAGATGATCGTCTCGATCCGGTCCCGGGGAATGCCGAGATCGACGGCGAGTTGGACGTAGTCGGGTCCGAACAGGTCGATGAAGGCATCGATCCCGTCGGGTGCCGCCGCGGTGAGGGCGTCGGCGAGTCCGTCGCCGTACGGGACCGGCGTGGCGCCGTGGGCGGAGAGCCACTCGGCGTTGGCGGGTGAGGCGATGCCGAGGACGTTCGCGCCTCGTACGGCGAGGAGTTGGACCGTGACGGTGCCCACTCCGCCGGCGGCGGCCGAGACGGCGACGGTCTCGCCGGGCTTGGGGGCCACCGCGTCGACGGCGGCCCACGCGGTGCAGCCGACGACGTAGAGAGCGCCGGCCACCTCCCAGCTCAAAGCGTCCGGCTTGGGGATCAGTTGGGTCACCGGTACGACGACGTGGGTGGCGTGGCTGGAGCGCTGCCAGGAGAAGCCGAGGACCTCGTCGCCGAGGCCGAAGTCGGTGACGCCCTCGCCGAGCTCGGTGACGATTCCGGCGAGGTCGCTGCCCTGGCCGGACGGGAAGGTCGCGGGGAACAGCTCGCGCATCGCGCCCGAACGGATGGCCGCCTCACCGGGGTTGATGCCGGCCGCCCGCACCTCGACGAGGACTTCTCCTGCGGCGGGGCTGGGCATCGGCACCTCGGTGACGTGCAGGACGTCGCGGTCGCCGTAATCGTCGAAGCGGACTGCTCGTGCTTGTGCGGGGCTCATCTGGTCTCCTTCGTCAGGGGTGTTGGCCCGTCCGGGGCATGCGGGCCGGCGGCGCGGAGCACGGCGAGCGCGTTCGCGAGGTGGCCGAGTGCCGTGTCCGGGAGCGGACGAGCCAGCCAGGTCGCGAGCTCCCGGTCGAAGACGGGACCGGCTGCGTTCACCAAGTCCCGCCCGGCCGTCGTCAGTTCGACGATCGAGGAGCGGCGGTCGGTGCGGTGCGGCCGTCGTGCGCAGTGGCCCAGTTTCTCCAGCCGGTCGACGGCCTGGCTCGCGCCGCCGACCGTGATGGAGAGGGCGGCGGCGATGTCGTTGACCCGGCAGGAGCCCGCGCGTTCGACGACGAGCAGCACGTTCAGGCTGCCCAGGGTCACAGCGCAGTCCTTGCGGAGCCGGGCGTCGATCCCGTTCCACAGGTCCGTCTCGAAACGCACCAGGTCGTCGAACAGCTGCCGCAGGTCCACGGGCGGGCTCCTTCCGGCCGAAGTGCATTAGCTCTAATCAACTTAGCCCTAATGCACTTCGGATGCGCCCCTGACGATCGGATCGGGCGCGGCTGCCGGGGCGGTGCCGCCTTCGCTGAGGCCGAACCGTGCATGGAACCGGCGCAGGAAGCCGGGCGCGTACCAGGCCGAGCGGCCGAGCAGCCGCATCGCGGCGGGGACGAGGACACCGCGTACGGCGACGGCGTCGATGAGGATGGCCAGTCCGCTGCCCAGGCCGAACAGCTGCATGAAGCTGAGTTCGGCCGTCCCGAAGGCGAAGAAGCTCACCGCGAGCAGACAGGCCGCGGCGGTGACGATGCGTCCGGTGTGTCCGAGGCCGTTGGTCACGGCGGACTCGTTGTCGGCGCCCTGGTCGTGGAGTTCCTTGATCCGGCTGGTGACGAAGACCTCGTAGTCCATCGAGAGGCCGAAGGCGATGCAGAACATCAGCACGGTCATGGAGACGTCCATCGGCTGCGCCGTGAAGCCGAGCAGGGAGGAGAGATGGCCCTCCTGGAAGATCCAGGTCATGACGCCGAGGGTGGCGCCCAGGCTGATCATGTTGAGGAGCAGTGCGCGCAGCGGCTGCACGACGCTGCCGGTGAACAGGAAGAGCAGGAGGAAGGTGGTGAGGGCGACGAGGGCCACGGCGAGCGGGAGCCGGCTGCCGACGGAGTGCTTGGAGTCGACCAGGACGGCGTCGACTCCGCCCACCAGGGGCTGTGTTCCGGCGGGCACGGCGACCGCCCGTACCTCCCGGACCAGGCTCTGGGCCGCGTCGGACTTCGGTGTCAGGGTGCTCACCACGTTGATCTGCTGTGCGTCGGGGCGGCCGAGGGCGGGGTTGCCGGGGTCGGTCACGGTCGACTGTCCTGCGGCGTAGGTGCCGGCGCTGGTCTCGACTCGGACGACTCCATCGAGCCCCGACAGCTGGCCCGCGTACACCCCGAGCGCGCTCTTGTTCACGGGTGAGTCGATGACGACGTGGAGGGCCGCGTCGTCGCTGCCGTTGAACTTCTCCCTCAGTACGGCGGAGACCTGTCGGCTCGCGGCGTTCTCGGGCAGTACGCGTTCGTCCGGGGTGCCGAAGGTGATGCCCAGCAGCGGGCTCGCCGCGAGCAGCAGGACCGCGAGGACGGGCAGCGCGGTGAGCGCGGGCCGCCGCATGACGGTGCGGGCCAGCCGTCCCCACAGGGGTGCCCGGGCGCCGGAGCGGCCACGGTTCGCCCACGGCAGCCGTCCGCCGTTGACGCGGTGGCCGAGGACGACGAACAGGGCCGGCATGACGAACAGGGTGCTGACGGCCGCGATGACGACGACGCCGACCCCGGCGTAGCCGAAGGAGCGCAGGAAGTACTGCGGGAACACCAGCAAGGCCGCGAGCGCCGCCGCGACGGTCGCGGCGGAGAACGCGACGGTACGGCCCGCGGTGCTCACTGTCCGCCGTACGGCGTCGTCCACGCTCGCCCCGGTCGCGAGTTGTTCCCGGAACCGGCTGACCATCAGCAGCGCGTAGTCGATGCCGAGGCCGAGTCCCAGTGCCGTGGTCAGGTTGACCGCGAAGACGGAGACGTCGGTGACGCTGCCGAGGAGGAACAGCTCCGCGAACGTGCCCGCGATGGCGATGGTTCCGATCGCCAGCGGCAGCAGTGCGGCGACCGCGCTGCCGAAGACGAGCAGGAGCAGCACGAGGGTGAGGGGGACGGCGATGGACTCGGCGAGGACGAGGTCCTTGGCCGACTGGGTGCCCATCTCGCTGGTCACGGCGGCGCCGCCGCCCGCCCGGATCGTGAGGGTGCCCTTGTACGGTCCGGCGTAGGCGTCGATGACGCTCTTCGCGTTCTTGTCCCGCTCGGTGTCGTCGCCCTTCACATGGGCGAGCACCACGGCTTCGCGGCCGTCCTTGGAACGGAGGTCGGGGCTGGACGTGTCCCAGAACGAGATCACGTTCTCAAGGCGTTGTTCCTTCTTGAGGTCGGCCACCAGCGCCCGGCCGCTCTGTTGCGCCGCCGGCGCGTCGACGCGCCCTTCACCGGCATCGACCAGCAGGACCAGATTCGTCTCCCCGCCGAACTTCTGGTCGATGACCTTCGCGGCCCGGGACGACGCGGAGGACGGGTCGTCGTAGCCGCCTCCCAGCAACTTGCCGAACGCGCCGGCGCCCAGGACCCCCATGAGAGCCACGGCCACGACGGCGACCACGAGTACCAGCCGCGACCGGCGGATCACCAGCTCGGCCATACGTTCAAACACGCCCGTTCCCCTTTGCTGTCCATACGTCGGAAAAGGCGCGAAACAGCCGGATTTGACCAATGCGGCATTCTTCGTCGCCGCACACGACGCTAGTGAGGAGCAAGAAGATTTGGCAGTGTTAGATTTTCCTCACACTTTGCAACTTCACGTTCCCCGGCGCGAGTTGCGGTCGTACGGTGAACGCATGCCCGCCGACGAAGCCACGACCGCCCTACCCTCCCTGCGCGAGCGACGCCGGGCCGCGGCCACCCAGGAGATCGTGGACGCCGCCGAGCGCCACCTCACCGAACACGGCCCCGCGGCCCTGTCCCTGCGCGCGGTCGCCCGCAGCCTCGGCATGACCGTGCAGGCGCTCTACCACTACTTCCCGAACCGGGACGCCCTCATCACGGTCCTCGTCACCAAGGCGTACGACGACCTGGCCGACGCCGTGCAGACCGCCGTCGAGACCCCGGCGGACGACCCGGACCTGCCCCGCCTGGTGCGGGCGGCCGAGGGCTACCGGCGGTGGGGCATCGCCCACCCCGAGCACTTCCAACTCCTCTACGGCACACCGCTGCGCGACTACGCGGCACCGGCCGACGGTCCGACCACCCAGGCCACACGCCGGATGAGCATGATCTTCGAGCGCGAGCTCTTCGAGGAATTCACCCCGGAACAGCTCGCCGCGGCCGACACCCCCGCGCTCTCACCCGAACTCCGGGGGTATCTGGAGCAGTTGCCGCACTACGGCCAGGGACATCTGCCGTCGCCCGCGACCGCCCTCCTGATGAGCGCGTGGGGACACCTGCACGGGCTCGTCGCCCTGGAGGTGTTCGGACACACCACTTTCCTCGGCGGGCACCAGGCCGAGCTCTTCCGTATCGCGATGCGCAACCTGTTGGCGGACATCCACCGCCGGATCACGTGACACGGTCCGCTCGACGCGCTCATTGTCCGGCACGCCGACCCCGGCCTGGGGGTGAGCACGCAGGATCAGGTGCTCACCGCAGATGACTACCTCTCCGCGTACGTCCCGGAGTGGACGTGGCGGGGCCGTCCGCCGAATCACTTGCGGGGGCACGCGAGTTGCTGGAACGGATCACCAAGGCCGTGTTCCCCGCGTCCTTCTCCGACCGGGGCGCGCCGCTCGTCGACACCGGGCGGCGGGCGCCGACGGATACGGAGAAGCAACAACTCGGCGTGCTGGCAGCGGAGTTGCCGTTCGCCCTCGGCCGACGTGTCGGCAACTCGGCTGGGGAGCACCCGAGTTGCCGACAGTTGGCGAGCGGCCATACCACTCAGAGCGCTGCCGCCGCCGCGCGGCCCGCCTGGCGGCCGGAGAACAGGCAGCCGCCGAGGAAGGTGCCCTCCATCGAGCGGTAGCCATGCACTCCCCCGCCGCCGAAGCCGGACACCTCACCGGCCGCGTAGAGACCCGGAATTGGCGTACCGCCGGCGTCCAGGACACGGCCCGAGAGGTCGGTCTGCAGGCCGCCGAGGGTCTTGCGGGTGAGGATGTTGAGGCGGACGGCGATCAGCGGTCCGGCGGCCGGGTCCAGGATCTTGTGGATCGCGGCAGTGCGGCTGAGTGAATCGCCGGTGTAGGAAAGGGCGTTGCGGATGCCCATCACCTGGGCGTCCTTCGAGTACGGGTTGTCGATCTCCCGGTCCCGGGCCTCGATCTGCCGCTGGAGGTCGGCGAGTTGGATGAGGCCGTCGCCGGTGAGCTTGTTCATCCCGAGGACCAGTTCGGAGAGGGTGGTGGCGGTGATGAAGTCGACGCCGTTCTTCCTGAACTTCTCGATCGGCTCCGGCGTCTGCCAGATGCGCGAGAGCAGCATCAGGATGTCCTTGTTGGTGAGGTCCGGGTTCTGTTCGGACCCGGAGAGCGCGAACTCCTTCGCGATGATCTTGCTCGTGGTGACGAACCACGAGTAGTCGTAGCCACTGGCGGTGATCGAGCCCAGGGTGTGGAGGGTGTCGTAGCCCGGCAAGTCGGGGGCGGAGAACCGCTTGCCCTTGGCGTCGAACCACATCGAGGACGGGCCCGGGAGGATGCGGATACCGTGGTTGGGCCAGATCGGGTCGTAGTTCCTGAGGCCCTCGGTGTAGTGCCACATCCGGTCGGGGTTGACGATACGGCCGCCCGCCGCCGAGGTGATCCCCAGCATCCGGCCGTCCACGTAGGCGGGCACACCGGTGATCATGGTCTTGGGCGCGGGGCCGAGCCGGGCAGGCCAGTTCTGCCGTACGAGATCGTGGTTGGCGCCTATGCCGCCCGAAGTGACGATCACGACCGGGGCCTTGAGGTCGAAGTCGCCCACCACCGTGCGGGAGGTGGCCTTGCCGCGCTGGGCGGTGCTGGGTTCGAGGATGGAGCCGCGGACCCCGGTCACGGCGCCGCCGGTGCGGACGATCTCGTTGACCTGGTGGCGGAACTTGAAGACCACCTTGCCGCCGGCGACCCCGGCCCGCACCTGCTTCTCGAACGGCTCGACCACGGCGGGGCCGGTACCCCAGGTGACGTGGAAGCGGGGCACCGAGTTGCCGTGTCCGTCGGCGAGGCCGCCGCCGCGCTCGGCCCAGCCGACGATCGGGAACCAGCGGATGCCCAGGCCGTAGAGCCAGGACCGCTTCTCGTTGGCCGCGAAGTCCACATACGCTTCGGCCCACTTGTGGGCCCAGTAGTCCTGGCCGGTCGGGTCGTCGATGCCGCGGTCGAAGCCGGCCGTGCCCAACCAGTCCTGCCAGGCCAGCTCCTGGGAGTCCTTGATGCCCATGAGCCGCTGCTCGTCGGAGTTGATCAGGAACAGTCCGCCGAAGGACCAGAACGCCTGGCCGCCGAGGTTGGACTCGGGCTCCTGGTCCAGGAGCAGCACTTTCTTTCCGGCGGCGACCAGTTCGGCCGTCGCGACCAGTCCGGCCAGACCGTGGCCGACCACGATGGCGTCGGCGTCCGAGGTGCCGGCCGCGAACGCCGGTACCGCGTGCGCCGCGAGGGCAGCGCCGGCGGCGACGCCACCGGCCACCGTCAAGGCTCTTCGTCTGCTGATCGCCGTGGGGGACGTCGAGTTCTCCATTGGTGCCTTCCGAATGAGGTACGGGAGGTGCGGGAGGTGTGTCCGACACGTGGAGCGTGCCGCGACACCTCAGTTGTTACCGCCGGTAGCACCTACGGAAACCAAGCTGTGTCGGCAGTGTTGCGGAAGGCGGATTCCGGGCGGTCGCGCCGCACCACTGCCGGACCACACAGGTACGACCGCCGGTATGTCGCCAATCACCTAAGATCGCCGCACAGAACAACGGTGCGGGGGTGGCGGCGTGCTCTGGTGGGCTCTGGAAGAGATACGAATACAGCGGACGGGGCACAACGCCCGTTACTCACAAGTGGTGTTGGAGCTGGCCTGGAATCCGGGCCCGGGCTCGGATGCCTCGCTCGCGGCGGAACTGCTCGCGGTCGGCGTGCCGAAGGCGTCCCAGTTGTGGCCGCCGATCGGGTCGGTGGTTCTCGTCGCACCCGGAGCCGGTGCGCACCCTGGGGTGCAGCCGGCCGTGGACACGGTCCGGGAGCAGTGGCCGGCGGCGGTGGTCACCGTGGTGGACGAGACAGTGGCCGCCCTGCTCGGCGCGGACCCGGAGCCGGCCGCGTGTGTCGTGGTGCACCAGGACGCCGTACACACCTCCGTCGCCCTCGTCGCCGGGCGTGAGGTGATCGCGAGCGGTCTGGCCACCGGTGGCGTGCGAGGCCTGGCCGAGGCGGTGATCGGGCATGTGCGCGACGGTCACCGCCTCGACCTCGGCCTGGAGACGGCGTGGTCCGCCGTCGTCCACGGCGGCGCGTTCGCGCCGTCGCCGAAGGTGCCCGTCCCCATGTCCGTCCACGGATCGCTGATCACCGACGACACCCCCGGCCCACGGCAGCCGGTCGAGGTCGCCCTGTCGCCGACCGAACTGCGTGCCGTCGTAGCCCCTGCCTATCAGCCGGTGGTGGACCTCGTGGCGCGGGTGCTGCGTGACGCGCCGCCGGAGACCGCCCGGCGGGCGACCGCCGGCGGGCTGCTGCTGACCGGCCCGCACCCGCCCGGAGCGGAGGACCACTTGACGGGGCTCACAGAGCTGCCCGCACGCCGGGTCGCCGAACCGAAATCCGGCTTCGAACACCCTCAGATCCTCCGCGATGGGGTCGCCCGTCTGCTCGCCGAGAATCCGCCGACCCCTGTCATCGACCAGGAACGCACCGAGCGGTTCCGCCAAGTCATCGCGGACTGGGCCTCCTCCTCGGTCGCAGACGACGACGCCTACACACCGGAGGAGTTGGCGCTGCTGGAGGCGCTCCGCCTGCTGCCGGGTCGTCCGAACACCGGCGACCGGTGAGCGCCACCGGCCGGAGATGGACCGTGCGTCTGCTGTGGACGGCACTCGCGGTGCCGGTGAGCGCGGCCCTGACGGGTATTGCCTTCGGCGTCGTCTACGGTTGTGGGACCTGTCCGCCGTGATCGCCGTGGTTCAGGCCCTGTTCACCGCCTCGCTCGGTTTCAGCGCCGCCAGAGGGCGAGAGCGCTGATTCAGTGCTTGGCGAACTGGAGGCGCGTGGCCTGTACGACATCGGGGCGCACCGCGAGTGCGGGGACGGTGAGTTGCTCGCCGTAGATGTCGGTGAGCCTGATCGCGCCGCCGCAGCCGCTGCCGCTCTCGGAGAGGAAGTAGTTGTAGCTGGCGCGCGGCAGTTGACGCCAGGTGCCGCCCGCGAGGACCTCCAGGCGGGCCAGTGGATTGCGGTGGCCGATCGCCTGGATACCGCACCAGTAGCGGCTGGACCCGGTCTTGTAGCGGATCGAGATCGTGTCGGAGGTGCTGGGGCTGACCAGGTTCCAGGTGATCGGGATCCGGCCGGCCGAAGGGCTGGCGAGTTTGGCGAAGGCCTGCGCGCTGAGGTCGATCTGACCCGGTGCGCAGTCCCCCGGGCACTCGTTGGTGATCCGGACCGTGACGGTGGCGCCGCCGGCCGCGTGGACGAGCACATACGCCCCGCAGGCCTTGGACGACTCGTAGTCGGTGGTGTTCATCGCGCCGGTCAGGACGTCGTCGCCCGTGTCATACAGACAGGCGCCGCCGCCACCGTCCGCGTCGTAGAAGGTGGCGACACCGCGGTAGGTGACGCCGGGCCGGATGCGTCCCGCCAACGAGGCGGTACCGGCGGCCTGTTGACGGGACTTCGTGGCCGACGTGGTGGCGGACGGACGGGCGGACGATGTCGTCGACGGCTTCTTGGAAGCGTCGGTCGCGTGCGCGGAGGGGGATGCGGAGGCGGTCGAAGTGCCGGTCGCGGACGGGGAGTTCGTCACGGATCGGGTGGCGGCGGGTGCGGTGGCGGCGGGTCCCGCCTCGGTCTTCACGTCCTCGCCGTTCTTGTCTCCGGGCAGGAGCACCAGGGCCAGCGAGACGACGATGAGCACCGCGGCCGCCGACAGGAACAGCCACCGCTTGGACACCGGACCTCCTCGACGGCCACCCTCCGTTGTCCGGAGTGATGGAGGAGGCGATCGTGCCAGCCTCCGGGGGACGTCGGCAAGCCCTTTCTGCGGATGGGCAGTTGGGGGCGGGTGTCGAGTGGGGTGGAAGGTACGGCTTGAATACGGTCATGGACTCCCCGATATGGGCCACGCTGTCGGCCGCCGAGCGTTCCACCGTGGACGGTCTGATCCGGCGCGACCACCGGATCGCGGCAGTTGCCCGTGTGCGTGAGGCGTTCCCGGCCGAATCCAGGCCGGGGCTGTACGAAACCCTGGACGTGGTGGCAGAGCGCTACCGGGAGTTGGGCCAGCGGTTCGAGCGCCGCCCCACCCCGCCCCTGGACCTGACGGCACTCACGGAGCAGGTCGAGGCGTTGCCCGGCCGGACGGTGGCCTTCGAGGCGCTGTGGGACGGCGACAGCGACGGCTGGTACGTGGACCTGATCGCGCTCACGGATGCCCCGGTCGCCGAGTACCGGCTCGCCACCGTCCGGCACGGCGGTGACCTGCGACTGTTCAACGGCGCAGTCCCGCCATGGCCCGAAGCGAGGGAAGCGGAGACGGTCGGCCGTGCCCTGGCCGAGCAGTTCGGCGTGCCCTTCCACTTCGCCAGCCCCGACGAGCCGGACAACGACGCCCCGCGCTGGAGGACCTCCTCGTGAGCGACACCGCCGCACAGCTCGACACCCTTGCCGCCGCGCTGGCGGACCCCGACTCCGACCTCGACCAGATCGCAGACTTGGAACGCGAACTGCTGACGACCCTGCTCGCGGACCCCAGCGCCAGGGTACGAATGAGCGCCCTGAGCTCTCTCGGTTTCACACAGCAGCCCAGGACCCTGCCGGCCATCCACCGCCTTGCCGATGACGACAACACCGACGTGCGGGCGTGGGTCGCCATCTCCCTGAGCCGGTTCCCCGCCCCCGAACCGGCGACCCCTGGCCGTACTGGATCTCCTCGCTCACGACCCGGACGCCTATGTGCAGAAGCAGGCTGTCGCTGCCCGAAAGAAGCTCGCCGTCTGACTCATGTGAAGCACCGCCGAACGGGCTCACCGACGCTCGAACCCGCCGGCCCGACTCCAGTGAAGAGTGGTGTCCCTTCCGAAGACGACCTGCTGACCGTCGTCGGAGACGGAGGCCCGTTCCCAACCGTCGAAGTTCTTCGTGACGTTGACGCTCCAGTCGGTCAGGCCGTCGGTGGCGACGGCCGCGATGGACTCGGTCGGGGGCTCGCCGTCGTAGCAGTAGGGGCCGAAGTCCGCGATGGCCGCGACGGTTCCGTTCTTGGTGCGCAGGTGGATGCCCTGGCATGCGTCGGTCCTGGTGCGGTAGATGACCCTCGGTTCGGTCCAGGCCTTCGCCCGGGGGTTGTAGTGCTGCTCGACGAGCCCCTTGCCCCTGCGGTAGTGCAGGGCCACGCGGCGGCCGTCACCGAGTTTCACCTCGGCGTCGTACGGGCTTGGACTGCCGCTCCAAGGGAGGTCGCTCTTCTGCAACTTGGAGGCGTAGACCGTGGATTGCGGTGCGGCGGAGGCAGCCCCAGAGGGCTCCTTCACCGGCGCCGGGTTCTGATGCGCGCACGACGCCGCCAATGTCACAGTCACGACCACGCCGAGCATCCCTCTGACTCTGACCGGCGCCCTCATGCCGGGCTTGTCCATACGTGTCTCCCGTCGCCCCGCCGCAGCATAGGGCGGCCCGCCCCTCCGCACCGAACCTCCTCCGCCGAGGCGGGCAGGTCGAAGGGCGTACCGGCCCGGCCCGGCAGCGGAGGTCCAGCCGGTTCAAGGAGTGGTCGGCGATGTGGTCCAGATGCGGCGCTCCGCGCTCAGCGGGTCGTCCAGCATGTGCGGGGCGGTGTCCCAAGTCATCGTGGTGCGGCGCTTGTCGGTGTAGCGGGGCCACTCGGGGCCCGGGTCGAGGTCGCGGACGAAGGCGACCCAGGCTGCGTGCATCGCGTCGGCGAGGGACTGAGGCGGACGCGGGCCCGTCGCGGCCGTGACGCGCTCGGCGTCGAGGAGGTCGAACGCGAAGGGGATCTCGACGCAGTGGGCGGCGCTTCCATAGGTGAAGTGGTAGAGCCAGGTGGGGAGTTCGTGGTGTGCGCGGGCTTCGGCGAGGGCGAGTGAAGGGCCCCGGAAGATGGCGTCGGTCAGGGCCTGGCCCACGCGTTGCGCCGGGTCGTGGTCGTTGTGGAGGGTGGCGTAGGCGGCCACGGCCTCCGGGGGCAGCCCATGTGCGGCCAGCACGGCTTGTACGGCCTCGGCCGGTGCGGGAGCCTCTGCCGAACCGCTCCCGACCGGCGGGTTGAACTCCCGCTGGGTAAAGCCGAGCAACAGCGGGACGGCGGCGGCGCTGCCATCGGTGAAAGCCTCAGCCACCGGGACAGGGATCAACTCCCCGTCGGCAAAGGGCGCCAGCGTCAGTCCGGCCTCAGGAGTGGCCAAGGCGTCCTGAAGCGCGAGCAGTTCGTCAACGGTCAGGTCGCGGAGCGCTGACGCCAGGGCGGGGACACCCGTCCGTTCGGTCAGGCGGGCCGAGTCGGCGAGTGCGTCGCGTCGGCGCTGGGGGGACCTGACGGCGCCGGACTGGGAGATCGCGGCGCGGAAGAGTCCGTGTGCGGCGGGGGTGGCCATCAGGGTCTGTGCGGCGCCGCCGCCGGCCGACTGTCCGGCGATGGTGACCTTCGCGGGGTCGCCGCCGAACGCGTCGATGTTGTCGCGTACCCAGGTCAGTGCGGCGATCCAGTCGAGCACACCACGGTTGTCGGGGGCGTCGTCGAGGTGGAGGAAGCCCTCGATGCCGAGCCGGTAGCCGATCGACACGAGGACGATTGCGTCGCGGGCGAAGGCCGAGCCGTCGTACCAGGGGCTGGCGGCGGATCCGGCGACGTAGCCGCCGCCGTGGATCCAGACGAGGACCGGCAGGCCGGTGCCCGGGTGCGGGGCAGGGGTGAAGACGTTGAGGTTCAGGACACCGTCGCCCGGTACCGAGGGTTCGGGGATGGTGGTGGGGCCGTCGAGGATGAAGGGGCGGCGTTGCGCGGTGGGCCCGTACCGGGTGGCGTCGAGTGGTTCGGTCCACGGCTCGGGCGGGACGGGGGCGGCAAAGCGGAGGTCGCCGACCGGGGGCTTGGCGTAGGGGATGCCGAGGAAGCGGGCGGTGGTGTGCCGCCACGTCCCGAGGACGGGTCCCTGGGACGTGGCGGCGATCACGGACTGGGGCACGGAGCAACTTCCTTGTGGAGATGTGCAGTTACAGGTGATGGTCGAAGTTTCGTGCCTGGCCTGCTACTTGACGCTCTTGATCGGCCGGATGGCGAGCGCGCTGATCAGTACGACGGCCATGGCGAAGGCGAACAGGACACGGTAGCCCGGCAGTTTGTCGCTGCCCGCGGCGAAGCAGGTGATGAGCACGGAGGCGATGATCGGGCCCAGGGCCTGGGGGATGTTGGTGGCGATGTTGAGGATGCCGAGGTCCTTGCCGGCGGCCGAGCCCTTGGGCAGGACCTCGGTCATGAGGGCCATGTCCAGCGACATGTACGTGCCGAATCCCATTCCGCTGACCAGCGCGTAGGCGTACATCGCGGGCAGGGTGGGGCTGAGCAGCGGGATGGCCATGGACAGGGCGAGCAGGACGGACGCGCCGATCACGAAGATCTTGCGGCGGCCGGTGCGGTCGGAGATCTTCGCGGCCGGGACGGCAGCGGCGAGGGTGCCGACGAGGGCGAGCACGGACATCAGCTGCTGGGCGCTGTCCACCGCGTCGCCGTCCAGGCCGGCGTAGTCCTGGAGGGCGTAGCGCTGGTAGGTGGCGACTCCCCAGTAGCCGAGGATGAAGGTCATGCGGGCCACGAACGCCCAGGCGAAGTCGGGGTGTTGGCGCGGGGAGACCCAGAAGCCGGTGAGGAACTCCCGCCAGGAGAAGGGCTCCGGGGGCTCGGGGCGGGTGCGGTCGCGGTTGAGGAGGACGAACGCGAGCACCGTCACCAGGACGACGGCCGCGATGACGCCGTAGCCGAGGCCGAGGCGTCCGGCGTAGCGGGCGGCGAGGATCACGCCGAGGGTGGCGCCCAGGTTGGAGCCGAGGCCGACGAAGGCGGAGACGATGCCGAAGCGGCGGGGAGCCACACGGTCGGCCATGACGGCGGTGAGCGGGGCCTGCACCACGTTCAGCAGTACCTGGACGGCGACCCACAGCAGGGTGAGCCAGAGCAGGGTGGTGGCGTGGGAGATGGCCAGCAGGGTGAGGACCGCGCCGACGGCGCCGAACAGCATCCAGGGGGTGCGGCGGCCGAGGCGGCCCCGGGTGCGGTCGGAGACGGCGCCGATGATCGGCTGGGCGAAGAGCGTGACGATGGACGAGGTCATCGTGACCAGGGCGAGGTTCGATTCCTTCGTGGCGGCGTCGAGGTTCTGGATCTGGGTGGGAAGCAGGACCACGACGAGGCCGGCGTAGGCGGTGTAGAGAGCGGCGAATCCCGCGCCCATCGACCACATCAGGACGTTGACCTGGGAGCGGCCCAGGGTGTCGTCCGTTCGGGATGTGGCGGGGGCGGAAGAGGTCGAAGCGGACAAGGACGCCTCCACGGGGACGGACCGGCTTCGTTGCCGGTGTCGGGAGTATGACCTCGCCCATTTATTTATTTCAAGACTCGAAAAAATATATCTTGGCCACCCTGACCGGATCACACAGCGCCGGAGGCACAATCGTGCATGTGAACGCCCCCGCCGACTCGACCGACGTACGACGCCGCAACCTGGCCCTGGTGCTGCGGTACCTCGACACCCACGGTCCCTGCGCCCGTACCGAGGTCGCCGCCGGGACCGGTCTTGTGCACGCCTCCGTCACGGCGCTCGTCGCGGAACTCATCGACCGCGGCCTCGTCCGCGAGGCGGGCTCGGTTCCGTCCGGCGGGCGGGGCCGCCCCAGGCGGCTGCTGCGGCTGGTGCCCGAGCGCGTGGTCATCCTCGCCGCGCAGGTGACCCTGGAGTCCGTGCACGTCATGGCGGCCGACTTCCGTGGCCGTGTCCTGCACCGCGAGTCGGCGCCGCACCACGCGCCGTACGGCGATCCGCGCGCTCTGGCCGCGGTCATCGGATGTGTCGCGCGGGCGGCCGGGGCCGCGGTCCGGGACGCCTCACCGGACGCCCATCTCGCCCAACTCACCGTCGCCATGGCCGGACCGGTCGTCGGACCCGGCCAACTGGTGGCCGCAGCCATCGACTTCGGTTGGCACAGCACCGACCTGCGCGCCCTGGTGGTCGCCGAACTCCCCGGACTCGACTGCCCTGTTGACGTGGTCAACGACGCCAACATGGCGGCCCTGGCCGAGTACCACGCCCTCGCGGCCGACGGCGTACGGCACCCGGAAACCGTCGCCTACATCAAGGCCGACACCGGAGTCGGCGGCGGGCTGCTCGTCAACGGCCGGGTGCACAGCGGCAGTCACGGCATGGCGGGCGAGATCGGACATCTGCCGATCGCCCTCGACGGACCGGAATGCCGGTGCGGCACCCGGGGTTGCCTGGCGATGTACATCGGGCCCGAACCCCTCATCCACGCGGCCGGGTTGGACACCGTGGCCGAGGCGCGCGGAGGCGAGGCTGCGCTCGCCGAGCTGGACCGCCGGCTGCGCGCGGGCGATCCGGACGCGACCGCAGCGCTCGGCGCCGCCGGGCACGCCCTGGGCGCGGCCGTCCTCGGCGTCTGCGGTGTCACCGACGTCGGCGAGATCATCCTCGGCGGCTACCTCGCCACCTGGGCCGTGTGGCTCCGGCCCGGCATGGACGCCCGGCTGGCCGGACGTCGCGCCCTGGCGCCGGACACCCAGCCGGACATCACCTTCGGCGTCCTCGGCACGGAGGCGACGCTGCGCGGCGCGTTCCAGACCTGCCGCGACGCCCTCCTCGACGACCCCACCAGCGTTCCGGCCCTCCCCCGGACCCCGGTCGCCGTGACGTCTCCGTAGCGACACCGCCGTACGCCGGTAAGGCCGCCCCCGCTGCCCGCCACACCCGTTCCGGCGACTCCCGCCGGTGGCCGTCGCTTCGTCCGGCCGCCCCGGTACGGGCATACTCGGGCCTTGCGCGCGCACCGGCGTTCGCGAGAAGCGGGAGGTGGGCGATGGTGCTGCCATCAGCAGCGGGGACCGAGCCCCGGAAAATCACGATCAATGACGTCGCCAAGTCGGCCGGGGTGTCCCGGCAGACCGTGTCACGGGCGCTCAACGACAAGGACGAGATCGACGTCGACACCAAGCAGCGGGTACTCGACGCCGCTCGGGCGCTCGGGTACCGCCCGAGCCGGTTCGCCCGCGGTCTGGTCCGCCAGGACACGATGACGATCGGGCTGGTCATCCCCGACCTGCTCAACCCGTTCTTCACCGAGGTCGCCGCCGCCGCGCTGGAGGCGGCCAGGGCCCGTGGCTGGCAGGTCGTCGTGTACGACACCGGGGACCGGGCGGAGGAGGAACTCGGCACGCTCCAGGTGATCAGCTCCCAAGTGGACGCGGTCATCGGCTACTTCAGCTGCCCCGAGAGCGAGTTGGAGAAGTTCACGCGTGGCATGCCGGTGGTACTGATCGGCCGGGAGCAGCGGACGCGGTTCAGCGCGATCACGATCGACGGCTCAGCGGGGGTGCACGCCGCGGTCGCGCACCTGGTCGCGCGGGGACACACCCGGATCGGCATGCTCGACCACCACACCCGCGCCGAGCCGAGCGTCCGGCACGAGTGGTTCACGACGGCCGCGGCGGCGCACGGGATCGACCCGGGCCTGGTGGTCGGCGCGGACCAGACCGCCGACGGCGGCGGGGAGGCGCTCAGGGCCATGCTCACCGCCCACCCCGACGTCACCGCGGTCTTCACGTTCAACGACATCATCGCGATCGGCGCCCTGCGGGAAGCCCGCCGGCTGGGCAGGAACGTCCCGCACGAGCTGGCGGTCATCGGCTTCGACGGCCTGCAGCTCGGCGCGCTGGTCGAGCCCCCGCTCACCAGCGTCGCCCTCGACACGCGCGGGCTCGGCGCCCTCGCCAT
Organism: Streptomyces sp. STR69; assembly: GCF_024519455.1. Taxonomy (GTDB): domain Bacteria; phylum Actinomycetota; class Actinomycetes; order Streptomycetales; family Streptomycetaceae; genus Streptomyces. The sequence goes on along the minus strand of NZ_JALJRY010000020.1, from coordinate 33,731 downwards.
CGAGCAGGTCGCGCGGCTGCTGTCGGGCGCGGAGGCGCTGGCGGCCGACGAACTGGTCGTACAGGCCGAACTGCGGCTGAGTGGTTCCGCCTGACCCGCACGGGTGCGCGTCCGGTCCGAATGTCTTGACACTCCCCCGCGCCGGAGCGCAAACTTCCGAACATTCGCAACACACTTGAAACAGGTTTCGCACAGAGAGTCCCGTGAGCGCTCACGGGAGCGCTCACGGAGACCTCGTACCGCAACAAAATGGTGTACCCACTCCAGCAGACATCCCTCCCGGGGGATCAGCACCGAGCCGCCTAGCACCGCCGCTAGTCGTTGTCTGGAACGGAAACTATGAGCAGCAGAATCACTCGCTTCCGCCTCGCCGTCGTCGCCGTGGCCGCCAGTGTCTCCGTACTCGCCGGATGCTCGTCATCCACGACGTCGGCCAAGACATCCGCGACCTCCTGCGCCCCCGCGAAGGGCAAGGTCACCCTCCAGTACTGGAACACCGTTCCGGGCATGGACAAGGTGGTCGCCCTGTGGAACAAGAAGAACCCGAACATCCAGGTCGAGACGAAGAACATCTCCAACGACCAGTACGGCATCCTCAGCAACGCCCTCAAGGCGGGCAAGGCCCCCGACCTCTCCCAGGTCGGCTACGACGAGCTCCCCAACCTGCGCACCCAGAGCGCCTTCGTGGACGCGTCGGCCTGCTCGGCGGCCACGGCGGCCAAGTCGAAGTTCGTGCCGTGGACCTGGTCGCAGGCCAGCTTCGGCGACACCGGTGTGTTCGCCATGCCGCAGGACACCGGCCCGATGGCCCTCTACGTGCGCAGCGACATCTTCAAGAAGTACGACATCGCGATCCCCACCACCTGGGACGAGTACGCGGCTGCCGCGGCGAAGCTGCACAAGGCGGACTCGAAGCTCGACATCACGTTCTTCGACCCGAACAACGCCGAGTGGTTCAACGGACTCCTGTGGCAGAACAACGCCCAGATGTACAGCTACTCCGGCAACAAGTGGCAGGTCACGGTCGCCTCGGACCAGAGCAGGCAGGTCGCCGACTACTGGCAGAAGCTGATCGCCGGCAAGCTGGTGCGCACCGACCTCGCCAACGGTTCGACGCAGATGTACGCGGCGTACCAGAAGGACCAGATCGCCAGCTACGTCGGCGCCGCCTGGGGCTACAGCATGTTCCGCGACAACCTGCCCAAGCAGGCCGGGAAGTGGACGATCGTCCCGATGCCGACGTGGGGTTCGGACGGCGCCTCCGGTGACTGGGGTGGTTCGACCGTCGCGTTCATGAAGGGCAGCAAGCACCTCTACGAGTCGGTCAAGTTCAACACCTGGCTCAACACCGACCCGGAGGCCCTCGCGCTGGAGAACCAGCTCGGCGGCCTGTACCCGGCGGCCGACGCCGGGCTCCAACTCCCCGCGCTGTCCAAGGGAGTTCCGTACTACAACAACGAGAAGATCTTCGACGTCTTCGCCGACTCGTCCAAGAAGATCAACACCAGTTTCGCCTGGGGCCCGACCCAGAAGACGGTGAACCTGGCGCTGCAGGACGCGATGGCCAAGGCGGCGGCCGGGAGCGGTACGCTCTCCGACGCCCTGGCGACGGCTCAGGCAGCCGCGCTGAAGTCGATGAAGGATCAGGCGATCCCGGCAGCGGCGGGCAAGTGACCGCACGATGACCGACATCGCAACCCGCGCGACGCGCGGGGTGGCGTCTCCCGGGGGCCGTCGCCGTCTCAACGGCGGCGGCCCCCGGGCGGGCACCATCTTCGCGTTCGTGATCCCCTTCTTCCTCCCGTTCGTGCTCTTCTACCTGGTGCCGGTCGGCTACGCGCTGTGGCAGAGCGTCCGCGTCGTCCGCCGCACCGGCGGGCAGTACGGCACCTCGTACACGACGTTCGGGGGTTTCGAGCAGTACACGAAGGTCTTCCAGAACGACGAGTTCTGGTCGAGCGTCGGCCGCATCGGACTCTTCGGCATCGTGCAGGTGCCGGTGATGCTGTTCGTCGCCCTGGTGATCGCGCTGCTGCTCGACACTCCGCTGCTGCGGCTCAAGTCGGTGTTCCGCATCACCGCGTTCATGCCGTACGCGGTACCCGGCGTGATCGCCGCGATCATGTGGTCATACCTCTACTCACCCCAACTCAGCCCCGTCGTCGACCTGTTGAACGGCATCGGGCTCAAGCCCGACTTCCTCGGCCCGGGCGCGGTGCTGTGGTCGGCGGCGAACATCTCGACGTGGCTGTGGACCGGCTACAACATGCTGATCATGTTCTCGGCCCTGCAGTCGATCCCGCAGGAGCTGTACGAGGCCGCCAAGCTGGACGGCGCCAGCAACTGGACCATCGCCTGGCAGATCAAGGTCCCGATCATCGCCCCGTCGATCATCCTCACCACGGTGTTCTCGATCATCGGCACGCTCCAGCTCTACGCCGAGCCTGCCGTGCTGCGGCAGATCTCCTCGAACATCTCCAGCACGTTCACGCCGAACATGCTGGCGTACGCGGTGGCCTCCGGGAACAACTACCAGCAGGCCGCGGCCATTTCGGTGGTCATCGCCGTCATCACCTTCGTCCTGAGCTTCGGGTTCATGCGACTGACCTCGAAGAGGGCCGGGCTGTGAGCAAGCAAACCGTGAACCGTGAGAGCCAGGTCAGCCGTACGGCCGCCATGGCCGTGATGCTCCTCCTGGCGATCTACTTCCTGCTGCCGATCTACTTCCTGATCGTCGCGGCCACCAAGCCGCAGGGGGATCTCGCGGCCACCAACGGGCTGACGTTCTCGCACTTCAACCTGTTCGAGAACCTGCGCGTCCTGTTCACCCGCAGCGACGGCGTCTTCGGCAAGTGGATCGTCAACACCGTGATCTACGCGGTGTTCGGCGCGGTCGTGGGCACGCTGATCTCCGCGCTGTGCGGCTACGCGCTCGCCAAGTTCCAGTTCCGCGGACGGGAGTTCCTGTTCTCCGTCATCCTCGGCGGCGTTCTCGTCCCCACCACCGCGCTGGCGCTCCCGCTGTTCCTGCTGTTCTCGGCGACCGGGATCGTCAACACGTACTTCGCGGTGTTCCTGCCGAGCATCGTCAGCCCGTTCGGTGTCTATCTGGCCCGGATATTCGCCAACGCGGCAGTTCCGCAAGAGCTGTTGGAGTCCGCGCGGCTTGACGGTGCCGGTGAGTTCCGCACCTTCTTCTCGGTGGCGTTCAAGCTGATGACGCCGTCACTGGTGACGATCTTCCTGTTCCAGTTCGTCGCCATCTGGAACAACTTCTTCCTGCCGATGGTGATGCTGCAGAAGGAGTCCCTCTTCCCGATCACGCTCGGCCTCTACGAGTGGAACGGCCAGACCGCGCGGGCCCCGCTCCTTCAAGAGTCCGTGATCACCGGTTCGTTGGTGTCGATCGTGCCCGTGATCATCCTGTTCATCCTGCTCCAGCGGTTCTGGCGCACCGGACTCGCCGCCGGTTCCCTCAAGTGACCGCCCCCGCACAGAAGGTGCCACCTGTCATGAGCGACTCCGCTGTCTTCGTGCCCCATTTCCACTGGGACCGGGAGTGGTACGAGCCCTTCCAGGTGTTCCGGCACCGGCTCGTCGCCGCCCTCGACACCGTGCTGGACACGGCGGAGACGGACCCGGACTTCCGGTTCACCGTCGACGGTCAACTGGCGGCGATCGAGGACTACTTGGAGATGCGGCCGGAGAACCGCGACCGGGTCGTGGCCCTGGTCCGCGAGGGCCGGCTCGCCATCGGACCGTGGCTCATCCTGCTCGACGAGTTCCTCTGCTCCGGCGAGACCATCGTGCGCAACCTCCAAATGGGCTGGGCCGCCGCCGAAGGGCTGGGCGGCGCGATGCCGGTCGGCTATCTGCCGGACATGTTCGGCCACATCGCGCAGATGCCGCAGATCCTGGCCCGGGCCGGCATCGAGCACGCGGCGCTGTGGCGCGGAGTGCCCGGATCCGTCGACGGCCACGCCTTCAACTGGCGTGCGCCGGACGGCTCCCAGGTCCGTACCGAGTTCCTCTTCGACGGCTACGACAACGGCCTCGACGTACTCCTGATCCCCGAGCAGATCGGCCGCGCTCTCCACGACTACGCGGAGATGACGGCCGAACGGTGGGGCGGCGACCCGGTGTTGGCGATGGCCGGCACCGACCACAACGCGCCCGACCCCCAACTGGCGTCCTGGCTGCGGCGGGCCTCCGGTGAGGGGCGGGCCATCACCGTCGCCACGCTCGACGAGTACCTCCGCAAGCACGTCCGCGACCAGGTCTCCGCCGTCGTCACCGGTGAGCTGCGCAGCCATGTGCGCGGCAACATCCTCCCGGGCGTGCTGTCGGTACGGCTCGGCCTCAAGCAGCGCATGGCCGTCGCGGAGCGCACGATCGACCACGCCGAGCGCATGAACGCGCTGTGGTCCCGGCGCGACGACTCACCGTTCCTCGCGCTCGCCTGGCACAAGATCATCGAGTCGACCGCGCACGACTCGGTCGTCGGCTCCGGCACCGACGAGACCTGCGACCAGGTCGCCGCCCGCCTCGCCGAAGCCGCGCAGACAGCCCGTGCGGTACGGGACGCGGCGCTCGCCGAGCCCGCCGCCCTGGTACCGAGCGACGGCCATCTGGTCGCCAACCCGCTGCCGTTCGACCGTACGGCGCTGGTCGAGGTGGACGTCGTGGCCCCGCCGGAGGGGACCGCGCTCCTCGCGACCGCCGCCGACGGCTCGACAGCCCCCGTACAACTGATCTCCCAGGCGCCGACCGTCCTCAGCGACGAGCGCATGGACGCCTCGCAGCTGGAACGCGTGCTGCGCCGTATCCACCGCCGCGAGCTCTTCGGCCGACTGATCGACCACTACGAACTCACCGCCGGTGAGCTCGTGTTCCACCTCGCCGAGGTCCCGGCGAGCGGACCCTTCGACCTGCTGATCCTGCGCCGCGAGGTCGCCGCGGCAGCCGCGGCGCATCCGGGCGAGTGGCGGGTGCTGACGCTGGAGGAGGCCCGGGCCACCGCGCTCGTACCCGTGGACGTGCCCGCCTCCGGACTGTCGAGCTTCCGGGTCGAGCCGAGCGAAACCACCGCTTCGACCGTGTCCGCCCCCGCCACGGCGACGGATCGCACCCTCTCCAACGGCCTGGTCGAGGTCACGGTCGCCGCCGACGGCACCCTGGACATCACCGGGCAGGACGGCACCGTTCTGTACGGCGTGGGGCGTCTGGTCGACGGCGGTGACCGGGGCGACAGCTACAACTACGCTCCCCCGGCGCAGGACGTCCTCGTCTCGGAGCCCACGGAGATCACCGTCGAGGTGCTCGAAACCGGCCCGCTGCGTTCGCGGTCGAGGGTCACGCGGGTCTACCAGTGGCCAGCCGTGCTATCCCCCGACCGCGATGTGCGCGGTGACCGGGCCGTGCCGACGCCGGTGGAGACGCTGGTGGAAGTGCGCGTGGGCGAGCCGTTCGTGCGGGTCTCCACGTCCTTCCTGAACCAGTCCGCCGATCACCGGCTCCGCTTCCACGTGCCGCTGCCCGAGCCGGTGACCACGTCCGCGTCGGCCGGGCAATTCGCCGTCACCGAACGCGGGTTGACCGCCGAGGGCGGCTGGGGCGAGTATCCGCTCCCGACCTTCCCGGCCGGTTCGTTCGTGTCGGCGGGCGCCGCCACCGTCCTGCTCGACCACTCCAGCGAGTACGAACTGGTCGGTGACGGCTCCGAACTCGCCGTCACGCTGCTGCGCGCGATCGGCTCCATCAGTGTCAACATCCACCCCCTGCGCGACGAACCGGCGGCGAGCGAGATCCCCGTACCTGGTGCGCAGGACCTCGGGATGCGGATCGAGAACCGGTTCGCCGTGGTGCCCTCGGCGTCCGGCTGGCGTGGTGCCCACGCGGTGGCGCTCGCCGAGGAGTTCCGGAGCGACGTCCTGGTGACTCGTGGAACCGGGCCCGCCGGGCGTCAACTGCCGCCGGACACCGCCGGGTTGCGGGTCGACGGGAAGGACGTCCTCGTGTCGGCCGTCCACCGTGTCGGCGGCGACGACGCCCAAGCCACCGGCATCGAGGTGCGGTTGACCGCGATGAGCGACACCGCGTCCACGGTGCGTGTGACGGGGACCTTCACGGAGGTCACGACCGTCGATCTGCTGGGCCGGTCGCTGTCCCGCACCCCGGTCACCGACGTGCTCGAACTCGACCTCGGGCCCTGGGAGATCCGCACCGTCGTGCTCCGGTAGACCGCCATGATCGAATGCAATACGACCCGTTCTGCTCTCATGAAAGCGTTGTGACCTCTTGCTCCCCGAGTTCTCCCCCCGTGTTTCCGACCTCGCACCCGGCCGTGGTGCCCTGCGCCCGGCGCGCTCGTGGCTGCGCTCAGACGCGAAGTCCCTCTCCCTGAACGGGTCCTGGCGTTTCCGCCTGTCCCCCACGGCGTCGGCGGCGAAGGACTTCGCGGCCGAAGGCTTCGACGCCGACGGCTGGGACAGCATCCCCGTGCCCGCGCACTGGGTGCTGCAGGGCGACGGCGCGTACGGCCGCCCGATCTACACCAACGTCCAGTTCCCGTTCCCGATCGACCCGCCGTACGTCCCGGACGAGAACCCGACCGGCGACTACCGCCGTACCTTCGACGTGCCCGCCGACTGGTCGGACGCCGAGCGGGTCGTGCTGCGCTTCGACGGTGTCGAGTCGCTCTTCACGGTGTGGGTCAACGGGGTGGAGATCGGCGGCGCGAGCGGCAGCCGGCTGGCCCATGAGTTCGATGTGACGTCGGCGGTGCGCCCGGGTGGGAACGTCGTCGCGGTGCGGGTGCACCAGTGGTCGGCGGCCAGTTATGTCGAGGACCAGGACCAGTGGTGGCTGCCGGGCATCTTCCGCGATGTCACCCTGGTCGCCCGGCCGGCCGGGGGCATCGAGGACGTCTGGCTGCGGACCGGCTTCGACGACGGCCGCGGCCGGGTCGAGGCGGAGATCACCGCCGACGCCACGGCGTTCCCGGTCACCCTGCGCATCCCCGAGCTGGGCGTGGAGCGGGTCTGGACCACGCCGGCCGATCTGTCGCCCGTCGACATCGCCGTCGTGGAGCCGTGGTCCGCCGAGCGGCCCCGCCTCTACGACGCCACCGTGTCGACGGCCACGGAGACCGTCACCCTGCGCGTGGGCTTCCGTACGGTCGAGATCCGCGGGGACCAGTTCCTGGTCAACGGGCGCCGGGTCGTGTTCCACGGGGTGAACCGGCACGAGACCCATCCGGAGCGCGGCCGGGTCTTCGACGAGGCGCACGCCCGTGAGGACCTGGCGCTCATGAAGCGGTTCAACGTGAACGCGATCCGCACCAGCCACTACCCGCCGCATCCCCGGCTGCTGGACCTCGCCGACGAGCTCGGGTTCTGGGTGATCCTGGAATGCGATCTGGAGACGCACGGCTTCGACAAGGTCGGCTGGACCGGCAACCCCAGTGACGACCCGGCCTGGCGCGAGGCGTACCTCGACCGTGTCGAGCGCACCGTCGAGCGGGACAAGAACCACCCCAGCATCGTGATCTGGTCGCTCGGCAACGAGGCGGGCACCGGCAGCAACCTCGCCGCCATGTCCGCGTGGGTCCACGCCCGCGACGCCGAACGCCCGGTGCACTACGAGGGCGACTACACCGGCGAATACACCGACGTCTACTCCCGTATGTACGCGTCCGTGCTGGAGACCGAGCAGATCGGCATCGACGGCTCACGCGCCCCGCTGCTCAACTGCACGCCCGCGCAGGGTGCCCGGCAGCGCACCAAGCCGTTCCTGCTGTGCGAGTACGCGCACGCGATGGGCAACGGTCCTGGCGCGTTCGACCAGTACGAGGCGCTGGTGCACGAACACCCGCGCCTGCACGGCGGTTTCGTCTGGGAGTGGCGCGACCACGGCATCCTGGCCACGGCCCCGGACGGGACGCCGTACTACGCGTACGGCGGTGACTTCGGGGAGGTCGTCCACGACGGCAACTTCGTGATGGACGGCATGGTGTTGAGCGACGGCAGTCCGACGCCCAGCCTGCACGAGTTCAAGGCCGTGGTGGCGCCGGTGGACTTCGCGTTCGACGGCGACAAGGTCGCGATCACGAATCTGCGGCATACGGCCGACACGTCCGATCTGCGGTTCCGCTGGCGGGTCGAGCACGACGGAATGGCAGTGGATTCAGGGGAGTTGGAGGTTCCGCGGGTCGGGGCGGGCGACTCGGGGTGGGTGTCGCTGCCGGCGGTCGCGGTGTCGCCGGATGCCGAGACCTGGCTGACGATCGACGCGGAGCTGGCGCGGGACACGGCTTGGGCGTCCGAGGGTCATGTGGTGGCAACTGCCCAGCTGGACCTCTCGGTTCGCCGCCCGGTGCCCGGTGTCCGACCTCGGAGCGGCTGGCGTCCCGGCGACGGAACATTGACGCTCGGGATCGCCGAGTTCGTCGGCGGGTCCCTCGTGCGCCTCGGCGAACGTGCCGTGGCAGGGCCCCGGTTGGAGCTGTTCCGTGCGCCGACCGACAACGACAAGGGTGCGTGGGGCGAGGTCGAGGAGAGCGATGCAAGCGTCTCGGGGGTGTCCAACGCCGAGCTGTGGCTCCGTGACGGGCTCGACCGGCTGACCTCGCGACGGGTGTCCGTGGAGCAGACCGTGGACGCGCTGCGCACGGTCGACAAGGTCTCGGCCGCCGACTCGGGGCTGTCGGTGCTGGTGGAGTCGGTCTGGTCGCGGGAGAGCGACGGCGAGGTGGAGCTGCGGGTGGAGATCCAGCCCTCGCACGGCTGGCGGACGGTGTGGCCGCGGATCGGGGTGCGTTTCGAGTTGCCCGACGGTACGGCTCCCGTCGACGGCGCCGAGTGGTTCGGCCCGGGCCCGCTGGAGTCCTACCCCGACAGTCTGCGCGCGGCCCGCACCGGCCGGTTCGCCGCAGGCATCCGTGACCTCTCGGTCGAGTACGCGCGGCCCCAGGAAACCGGACACCGTTCCGCGGTGCGCCGGCTGGCACTGACGACCGGCGACGCCGACGTGCTGCGCGTCGAGGCGCTCCCCGACACACAGGGCCGCCGTCCCGGCTTCACGCTCAGCCGCCACACCCCGCAGGAGATCGCCCGGTCCGGACACCCGTTCGAACTGCCGGATTCTGCGTCGAGTTACCTGACCGTCGACGCCGCTCAGCACGGCCTCGGCTCACGGGCCTGCGGCCCGGACGTGTGGCCCGCGTTCGCGCTGCGCCCGGAAGCCCGCACGATCCGCCTCCGGATCACGGCACCGAACTAGGCCGTGCACTGAGGGTGCGGTCTCGCACGACGCCGACCGCACCCTCAGTATGGGAGGGGACGACTGCCGTCTCGGGTGCGACCCTGCCGGTCGTCCCCGTGGGAAGGAGTTCCCCGTGCCCACCCTGCTGTCGGTGAATGTCGGGATGCCGAAGGACGTTCCGTGGGAGGGCAGGAACGTCCGCACCGGTGTGTGGAAGTACCCGGTGCGAGGCCCTGCCATGGTCCGCCGGCTCAACATCGACGGCGACGGCCAGGGCGACACCGCCGGTCACGGCGGCGAACAGCGGGCCGTGCTCGTCTACCAGATCCAGTCGTACCGGCACTGGCAGCGGCACTTCGGCCGCGACGACCTCGGCTACGGCCAGTTCGGCGAGAACCTCACCGTGGACGGCCTGCTCGACGACGAGGTGTGCATCGGTGACCGGTACCGCATCGGCGAGGCCGAGTTCGAGGTCACCCAGCCGCGCGTCACCTGCTACCGGGTCGGTATGCGCTTCGGCGAACCCGAGCTGGCCGCCCTGCTGGTGAGCCATCACCGCCCCGGCTTCTACATGCGGGTCGTCAGCGAGGGGCGGGTGCAGGCCGGCGACCGGATCGTACGGACCAGGACCGGTCCGGGCGCGCTGAGCGTGGCCGACACGGACGCGCTCCTCTACCTACCTGGCCGCGACCCCGCCAAGCTGCGCCTCGCCCTGAACGTGCCCGCGCTGAGCCCGGGTTGGCAGGGGTCCTTCCGCGAACTGCTCGCCAGCGCTGACGGTTCGGAGCCCGCCGCCCGCCCGGCCTGGGACGGTTTCCGCCCGCTGCGGGTGACGGACGTGACCGCGGAGAGCACGACGGTCACCTCGATCCGGCTGGCCGACCCCGACGGCTCCCCGCTCCCGCCCGCCCGAGCGGGCCAGTACCTCACCCTGCGCGTCCCCACCACGACCGTCCCCGCCCCGGTGCGCAGCTACTCGCTCTCCGCCGCGCCCGATGCCGGCAGCTACCGGATCAGCGTCAAACACGAGCCCCACGGCACGGCGAGCGGCTATCTGACCACGCGGCTACGGCCCGGTGCGGACCTCCAAGTCGCCGCGCCCCGCGGTGAGTTCGTGTACGCCGAAGGAAGCGGGCCGGTGCTCCTGGTCTCCGCCGGCATCGGCCTCACACCGGTGCTGTCCATGCTGCACGCGCTCGCCGCCGGGAAGAGCGAACGTGAGGTCTGGTGGATCCACGGTGCCCGCGGCCCCCGCGAACACCCCCTCGCGGCCGAGGCACACGACCTGCTCGCCGCGCTGCCGCACGCGCACGAGTACGTCTTCTACAGCGCGGCCACCCCCGAGGAACGCCGGCGTGCCCATGCGGCGCCGGGCCGCCTCACGAAGGACAGGCTGATCGCACTGTCCGTCCCCGCCGACGCGACCGCCTACGTGTGCGGCCCCGCCCCCTTCATGGCCGACATGCGGCAGGCCCTCACGGAGGCGGGCGTCGATCCGGCGCACATCCACACCGAGTTGTTCGGGGCCCTGGCCGCCATCAACCCCGGAGTCACCGGACAGCCCGCCCGAGCACCCCACCAGCCGCCGGGACCGCCCGGCACCGGCCCGTCGGTGACCTTCGCGCGCAGCGGTCTCACCGTCCCGTTCGACGACGGCTGGCGCAGTGTGCTCGAACTCGCCGACGCCTGCGACGTCCCCACCCGCTGGAGCTGCCGCACCGGCGTCTGCCACACCTGCGTGACGCCTCTGCTGTCCGGCACGATCACCTACTCCCCCGAACCGCTCGAACCACCGGCGGCCGGTGAGGTCCTCATCTGCTGCGCCCGGCCCGGGACGGACCTCGTCCTCGACATGTAGGGCCGACGCGGACTCGTCGTAGAAAAGATTCTTCCGACCTGCAACCTCGATGCGGTCGGAACGTCTGTCCGGGTGGAGGCGCCTCCGAGCCGGGGCCTTCGCCACGGGAAGCCACCTGTGGCGGCGGCCCGACAGACCGTTCACCATCGACGATTCGAGGAATCACATGTCCGCAGGTCAGGCTGTTCGCAGCAGTCTCCGCCCGGGCCGGGTGCGTCTCGCTCCGGGAGTGACCACCGCCGCCGTCGCGGTCCTGGTGGTGGCCGCGGTGGTGGTCGGCATCCTGTTCGCGGCGACGCACCTGGACCAGAAGGCGCCCGTCGGGCCCGCGCGTGTCCCGTCGGTGTCGCCCTCCCCCGGTGACATGAACGCCAGCCCCGACTCTCCCGGATCGAATGCGGTCACCGCGGTGCCCCATCCCTGACCGGGACGGCCAACTGCCCTGCCGTTGCGGCCCATTCGTCGGTCGGGAGTGAGAGGAGTCGTTCGATCCGGGCGCTGTCCGGCAGGGGCCCGTGATCGGCCGTCACCTTCAGTGCCGAGGCGGCCGTGATGTGTCCGAGCCGCAGCGCGCGCTCCATGTCCTCGCCGCGCAGCAGACCGGTCAGCACCCCGGCGGCGAACGCGTCGCCCGCGCCGACCGGCTCCACCACGTCCGTGCCCAGCGCGGGCACGGTCCAGCTGCCCTCCGCGCTGAACGCGACCGCCGAATGTCCGCCGTCCTTGACGACGAGAAGACGTGGACGGGGCAACAGCCGTCGTACGTCCGCCGGTTCGAGGTCCGCGTCCCAGAGATCCTGTGCCTCGTCGAGCCCGACGAAGGTGATGTCGGCCCGGTCGGCCAGCTCGCGCAGCACGGTGGCGGCCGTGTCGGGCGGCCACAGCGCGGGCCGGTGGTTGACGTCGAAGCTGATGGCGTACGGCCGTTCGTCGGCCGGGACGGCGAGCGCGGTGGCCACCAGGCTCCGGCAGGACGGGGACAGCGCCGCGGTCACGCCCGTGAGATGGAGGACGGAGGCCGACCTGAGCCGGTCGTCGTGGAGTACGTCGGGCCCCATCGCCGAGGCCGCCGAGTTGCCGCGGTAGTAGTGGACGCGGGTCCGGCTGCCGGTCGGCTCCTTCACGAGCAGGCCGGTCGGCCGCTCGGGGTCGCGGCGCACTCCGCCGACGTCGACTCCCGCCGCGCCGACCTCGGCCAGCACCCGCCGGCCCAGCGCGTCGTCCCCCACGGCCGAGAGCCAGGACACGGGGATGCCCAGGTCCGCCAGGTACATGGCCACGTTCGACTCCGCGCCTGCCACCGACACCCGCAGGTCGTCGGCGTTCTCCAGCGACGCGGACGGCGCGGGCGCCAGGGCCGCCATGGTCTCCCCGATGCAGACCACCGCCCCCTCGCCCCCGCCGACTCCGACCGCTCGGGCGTCTTCAAGTTCCATGGGACGAATTCCCTTCCCGTGCAGGTCGGTTCAGACACAGCGGCAGTGCGTGGCCAGCGTCAGCCGCCACCGCGCCGCACCCGAGGCGGGTACTCGGGCGGCGTCACCGGGGCCCGCCTCCGCGAGGTCGAAGACTCGGCCGAGCATCGGTTCGACGCCCGTGCTGCGATAGGGGTCCTGGGCGGGAAAGCCGCCCAGGTTGCGCCACAGGGCGATGGACAGGGGCTGCCCGTCGGCTTCGAGAGCGAGTGAGAGACGGTCGTCCCGGTCGTGGACGCAGCAGTGCGAAGCGTCCACGACGGCTCCTACGGCGGTGCCGTCGTCCGGCCCGAACCGGTCCAGGCGCAGTCCGCCCGGCGCGGGCCAGTCGCCCTCTACCCACGGGTCGCCCTTGGGCCACGCCCCGTCCAACAGCGGAGCCGCCTCGGGGAAGAGCCGGGTGCGCGCTCCCTCGCGGAGGTGCAGCCCCGCCCGGTCGGAGAGGTCGAGCAGGGCGTGCGCGGCCCATACGAAGCGGAAGCCCGCGTCGGCCGTCAGCACATAGTCGGCCTCGGCACCGTCGGAGGTCCCGCGCACGGTACGTGCCAGCGTGAAGCGGTCGCAGCGAACGACGTCCGCCTCCCCCTCCCGCGTCCAGGGCCGTGACCAGACGTCTCCGTGGTCGGGATCGCCACGGACCGTGGGGACGCACTCCTCCAGTCCACCCGCGTCCACGAAGGCGTCGCCGGGGAAGACCTTCGCCCGCTCGGGTGCGTCACGCCGCCACAGCCATTCGCGGTCCCCCGCCCGCAGCGAGGTCCAACGCCCGCCGTGGGCACGATCGATAACGATGTCCAGCGGCACGGTCACCACTCCGCGAACGAGCCGTCGGGGTGCCGCCACACGGGGTTGCGCCAGGCGTGACCGGTGCGGTCGGCAGCCCGTACGGCGGCCTCGTCGACGGTGATGCCGAGGCCGGGGGCGTCTCCGCGCAGTGCGTGACCGTCGACGAACCGGAACGGCGCGGGGTCGACGAGATAGGACAGCAGGTCGGCGTCCTTGTTGTAGTGGATGCCCCGACTCTGTTCCTGGATGAGGAAGTTGGGGGTGGCGAAGGCGACCTGGAGACTGGCCGCCAGCGCGATCGGGCCGAGCGGGCAGTGCGGGGCGAGCTGGGCACCGTAGGCCTCCGCGAGGGAGGCGATGCGGTGCACCTCCGAGATGCCGCCGGCGTGGGACAGGTCGGGCTGGACGACGGCGATGCCCGCGGCGAGCGGGGGCAGGAACTCGGCGCGTCCGTAAAGGCGTTCACCGGTGGCGAGGGGTACCGGGCTCGACTCGACCAGTCCTGCCAGCAGATGGCCGTGCTCCGGAAGCACCGGTTCTTCCACGAACAGCGGGTGCAGCGGGGCGAGTTCGGTGAGGACGCGGCGGGCGGCGGGGGCGGTGAAGCGGCCGTGGCAGTCGACGGCGACATCGCGGTCCGGGCCGAGCGCCTCACGGGCGGCGGCGACCCGGGCGACGATCGCGGCGGTCTCGGCGGGGGTGGGGATCGGTGAGGTGGCTCCGGCGGCGTTCATCTTCACGGCGGTGAAGCCCGCCTCGACCTGGGCGGCTATCTGCTCGCTCAGCTGGGCGGGTTCGTCGCCGCCGACCCACGCGTAGACCCGGACACGGTCGCGCACCGGCCCGCCGAGCAGGGCGTGCACCGGAGCGCCGTAGGTCTTCCCGGCGATGTCCCACAGCGCCTGGTCGAGGCCGGCGACGGCGCTGGAGAGGATGGGGCCGCCCCGGTAGAAGCCGCCCTTGGACATCACCTGCCAGTGGTCCTGGATGCGCAACGGGTCCTGGCCGACGAGGTGTTCGGCCAGCACGTCGACCGCGGCACGCACCACCTCGGCGCGCCCTTCGACGACCGGTTCGCCCCAGCCGACCACGCCCTCGTCGGTCTCCACCCGGCAGAACAGCCAGCGGGGCGGGACCAGGAAGGTTTCCACACGGGTGATCTTCACTGGGAGCGGGAGCCTTCCGTCTCTTCGGAGTCTTCTTCTGAACCTTCTTCGGAGTCTCCGAGCCGGTCCAGGTCGCGGCCGGCCTGGTCGAGCAGGGCACGCATCGCGGCCTCGGCGGCCTGCGGGTCCCGCTCGCGTACGGCGTCCAGGACGGCGCGGTGGGCCGGGACCGGGTCCTCGCTGTGCGGGGCGCTGTGGACGATGCGGTCGCGGTGCGCCAGGCCCGACTCGATGACCATCTCCATGCGTTCGAGGAGTTCGTTGTGGGTGGCGGCGAGCAGCGCGCGGTGGAAGGCGAGGTCGGCCTCGACGGCGTGGGCCGCGTCGGAGCCCTCCTCCCCCATGGCGTCGAGGGCGCCGTCCAGGGCGGCCAGGTCCTCGTCGGTGCGGCGCTGGGCGGCGAGTCGGACGGCGGCGGGTTCGATGATGGCGCGCACTTCGGCGAGGTTGTGCAGCAGCGCCCGGTCGGACTCGGAGGTGGAGGCACCCTCGAACTGCCAGCGCAGCACGTCCGCGTCGAGCAGGTTCCACTCGGCGCGGGGGCGCACGAAGGTACCGCGACGCTGCCGGGCGTCGACCATCCCCTTGGCCGCGAGCACTTTCAGCGATTCGCGCAGCGCGGTCAGACTGACGTCCAACTCGCTCTGCAGCGCGACCAGATCCAGCGTGGCCCCTTCGGCGATCTCGCCGCCCAGGATGCGGCGGGCGAGGACTTCCACGGTCTGGCCGTGGACGCCGCGTCGGGCATAGGGCGTCATGTCGTACAGCCTTTCTGCTGGTTGTGGAGCGTGGTCATGCGGAGGCCTTGACGACGCTCCAGCCGCCGTCCACCACGAGACTCGTACCGGTGATGAAGGAGGCTTCGTCCGCGCTGAGGAACGCGATGGCCGCGGCCACCTCCTCGGGTGCGCCGAAGCGGCGGGCGGCCGTCTCGGCGATGCTGCGTTCCCGTTCCTCGGGTGGCACTCTGTCCCAGGCGGCTGTGAGTATCGGTCCCGGCACGACGGCGTTGACACGCACAACGGGCCCGTATTCGACGGCGAGTTGGCCGCACAGGGAGAGCAGGGCGCCTTTGGCGGAGGCGTAGGCGGGATGTCCGGGGAGGCCCCTGAACGCGTGCACGGACGAGGTCAGCACCACCGCGCCCCGCCGCTCCTCCAGATCGGGCAGGACCGCCCGGAAACCGAGAAAGCTGCCGGTCAGGTTGACGTCGAGCTGTCGCTGCCAGGAGGCGAGGCTCATCTCGTGGGCAGGTCTGACGTCGACGGTGAAGGCGTTGCTGACGAGGACGTCGACGGGCCCGAAGCCGTGCGCGGCCTCGACGATCCGTGCCCAGTCGTCCTCGGCCGCGACATCCGCGGCCACGAACCGGGCCCGCCCGCCGTCCTTGCCGATGCGTTCCGCCACCGCCTCGCCCCGCTCCTCGGCGATGTCGACGAGCACGACGGCCGCTCCCTCCTCGGCGAGGCGTACGGCCGTGGCGGCGCCGATTCCTGAGGCCGCTCCGGTGATCACGGCCGTGCGCCCGGTGAAGCGGGCGCCGTGCCGTCGTACGGGCTGGTCCATCGTGGGGTTCGACTCCTTCGCGCGTCAGGGCTTGCTGGAAACATAACGGGGCTCACTCGCGCAGCAGCACGACCAGGTCGGCGTCGTGACCGGCACTCCACGCGAACGGCAGCCCGTGGTGCAGCAGATGGGCTCCGCCGTACGACGTCCCGGTCGCCGTGTCCCGGTAGCGCGCCGCCGGCTCGAGTCCCCGCAGCCGTAGCCGTTGCGGACGCCCCGGCACTAGCGGGGCCCCGTCGAGCCGTCCGGTGCTGAGCGCGGCGACGACGGTCCGGCCCCCTGCGTCGTACTGCACTCCGCAGCTCGGGTCGTCCGGTGTGCCGAGGAGTCGTGCCTCGCCGCGGTGGATCACGTCCCGCACCTCCTTGTACCGGGCGATCCAGCCGGCGGCCTCGGCCCGCTGCTCCGGTGTCCAGGCACGCAGGTCGGCGCCGATGCCCAGGACTCCGCACATGGCGTTGACGAAGCGGAAGGCGAGGCTGCGCGGGCGTGGGTCGAAGACGCCGGGCGCGTCGGTGACCCAGGAGCTCATGACGTGCGGGGCGTGCGCGTGCAGGAAGCCGTACTGGATCCTCAGCCGGTCCAGCGGGGCGGTGTTGTCGCTGGGCCAGACCACGTCCGTGCGCGCGATCGTCGCGTGCTCGATCCGTCCGCCGCCGCCCGCGCAGCCCTCGACGGTGACGTCGGGGTGGGCGGACCGGAGGTGGTCGAGGACGCGCAGGTATCCGGCGACGTGCTCGGCGTCGAGGTCGACGCGGCCGGCGCCGGGGCGTCCGCGTTCGGTGGGCGGCCGGTTCATGTCCCACTTGAGGTAACCGATGTCGTATGTGCCGAGCAGCCGGTCGAGCGTGCCGATCACGAAGTCCTGGACGTCGGTCCGGCCCAGGTCGAGGAGGAGCTGGTTGCGGACGAGCCGCCCGGGGCGGCCCTCGATCCGGTAGACCCACTCGGGGTGTTCGGCGTGCAGGCGACTGCCCGGGCTGACGGACTCGGGTTCTATCCACAGGCCGAAGTCCGGGCCCAACGCCCTTACGTCCGCGATGAATTGGTCGAATCCCTGGGGGAAGGCGGCCGGGTCGGGCCACCAGTCGCCGAGTCCCCCGGTGTCGTCGGCGCGTCCGGTGAACCAGCCGTCGTCGACGACGAACAGTTCGGCCCCGAGGTCGGCGGCCGTCTTCGCCAGCTCCAGTTGCCCGGCCGCTTCGACGTCGAAGCCGGTGGCCTCCCAGGAGTTGTAGAGGACCTTGCGGGGGCGGTGCAGGCGCTCGCCGGTGAGCCGGCGTTCGTAGCGGTGCCAGACTCGGGACAGTCCGTCGAGGCCGTCCGGGCTGAAGGCACAGGCGAGTTGGGGGGTGGCGAGGGTTTCGCCGGGTGCGAGCAGCACCGCGCCCTCGTGGGGCACGCGGCCCGCTCGTACCCGCACGGAGCCACCGGGTTCGGCCTCCGCGGTCATGTGCCAGTTGCCGGGCCAGGCGAGGGCGATGCCGTATGCGGCCGGTGCCTCGCCGTCCTGCACCGCGAGCCAGGGCGCGTACGCGTGCCCCGGGACGCCTTGCAGGCTGCCGATGGTGAACGTGCCTCTGGGCAGGTCGAGTCGGGTGCGCTGGAACTCCTGCGACCACTGGCCGGTGAGGTACGTGAGGCGGGCCACTCCGGTGATCGGGATGTTCACGGCGGCCGAGTCGAGCCGCTCCAGGCGGAGTTCGGCCGTGGCGGTGAACTCGGTCCGGCGGAGGATGACGTCCGTGCCGGGGACGGTCTCGTAGTGGAGGACGGTGCGCAGGCCCAGCTGTTCGTCGTGGAAGGCGAACCGCAGCGCGGTCTCCTCCGCCTCCACGTGGTCGAACTCCCACCACGACCCCCGGTCCCCGCCCGGACCCGACACCACCAGCTCCGAACCGGTGAACGGCCTTGTCCCGTACGGCAGATACTCGGCGGGGGCCGCGTCGGCGGGGGTGATGAAGTGGGTGCGCCGCGACCGGTCGAGGGCGGACGGGCCGTCCTCGACGCCGAGCGGTCCCCAGGCGTCGAGTTCGACCCAGGGGCCGTCCGGGGACAGGCGCACGGTGTAGCTGGTGTTCTCCGTGCGCAGGGTCCAGCGCTGGTGGGTCACTTGACCGCCCCGAGGTTGAGGCCGGCCACGAAGTGCCGCTGGAAGCGCAGGAACACGGCGACGGTGGGTGCGGCGGCGATGACGGAGCCGGCCGCGATGACGTTCCACATCGAGACGAACTGGCCCTGAAGTCCGATGAGGGCGGCGGTGATCGGCATCTTGGTGTCGCTGCGCAGGACGGTGATGGCCCAGAGCAGGTCGTTGAAGATCCAGGTGAAGGACAGGGCGCTGAGCGCGGCGAGGGCGGGGCGGGTCAGCGGGAGGATGATCCGCCAGAAGATCTGCCAGGGTCCTGCGCCGTCTACGACCGCAGCCTGCTGGATCTCCGCCGGGATCGACCGCATGAACCCGTGCAGGACGAAGACGTAGAAGCCGACGCCGAAGCCGATCTGTACGCCGATGAGCGCGGGCAGGGTGTCGAAGACGCCCATCACCTCGCTGAGCTTGGACACCGGGATGAGGAGGATCTGCGGCGGGAGGAGGTTGCCGCCGAGCATGAGGAGCAACAGGGAGCGGCGGAAGGGGAGTTCGTAGCGGCTGAGGGCGAACGCGGCCATCGAGGCGAGGGCCAGCGTGATCAGGACGGACGGAATCGTGACGATCAGGCTGTTGATGAGGGCGCGTTGCTGGCCGCCGTCGACCCAGGCCTGGCGGAAGTTGCCGAGGGTGAAGGAGCGCGGCCAGCTGCCCAGGCCGTGCGCGGCGATGTCGTCGAAGGAACGCAGGCTGGTCACCAGGACCAGGGCGATGGGCAGCAGCCACAGGATCGCCAACGCGCCCGCGCCCAGGTGGAATCCGGCGGTCGCGGCCCGTTTGCGGCGCAGGGCCGTGGAGTTGGCGGACATCAGTCGGCCTCCCGGAACGCACGGACGAGGTAGGAGCAGATGACGCCGAAGGCCAGCACGAAGATGACGGCGGCGAGTGCGGAGCCGTAGCCGAGTCGCAGGGACTGGAAGGCCGTTGAGTACATGTAGGTGCTCAGGAGCTCGGAGGAGTGGTAGGGGCCGCCGCGGGTCAGTGACCACACGACGTCGAAGGAGCGCAGCGAGTCGATGACGATGACGGACAGAACTACCGCGTTCACGCTGCGGAGTTGGGGCAGGGTGACGTGTCGCAGGCGCTGCCAGGCGCTGGCGCCGTCGACCTTGGCGGCCTCGTACAGGGCGGGGTCGATGCCCTTGAGGCCGGCCAGGTAGAGGACCATCACATAGCCGATCTGACGCCAGAGCGCGGGCACGATCACGGCGTAGAGGGCGGTGTCCTGGTCGGCGAGCCAGGCGTGGCGGAGGCTGCCGAGGCCGACGGACTGGAGGAGCTGGTTGAGGACGCCGTCGGGCTGGTAGATGGCCTGCCAGACGAGAGCCGTGGCGACCAGGGAGAAGACGACCGGCAGGAACATGGCCGCGCGGTAGAAGCCGACGCCACGGCGCTCCTGTTGGAGCAGGAGCGCGGCGGCGAGGCCGAGCAGGGCGGACAGGCCGCCGAAGAGGACGAGCCACAGGACGGTGTGGCCCGTCGCGCTGCGGAAGACGTCGTCGTGGGCCATCTCCCGGAAATTGCCCAGGCCGATGAACTGGGGTGGGGAGACGCCGTCCCAGCGGGTGAAGGCGAGGTAGAAGCCCTGCACGGCGGGCCAGAACACCCACACCGCCTCGACGAGAAGTGGCATCAGGACGAACGCGAGGACCAGCGGGGGTGTGCGCCGGGGGCCCCGAACCCGCTTGCCCCGGTCGGGCGTTCGGGCCGGGGACGTCCGGTCGGGCGCGGTCAGGACAGCCATGTCAGGCGTTCCAGATCTTCTCGGCATCGCGCTGCCAGTCGGTGAGGATGCTCCCGATCGACTTGGGCTTGGCCAGGAACTTGGTCAACGCGTTGTCGGCGGTGGGCTGGAGGGCGTCGCTGGAGTCACGGTTGAAGAACTGGGTGATCTCGGCCGCCGCCGCGACATGCGCGCGGCCCTTCTTGACCAGCGCCGTGCCCGAGTCCTTCGCGTCGGGGTGGCAGGGCAGGACGGTGCCGGAGGAGCCCTTGATGTAGATCTCCTGGGCCTCGGCGGTGGCGAGGTACTTCATCAGGTCGATGACCTGGTCGTGGCGGCCGGTGCGGGCGCTGGCGAAGTAGCCGTCGACCGGCGCCTCTTCGGCGAGCGGGACCTTCGCGTCGATGACGGGGAAGCGGAAGAAGTCGATGTCGTCGAGGGCGTCCTTGGGGGCGGCGTCGGCGAAGAAGGTGCCGATGAGCATCATGCCGCTGCGGCCGTTGAGCAGGGAGGTGGTGGCGTCCTGGAAGGCGACGGCGGCGCCGTTCGGGTCGAAGTACGGCAGCACCTCCTGCCAGCGGTCGAAGACCTTGCGTACCTCGGGGTCGGTGAACCTGTGCTTCCCGGCGAGGAGTTGGCGGTGGTACTCGGCGCCGTTGATCCGGATGTCGAGGTAGTCGAACCACGCCGAGGCGACCCAGGCGGTGCCGCCGCCGGCGCCGAGACCGATCGGGTTGACGCCCTTGCTCTTGAGCTTGTCGCACAGGTCGAGGAAGTCGTCCCAGCTCTTGGGCTCGCTGACGCCCCACTTGGCGAAGTTGGACTTCCGGTAGAACATGCCCCACCAGTAGTAGGTGCTGGGCACGAAGATCTTCTTGCCCGAACTCGTCGACGTGCAGAGCGTGTTGAGCGCCTTGGAGTAGCGCTTGAGGTCGGGCGAGGTGGTCCACGCGTCGTCGAGGTCGAGCAGCAGGTTCTTCTTGGCGTACGCGTCCGCCACCGAGCCGGGGTACCAGGTGTACACGTCGGGCGGGTTGGCCGAGGTGAGGTACGTCGGCAGCTGGGTGCGGTAGGTCTCCGCGGCGACCGTGTTGAGGCTCGCCTTCTCGGACCCCTTCTTGGCGTAGGCGGCGACGAGGTCCTCCATCGCGGCCTTGGCCTGCGGGGCGGAGAGGTTGGACTGGAGGGTCACCGCACCCTTCGAGGAACTCTTGCCGGTGGAGGTCGAGGTGACACAGCCGCTGAGCAGTGCCGCCGCTCCGGCGCCGCCGAGCCCGGCGAGGAACCGGCGTCTGTCCGGCTGATGGACGTTGGTCATGGATGGCTCCCTGTGGATCCCTCGCGGGCGGATCCAGGTTCGCGTGGCGTCCCCACCACGTCAAGAATAATTACTAATTTATTTGAACTGAGTCCGGTGCACGTAGCCGTCAACGCCCAGGTACACCGCGTCGACCGCTCCACCGGTCCCTGCCACCGCACCGAGCGCACCGTCGAACGCGGCGCTGGGGAAGGCCACTTGCTTGGTCCACCCCTGCCAGGCGCCGTTCTCGTACCGCTGCTGCCAGAGCGTGTAGTCGGCGGCCCGCGCGTACAGCACCACGGCGTCCCCCACAGCGACCAGCGTCGGGCTGCCGCTGATGGTCCCGCCGAGCGAGCTCCACGGCGACCACTCCCCCGATGTGTCCCGGGACCGGGTCCACACGTCGTCGGCCGCGCTGCGCACGGCGACATGGACCCGACGCTGGGAGTCCACGACCGCGGAAGGCCGCCCGTACACCGCCCGGCCACCGGGTGCGCCGAGCGAGGACCACGCGGTCGACGGGCCGCGCTGCATGACCTGTCCGTCGGGTCCGGTGGCGAACAGGGTCCAGTGCGCGGGATCGGTGAACGCGACCGAGGGCGCGTCGGCGACCTGCCCGCCGAGACCCTGCCAGGCGCCCCAGCGGCCGGCGGTGAACACCCGCCGGTACACCCGCGAGTCGGTGCCGCGCACGAAGACGTCGATCCGGCCGCCGGCCGAGGCGTACGCGGCGGGCTGGCCGAGCATCCGGCCCTTCGTGGGACCTGCGAGGTCCTTCGCCTGGCCATCGGCCTGCTGAACGAGCGAGCCGTGCGGGCCGCGCAGGAAGATGGTCGGCGTGCCACCGTCATTCACGACCGCCGGACTCGCCGTGGTCTGCTGCCCCAGATTCGTACCGGGCAGGGCATCGACGCCGGTCAATTTCAGGAACGCGGTGCCGTGCGCGGGGACCTCGACGGTGTACGACCCCGTGTGGGTGCCCCGGTCGGCGCGCGCCCGCAGGTCCCGGACCCGCACCGCCCCGCCGAGCCCGGTGTCCGCGAACTGCACGGTGCGCAGGGCGGGTTGGTCCGACCGGTTGAGCAGCACGACCGCGCGCTGCCCACGTCCCTCCAGCACCTTGCTGTACACGTCCCCGGCCGAGTCGGTCGCCACGCGCACGCCCTGGACGGCCAGCGGGTCCTGGTCGACCGCGATGATCTCAGGGTTGCGCAGGATGGCCAACATCGCGTCGGACAGGGTGCGGGGGTCGGAGCCGAGGACGAGCGGTGAGCCCATCTCGGCCCACATCACGAACTGGCTGGTCGACTCCTCCTGGCTGAGCTCGTACGACCCGTCGGTCATCTTGCGCATCGGGATGAGGTAGTCGGGGTCGTTGTAGTGGCCGGGCCCTTGTGCCTCGGGGTGCCAGGCGTTGGCGTCCATGTTGCGCAGCACGTTGGGCCACTGACCCGGGCTCGGTGTGCCCCAGGCGATGTCCGTGCCGGTGCGCCAGGAGTCGGCGGTCGTCGGGCCGTAGACGTAGGTGTTGTGCGCGTCCTGCTCCGGTGTGTGCGGCAGGCCCCAGTCGTCGGTGAGCGGGTTGCAGAGGTTGAGCAGCATCTTGCGGCCGGACTTGGCGACCGCGTCGCTGAACTCCTTGAAGGCCGGGCCCGGATCGAGCTTGGCGCCGATTCCGCACAGGAAGTCGACCTTGACCGCGTCGATCTTCCAGTTGGCGAACTGCCGTGCGTCCTGGTCGTAGTACCCGCGGCTGCCCAACCCGCAGCTCTTGCCGCCGTCGTAGGCTCCGGCGTCGGTGTAGATGCCCGCGCCCAGTCCGCGTTTGTGGAGATAGGAGACGAGCGCCGGGATGCCGGAGGGGAAGCGGTCCGGGTTGGCGACCAACTGGCCTTGCGCGTTACGCGGGTTGTCGGCCTGCCAGCCGCCGTCCAGCCACACGATGTCGTAGCCGCTGTCCCGCAGACCGCTGCTGACCAGCTTGTCCGCGACGGAGCGCACCTGTTGTTCGGTGGGCGCGCCGAGCCCGTAGTAGGTGTTCCAGCCCATGTAGGGCGTCGGTGCGAGACCGCTGTCGTAGTAGTCGGGCGCGCCCTGGTCGGCGCCGGTCCGTGCCGTGGCGGCCGGGGCCGCGGTCGCCGCCAGCACGGTCGCGATGGCGATGACGGTGGCCCGGCGGGTCAGTCTCGTTACCGCGGGTGTGCGGACCTGCGGATGTGAAGTCACTTGCCTCTCCCGAGGGTTGGGAAGCAGGAGGACGTGACGCGGGCCGCACTTCAACAGGGGGCCGGCCGCGCCACGGCGACGACTGTGGCGTGCGGCCGAAACCCTGTCAATATTAATTCCTAATTTATTAGAAGGTCGCCCCAAGGGTTGACACAGCTTCCCTCGCGTCCCAGCCTTTGGCAACGTTGTCAGTGCCGCCGGTTTTTGATGGGACATCACGCTCATGACAGATCAGTCGGGTTCACCACACGTGTCACGCCGCGCTTTCGTCACCACGGGTTCCGGTCTGCTGGCCGGGTTCGGGCTCGGTTTCTCCACGCCCGCGTCGGCCGCCCCCTCCTCCCCCGTCCAACCCGGTGAACTCGCCCTGTACCGACCCGTGTCGGTCTCCTCGACGGCCTATGCGCCCACGCCGGGTGCGTTCGTGGTGGACCGGCTCAACCCGCCGGGCGTACGCGGCAGCGGGTGGCGTGCCGGAGCGGGCGACCCCCAGTGGATCTCGATCGACCTGCAGACCCCGTGCCAGGTCACGTCGATCCGCCTCACCTTCGAAGGCGACGCGAGCGACCCGGTGTTCACCCCGCCCGCCTCGGGCAACCCGGCCGACGGCACAACAGGCAAGGAGATCCAGTCCAGTTACTCGGTCGAGTACGTCGTCGAGACCTCGACCGACCACACCTCCTGGACCGGCGTGTACCGCACCACGGCGGGCACCGGCGGAGTGGTGAACATCCAGCCCCCTCACCCGGTCACGGCACGCTGGATACGGCTGACCTCGAACCGGCGCTCCAACCCCAACCCCCTCGGTCTGAACGGCTTCGAGGTCTACGGCACCGTCAAGGGACACCGTCCGTCGGCCACGGGCTGGACGGACTGGGGCACCCGCACCGGCCCGGCACCGAAGCTGGCCGTGGCCGAGGACGGCACGGTCCCGGTGGAGTCCGGCTGGCGGCTCACCCTCGACGACTGGGCCGGCTCGGACGGTACGGAGCTGTCCAAGTCGTCCTTCGACACAAGCAGTTGGCTGCCGGCCACCGTCCCCGGCACGGTGCTGGCCTCGCTCGTGGACCAGGGCAAGCTGCCCGATCCCGTCGCGGGGCTGAACAACCTCCGTGTCTCCGAGGCCCTGTCGCGCCACGCGTGGTGGTACAAGCGGGACTTCGAGCTGCCGCGCGGTCTGCGTACCGGGGCCGGGCGCCGGATCTGGCTGGAGTTCGACGGCGTCAACCACACGGCCGACATCTGGCTCAACGGCCACCACGTGGGCGGACTCACGTATCCCTTCGCCCGCGCGGCCCTCGATGTGACCCGACTGCTCGCCCCGGGCGGGGCGAACGCGCTCGCGGTGAAGATCACGCCGATGCCGGTACCCGGCAGCCCCGGCGACAAGGGCCCGGCCGGCGAGTCCTGGGTGGACGCGGGCGCGAACCAGATGAACCTCAACTCCCCCACCTACCTGGCCGCTTCGGGCTGGGACTGGATGCCGGCGGTACGCGACCGGGCCGCCGGCATCTGGAACCACGTCCGGCTGCGCTCGACCGGCCAGGTCGTGATCGGTGATCCGCGGGTCGACACGCTGCTGCCGGACCTGCCCGGTCTGTCGGTCGCCGAACTGACCGTGGTCGTCCCGGTCCGCAACGCCGACACCACCGACCACCGGACGACGGTCTCCGCCGCCTTCGGCGACATACGGGTCAGCAAGGCCGTCACCGTGCCCGCCGGGGAGAGCGTCGACGTCGTGTTCACCCCCGAAGCCTTCGCCCAACTACGGCTGCACGACCCCGAGTTGTGGTGGCCCAACGGGCTGGGTGACCCCGCGCTCCATCGGCTCACCCTGGTCGCCTCGCTCGACGGCGCGGAGAGCGACCGCCGCACCACCCGGTTCGGCATCCGCCAGTTCGGCTACGAGTACGAGGTGCCCCTGCCGTTCGCCAACTCCGGTGACGCGTACACCCAGTCGGTGACCTTCGACCGGCAACAGGCCCGATACGTGCGCATCAAGTGCCTCACCCGGGCCTCCGGTTGGGGCTACTCCCTGTGGACCCTGGCCGTACGCGACAGCGCTCGGCCCGCCACCGACCTGGCCCTGCACGCGCAGGCCGACGCGTCGAGCACGGACGGGGACGACCACGGCGCGGGCAACGTGACCGACGGCGATCCCGGCACCCGCTGGTCCTCGGCCTACGAGGACGACCAGTGGATCCGGGTCGACCTGGGGTCGGTGCAGTCCTTCGACGAGGTCGACCTGGTCTGGGAACAGGCGTACGCGAAGACCTTCGTGGTGCAGGTCTCCTCCGACAACGCCACCTGGACCGATGCCGCGTCGGTGGACAACGGCGCGGTTCCCCTGCCCTTCAACAACGGCAACGCCAGCCTGCAGACAGAGGACTTCACTCCCCGGACCGCCCGCTATGTCCGTATCAACTGCGGGCTGCGCAACACCAGTTGGGGCAACTCCCTGTGGTCCCTGAGCGTCATCGACAGCACGATCCCCGGCACCGACCTCGCTCTCCGTCGTACGACGACCGCCTCCACCGAGGATCCCGACCACCCGGCCGCGCACGCCACGGACGGTGATCCGGGCACCCGCTGGTCCTCGGCCTACCAGGACCAGCAGTGGATCCAGGTCGACCTGGGCGTCTCGAAGAGATTCGACCGGGTCGCCGTCCTGTGGGAGTCGGCGTATCCGAAGACGTATGTGATCCAGGTGTCGGACGACGCGGACACCTGGACCGATGTGAAGTCGGTGTCCAACACCCCGGATCCGCTGAAGATCAGCGTGAACGGGGTGCGGGTCCTGGCCAGGGGCGGCAACTGGGGCTGGGACGAGCTGCTGCGCCGGATGCCGCCGGAGCGGATGGACGCGGCCGTGCGGATGCACCGGGACATGAACTTCACCATGATCCGCAACTGGGTCGGCACGTCCGACCGGGAGGAGTTCTTCGCCGCCTGCGACGAGCACGGCATCCTGGTGTGGAACGATTTTCCCAACGCGTGGGGCATGGACCCGCCGGACCACGACGCCTTCAACTCGCTCGCGCGGGACACGGTGTTGCGCTACCGCATCCATCCGAGCGTGGTGGTCTGGTGCGGCGCCAACGAGGGCAATCCGCCCGCCGCGATCGACCAGGGCATGCGCAAGGCGGTGGAGGAGCAGGTCCCCGGCGTCCTCTACCAGAACAACTCGGCGGGCGGCATCATCACCGGCGGCGGACCCTACGGCTGGGTGGAGCCTGAGAAGTACTTCGACCCAACCACCTACGGCAGCAAGGACTTCGGCTTCCACACCGAGATCGGCATGCCCGTGGTCTCCACCGCCGCCAGCCTGCGGAACATGACGGGCGACGAACCCGAGTGGCCGATCGGCGGCGCCTGGTACTACCACGACTGGAGCGAGCGCGGGAACCAGGCCCCGCAGACCTACAAGGCCGCCGTGGAGGCGCGTCTCGGAACGACCACCGGCCTGGACGACTTCGCGCGCAAGGCGCAGTTCGTCAACTACGAGAACACGCGCGCCATGTTCGAGGCCTGGAACGCGAACCTCTGGGACAACGCCAGCGGCCTCATGCTGTGGATGTCCCACCCGGCCTGGCACAGCACGGTCTGGCAGACCTACGACTACGACTTCGACGTCAACGGCACCTACTACGGCGCCCGTTCGGCCTGCGAACCGCTGCACGTCCAGGCCGACCCCGAGGGGCAGGTCATCGCCGTCAACCACACCCGCGCCGGACTGCGCGACGCCGTGGTCTCCGCGCAGCTGCTCGATCTGTCGGGCCGTCGGCTCGGCGGGAACAGGAGCGCCCGGTTGGATGTCGCACCGGCCGCGACCGCGAAGGCGTTCAGCGTCCCCTGGACCGACGACCTGCCCGATCTACACCTCCTGCGCCTCACGCTGGAGGACGGTGACGGGCGGCTCCGGTCGCGGAACACGTACTGGCGCTATCGCACGCCGGCCGCCATGCGGGGCTTGAGCGGGGCGCCTCGGACAACGATGTCGGCGACGCTCGGGCGCGTGACCCGAACCGGGCTCACCGCCACCGTCCGCAACGACGGTCCCGCCGTCGCCGCGATGGTCCGGCTCTCGCTGACGAACGGCGCGACCGGCCACCGTGTGCTGCCGACGCTGTACAGCCACAATTACCTGTGGCTGCTGCCCGGCGAGGCGCAGTCCGTCACCCTGTCCTGGCCGGCCCGGGCACTGGCCTCGGGGCATCCGCTGCTGACGGTGGAGGCCTACAACAGCCGCCCCGCTACGGCGCGTTGACGGTCAGCGGCGCATCAGGACGCTTCCACCGCCGCCTTGATGCGCTGCCCGAACGCGGGCGCGTCCTTGCGGGCCGCGCCCAGCGCGAAGCCCACAAGCAGTTTTCCGACGCCGTGGCCTTCGAGGACGTTGAAGATCCGCACCCTGGTCGTGCCCTGCCCGGTGGATTCGAGGTCGTAGCCGCCCTCGTCGGCCGTCACGACGTTCTTCGAGGTCTCCGCCCAGCGGATGCGGTGGGGTGCCTCGAACTCGGTGATCCGGAAGGTCCGGCCCGTCTTCATCCCGGCGTCCTTGACCGTGCTGGTGAAGACGGTGCCCACGGCGGTCGGGCCCTCCGGGGTCTTCGTGATCTCCTGGACCCTCGGACTGAACTTGGGGTCGTTCGTGCCGGCGGCGAGGAAGGCGAAGACCTCCTCGACCGGGCGGTTGACCTCGGCTGTCGCCTCGAACTGACCGGCCATGGGTTCCTCCTGTGCTGCGATCGCTGGAGTTCCGGCTGAGCGCGCGCTGATGGGCCGAGCACCACCAGCCTATCGGCGCGGCCCCGCCCGTGCTCTTCACAGCGTCCGCCGGTATCAGTCGGCCGGTGCCGCGGAGGGTGCTCCCGGCGGCATGTTGAACGGTGTGACGACCTGGATCGCCGAGGGCAGGGACGGGCCGTCGTCGGGGAGTGCCTTGTGGGCGCGCATGATGATCTGGCAGGCGCGGCGCATGTCCTGGCGCAGATCGTGGTGGAGGACCGCCGACAGTCGGCGCTCGCGCAGGAGCCGGGTGTTGTCGTGGTCGAGGTCGTGGGCGATAAACACCGCGCACTCGCGGCCGAGCGCGTCGAAGGCGTCGAGGGTGGCGAGGTTGCCGCCACCCGCCGAGTAGACGGCGACGATGTCCTCGTCCCGCTTGAGCGCCGCCAGGACGAGATCGTGCTGGGTGGCGTCCAGGCCGTCGCTGTCGGTGACCTCCACCAGGGACCGCCGGGGGTCGGCGAGGCGCATCGCGCTGCGGAAACCCATCTCGCGCTCCTCCTCGCCCCGGAAGGAACCCCGGCTGATGGTGGTCAGCACATTGCCGGGCCGCCTGCCCAGCCACTGGCCCAGGAGGTAGGCGGCGGTGGCGCCGGCCGCGCGGTTGTCGATGCCGACGTAGGCAAGGCGTGCGCTGTGCGGCAGGTCGGTCACCAGGGTGACCACCGGGATACCGGCCGCGATCAGCCGGCCGACGGCCGCCGCGATCTCCGGCTCGTCGGGGGCCTTGAGGATGACGCCCTGGGTGCCGCGCTTCGCGATCCCGTCCAGGGTCGCGGTCAGTTCGGCGGGCGGGCAGGTCTCGCGGAAGTGGAAGCGGGAACGCACGAGAGCGGGATGCAGCGAGGGCAGTTCGGCTTCGAGCGCGTCCCGTACGGCGGTGGAGAACCGCTCCGGGGTCTGCATCACGATGTCGATCATGAAGGTACGGCCGCCCAGCCGGACCTGGCTCTGCTGGCGGTCCAGGTCCTTGATGGCTTCCTGCACCTCCCTGATGGTGCTCTCCGTTACGTTGCCCCGCTGGTTGAGGACACGGTCGACCGTGGCCGTACTCAGCCCGGCCTGACGGGCGATTTCCCTGATCGGGTACGGATGTCGCATGCCTGATCTCCCGGACCGATGATGCGCTTTTGATGTAGCGACAAGCATTGAATGATGGGTTTGAGTTATCAAGACTGTCAGAAACACACGGACAGTGAAAGGACTCGGATGTCTCCCATCACCGCAGGGACGCGGACTTGGCTGACCGAGGCGGACTGCGATCTCGACGTGTTCCGCTCCCTCGTGGAGCAGCGCACCGACCTCGCCGACCACCCCTCGGCCGAGCGCATCGAGCAGAACGTCCCGCTCTACGACAGCACCCGGCTCCGCGGACTCGCGGCCACCCCCGAGGGCCGCAGGGGCGTGCAGAGCGAACTGGTGCGGGCGCTGCTCGACGGGCCCGGCATCGTGGTCCTCAAGGGTGCCTTCCCCGACGAGGCCGTGGTGGACCGGGCGTCCGACGCCTTCCGCGCCCTGATCGAGGAGGAGCGCGCGAGCGGCGCGGGGCGCGGCGACCACTTCGCCAAGCCGGGCGCGAACGACCGCGTCTGGAACGCCCTGGACAAGGTGGCCGTACGGGCGCCCGAGGCGTTCGCCGACTACTACGCCAACGACATCCTGGAGCTGATCTCCGAGGCCTGGCTCGGCCCCGGCTACCAGGTCACTTCGCAGGTCAACGTGGTCAACCCGGGCGGCGCGGCACAGAGCGTCCACCGTGACTACCACCTCGGCTTCCTCTCCCAGGAACAGGCCGCGGCCTATCCCGCGCACGTCCACCGGCTCTCCCCGGTACTGACGCTGCAGGGCGCGGTGGCCCACTGCGACATGCCCGTAGAGTCCGGTCCGACGCTGTACCTGCCGCACTCGCAGAAGTTCGAGCCCGGCTATCTCGCCTGGCGGCTCCCGCAGTTCGTCGAGTACTTCGGCGCGCACCACGTCCAACTCCCCCTGGAGAAGGGCGACGCGGTCTTCTTCAACCCGGCGCTCTTCCATGCCGCCGGGCACAACCGGTCGGCCGGCATCAGGCGCATGGCCAATCTGCTGCAGGTGTCCTCCGCGTTCGGCCGTGCCATGGAGACGGTGGACCGCGAGGCGATGGCGAACGCCCTGTTCCCGGTGCTGCTGAGCCGCAAGGCCGAGGGCGTCTCGGAGGACTGGCTGCGCCGCGTGATCGCCGCCACCGCCGAGGGCTACCCCTTCCCCACCAACCTCGACCTCGACCCGCCGGTCGATGGCCTCGCCCCGCCCTCGCAGGCGGACACCCTGCGGCGGGCCGTCGCCGAGGACTGGGACCCCGGGCGGCTGCGCCACGAACTGCAGGCCGCGGCCAAGCGCCGCCAGAGCTGAGACAAGGACACATCACTCTCATGGGACTGCTTGAGGACAGAGTCGTCCTCGTCAACGGCGGCAGCCAGGGCGTCGGCGCGGGCGTCGTGCGGGCCGCCGTAGGGGAAGGCGCGACTGTCGTCCTCACCGGCCGCCGGGCCGACGTGGGTGAGAAACTCGCCGCGGACACAGGTGCCCACTTTCTGCGGGCGGACCTCGCCGATCCGGCGCAGGCGCGCGACAGCGTCGTACGGACCGTCGATACCCACGGGCGCATCGACTGCCTCGTCAACGCGGCGGGGCTCACGTCACGCGGCTCGCTGCTGGACACCACACCGGAACTTTTCGACCAGCACATGGCGATCAATCTGAAGGCACCGTTCTTCGCGATGCAGGCGGCCGTGGCCGACATGACCGCGCGCAAAGCACCCGGGGCGATCGTCAGCATCGGCTCCAACTGCGCACAGGGCGGGCCTCCTCACCTCGCCCCGTACTCCACAGCCAAGGCCGGGCTCTCGGGCCTGACCCGCAACGCCGCGCACGCCCACCGCTTCGACCGGATCCGGATCAACACCGTCAACATCGGCTGGACCGACACCGAGGGCGAGGACGCCACCCAACGCGCGTTTCACGGCGCCGGCGACAACTGGCGGGAGCAGGCCGCCCGGTCACAGCCGATGGGCAAGCTCGGGCAGGTCGACGAGATCGCCGAGTTCGTGGTCTTCCTGCTCTCCGACCGCAGTGGCGTGGTCACCGGCTCGGTCATCGACTGGGACCAGAACGTCTTCGGCGGCCAGGACTGAGCCGCACCCCGGCAGAAGGAGCACGATTCCCATGCGCATCGGCATCATGGGGCTGGGCCGCATCGGCGCCTTCCACACGGAGACCCTCGCCGGGCTGGACGCGGTGGGCTCCCTGGTGGTCACCGACCCGGTGGCCGCGGCCGTCGCGGCGGTCACCGAACGCTTCGGGGCCACCGGCGTCGATTCCCCCGAGGCGCTGCTCGCCGCCGGGGTCGACGGTGTTGTGATCGCCGCCGCGACCGACGCACACCCCGAACTCGTCCTCACCGCCGTCAAAGCGGGCGTCCCCGTGTTCTGCGAGAAACCCGTGGCGCGCGGCATCGAGGAGAGCCTTGAGGTGCTGCGCGCGGTGGAGGGCAGCGGTGTCGAGGTGCACATCGGCTACAACCGGCGTTTCGACGCGGGTTTCATGGCCGCGCGCCGGGCCGTGGTGAGCGGTGAACTCGGCGCCCTGCACACGGTACGGTCCACCACCCTCGACCCCGCCCCGCCGCCGCCCGCCTACGTGGCCGCCTCCGGCGGCATCTTCCGCGACTGCGCCGTGCACGACTTCGACATCGTGCGCTGGGTGACCGGCCGCGAGGTGGTCGAGGTGTACGCCACCGGCGGCAACCGGGGCGCGGAGTACATCCGGGCAGCGGGTGACGTCGACACGGCGTCCGCCCTGCTCACCCTGGACGACGGCACCATCGCCGTGGTCTCCAACTCCCGCCACAACGCCCGCGGTCACGACGTACGTCTGGAACTGCACGGCATGAAGGACAGCATCGCGGTCGGCCTGGAGGACAGGCTGCCGCTGCGCTCCGTCGAACCGGGCGCCGGCTTCCCGGCCGGGGTGCCGCACACGTTCTTCATGGACCGGTTCGCCGACGCCTACCGTGCCGAACTCACCGCGTTCACCGAGGTGGTGGCCGGCACCCGCGCCTCCCCCTGCACGGTCGCGGACGCCGTCGAGGCGAGCAGGATCGCCGAGGCGTGCACCCTGTCCCGCCATGAACACCGCCCGGTACGACTCGAAGAGGTATGCGCATGACGACGGACGAACCGCTGCGGATCGGTGTTCTGGGCGCGGCCCGGATCGCCGAACTGTCCATCGTGGGACCGGCCCGGGCGACCGGCCACCGCCTCGTCGCGGTGGCCGCCCGGGACCGGTCCCGCGCCGAGACCTTCGCCGCCGCCCACGGCGTGGAGCGGGTGGTCGGTTCCTACGCCGACCTCGTGGCCGACCCGGAGGTCGAAGTCGTCTACAACCCGCTGGCCAACAGCCTGCACGGACCGTGGAACCTGGCCGCTCTCCGGGCCGGCAAACACGTCCTCACCGAGAAGCCGTCCGCGAGCAACGCGGCGGAGGCGGCCGAGGTCCACGAGGCCGTCGCCAAGTCGGGCACGGTGTTCATGGAGGGCTTCCACTACCTCTTCCACCCGGTCGTGCTGCGCCTCCACGAGCTGCTGGACGGTGGGGAGTTGGGCGAACTCCGGCACGTCGACACCATGGTCGCCATGCCCGCGCCGCCGGACAGCGACGTACGGTGGTCGCTGCCGCTGGCGGGTGGCGCGCTGATGGACCTCGGCTGCTACAGCCTGCACGCCCAGCGCATGCTCGCGCCCTGGGCCGGCGGGTCACCCCGGCTGGTCGCCGCGCGCGGCGGCGAGAAGGCCGGCGCACCGGGGATCGACGAATGGCTGGACGCCGACCTGGAGTTCCCGGGCGGCGCCACGGGCAGCGCCCGTTGCCACATGGCCCACGAGACCTGGCAGATGAGCTGTCACGTCGTGGGCTCACGCGGCGAGGCCACGGTGACGAACTTCGTGCAGCCCCATCTCGACGACCGGGTGGTCGTCCGTACGGCGGCCGGTGAGCGCACCGAGGAACTCGGCCGCAGGTCCTCGTACACCTACCAACTGGAGGCCTTCGCCGCCCACTTGAGGGGCGGTGAGCCACTGGCACTGGACGCCGACGACGCGCTGACCACGATGGGGCTCGTCGACGACTGCTACCGGGCGGCGGGGTTCTCGGTCCGGCCGCGTACGGTGCTTCCAACGGCCTGAGCCCGCACGGCAGTTGGGGGCGGTGCCGGTCCGGTACCGCCCCCAACTGCCGTGTACGGTCAGCCGACTTTGAGCGCGGCCTCCTCGGGGAGTTCTTCGACGTCGACGCCGCGGACCTGGGACAACTCGTGCTTGAGTGCGGCGAGTTCGGTGCCGCCCGCCATGTGGTTGGTCAGCTCTTCCAGGGTGATCTCGCTGCGTTCGGCGGAGAGTT